>NZ_NASZ01000030.1 GCF_014596575.1 Flavobacterium pokkalii | reverse complement strand
GACAATTTTAGTTTTTTTCAGCAGAAGTAAAAATCAAACCAAATAGACTGAAATGAAAAAACCGCCTCAAATTATGTTTTGAGACGGCTTCTTTTGTTTTTACTTTTATTCTGCGGTGACGGGATCGATGATTGTGGAAACCTTACTGATGGAATTAGCTGGAAATCCGCCTTGTTTGGCGTGTTCAAGAATCATTTCTTCATTTGGTGCGTTGTAAACACAATAGATTTTATTATCTGTTACATAACTGTGAACCCATTGAATTTCAGAACCCATTTTAAGCAATACTTCACAAGAGGTTTGTGAAATTGCTTTGAGCTGTTCAGGAGTTAATTTCCCGGCTTCGGGAATTTCTCTTTCAATAACATACTTTGGCATTGCTTTTAGATTTAGAATTAACGTACTGTTTTTTTTGTGAAAGTACTAAGTTACGAAAAAATAAAAGCTGTTGTGTTGAAACAGGGTGTTAATCTGTTGTTTATTAATGAACTAAAAATGTTTTGTGGAATTATTTTTTTATAATTTTTTTGAAAAAAGTTACAACTCCTAAAGTTATAAAACCAAATAAAAGTCCGATACCAAACTCTTTAATGATAGCCGGTAATTGTGGTGCTAAATGATGTAAATATTCGATGTTGTGAACAAAAATTCCTCCGGCAACCAAAATCAGTGCAATAGTCCCGATGATAGCTAAACTTTTAATAACTTTCGGTAAAGCCTGAACTAGTATTTTTCCAATAGATTTGGTAATGCTGTTTTCTTTGGTACTCATGGCTATTAGTTTGAAACCGGTTTCATCCATACGAACAATCAAAGCCACAATACCATAAACGCCCACCGTAGCCAGTAAAGCAATGATAGAAACCACTACTATTTGTTTCGATAAAGTTTCTTCAATGACCGTTCCTAAAGCAATAATGACAATCTCGACCGATAGAATAAAATCAGTGATAATAGCCGACTTGATTTTGTCTTTTTCAATAGTTAAAATTTCTTCTTCGGTAAAAGTTTTATCAGTGATGGTTATTTTGTCGTGATGATGAGGAAAAAAGAATTCGTATATTTTTTCGGCACCTTCATAAGCCAGATAGAGTCCGCCCAAAACCAAAATGACAATAATTGCCATAGGCGAGAAGGCACTGAGTAAAAAGGCTATGGGAAGTATAATTATTTTGTTAAGCAGTGAGCCTTTAGAAATTGCCCATAAAACGGGTAATTCTCTGGAGGATGCAAATCCGGAGGCTTTTTCGGCATTTACAGCCAAATCGTCGCCTAAAATTCCGGCTGTTTTTTTAGCCGCTACTTTACTCATTACAGCCACATCGTCCAAAAGTGCAGCTATATCATCTAATAATGCAAAAATTCCTGATGCCATTTAATAGTTTGGGGTTTGTTGTTTATTGTTTGTTGAAAATGCTATTTTCATTGTCATTGCTATTGCTATTGCCATTGAAATTAAATGCTGTCAATCACACTTTCTAATGCTCTTCTTGATTTAGGAGTTACTTCGATACGGTTAAAATCATCTTCAGCACCATAACCCACCGCCATAGCAAATAAAGGTTTGTAATCGCTCATTCCTAAGATGTCGCTGTATTTGTCGGATTCGATTCCTTCCATCGCAGTTGAATCTAATCCTAGAGCAATACTTGCAGTCAAACCTACACCCAGCGCAATATAAACTTGTTTGGCGAACCATGTTTTTAAATCGGCTTCCGGAGTACTGGCTTTGATTTTGTTGTACCAGTCTCTGCGGGCTGCCGGTAATTCGGCATCAACAACTTTTTGAAAAGCATCTAAATCATCTGCCACAGAAAAAATTACTAATAAATGCGCCTGATTGATTTTTTCGGTATTGTGCATCGAAACCGAAGCCAGTTTTGCTTTCATTTCCGGATTTTGCACAAAGGTAAATTTCCACGGCTGAATGTTAATGGAAGAAGGTGTAAGGCGCAAAATTTCTTTTAAATCTTCTATCTTATCCTGTGGAATCGCTTTGTCGGATTGGTAATGTTTGGCAGTATATCTTTTTTGAATTAATTCTAAAATGTTCATTGTTCTATTTTTCTAAATTGAGTTCCTGCAAATTTAAGGTATTTATGTGTATTGTAGTAAAAGGTTTTATTGGCACGCAGATTTAGCAGATTATAACAGATGAAATTTTAAGTTATGCTTTCGCCAAAAGTCAATAAATTATTGTCCGAATCGAGTAGAGCAAACTCTTTTTGTCCCCAGGGTTTGTTTTGCAAAGGCGCATTAGGATGAATAAGGACTTTTTTATCCAGTAAAGATTGGTAAAAGTCCTCAATGTCTTGGGTACGAATATAAACCTGCCCGTAATTGTCTTCCGGTTTTAACTCTTTGAATTCAAAAAAATGAATTTCGATGTTGTCTTTTTTAAGCAGTAAATAATCACCAAAATCCCCAATTTCAGTAAAAGCTAATTGGTCAATGTAATAACTTTTGGATGCGGTTTTATCCCGCATGGGTAGTTTAGGAATGATGGATATAAGCATGATTTCGTTTTTACTAAAGGTAATTATTTTAAAAGTTTATTGCTTATCAATTTTAAAAATACAGGCTAAGTAGTAATCAATTGCGTCAATCTTGTCATGCTGACGAAGGAAGCATCTCCGTAAGATTTAGGCTTGTTGCTATTATTTACTCACTGTTGCGGGCACGGAAAGCATTTCCGCGCTATTGGGATCAAAAGGCTTCGCAGAGCTGGGGTATTTATTCTTCAAATTTGTAATAATTGAATAAACCTAATTCCGTTTTTCCCATTGACCAAAGTGTAAAATCCTTTAGGAAATTATATTTTGAAATTATTTTTTCAGCTTCTTTCAATGTTTTTTCATTGCTATTATTTTCTTTAATATTTTGATGTTTCTCTATTTGAAATTGTATTATTTTTAATATATCTTCTTTTCCTTTATTAATTACTTCTGGATTCATACTTAATTTTGCTTGTTCAAAAATGGGCTTAGTTAGTGAAGATGTCATTTTCAAAATTGAATTTGTCATTTTAGTCAAAGGATCATTATCATCGTCATTAATTATTAAATTTTCAAGAGTAGAATTTAAATAATCTAAATATTTATTTGAATTATCAAGAAAGTCAAAAGGATTTAAAAATATTTTAGATTGATTATTTTTAAAAGTTAACATAGTTTCTTTTATGAAAAGACCCTTTTCATTTTCTTCAAAATTATGCTTAAGTCTTTCAATAACATTGTCATCAATCGCAATGATTGGATAAAAAGCTGTTTGTTCAAGTTTGTAAGCTTTTACCAAACCACCTGAAAAAATCATATTATTATCTGCGTAAAAACTACCAATTGAGATACCTCCTCTTACAAAAAATCCTTTTTGCATCATTGAAAGTTGATAAGCTTTTACAATACTTGATAATGAGTGAAATTGAATATGAAAATCATTTCCATATTCAATAAAAGGAAGTGAAATACAGAGGCAGTCGGAAAACATTCTGTATTCTAAAAATTCTTTAACATCGGTTTGTACTTTGGAATCAATCATATTTTCGATTGAAACTTTAATTGCAATTTCTAAAGTATCGTGAAGCTCATTTAAAATATTTGAACTTTCATCGGAATCATATTCTTCTATGATCGAAGTGAATCCAAGTATATCAATAAAAGCTACAATTCTTTGTTCTGTATCTACTAAATTATTTTTGAATAATTTTTTTGGAGTATCAATAATTTTTACTTCCATACGTTGATTTAATGATACTTTAATGAAACACTTCTCAAATATTGAAGCAATTTCATTTTCTATAATTGTAAAATCTAATTCTTTTTGTTTTAATAACAATTTAGTTAGATCTTCAATCTCTGATAAAATTGTATTTATATTATCATTGAAATCATTAGAGTCATCGAATTTTCCACCATCAAATTTGACATCTAAACATCTACGAATTAAAAAATCAATTTCTTTCATAGATTTAATCCAAAAGTTATCTATATTATTATCCTTTTGAAATTCAAAATGGTATTTTTTAATATTTCTTTTAAAAGAATCTATAAAAATTTTAGAGGTATCTTGCTTAAATGTTTCGTCTATGGTAAAACTTTTTTCTAAAGTGTTACAAATTACCTTCGTTGCCCATTGGGAAAAATGAATTTTTATTACTTCTTTAAAAGGTGTTTCAGGTAGATATTGTTGTGGAATGGGATAAATATTTGAAATTAAATCATCTGCATAAATTTCTAATAATTGTTCAATAAAAATTTGAGAAGTATATTTTGACCAAACGTTAATATTTATTGCATCAAAAAAAACTTTTTTCTTTCCATCAATATTTATTGTTTTTGCTATTGATTTAAATTCTCTTCCTATTGTCAAATATTGTGTGTTAAAGCTTTCTTCGCAATAGCGTTTAATTTCACCATGAATATCATCTGTGAAAATTATTCCGTCTATTGTTGAACTTAAAAAAGTTTGCTCTCTTATAATTTCTAAAAGATTTAAAAAATATTCTTGATTATGTTCAATAAAACGTTCTGAATTGAGTGAGTAAAGTTTATATATTATCATACTATAAATGATGATTTGTTGTCTTGAGGGACGATTGTTACTAACTCTTTTATAGGTGCCATAAAAGGTCCAATCTATCCAAAATTGGGCGGTTTTGTGCTATAAATGATGCTGTTGTTTATTTAGCTAATATATTTGTTTTTTTTTACAAATTCATATAAGAGTTTTTTATTTGTAAGATAATTTTTGATACGTTTTTAAGAATAATAAAAGTTCTTTCTAGCCCTGATGGAAGCGGCATCCTCATGTGGTAGCGACAGTGGACAAAATAGATACAGCGTACAGCAGGAGGGAAGTACTTATAGAAAGCTATCGTTATGCTCCTAAATAAAAAAAAACACCAATCGGTTAGGACTGGTGTTTTTAGGAGTTTGTTATTGCGAGCGATAGCGCGGCAATCTCACGATTAAAGGCTAGTAGCTCAAAACTTAGTGAGATTGCTTCGTTCCTCGCAATGACTTACACTTCGGCTTTTTCGCTTTGGTTTCTGAAAACCAATTGGCCGTCAAAAGCGTCTAAAAGTATGATACTGTCGGTTGTGATTTTGCCGGACAGGATTTCCTTAGACAATTGGTTCAAGACTTCTCTTTGAATCACACGTTTTACAGGACGGGCACCAAACTGCGGGTCAAATCCTTTTTCAGAAAGGTACTCGATGGCTTGCGGAGTAGCATCCATAGTAATGCCTTGTTGTGCCAGCATTTTAGTTACCGACTTCAATTGTAAGCCTACAATTTGAGCAATATTCGCATTGGTCAACGGCGTAAACATCACAATTTCATCAATACGGTTGATGAATTCCGGACGAACCGTTTGTTTCAACAAGCCTAGCACTTCTACTTTGGCTGCCTCGGTTGCTGCTTCGATTCCGCTTTTAAGGTTCTCGAATTTCTCCTGAATAATCTGGCTTCCCATATTAGAAGTCATGATGATAATGGAGTTTTTAAAATCGGCCAATCTTCCTTTGTTATCAGTCAAACGTCCTTCATCCAATACCTGTAACAGTATATTAAACGTATCTGGATGGGCTTTTTCAATTTCGTCCAAAAGAATTACCGAATACGGTTTTCTACGAACAGCTTCGGTCAATTGCCCCCCTTCATCATAACCCACATATCCCGGAGGCGCACCTACTAAACGGCTTACGGCATGACGTTCCTGGTATTCACTCATATCGATACGGGTCATGGCATTTTCATCGTCAAATAGATATTCGGCCAGAGCTTTGGCTAATTCGGTTTTACCTACACCGGTTGTACCCAGGAATAAGAAAGTACCAACCGGTTTTTTCATATCCTGCAATCCGGCACGACTACGGCGAACGGCATCACTCACGGCTTCAATAGCTTCTTCCTGACCTACCACACGACGGTGCAATTCTTCTTCCAGATGCAGGAGTTTTTCTCTTTCTCCCTGCAACATTTTCACCACCGGAATTCCGGTCCATTTAGCCACTACTTCAGCAATATCTTCACGATTTACTTCTTCTTTAATCAAGGAATTACCATGTTGGTTTTCCTGTAATTCTTTAAGTAATGCATCCAGTTGTTCCTGCGCTTCTTTGATGCGTCCATAACGGATTTCAGCAACTTTTCCGTAATCACCTTCACGCTCGGCACGTTCGGCTTCGTATTTTAGATTTTCAATTTGGGCTTTCTCTGCCTGAATGTTATCAACGATGTCTTTTTCTGATTTCCATTTGACAAATATTTTATTGCGATCTTCTTTTAAATTGGCCAATTCCAAACCAAGAATTTTGAGTTTGGCTTCGTCTTTTTCGCGTTTGATGGCTTCGATTTCGATTTCCAACTGCATTACTTTTCGATCCAAAACATCTAATTCTTCCGGTTTTGAATTGATTTCCATACGAATTTTGGAAGCTGCCTCGTCCATTAAATCAATGGCTTTATCCGGTAAAAAACGATTGGTAATGTAGCGTTGTGATAATTCAACGGCTGCAATAATTGCCTCATCTTTGATTTGTACCTGATGATGTGTTTCGTATTTTTCTTTGATTCCACGCAAAATCGAAATGGCACTTTCGGTGTCCGGTTCGTCAATCAATACTTTTTGGAAACGTCTTTCTAAGGCTTTGTCTTTTTCAAAGTATTTTTGGTATTCGTCCAAAGTCGTTGCACCGATAGCTCTCAATTCTCCACGTGCCAAAGCCGGTTTTAAAATATTAGCCGCATCCATGGCACCTTCGCCACCTCCGGCACCAACGAGTGTGTGGATTTCGTCAATGAATAAAACAATATCTCCCTCGGCAGAAGTGACTTCTTTTACCACCGATTTCAAACGTTCTTCAAATTCTCCTTTGTATTTGGCTCCGGCAATCAAAGCTCCCATATCGAGTGAGTACACAATTTTTTCCTTTAGATTTTCTGGTACGTCACCATCTACAATACGATGTGCCAAACCTTCGGCAATAGCGGTTTTACCTACACCCGGTTCACCAACCAACATTGGGTTGTTTTTGGTTCGACGAGTCAAAATTTGCAACACACGACGAATTTCTTCATCACGGCCAATAACAGGATCCAGTTTCCCGCTACGCGCCAGTTCGTTTAGGTTTTTAGCGTATTTATTCAGTGAATTATAGGTTTCTTCGGCAGAGGCAGAGGTTACTCTTTCGCCTTTACGCAATTCTTCAATGGCTGCTTTCAATCCTTTTTCAGTAACGCCCTGATCTTTTAAGATTTGAGCAACTTTAGATTTGGAGGCAAAAATAGCCAGAATTAAATGTTCGATGGAAACATATTCATCGTTCATTTTTTGTGCAATAATTTCTGCTTCAGTCAGAGCTTTATTAGCTTCTCTGGAAAGCATTACATCGCCACCGGAAACTTTAGGAAAACTTTGAATCGTGCTGTCTAAGACCTGTAAAAACAACGGTACATTGACGTTGAGTTTTTTCAAAATGAAAGGTGCCACATTTTCATCTACTTCGAAAATAGCTTTGAAAATGTGTTCGTTTTCAATTTGTTGTTGGCCAAAACGTTGTGCCAATTGCTGAGAAAGCTGAATAGCTTCCTGCGATTTGATTGTAAATTTATTAATGTTCATATTTTTTATAGATTTGGATTTAAACTTATTACTTACCTTTGCAAGCGTTGGGACAAATTATATTCCATATCAAATTTAAAGACAAAACGGCGTGAAAACCATGATTTTTATCAGTTTTAAATGTCAAAAAGTCATAAAATAAGTCAAATTATGAGTTTTTTTAAAAATATCTTCGGGAGTGATGAAACTCCAAAACAACAGGAACCTAAAATTAATTGGGAAAAACTAACCGATTTGGATCAGTTAGCTGAAATTATGTTTAATTCGAATGAGAAACCAGCGGTTATTTTTAAACACAGTACCCGATGCAGTATCAGTAGAATGGCTCTGAAGCAATTTGAAAATGAATTTGCTTTACAGGATAAAGTTACACCTTATTTTTTGGATTTATTAAACTATCGCGAAATTTCAAATGAAATTGCCAATCGTTTTCAGGTACAACATCAGTCACCACAAATTTTGGTAATTAAAGACGGAAAATCGGTTTATGATGCTTCACATTCGGATATTGATGCTTCAGTTCTTGAAGAAGTAGTGTAATCCAATTAATAAAAATAAGAAGCCACGAATTCACGAATTATGATATTTTAATTCGTGAATTCGTGGCTTTTCTCTTGACTTAGTTTAAAAATTCCCACTTGAACCACCGCCGCTAAAATCACCGCCTCCAAATTTCATTTTAGATCCATCAACAGCTGTTGGTTTTATACTCATTTGCGTAGCGGTAATTAGTATCTCGGCATTTGCAAGGGTATTTGAATTTAAAAATCGGTCTATTTTAAAAGTAATACCCAATTCCTTTTCTTTAATTCTTTCTATTGTAAAATAACTAAAAAAGAAAACTATAATTCCTCCAATAGTTAGCGCAATTTCTAGGGGGAGCAACGCGTAATAATACCGAATACTATAGATAGAAAATGTTAACGCTAGTACTCCAATCCAAAGCATTATTCGATTTCTTGTTCTAAGTCCGTTCAAAATATAGGCTACAGGTACAAAAAAAGTAAAAATATAAAAGAAAGGAGCAAATGTAATATCTTGACCTTTAGGTGTTTCGGTTCCTAATAATATGATTGATAATTCTCTAACAACTAAGTAATTACCGGCTAAATAAAATAGGATTAGGCAGTAGTTGTTTGCAAGTTTTAAACCTTTATAGTAGTAATTGTTTTTGGTCTTTTCTAGAGTTCCTTTACTTAACCAATACCCAATATTGGCAAATAACATCATAATGAAAGGTAATAAAGATTTTGTAATTTCACCTATTTCAAATGAAGTGTAAGCTATAGTAGCAGTTGCTGCAATGCAAGCAATCAATGCTGACGAAAGATGCAAATAACGTAGGTAAGTAATAATAGCAGCTAAAGTAAGTACCAAAGCAACCAGCAATTCCTCTCCATTAGTAGAACTACCAACGAAAGCACCCAATGAAGTCAGGAAACCAAAAAGAAAAGCATCGTCTAATCCCTGACCAAAATAATTTTCACGACTTAAAAATTCCAATCCAATAATACCAACGAGCGCAATTATTAATAATATTATCGATAAGTGATTTTGAAATAATTGAAATAGAGTTAAAGATAAAGTTCCACATATGGAGGAATACATTAAACAACCTAAAAGAAAAAATCCTAATCTAACTAAGAGGTTTTTGTTGGTTTTTAAGTGACTAAGTTGGCTATGAATATTTTCAAATTGTTCCTTAGAAATGAAGCCAGCATTTTTTAAATCCTTTGCTTCATCAAGTAAAATGGAGTTGTCCAGCAAATTTTTATCGTAGGCTATCATTTGTTATTCTTTTTATTAAAATTCTTAATTTGTTTGGTAAATAATAGGATAGAACCAACAAAGTATACTGGTCCCAACAGGATATAAAACTCAAAATTAATGAAGGAAGAAAGTAAATCTATTATTTTAAATAAAAGGACATTGAATCCTATGTAAGCATAAATATGTAAAAAGAAAAAAAGCGATAATGCCTTACTTTCAATACTTTTGAAATAGAAATAAATGATACTTAAACCTAGAATTAGTTCAAAAACAAACCAATATGTTTCGAATAAATTAGCAATGCAGGCTATCGAAATAAGATGTAAGGCAAATGTTAGAATGATAAAGCTAAAATGTTCTTTTAGCTTCGATTTTTCACTGTATATGGTCCAAAGAATCAACAGAATTCCTAATCCCAAGGCGGAATAAGTCAAATCTGGATTTTCATAAATTTGATTGTCTAAAATCGCTGTTGGATTAATACTTAAACCGATATAAGCGGTTAATCCTGATATAGCAATTGAAAGTGAACTTTTGTTATCAAAATAATAGGCGCAAAAGAAGCTTACCAGCGTAGGGACTAAGGTCGCTAATCCATAATGTGTTCCAAAAGTATTATACTGTAGTTGTAGATATCCAATAAAAATGCAACTGAGTAAATTGGCCGCTAAAACCAAATAATCAAAGACAGGATTAGAAAATGTTGTTTCTGTTTTTTTGAAGCCATCAAAATTTTTGAAGCAAAAATAAAAACTAACGAGAATAAGAATTAATAACAAACTTAAGATAGCGGTATGTCCTATGGTATCAATATTTTGATAAATTAAAATACCCATTCCCGAACTAAACATTACCACAGAAAGATAGAGTAGAATTTTTAACTCGTTGTAAAGTGAAAAAAAGTCCCTATTTCGGTAGTTATTAATTTCTGAAGCTTGCTCTTGTGAGATGAAGTCCTGTTCGACAAGTGTTTGAGTCCTTTTTTGATGCAATTTTTTCATAAAATGTAAATGATTCTATCAAAAATACATTTTAAATTCAAACGATTGTTATAAATAGGTTTTTGTTTACAAGAAAATTATAAAGTATAAAAAAAGGTGCTTATTTAAAGCACCTTTAGCATTTAATATGAAGCATTCATTTTCTCTTTAATCTCATTCAAACAAAGGTTGTTGATACTTCCTTCGTGTGTGTGTTTGGTTGCTTTTGGCGATTGGTAATTTCCGGCTTCAATTTGCAGCGCTACTTCTTTGTAAGCATCTCTAAAAGGAATTCCTGCTGTAACCATTTCGTTCAAAGTATCCACCGTAAAAAGATAATCGTATTTTTTATCCTCTAAAATATTTTCTTTTACCTTGATATCCGGAATAGAAAAAATAGCTATATCCAAACAGGCTTTTAAGTTTTGAATCGCAGGGAAAACTCCTTCTTTTAAAAGTTGTAAATCTCTGTGGTAACCGCTTGGTAAGTTGTTGGTAATTAATGTTAACTCATAAGGTAATGCCTGAATTTTGTTGCATTTTCCACGAATTAATTCAAATACATCCGGATTCTTTTTATGTGGCATGATGCTTGAACCCGTTGTTAAATTGGCAGGTAAACCAATGAAATCAAAATTCTGACTCATGTACAAACAAACATCGTAGGCAAATTTAGCAAGTGTTCCTGCTACACTAGCCATAGCAAAAGCAACTGTTTTCTCTGATTTACCACGACTCATTTGTGCCGCAACCGAATTGTACTTTAACGTACTAAAACCCATTTCCTTTGTGGTAAAAGTTCGGTCAATAGGGAAGGAGCTTCCGTATCCAGCAGCCGAACCCAATGGATTTTGATCGACAACTTTTAAAGCAGCATTCAGCATACTCATATCATCAATTAAACTTTCAGCATAAGCCGAAAACCACATTCCAAAAGAACTTGGCATTGCAATTTGCAAATGCGTATAACCTGGCAATAATACGTTTTGGTACTTTTCAGCAGAAGCCATCAATAAATCAAACAATGATTTTACCTGTTGTTTTAATTGTAAAACTTCTTCTTTTAAGTACAAATTCATATCCACTAAAACCTGATCATTACGGGAACGGGCCGTATGGATTTTTTTTCCGGCATCGCCAACTTTTTGGGTCAATAAATATTCGACTTTTGAATGTACGTCTTCAAATGAATCTTCGATAGTGAAATTTCCAGCTTTAATATCTTCCAGAATTTCTGCTAATGCGCCCAGTAAATCTTCGCATTCCTGAATAGTAATTAAGCCAATTTTGGCAAGCATTTTTGCCTGCGCAATATTTCCGGTTACATCGTGTTTGGCTAAAATTAAATCTAATTCTCTATCGTTTCCAACAGTAAATAAGTCGATTTGTTTATCTGTTGGTATTCCTTTTTCCCAAAGTTTCATAATTCTGTGTTTTTGTTTCGCAAAGATTCTCAGAGTACACCAAGAGATTCGCAAAGTTGTTTTTTAGCCCCGATAGCAGCGAAAATCCTTTTGTTTTTTTCTTTAAAAAATAAAAGATTGAAGCGAATAGCGGGATTAGCTACTAAATATTTTTAAAGAAATCAGAAAGTATTTTGATATACAATTCGATTCCTTCTTCGATTTCGTTTAGATAAATAAATTCGTCAGCCGAGTGCGAACGTAAACTGTCTCCAGGTCCTAATTTTAAGGATTTACAGCTTAAAACGGACTGATCAGAAAGCGTGGGCGAACCATAAGTAGTGCGACCTAATGCAATTCCGGCCTGAACTAATCCGTGCGAAACCGGAATAGAAGAAGCGTTTAAGTGCATCGAACGCGGGTTGACTTCGGCATTTACATTTTCACGAACTGTGGCTAAAATTTCTTTGTTGTTGTAACAATCGTTTACCCGAATATCTACAACCAAATCACATTCAGAAGGCACTACATTGTGCTGTTTTCCGGCATTGATTTGGGTTACGGTCATTTTTACAGGACCTAAAACCTCCGATATTTTTTCGAATTGGTAGTTTTTGAACCATTCGATTGCTGCTAATGTATTATAAATTGGATTATCCGGATTGTTATGTGCTGCGTGGCTGGCAGTTCCTTTTACTTTTACGTCTAAAACCAGCAAACCTTTTTCGGCTACGGCCAATTGCATTAAAGTAGGTTCGCCTACAATAGCGCATTCTAATTCCGGTAAGTGCTTTAAAACGCTGTTTAATCCGTTTTTACCACTGCTTTCTTCTTCGGCCGAAGCTACCATTACGATGTTGTAAGGCAGGTTTTCACTGGCATAAAAATGGGTAAAAGTTGCTAACAGGGAAACTAAACAACCTCCGGCATCATTACTTCCCAAACCGTATAATTTTCCGTCTTCTACAATGGCTTTGAAAGGGTCATTAGTGTAAGCCTGATTAGGTCTTACCGTGTCGTGATGGGAATTTAAAAGTAGGGTTGGTTTGTTTTCGTTAAAATTTTTATTGAATGCCCAAACATTGTTATTCTCTCTCTTGAAAGGTATTCCGTTTTGGTTAAACCAATTTTCTATTAAAAGCGCTGTTTGTTGCTCTTCACTGGAAAAGGAAGGCGTTTCAATTAGGCTTTTTAATAAATTAATTGCTTCTTGAGTAAGTGTTTCGATGTTTTTCATTTTTTGTTTTTTTTCCAATAAGTAGTTGGCTTTTTGGAGTTTTTTTTAGAAGTTTTTCTTCTAATTTTTTTTAAACGGGATCATTTTGATTTGCAATCAAATGATGTGGTTTACAGTTGAATGGTGGTGCAAACGGCGTCTGCATTTTTCAACATTTTATGATGTCCGATTTTAATTTTTTGAACACCTTTTGATAAACTGTTAAAACAGTTATCTAATTTAGGAATCATCCCGGAATGGATAGCACCTTCGTCTTTTAATTTGGCATACAAAGGAGAGTCTATTTGCGCAATTACTGAAGAATCGTCTTCGGCATCGTACAAAACACCCGGTTTTTCGAAGCAATAATTTAGAGTTACTTCAAAAACTTCCGACAAACCGATAGCTAATTCACTGGCAATAGTATCGGCATTGGTGTTTAATAATTGTCCGTTTTTATCGTGTGTGATGGCACAAAATACCGGAGTAATATCCAATTCAATTAGTTTTTGCAATAAAGGCGTATTGATTTTTTTGACATCGCCCACAAATCCATAATCAATAGTAGGGTGATTTCTTTTTTCCGAAAGGATAAGATTTCCATCAGCACCGGTAAAACCTACGGCATTTGTTCCGTTTGCCTGTAATTCGGCCACCACATTTTTATTGATTTGCCCCGCATAAATCATCACTGCAATATCCAGCATAGGTGCATCGGTAATTCTTCTACCGTCAACCATTTTTGGTGTTAAGCCTACGCTTTGTGCCATTTTAGTCGCTGATTTTCCTCCACCGTGAACTAATACTTTGTAGCCCTCTATTTTAGAAAAATCAGAAAGAAACTGAGTCAGTTCTGTTGGATTGTCGATGATGTTTCCACCTATTTTAATTACTGTAAGTTGTTGTTTCATGATATTGGGTTATTGCTTGAAAAAGTATAAAAATAAAGCGTCTTAAAAAAACAATTTATTCCTTTACCTTCTTTTTAGAAATAGATTTCAATATTTTCTTTAATACTAATTGAGCCGAATAGGTTCTGTTATTTGCTTGTTGAATAACAATAGAATTTTCGCTGTCAATAACTTCGTCGGTTACAATTACATTACGTCTTACCGGTAAACAGTGCATGAATTTGGCGTTATTTGTCAACGCCATTTTTTCAGCAGTTACAGTCCAGTTGGTATCCGCATTAGTAATTTGTCCGTATTCGATATAGTTACTCCAGTTTTTGGCATAAATAAAATCGGCGTTTTCAAAAGCTTTATCCTGATCGTATTCAATTTTTGAATCTTTAGTGATTTCAGGATTCAATTCGTAACCTTCCGGATGTGTGATTACAAAATCAGCGTTCTGTTTTTGCATCATTTCTACAAAAGAATTCGCAACCGCCTGTGGTAACGCCTTAGGGTGCGGAGCCCAGGTTAGAACCACTTTTGGTCTATGTGGGGTTTTGAATTCTTCCATGGTGATGGCATCTGCCAAAGACTGTAGTGGGTGTCCCGTACAGCCTTCCATATTTACAACCGGTACTGTGGCATATTTTAAAAAGCCTGCCAAAACCATTTCGGCATTGTCCTTTTCTTTATCAATTAATCCGGCAAAAGCTCTGATAGCAATAATATCACAATATTGAGAGACAACTTCGGCAGCTTCTTTAATGTGTTCCGAAGCGCCCTGACTCATAATCGCACCGTCTTCAAATTCTAATGTCCATCCTTCGCTGGTAAAGTTCATTACCATCACATTCATCCCTAAATTTAAGGCTGCTTTTTGTGTACTCAAACGGGTTCTTAAACTTGGATTGAAAAACAACATCCCTAAGGTTTTGTCTTTTCCTAATTTCTTGTTCTTAAGTGGGTTCTTCTTGATTTTAAGAGCGTCTTGAACCCATTCTGACAAATTATCTATGTCCTGAATTGAAATATAGTTCATTTTTTTTACTGTTTAATCGGTTATTTGTTTATTATGTTTAACCGTATAACCGACTAAACATATAAACTTAATTATACAATTTTTGTAAATGCTATTTTATTTGCCAAAGCATTTAAGATGAAATTGTCATTTAAGCCATTTACGACCCAGGTTTCTATTTGGGCTTCCTTGGCGATGGCTGCTGCTTCAATTTTAGATTGCATACCTCCTGTACCGTGAGAAGATTTTGTATCACCAATTTCTTTTTCTAAATCTTTCAGGTTTTCTACCGATAAAATAGTTTTAGGAACACCATTGCTCATTGATTCTTTGGTGTAAAAACCATCGGTATTTGTGGCAATAATCAGAATATCAACTTTTAATAAAACCGCGGTTAAAGCCGCTAATTTATCGTTGTCACCAAACTTAATTTCATCAGTAGCTACGGTATCATTTTCGTTGATGATAGGAATGTAGTTGTTTTTAACTAATACATTAATCGTATTTACGATATTTTTCTTAGTTTGTTCTTTTTCAAAATCTGAATAAGAAAGCAAACATTGTGAAGTATGTAAACCTAAATCTTTGAAATTTTCATTGTAAATCCGCATCAGATGTGGCTGACCAATAGAAGCCAAAGCCTGTTTTACAAAAACATCTTTGTCGTTATTGTCTAGTTTTACAAATTGTTTGGCCGCAGCAATAGCTCCAGAACTTACAATGATAAATTCATATTCATCGTTCAAAGCAGCGATTTGCATACCAATATCCTCAATCTTTCCTCTCGAAATATGATTGGTTTCCCTGGTTAGAGTATTACTGCCTAATTTTAATAAAATTCTTTTTTTTGCCATTGTTTTAACCGCAAAGGGCTTTTTTTAACCACAAAGTACACAAAGCTAATCGCAAAGTGCACAAAGTTTTTTATTTCTTTTACTTTATAAAACAAGGTTCACAAAGTAGTATTTAATCTTTTTTATTCTCGACTGCGCTCGAACTGACAACTCACAACTGACAACCGAACACTGCAAACTAACGAACTTGTCCTTCTCCGTAAATATACCATTTGTTAGTTACCAAATGCTGTAACCCAATTGGCCCGCGTTGGTGTAATTTATCGGTACTTATGGCTAATTCACCGCCTAAACCAAATTGTCCACCGTCAGTGAATCGGGTAGAGGCATTGTGATAAACCGAAGAAGCATCAATGTTTTCCATAAATTCCTGCGCAATGGTTTTGTCTTCTGTAATAATCGAAGCCGAATGTCCTCCGCAATATTTATTAATCATTTCAATCGCTTCCTGATTCGAATTTACTGTTCCGATGACAATTTTGTAATCTAAAAATTCTTCGTACCAAATCAAATCATTTTCAATGGTCGGAATTTGAGTAGCGTTTGCAATAGCTTCGTCGCCTAAAACCGTAACGTTATAACTTTTTAATTTAGTTACTAATTCATTAGCAAAGCTTTGCCAATTTGGTAAATTTACATCAATCAATACTTTATCTAAAGCATTACAAACTGATATATTTGAGGTTTTTCCGTTGATGATAATATTCATCGCTTTGTCTAAATCAGCGTCGGCATTGATGTATAAAAAGTTATTTCCGCGACCGCTTACAATCACCGGACAACTCGCGTGTTTTTTAGTGAATTCGATGAGTTTCTCACCTCCGCGTGGCACGATTAAATCCACTCTTTGCGTTGGTTTTTCTAAGAAAGCCTGAGTTTGCACTCTGTCATAATTCAAATATTCTACCCAGTCCGTAGAAACTCCGTTTTCTGCCAAAGCCTGATGCCAAAGGCTTACAATCTTTTGGTTAGAAAGCAAGGATTCTTTACCACCTTTCAATAAAATTTTGTTTCCAGACTTAAAAGCAATTCCTCCCGCCTCAACGGTTACGTCCGGGCGGGATTCATAAATAATCAAAATCGTTCCAAAAGCAGCCGTTTTATTGCTGATTCTCATGCCGTTGTCATGAGTGAATTCATAACGAATTTGCCCCACAGGATCTTCCTGAGACGCTAATTGTTGTACCGAAAGTATCATTCCGTCCACTTTAGCATCGTCAACGAGTAAACGTTTTTCCATAGCCAAATCTTCGCCGTTATAATTGGCTAAATCCTGCTGATTGATGGCTTTCAAAGCTTCTCTTTCCTGTTCTAAAAGTTCCGCCATTCGGGTCAATACAGCGTTTCTTTTGTCTATGGATAATAATGTATTCATTGATTTTTTTATTTAATCATTACAAAAGCTGTTTAAATTTGCGGAATCTGGGTGAAAAAAATTAGCACGCAGATTTTACAGATTTTAGCAGATTCTAAAAATTATAATATATTAATCGAAATATTATTTCAATTCAGCTAAGGATTCCTGTAATGCTTTGATAAATGTGTCAATCGCATCAGTTGTAATCGTTAGCGGCGGAAGGATTCTCAATAAGTTTTTATTGTTAGCACCTCCTGTGAAAATATATTTTTCGATAATCATTTTCTTTCTCAAAGCACTCACGTCAAAGTCAAATTCAACTCCTAACATTAGTCCTTTTCCTTTTACCTGTTTGATTTCAGGAATTACTTTAATCGCTTCAAAGAAATATTCAGAAACTTTATTGGTGTTTTCAATTAGTTTTTTATCAGCCATCACGTCTAAAACCGCAATTCCGGCAGCACAAGCTAAGTGGCTTCCGCCAAAAGTAGTTCCTAATAAACCATAACTAGCCTGGAATTTAGGAGAAATCAAAACGCCTCCAATAGGGAAACCGTTTCCCATACCTTTAGCAGTTGTTACAATATCCGGATTGATTCCGTGGTGTTGAAAAGCAAAGAATTTTCCGCTTCTTCCGTAACCGGATTGTACTTCGTCTAAAATTAAAACAACGTCGTTTGCTTTACAAGCTTTTTCAAGCGCTTGGAAAAATTCGGTTGTTCCCTGATCTAAACCACCCACACCTTGAATTGGTTCGATGATAACCGCACAAACATCTCCTTTTTGTAATTCTGCTTCAACCAATTCGATTTGGTTTAAAGGAAGGAAAGTAACTACTTGTTGTGCATTTAATGGAGCAACAATTTTTTTATTGTCGGTAACCGCTACAGCCGCTGATGTTCTTCCGTGAAAAGAATTATCAAAAGCAATTACTCTTGATTTATTCGTATGAAAAGAGGCTAGTTTTAAAGCATTCTCGTTGGCTTCAGCGCCAGAACTACACAAGAATAAACTAAAATCAGTTAAGCCGGAAGCTTTTCCTAATTTTTCAGCTAATTCTACTTGTAACGGATTTTGGATAGCATTCGAGTAAAAACTCAAATTATCCAATTGCTCTTTTACTTTAGCCACATAATCCGGTTGGGTGTGACCAATAGAAATTACTCCGTGACCAGAGTATAAATCTAAATATTCAGTTCCTTTTTCGTCGTAAATAGTGCAATCTACTGCTTTTACAGGCGTGATAGGATATAATGGGTAAACGTCAAATAAGTTCATTTTTTTACAGTTTAAATGTTTAATCGTTTATTCGGTTAATCGATTTAACGATTGACCGATTAAACTTTTTTAGAATCCACAAGGTTTTAGGTGTAATCCAGTTGTTTCTTCCAGTCCAAACATCAAGTTCATGTTTTGAACGGCCTGACCGGAGGCACCTTTTAATAAATTATCAATAATTGATGTTATTAACACCCGGTTTCCTTTTTTCATTAAACTGATGATACATTTGTTGGTTTGAACCACCTGTTTCACGTTGATGTTTGTGGTTGTAACCGTTACAAATGGCTGATCTTTATAAAAAGCCTCGTATTTAGCCACTAAATCTTCTAAACTCTCTTCTGATTTGGTATATAATGTAGCAAAAATTCCTCTTGGAAAATCCCCTCTGTTAGGAATAAAAATCAATTCATCAGAATAAGAAGCTTGTAACTGATTGATGCTTTGGTTGATTTCGCCTAAATGTTGGTGTTCAAAAGCTTTATAGTGCGAAAAATTGTTGTTTCTCCAACTAAAATGAGAAGTAGCCGACAAGCCTACACCTGCACCAGTACTTCCTGTTGTAGCATTGATGTGAACATCTTCGGTTAATTTTCCATCTGCTGCCAAGGGTAATAAAGCCAATTGAATAGCTGTTGCAAAACAACCCGGATTAGCGATATAATTTGCTGATTGAATATCGGTTTTGTTTAGTTCAGGCAAGCCATAAACAAATGATTTTCCGTCGAATTCTTTATCTTTTGTCAAACGGAAATCATTTCCTAAGTCGATAATTTTCGCTGTATCAGAAAATTTATTATTCTCTAAAAAAGCAATTGATTTTCCGTGTCCTAAACACAAGAAAACAACATCTACATTAGGATTAACAACATCGGTAAAATTCATTTCAATATCACCCATTAAATCCTGATGCGCAATAGAAAGTGATTTTCCGGCATTAGTAGTACTGTAAACAAAATCTAGTTCGGCATTTGGGTGAAACATCAGGATTCTGATTAATTCTCCTGCTGTATATCCCGATCCGCCTATTATTCCAACTTTAATCATAGTTTATTTATTTTTTCTAATGTTTTGGCTATTCATTTACAATAGTAAACTTAGTTGATACAAATTTCACATAAAAAGACTGGATTTGTTCCGGACTCAGAGATTGGGTATCATGTGGCGATTCTACATTATAAACTTCTGTATAACTAGAATTTGCCTCAATATTGATATATGGATCCTGAGGTAGTCTTTTTATTGGTGTTAGTACTAATCCATTGTAATTCAAAGTAACAGTTGTGTAACCTTGAATAGCAAAATCATTAGGATTTGTGTATTTTATTTCATAATGTAATCGAGACGAACTATTACCTGTATCAGGGATAAATTCAAAAAATAAAACTTCACTTGAAATTTCTTTTGTTGTTGTTTCTGCATCATTCGCACATCCCATAAATAATAGGAAAATAGGGAAAAATAATAACAATTTGTTTTTCATAGTCCAAGTTTGTTTTGAATTCAATGATAGATTCGATTCACCTTTTTTACAAATTCCTTTCCATTTAGAAAAGAAGTTTATTCATAAGACTCTTTATTTACTGAAGAGAAAATATTTTGAGCATTACCTAAAATTTTGATGAATCCTTTAGCATCTTCTGATGTCCAGGCATTGTTCATTTCACCATACTGACCGAAACCAGTGTTCATTAAATCGTTTTCTGATTCAATTCCGTCTAATGAAAAGTGGTAAGGTTTCAAAGAAACAAATACTTTTCCGTTCACTGTTTTTTGAGTGTCTTCAAGGAAAGTCTCAATGTTACGCATTACCGGATCTAAGAACTGTCCTTCGTGGAATAACATTCCGTACCAGTTTCCTAGTTGTTCTTTCCAGTATTGTTGCCATTTACCAAGAGTGTGTTTCTCTAATAAATGGTGTGCTTTGATGATAATTAATGGAGCAGCAGCTTCAAAACCAACTCTTCCTTTGATTCCGATAATCGTATCACCTACGTGAATATCTCTACCGATTGCATACGCATTCGCTAATTTTTCTAAGGCAACGATATTGTTAGATGGTTTGTCAGCAACGCCGTTGATAGCAATCAATTCTCCTTTTTTGAATTCCAAAGTCACTTTTTCTTCACCTTCTTTTTGTAATTGAGAAGGGTAAGCCTCGC
Source organism: Flavobacterium pokkalii (assembly GCF_014596575.1). GTDB lineage: Bacteria > Bacteroidota > Bacteroidia > Flavobacteriales > Flavobacteriaceae > Flavobacterium > Flavobacterium pokkalii. The sequence continues at coordinate 20,796 of NZ_NASZ01000030.1, read as the reverse complement.
CAGGTAGCGGATCTTTAGAAGTTAAAGTTTCTTTACCTCCAACAGAAGTTCCCCAAAGACCTTTGTTGATAGAATATTGTGCTTTTTCCCAAGAATAGTGCACTCCGTTTTTTATTAAGTAATCTACTTCTTCCTGTCTTGATAATTTCAAATCACGGATAGGAGTGATAATTTCGATTTCCGGAGCGATAGTTTGGAAAATTAAGTCAAAACGAATTTGGTCGTTTCCGGCGCCGGTACTTCCGTGAGCAATAGCACTTGCACCAACCGATTTAGCATATTTGATAGCCTCGATAGCCTGAAAAACACGCTCAGCACTTACTGATAGTGGGTAGGTGTTGTTTTTTAAAACATTACCATAAATCAAATATTTAATTGCTTTATCGTAATATTTGTCAAGAATGGTCAAATTAGCATGTTGAGCACTTCCTAATTCGTAGGCTCTTTTTTCAATTGCTGCTAATTCTTCTTCATCAAAACCTCCTGTATTAATTAATACGGTGTGAACTTCATATCCTTTTTCATTTTTTAAATATTTAAGGCAATATGAGGTATCTAAACCTCCACTATAAGCTAATACAACTTTTTTCATTTTTCTGGATCTATGGGCTATCTGCTGTTCGGTTTAAAGGAACTTAACTTCAAGCTGATTATGTATAATTTATTTTTGTTCGTTTTATTTGTTTTCTAAAAAAAGAGCCTGTTTGATTTTTTTTAATCGGTTCCAAATTCTCACATTAAAAGGATGTTTTGGCGGATCTTTTGGTTTTTCGGCCGGATCGTAAAGCATTCCGGTACACAAACACATTTTGTAATCTTTACTTTTTAAGATTTCAAAGTTAGTACAGGTTTTACAACCGGACCAAAATGTAGGATCGCTGGTTAATTCAGAAAAAGGTACCGGTTTATAACCCAACTCCGAATTGATTTTCATTACCGCTAATCCTGTGGTAATTCCAAAAACTTTAGCTCCCGGATATTTTTGTAAGGAATAATCAAATACAAAGCTTTTGATTTTTTTAGCTAAACCAAGATTTCTAAAATCAGGATGTACAATCAAACCTGAGTGTGCAACAAATTTTCCATGTTGCCAACTTTCGATATAGCAGAAACCTGCAAAATCCCCATTTTTATCCAAAGCGATAACAGCATCTCTGTTAGTCATTTTTTTCTGGATATATTCAGGAGTTCTTTTTGCTATTCCGGTTCCTCTCAATAAGGCAGAAGTTTCTATCGTATCACAAATAATTTGTGCATACTTAAAATGTTCTTCCTGAGCTATAACAATAGAGATATTCATTTCAAAAGATGAATTTTGGGTTAAAAAATGTGAAATAATGATAATTTAATACTAAACCTTTTTTGAAATTGACTGCAAAATTAACATAATAAAACCAACAAGAAAAAATGTGGGAATATAAAATGTGTGATTTTTTGTTTTCGGGATAAGTTAATCCAACGGATAACGGTTCTAATTTCAATTTGGTACTGATAAAAAATGAATAATTAAACGAATGATTTTTAGATACTAGAATAGTATCCGTACTTCGGGCGAAGTAATCGGTCCGTTTAACCGTGACAAAAAGGTAATATGTGCACTCTTGTAATTCATTGATGCAAAAGTACACATATTTTTTTAACTGAGTAAGCTTTTATGATTTATTTTAACTTTTGTGAGTTTTGGTTAAAATATTGATTGTTAGGTTTTTGATTTGAAATTAAAATCTGTTTTTTGTTAAAATTCCTTTTAATTTCGCTTTTAAATCTTCTCCGGTGTCAAAAACCATCTGTTCGTTGCTTGGAAACGGAATTAATTTTCGGCTAAAATAAGGGTAATAAGCTTCTTCCGTAGCTCTTTTATCGCCTTTGTACGTGGCATAATCATTTTTAAAAACCGATTCACTTGCGATGGGAAAAGATTTTAAAAGCTGTTTGTTTTTAAAATCAAGATAATCCACGTTAGCAGCGACTTGACAGGCTTTATATTGGTTAAATTCCCGAATTCTGATTACAATTGTTTTTAAATTATCTACTTTGATTACTTTTCCTAGACTGTCTTTAACCGGTTTGCCGTTTTTGTCCAAAAGGTCTTTCAGTCCGTCTTTGATTTGTTTTTCTTTTACAAATTCTTTCTCTTTAATTTGTTCCGGACTAATCACAATATCTCTAAAATTGACGATAATTTGGTAATCGTATTTAATTTGTTTTTGCAAAGTACTGTGATATACTGTCCATTTGTCGTTCATTCCGTAGGTGTTAAAATCGAGTAAATCGTTTTGTAAATCCATCGGAATAAGCATGTTGGTTTGATTGCGTAAAACAACATTTACATAGTATTTTCCCTTGTTTAGTGCTTCTTCCTGTAGTTGTAAAGTGTTTTGATAGTTGGGATTAATTTGGTTCAGATATTCCAAATCGTCATAAGCTTTTCTGAAATCTAATTTATTGGTTGATTTTAAAAGTGCTTTGCTGTTTTCGTATAAATATTCCGAAAGAGCATTTTTGCTGTCAACGATTTGTTTGTTGTAATTATCAAAAGAAAATTTGGCATTTTTGCCTTCTTTTAATAATCGTAAAGGGAGTAAAGGTTTGATTTTTTCCTGACGATTATTTAGCTGAATATAAGTATTGTATATTCTTTCAAGATTAACCGGATTTTTGTCCTGTTCCAATAAATTCAGCTGGTTTAAGTCTCTTTCTTTAGCTTTGTAAAAGGCTTCTTCCAGTAAATAAACATATTCCTGATTGCCTTTTTTGTCTTTATTGCTGCGCAAATTATTGATGGCGTTATCTATGGCTTCGTCATAATTTCCGGAAGTGAGTAAGTTACGGGTTTGCTTGACGCCGCAGGAGAGGATAAAGAAAAAGAGAGCGAGTAGGGGTAGTTGTTTTTTCATTTTTAATAATTTGGAACAAATATATTTTTAAAAATTAATTTATTGAAACGATTGCGGTTAAATTCGATAGTGATTAAAATAAACAAAGCCGTCAAAAATGACGGCTTTGTTGGTTGAAACATGTTTGTGTTAGTGAGAGCCACCTTCGGTTTCAATATGTGTTATTCCTTGTTTTCTTAGGATTTTTGGGCAATAAAAACCGTAAAAAGCGAGATAGGCAAAACCTAAAAGAGGAATAATGTATGAGAAATGTGTCCAGGAAATTCCAAAAATACCTTCCGGACTAGTGAGATCAAAATCACAAATTCGTCCCTGGATTAACGGAATTACCCCGCCGCCTAAAATCATCATAATTAAGAAAGAAGAAGCTTTTCCGGTGTTTTTTCCCAGTCCGGCAATAGCCAAATCAAAAATGGATGGCCACATGATTGACAGAAATAATCCGCCGGAAATGAAAAAGAATTTGGCAATTTCCCTATCCGGATAAACTAATCCGATAAACATCATTGCTAAACCTGAAAACCCAAAGAGCATCAGTGTTTTTCCTGCATTTTTTCCGCCAATAAAACTCATCAGAATAAAAAATAAAATCCAGATTGGGTAAATATAAAAGGCAGAAACTTCGTGTTCGGCAAAAATATTGGTAAAAATAATTACGCCAAAAGCAATCGCAGGAACTATAAATTTAAGCAACATATTGGTGGTTTTGGAAGTGTCGAATACGTTTACACCTCCGTTCCAGCGACCAATCATCAAACTTCCCCAGTACAAAGCAATAAAAGGAGGGATGGCTTCTTCCAAAATATTTCCAAATTCGTTTGTTTTCAATAAAGCAGGCAGGTTACTGATGATGGTAACTTCAGTTCCTACATAAATAAAAATCGCCAGCATCCCTAAATACAACTGCGGATAATCTAAGATGCTGAAGTTTTTGTGTCCGTGTTCAATTTTAGCTTCTTCCTGTTTTACAGGATCTTCAATTTTGGAGAAAAGCATAAAAAGTGCTACAGCAATAAAAGCGCAGCCTAAAATGATAAACGGAAATTTAATGTCTTCCAATGAAAGGGCTGTTTTTTTGTTATTTCCCATTCCGAATAATGCGATTCCCAATAAAATAGCTCCAATGGTAGTTCCGAATGAATTGACACCACCAGCCAGAGTTAATCTGTGTGCTCCTGTGGCGGGACTTCCCATTTTAATCGCTAACGGATTGGCTACGATTTGCTGGATAGAAAAACCCAGGCCAACCGTAAATAGGGCGGTCAGGAAAAATGTAAAACTTTCCATTGTGGCAGCAGGAACAAATAAAAAGGAACCAAACGCTGAGAGTGTTAATCCGGCAGCTAATGTTTTTTTGTATCCAAATTTTTGTAAAACATCGGATTTTAATGAGATTAAAAAGAAGATAATCGAACCCACAAAATAGGCGGCATAAAATGCCCAGGCGACTAATTGCGATTGCACCTGTGATAAGGTAAATACCTTTTTGAAAACCGGGATTAAAATGTCATTGGCTGAACCAACAAATCCCCAGAAGAAAAACACGGATACCAGCGAAATAAACTGTCCCCATTTCGTATTTGAATTTTCGGAATTCATAAATTTTAAGATGTTTTTTTTAGTTAAATGCTATTTATTGTATGAAGTTTTTAGGTAAATGTATTTTTAATTTTTTTTATTTCAAAAACTTGGATTTCCTTTTTACTCCTGAAAATCCGCTTTTTCGACGAAACGTTATAATTGTACATACTTTCGACAGATTTGTACATGTTTTTGGTTTTGTGAAAGTAAGTTTTTACTTTCTTTAAAAATTCAATGGAGAGATTTTGAATTTTGATCTTAAGAAGTCATAAGATTTGATTAAATTACGATTGTCAAAATTTAGAATATTATGAGATATCTGCCCGCGTTTTTATTATTTGTTTTTGTTTCCAATGCCCAAATAAAAAAAGACCAATTAAATCTGATGCCGTGGCCTCAAAAAATAGAAATTTCAAATGCTGTTTTTCTACTCAATAAGGACTTTAAAGTCAATATTACAGGAAATCCTAATCCTAGAGTTTTTAAAGCTGCTACTCAGTTTTTAAGGCGTTTAGACCAGCGTACCGGCTTGTTTTTCAATCAGGGATTTATCACTAAAACCAATGAATTTCCTGAAGCTAACTTGCAAATCAATTGTTTGCGTGAAGGTAAAGTAGGCATAACGGAGGATGAAAGTTACCAACTAGCAGTTAATACGAATAAAATTACTATAAATGCAACTACCGATTTAGGAGCTATGCACGCCATAGAAACTTTATGTCAATTGCTTCATAATAATGGAACTCAGTTTTATTTTCCCTCGGTTGAAATTAATGATAATTCCAGGTTTGCATGGCGTGGTTTAATGATTGATGAAGCCAGACATTTTCAGCCGGTAGATGTTATTAAACGAAATTTGGACGGAATGGCCGCGATGAAAATGAATGTTTTTCATTGGCATTTAGTTGATGATCAGGGATGGCGCATTGAAATTAAAAAACATCCTAAATTAACCGAATTGGCTTCTAATGGTTCTTTTTACACTCAGGAAGAAATCAAAGACGTGGTACAATATGCCAATGAGAAAGGAATTATGGTTGTTCCGGAAATTGACGTTCCGGGACATGCTTCGGCAATACTAACGGCTTACCCGGAAATTGGCAGTAAAACAGACAATCAAACCGCTTATTCTGTTTCGGTAAAATCAGGAATTCATAATCCGACGCTAGATCCAGTTAATCCTAAAACCTATCAATTGTTAAGCGAAATTTTTGATGAAGTTTGTCCGTTGTTTCCAAGTCCTTATTTTCACATTGGTGGCGACGAAAATAATGGCAAAGAATGGGATTCTAATCCGAAAATTCAGGAATTTAAAAAGAAAAATCATTTGAAAACCAATCATGATTTGCAAACGTATTTCAATATGAAATTAGTTCCCATGTTAAAAAAACATGGAAAGCAAGTAATGGGATGGGAGGAAATTATGACCCAAGACATGTCTAAAGAAGCGATTATTCATGCCTGGCGGGGCGTAAACGAAGGGATGAAGCCGGGTGAGGCTGTTGTTAAGGCTGTGAAAAACGGTTATCAAACAGTTTTGTCTAATGGTTATTATATCGATTTAATGCTTTCGGTAGATTCTCATTATTTGAATGATCCGATGCCGAAAAATGTTGATTTTACCGCAGCAGAAAAAGCAAGAGTTCTGGGGGGCGAAGCAACCATGTGGAGTGAACTAGTAACGCCACTGACGATAGATTCCAGAATTTGGCCCCGAACAGCTGCCATTGCCGAAAGATTATGGTCGAATGATACAGTGACAAATTTGGAAAGTATGCACAAAAGGCTGAAAAAAATTTCGTTTCGACTGGAAGAAATTGGTTTAACACACATTCGAAATAAAGAAGTGATTTTGAGAAATATTGCTAATTATCAGGGTACTAAAGCGCTGAATGATTTTACCAAAATTTGCGAACCTTATAAAGTGTACAAACGCAACGGTGGCGGAAAAAAATATTTTATGTTTTCGCCTTTAACCTTATTTGCCGATGCCTGTAATGCTGATGCTCCTGATGCTTATGAGTTTAATAAAGCAGTTAATCGATATCTGATTGATAAAGATGAGCTGTCGCAAAGTGAGATTATTTATTATTTGAAGCAGTGGATTAATATGAATGATGAGTTGATTGTTTTTAGCAAAAATGCGCCTTTAATTCAACCAGTTTTACCAATGGCGCAGCAGTTAAGCACCATTGCTGTTGAATTAGTGGCCAACTTAGAAAACAAAAAAGCACTCAATAAAACGCTAATTCAGGAAAATCTAAAATTGCTGAATGAACGTAATTCTGCCGATGTGGAACTGGCCATTTATGAGAGTTTGAAGAAGTTGGCAGAATAATTTTTTTCACATTTGACTACTTTATGAAAGTTGTCAAATGTGAAAAAAACTCGTTTATCTGATAGTTTAGATAAACGAGTTTTTTTTGAATAACTTGTTATTGATTTTGATTGTGTTCGAACGCGAAAGGATTCGCGCACGAGCTGGGGGAATTTCTTTAATCTATTCTTCTAAAGAAGTTGAAATCAATTATAGATTAACAATAAATAAAAAAATATTATGGCTAAAAATGCATTTGATAAAATGATATTTTGAAAGCCATTTTCAGATAAAGTAGAACTAAATTTTAGTAAAAATAAACTAATTATTGATGTTATTAGTAAACCTATTGCAATATAAAAACAAGCTCCATTTAACCCTGACATCAATTCTTCAGAATATTCTTTATTTATAGTTTTTACATTACTAATGTTTTGAAAAATATAGCTTATACTTAAAGTGATTCCGTTTTCTTTAATAAAAGTTTTGTTTACAGCAAATTCGTAGCCTTTTTGAGTGTAATATTTATATCCAAGTAATTCTTTAGAAGTATGAGTGCTAAATTTCCCTCGATGAGACACAATAATTTCACTATATTCTGTGATTTTATCGTTTATTTGTTTCTGAGGTAGTATAAATAAATCTACAGCAAATAAAATAGATACAATTGGAATCAAAATCAATATTTTGAATGTTATATTCGAATATTTTTCTTTCACAGATTATTTTTGAGCTAATATGTTTTATTGAGATTTTTTAAAACTTAGTTAAGTGCTGCAATCTTGTCATGCTGACGAAGGAAGCATCTCATTAAGTAATGCGATAAAGTTGCTCATTGTTACGGACACGGATTGTAGATATGTGCTATCGGAGTTTGTTGCAGTTACTTTGAAATAATAAATAATCATACAAGCAAATTAATTTTCGAAAATGCGTTCCTAGTTTGCTATCATTAATCAATCGGATATTATCTTCTAGATATCTTTTCATATCATCAAGATTTATCTTTTTGACAGCTAATAAGGGGGTATATATTAAAATATGTAAATCATTTCCTGTTTCCACCAATTGCTTGAAAGTTGTAAAAGTTCTATTGATTTCAGCTTTTTTCTTAACATAGCTTCCTGTTGGATAAAAGGTTTCTAATTTTACATCATTTACTTTTTTTATAAATTCAGGTGAAAACTGTGATATATCAATATTCTCGTCAAGTTTTCCATTTTCATTTAAAAGTCCTGCAGAATCTAAATGTTTAAAATATGGAATATATTTTCCAAGTAAAAATGGTAAACATAGAGTGGAGATTTTTTGAGAATCCCAATTTCTAGAAACTACTACATCGGCGAGTACATCTTTTAATTCGATACCTTTAATTCCAACTTCCGCAAAACGCTCTTTCAATCCAACACCGTAAACAAATTCAGCTTCATGAATATTTTCAATGTCATCTAGATTGTCCGTTACGTATATTTTAGATTTTGAAGAATTTGATTTTACAAAGTCATAAACCATACCCTTCATTTGTCTAAGAATTTTCGTAGGAAGTTTTCGTTTGTTGTTAGCAAGTATTGTGTAGACTTCAATGAAATCATTCAGTGTAATTAATTTAAGTGGGATTACGGTGTCAGAAATTAAAATTGTACTATCAATTATCGTTGTCTTTGTCGCTGTTGGACTCCATTGACAAAAAATCAATCTGTCTTTTAGTTTTTCTATTTTATCTTTTGTCAAACATTTAATTATTGATTTTAAGATTGACTGTATGTTCTTGTCATCAAGACTATAACCAATAAATATAATTGGATTCTCTATAAAAATTGTAAGTAGTTTTGCAGCCAAATATTCATTTCTTTCTTCAAAATTTTGATAATCTTCTTCAGTGAGCACTAGGGAATTGGCATTAGATGAGCAACCGTGAATTTTGTAAATTTCGCCAATCGAATACAGTTCAGAAAATATAAGTTCTTCTTGACCAATGAATTTATTAAAATCTGGAAATGTTTGCTCTAATAATTGATCCCAATTCGTTGTTATGATTCCATCAATATTAATTTTCTTAAGTAACTTGATCTCCTTTTCTACAAGATCGTTAGTGAGCAATGCAGTTTTATTGTTTATTTTTTTTGCAACTTCATATTTTAGCGGAGAATATTTAGTTTCCGCCACTGCTTCGAAATCTTTTCGGCTAGATTTGAACTCTGGGCTGCTCCACCATATCTCATTGAATTCGTTACCAATTAATGACGCAATTTTTGGAAGTTGTGAATCTGCATTTGATTTGTAAAAATTATAAGGCTTTGGTAACTTCAATTCTTCACAAACTTCCATTAATAAAAGTTCCCAGGTTGGAAGTCCTAAATAACGTCTTGAAAATCCGGAACCAATGAATAAAAATGGTGATGTTGAGAATTTAGTAATATGTTCTTTGAATTGATTTATAAATATTCCCATTGTATTATGTTTACTTCTAAGTTCGTCTTGGTAATTACAACTAAACTTGTTTATATACTTAGTTTTTTACTCACTTATTGGGGTAATCCATTCCTTTTGTGTGTATCGACTAAATAATAAGTTAATTTTTTTTCAAATATATTAAAATATTCCTACAAATAAATATAAAATCTAACTTTGCAAACCATTCCGATAAATAGCTATTTTTTTGTACTTTTGCAGCAAATTTTATAAAAGCTATTCATGTTAACAGTAAATAATTTATCAGTTCAGTTTGGTAAGCGCATTTTGTTTGACGAAGTAAATACTACCTTCACACACGGTAATATTTATGGAGTTATTGGGGCTAACGGTGCCGGAAAATCTACTTTTCTTAAAATAATTTCAGGCGAACTGGATCCAACTTCAGGTCACGTTCAGTTAGAACCGGGCAAGCGTATGTCGGTTTTAAACCAAAACCACAATATGTTTGATGAGCATACTGTACTGGAAACGGTAATTATGGGAAATAAAGTCCTGTATGCTGTTAAGAAAGAAATGGACGAATTGTATTTGGATTACAATGATGCCAATGCGGACAGAATTGGAGAATTGCAGGTGCAATTTGAAGAAATGAACGGTTGGAATGCCGATTCGGATGCCGCTGCGATGTTGTCTAACTTAGGAATTGGTGAAGAATTTCATTATACTTTGATGTCGGATATGGAAGGAAAGATGAAAGTACGTGTGCTTTTGGCACAAGCACTTTTCGGAAATCCTGATGTGTTGATTATGGATGAGCCTACGAATGACCTGGATTTTGAAACAATCGCCTGGTTAGAGAATTTCTTAGCTAATTATGAAAATACAGTAATTGTAGTATCTCACGACCGTCACTTTTTGGATGCGGTTTGTACACATATCTCGGATATCGATTTTGGAAAAATCAACCATTATTCCGGAAACTATACGTTTTGGTACGAATCCAGTCAGTTAGCCGCTAAACAAAGAGCGCAACAAAATAAGAAAGCAGAGGAGAAGAAACAGGAATTGGAGGAGTTTATTCGTCGTTTTTCTGCGAATGTGGCGAAGTCTAAACAGGCTACTTCCCGTAAAAAGATGATTTCGAAGTTGAATATTGCCGAAATCAAACCATCCAGCCGTCGTTATCCTGCGATTATTTTTGATCAGGAGCGTGAAGCCGGAGATCAGATTTTGAATGTGCAAAATTTAAGCGCTTCGATAGACGGTGAACTTTTATTCAAAGATGTCGATTTGAATATGGCAAAAGGAGATAAAATTGTGTTGTTCTCTAAAGATTCCCGCGCTACAACGGCTTTTTATGAAATTTTGAACGCTAATCAAAAAGCGGATTCCGGAACTTACGATTGGGGAATTACTACTAATCAGGCTTATTTGCCTGCTGAAAACCATGAATTCTTTAAAAATCAATTGACTTTAGTGGATTGGTTACGTCAATATGCCAAAACTGAAGAAGAGCGTGATGAAGTTTTCATTAGAGGATTCCTTGGAAAAATGATCTTCTCCGGAGAAGAGGCTTTAAAAACCAGTAATGTGTTATCAGGAGGGGAAAAAGTGCGTTGTATGATTTCGAGAATGATGATGGAGCGTGCCAATGTTTTGATGTTAGACGAACCAACAAACCACTTGGATTTGGAGTCGATTACGGCTTTCAATAATTCCTTGAAAAACTTCAAAGGTTCGGTAATTTTTACGACTCATGACCACGAGTTTGCACAAACGGTAGGTAACAGGGTAGTGGAGCTGACTCCAAACGGAGTGATTGACCGTTACATGACTTTTGACGAATATTTGGATGACGAGAAAATTCAGGAACAAAGAAAGAAAATGTACAATCTGTAATTGATTGACAAACAATAATACAAGCCGTCTTAAAGTAATTTGAGACGGTTTTTTTGTGCTTTTTAAACAGAATTAAAAAACGGCTTAAAAAAAATGCTATTTTTGCATGACCCAACCTAATTCTTTACTATGACTCAAAAAGTTTTGCTCAATTCCAAGGAAGTCAATATCATTCTTCATCGTTTGGCTTGTCAGCTCATTGAAAAACACCTTGATTTTAAAGATACTGTTTTGATTGGTATTCAGCCAAGAGGAACTTTTTTAGCAGAACGTTTGAAAGAAGTTTTAGAAAAAGAATATCAAACTCCCGAGATTAAATTAGGCTATTTGGATATTACTTTCTTCAGAGATGATTTCAGAAGAACCGAGAAACCTTTAGAAGCTAATAAAACCAATATCAATTTTATTTTAGAGAATAAAAAAGTAATTTTTATTGATGATGTGTTATATACCGGAAGAAGCATTCGTGCGGCTTTAACGGCGGTACAGTCTTTTGGTCGCCCCTCAGAAATAGAATTACTGGTATTAATCGACAGACGTTTTAGTCGTAATTTGCCTATCCAGCCGGATTATCGCGGAAGACAGGTGGATGCTATTAATGATGAAAAGGTAAGGGTGAGTTGGAAGGAGAATGATGGTGAAGATGCGGTATATTTAGTTACCAATTAATAGATTAATCGTTAAGTCGTTTAATTGTTTAATCGTAAAAAGGAAAGATAAATGATTAAACAAGTAAACAAATAAACAGAAAATAAAGAATGAAAGAATTAAGCGTAAATCATTTATTAGGTATCAAATACATTAACAAAAATGATATAGACCTTATTTTTGAAACTGCAGATCATTTTAAAGAAGTCATTAATCGTCCGATTAAGAAGGTGCCTTCGTTACGCGATATTACTATTGCTAACATATTTTTTGAAAACAGTACCCGAACCAAACTTTCTTTTGAATTAGCTCAAAAACGACTTTCAGCCGATGTCATCAGTTTTTCGGCAGCTCAATCTTCGGTTAAAAAAGGGGAAACGCTAATTGATACTGTAAATAATATTCTTTCGATGAAAGTGGATATGGTGGTGATGCGCCATTCTAATCCGGGTGCGGCTCATTTCCTGTCACAAAATGTAAAAGCAAGTATTGTAAACGCTGGTGACGGTGCGCATGAACATCCTACACAAGCCTTATTAGATAGTTATTCTATAAGAGAAAAGTTAGGCGATGTTGCCGGGAAAAAAGTGGTTATTGTGGGTGATATTCTGCATTCCAGAGTAGCGCTGTCTAATATTTATGCTTTGCAAATGCAGGGCGCCGAAGTAAAAGTTTGCGGTCCAAAAACTTTGATTCCAAAACATATTGAATCTTTAGGAGTAAAAGTAGAGCCTAATTTGAGAAAAGCTTTAGAATGGTGTGATGTGGCCAATATGTTGCGTGTGCAAAACGAAAGAATGGATGTGAATTATTTCCCTTCTACAAGAGAATATGCACAACAATATGGTGTGGATAAAGCCTTGTTAGAATCCTTAAATAAAGAAATTGTCATCATGCACCCGGGACCTATTAACCGCGGTGTTGAAATTACTTCTGAAGTGGCTGATTCCGGACAATCGGTTATTTTGAATCAGGTGGAAAACGGAGTAGCCATTAGGATGGCGGTGATTTATCTTTTGGCATCAAAAATTCAGTAAGTAAAAAAATCTTAGTAACTTTAGATTCTTGTAATCTTAAAATTAGGCATCATGAAAGTAGATCAAAAAGAACATACTATTACAATTAAAGATACTCAGGGTGATTTTACTTCCTTTTTAAATAAGGTTACCGATCAATATAAAAGTTTTGAAAATCATAACATTATTATTGACTTGTTAGGTTACAGGGATGAACTGGAAGTAGATGATTTAAAATTGTTTTTGCCTTTGTCTAAACAACATAAAAAAGCCAAAAAATCATTTGTGGTAGTGGTTTCTGATTTTGATTACAATGCATTGCCTGAAAAATTTACTGTTGTTCCCTCTTTGTTAGAAGCGCATGACATCATTGAGATGGAAGAAATTGAAAGAGATTTAGGCTTTTAAATAGTTTAATTGTTTATTCGTTTAGGGTTTAATCGAATGATGTTCCAGGTAACGATTAAGCAAATAACCCGTTAACTCAATAAACTTTGAAATTAACTATTCTGGGCTGTTATGCCGCAACTCCCCGTACACTTACCAATCCTACTTCGCAGGTATTAGAAATTAAAAACCGTCTTTTCCTTATTGATTGTGGTGAAGGTACTCAGGTACAACTTCGCAAAAACAAAATCAAATTTTCTAAAATAAACCAGATTTTCATTTCTCATTTACATGGAGATCATTTTTTTGGTTTAATAGGTTTGATTTCTACTTTTTCATTGTTAAATCGGAATAATGATTTACATATTTATGGTCCAAAAGGAATCAAAGAAATCATCAAACTCCAATTGCGTTTGTCTAATTCCTGGCCTAATTTCGGATTGCATTTTCATGAATTAGAAAATAAAGAATCAGAAGTTATTTATGAAGATGATAAGGTATTGGTAAAAACAATTCCTTTAAAACACCGCGTTTATACCAATGGTTTTTTGTTTCAGGAAAAAGTAGAAGAACGAAAATTAAATATTGCCGCCGTACAGGAATATGAAATTGAACGCTGTTATTATCAAAATATCAAAAACGGAAAAGATATTTATTTAGAAGACGGAACGCTTATTCCAAACGAAGAATTGACTTTTGATCCTGAAAAGCCAAAGAGTTATGCTTTTTGTTCGGATACGAGTTATAACGAAACAATGCTTCCTATAATTGAGAATGCTGATGTTTTGTATCACGAAGCAACGTTTTTGCAATCGGAAGAAAATTTAGCGTCCAAAACCATGCATTCCACTGCCATTGAAGCCGCTACAATTGCTCAAAAAGCTCAAGTGAAACAGCTTATTTTAGGGCATTATTCCACGCGTTATGATTCGATTGATTTGTTTAAGCAAGAAGCAGAAACCGTTTTTTCGAATGTTTTGTTAGCCGATGACGAACTAACATTTGATTTATAAATTAGCATTAAATAGTATAAAATAAAGTATTATGGAAGATTTAAGTAATTACAGAAGATCTTATGAAAAAAGTGAATTATTAGAATCGAATATTCCGGAAGACCCGATTAATCTTTTTCATCGTTGGTTTCATGAAGTGGAAGACTTAGGAGGCGATAATGAAGTAAACGCGATGACTGTTTCTACTTTTGGACTGGACGGATTTCCAAAGGCGAGGGTAGTGCTTCTGAAAAAATACACCGAAGAAGGTTTTGTTTTTTATACCAATTACAATTCGGAAAAAGGAAAGGCAATCGAACAAAATCCAAATGTTTGTTTGTCTTTTTTTTGGCACACTGCCGAGCGTCAGGTAATCATAAAAGGAATAACCGAAAAGACTTCAGATATGGTTTCGGATAATTATTTTGATTCCCGACCGGATGGGAGTAAACTGGGGGCAATTGTTTCTAATCAGAGTGAGGTGATTCCTTCCCGTGAATTTTTAGAGCATAATTTAAAGGAATTAGAAGCGGCTTATGATAAAAAAGAAATTCTAAGACCAAAACATTGGGGAGGCTATTTAGTTCGTCCTGTGGTAGTTGAATTTTGGCAGGGAAGAGCTAATCGTTTGCATGATCGAATTCGATATTCTGTTCAAAATGATTATTCCTGGAAAATCGAAAGATTAGCACCGTAATGTAGGAAAAATAATTGCATTAATTAAAAAAAGTGTATTTCATCGATTTTTTTTGTAGTTTAACGATAAAATGTTGTATGTTTGAGTAAGAAATAAAACAAAAACTAACTTATTTAAAGTGTTTGCCCCACATCTACTTTAAACTTAAACTACTAGCTTATGAAAGTAAATTTACTCAAGTTAATGTTACTATTGACAGTGATATTTACAATGAATTCTTGTTCTTCAGATACAACAGAAGAAACTGCTGATTCAACAAGTTCTGTAATTGTTGAAAATTACACTTACGCTGATAATGAGTTAGAAACGTTGAAATTGATTAATGATTACAGAATTAGTATTGGTTTGAATCCTTTAGAAAAAATCAATCACATTTCTTATAAATCTGAAGAGCACGATTATTATATGATAGATCAAAAAGCCCCAAGCCATGATGGTTTTGTTGATCGTGCTAATAACATTATGAAAGTATTAGGTGCTAAAACGGTAGGAGAAAATATCGCTTATAACTTTAGCAGTCCTCAATCTGCTGTAAACGCTTGGTTAAATAGTCCTGCTCATAAAGCAAATATTGAAGGTAATTATACTCATTTTGGTATTTCTATTAGAAAAGATGCAGCAACAGGAAAACTGTATTATACTAATATTTTTGCAAAAATTGATTAGTTTTTTTGGTTTGAAAATGCAAAAGAAAGATAAGCCCCAAATCTATCCTTCTTAAGTATTAAAAAAGAAAGTCTGTAATTTCCCCAAGTTACAGACTTTTTTATTCTTTTAGTTGAAAGAAATGTAATGGTGACTAACTTAATTTAAAAAGGCTATTTCAAAAGTAGAAATAGCCTTTTTAAGTTTGGTTAATTTATTTTGGTTTGTGTTTTTTAAAAGAGAAGTAGTTTTTAGTTAAAACTATTTGTTTCTGGTTGGACTTGTCTTTTGACTTAATTTTTCCAAAATGGAATTTGCTTTTTCATTTTCTCCAATCGCATAAAGAGAGTTCGCATATTGGTTGTAGTATAAAGCATCTAAATCGGCTGTCATTGCAAATAATTCTCCATACCATCGGGCGGCTTTTTCCATGTTTCTGTCGGCATAAAAGGCATTTCCCAGTTTTTGGAATAAATCAATCGATTTGTATCCTTTTTCGGCAACACGTTCGTAGGTCTTGGTCACATTTACATAAGCATAACTATCACTTATTTTGTCAGTGATGTAAACTTTTGGATTTTGAGCATTTGCTTTATTGAATAAAGCTGCTAACATGAAAAAGAAGATTGGGGCTACTTTCATATTACATTTTTATAAAATTTAACCATACTATTTTATTTAGATGTAATTTTTTTTGTTTTAAAATTTCCGTATTGATAATAATTATCGATAAACGGTCGCTAAATTTAATAGAAAAAAGTATATGTTACACAAAATCAATGTCTTTTTTTGATTTTTAGGCTCAATTGTACTTCCAAAAGGAGTTTTTGTAGTTTTATATTTACTAATGGAATTGTTGTTTTTCCAACTTTATAAGTTGGTACTTGTTTAAATTTTGGAGATAAAAAAACCTCGGAAACATTTTCCGAGGTTAGGTAATAAAGTATTCTGTTAAAGCGCTGTAATTATAAATTCACTTCTTCTGTTCATTTGGTGTTCTTCTTCAGTACATTTAACGCCATCTGAACATCTGTTTACTAATTGGGTTTCGCCATAACCTTTTCCGGTTAAACGATCCGGACTTACGCCGTTTTTAATTAACCAGGCAATTGTAGATTTAGCTCTTCTATCGGATAAAGCTTCATTGTATTTAAAAGAAGCACGGCTATCAGTATGAGAGCGAATATCCAATTTCATGTTAGGATATTGGTTTAAAACATCTAATATTTTTTCTAAATCCAAAGCTGCTTCAGTTCGAATATTAGATTTATCTAAGTCAAAATAAATGTTTCTAATACCAAAACATTTTCCTAAATCATCCCCTATAGTTACTTTACATTGGTCTTTTTCTAAAGCAATAGGTAAATATGTTTTTCCATTTTCATAAGGAATGCTTACTTGTTTTTCATTAGTGTTGTAATCTTCTTTTTCAGCTCTTACGGTGTACATATTACTACATTCAACCATAAAACTGTAAGTACCTTTGTCGTCAGCATTAACTGTTTTTAAAACTTTCATCCTTTTGTCAAATAAAGTAACTTTGGCATTAGGAAGGGGGATTTTAGATTCTGAGTCGGTGATTTCTCCGTACAATTCTTGCTCGCAAATGAGTTTTCTGGTTTCTAAAAATTGATAAATGTCATCATAACCTTGTCCTCCGTCTCTGTTTGATGACAAAAATCCTTTTCTGGATTTAGTATCTATGATATAAGCAAAATCATCTTTAGGAGAATTGGCATCCATTCCGATATTTTGTACTCTGTTTAATGAACCATCATCATTAATTTTAGACATAAAAATATCTAAGCCACCTACACCCGGATGCCCGTCAGAGGCAAAGTAAAGTTCGTTTTCCTGACTTACGAATGGAAAAGTTTCACGACCTTCTGTATTGATTGTTGGGCCAAGATTTACCGGTGTTCCAAAAGAGCCGTCTTCGTTAATTTGTACTTTAAAAATATCGGATAGTCCTAATGTGCCAGGCATATCAGAAGCAAAATACAAGGTTTTTTCGTCCGGACTTAAGGTTGGATGTGCGGTACTAAAACTATCACTTGTAAAAGAAAGTGGTTGAATGTTAGTCCAATTTTCTCCTTCTAATGTTGCTTTGTAAAGTTTTACTAAGGTAATTCCGTTTTCATTTTTACCTTTTTTCCCTTTTAGGTAATTGTTTCTGGTAAAGTAAACCGTTTTGCCGTCTTTGGTAAAAACAGGAGTAGCTTCATTGAATTTAGATTTTAAATCTCTGTTGAATTTTACAGGATTTGAAGGACTCATATCTTCACCTAAATCAGCACTGTATAAATTGGTAAAGTGTTGATCGGTCCAGGTGTGTTTTCTTTGTCCCAAGCTTCCGGTATCTCTGGCAGAGGTAAAAACAATTTTGTTGTTATAAAAGCTGGAACCATAATCAGAATATTGTGAATTTATGGCCGCATTTTCTATTTTGTACCTCCCTGAATTGGCTTTAATTTCATCCAAATAATTGGTGTTGGCTTTGAAAAGTTTTGCTCTGCTGTCATTAGCAGAAATCTTTTCAAATTCTTTTAATATTTGATCCGCTTTATCGTTATCACCAATAGCGCGAAGCGATTGTGCATAACGATAGTAATAAGGAGCTTCAATGGTAGTATCCGGCATGGCAAAAAGTTCGGCATACCATTTTACAGCTTTTTCTAACTCGCCATTGAAATAATAAGCATTTCCTATTTTTTCAAACATAGGAGCTGATTTATATCCTTTTTCGGCGACTTTTTCGTAGGTTTTAATGGCATCTATGTAGGCATAGTTGTCATACTTTTTATCGGCGTTAGCCAACTTGGTTTTTTGGGAATAAATGTTAAATGAAAAAACACTTACCGCAGCTATGCAAAGGAGTATATTTTTTTTCATGATAGTAGTATTTAGAAGAATCTTGGAGTTGTAATTTTATTATTTTTCTTGAATATTTCATATCTCAAGAAAACCTCATGAGAACCAGAATTGTAATTATCCAATTTCGTAGTTTCTAAATCATATCCATATCCAATGTATAAGGCGTCAGATACCTGAAAACCTACCATTGCACTTACCGAAGCGCTCCATCTGTAAGCAATACCGGCAGTTAATTTGTCAAAAAACATAAAGTTACCAGAAACATCCACTTGTAAAGGAGCTCCCTGAACCATTTTGGTTAGCAAAGCTGGCTTGAATTTAAGATTGTAATTCAAATCCATCACATAACCGGCAATTAAATAATAACTTATTTTTTCTTTATAAACTTTTACATCGTTATCATCGTATCGGTTAGACTGAATGAAATTAGGAATAGAAAGACCTACATAAGCTTTGTCCGAATGTAGATAAATACCTGCTCCAATATTTGGCGAAATTTCATTATTATAACCATAAAGTTTAGGGTCTTGTTGATCAGGATTTAGTCTGCTTGGATCTAAATCAAACATGTTCAGAGATGCTTTAACACCAAATGAAAGTTTCATGGTTTCTGATGTAGGAATGGTGTAGGACAAATCTGTTGAAAAAGTGTTTTCGTGTGTTGGTCCTATTTTATCATTAACTAATGAAACACCTAAACCTAACCTGCTGTTATTGAAAGGTGTGTTAATGGAAACAGTATTAGTAGTTGGAGCTCCGTCTAATCCTACCCATTGCGTACGATGCAAGGCAAAGATACTCATTGCACCTCTGGAACCGGCATAAGCGGGATTTACATTTATAGTGTTGTACATGTATTGAGTAAATTGCGAATCCTGTTGTGCGTAATTTACCAATGTTACAAACATCAAACCGATTAGTAGTATTTTTGTTTTCATCTGACTTGGTTTTTATAACCAGAGGTTTAAATAAACCTCTGGTAATTAGATTTGAGTTCTTATCTAGTTAGGTATAAATATCCTTGTTGTTTTTTAGCTGTAATTTCACCTTGTAATCCTACAGAGGTATAGTTTAGAATATAGAAATAAGTACCGTCCGGTAATCCTGCAGATTTATCTACAGTAACCCTTCCTTCAGAAAAACCTTTGAAGGCTTTATCTTCGTTATTGTATCCTTTAGTTTCGTAAACTAATATTCCCCATCTGTTGTAAATTTCAACTGAGTTTTCAGGATAACAAAGTGTGTCATCAATGTTGTCGATTTTGAATACTTCATTAATATTATCATTATTTGGTGTAAATGCATTGTGAACAAGGATAGTTCCACAGCCTAATACTCCTGCTTTTTCAACAATTACACTATCTTCACCTTCAACAGGAGTGTTGCCTAGTGTAACACCATTTGCGGTAGCGATATTAGTAATGCTATCTACTTGCAAATCAGCCAGGGTTATTGTATGACTTTGAGTAAATTCTTTGGATTCTCCTGGGTTTAAAACAAAAGGTTCATTAGTTGTATCTAAACCGGTTAGAGGATCTTTTACTAGAACATTGTAAATACTAACATTACCTGTGTTGGTTACCGTTATGGTGTAGTTAATAACATCTCCAACAAAAGTATAAACATCGCTGGTTGTATCACGTGTATTAACTACTGCTGTTTTGTCAACAGTTAATTCTGGAGTCTGAGGTAAAACCGTAATAGTACAGTCAGTACATTCAGGATCTTTAGGACAAATTGTACAAGGAGTAGGATCTGAAGAAGTATCGTTAACATTAATGTTTTCAGAATCTTTAGCATTAGCTAATGCTAAATTGTAAAACACCCCTCTATTGATATCATCCTGAGTGATTGCATGAGTAGCAGTAAATGTAGTGCTGTCAGATGCACCAGCTTCAAGTGTAGCTATTGGTCCTCCTGTAACAGTTGCTTTATTGTCAGTAATACTAACATTTGTTAAAGTAACATTTCCTGTGTTTTTTACAACAAAATTATAAACAATATTGTCTCCTATATTTGTTTTTCCATCATTATTACTATCTACATAAACTGCATCTTTAAGAAGTTCAATTCCTGATTCAGTTATATAATAAGTGTATGTAACGCTACAGCTATTTTTATCACTTATTGTTACATTATATTGGCCTTTAGGTAAACCAGAAATATCCTCTGTAATTGCTCCATTAGACCAAGTGAAAGAATATGGTGCAGTACCACCTTGTACAGTGAGATTTATAGAACCATTACTGCATCCTACACAGTTGTTGTTGTTAACAATTGTTGCTGTTGCGCTTAAAGCGGATGTTGGTTGAGAAATAACTACAGTAGTCGTAGCCGTACAAGTTTGTTCTGCGTTACCACCAGCTGCCGTAGCCGTTAGGGTATAAGTTCCCGCTTTCAAACCGGTATTAGAAACTACTTGATTATT
>NZ_NASZ01000029.1 GCF_014596575.1 Flavobacterium pokkalii | reverse complement strand
AACCCAGGCAAAAGTAGCTCCTGCTGTCGAAGAAGAACCACTCAAAGCAATCGAAGTTACAGTACAAGTCAATACTTTATCAGCTCCTGCATTAGCATTTGGTGCTGTGTTATTTAGAGTCACTAAAGCAACATCGGTAGCGGTACAGCCATTTGCCGGATTAGTAACCGTTAAAGTATAAGTACCAGCCATATCAACTGTTGGTGTTGCAGTGTTGGCTCCGGAAACTATGTGTCCACCATTGCTGGCAACCCAGGCAAAAGTAGCTCCTGCTGTTGAAGAAGAACCACTCAAAGCAATTGAAGTTATAGTACAAGTCAATACTTTATCTGCTCCTGCATTAGCATTAGGAGGAGTATTATTTAGAGTCACTAAAGCAACATCAGTAGCTGTACAGCCATTAGCCGGATCAGTAACTGTTAAGGTATAAGTACCAGCCATGTCAACTGTTGGTGTTGCTGTATTTGCACCTGAAACAATATGTCCTCCATTGCTGGCAACCCAGGCGAAAGTAGCTCCTGCTGTTGAAGAAGAACCACTCAAGGCAATCGAAGTTATCGTACAATTCAGCACTTTATCATCTCCTGCTGCTGCATTTGGCGGAGCAACATTAACCGTTACATCCACACTATCCATATTACTACATACCGTACCTGTTTTAGTTTTAGTAACTGTATAAGTAGTATTTTCCGTTGGATTAGCAATTGGATTTGCAATATTAGGATCACTCAAACCAGTTGTTGGTGACCAGGAATAAGTAAATCCGGCTTCCGGAGTTTCTCCAATCATTTTACCTGTCGGGTTAGAAGTACAGGTTTTGGTAAAATCAGCTCCTGCATTCGCAATTGGAATCAAATTCAAATTCAATTGAATAGGAGCTCCAGGAAAATCTTTTAACTCTGATTGAGCCGAATTTCCTGAAGAACGGGTTCTAATAAACAGAGTACTAATATTAAAACAAGGATCATTAGGACTTGTATTTTTAAATACTTCTGTTAAGTTAATTGCCCCTTCAGCCCATTGGTTTGGTGCATAAGTCCCCGGAGTAACACCATAAGCATCAAAAGGTACTGTGGTAGTTACACTATTATTCGTACAGAAAATATTTCCAGGAAAAGTATCATTAGGCACTACGACATACTCAAATCCTCCTCCGGCTTTTGCTTTCCAAACTCGAATTACAACTGTTGCGTCTCCACCTCCCTGAGTAAACTCAATAGTGATTAATATATCGCCAACTGTACGCCCTCCATCTGTACCCAAACTAGAAAACGCTCCACTACCACCGGTAATTGGTGCTATACCTGTATTAGGATCTACCGGTCCAAATGTAGCTCCGGTTATAGTTAAGGGTTTTTGTAAAAACTCAAAATCAATATAGCTACTTCCATTAGTAACCTGACGATCACCAGCAAAGAGACACCATAAATCAGTTGAAACACCTTGTCTACTTGTTCCATTCACAAAAGTCAATCCATCAACACTTACTCCTCCGGTCACAGAGGGACTACCATAAGAAAAATGAGCTCCGGCATTTTGAATCTCATTTTTATTAGGCGAAGATCCCGGCCCCCAAGTATAAGTATTTGGATTATCATTAATTTTATTAGAAGAAGTAAAAATGGTTAAATCATCAACATAACGATCTTGTAAAAAGAATGTAAACCCCGGATAAAGAAGTGACCCATTCGAAAAATCCAGGACTCCATTATTTACCACATCCCCAGGGTACATAGGATTACCAAATTGTCTATCAAACAAATCCCCTACATTCTCATAAATAGTACTAATAGGCTCATGTGCCCAGGCATCTCCATCAACCCCGGAACCACTAATAGGATA
The DNA here is from genome assembly GCF_014596575.1 of Flavobacterium pokkalii. Classification (GTDB taxonomy): domain Bacteria; phylum Bacteroidota; class Bacteroidia; order Flavobacteriales; family Flavobacteriaceae; genus Flavobacterium; species Flavobacterium pokkalii. Next base: position 40,286 of record NZ_NASZ01000029.1, on the reverse strand, counting down.
CTGTACCGGCACAATTCCTTTGATATTTTGAGCAATCGTAATATTTCCGGTAAATAACATCAGTCCAAACAGCAGACAAAAAATAAATGTCTGACGCCAACCATCTAACAAAGCACGCCAACAGACTGTCGCACCCCGCATCGTATAAAAAATATTTTTTTTCATGATAATAGTATTTTTATGTCATAAATTATATTAAATAGGTATATAAAAGATTTGAGGGAAAACTATTATAAAAAACAGCTTCAAATAGTCATTGAAGTAAACCTCTTTCATATAAAAAAATTAAATACAACCGCTCCGATGGTCTACAATGTCAGGCATTATCAAACACATCGAAATACAATTATCGAAGTAGGAAAATCACAATATTCCTAAGATTTGGAGAAAGGAAATGTGTAGCAACAGCAATTGCATTTACAGCCAAAGAATTTCCTTATTAGCAATGCAAAATACCACAACATTAGATGTTGCTTCTGAAAAATGAAACCAACAAAAGTCAGGTTTTAAATAGTTATCAAACTTGGGGGAGATAACCGTTAGATAATTTTCTTCATATAATAATGAAGTTCGCCATCTGAAAAAATCAAATTGATGAAATCAATCCTGATTTTCAATAAAAACTAGCCGTGAAGTGTAAAACTTTATTTCAATAAAAATAACTTATAATTTCTCAAATAATAAAGACGTCGCTGTCAAACCGGGACCAAAAGCCATCGCAATTACCCGAGTTCCTGACACTATAGTAACATCATTGATAATAGCATCCAAAATATAGGGTATGGTAGCCGAAGACATATTGCCATGATTACGCAATACAGCATAAGACCATCGTGCCTGATTGTCGGAGATCCCGAGCTCACTTACCACATAATCAATAATTTTAGGTCCTCCGGGATGAATGGCAAAATACATCTGCGCCTTCTCTTCATCCAGATTCACACCACTTTTTTCGCAAAGCGTCGTCAAAAATTCTTTAATGTTTTTTCGAATAAAAACCGGAACTCTTTTAGACAGCGTCATCAAAAAATTATATTCTCCTAAATCCCATGACATATCTTCTAAGGAATCCGGAATAATTACCTCGTGCGAGGCTAAAATGCGAAGCCCTTTTTTCTCCAAAACTGAGTGATCGGCCATAAAAGCATTTTCTTCATACAAAGAATAGCCTATAAATCCATCGGCAAAGAGCGAACAAATCATGGTATTGGCCGGAGAAAATTCCGTTAGATTCAAATGTGCCGACAACAATTCGGTATGCACCACGTCGGCTCTGCCATTTTCTGAACTGGCAGCTATAAGGCTTCGGGCGGTTCGGATTGCCGGAAAGGCTCCGTAACATCCCATGTGATATGAATGGGTAACCTGTACATTGTTCCAATTGCGTTCAATAACCGCTTCCTGTGCCACACTGGGCGAAGAATAACCCGAACAGGTAACATGAATTAAATTTTCAGGCGGAGTAGTAGTTTTTAAATAAAACTGATCGAAAACATAGCCCATTTTAGTTTTAAACCACTCCATCCTAACTTCTATTTTAGGTCCAAAAGATTTTCCTTCTTTTACTTCAAATCCATCCGGAAAATGATAATCCAAAGGAGAGCGAACATTCATGATATTTTCAATAAATTTTCTAACTCCTTCAAAAATGATAATTTGTCTTTTATTTATACTTTCAGAAGAAACCGAATACTTATCCACCTGATCGGAGATATAATCAAAACCGACAGATTCCTTCGTTGTCTCTTCTAAATTTCCTGTATTTTCCACAATAGGAATATTTTGAAAATGATAATATAAAAATTTGGTGTACTGATTGAGCTTGTCCTGCTCAAATAATTCACCAACCTGAATCGGATGAAAATTGGAAAGAATAATGCTTTTCATAACCTTAAAATTTAACTCACTATTAAAGTTTTAAGTGAAAACTTCTTAAAAAATAGCTTTGTGATTATTATTCCCCTTTCAACCTTTAGCAAAACGCAACAAATTAAAAAAACTAACTAAAAAAAACTAAATACCAACTTGTTACGCATTCAAACATTGCTCAAATTGGAATAAATTTAATCCACAAAATTGCCGCGGTAATACTAAAAAACGGAATTAATAACAAAGAAATAATGCAATCCTTTTCAAAAAAGAATAACATCTGTTCCAATACCTGGAAACTGTTATTTACCGGAAGAAGCGTAATTTTATTTCATAATTATCCAAAAAGAAAAATTTGGGGAAATATATTCGAAAGAAAAAAAACAATTACAAAATGCATCATGGAAAAATACCACAATGTAAACTTCTGTATAAAGATACCTTTTGAGCTATCCTTACGAACCAAAAACTATTAAACAACAGTTTTTAATTACTTAAAAAAAGAAATGGTTACAAGCATGCTTTTTCAGACTGGGGAAGAAAAGCTGTAAAAACAATCTTCATAATATTTTATGAAGGAACCTACTATCATTACATTGTAAAAAATAAACTGTTTGGAGTTGTAACGAACCAAGCATTTATTAATCACATTAATTTTAAAACAAAACCAAACAATAGGTTAATGAAAGGGTAAGTTTGAGGGACTTAACGGCTATACATTCAAGATCCAAAAGACGCTTTTTTTCAGAAGAAAAAGCTTTCTCTAAGAATCTGATTATCAAAGTTAATTGGAATTAAATTAACATTAAGAAAACCAAATGTTAAAAAAAACTTAAAACAGCCAATCTGTTATTTTTATCGATGAAATGCAATTCATTGTAAGAAAAAAAGCTAAAGCAAATTAAAAAAAACGTTTATACTTACAAAAAAATAAGCCAGAATAACGTCAGTCATTCTGGCTTTTAATTAATTGTGTATGCTTAAAAATTATTTCAAAGCAACTAAACTTTGTTCAATAGTAGCAATTTTTGCTAAAGCATCAGCTTCTTTTTTGCGCTCCATAGTAATCACTTTTTCCGGAGCACCACCCACAAACTTCTCGTTAGACAATTTTGCCTGAACTGATTTCAAGAAGCCTTGTGTATATTTCAATTCTTCTTCCAGTTTTTTAATTTCAGCTTCTACATCAATATTTCCGGTAATTGGAATAAAATATTCGTTAGATTTTACACGGAAAGACAAAGCTCCGTCCACTTTTTCAGTAACATATTCAAAAGCAGCAACATTACCTAATTTCGAAACAATCGAATCAAAATATGTAGAAACATTTTCATTATTGATTGCTTTTAACTCTATCGCGTCTTTAAACGGAATGTTTTTATCCTTACGAATCGTTCTGATTCCTGAAATCACTTCAATAGTATTTTCAAAATCTGAAATCAAATTAGCATTGAAAGCTTTTCCTTCCGGCCATGTCGAAACAATTAAAGCCTGTTCCGGAGTTCTTTCAGCAATATTCTGCCAAATTTCCTCTGTAAGGAAAGGCATGAATGGATGCAATAATTTTAAATTATTTTCCAACATTTCGATAGCCTTATCAAAAGTCAGCTTATCAATTGGTTGTTGGTAAGCCGGTTTAATCATTTCCAGGAACCAGGAACAGAAATCATCCCAAACCAATTTATAAATAGCCATCAAAGCATCTGAAATTCTGTATTTCTCAAAATTATCTTCAATCTCCTTCAAAGTTTGTTGCAACTTCGCCTCATACCATTCGATAGCTACTTTGGATGATTCTGGTTGAGCAATCGTTTCTGAAACTTCCCAACCTTTAATCAATTTGAAAGCATTCCAAATCTTATTCGAAAATCCTTTTCCTTGGTTACACAATTCTTCGTCAAACATGATATCGTTTCCAGCCGAAGCACTCAACAATAATCCTACACGTACTCCATCGGCTCCAAACTTATCAATTAAATCTAATGGATCCGGTGAATTCCCTAAGGATTTAGACATTTTGCGACGTTGTTTATCACGCACCAAACCAGTCAAATAGACATTTGTAAATGGCTTATCTCCCGCATATTCATATCCGGCAATTATCATTCTGGCTACCCAGAAAAACAAAATATCCGGACCGGTAACCAAATCATTCGTTGGATAATAATATTTAAAATCTTCGCTTTCCGGATTCATAATTCCTCCAAAAACCGACATTGGCCACAACCAGGATGAAAACCAGGTATCAAGAGCATCTGCGTCTTGTTTTAAGTCAGAAATTTGAAGTTGGGAATTAGAAGTTTTTTCTTTGGCTAAAGCCAAAGCTTCTTCAATAGTTTCAGCAACCACAAAATCTTCTTTTCCGTCGCCGTAATAGTAAGCAGGAATTTGTTGCCCCCACCACAATTGACGGGAAATGTTCCAATCGCGAATATTATTCAACCAATGTGCATAGGTATTATTGAAACGAGATGGATGTAACTTAATATCTCCGTCTTCTAAAACCGCTTTGATAGCCGGTTTTACCAATTCGTCCATTTTCAGGAACCATTGATCGGATAATCTTGGCTCAATAACAGCCTTAGTCCTTTCAGAAGTTCCAACTTTATTCAGGTGAATTTCAGTTTTAACCAAGTCACCGCTAGCCTCTAATTCTTTGGCAATTTCAGCACGAACCACAAAACGGTCTTTCCCCTGATAATGCAATCCGAAACTGTTCAGAGTTGCATCTTCATTAAAAATATCAACGATTTCAAGGTCGTGTTTTTCACCCAATGTTTTATCGTTCATGTCGTGCGCAGGCGTCACTTTCAAACATCCGGTTCCGAATTCTACATCTACATATTCATCTTCAATAATCGGAATTACTCTGCCGCAAATAGGCACAATCGCTTTTTTACCTTTCAAATGTGTGAAACGCTCATCGGTAGGATTGATACAAATAGCTGTATCTCCAAAAATAGTTTCCGGACGGGTTGTGGCTACTGTTAAATAATCTTCCGAACCTTCAATTTTATATTTTAAGAAAAATAATTTTCCTTGTTGTTCTTCATAAATAACTTCTTCGTCAGACAAAGTAGTTTTGGCTTCCGGGTCCCAGTTCACCATACGGTAACCACGATAAATCAATCCTTTGTTGTACAAATCAACAAAAGAACGGATTACAGAAGCGGACATATCCGGATCCATAGTAAATTTGGTTCTTTCCCAATCACAGGAAGCTCCTAGTTTTTTTAACTGTTCTAAGATAGTTCCTCCGTATTTATCCGTCCATTCCCAGGCGTGTTTTAAAAACTCTTCGCGAGATAAATCATTTTTATTGATTCCTTCCGCTTTTAATTTCGCCACAACCTTAGCCTCAGTAGCAATAGAAGCATGATCTGTTCCCGGAACCCAACAAGCGTTGAATCCTTTCAAACGGGCTCTGCGGATTAAAACATCCTGAATGGTATTATTCAACATGTGCCCCATGTGCAAAACTCCTGTTACATTGGGAGGAGGAATAACAATCGTATAAGGGGTTCTGTGATCTGGTTCTGAGTGAAAATAATTGTTTTTCATCCAGTAATCATACCATTTTTGCTCTATTGTTTTAGCGTCAAATTGTGCGGGAATTGCCATTTACTAGGTTTGTTTAATCGTTAATTTGTTTAATCGTTATTTGTTCTTTGTTAATCGTTTTTTGAATCTTTCAGTTAAACGATTAAACAGTTAAACAAATAAACCCAAAAAATTGGTTCGATTTTTGTAATTTAAAATTGGGAACAAAAGTAAATAATAAAGTACACTATAAAAAGGGAAATAAAAATTTGTGTACTAATTAAAACAAAGTATATTTACTTTATAATACCAATTCAAATGAAAAAAATAACCACATTTATAGCAATCTTATTTTTTGGCAGCATTGGATTTGCCCAGAAGGGAGCTAAAATAGAATTCAAAGCCAAAAATAACACTATTGATTACGGAGTAATAAATAAGAACAGCGACAACGGTATTCGCTCTTTTGAATACACCAATACCGGCGATGCTCCGTTGATTATTTATTCCGTTCAATCCACAACGAGCTGTACCATTTTATCCAAACAAAACGAAACGGTGCAACCGGGAAAATCCAGCAAAATAGACATTAAATACAACATGACTCCCGGACCAATTAGAAAAACAATTACGGTAGAATCCAACGCTATCAACTACGACGAAGGACGAATTCCTTTAAAAATAAAAGGAGAAGTGGTCTCTTTATAAAACCTAATAAAAATGCTTCCGAAAATTCTGGAAGCATTTTTTTTATAAAACATTCTTCAAATGAAATTTAAAATCCATCGGTTGCCCTTCCCGCAGAATCCTTAAAACAACCCAAACTTCATTTTCTGACCACAACAGCGCATTAATTTCTTCCAACGAATAATTGTAACATTCTTTCCCGTCAATCGAAACCAAAACATCTCCGGTTTTCAAACCACTTTGAGCCGCAGTCGAATTGGCTCTTACATACCCAATTTCATAAACCGGTTTCAGCGACATTTTAATTTTATACCCCAAATTATTCCCTCTGGAATTATCTCCCTTAACATCTTCAGCATGCAAAACGATGGAATTATCCGGAATTGCCACCAATTGTTTCACCAGTTGCACTCCGCTATGCCATATTTCAATTCCACTCTTATTATAAGTAAAAGGTTTCCTGTACATTTTATTTTTCTTCAAATACATTTTTTCGCCCTTGTAATCAAAAACCACCGTGAATCGTTTTAAAATTTCACCTCCTAACGACCCCAACCGATTGGGCTGTAAACTGATATTTTTTAAAGAATGAATATTCGGAAAAGCAACTATTGGCGAACGAAATTGGAAATTTGCAATTTCAAATGCATCAATCCGGGCTCTTTTCCCTTCAACGGCTCCGCTGAGTCCCTGCCCCAAATAATCTTCAAAATACTTCTCAGGGATTTCAATTTTACTGGAAAGTTGGTCAAAAAGCCACACCGCATCACTATTTCCGGAATCGACTAAAAGTTTGACAGGAACTTCTTCCTCTTTAATATTTACAATCGAATTAACATAAGGTTTCCCCTGTTCTATCGAAAGCGGAATACTGCTGTACTTTTTTTGAATTCTCTTCACATACTTGGAATCCGACTGATAAAAGTTAACTTTTTTCTTGTCGTAATCAATCGCCACCAAATGATTCCGAAAAGCAGCTGAACCAATAATTCCGTTAACAGTAACCCCTACATAATTTGACAAATTAAACGAAGGATCTAAAATCAGATACAACAAATAATTTTCAGCCTGCATTTTATCAATAAGCAACACATTTCCGGAAGATTTAAGTCCTTCAACCGCCTCATTACCTCCCAGTCCCTGAATACTTATTTTCTCAACATGATTCAAATTGAGTTCTTTAACATCTTCAAAACCAAACAAAATTGTTTCCTGAACTCCGGAATCTAACAAAAAAAGAAGTTCAACCCCGTTAACCTGAACCGGAATAAAAACCAGATTATTAATAAGCTGAAAGGGAATTGTTATCCTGCTGCTGTTATTTTTAATAAACTCAAACCCCTGTTGTGAAAACACTGGAGTTGCAAAACCAAAGAGAAAAAAAAACAGGATAATTTTTTTCATGAATTGCAGTTTTCATAAAGTTAACAAAAATCCTCCTTTTTTAGCAACTAAAATTTCAAATTGTAAATCTATCAATAGGTCAGTTCAAAAAAAAAATTGCAAATTTGCACCAAATTTTTAGTAACATGCCTGAGATTTCAATAAGAGGACGAAAAATGCCTGAATCGCCAATTCGAAAATTGGCTCCATTTGCTGACATAGCTAACAAAAAAGGCCTAAAAGTATATCACTTAAATATAGGTCAACCGGATATTAAAAGTCCGGAAATAGCCATGCAAGCCATCAAAAACATCCAAATGGATATTATTGAATACGGTCCTTCGGCGGGTTATGAAAGTTACCGAAAAAAATTAGCTCAGTTTTATACCAATCAAAATGTAAGAGTTGATTTTTCAGACATCATGATTACAACCGGAGGTTCTGAAGCCTTATTATTTGCAATGGGAAGCATTATGGATCCGGGAGATGAAGTTATCATTCCCGAGCCTTTTTATGCCAATTATCATGCTTTTTCCGAAGAATCCAGTGCCACTGTTATTCCTGTAAACTCCGATTTTGAGGGCGGTTTTACCCTGCCTTCTATCGAAGCTTTCGAAAAATTAATCACACCAAAAACCAAGGCAATATTAATTTGTAATCCAAGTAACCCAACCGGAAATTTATATTCGGAATCCGAAATCCAACAATTAGGAGCATTAGTTAAAAAACACGATCTATTCCTGATTGCCGATGAAGTGTACCGAGAATTCATCTATGATGAAAAAGACCGCCATTATTCTGTAATGAACTTAGCTGGTTTGGAACAAAATGTAATTATGATAGATTCGGTTTCCAAACGCTACAGCATGTGTGGCGCCCGAATTGGTTGTATGGTTACCAAAAACAAACAAGTAATTGCTACTGCAATGAAATTCGCTCAGGCGCGTTTATGTCCGCCAACAATCGAACAAATTGCCTGTGAAGCCGCTATTGACACTCCGCAAAGTTACTTTGACGAAGTTATCAAAGAATACAAAGACAGAAGAGATACTTTAATTGACGAATTACACAAAATTGAAGGTGTAAAAGTAACACCTCCAAAAGCTGCTTTTTATTGCATTGCCGAACTTCCGGTCGATAACACCGAAACTTTTGCTCAATGGCTTTTAGAAAGTTACCATTTGAATGGCGAAACCGTTATGGTAGCTCCGGCAGCCGGATTTTACTCCACTCCGGGAATGGGACTAAAACAGGTACGTATTGCCTATGTACTTAATAAAGAAGACCTAACCAGAGCGGTTCATATCTTAAAAGACGCCATAGCTACTTATAATGCCCGATAAAAGTAATTTTTAAAAATACAAACAAAGACAATAACCGCTTCTAAAGTTATTGTCTTTGTTGTTTAAAAGAATACCACAATTACCCCATAAAACAGCTTATTTTTTTATCCAAACCGATAGAAAATCTTTGATTTTTATTAATTATCTTTACAGCCTTTAAAAATAACACCCACTATAATAGTAGTATTTAATGATACACAACGAAGAAACGCACGACGAAATAGGAGACAACCACATCAGTACAAGTGCAAAGAATCCGATGAGAGAAGATGCTTTTGCTATTTCGGATGACGAAAAAATTGAAAAAATAAAAAAAGATGTCGAAAACATTCTGGTAACTTTAGGAATGGACTTAACTGACGACAGCTTAAAAGGCACTCCTAACAGAGTTGCCAAAATGTTTGTTAAAGAAATTTTTGGTGGTTTAAATCCATCCAGAAAACCAAAAGCCTCTACTTTTAACAACAATTACAAATACGGTGAAATGCTTGTTGAAAAAAACATCATTGTTTATTCTACCTGTGAACACCATTTATTACCAATTATCGGTCGAGCGCATGTTGCTTACATCTCTAACGGCACTGTAATTGGTTTATCTAAAATGAACCGTATTGTAGAATACTTTTCTAAAAGACCTCAGGTACAGGAGCGTCTTACTATGCAAATTGTTCAGGAATTACAGAGAGCTTTAGGTACAGAAGATGTTGCCTGTGTTATTGACGCCAAACACCTTTGTGTAAACTCAAGAGGGGTTAGCGATATCGAAAGCAGCACGGTAACTTCTGAATTTGGAGGAAAATTCAAAGAAGCACAATGTCGAAGAGAATTTTTAGATTACATTAAACTGGAAACTAAATTCTAATTTAATGTTGAATTGCAGTATGTTTAATCGTTAAATCGAATTAAATATGTACATGTTTTCATTTGAAAAACTTGATGTTTGGCAAAATTCAAGAGAATTAATTTTGACAATTTATAAATTGACTGCTAATTTTCCATCAAGTGAGATATATGGCATCACTTCTCAAATAAAAAGAAGTGCATCATCTATCGCAACAAATATAGCCGAAGGAACTTCGAGAAATACCAATAAAGACAAAGCATATTTTCTCACGATTTCGTATTCTTCTGCAACAGAAACATTAAATCACCTGATAATCTCAATAGATCTTGATTATATTACAGAAGAAGAATACCTTCACTGCAGAGAAAATTTAGAAAAAATTTGTAATCAGATCAATAGTTTAAAGAAATACTATATTTCACAAGAACAAAATTGAATCATTTATTCACTTCATTAAGCAAATAAACGAATCAACAATTAAACGATTAAACAACACCCTTTATGTCCTCATACAATACTCAAACACTAAAAATATACAATTCACTTTCAGGAGAAAAAGAAACTTTTGTACCCATAAACGAAGGAAGCATTGGAATGTATGTTTGCGGACCTACAGTTTACAGTAACGTACATCTTGGAAACCTACGAACTTTCATGTCATTTGACGTGATCTTTAGATATTTACTTCATCTGGGCTACAAAGTGAGATATGTTAGAAACATTACCGACGTAGGACACATAGTAGATGATGTGGACGAAGGGGAAGACAAAATTGCCAAAAAAGCACGCCTAGAGCAATTAGAGCCTATGGAAGTGGTTCAACGTTATACCGTTGACTTTCATGAAATTCTGAAAGCTTTTAATTTTTTACCACCAAGTATCGAACCTACTGCAACAGGCCATATTATTGAGCAAATTGAAATTATCAAAAAGATTATTGATGCCGGAATTGGTTACGAAGCGAATGGTTCGGTTTATTTTGATGTGGTAAAATTCAATGAAACTAATAATTACGGAAAACTTAGTGGTCGTAATATCGAAGACATGCTGGCCAATACCCGTGATTTGGACGGACAATCTGACAAAAGAAATCCCCAGGATTTTGCACTTTGGAAAAAAGCCGAACCGGAACACATTATGCGTTGGCCTTCGCCTTGGAGCGACGGTTTCCCGGGCTGGCATTTGGAATGCACTGCCATGAGCACTAAATACCTGGGAAATCATTTTGATATTCATGGTGGCGGAATGGATTTAAAATTCCCGCATCACGAATGTGAAATTGCCCAAAACGAAGCTTGCACCGGGCAATCTCCGGTAAATTACTGGATGCACGCCAACATGCTTACTTTAAACGGTAAAAAAATGGCCAAATCTACCGGAAACAACATCTTGCCAAGAGAAATCCTAACCGGAGAAAACACTATTTTAAGCAAAGCTTTCCCGGCTTCAGTAGCTCGTTTCTTCATGTTACAGGCACACTACAGAAGCATTCTTGATTTTTCGGACGAAGCCATTGTCGCTGCCGAAAAAGGATACAAAAGATTAATGGAGGCTATCGATGCTTTAAAACAAATCAAAACTAGCACCAACAGCACTTTGGATATTGCAAATTGGAACCAACTTTGCTATGATGCTATGAATGACGACTTCAATACTCCTATTTTAATCGCTCATTTATTTGAAGGTGTTCGTTATATCAATTTATTAAAAGACAACAAAGAGAGCATCACCGCTGCCGATTTAGAAACACTTATTTCGGCAATCCATTCTTTTGTGTTTGATGTTTTAGGTTTGGAAAACCAAAAAGCCGCAGACAGCAGTAACGACAAACTGGAAGGCACCATTAACATGTTGATTGACATGCGCAACAAAGCACGTGCAGATAAAGATTTCGCCATGTCTGATCACATCAGAGACCAACTACTTGCCTTAGGTATCCAATTAAAAGACAGCAAAGAAGGGACTACTTTCAGCATCTAATTTAAAAAAGAAGATTGAAAATATTTTTCTTTTGTGAATCCTAAAAACATAAAAATGTTTTCAAAAATCATCATATTTCCATTCATAATATTGGTTCGAATTTACCAATTAGTGATTTCTCCACTGACTCCGGCAACTTGTCGATTTACTCCAAGTTGCTCGGCCTACATGATTGAAGCCTTAAAAACACACGGTTTATTTTATGGCGGATTTTTGGGAATAAAGAGAATCTTCAGCTGTCATCCCTGGGGAAAAAGCGGTTACGATCCGGTACCTAAAAAAAAGGATTGTCACAAACATTAACCTTTCATTAGTACTCATTTTACTTTAAATATTTAATTTTACAACTCATAAAAAAACAAAATTACATGACACAGGCTTTAAACATCGTATGGAATCCATCCGAAGGTATTGATTTAGGTTTTTTTGTAATTAGATATTACAGCTTAATGTTTGTGATTGCATTTGGATTGGGTTGGTATATTATGAAAAACGTTTTCGAACGCGAAAATGAATCCCTAGAAAAACTGGACTCCTTATTTGTATGGAGTGTTCTTGCCACACTAATTGGCGCCCGATTGGGACATGTTTTCTTTTACGATTGGGAATATTTCCGAAACCACTTATCTGAAATCATATTACCTTTCCGATTCACACCAAAATTTGAATTTACAGGCTATCAGGGATTAGCCAGTCACGGAGCAGCAATTTCTATTATTGTTGCGATGTATTTTTACAGCAAAAACATTCTGAAAAAACCTTTGTTGTGGATTTTAGACCGCATTGTTCTTGCCGTTGCCAGTGGCGCTATCTTTGTTAGATTAGGGAATTTTTTCAATTCTGAAATTGTTGGAAAAGAAACCTCTTCTGCTTTCGGAATCAAATTTCTTCATGATTACTACAGCAAATCCGACGCTGTAAATCTGACACAAATCCCGAATCCAAAAGAAGCTTATACCGCAATTGCAACCAATCCTAAATTTGCCAATTTACTGGCACAAGTTCCGGTAAAACACCCAACACAGCTGTACGAAGCCTTTTGCTATATTTTTGTATTTGCTATTTTGTTTTACTTATACTGGAAAACCGAAGCCAGAAAAAAATCAGGCTTCTTATTTGGATTATTCCTGGTTTTATTATTCTCTGTTCGAATGGTAGTCGAATCAGTTAAAGAAAGTCAGGGCGGATTTGAAAGTGCCTTAGGATTACTTTCAACTGGACAATGGCTTAGTATTCCATTTATTTTGATTGGTTTTTACTTTATTTTTACAGCCGAAAAACCGGTAAAAATATAATTTCAACATAACTCAACAACATACCGCTTTTTTAGCGGTATTTTTTTTGCTCTAAAAATCCAAACAGCCCAAAAACAAAAAAACCACCTAACAACGTTAGATGGTTTTTCCTGAGCCGATAGAGGGACTCGAACCCACGACCTGCTGATTACAAATCAGCTGCTCTAGCCAGCTGAGCTACATCGGCATTTTTTGTAATAATGTTTTATTGAAATCTCAATAAAAAACCACCTAAAATTTAGATGGTTTTTTGAGCCGATAGAGGGACTCGAACCCACGACCTGCTGATTACAAATCAGCTGCTCTAGCCAGCTGAGCTACATCGGCGTCATTATTACGGGTGCAAATATACAGCTGAATTTTAATTCTCCAAAGGAAATTTGCACTTTTTTTCGCTTTTTACCGACTACAATTCGTTGATTTTAGCAATCAATTGATTTGCAGTTTGTTCCAATTCCGCATTAATTTGCTTGAAGTGTGCTTTTTTATTTTCTACATTCTTAGCATTCACTTTTGCGATTAAATTATCAAAAGCAGCAATAGCTTCGTCAATCAAATTATTCGTTTCTTCTGTAGGTTTACCTGTAGTTGAAAGTTCAAACAAGTAAATTGCCTCAATAATATCCCCTAAAACGTAGTTGATGTCTTTCTTTAAATTCTTAACGTTTGCCATTTTATTTAATTTTGATTTGCGTTTGCAAAAGTACGTATAAACTTTTTATTAGTCACTATGAAATGTAAATTTCTAAAACAGAAGCTTTTCCGCTCAGCACAAAAGAGTCGATTGCAGCCGGAATCAATACCGTATCCCCTTTTTTATAACTGTATTTCACTCCATTATATGCTATTTCAAATACCCCTTCAACACACATATAAACCGTAAAAGTCTCCCCGTTTTTACTCATATTAATTTCTCCATCCAAGGGAATAAAATTAGTTGTAAAATAAGGACAATCAACAACCGAATTAGATCGATTGACTTCTTTGGCATATTGCTTATAAGTATCAACTTTATCGTAATTAATCGCATCTAAAGCCTGATCAATGTGTAATTCTCTTTCGTTTCCTTGCGCATCTACCCGGTCAAAATCATAAATTCGATAGGTAATATCCGAAGTTTGCTGAATTTCAGCCACTACTAATCCGGCACCAATTGCATGAACCGTTCCGGTTTCCAAAAAGAAAACATCTCCCGATTTTACTTTTACAGCATCAAGGATAGAAAGCAAACTTTTATTTTTTAGATTCGAAACATATTCTTCCGCATTTGATTTTTCTTTAAATCCAACAATAATACGTGCATCTGCATCAGCCTGCATGATGTACCACATTTCGGTTTTCCCAAAAGAATTATGACGCTCCTTTGCTAATTCATCATTAGGATGCACCTGAATCGACAAATCTTCGCGTGCATCTAAATATTTAAACAATAACGGAAATTGCTTTCCAAATTTTTGATAAACCGCAGTCCCTAAAATTTCATTAGGTGATTCATCAATCAATTGCATTAAAGTACGTCCTTCCAATGCTCCGTTAGCTACCACACTTACATCACCTTCAACTGTGGACAACTCCCAACTTTCTCCGGTAGTAACCGATTCAATCGACTTATTTAAAACCGTTTTTAATTTTTCTCCTCCCCAGATTCGCTCTTTCAAAATGGGTACAAACTGTAACGGATAGACATTCTTCATTTTTAAATTTATTTTTAGTGTAGTGTTTTTATTTTCAAAGTCAAATATAAAGCGTCCAAGTCTTTAAAAACAAGTACTTTTTATTCAATCTTATAGACTATTTTACCATTTTCTCTAACATTTTACGAACATGCTTCATCCCGCTCATACTTTCAAATACCATTTGAATCACTCCGGCTTTATCAATTAAATAAGTGACTCTTCCCGGCAATAACCCAAAAAATTTGGAAGGCACGCCAAAAAGTTTTCTAACAGACTGATCTGTATCCGACAATAAAATAAAAGGCAAATTATATTTTTGAGAAAAATCACGATGCGAAGCCACATCATCCGAAGAAATTCCAATTACGGCAATATCTAAATTTAAAAATTCAGAATAATTATCCCGAAAACCGCAAGCCTGAGCGGTACATTGAGGCGTATCATCTTTAGGGTAAAAATAAATAATTGCTGCTTTTTGACCAATAACTGACCGACTGTCAAACAAGTTTCCCGCAGCATCTTTAGCTGTAAAACCCGGAATGTGATCTCCTTCTTTTAAAGCCATCACAATCCTTTGTAGGTTACAAAATTTCGGGGAGTCTCATAAAGAACGACTTCTAATTCAAATTTAGATTCAATTCTTTTTCTGATTTTATTCCAAATTACGATAGCAATATTTTCGGCCGTTGGATTCAGATTCTCAAATTCAGGCACATCCAAATTCAGGTTTTTATGATCAAAAGCATCTTCTATTTCTATTTTGATAATATCTGCTAAAATTTTAGCATCCATCACAAAACCGGTTTCCGGATCAACAGCTCCGGTAACACTCACCACCAACTCATAGTTATGACCGTGAAAATTAGGATTATTGCATTTTCCAAATACAGCATCATTTTGCTCAAACGTCCAGTCTTTTCGATACAAACGATGAGCAGCATTAAAATGGGCTTTTCTACTAATAGTTACTTTCATAATCCTGTTTTAAAACCAATTTCAAACTTTATGTTCTTCCAAATAATGATAAAATTCTTCAAAAATAATCTTAAACCAAACCGTATAAAGCTCCGGATGAACCGAAATATCTTCTTTCACAGCCTCAATATCCATCCATTTCCAGGCTTCTACCTCCTCAGGATTAATTACCGGATTTTCATTGTAATACCCAATCATCACATGATCCAGTTCATGCTCGGTCAATCCGTTATCAAAAGGAGCTTTGTAAATAAAATGAAACAATTCTTTTAATTCGGTCTGAAACCCCATTTCTTCCTTCAGCCTACGATTTCCTGCCTGAAGATTGCTTTCACCTTCACGCTGATGACTACAACAGGTATTAGTCCACAACAATGGAGAATGGTATTTATGATGTGCCCGTTGTTGCAACATCAATTGATTCTTTTCATTTAAAATAAAAACCGAAAAGGCACGGTGTAATACCGCTTTTTCATGAGCTTCTAATTTTGGCATTAACCCAATTGGCTCATCTTTTTCATTAACCAGTATTACGTTTTCTTCTGTCATATTCTTTTATAGCTAGACAAAAATACAAAAAAGATAAGGAAACAAACAGCCTTTAACGTTCTCTTTCGAATTAATAAACGAAACCAAAAACCAAATGACAATCTTAAACGTATATGGTAATCAAACGTTAAACAACACCTAAATAGCCGTTAAATTACAGAGTTCACATCATTTTTAGCCAATTTGCTCGTTATCTTTGTATTAACACTAAACTTCAAAAACAAAAACATAATTATGAAAACGAACATCTTTATTAATACGTTCTTTTTCTTACCGTTTTTCATTGTTACCGCCTGCGGACAAAACAAAAAATTACCGGAAGAGAAAGCTGTCATCACGAACAAGCAAATCAACAAACCGGGAAATCCTTATTATTCCAATTCCGACACCACCAAACTTAATTTAACGGACGCCGAATGGAAAAAAGTACTTCCCGAAGACGTTTATCTAGTCATGCGCGAAGCTGAAACCGAAAGAGCTTTTACCGGAAAATATTGGAATACCGATGAAAAAGGAACCTATTATTGCGCTGCCTGTGGCAATAAATTATTCCGTTCTACAGCTAAATTTTCCAGCAGTTGCGGCTGGCCAAGTTTCTTTGAACAGGAAAACAAAAAAAGCATCATTTTTAAAAACGATTTCTCTTATAATATGGAACGAATTGAAGCACTTTGCGGCAGATGTGGCGGACATTTAGGTCATCTTTTTGACGACGGCCCTCCTCCTACCGGAAAAAGATATTGCATGAATTCCATTGCGCTTGATTTTGTTCCGGATAACCAATAAATCAATCAAATCCACATGAAAAAGTCTTTTTTAATTATTTTACTGATCTCACTAAGTGCTTTCAGCCAAAAAAAACCGGCAGCAAATTCTAATCTCGAAACCATAACATTAGGAGGAGGCTGCTACTGGTGTATTGAAGCCATTTTTGAAAATTTGGTCGGAGTAAAAACAGTAATTTCCGGATTTTCGGGAGGAACAGTAAAAAATCCGAGTTACGAAGCAGTTTGCACCGGAAAAACCGGTCACGCCGAAGTAGTACAAATTACTTATGATAAAACGAAAACTAATCTGGATGAAATTCTGAAAGTATTTTTTACCGTTCACGACCCTACTACTTTAAATCGTCAGGGAGCCGATGTAGGCACTCAATACCGTTCAGTTATTTTTTACAGCAATGATTCCCAACGAAAAGCTGCTCAGGAAATCATTAACGAATTAAATAAAAATAAAGTTTACAACAGTCCAATAGTCACAAAAGTTGAGCCTTTTAAAAACTTCTATGAAGCCGAAGATTACCATCAGGATTATTACGAATACAATAAAAACAAACCGTATTGCCGACTGGTCATCCAACCCAAACTGGAAAAATTTGAAAAGGTTTTTAAAGACCGTTTGAAAAAGAAATAACAAATAGAAAACAGACACAAATTTCACAAATCAACACAGATTCATAAACTTTAAATTACGTAAACTTTATGCCTAAATATCACTGATTCGCTAGATTAAAACGAAACATTAGTGTAAATCAATGTAATTCGTGTCTAAAAACACAGAACCTCGAATTAAGTTACAATTCGAGGTTTTTTATTTAAAGCTTCACCAATTTTCAAAGCACATTTTTCACCGTCAATCGCAGCCGAAATAATACCTCCCGCATAACCGGCTCCTTCTCCGCATGGATACAAACCTTTTATTTGCAAATGCTCTAATGTAATTCCGTCTCTTGGAATACGCACCGGCGAAGAAGTTCGGGATTCCGGTGCATGCAAAATTGCTTCATTAGTGAGATAACCTTTCATCGACTTTCCAAATTCCGTAAATCCCTGACGCATAATTTGCGTTAAAAAACCCGGAAAAACCTGTCCCAGTTCTACCGAAGCAGTCCCAGGAACATAAGAAGTTTTTGGAATTTCTTTAGATACTTTAGACTGTGTAAAATCAATCATTTTTTGAGCAGGAACTTTCTGTGTTTCCCCTGCCAAATGCCAGGCTTTTTGCTCGATGCTTTTCTGAAACTCCATTCCAGCCAATGCACCAAACTTCGCAAAAGGCTTAAAATCTTCCAGTTTCAATTCGACCACAATTCCGGAATTAGCCGTTGCCTGATCTCTTTTAGACGGTGACCAACCATTCGTAACCACTTCTCCCGGACTGGTGGCGCAAGGCGCAATAACACCTCCGGGACACATACAAAAAGAATACATTCCTCTTCCTCCTACCTGTTTCACGATACTGTAAGGCGCAGGTGGCAGCAATTCACCTCGAAAATCACAACTATATTGAATACTGTCAATTAATGTCTGCGGATGCTCGGCACGAACACCCAATGCAAAAGGTTTGGCTTCAATCAGTATTTTTTTTCGATCTAATAATTCAAAAATATCTCTGGCTGAATGTCCGGTAGCCAAAATCAGTTTGTTAGCTAAAATTTTATCACCGTTTTGAGTTACCACTCCTTCCACTTCATTATTCTTCACCAAAATATCCGTCACCCGGGTTTCAAACAAAACCTGACCGCCACATTCTTTAATTTTTTCACGAATGTCTTCGATAATTTTTGGTAATTTATTAGTCCCAATATGCGGATGCGCTTCTACCAAAATATCCGGAGTAGCACCAAAAGCTACCAATAATTCCAATATTCGATTCACATCGCCACGTTTTTTAGAACGGGTATATAATTTTCCATCCGAATAAGTTCCGGCACCTCCTTCTCCAAAACAATAATTAGAATCCTCATTTACAATATGATCCCGATTAATCGCTTTCAAATCCCGGCGGCGACCTCTTACCTCTTTCCCCCTTTCAATTACTATAGGCTTCAAGCCTAATTCTATTAACTGCAAAGCAGCAAAAAGACCCGCAGGTCCTGCTCCTACTACAATTACCTCCTGTTCATTCGATACATTAGGATAATCCGGAAGTTGAGAAATCTGCTCCTGAAAAGCTTCGCCTTGTAAATAAATAAGAACTTTCAAATTAATTTTAATCGCTTTTTGACGGGCGTCAATAGAGCGCTTCAAAATAACAACATGTTGAATTTCGGAAACAGCTACTTTTATTTGTTTGGACAAATACTCTCTCAACAAAGATTCATTGGCAGCAATTTCCGGACTTAGCTGAAGTAAAAGTTCTTTGGGCATAATGACTGAATTATTCTGTTAGCTTTTCTATTTATGAAATGAGCATAAACTTAAATTAATTTGTAATCACCAATACAGTTTATGCGAATTACATATGTCCGATAAAAAACAATAAATATCAGCATATGAAAAGAAGCTGCAAAAATACTATTTTGAAATGACATTCCAAGACGGTTCACTCCCGAAGCATTGGTAACATCCAAACTCATAAGCAGATTATTCATTTTCAAAAGAGACTTTGTACCTTTGTGATTCAAAATCTTTGCAACTTTAAAAAAATGTCCAGAAAAATAAAATTGATATGGGATTTTCGAGGTCCTGCTTCCGCCAAAACCGCCGAACATCACGAAATTCACCTAAAAGAATATATTGCAATTGAAAAACTTCCGTTGAACATCACCGGATTTGAAATTTATGACGAAATGTACGCCATAGCTTTTATGGTTGTCACGGATGAAAATATGATTCAGGTAAGGGATGCATTAAAACCGCATCGAGGGGAACTTTTTACAGAATAGAGCGCAGATTTTAGAAGGCAGAGCTCAGAAAACAGAAGGCAGAAACAAAAAAAGATTTCAGATTAACACTTTATAAAAAGAATCAATCTGAAATCTAAAGTCTTAAGTCTGCAATCTAAAATCTAATTCGCTACTTCGCTGATGAATTTAATACGCATCAATCGTAACTCATCAATATCGTAATCGCCATCAAATTCTTTTAAAGCTTCTTCAATTTTATCTGTGGCTGATTCCATAAAATAATCGTGAATTTCTTCCTGCTGATCTTCGTCCAGCATATCGTCAATCCAATATTTGATATTGAGCTTGGTTCCGGAATACACAATCTGCTCCATTTCTTTAATCAAAGCATCCATCGTCATACCTTTGGCTTTAGCTATATCATCCAAAGGCAGTTTTCTGTCAATATTCTGAATAATATACAATTTATTCGCCGAATTGGTTCCTGTGGATTTCACTACCAAATCATCCGGTCGAATAATATCATTATCCTCAACATATCTATTAATCAAAGCCACAAATTCCCCTCCGTACTTTTTAGCCTTTCCTTCTCCCACACCATGAATATTGGTTAATTCAGCTAATGTTACCGGATATTTCAACGCCATATCCTCCAAAGAAGGTTCCTGAAAAACCACAAACGGAGGAACACCTAATTTCTTAGCAACTTTTTTACGCAAATCACGCAACATTTCCATCAAAGCTTCATCGGCAGTTCCTCCGGACTTAGAAGCTGCTACCACTGTTTCATCGTCAGCGTCGGTATATTCATGATCTTCAGACATCATAAAAGAGGTAGGATTTTCGATAAAATCCAATCCTTTTTGGGTGATTTTTACAATTCCATAGGTTTCAATATCTTTTGACAAATAGCCTTCAACCAAAATTTGTCTCAACAAAGCCATCCAATATTTTTCGTCATGTTCGGCTCCACAACCAAAAAAAGATTGTGAATCCGTACGATGTGCTTTAATTACAGCGTTTACACGACCTATTAAAGTAAAAACAATTTCTTTGGACTTGTATAAATGTTTCGTATCCCGAACAACTTCCAAAAGTTTTACCACTTCATTTTTGGCTTCTACTTTGGTTTTAGGATTTTTTACATTGTCGTCCATATCGCCCCCTTCTCCTGTTTCGCTGTCAAATTCTTCACCAAAATAATGGAGTAAAAATTTTCTTCTGGACATCGAAGTTTCGGCATAAGCCACCACTTCCTGCAACAAGGCAAAACCAATTTCCTGTTCGGCAACTGGTTTTCCCGACATGAATTTCTCTAATTTTTCTACGTCTTTATAGGAATAATAAGCCAAACAATGTCCTTCACCTCCATCACGGCCGGCACGACCGGTTTCCTGATAATAACTTTCGAGAGATTTTGGAATATCATGGTGAATTACAAAACGCACATCGGGTTTGTCAATTCCCATTCCAAAAGCAATGGTTGCCACCACCACTTCTACATCTTCCATCAAAAACATATCCTGATGTTTGGCTCTGGTTTTAGCATCCAATCCGGCATGATACGGAACAGCACTGATTCCGTTTACTTTCAAAACCTCGGCAATCGCTTCTACCTTTTTACGGCTTAAACAATAAATAACACCTGATTTCCCTTTATGCTGACGAATAAAACGGATAATATCCGATTCAACATTCTTGGTTTTAGTACGTACTTCGTAAAACAAATTAGGTCTGTTAAAAGAAGCCTTGAAAGTAACCGCATTGGCCATATCCAAATTTTTCAAAATATCCTCCTGAACTTTTGGAGTAGCCGTCGCTGTAAGTCCAATCACCGGCACATCCCCAATTTGTTTGATGATATTTTTCAGATTTCGGTATTCGGGTCTGAAATCATGCCCCCATTCCGAGATACAGTGTGCTTCGTCAATAGCCACAAAAGAAATAGGGACACTTTTTAAAAAAGTCACATTTTCTTCTTTTGTTAAAGACTCGGGAGCAACATACAATAATTTAGTTAATCCGGAAGTAATATCTTTTTTTACCTGAGCAATTTCCGTTTTGGTAAGTGAAGAATTTAAAACATGAGCGATGCCATTCTCTGAAGACAAACTCCTTATTGCATCAACCTGATTTTTCATTAAGGCAATTAATGGAGAAACTACTACCGCAGTTCCTTCCTGAATTAAAGCAGGCAGCTGATAACACAACGATTTCCCTCCACCTGTGGGCATGATAACAAAAGTATTTTGTTTTTTGAGAAGGCTTGTCACCACCTGCTCCTGTAACCCCTTAAATTGACTAAAGCCGAAATATTTCTTTAATTCTTTATGGATATCAATTTCGTTTGAATTCATTCTTTATTATCTGGTATTTTGTATAAATTTGCATCACATAAAGATACAAATTTCTTTTTCACACACAAATTTTAAACATTCTGTTTTGACATCCAAAGAAAATATATTGGCCATTGCCAAAAAAACCATATTATCTGAAAGTGAAGCAATTGTAAAATTAATCGATTACTTAGATGAAAATTTTTCAAAAGCTGTAGAAATAATCTTTCAATCAAAAGGTCGCTTAGTTGTTACCGGCATTGGAAAAAGCGCTATTATCGGTCAAAAAATGGTAGCTACTTTTAACTCCACAGGAACTCCATCCATGTTTTTGCATGCTGCCGAAGCCATTCACGGAGATTTAGGAATGATTCAGGAAAACGATGTAATTATTTGCATTTCTAAAAGCGGAAACAGTCCTGAAATCAAAGCACTCATTCCGTTATTAAAAAGAGACGGAAATCCACTCATTGGAATCAGCGGCAACAGTAATTCGGCTCTCGCAAAAGGTTCCGATTTCGTTCTAAACACTACTGTTGACATGGAAGCCTGCCCCATTAATTTGGCTCCTACCAACAGCACCACAGCCCAATTGGTCATGGGCGATGCTTTAGCAGTTTGTTTAATGGAAATGCGCGATTTCAAACCGGAAGATTTTGCCAAATACCATCCGGGAGGGGCTTTAGGAAAAAAATTACTGCTAAAAGTAAAAGATTTAATCGAACACAATCAGAAACCAATAGTAACTCCGGACACTCCGGTAAAAAAAGTTATTTTCGAAATTTCCGAAAAAAGACTCGGTGTTACTGCCGTAATTGAAAATGATACCGTAACAGGAATCATTACCGATGGTGACATTCGTAGAATGCTCAACGATACCGATAATTTTACCGATTTGACCGCTAAAGACATCATGAGCCGAAACCCAAAATCAACTTCATCAGAAACGATGGCGATTGATGCTTTGCAAATTTTGGAAAACCATTCCATAACCCAACTTATTGTAATTGACAACGGAGTATATAAAGGCGTTTTACACCTACACGATATACTAAAAGAAGGAATCCTATAATGGCAAAAAAAAATGTAAACGAAATGTCGTTTTTAGACCATCTGGAAGATTTAAGATGGTTATTAGTTCGAAGTACTGTTGCTATACTTATCATGTCAGTTTTCGCTTATTTGATTAGCGATTATTTATTTGACACGGTTATTTTTGGCCCAACAAGACCAAGCTTTTTCACCTATGTTTATTTTTGTGAATTATCACACAGCTTAGGTTTTGCCGACAGCATTTGCATTACCGAAATGCCTTTTATCATTCAAAATACCGAAATGGAAGGTCAGGTCAATGTTTTCATCTGGATGTGTATCCTTTTTGGTTTCATCCTCGCTTTCCCCTATATTTTATGGGAAATCTGGAAATTTATCAGTCCGGCACTTTATAATAACGAAAAAAAGAATGCTAAAATTTTCATCTTTTTTTCATCGTTATTATTCTTTTTAGGAGTTGTTTTTGGGTATTTTGTGGTTATCCCAATGTCGGTTAATTTCGTAGCTACTTTTACCATTAGCCCAACAGTAATCAACCAATTCACCCTGGATTCCTATATGGGAATGGTAAAAACCTCCATGATTGCCAGCGGATTATTTTTTGAATTACCAATAATTATTTATTTCTTAAGCAAATTAGGATTAGTAACTCCTGATTTCTTAAGAAAATATAGAAAATATGCCATCGTAATCGTTTTGATTGTAGCTGCTATTGTGACTCCGCCAGACGTAGTAAGTCAAACCATTGTAGCGATACCAATGTTATTAATTTACGAAGCCAGTATTTTTATTTCTGTTTTTGTTTCTAAAAAAGAAAAGAATAATTAATTGTTAATATCGCTATTTGTTTATTGGGTTATTCGTTAATTTGTCGAAGAAACAGCTATACACTGAGTCAAAAACCAACACAAGATGATTTTAAGAGCCGATAATTTAGTAAAAACATACAAAGGAAGAAGTGTTGTAAAAGGCATTTCGGTAGAAGTAAATCAGGGAGAAATCGTGGGATTACTCGGACCAAACGGAGCCGGAAAAACCACCTCTTTTTATATGATTGTGGGATTGGTAAAACCTAATGCCGGAAACATTCATCTTGATGATACTGACATTACGCATTTCCCGATGTACAAAAGAGCACAACAGGGAATTGGTTATCTGGCTCAGGAAGCTTCGGTTTTTAGAAAATTAAGTATCGAAGACAACATTTTAAGTGTTTTGCAATTGACCAAACTTTCCAAAGAAGCCCAAATTGCCAAAATGGAAAGCCTGATTGCCGAATTCAGTTTGGAACACATTCGTACTAACCGTGGCGATTTATTATCCGGAGGAGAACGCCGTCGTACAGAAATTGCACGCTGTCTGGCAACGGATCCAAAATTCATTCTGTTAGACGAACCTTTTGCAGGAGTTGACCCGGTTGCTGTTGAGGATATCCAACGAATTGTTGCACAGTTAAAAAACAAAAATATCGGAATCCTGATTACCGACCACAATGTTCAGGAAACATTGGCTATTACTGATAAAACCTACCTGATGTTTGAAGGTGGAATCCTAAAAGCGGGAAAACCGGAAGAATTAGTTGAAGACGAAATGGTAAGAAGAGTGTATCTGGGACAAAATTTCGAATTAAGAAAAAAGAAATTAGAGTTTTAAGAAAAAAATTACGTTATTTGAGTAAATCATTTTAAACTAATATTTGTAAAAATGGAAGATCCAAATAACCCAAGCAAAGAAATCTTAGATAGATGGTCTAAAGATCCGAACAATTGGATTTGGGGAATGTTTTATTACAACCCAAAAGACAAACGTATTTTTCCTCCTAAGAAAAAAGAATGGATGGGTTGGACTGTTAATTTTGCCAACAGAAAATCAGTACTATTTTTTATAGGTATGTTATTATTTTTCGCCCTAGTTACTTTCACTATCTTAAGAAAACACTAATTATTCTTTGGTGATAAATTGCAACTGTTCTAAATCTCCGTTAAAAATATTCACATCTACGTTCCCTTTTATTCCTGAAACAGAGGCTTTTTCGGTAAATTGCCAAAAGAGCCAATCTTCCTCCATTTTTTCGCGGTAAAAATTATAATTGGCTATCCAAAACAAATAATCGGAGAATTCTTTTTTGAGAAAATCATCATAATAACGTTCTCCGGTATAAATAATCGGTTTGACTTTGTAATGCGCTTCTATTTTGGTCAGCCAACGTCTTAATCCTAATTTCAATCGTTCCATAGATTGATTTTCAGGCAAACGTTCAATATCCAAAACCGGTGGCAAATCACCTTTTTCTAAACGAACGGTTTTGATAAAAAGCTCTGCCTGTTCCAGCGAATTTTCATTAGGTCGGTAATAATGATAAGCACCGCGAATCAGCTTGTTTTCTTTGGCCTGAAGCCAATTTTCTTCAAATCGTTTGTCTAATCGGTCGTTTCCAACTGTGGCGCGAATAAAAACAAAAGACAATTGATAATCGTCATCCAAGGTTTTTACCTCATCCCAATCGATTTCGTCCTGATATTCCGAAACATCAATCCCAATGGCTTTGGATTCGTTCTTTTCTAAGACCTGATAATTACGAACATCCGAAAGTCGTTTTTCCTTCGCTTCCTTATCCAGAGTCTTATTGGTTTTAAAACTAAAATAATAAGCCAAACCATTTCGATAATGATAAATAATTCCAAAACCCAATAACAACAGCAAGGCTACTGTCAGGAACTGAATTGCCTTTTTTCGTAGTACCGAAGTTTTCTTTTTAGACTTTCGGGAAGGAGCGGTTCTTCGTCGGTTATTTTGTTTTGCCATCCAGAGAAAACCTATTATTCAATACCGACAATAACACATAACTGATAATCACCAAAGGAACACCCGCATATTGAAAAAACAATACCAATAAAACAGACAGAGTGATAAAAGCAATTTGCAGCCAATTATCTTTCAAAGTAAACTTCTTAATTTTTAAAGAAAACAAAGGAATTTCGGCATTTAAAATAAAAGCACTAAAAGCCGTAATCAGCAACAAAACCCATTGATTAGTCAGTAATTCTAAAATAAACAAGGAATCCGAATATTTAAGCACCAAAGGCAAACTTAACATAAACAGGGAATTTGCCGGAGTAGGCAATCCTATAAATGATTCGGACTGACGGGTATCTATATTAAAAAAAGCCAAACGATAGCAGGAACCCATTGTAATGATAAAACCTAAAAAAGGGAAAAACATACAATCGCATATTTCGTGCTGACTGTTTAACAACAAATAATACATCACATAACCCGGAACAACACCGCTGGTTACCATATCGGCCAGTGAGTCCAATTGTAATCCTAATTCACCGGTAACCTTGAACATTCGCGCAAAAAAGCCATCAAAAAAATCAAAGAAAATCCCTAATGCCACAAATAAAAAAGCAATTTCAAAATCCTGATTACTCACAAAAACCAACGCTATACAACCACAAAAAAGATTAAGTAATGTAATACTGTTAGGAACGTGTTTTTTGATATTCATTGCTGTTTATTTTAAAAGGATAGTACGCAAATTTAATACAATTAATCCATGCAAACACTTTCTCTGAAACAGATTATCAACAGAAATTTCACAAAGAATATTTAAATCCGAAAGGAAATAAGCTCGCTAAAAAATGATACTTTTGAAAAAATAACGAAAACCATTAATTATGATGAATATTTTGATTTCCAAAAAAACAATATTTCTGCTATTCTTTCTTAGTTTTTTTAATGCTTTTTGGGGACAAAATATCCAATTATCCAAAGACGCTACCGTTAGCGTAATCACTTGCGGACTGGGGAATGAATCCTATTCGCTATTTGGACATACCGCCATCCGAATTAAAGACGAAGCGAATTTTGTAGATGCCGTTTACAATTACGGCGCTTTTGATTTTAACACACCTAATTTCGTTCCCAAGTTTGCCAAAGGAGATTTACAGTATTTTGCAGTTGTGCATCCTTTTACTGATTTTATCAGTCAGTACACTTATGAAAACCGTTCGGTTGATGAACAGGAATTAAATATCCCATTAGCATTAAAACAAAAACTTTTTGAAAATTTAAATACCTCACTGGCTTCCGGCGACAGTCATTATACTTATAAATTTATTGATAAAAATTGTACTTCTATGGCTATAGATATTATCAACAAGACTTTAGGAAGTACCGTAATTACTAAAAAAACAGACACTAATTTAAGCTACAGAAGTATTTTATATCCTTATTTTAACCATCATTTTTATGAAAAACTGGGTACCAGCATCATCTTTGGTTCTAAAGTAGATCAATTAGGTACAAAACTCTTTTTGCCATTGGAATTACAAAAAAGCTTAAAACTGATTCAGTATAAAAACCAGCCTCTGGCTCCTAAAAACGTAACACTTTTACACTTTGAAGAATCGCATCCAAGCTCCTGGTGGAACAATATTTATTCGTACTTAATTCTTATAGCGCTATTCGTTATTTGGAACAAAAAAAGCATACATCTTGCTTATTTTATCTTAATGGGAATACTTGGTTTATTCTTTCTTTTTATGGGATTTTATTCAAACCATTTAGAATTAGCCAACAATTACAACGTACTGTTATTCAATCCGGCCTTATTAATTTTAGTATTCTTTTACAGTAAACAGAACAAATTATGGACGTACCGATTAGCTTTGTTCAACCTCTTTTCACTACTGATTTATCTGGTGTTCCTATTCAACAAAGCCCATTTATTAATCGTTTTGCCTTTAATAGTCACTTCGGTATATTTCTTAGTTCAAATAACACTCAAAAACAAAAAAGCAATTCCGATTATTATTTAAAAAGCTACTGTCCGCGGTAAAATAAAATGGTGGTTATGGTTTTTAAGGCAATATTAAAATCGAGGTAAAAACTTCGGTGTTTGATATAATACAAATCGTATTGGAGTTTAATCAGACTGTCTTCCAGACTTTCTCCGTAAGAATAATTTACCTGCGCCCAGCCGGTAAGTCCGGGCTTAATGATATGACGGGTTTCATAAAAAGGCATTCTTTCGGCAATTTCTTTAACCACAAAAGGTCTTTCGGGACGGGGCCCAATAACCGCCATGTCCCCTTTTAGAATATTAACAAACTGAGGAAATTCATCCATTCGGGTTTTGCGCATAAAGCGTCCAAAAGCAGTTACTCTCGCATCATCAGGAGCTGCAAAAACAGCTTGGTCTGCTTCCGAATTTTCCAACATGGTTCGGAATTTCAAAATATTAAAAACTACTCCGTCTTTTCCTATTCGTTCCTGTGTATAAAACAAAGATCCTTTGTTCGCAAAACTATTCATAACAAACACAAAAGGAATCAGTAATGCCGTAAGAAGCAAACCGACGAAACAAAGAATTATTTCAAGGATTCGGATTATGGACAAATACAAACGGTTTTGGTTACTGCGACTAAAAGGGAAAAACCGATAAAAATCACGCCCGATGTATTGCACAGGAATTCGCTGGGTTTTAGACTCATACACCTGCGAATATTCCCTGATAAGTCTTCCGGATTCCAGTAATTTTAATAATTGCTGGTACAATTCGGTAGTGATGCTTTCCGGATTTTGTGTGCCTACTACAATTTCAGTAATTTGTTTGGCATTCACATAGCGCATTAATTCTCCTGCATTTACACATTCAATACCTGGTTTTAAACGAACCGATTGGGCTACTTTGGCACAATCACTTACAAAAGCCACAATTTTATAATGCGGATCGATAGATTCTATTCCTGAAACCAAGTCTTCAACTTGCTCGGCATCACAAATCAACAAGGCATTTTGATAAAATCTTTTAGAGGCCAGAAAACGTACATAAAACAACCTCCATAAAATAAGCGACAGAAAGATAACTGTAAAAAAGGCTAAAATTTGCAAGCGGTTAGCCGGCAACGGAGGCGAATAAACTGGGGTTAAAAAATAAGTAACCGTAGTGGTAGTAACCGTTAATATGGTGCTTCGGATTAACTGAAATTCGGTACTGGCGACTTGAAGATTGTAAAATTCAAAAACGGCCCCTATTAATTTTAAATAGACCAATAAAAGCAACAGATGTACTCCGTTAGACACTGCCAATGTTAAATATTCCAATCTGAAGAAATTCCCGGTAACATTGAGAGCCAAAAGCACACAAATAACATCCACAAAATGCAGCATCATTTTTCTTTCGGAGAGTTCAAAATGAATTTTATCGGTTGTCATTGGAGGGCTGTTTAAAAGCAATATTACAATTTATTCGATAATTTCTACATGGAAAAAATAGAAATCAGGAACAAGTTTGCAAACTATTTCCAATTGTTAAAATTTATTCTTTAAAAGGATTAAATTTCTGTTGAAACGCCCTCTTTTGCTGTTTCAGCTGCCGAAAAATGAACTGTGAGTAACGTAAGCGCGTACACAAAAGCCGGAGCTGCAATTCGCATCGCGGCATGATTAATTGTTAACAACCAAAAGACATAAAAGGAAAAAAAATAGATATTTTGATACTGAACCAAAAAGAGCATCAGCGGGGTGAGTACTAAAATCAACAACATCAATACTCCAAACAGACCGTGTTCGGCCAGCAAACGTGTAATTTCATTATGCGAAGCCACTTCCTGTCCCAGCATTTGCTCGCGATAGGATTTTCCTAAACCTATTCCCACACCCATCACAGGGTTTTCCTGAAAAAGAGCTATTTCGGTTCCCATTATTTGTTCACGTCCTCCTAAGCGATCTGCTTTTACACGTCCGGCTGCATTTTGATTAGCATATCTTTTGGTAATTAAACCACTGGTTTGCACCACCGAATAACTCCAAATTCCCAAAGCCAGCAAACTGCTAAAAATCATAATCCATTGTACTTTTCTTTTTCCGGAATTGTTGCTAAACAAATAAGCCGCTAAAAGCAATAAAACAATCATTGCAAAACCGGTAATTACCCCTCCTCTGGAAAAAGTAACAATAGCACGATAGGCCGCTACAACAAAAAGAAAGCCATTCAGCAGCAGCATTCTTTTGGACTTGGACATAAAAACCAACTGAGCAAAAAACACAAACATTCCCAGCCCTAAAACGGTAGCTACCTGATTAGGTCCATAGCCTCCGGAAGTAGCAAAATTTGACTGAGTTCCGGTTACCACATCCCGTACAGAGGGATTGTACAACAACAGATAAACCAGAGTAGCTATCACAGGCAATCCTAAAAGGACTACTATATTTTGCAACTGACCAAAACTTATTTTTCTCTGGTAACAATACAAAGCACTCAGTCCCAAACAAACCGGTCCGGAGATATTAAATGTAATGGCTTTTCGAATTTCCAAATCGAGATCCTGACTGCTCATAGTAACCAGCATTCCGGGAATCAGGAATAAGAAGTAAAACCAATAAACAATGCTGTTTTTAGAAAAACCACTCAGAACAAAACCCAATAACATTAGTAAAGAAACTACCGTCTTGACATACTCATTGTTCAGATTACCGCCGGTCATTCTTAAAAAAACTTCTGCCCCAACCAGATAAGCCGACACATAAAGCACTTCATTGTTTTGGTTGTTTTTCGATATAATATAATAACCTCCTAAAACAGCAATCAGCAAGGCGTAAATTTTAGACAAAAAAGGAATAAAAAAAATAGCAAATGCAATCCCGACATGCAGGAATATTAAATTGATATAATTGATTTCAGACTTATTCATTTATAATATCATTATACATTCTAAATAATCTTTTTTTTATTCCCTCAGAAGAATACTTTTCCAATATATCTTTCTTCAAATTCAAACCTATTTTTTCTTGTAACTCAGAATTAAAAACTAATTTTAAAAATTGTTGCTCCAATGCTTTTTGATCATAAGGATTAAACAATAATCCATTTTGTCCTTCTTTAATTATTTCAGAACAAAATCCAGCATCCGTACATATTGTTGCTAAACCGGCATATCCATATTCTAATAAACTAACCGGAAACCCTTCATATTCAGAAGCCAAAACCCCCACATTTGCCTGTGCTAAAATAAAAGACACATCTTCTTTTGAATCATACAGAAAAACACTTTCTTCTAAATTATTTTCATTAATAAATGACTTTAAAGTATCGGAATAACTATCCTCGTATATTTTACCCACAAAATGCAATGAGCATCCTGCATCCTTCAGATTACTCGCAGCAAATGCTTTAAGTATCATAATATGATTCTTAGGTTTCTTTAAATTTGCAACACAAACAATTCTTTTTCCTTCCTGACCTTTTAAATAAGTTTCTCCATTAAGCAAATCATTTTCCATTAAAAAATTAGACATAAAGAAAACATTTTTTTTATTAAAATTCTTCTCTATCCATTTTTTCAATTCCTGATTTACAACAAAACATGCTGAGAAAAAGAAAGAACATACCCATAATGCAATGTTTTCACTTTTGCTTTCATGAATTCTATTCCCATAATGATCGTGCCAGATAATTTTTAGCTTGGGATAGCTGCATTTGACCAAAACGGCTAATAAGAAAGAAGAACTATGCGCCTGAACACACTGAATCCGGTGTTGTTTTATGAATTTCCGCAACTTGAAAACGGCACTAAAATCGAGGGTTCTTTTTTTATTTAAAAACAAATAGGCCACTTTGGGCGCTATTTTTGCTTTTAAAACTCCCTCTTTTCGGGTAGTAACCAATGCCGAAAAAGCTCCTTCTTCCGACAACATATTGGCATAATTAACTGCCATGCGCTCGGCTCCGCCTGCTTCTAAGGAATCAATTAGTTGTAGTATTCTCATTCTTGCAACAGCTTTTTTATTTCGGTTTCAAAATATTCTAAGGTATATTTTCGGGACCAATCGATGGCTTCTTTACTTCTCTTTTCAAACTGGTCTGGATTATTTATTAGCGTTGCGATTGTATCGCTATCTTTCCCTGTATCCATTTGCAACAAAATTCCGCGACGGTCGTAATCCAGCATTTCAGGTACGCAGGAAACAGCTGTTGCCAACGGCACGCAACCCCAGAACATGCCTTCGGCAATAGCTTTGGGCCAGCCCTCACTCTTAGAGGCTAAGATAACAAAATGGCTGTTTTGATAAGCCTTTTTAAGTATTTCCTGGTTTTGATTGCCATGCAATACCAGCTGATTTTTAAGCGCATTGATTTCCATATATTGTTCCAAAGAAGTTCTAAGCGGGCCTTCTCCATAGACATCTAATTGGACATCAAAACCTCTTTTTTGTAAAGCCTGCAGGAGTTGAACTGCATAAAGCGGTTGCTTCCCTGCTGTTAGTGTTCCTATAAAAAGTAACTTTATTTTTGTAGTCGAATTAATAGTTTTAACTATAGCCAGGGGCTCTTTTCCTGAATAAGAGGCGGTAAAAAAAGCTTTTATATTAGGCGATTGTTGCTCCCAATTCCCATATACCAATACCTGCATGTTGCGGGTTAAAAAGGGATTAGACAGTATCCATTTCTGCAAGCGGTAGGTCAAGGGCTGTTTTGATTGTGGATCCCAATTCCCAGCATATTTTGCTGTTTTAGGTTTTGAGGGGAAAAACAGCTGCATTACGCAAGCCAATAATCCTATGTTCCCCGGGCAACGCAAATGGATATGATCGGCCTGTTGCATGGCTTGCCATATAATCTGTGTATTTTTTAATACTTTAGTTATTGATACAAAAGTCTCTCTTCTATTTTTTATATTAAATTCGTAAAGAGGTACGACCTTTTTAACTGAGAAACTTATTGGATTAATTAACAATTTTTTGTCCTCATTCCATACCGGAGCACAAAATTGAATTTCATCAACATATTTAGCCCAAATTTGCATTTCACATTCATAAGGTGCGTACAAAAATAACTCCCCATTCAAATTGATGACCGGAGCAGATGAAAATACTATTAATTTCATAAATTAAATATAGCCATTTGATCCTTTTGTTGAAATTTTTACAGCAGGTACTCCCATAACAACGCTACCTGACTCTACATCTCTGGTAACTAAGGAACAGGCACTCACGATCACATTATCTCCTACACTAATATCCCCTGCAACAACACAATTAGCTCCCAAATACACATTATTCCCAATTTTAGGCACTCCTCTATTCTCATTTAAACCTGAGACACCAATTGTAACTCCCTGCGAGATATTACAATTATTTCCTATAATTACATTCGCATTAATTATAATACCTCCAAAATGACCAATATAAAAAGAATGCCCTATACTAGCCGAAGAAGGTATCGAAACACCAGTTAACAACTCAATTCCTTTTTGCCAAATCAGACAAAAAAACTGACATAAATGTTTTAAAACCGGAATTTTAAACTTAGAAACAAAATTAGCAACTCTATATTGCAATATTGCCCAAAAACCCTGAGTAAAAAAAAGTATAGAAATAAAATTCCCTCCATACTTTTTATATTTTTTATAATCAGATATTATTAATTGAAAAACTCCCATAGTAAAAATTCATATTACTAATTGGGGTAAATATAAGATTTCTAATTATAATTGCCTATCAAATTTCTCTAACAAAGTAGTTAGCTAGGTTGTGAAATATGTTTAGTGATAATTGAGTGTGTTTTAGTTTTGCACAGGTTTTCCTTCCCCCTGCCCTAAAGGGAGGGAAAAACTAGAGTGTTTGTTTCCCCCTCTAAACCTTTTCCGTTATGAGTTGTGGGTTATCGGCAGGTGGTAATTGAGGACTTAAAGATTTCATTTCATGTTTTACACACCCCTAACCCCTCTCAAGAGGGGAATGTGTCTGTACTAATTGAGAGCGTTTTGAATTTTCTTCACGATTGTAACACACCCTTAGCCCCTCTCGGAGAGGGGAATATGTGTAGTGGTAATTACAAAAATTCAAACTACATTCTTAGTTTTTACCAGAAATTATCTTGGAATAAAACTGTATGTTTTTTTGAATGAGTATTTTGACATTGAAGTTATTTAGTACCTCTTTTCTAGCTTTGATCCCTATTTGTCGGGCTTCAGATTTATGACTCAATGCCCATATTATTTTTTCGGCT
This sequence comes from Flavobacterium pokkalii, assembly GCF_014596575.1. Lineage (GTDB taxonomy): Bacteria > Bacteroidota > Bacteroidia > Flavobacteriales > Flavobacteriaceae > Flavobacterium > Flavobacterium pokkalii. The sequence continues at coordinate 6,111 of NZ_NASZ01000029.1, read as the reverse complement.
ATGGCTGACGGATTATTTGGATTACATAAGAATCCTGTTTTGCCATCCATGATAATTTCCGATCCCGGTCCTTTATTAGTGAATACTACTGCTTTTTGCATTGCCATCGCTTCTAATGCTACCAGACCAAAGGTTTCCATGTGGGAAGGAAATACACAAACAGCAGCTTTGGCATAAACTTCGGTAATTTCAGTAAAGGGGATTGCACCATGAAAATGAATGTCTTTTGCTGTTTTTCCTAATTGTGGTAATTCTGTTTCTTTCAACATCTGAATATAGGAACTTCCATCGGGAAAAAGCCAATCCCGTCCATAGATTTCAAGAGTGGTTTTGGGAATTTCGTTTTTCACTAATGGGAAAGACTGAATCAACTGACGGACTCCTTTTTTTTCACAAACTGTACCTACAAAAACAATTTTATTTTCCAATTCTGACACTACTTTATCTATTGGTCTAAAAAAATCAGTATCAACAGGATTATTCAGGTATACTATTGGCTTGTTATGGTAACTTAAATATTTTTCAGTATGTGTTTTTACATATTGAGAAACGGCAATAAAGGCATCGGCTTTTTGAAAAGAGCGTTTTTCCTGAAATCCTTTCCATGTATTAATTCCTCTATTCTCGGCTTCTGCAAAAAAATGATGTCCGCCATGCAATCGGATGATATACTTAATATTCTTTACTTTTTTTATAAAAGCCAGACTTAACTCTGCTCCCTCCGCAATATCAATGGGTTGCTGTTTGTGAATTGTTGCTATTTTTCTGTTAATTGCTTTTGAATTGAAAAACCAGGCTAATCCTTTTACTTTGCTTTTTTTTAACCGATATACATTTACACCATCCAGAAGTTGATGTTCATCATTTGGGGTATAATTTAATCCAACTACCGACACTTCAATCCCCTGTTGTACTAATGTCCTCCCCAAGGTTTGAACAAAACTGCCTATGCCTCCGTGCGGGAAGCCTTTTTTAGGATATTCATTGGTCAAAAAACAAATGTGCATATTGAGTTAGTTATAAGCTGTTGTGGAAATTATTAAAATCGTCTTTTCGAGTTTTTTTGCCTAATGAAACGGAACAAAACTTCTCGATACGCTTCGCTACTCGAAGTGACGGATATCGAAAACCGTTTTTAATGAAATTTTTCTTGTTTTCGATACGATTTTCTTCCCGAAGTTTCGGGAGAAAATCACTCGAACTGACGAAAATTTGTTATCAAAAACTAATTTTACCCAACTGGTTTAATTATAATATTTGTCTAATTTTTTGAGAAGCTTCCTTATAGTTTCCTATTACGACTTTTTCCCATTGCAACATAGCTTCCTTATTGTAATTCATATTCACCAGTTTTTGAATGATTTCTTCTTTTGCATTGAGCCATATTACAGCCTCTTTATCCGGCATTGATTTAAAATGCTGGTATTGGTAAATGGTTTTAACTGACCAATCTTTAACTGTTTTATTTTGCTGATCATAATTAATAAATATACAGGGTTTGTTATAAACCGCAAAATCAAATGCCATTGTTGACCCCACATTAACCACTACATCAGCATAATATACTGTACTTACTAATAGTTTCACATCCTCTCGGGAAGGGTAAACTGCATTCCAGTCTTTTGATGTGTTGCAATACCATAAAGGAGGTGCTTCTTTAATCAGCTCTTTATATTCTGCTACAACAGCATCAAATCTACCTGAAAAATCTACCGGGCATCTTCTTAACAAAATCTGATATTCATTCTGTAAATTGGCTTTTATTAATTCATCAGCCATATCTTTTAGATACAAAGGGTCGTCCGGTGAGGTTTTGGTATCATCACCCGAAAAACAAATGATTTTTTTTGTCGGATCTAAATTGTATTTTTCGTAAAACCATTTCTTCTCTATAATATTTGTTTTATCAGCATAAAATTCAAATTGGGGCGTTCCTGTAATGTGAACTTTTTCGGCAGCAATTTCAGGATAATAAAAATGTAATTCTTCCTTCATATATTTTGACCAAACCAAATAATTATCGGCTCTTAAAGCCAAACGTGCCTTAGGTAAATTGTCCCAGGAAAAAATAACTGTTGTGGTTTTAATTCCTAAATCAGCAGCCGCAGCAAATATTGTTGCCGCTTTTAAGGCTCTTTGATGTGAGCAAAAAACAATTTTAGGTTGGATTTCTTTTAAAATAGCTTTTACCTCATCATAAAAAGGATTTTTTCGGATGGCTGCCTGATAAGCCTTTTCTAACTTTAAAATAGCGGCGTATTTTGTAAAAAAAGGGGCTATGCATTCAATTGTTTTGTAAAATAGTTTTTTAGAAATTGTTTTTTGATTCCTATTCCAATTGTTTAATAGCGTTGGATTATTGACCTTTGACTTATTATAATATAATCTTGAGAGACAAATTAATTCTCTTAAAAATTTTTCTTTCAGAGATTCTTTGTATTTAGGAATACTTATTTCCGTATCCATTGAAGTCTCTTTTTTTATAGTAGAAATTGTCTCGGGGTCGAAATTGTGGAACAAAATTAAATCATGGCTCTTTTTCTGAAAAACATCCGAATAAAGATAATTTCTAACCCCTACACCATCAGGAAATAATAATAAAATCTTGGTTTTCTCCATTTAAAAGTTGTGAGTTGTGAGTCCCGATAGCTATCGGAATGAATTGTGACCTCTAATCCTTCGTCGAGCCCAGGACAGGCTTAGCTCAGGACAGGATCGTTTTTATGGCTCATATTATCACTGCAAGTTAATGTTTTTTTCTCTTTTAAATTTATTCTATTCCGGGTTATGGGTCCCGATGGCTATCGGACATTTTCCGCCTCATTTACATTTAGCAAAAGACACTACCATTGACATTTTCTAAAAGTAAGCAATATTTGTCCTCAAGAATTTTCTTTTTTGCTTGATCAAAAAAGAAACAAAAAAATCAAGTCTCTGCATCCTCGTCGGTTAAATTTATTTTCGAATGCTAAAAGAAAAGAACTCGTCCTTCGTCCTCAAACAGCTTTTCTTTTTACGCATTCTTCAAATATTTGACGCTCGACTGCGGATGCTAAGGACATTTAATTTTCGTAAACAACAATGATTTAGTTTACAATTCAAAAACTCAAAACTTTAAAACGTCAGTTTATTCGATACCTTTTTGTAAAAAAAATCATTGATAATCCTTTCTGTAAATAACCTCGCCCCTTCATTGTTCATGTGGCCGCAGGAGGAGAAGTATTTGTCTTCTACAACTACATTTTCATAATTGTGAATTTCAGGGTAGGCTTTTTTTACCTTATCAAAATAATTGATTCCTTTGGTGTTTTCACACATGGGAGTCATTACCGCTATAAAGTTAATTTTATTGACTTTGCAAATTGCTTTTATATCTTCGTAATACTTATTTTTTAAAGGTTTTAAGCTACTAATATCATTTTTCATGCTGCCTTTTTTATTTTGTTTCAGCGCATGAAATCCTCCTTTGTCCAAGACATTAGTTGGTTGCTTCGATAGTGTTTTATAAAATTCTCTGAAACCGATTAATTCATCAAAATTGACATAGCGATAAAAAGGGATATAATACAGGCTATTAAAATCGGGTTCTTTGAAGAAATGTTCTTTAATAATTTCAGAACGGTGTATATAGGGTAAAAATTTAGCCGCCACCGTTTCGGAACGTTTTTCACTGGACAAATTTAAATCGGCTTCCAGAATGACTGTTTTGATTTTATAATGGCGTTCCATCATTAGTTTCAGCAGTAAATCGGCTTCGAATAAATGTCCGCCACTGATGCCATAGTTAAAGGTTTTCAGGCCTTTTTGTTCGAACATTTCGGAAACAAAATGGTTGTTGGCACGGGAAGAGCCCAAAATTACGACGTCGTAATTTCTATTTTCGGAATTATAGACATCCTCTATTTTGTTTCGGTTATTCGAATGTGCATATACGGTGGTATAGGCATAGTCCAACAGTACTGCTAAAAACAGGATGATGACTATGGTTTTGATTGTGAAAAGTATGAATTGTTTCATTTTAATTTTAACTTTATTACTTATAAGAAAACCAACTACTTCTTATCGGAAATACTTTATGTGATTCCTATCTTTAAACCTATTATTCAAAAATTCAAATTCGGGATTAAAAGAACGAATTAATTCGATTTTTTTTGTTCTATTCCATCCTTTTAACTCTTTTTCTCTTGCAATAGCTTGCTGTACCCAAGTAAATTTTTCATAATACACCAAAAATTCAACACTATATTTAGATGCGAAGGTTTTTTTGTTTTCAATTATATTATCATGATGTTGTTGCAACCTTATTCTCAAATTATTTGTCATACCTATATAAAAAGTACTTCTATAATTATTTGTAATTATATAGACATAATAAGTATGGTATCCCTCATTTAATTCATACATAATTTTATTCTTATCTTTTACAAAACATTACTTTGTGCAATTATTACATATTTAAAAGTTCTCTTTACAGACTTACTTTATGTGATCTTTCCTGCGTCAAGATGACAAAACTGTGTGTTATTCTATTTTTTTCTTAAACAATAATTATTAAAACTGAAAATAAATAAATTCTTTATAGTCCGAATACGTACCTAATGTAATAATTGCTGCTAAGCAAAGGGCTAGTTTTACAGTTTGGTATTTGCCGGAAATAGGTTCTTCTTTGGTGCGATGGTTCCATTCGACAGCTATAAAAGCTACGAGCATTAATACTAATTCGTAATTGTAGCGCTCATTGGCTAAGTATTGAGAGGAAAAAATTCCATTGGTCAACATTTTTTTCAAATACAAAAAAGCATCGGTAATGGTATTGGCTCTGAAAAATACCCAGGCCAGGCAGCTCAGCGCAAAAGTGAGCAGGATGTTAGCCACTACTTTTACAGAATTCCAACTTTTGTCCAGCTCCACAATTTCGATATTGTTTCGATTGGATTTTCGCAATAACAAGGGCAGGAAATACAAGGCATTGATAAATCCCCAAACGACATAGGTCCAATTGGCGCCATGCCAAAATCCGCTGACTAAAAAGATGATAAAGGTATTTCGGATTTTCATCCAGAGTCCGCCCTTGCTGCCTCCGAGGGGAATGTACAAATAATCGCGAAACCAGGAAGAAAGAGAAATGTGCCAACGACGCCAGAACTCGGCAATGTCTCTGGAGAAATAGGGATAGTTGAAATTTCGCAGCAACTCTAAGCCGAACAATTTAGACATCCCCAAAGCCATATCGGAATAGCCGGAGAAGTCTCCGTAAATTTGGAACGCAAAATACGCCGCTCCCAAAATGAGTGAACCGGAATTCATTGACGGATAATGGTCGAAAATGGCATTGGCATAGGTAGCACAGGTATCGGCAATCACGACTTTTTTGACTAATCCCCATAGCATTTGGTAGATTCCGGCCTTGGCCTGTTCGAAGTTAAAGCTTCTTTTTTCTTTTAATTCGGGCAACAAATGCGTGGCTCTTTCGATAGGTCCGGCGACCAACAGCGGAAAATAACTCACAAAGAGTGAATAATCGACAAAGTTGTATTCGGCTTTGATTCTTTTGTAATAAATATCAATAACATAGGACAGGCCGTGAAACGTATAAAACGAAATTCCCACGGGAAGCACGACTTCCAACAAAAAAGGGGAGGTTTTCAGTCCGAAGCCATTCGCTAATTCGGCAAAAGAACTTGCGAAAAAATTGTAGTATTTGAACATGCCCAGAAATCCCAGATTGACTCCGATACTAAGCCAAAACCAGAATTTACGTCCGCTTTCTGTCCGGCTTTTTTCAATGCGGATTCCGGTATAATAATCCAGAAAGGTTGAAAAAACTAATAGAAACAAAAAACGCCAGTCCCAACAGGAATAGAAATAATAGCTAGCAATAATTAACAGGCTGTTTTGGGTAGTTTTGTTTTTATTGAACACGAACCAATACAGCACAAAAACTATTGGGAGGAAAATGGCAAAAGTTAGGGAGTTGAAAAACATTTTAGTAGTGAATGGTGAATAGTGAGTTGTGAGCTGTGAGCTGTGAGCTGTGAGCTGTGAGCTGTGAGCTGTGAGCTGTGAGCTGTGAGCTGTGAGCTGTGAGCTGTGAGCTGTGAGCTGTGAGCT
>NZ_NASZ01000028.1 GCF_014596575.1 Flavobacterium pokkalii | reverse complement strand
TTTTTAAAAATTTCTTCTTAAATTCTCTTTCGCTTTTCAGTATGTCTATCAGAACGTTTTCGCTGTTGCGGGTGCAAAAGTAACACCTTTATTCAATTACACAACACCTTTTGCAAACTATTTTACTCACTATTTTTTAATAGCCTGATAACAAAGATTTTCTATTTTGAAGTTTTTTATGTTTGTAGGAATTTGGAAGAATTAAAAAGTAACTATAACACAAATTCCTCGACTCCCGATTCCTCAGAACAGAATGACAACACCAATCTTAATGAAGCTTTACACTACTATATATAATAGAAACCCCCATTTTAAAACAAACAAACTAGCCCTGATAGTTCCGATAGCTATCGGAACGAAAATCCTTTCTTGACGACCTTTAGACAAGAAACAGCTACTAATAAAAAAAGAAAATCCGTCCCAAAATACTTCGGAACGGATAGTAACAACTACACTCTTATTCTATTTTAATCCGGATTTGCCAGGATTTTATACAATTCGGCATTAGATATACAAAACTGATTTTCGATATTAATTTGAGACAACTTGGCACTTACCAAATTTGATTCCCTCGAATTAATTAAAAAAACCGAACTTTCTCCGAAAGAAAACATTCGTTCTTCCGAAGCAAGCATAACCATATAATCTTTTACCAGATTATCAATAACACTTTTTTGCTTCCTTAACGAAGTAATCTCCGTTTGCTGCGCTTTTATTTTATTCTTCAATTCAAGTTGCTGTTGCTGTATATCAAAATCTAAATCCTGAATTTTAAGTTTTGCCATTTTGAGTCCACCACGTTCTTTCCTCAAAAAAATTGGGAAACTAAAGTCAACATTAAATTTATAGTCACTGGAATTGAAAGAATTCAAAGAAAGTGGTTCTGCAATAAAATTATAACCAACATTTATTTTAGGCAGCAAGGCATTTGCTTTTAATTGCCTCCCTACTTCCAACATTGATTTTTTGGTTTCCAAAGCCTGAATTTTAGGATGTGATTCTAAACTCTCAACCGCCAGCATCATTTCATCCGTTTTAAGTGTTTCCTCCAGAGTTTCTATTAAATTTTCTTCCGGCCTAACAAAATCCCCCAACTCTACCGGAACATTTTCAATCCATAAATAATTAGACAGGTATAATTTTGCTTTAGCCAACTTCAATTTCCCATTTTCCAGATTCATCTGTTTCGAACTGTAATTCCAGTTTCCACACTATCTATTGCCGGATAATCTCCTAATTTTATCAGTTTCTTTACTCCTTCAAAACGTGTAGAAGCAAAACCTAAATACTTACTATACAATTCAGCTTCGTTAAAACTTTTTCTCCATTCAAAATAAGCCTCACTTGCTTTATACAATACTTCAATCGCAATGAGCTTTCGTTGTGCATCACTCAATTTCAATTGTAATTTAGCTTCTCTCACATCAGCCATTCGTTGATTAATAAATAATCCCTGACCTAAAGCCATATTCAACCCGACTGACGTCAATCCCGCATCGGGAGTTTTATTCTGCGGATTATAATATGTTCCGTCAGCCTGATCAAAACCAGCTTTGACTTCGATTCCATACCAGGTAGGAATTTTAAAACTACTATTTAACAACGAATAATATTCGGTTCCTTTAAATTCTTTGGTATTATAATCTACTTCAATTTTAGGATCAAATCCTCCTCGTGCAACCATTAAAGCTGCCTCAGCATTACTAATTTGAAGATTTGCCTGTTTTACTAACGGATGGTATTTTTTTACATAACCTAAAAACTCACTATAACTCAAAACTTCTTTATTAAAGTCCTGACTATAAATTACAGAATTATGAAACAGCAAAAAAACAAACAACCATTGCAGAATAGCTTTCAATTTATTTTTTCTCTTTTGCATTTGCATCTTTTTCATCTGACTTATAATAATTTGGCGGAAAACCATTTAAATTTCGCCATATTTCATACCAAACCGGAACCGTTTTTAACAAAGCAATACTTTGCGCACCTGCTCCAATACTCAATTCTTTTGGCCATTTATGATCTTTACCATCAGGCGAAATAAGCACTCTGTATTTTCCATTCGAACTTATAAAATTCTCAATAGCCACAATACGACCTCCAAAAGTTCCATAAGACAATCCCGGCCAACCTGAAAAAACAACTCTTGGCCAACCATCAAACCAAACTCTTACCTTAGCTCCTCGCTGTACTAAAGGCAAATCGATAGGATCTACATAAGTTTCTACAGCAATATCATAAGATGCCGGCATAATACTCACAATAGAAGTTCCTTCTTTTATTGTTTCTCCAATACCCGCCAACAAAGCTCTATTAACATAACCACTTTGTGGAGCTGTGATATAATACATCCCGCTTCTAATAGCATAATTAGAATATTGATTGCGTAATTTATTCACCTGCGCTTCAGTATCATATTGTGTACTTAAAGCCGTAAACTTATCACTTCTTGATTTCGAAATTTTCTCAGAATACTCCGCTTTAATCCTATTTATTTCAACCCGGGCATTAATCAGTTCATTTTTACTACTCAAAAGTTTATTCTGCTGCGTAACAATATATGCTTCTGATTCCTGAAGTTTTAATCTTTTTTGTTCTACATCAGTCAAGGGTTTCAAACCCTCTTTATTCAAAGCCGTAGAACGACTATATTGCGTTTGCGCAATTTTCAACTGTGTCTTTATAGCTTCAAGATCCATACTATCACTTTTAATCTTCAAAAGCGATTGCTTAATTTTATTTTCAGCCTGTTGTAATTTCAGTTGTCTTTCGGCAATAAGAGATTCTACCTGAACATCCAGAGAATTCACTTTATCACCGTAAGATTCTAAAGCCATTTTTTTAGCATCAACCTGTTGCTTGGTATTCCCAACCAAATTTGGATCTAAGTAATCTTCTTTTACCTCCGAAATAAAAAGAATAGTATCTCCTTTTTTTACATAATCACCTTCCTGAACATACCATTTTTCAATTTTTCCGGCAATAGTATTATGAACTGTCTGCGGCCTTTGATCCGGTTTTAAAGTCGTAACCGAACCACTTCCTGAAATATTTTGGGTCCATGGAAGAAAAAGACAAAAAACACCAAACAGTAAAAAACCAATAACCACCATATTTAAAAATTTATAATGCGGTTTACGAGCTACACTATTTATAGATTTAAATCTCCCCGGAGTAATCAGTACATCATTATTTTTAGATATATTAAGCATAATTATTTTTTAATATCAGTTATAATCTTCCCATCATCAATCGTTATCACCCTTTCGCATTTATCCTTCCAAATTTCATTTTTAGAAGTTACCACTACCGTCCAATTATTATCTTTAGAAAATAAAAAGTCAACAATTTTAGCAGCCGTTTCCCGATCCATTTTATCAACAGGATCTTCTAAAAACAATACATTCGGCTTATGCACAATACTTCTTGCCAAAAGAATTTTCTGCATATCAGAATCAGAAAGTTCACTACCATCTGGATGAATTTGATTTTCAAGTCCATCTGAAAAAGTTTTAATAAAAGGCGTCAGGAACACATTATCTAAAGCCCATTTCAACTCATCATTATCAATAGTTTCATTCTCAAAGACAATATTTTCTCTAATGGTTCCGGCAAAAAGTGTATCGCTTTTTAAAAAAGTCCCCGACTGAGCTCTGTAAGTATTTTCATCGAGCCTATTCATATAATTATCCGTCACATACATCGCCCCACTTTCCGGCTCTAACAATCCCGAAAGCAAACGCAACAAAGTACTTTTTCCTGCCCCGTTTGTTCCCTGCAACAAAATTTTCTCCCCCTGAGTTATTTTTAAATTAATATTCTTCAGGGATTTTTTATTGTGTTTTGGATAATTATAAATAATACTATCGGTTTCAATAGTTAGTCCTGTTTTATTAATATCTGAAGTTTGAGGAATAGACATCATTTCCATATCCGTAACCTGACCAATTTTTTCTAATGAAGTCAAAACATCATAAAAAGCTTCGAGACCAAAAATGATTTTTTCAACCGAATTAATCAATAACACGATAACAATTTCTGCTGCTACAAACTGCCCGATATTCATTTTATGATGAATTACCAAAAAACCACCAATTGACAATAAAGCCGCCGTAACAATAACTTTAAAAACAACCAATTGAACATATTGTTTTCGCATTACCTTGAAATGTTTTTCACGAAAATCAATATACTTACTCACATAAGCATCATTTCGATCCAAAGCATATTCGAAAGCTCTCTTTTTTCTAAAACTTTCACGGTTGCGGGCAATTTCCTGAATCCAAGCCGCTATTTTATACTTAAATTTTGACTCACTCAAACTCGTTTCCAGACCGTCTTTATACGAAAATTTAAAAATCACATACAAAATACCCGCAAAAAGAAGTCCAATTACCATAAAAAAGGAATGATACAAAACCAATAATATGATCCCTAAACCAACCTGAAGAAAAGCGGTACAAAAATCCAACAAAAGTTTAGCAGTCCCTTTTTGCACCATCAAAGTATCAAAAAAGCGATTGGCTTTTTCAGGAGCATATTCCGAATATAATTCTTTAAACTTAATCAGCGGCATTCGGTAAGCAAACTCAAATGAAGAACGCACAAAAATCCGTTGTTGCAGATTTTCTACAATTCGCAATTGCAAAATTGTCAAAACGCCCCCAAATCCCACTCCGATAGTTACCAGAATCACCAGAACAATCCAGGACACACTAAGCTGCCCGCTTTGAATAAAATTAATAATCGCCTGAATTCCTAAAGGCAAAGAAAGATTCACCAAACCAGCAAAAGCAGCGTAAAAAATAATTTGATATACATCTCGCTTTTCTAATTTAAGTAAATTATAAAATCGTTTTAAAGGTGTCATTTTTTATATAAATACAAGAATTAATAATAAACATATAGAAAACCATATGCAAGGAAGCATAAAAACTTCCAAAACTCAAAAAAATTACACAAAAAATTGAGGAGGCGGTAAGTGAATTTCTCGACAAAATCCAAACAAAAAGACCGGATTATCAAGATTAAATTTCTTACTCAAAGTATTTTGAAAAAAATAACTATTCAAAGAAGTACCAAAAGGTATCAAAAACTCTAGTACAGAAATTTCTTTTACAAATTTCACCCCCTTAGCTTCTTTGGTTTTAGTCTCTTCTAATTCATTTGAATATTTATTCCATTTAAACATTTTATCAAAAAAACTACAAATTTTAGTTTCATGACTACAATGATGATACAAATTTCCCGAAATATTAATAATACTCAACAGAAAATACACCAGCAAAAAAAACCGGAAACATTTACATAAAATACTATGTCTAATACTATTCAGCATCCTCATAAAATTTTGAGGTTGCAAGTTAAGACTTAATTCAAAGCGCTACATTAGAAAAACATTAGAATTCGCTTTCTGCAAATTTTTACTCAAATTTTGGCGCATAAAAAAAGCCTCCTTTTTCAAGGAGGCTTTATATTATAAAATTGTAAAGATTACAATTTGTTTACAAACTTAGTTAATTTAGATTTTAAGTTAGAAGCTTTATTATCGTGGATAATATTCTTTTTAGCTAACTTGTCAATCATAGAAATAACACTTGTTAATTTAGCAGAAGCATCTGCTTTATCAGTAGCTAAACGCAAAGCTTTGATTGCATTACGTGTAGTTTTGTGTTGGTATCTGTTTAATACTCTTTTTTTCTCGTTGCTTCTAATTCTTTTTAAAGCTGACTTATGATTTGCCATTTTACTTTTTTTTAATTGTAATAATTATTTTAAACTATTAGCTAAAAAAGAAAAACCTCCCACAACAACATCTTTTACAATGCAATCACTTTGGTTTTAACTAATAAAATAAACATCTGAGACACTTGACATTTATTTCATAAAACTATTTCACAACTAATTTTGTAGTCCGTAGGGGAATCGAACCCCTGTTACCAGGATGAAAACCTGGCGTCCTAACCCCTAGACGAACGGACCATTATTCCTCTAAGAAAGTTAAGCATTCTATCTTCCTCAATTAACTTGTAGTCCGTGGGGGAATCGAACCCCCCTTACCAGGATGAAAACCTGGCGTCCTAACCGATAGACGAACGGACCAAAATTCCTTATTTAGCGGAACTGTATTTTCAATATTTTTTGTAGTCCGTGGGGGAATCGAACCCCCCTTACCAGGATGAAAACCTGGCGTCCTAACCGATAGACGAACGGACCATTGCGTTACATTGTGCAGTGCATTTCTGTATTGCGGTTGCAAAGATACAACTGTTTTTTAATTGCACAATAGCTTGTCAAAAAAAAATATATTTTTTTAATATGCCTTCGCAAAAAACACTCTTTTATTAGACGGATTCCCAGTAAACACGCAGCTTCCCGCTTCTTCAACAGCACTTAAAGGAATACATCTGATAGTAGCTTTTGTCAATTCTTTAATTTTTTCCTCAGTCTCAGCCGTACCATCCCAATGCGCTGATACAAAGCCTCCTTTGTTTTCCAACACCTCTTTAAACTCCTCAAAGCTGTTTACCTCAGTAATATGAGTTTCACGATAATTCAACGCCTTATTGAACAAATCTAACTGAATTTGCTCTAATAATTCGCTAATAAATGCTGCAATTCCTTCTTTAGATTTCACTTCTTTCGTCAAAGTATCTCTTCGGGCTACCTCATAAGTTCCGTTTTCAAGATCTTTTGGACCAACAGCAATTCGAACCGGAACCCCTTTTAATTCCCATTCCGCAAATTTGAATCCTGGCTTTTGAGTCGTTCTGTCATCAAATTTTACCGAAATACCCAACTTACGTAAATCGGCAATTAACTTATCAACTTCCTGAGAAATCTGAGCTAATTGTTCATCCGACTTATATATAGGTACAATTACTACTTGAATTGGAGCTAAATTTGGAGGCAATACTAAACCTTGGTCATCTGAATGCGTCATCACCAATGCTCCCATTAATCTTGTAGAAACTCCCCATGAAGTTCCCCAAACATATTCCTGCTTTCCTTCGGCATTAGCAAACTTCACATCAAAAGCTTCCGCGAAGTTTTGACCTAAGAAATGTGATGTTCCTGCCTGAAGCGCTTTCCCATCCTGCATCAAAGCTTCAATGCAATAGGTTTCTTCAGCTCCCGCAAAACGTTCCGTTTCGGTTTTCAATCCTTTTACAACGGGAATTGCCATGAAATTCTGCACAAAATCTGCGTAAACATTCATCATTTTCTCCGACTCCTCAATCGCTTCTTTTCTGGTTGCGTGAGCTGTATGGCCTTCCTGCCATAAAAACTCAGCTGTTCTTAAAAACAAACGGGTTCTCATTTCCCAACGTACCACATTAGCCCATTGGTTAATTAACAAAGGTAAATCTCTGTAAGATTGCACCCAGCCTTTATACGTTGACCAAATAATAGCCTCACTCGTAGGGCGAACAATAAGTTCTTCTTCCAACTTTGCATTTGGGTCAACAATAAGCTTTCCAGGCTTATCCGGATCGTTTTTTAATCTGTAATGCGTCACTACCGCACATTCTTTTGCAAAACCTTCGGCATTTTTTTCCTCGGCTTCAAACATGCTTTTAGGGACAAATAATGGAAAATAGGCATTTTGATGTCCTGTTTCTTTAAACATTCTATCTAATTCAGCTTGCATTTTTTCCCAAATAGCATAACCATAAGGTTTAATAACCATGCAACCTCTAACTCCTGAATTCTCGGCTAAATCAGCTTTTACAACCAGTTCATTATACCATTTTGAATAATCTTCTGATCGTGTAGTAAGGTTCTTACTCATATTATATATTTTGGCACAAATTTTGTTTAATTTTATTTAACTAAATAGTTTGGCAAAACTAACTATTTTTGTAATGTGCAACAATAAAAAACCCAACAGATATGAAAACTAATATTTTTTCATTACAAAAAGCGCAAAATTATCTTTATATTGGATTACTAAGCCTTTTTATGGTTTCTTGTGGTTCTTTTCAAAACAGCTCTTATTACGAAAATGACGGAATCTACGGAGCTTCTTACAATAGAAACACCGAAAGAAATACTGTTTCTGACAATTACTACAAAGATTATTTTAATTCGCTACAAAACGAAAATCCGTCTTCCGGCGAAATCTTTACTGATATCGACCACTACAGTGATTTTGATTCTACTGAGAATAATTCTATAAGTTATGCCGGATGGGGAAGCAATCAAACCAGAACAATCGTTAATGTTTACCCTGATTATTGGGGTATGAATTACGGATTAGGATGGAATAACTGGGGCTGGAACAATTGGGGAATGAACTACGGATTTGGCTGGAACAACTGGGGATTAAATTACGGCTGGGGATGGAATAATTGGGGATGGAATTACCCATATAGCTACGGTTATTACGGATGGAACTATCCGTATTATGGTTACAACAATTACTACTATTACTACGGAAACAATAATTACGGAGGCAGAAGAAACTACTCTTACAATCCGAGCCGCAGAGGATCAAGCGCTACAAATTCAAGCTACAGTAACAGCACTTATTCCCCAACGAGAAATTACTCTCCAACCAGACGTTATTCAGAAAGTATCAGAACACCTGTTTTTACAAATTCCAGAACGTACAATAATTCTAACAGTACACAAACCAACAGAAGAAGCAATACACAATATCAAAACAACAATACCCAACAAAGCAGAACTTATTCCAGAAGTGAAAGTTATAGCCCTTCAAGAAGCTACAACAGCCCTTCATCTTCTTCATCTTCATACAGCACCGGAAGATCTTATGGAGGAAGCAGCGGAGGCAGCAGTAGCGGAGGTAGCTACAGATCATCAGGAGGAAGTCGAAGATAATTAATCGTTAAAAATCACTACAATGAAAAAAAATCTATTTTTAATTATATCTGTATGCTCTTTTGGTATTGCGCAATCACAAGAGATTAGTGACGCTGTACGATTTAGTCAGGAAAACATCAATGGTACCGCCCGTTTCAGAGCGATGAGCGGTGCTTTTGGAGCCTTAGGAGGAGATCTTTCTTCTATAAATGTCAACCCGGCCGGTTCTGCTATATTTGCAAATAACCAAATGGGCATAACCATAAGCAACTCCACCACCAAAAATAAAGCTTCATATTTTGGTTCAACCAATACCGAAAATGACAATTCTTTCGATGTTAACCAAGCCGGACTTGTATTTGTTTTTAACAACAACAGAAGTAATGACGGATGGAATAAATTTTCCTTAGCTATCAATTATGACAACAAAAATAATTTCAACAATACTATTGGCACTTTTGGAGTCAATCCAACAAATTCAATCGGAGATTATTTTTTAAGTTATGCTAACGGAATTCCTTTAAACGATTTTGCTGGTCAAAATTATGGAAATCTAGATCATGCATCCCAACAAGCTTATTTAGCTTTTAAATCCTACATTATTGACCCTGCAAACAACGACCCCAATCCTAACGAATATATTTCTAACATTGCGGAAGGAGGAAATTATTACCAGGAAAATACTATTACCACAAATGGCTACAACGGGAAGTTATCTTTTAACGCTGCCGCAGCCTGCAATGATAAATTTTATATTGGTATCAACTTAAACTCTCATTTTATCGATTATACCCAATCATCTGTTTTTTATGAAGACAACAACAACCCATTACCTTCAGATCCCGACAGCTACAGAGTAAACAAAGTGCAATTCAACAATGATTTATATACTTACGGTTCCGGTTTTTCTTTCCAACTTGGAATTATTGGAAAAATCACTCCGGAAGCAAGAATAGGTCTGGCTTACGAATCACCAACATGGTACAAATTGAATGACGAATTAACCCAATCAGTAGTTGCGGTAAGCTCTAACACTTCCGGCTCTCTCGATCCTGATGTAATTAATCCAAATATCACCAATGTTTACGCTCCTTACAAGCTACAAACTCCAGGAAAATTCACCACAAGTTTCGCTTATATTTTTGGAAAAACAGGTCTTTTAAGCATTGATTACAGTCTTAAAAACTATAGCAAGACTAAATTCAAACCAGAATACGACAGCTATTATCAGGTTTTAAATAACGAAATGGACAAAACGTTAGCCAATACAAGTGAAGTTCGTGTAGGAGGCGAATACAAAATAGAAAGATTAAGCTTAAGAGCCGGGTATCATTTTCAGGAAAGCCCATACAAAAACAAGACTACCATTGGCGACTTACACGGCTATTCTGCCGGATTAGGATACAATTTTGGCGGAACAAAAGCTGACTTATCTTATGCTTACGCAAAAAGAAATTCGAATCAAGGTTTCTTTAGCCAAGGACTTACCGATGGTGCTGCTGTAAATTCAATTAACAACACGGTTACACTTACTTTATTATTTGAATTATAAAACACTCAGAATCCCAACAAACAACCGTCTTGTCTTTTCTAAAACAAGACGGTTGTTTGTTTTTAAAAATACATTTCTAAAAAATCATCCGTACTTTCTTAAAGCACCACAAATAGCACCATAAAAAAATAGTTAAATAGCAACAATCCCGATAGCTATCGGGACAATTTGAATAAAAAAACGTAATTTTGCCATCCAATTTACAATTCTATGAGAACTAAGTCTTTAAAAAAGAACAAAATAAACGTAATTACCCTTGGATGTTCCAAAAACATATACGATAGCGAAGTATTAATGGGGCAACTTCGTGCCAATGGAAAAGAAGTTGAACACGAAGCACCAGCCGAAAAAGAAGGCAATATTATCGTTATCAACACCTGCGGTTTTATTGATAATGCAAAAGCGGAATCAGTAAACATGATTTTGGAGTATGCTGACAAAAAAGAAAAAGGCTTAGTTGACAAAGTTTTCGTAACCGGATGTTTATCGGAGCGCTACAGACCTGATTTAGAAAAAGAAATTCCTAATGTCGATCAGTTTTTCGGAACTACCGAATTACCTCAATTATTAAAAGCTTTAGGCGCCGATTATAAACATGAATTATTAGGAGAAAGACTTACTACAACTCCTAAAAATTATGCTTATTTAAAAATTGCCGAAGGTTGCGACCGACCTTGCAGCTTTTGTGCTATTCCGATTATGCGCGGAAAACACGTTTCGCAACCTATTGAAAAATTAGTCAAAGAAGCGGAAGGTTTGGCCAGAGACGGTGTAAAAGAATTAATCTTAATTGCTCAGGACTTAACTTATTACGGACTTGATATTTATAAAAAAAGAAATTTAGCCGAATTACTGGAAGCACTTGCTAAAGTAGAAGGTATCGAATGGATTCGTTTGCATTACGCCTTCCCTACCGGTTTCCCTATGGATGTTTTGGATTTAATGAAACGCGAACCAAAAATCTGTAATTACATCGATATTCCATTGCAACACATTTCAGATTCTATTTTGAAATCAATGCGTCGCGGAACTACTCAGGCAAAAACTACTCAATTATTAAAAGACTTTAGAGCAGCTGTTCCGGGAATGGCTATCCGTACCACTTTAATTGTAGGTTATCCGGGAGAAACACAAGAAGATTTCGAAATTTTGAAAGATTTTGTTCAGGAAATGAAATTTGACCGAATGGGGTGCTTTGCTTATTCACATGAAGAAAACACGCACGCTTATTTGTTAGAAGACGACGTTCCGGATGATGTAAAACAAGCCCGTGCTAATGAAATCATGGAATTGCAATCTCAAATTTCCTGGGATTTAAATCAGGAAAAAATTGGAAAAACTTTCAAATGTATTATTGACCGAAAAGAAGGAAATCACTTTGTGGGTCGTACTGAGTTTGACAGTCCGGATGTTGATAACGAAGTATTAATTGACGCTTCTAAATTCTATTTAAAAACAGGCGATTTTGCAATGATTAAAATCATCGACGCGACTGAATACGATTTATACGGTGAGCCAGCTTAAATGCTTTTAGCCATTTTTTAAAAACTTTAACATGAAAAAGATACAATTCTTCCTCTTATTTTCGTTTACATTAATAAGTTTTAATTCTTTTGCCCAATACGGTTATGGCGGTTATGGAAACGGCTACGGAAATGGATACGGGAATAATTACGGCATGGGCATGAGTCAGGTGGAACAAAATGCTATGAAACCTAAAGAAATTCCAGCAGAAGTTACAGTTGGAAAAATAATGGAAAAGCTAAAACCAGAATTAAATCTGGATGAACTGCAAACGATAGCCATCGGAAATGTATATACCGACATTATCAAATCGCAAACAGCGATTATGAAAGATGAAAAATTGAGCCAGGAAGAAAAATCCAACGAAATAAAAGCTCTTTTTGAAGTCAACGAACGAAAGGTAAACGAATACCTCAATGAGGAACAAAGACAAAAATATAAAGCGCTGAAAGAAGAGCGCGGAAACAACAAAAAAGAGAAAAAGAAGAAAAAGAAAAAGGAAGACTAAACGGTTTTCCTTTTTTAATAAAAATCAAACAGCAATGAGTAAATATTTCATCTATTTAATTCCAGCAATAATCATTTCCTCCTGTTCGACAAATCCTTATAAAAAAAGCGAAAAGGAATATAATACAAAACTCAAAAGCTTTAAAGAACAAATCTCTGTTAAAGAACCGGAACCACTGCCTATTGTAAACAAAGTAACAATAAGCATTGATAGTGCATATACCAAACAATTATATACTTTCAAAGACAGTATTTTTAAAATTGGCTCCACCCAATTAGACAATGGCATCCATACCGAATGGATAAGCACTGTTAATTTTAATCTTCGCAAACCCAATTTTATCATTCTGCATCATACCGCACAGGATTCCATTCAGCAAACCGTAAAAACCTTTACCAAAGAAAGTACTCAGGTAAGCGCACATTATGTCGTGGCCAAAGACGGTCATGTTGTCCAAATGCTGAACGATTATCTACGCGCCTGGCATGCCGGAGTAAGTTCCTGGGGGAGAAATACTGATATTAATTCGGCTTCTATTGGCATCGAAATAGACAATAATGGCAGCGAGCCTTTTTCGGAACCACAAATTACCAGTTTGATGGCTTTGTTAAGCAAATTAAAAAAAGACTATAATATTCCGGCTCAAAACATCATTGGACATTCAGACATTGCTCCAACCCGAAAAAAAGATCCCAGCGCTTTTTTTCCATGGAAAACTTTAGCCGAAAATGGTTTTGGAATTTGGAAAGACGACATCCTTCCTCTTGCCCCCTTTGATTTTAATCCGGAACAGGCTTTGCGAATTATTGGCTACAACACCAAAAACTTAAATGCAGCCATAACTGCTTTTAAACTGCACTATATGCCCGAAGAAGTAAATGCTGTTTTAGATCAAAATACCATAAACACGATTTATTCTATTTACTTAAAACAATAAAAAACAGTTTCTTAAAACGAAAAGAGCTTTGAAAATAAATTCAAAGCTCTTTTTTATTATATAAAACCCGTTGGGTGAAATTAGTTTTCAATGATAATTTTTCGTTAGTTCGAGTGATTTTCTCCCGAAGCCTCGGGAAGAAAATCGTATCGAGAACAAGAAAAATTTCATTAAAAAACGTTTCTCGTCCCGATAGTTATCGGGACATTTTTTGTTACGTTTCACTATACAAAAAACACGCGAACTGACGTTTTTAATAATTTCACCCAACGGGTTATATAAAGACAAAAATTAGACATAAAAAAACTGCCAAGACACAATCGAATTGTACCTTGGCAGTAAAAAAAATTATATTGTAATGTAATTTGGTTTTGGTTTTGTTTTTTTAGAATCCGTATACTAAAGCAACTGAAGCTTGCGTTGCTGATTTTGTAGCCATCATATCTGAATCAAAGAAGTTATCATCTTTAGCAGAATCCAATCTGAATTCAGGAATAATTGTCAAACCACCAGCTTTATAATTAGCAGATAAAGTAAAAGCTGCTACAGAGTTATCAGCTGATAAACCATACATAGCACTGTTTTCTTTTGCTTTAAAATATTCCGCACGTAAACCTAAACCAAAGTTATCATTTACAGCTACTGATGGATACAAAGCTACTCCAGTATAACCTACTTTATCTCCGTTTCCTGACCAATCAGCTGCGTTTAAACCTAATTTAAATTTATCAGATAATTGGAAAGAAGCTGTCAAATCTACAATTGTACCAGCAACTGAACCATCCATAAAATTCAAATAAGCACTTACTCCTTCTGTTGGAGTTAAAGACAATTGAGCTCCAATTGCATTCAAACCTTTCATAGGATCAGCCGAATAAACATTCCAATTATCATTGAATGCTCCAACCATCAAACCTACTTTATCGGAAAAAGCATAATTCGCTTTCACCCCTGCATTTTGGAATGGTCCGTTAGTAAACAAATAAGAAGTCGAATAATGGAAGTTCGCTACTGGTGAAATCACTTCATAACCAATAAAAGTCCCCATATACCCCGCTGTGAAGCTTAATTTATCTGTAACTGCATAAGTAACATACAAGTTTTGTATATTGAATGATTCACCGCTTGTTGACGCAATAACATCACCATTATCATCAAATACTACTCCTGGAGTATTTAAAATCGATTGATATTGTCCTCTAGGTCCAAAAGAAACCTCACCCACGAAAGAAGTTTTACCCGTTGTTTTCTTCAAAGCGATATCAATCATACCTAAAGAAACAGAATTCTGATCAGAAGCAAAACTTGTCCCTATGTTAGACATTTTTGCAAAATCATATTTATAGTAAAGATCAGCAGAACCTGAAATTTCTAACGGTGTGTCTTGTGCAAATGTCACGCTTCCTGTCAGTGCTAAAGCTAAAATAAAAATTACTCTTTTCATGTTGAATTTTGTTTTGGTTATTTTAAATTATTTTTACTCAAAAAGAAATATTAACATATTATTCTCAGTTTTTAATACATTTTTAACCTCTTTCTTGAAGCAAATTTATCAACTTTTAAATTTATCAAAATGAAAAAATATAACTTTTTTCGATTTTAAGTGTCGATTTATCAAAAAACAGGATTCGGATAAAAAAAAATACGTTTTTATTATTTTTTAACATCAAAAAACTAATTATTCTCACAGTAAAAAACACATCACCCCTTAAAAATTAGACACTAAATTCAAAAAACAACTCAAAAAAATGACAAAAATCCAATTTTAAATCAAATAAACAAACACCACCCCTTAAAAAAATAGGGGTAAAACAAAAAATAACACTTTTAAAAATTCTTTAAAAACTTATAAAAACAAAAAAACCTCCTAAAAGGAGGTTCACACTGCAACATTACAGTAATTCACTTCAAATAAGCAGAAAATTGAAATTATTTATAAGACTAACAATCCATGTTCTCTTAAAACAGTTACCGCCTTAGAATACCAGAACAACTCAAAATCTTCCAACTCTAATTCAAAGTCCGTTTTTAATTCCTGATAAGAATATATCTTGGAATTCGAAACAGCCATTTTTAGAAGTATCTCAGCCAGCCATTCCCCTTCGGCTTTATTAGTTTGAATAGTAAAACTTTCTTTTTTATCATGAAAAATTAAAGCAGCCATTTCCCAGGAGCGTCCTTTTTTAGTCTTGGTAAAATATTCCAGAGTAGGTTTTCCTCCTATCCAAACTACTTTAGCGGTAGGCTTTGTATGAAGATGATGATCTACTTGCAAAGCATCAAAAATAAACTCAGGATGGATTTTCGTTCTTGGAATCTTAAAGTCAAACCAATCCTGCAAATCATAGTCGAAACAAATACCATGCATATAATTGAATAATGATTTTTTTAGCCCAAAACTAAATTGATCATGGTTGACACCAGTTGAATCTTTATAATTAATATCATTATTAGCAAAAGTTCCAATGGCTTTGGTTTCTTTAACGGTACCAAATTTTTCCGGATACATACCCACCGGACTATGCGCCGTCATGGCAAACTGATGCCAAAAACCCGATTGCAAAACACCTGCTTCAAACAATTGGCGCACCATTTCAAGACTATCCACTGTTTCCTGAATGGTTTGTGTTGGATAACCGTACATTAAATAGGCATGAACCATAACACCCGCTTCAGTAAAATTACGAGTCACTCTAGCCACTTGTTCTACCGTTACTCCTTTATCTATTAATTTAAGTAATCGGTCAGATGCTACTTCAAGGCCTCCAGAAACGGCTATACAACCCGAAGCTTTAAGCAGTATACACAAATCGGCAGTAAAACTTTTTTCAAATCGAATATTCGTCCACCAGGTAACAGATAATTTTCTTCTCAAAATTTCCAATGCCAAAGCACGCATTAAAGCCGGGGGAGCCGCTTCGTCTACAAAATGAAACCCATTTTGTCCCGTTTGAGCAATCAGTTCCTCCATTCGATCACAAAGTAAACTAGCAGCAACAGGTTCATACACCTTAATATAATCTAAGGAAATATCACAAAAAGTACATTTTCCCCAATAACAACCATGAGCCATGGTCAATTTGTTCCATCGACCATCACTCCACATACGATGCATCGGATTTACTATTTCAATTACTGAAATATATTTATCCAACAACAAATCGGAATAATCTGGAGTACCCACTTGCGATTGTTTGTAATCTGATTTAGCCGAATTGTTTTTATACACCACTTTTTCATTTTCCAAAAGAAAAGTTCGTTTATAAAACTTCTCGACTGCGCTCGAAGTGACAGCATTTACAAGTTCCTCTACGGGTAATTCACCATCATCCAAAGTGATATAATCGAAAAACTCAAAAACACGGACATCCGAAAGGGAACGCAACTCAGTATTGGGGAAACCGCCACCCATCGAAATTTTAATTTCAGGATAATGTTTTTTCACCCATTGTGCACATCTAAAAGCCGAATATAAATTTCCGGGAAAAGGAACTGAAATCAGGAATAAATTCGGCTGAACTATTTCAATTCTTTCCTTTAAAATAGAAAAAAGTATTCTATCTATATAGGTAGACTCTTGTTGTAAGGCTTCATATAATTCGTCAAAAGAATTCGCACTTCGACCTAATCGCTCAGCATAACGACTGAAACCAAAATTAGCATCGACACATTCCACAATAAAATCAGATATATCTTCGAGATACAAAGTTGCCAAATGTTTCGCCTTATCCTGCATTCCCATTGTTCCAAAAGCCCAATCCAATTCCTCTAATTGTGCAAAACGGGATGCTTCCGGCAAATAATCTTCCTGACAAATTTGGAGTGCTAAAGTTGGATTTTTTCCTTGCAAAAAAGCAATTACCGGATCAATCGTTTTAATATACTCGTCCTGTAAAGCAAAAATTCTTTTACAGTTGTCAGTTGTTGGTTGTTGGTTATTAGACTGAAACAAATCTATAAGACCTTCTTTCGAAAACAATTTCAAAATCACCTCAATACCCAAATCAGCCTGAACGGAATCGATATTTTTGGTGTTTAAAAATCCTTTAATATAAGCCGTTGCCGGATACGGTGTATTCAGCTGAGTAAAAGGCGGAGTGATGAGGAAAAGTTTGGTTTTCAAAGGAAAAATATTTTGTGCAAAAATAAGCCTTATTTGTATAGTTTACATAAAAATTAATATAGTGCCTTCATCAACTCCAAATTTATACCGAGATTTATTTTAGATAGCTCAAAACTTATAGTTTGTAGAAAATAAATTACATTTGCATTCATAAAGTTTATCAAATGAAACACATTTTACTTTTGCTTTTATTATTATTTATTATTCCCTCATTTGGGCAACAAAAAAATGGTTCCATAGGTTTTAAAGAAAACAAAGGTCAAATTATAGATCAAAATGGAAAACCCAATAATGCGGTAAAATTTCTTTTGAATACCAATGGTTTAAATGTACAATTAAAGCAAAATGGTTTTTCTTATGACATTTATGAAACTAAAAAAATCCCTGTAAAACATCGTATCGAAGAAAACAACTCAATTTCATCAATAGCAAAAAACGACAAAAAAGCACCTGATTATTCTTTAGAATATACCTTTCATCGAATTGACATTGATTTTGTAAATTCAAATCCCAATGTAGAATTGATTTCTAATGAGGAATCTAAAGATTATGACAATTATTACAATGTTCCTAATAAACCTGAAGGCATTGTCAATGTACATCAATACCAACAAATTACATACAAGAATATTTATCCTAATATTGATGTCGTTTTCTCCATACCAAAAGACAGCGTAAAAGCAGTTGAATATAACTTTGTGGTGCATCCAAGTGGAAAAATATCAGATATTCAATTGAAATTTAATGGCGCCAAAACAGAATTAGTTGATAATAAAATCAAAATGAATGTTCGTTTTGGAGCAATGGAAGAAATTCTGCCTGCCAGCTGGACGGAAGACGGAATGACAAAGAAATCAATTCATGTAGGTTACAAAAAAATAAAAAACAATGTTTATGGATTTAACACATCCAATTCTGTAAATGGAAAAACGATAATTATTGATCCTGTTCCTGTGAGGTTGTGGGGGACTTTTTATGGAGATGAGTTTGGTAATTCTCCAGGTGCACAATGGTGGTGGGTTAATCTAATAACTGATTCTTTAGGCAACGCTTATGTATCTGGCGCCACTACTACTTTAAACTCATCTTATGCTACTTCTGGGGCTCATCAAACAATAGTAAATTCTACTTATATTAATTCAGTTACAAATGGCATTATTTTTAAATTTGATTCAAATGGTAATAGATTATGGGGTACTTATTATGGAGGGACATCAGGAACAAATATAAAAGCAATAAAAATTGATTCACAAAATAATGTTTTAGCTACAGGTAATACATCTTCAGAAACAAACATCAGCACTTTAGGTTCTTTTCAACCAAATATGAAAGGCATAGTTGATGCTTTTTTAGTAAAATTCAATAGTAACGGTATTAGACAATGGGGGACTTATTTCGGCGGAGAAAATAGTGATTATGCTAATAACTTGGATATAGAAACTAATAATATTTATATTATAGGAAATACATCCAGTAGAACAAATATTGCATTCAATAGCAACTTTCAAACGCAATTAAATAATTCAGTCAATACATCTTCATCTCTTTCGGATGGATTTATTGCCAGATTCAACGAAAATGGTAATTTAATTTGGAGTACTTATGTAGGTGGTGATGGAATTGATAACTTAAATGCCATAGTAGTAAAGGATTCTTATTTAGTTGCTGGAGGATCTACCGGAAGCACAAATAATATGACAACTTCGGGTGTTTTTCAAGAACAACAAAATCCTTTATATTTAGGAGATGGTTATATTTGTAAATTTTCATTAGCTGGCGAAAGAATTTGGGGTAGTTATTACGGAGGTACTTCCCCAATTGAAAATATTGAATCAGTTGAAGTAGATAATGAAGAAAATATTTATATAGGCGGACAATCATACAGTAATGATAATATTGCAACAACAGGTAGTTTTGAAAGTTCAAACTCAGCTATTTTTAAAGGTTTTTTGGCAAAATTAAATAGTCAAGGGCAAAGAATGTGGGGAACTTACGTAGGTGGTATTGTTATTTATTCTATAATATTTGAGAACAATTCAATTTATATAGGTGGTGGAAATGCTGATTACTCATTGGATCTAAAATTAACTAACCTATGTTCTTACAAGCCAAACAGAAACAGAACCTATATAGGATATGTTGGTAAATTTTCTAAACAAGGAGTATTTGCTTGGGGAACGTATATTGGTAATGATAATTCTTTAAAAATGACTTTAGATTCCAACGGCTCTATTTTTGTAGCAGGACTGTCAAGTGTGAATGAAGATATTGCAGATATAAATTCCTACCAATCTAACATTTTGGGTGAAAAAAACTATTTTTTAATGAAATTTTCGGAAGATATTATAACTACTCCAATTATTTCAAGCAACTCCCCAATCTGTATTGGAAACAATTTAGAACTAAAAGCATCCGGAGGTACCGATTATTTATGGACAGGTCCAAACGGATTTACATCCACCGAACAAAACCCAATAATAATAAATGCAACTGCTCAAAATAGTGGACAATATAGTTGTTTAATAACTGGAACAGGAGGCTGTGATGATACTAAAACTATAGAAGTAATTGTTGGAGACGTAGAAGCTCCAGTTCCTGATCTTGCCACTCTCCCAACAATAACAGGAGATTGTAATACAATTATAACCACAGTCCCAACGGCTACTGATACATGTGCTGGAGTAATTACAGCTACAACTACAAGTCCGCTAACCTACAATTTACCTGGAACTTATACTATTATTTGGAATTATAATGATGGAAATGGAAATGCTGTTAATCAAAATCAAACAGTAACTATTACTAGCCAACCTATTCCAATAATTAATACTCCTCAAACCTTCTGCCTTCAACAAAACGCAACAATTAGCGATATTGTAATTTCTGGTCAAAGCATAAAATGGTACGATACCTTGACCGATGGAAATGTACTTTCCAATACTACTTCATTACAAAATGGTACCACTTATTATGCTTCGCAAACAATAAACGGATGCGAAAGTGAAAGAGTCGCTGTTTTAATTAATATTCAAAATACTCCGATGCCAACAGCTGATACCAATCAGTCTTTTTGTACCGGCACAAATCCTACTATTGCAAACATTGAAGTAACAGGAAATTTAATAAAATGGTATGATGCTTTAACCAATGGTTCTCTAGTAAGCGAAACGACTTCTCTTGTTGATGGTAGAACTTACTATGCTTCGCAAACGATGAATAATTGCGAAAGTGAAAGATTAGGAATTCAAGTTTCAATTGTTAATACCCCTCCTGCTCCAACTGCAACTGCAACGCAATCATTCTGTAAAAATAAAAATGCAACTTTAGAGGATATTCAAATCTCTGGACAAAACATAAAATGGTACGATACTAATTTTTCTGCATCCAGTTTACCAAGCACAACCTTATTAGAAGACAATAAAACCTATTACGCTTCACAAACTATAGGTTGTGAAAGTGACAGAACTCCTATTTTAATTCGAGTTTACAATACTCCATTACCAATAGGAAGTAAAACGCAACAATTTTGTATTGATGAAAATGCGACTATTGCCAATCTTAGTATTTCGGGTTCTAATATTACTTGGTATGATGAGCTTTCTAATGGAAATATTCTAGACGAAACAACTTTATTAGAAAATGGAAAAATCTATTATGCTACACAAACTCTTAACAATTGTGAAAGCGAAAGACTAGCCATTACTGTAACAATTCAGGATACGCAACCCCCTACTGTTACTTCACCTCAAACATTCTGCATCCAAAAAAATGCAAAAATTAGTGACATAGCCATTTCGGGACAAAACATCAATTGGTTTGAGAATGCTTCCTCTTCCATACCTCTATCGGATTTCACTTTACTTGAAAACGGAATTACCTACTACGCTTCAGAAACCATAAACAATTGCGAAAGTGATAGAATTCCTATATCCATAATTATTCTCGAAGCCACTACTGGAGATTGCATTAATTTTGTAGATGAGCTTCCATACCCAAAATTCTTTACACCAAACAACGACGGATACAATGACACTTGGACTATTGATTTTGCCTATTTAAAACCCAATACTGGAATTCGAATCTTTGATCGTTATGGTAAATTATTAAAAGAATTATTCCCTAATTCAAGTTGGAATGGTCTGTTTAACAATCAGGAATTGCCATCAACAGATTACTGGTTTATTGTGACAAGAGCAAATGGACAGGAATACAAAGGACATTTTAGTCTAAAGCGATAAATAAAAAGATCGCAAAATCCATTCGACTTTGCGCTCTTTTTAACTTTTATAATATATTTAAAACTTATGTTCCTGCTTGCTAATCACCAATAACGAAACTAAGGAAATCAATGCTGCGGTCACTAAATAAAAGCCCACATAAGTCAAACCATAATTAGAAGCCAGCCAAATAGCAATCATGGGAGCAAATGCAGCACCGAGAATTCCGGCCATATTAAAGGTTAAGGATGCTCCGGAATAACGAACGGTTGTCGGGAATAATTCGGAAAGGAAAGTTCCCAAAGGTCCATACGTAAAGCCCATCAAAGCCATTCCCATACACACAAAAGCAGTTACTAAAAACGTACTTCCCGAATTTAAAAAATAAGAAAAGAAAAAACCGAAAAAAGCAATTGCAATTGTGGTATAAATCAACATTTTTCTTCGACCAATTTTATCAGCAACTAAGGCCGAAACAGGAATGAATAACGCAAAAAACAACACCGAAAACAACTGAATCAACAAGGCGTCTCTTTTCGTAAATCCTAAATCGGAAGTAGCCCAACTCAGCGTAAACACAGTCATTAGATAAAACACTAAAAAGGTGGTAATGGCTGCAAAAGTTCCAAAAATCAACTGGTTTTTATACGATTTCAACAACGTAAAAAACGGGATTTTCACTTCGTGCTGCTCTTCTTTAGAATTTTCAAAAGCTGGAGTTTCGGTAATTTTCAATCGAATATAAAAACCAATAATTACTAAAAGCGAACTGGCAATAAAAGGAATTCTCCAACCGTAATCCATAAAATCCTCGGCACTCATATTATCAGTCAACAATAAAAAAGTCCCTCCGGAAAGCAACAAACCTATCGGCGCGCCAAGCTGTGGGAACATACCATACCAGGCGCGTTTGTGTGGTGGCGCATTCTCAATAGCCAATAAAACGGCACCTCCCCATTCGCCACCTAAACCAACTCCCTGTCCAAAACGACACAACATTAATAATATAGGTGCCAAAATTCCAATACTGGCATAACTAGGCAAAAATCCAATGCTAACCGTAGAAATCCCCATGGTTAATAAAGCCGCAACCAAAGTTACTTTTCGTCCTACTTTGTCACCAAAATGCCCAAAAAAAGCAGAACCCAACGGTCTGGACAAAAAAGCAATTGAAAAAGTTGCTAAAGATTCCAAAGTCGAATTGGTACTATCCGCTCCAGGAAAAAACAACTGTGGAAAAACCAACACCGCTGCATTGGCATAAATATAAAAATCAAAAAACTCAATAGTAGTCCCGATTAAACTACCAAAAAGAACATGTTTTAAAGAATTTATTTTAGCTGACTGTTCTTTCATAAACAAAAAATTAAATTTAAAAATCCTGCAAAAATCCTCCTTATTTTTGAAAGCTACAAATATTTAGTTCCAATATTTTTTGGTAATTTTACTCAAAACAAAATAAAAACATGCCCAACGACTGTATCAGCTATCAAAACTCAGGATATTTCTCTCCTTTGATGAATGATTATTTAAACCAAAATTCAAAATTACAATCCTTATACAATCGCTTTCCAAGCCTTGAAAATTTCGAAAAGCAAATCATTGAAAAGCAAAATAATTTCAGGCACGACAACAGAAACACCTTAGTTGCTGTGTTACAAAAACAATATTCAGGACTTGAAATTTCGCATTTAACCCAACAAAATATAGAATCTTTAAAAGTCGAGAATACTTTTACCATAACTACCGGACATCAATTAAACCTGTTTTCCGGGCCTCTCTATTTTTTATATAAAATTATTTCTACTATTAATTTAACAAATGAATTAAAAGTAAAATATCCGGCTTATAATTTCGTACCGATTTATTGGATGGCCACTGAAGATCATGATTTTGAAGAAATCAATTATTTTAATTTCAAAGGAAAAAAATTTCGTTGGAATAAAGACAGCTCAGGACCAGTTGGAAGATTATCAACCGAAGGCCTCGCTGATTTTTTCGAAATATTCGAACAGGAATTAGGCTCCAGTACCAATGCCGAAAAACTCAAAACACTATTCAAAGAAGCATATTTAAATCATAATAATCTGGCCGACGCAACCCGTTATTTGGCAAAT
Organism: Flavobacterium pokkalii; assembly: GCF_014596575.1. Lineage (GTDB taxonomy): Bacteria > Bacteroidota > Bacteroidia > Flavobacteriales > Flavobacteriaceae > Flavobacterium > Flavobacterium pokkalii. The sequence continues at coordinate 18,483 of NZ_NASZ01000028.1, read as the reverse complement.
CAGCTGTTTGGGAATCAGGGTTTGATGATTATTGACGCCGACGATACCGGTTTGAAACATCAATTCATCCCTTATATAAAAGAAGAATTATTACAGCAAACGGCTCATAAAAATGTAATTGCAACTACCGAAAAACTTACGGAATATAACATCCAAGTAAATCCTCGTGAAATCAATTTGTTTTATATTGAAGATAATTTGCGTGAGCGTATTATCTATCAGGATGGAAAATATTTGGTAAACAATACAAAACTTGAATTTTCCCAACAGGAAATTTTAAATCTATTAGAAAGCAATCCTGAGAAATTCAGTCCTAACGTAATTATGCGTCCATTGTATCAGGAAGTTATTTTACCAAATCTTTGCTACATTGGCGGAGGCGGCGAAATTGCCTATTGGCTGGAATTAAAATCTTTTTTCGACGCGGTTAAAGTAAGTTTCCCAATACTTTTAGTTCGTAATTCAGTGCTTTTAGCTACCGAAAAACAAATTAAAAAAGCAGACAGATTAAATCTAAGCTGGAATGACTTATTCTCAAAACAAAATGATTTAATCAACGAAAAAACTAAAGTTCTATCGGAATTTGATATTGATTTGACTCTTTTAAAAACACAACTACAAAAGCAATTCAGTATCCTAAACGAAATCACCACGAAAACAGATCCGTCCTTTGCCGGAGCTGTAAAAGCTCAGGAAATAAAACAATTAAAAGGATTGGACAAACTTGAAAAGCGTTTGCTAAAAGCTGAAAAAATAAAACTAAAAGACACCTTGTCACGAATAACTGATTTACAAAATGAATTATTTCCTAATCAGGGATTACAGGAACGCCAAGCTAATTTTTCAGAATTTTATCTGGAAGCCGGAGATCATCTTATTTCAAAATTAACGGAAAAACTCCAACCACTGGAACAACGATTCGACATCATAGAATTGTAAAATTTAACAAAAGAAGTGGGATTTATGACGCTTTTATTAAAGATTCAAAGTGCTATCCATTTTAAAAAAACTACTTTTATAAAAAAGAAATTACAAAATGACAACCAACAGAACTTTTACCATGATTAAACCCGATGCTGTTGCTAACGGACACATCGGAAACATCCTTGCTATGATTACTAATGCAGGATTTAAAATAGTATCTCTCAAATTAACTCAACTTACAGTAGCCGATGCAAAAGCGTTTTATGCCGTTCATGCCGAAAGACCATTTTACGGTGAATTAGTAAAATTTATGTCCAGCGGACCAATTGTTGCTGCCATTTTAGAAAAAGAAAATGCAGTGGCAGATTTCAGAACTTTAATTGGCGCTACTAATCCGGCCGAAGCAGCCGAAGGAACTATCCGAAAATTATACGCAACCTCAATGGGAGAAAATGCTGTTCACGGTTCCGACAGTGATGAAAATGCCATGATTGAAAGTAATTTTCACTTCGCAGGAAGAGAGCAGTTCTAGTATTTAGAACGCAGATTTCAGAATCCAAAAAGCAGATAAAAATCTATAAAAAAGAAAATCCAGTCTCGTTTTTTAGAACGAGACTGGATTTTCTTTTTTCCCTACATGAAATCTAAAATCGTTAATCAACAATCATAAATCATAAATCACTATCTCAAAACAACATCTTTCACTACATCGCGACGTAATTCTTCATTAATCATTTTAATAATCTTCGATTTTCCGTGACTCAATTCTTCTCGTAAAACCGACGAAGTCAACTCAACATACAAAGTATTTCCTTTTAAAACCACATTTCGGGTATAACTGTTAACGCCGTTTCCCATTAAATTTTGCCAGGCTTCTTTCACATTAATCCCATCCATACCCGACTGCAATTTATTCCCCTGAATAATTTGCTTCAAAATATCTCCTATAGAACTTTCACTATTTAGTCTTTTGGGCTGCTTCATCTTCTCCTGATAAATTAATTGGTCCGGCTTTTTTATACTCGTATTCTTTATTTTGATCGTTTTTAATCAGCATCGACTCATCAGTTAACTTTAGTAACTCTTCCGTCCATTTAGCATAAGGCGTTGAATAATCTAAATAAACATGATCTTTATCAAAACGTACTTTTACATTTTCATAATCCTCATTAAACAGAAAAGTTCCGTTGAACTGCGGACGAACTTTACGACGAATTCCCTCATTATTGGCAATTTTGAAATAATCAAAATTCTCATTCATTTTATATTCCTTATCCTCTCCTTCATCAAAAGTCACTTTCTCAATTTCCCAATAACCATTTAACTTTTGAATATCTTCCGTAGTTATTTTTTGTTGACAAGACACTAAAAACAAGCATACAAAAAGAATTTTTAAACTATTTTTCATCATCATTTTTTTTTAGAAGCATGTACTGCTCCCGATAGCTATCGGGACGCTATATCTTTCATGCCGAACACCGGCATAAAAGGATGCCGCTACCATCAGGGCTAAAAATTCGAAACAAAAACACCTTTTGTTTCTCAAACAAAGTTAAGCGTATTAAACTTAACTTAGCTAAAAAACACAGACCAACTTAAACTATTTTATATAACCTTAGCCTTAAAGGAGTTACACTTTAAGTTACCAAACCATTTGCCACAAACGCAATTACAATTTTCTGGAAGTATCATCCCAAACGGTCCAAACGACATGTTTATGGCATTAGGCAAAAATGACCAAAAAATTTATATAATTCCCAGCAAAAAAATGGTAGTTATCCGAATGGGGGAAGCAGCCGATATTGTTAATTTGGCTTTATCAGATTTTGATAATGTTTTATGGGAAAAAATAAATGCTTTGTATCAGTAAATAGTAGAAATAATTAATCCTCAAGAAACAGAAAGAAAATAAAAATCAAGAAATTTGGTTATAAACTTCATATTTCTTCTTGGCATAAAATTTATAAACTCTCTTAGTAATCCAAATAAAAAAAATAAACAACAAACAATTGGTTATCCCTATAAAAAGATGTTTGCTGTTATTTGGAAAAAGGAGTATAAAATCGTGACCTTTAATCGTAGCAGAATAACTGGAAACACAAAACGGAAATAGAAAAAGCCTAATTTTAATCCAAATATCCTGTTTTACACCCTGTTGGTTTGTCGATAAAAGAAGTGCAAAACCAATGATCAAGGAAATTCCGAGCGAACTTGCCCAAAGTCTTAATGAAGGTTCAAAATAAATAGATAAAATAGAAAAATACCAAATCAGATAGCACCAAAGAATTATCTTTGGAATCTTCATGTTTATAATATAACTAATAGCAGGCTTTTTCATATACTATTTTTCTAAAAATGAATGCCTTAAATATTATTAACTTTTCTTGCTTCTATTTTTAAAACCAATAAAAAACGAAAGAATACCAACAATCAATAAAATATAATACAAGTTCAGGTATTGGTCTCTTACAAGATTAGCCGCTACAAAACAAACCACACTAATCATGTACAGATAAATTGGAGCTATATTTTTCATGTTTTATTTAAAGAAACTATCCACAAATTCATATTTATTAAAGACCTGTAAATCTTCAATTCCTTCTCCTACTCCAATATATTTTACAGGAATTTGAAACTGATCCGAAATACCAATCACAACTCCACCTTTAGCTGTTCCGTCTAATTTGGTTACCGCTAATGACGTTACTTCGGTGGCAGCGGTAAATTGTTTGGCTTGTTCAAAAGCATTCTGACCGGTTGAACCATCTAAAACCAGTAAAACATCATGCGGTGCATCGGCAACCACTTTTTGCATCACCCGTTTTACTTTTGATAATTCGTTCATCAAATTGATTTTATTGTGCAAACGCCCTGCAGTATCAATAATAACAATATCTGCATCCTGAGCCACAGCTGATTGTAAGGTATCAAAAGCTACAGAAGCCGGATCAGATCCCATATTTTGTCTCACAATAGGTACATCAACTCTGTCTGCCCAAATTTGTAACTGGTCAATTGCAGCAGCTCTAAAAGTATCAGCTGCACCAAGAACTACTTTGTAACCTTGTTTTTTAAACTGATAAGCTAATTTTCCAATCGTAGTTGTTTTCCCCACACCATTAACACCAACCACCATTAAAACATAAGGTTTGGTATTAATTGGAATTACAAATTCAGTAGCTTCTCCACTATTGGTTTCGGATAACAAAGAAGCAATTTCTTCCTGAAGAATCTGATTTAATTCAGAAGTTCCTAAATATTTATCTTCTGACACACGGTTTTCGATTCGGGTAATAATTTTTAGAGTTGTATCTACCCCAACATCCGAAGTAACCAGAATTTCTTCCAGATTATCCAAAACATCATCATCTACTTTAGATTTTCCAACAATAGCTTTGCTTAATTTGGAAAAAAAAGTTGTTTTTGTTTTCTCAAGCCCCTTATCTAAAGACTCTTTTTTTTCTGAGGAAAATATTCTTTTAAAAAAACTCATTGTGTGTACAGTTTTAAAATAAGCCAATCGGATAATTGCCCCGTTTCGCTTTCAAAGAGTAAATATAGAAAATAAAAAAGCTACTTCCTGAGGAAAGTAGCTTTTCTATATATTCATTTATGAATTATTTCTTTTTCAAGAATTCATCAACCAATTCAGGAGCGATAATAGTTTCAACGAAAGTATATGCGCCAGTTTTTGGAGATTTAACCATTTTAATGGCTTTTGATAATCTCTTAGAAGATGTTTGTAACGATGCTACTGTTTTCTTTGCCATGATTCAAATGTTATTTGAATTTTAATAAATCTCTAATACTAATCAGATTAGAGATTTAATCAAAATTGCTAATTATTATTTAATTTCTTTGTGAACAGTTACTCTCTTCAAAACTGGATTAAATTTTTTAATCTCTAATCTGTCCGGAGTATTTTTTTTGTTCTTAGTTGTTATGTATCTTGATGTACCAGCAACACCTGAAGCTTTGTGCTCTGTACACTCTAAAATTACTTGGATTCTATTACCTTTCTTTGCCATCTTGCTATATATTTATTATAGGAATTAAACAGAATTATTTAATAAATCCTTCTGACTGTGCTTTTTTCAAAACAGCGTCAATTCCATTTTTATTAATTGTTTTTATCGTAGATGCTGCTACTCTAAGAGTAATCCATCTATCTTCTTCTGGAAGATAAAAACGCTTTTTAACTAAGTTTACAGAAAACTTTCTCTTAGTTTTGTTCATAGCGTGAGAAACGTTATTTCCTACCATCGCTCTTTTACCTGTAAGGTCACAAACTCTTGACATTATACTTTACTTTTATCGTTATTCAAAATCAGGGTGCAAAGAAAAGAAAAATAAACGGTTCTAACAAAAAAATTATAAGACATTTTTAAAAATTTCTTTCTTTAGCATTTCAAGGCTTTTAATAGTGGCTCTGTCTATGACTTTTTCACGGGGCTGACCAAAGTTAAACTCCTCTACAACAACTTCATTTGGCGTAGCCAAAGCAATAAATACACTTCCCAATTCGGCTTTTTCATCCCCTTTTGTTGGCCCGGCATTTCCGGTTGTAGCAAGCGCATAATCTGTATTCAGTAACCTTTTTACATTCTCAGCCATTGCTTTAGCCACCTCAGCACTTACAACCGAATGTTCATTGATTAATTTTTCAGAAACCCCTAATACATTAATCTTAGTTTCAGTCGCATACGAAACCACACTCCCTTTAAAATAAGCCGAAGCTCCAGCTACCGAAGACAAACTCGCTGCGATTTGTCCTCCGGTACAACTTTCGGCGGTTGCAATTGTTTTTTGCTGTTCTTTGAGTTTTTTTCCAAGTAAAACTTCAATAGTTTCATCTTCTTCAAAACCCACAATAATATCATTAATGATCGTACTTAAAGAAGCGACATAAGAATCAATAGTCTTTTCCAGTACTTCTTTATCTTTTCCTCTGGCTGTAAGACGCAAACGAACTCTTCCCGGAGCAGGCAAATAAGCCAATTTGATAAAATCCGGTAAACTATTTTCCCAATCTTCAATACGTTCAGCAACCATACTTTCGCCTTGTCCGTAAGTCAGGATTGTCTTGTGAATAATATAAGGACGATTAAATTCTTTCACAACCTTAGGAATCACTTCGTTTTCTATCAAATATTTCATTTCAAAAGGAACTCCCGGCAACGAAACAAAGACCGTATTTTCTTTCTGCATCCACATTCCCGGAGCCGTTCCCACCTGATTATGAAGCACCGTACAACTCGAAGGCACCAAAGCCTGGTCTTTATTAATTTGAGTAATGGTACGTTTAAAAAAACCTTCAATTAACTGAGTTACGTGTTTTAAAACCGCCTCATCAACCACCAATTCATCTTCGAAATAATCACAAAATGTTTTTTTCGTAACATCGTCTTTGGTTGGTCCTAAACCTCCGGTGATAATCACCAGATCAACTTTATTTTGTAATTCTTTAAAAGTATCCAAAATATGCTGTTTATCATCACTAATAGAAAGCATTTCCCAAATTTCCACCCCAATCTTATCGAGTGATTTTGCAATAAAACCGGAATTTGTATCAATAATTTGCCCAATTAAAATTTCATCTCCAATGGTAACAATAGCTGCTTTCATTTTTTGTATATCAATAATTTAGAATTGCTTATAAAACAAAATCAACACTCAAAAAACTTGAATGTTGATTTTTATATCATTTGTATTTGAAAAGAAATTACAAATCGAAATCTTTCTTAATTTCTTTAATTGCTTCTTTCACCTGTGCTTTAATACTATCAAAAGTATGTTCGATATCTTTGCGTTTCCCCTCGGCTTTTGTCCAGGCTTCCACCTGAAGAATTTCTTCAAAAGCAACCGTCATCCCCAACAAATCCAATGTTGGCTTAATTTTGTGCGCATAAGCATAGGCGTGCTTATGATCTTTTTTCTTAATCCCTTCTTTTATTTGAGCCAAATCTTCCGGCACATCATTTACAAACAAGGTTAGAATTTCGTTTACAAACTCCTGATCGTTATCTGAGATTGCATATACTTTTGCTAAGTTGTAATTTAAAGCCATTATTTTATTTGTATTCTAAATAGTTTTCGTCCTTCTAAATACCCTTCCAAAACATCGTTGGGCTGTACCTTTGCTACTCCCTTTGGAGTTCCGGTAAAAATAATATCACCTATTTTTAATGTAAAATATTGCGAAACATAAGCAATCAACTCGTCTATTTTCCACAACATCATATTCGCATTCCCTTCCTGAACCGTCTGATTGTTATTCTTCAATTCAAAAGTAAGATTTTCTAATGAACTAAACTGCGCTTTTGGCAAAAAATCACCAATCACCGCCGAACCGTCAAAAGCCTTTGCTTTTTCCCAAGGTAAGCCTTTTTCTTTTAATTTATTTTGCAAATCACGGGCAGTAAAATCAATTCCTACACTAATTTCGTCATAATATTTATGAGCAAATTTAGCATCGATATACTTTCCTACCTTATTAATCTTTACAATAAGCTCCACTTCATGCTGTACATCTTCCGAAAATTCAGGAATCACAAAAGGATGTTGTTTCAACAACACTGAAGAATCGGGCTTTATAAAAATTACCGGTTCACTTGGGCGTTCATTTTCCAATTCTTCTATATGGTCAGCATAATTTCGACCAACACAAATTATTTTCATTTTTTTGAGTTAGGAGTCGGGAGCTGGAAGTTGAGAGCCAGAACAGACTTCTTCTAACTTCCAACTCTCTACTTATTTCGTATTTAACTTTCTTAATTTTATGGCTGTTAAAACCTTTTTGGTATACAATGGAAAATCCGCATTTTGAACCCAACTAAAATAACCGGGTTCTTTTTCCAAAACCAGATCTACTTTTACACCTTTGTGTTTACCAAAAGTAAAAACCTCTTCATTATTTTCATCAAAAGCGATCATTCCGGCAAAATCGGCTATTTTTTTACGGGTTGTAAATTCAGATAAAGATTTCATATCATTTTCTAAATCCGGATAACGTTCTAATTGCGCTTTCAAAATTTCGTAAGTTGCCATCGTATCCGCTTCTGCCGAATGCGCATTCTCTAAATTTTGCCCACAATAAAACTTTAAAGCAGCACTCAAAGTACGTTCTTCTTTTTTATGAAAAATCGTCTGGACATCAACCGAAACTCTGTTTTTCATATCAAAATCTACTCCGGCACGAAGCAATTCCTCAGCTAAAAGCGGAATATCAAAACGATCCGAATTAAAACCTCCCAAATCACTGTCTTTTATCATCTGATACACCTGTGGCGCCAATTCCTTAAAAGTAGGTTCATTAGCCACTTTTTCATCGGTAATTCCATGTACAGCGGTACTTTGAGGCGGAATTGGAATCGTAGGATTCACCAACCAGGTTTTACTTTCTTTATTTCCGTTAGGAAAAACTTTAAATATTGCTATTTCTACAATTCTGTCTTTTCCAATATCAATCCCTGTCGTTTCAAGATCAAAAAAACAAATAGGTCTATTGAGTTTTAATTCCATTTTTATAATATATAATGACAAATATAAAGTTTTGAATTTAATTTAAACAAGAGTTTAAAAAAGAAAACCCGACAGCCTTACAAAAGCTATCGGGTATTTTTATAAAATTTTCAAAAAACTATATGGTTCTTGTAATATCAAATCCTTCTAAATATTCGGCTACTCTTTTTACGAACATCCCTCCTAAAGCACCGTCAACAATACGATGGTCATAACCATGAGTTAAAAACATTTTTTGACGAATACCAATAAAATCACCTTCCGGAGTTTCTATTACCGCAGGCACTTTTCGAATAGCGCCCAAAGCTAAAATTCCCACTTCCGGCTGATTGATAATCGGCGTTCCAAAAACACTTCCGAAAGAACCCACATTGGTTACTGTATAAGTTCCGCCTTTTGTTTCGTCTGGTTTTAATTTTCCAAGTTTAGCACGATTTCCTAAATCGTTTACCGCTTTAGCCATTCCTACCAAATTCAACTGATCTGCATTTTTAATTACAGGCACAATTAAATTCCCGTTAGGCAAAGCCGCTGCCATTCCAAGATTTATATTTTTTCTTTTGATGACATAATCCCCGTCAACAGAAATATTTATTCCCGGATAATCTTTCAACGCTTTAGCTACCGCTTCCATAAAAATTGGAGTAAAAGTCAGTTTCTCACCTTCTCTTTTCTCAAATTCATTTTTATGCTTCTCACGCCATTTTACAACATTCGTAACATCAACCTCTATAAAAGAATAAACATGTGCCGATGTTTGCTGGGAAGACAGCATATAACCCGCAATCAGCTTGCGCATTCGGTCCATTTCTACAATTTCATCCCCGCCATTTACCGAAACAGCTGTTTTTGATTGTTGGATATCAGAATTTGGATTTTGAATTATTGGTTGAGATAATAATTCAACACTTTCAACTTTCGACTTTCGACTTTCGACATAACTCAAAATATCGTTTTTAGTCACTCTGCCTTCGCTGCCTGTCCCCGGAATTTGCTCTAATTCAGCCATATCAATTCCTTCCGCAGCAGCAATATTTTTAACCAAAGGAGAAAAGAATTTCGCCGAACCACTATTGGTAATAGATGGAACAAGCTGATTCTCTTTGGTCTCCAAAATTTCAGGATTCATTACCTTAGTAATTTCCGCTATTATTTCCGGTGCTACTTCTTCTTCCTTTTCTTCATTCCCGGCATCCTCTCCTTCCGTTTCTATGATAGCAATTGTTTGTCCTACTTCTACCAAATCATTCTTTGAAAACAATTGTTCTACCAAAACACCAGAAACTTCGCTAGGCACTTCACTATCCACTTTGTCGGTAGCAACTTCCAGCACAGCCTCATCGGCTTCAATTTTATCGCCTACTTGTTTCAACCAATTGGTGATGGTTGCTTCTGCGATACTTTCTCCCATTCTTGGAAGCTTTAATTCAAATCTTGCCATATTGTTAACCCAAAAGGTGGTTTTTTAATTTCTGTTTGCGAAATTACTAAATTCTTAAAACATAAATTAGATAAAATGCATCTTTCCTGTATTAATTATAACAAGCAACTCATTTTCAAAATAATAATCTCTATTTTAACAAAAATCAAATCAGAAACCTATTGTTTTTTACCAATTCGATAAAAATACAAACTTAGCAACTGAGCTATTTTTTACGATAATTTCACTTAATCCAACATAATAACGGCAGTAAAGACACATTCTTATGGTTGCCAATCTAAAAATTGTTTTTTTTATTTCAAACAGCTTTTTGGTTACCAATAAACAGGAAACACGCAAAATCATTTACTTTTGAATATATTCTAAAAAAAAAAAAATCGCTTTGAGAAATCTGTTTTTAATATCCTTCCTTATTACAACTTCTTTAATTCAGGCACAAATTTCAGGCTGCACCGATCCGCTGGCTAAAAACTTCAACCCAAAAGCCACATTAAATGATGGCAGTTGCCAATATAAAAAAGTAAAAATCAAAGCCGAATCCACTCAAAAACTTAGCGATACTTTAAAAGAAACTTCGGGACTAATTGCTTTCGATAATTTATTATGGACACACAATGACGACCACGACACCACTATTTATGGATTGGATACATTAGGAAAAATCAAAAAGAAAATCAAACTAGAAAAGACAACCAACACCGACTGGGAAGAAATCACCCAAGACAGCAGTTACCTTTATATAGGCGATTTTGGAAACAATTATCAAGGCAATCGAACTGATTTGCACATATTAAGAATCGAAAAAAAGTCTTTCCTGACAAACACCCCAATCATTGATACAATTGTTTTTTCTTATTCCGACCAAAAAGATTTTAGCATTCAAAAGCCTAATACTACCAATTTTGATTGCGAAGCTTTTGTGGTTTCCAAAGACAGCATTTATTTGTTCAGCAAACAATGGAAATCAAATAAAACCGGCATCTACACAATACCCAAACAAGCCGGAAATCATATTGCACAATTAAAACAAACTCTTGACACAAAAGGTTTAGTTACAGCAGCAACTTACTTAGAATCTAAAAAACTAATCACACTTTGCGGCTATTCTAAGCTCGGAAAGCCATTTTTATATTTATTATATGATTTTAAAAACCATGATTTTCTGTCAGGAAATAAACGAAGAATTAGTCTTCAGATGCCTTTTCATCAAATAGAAGGAATCACAACTACAGATGGTCTTCATTATTATTTAACGAATGAATCCCTAATCCGGAAACCGATTTTAAATGTTCCTCAGCAAATACACTTTATTGATTTATCAGCTTTTCTAAATTCCTATCTCTATAAATAATTCGTAAATAGAAACAGAATAACTTACTTTTGCCAAAAGTTTTGGTTTAGAAATATACCAAAGCGCTTAATCTTTAACGCATAACGTAGAAAGTGAATTATTTATCTGTCGAAAATATATCCAAATCTTTTGGAGAAAGAGTCCTTTTTGATAACATTTCTTTTGGAATCAACAAAGACCAAAAAATTGCCTTTATTGCCAAAAACGGTTCCGGAAAAACCACTATTATGAGCATTATCAATGGTTTGGAAGAACCCGATACTGGTCAAGTAGTTTTAAGAAAAGGCATACGAATGGCGTTTTTGTCGCAGGATAATAATCTACAAGACGAACTAACGATTGAAGAAAGTATTTTTGCTTCGGATAATGAAACTTTAAAGGTTATTGAGCAATACGAAAAAGCTTTAGAAAATCCTGAGGATGAAGAAGCTTACCAAAAGGCTTTTGATGCGATGGACCAGCACAATGCCTGGGATTTTGAAACCCAATACAAACAAATCCTTTTCAAATTAAAACTGGAAGATTTTAAACTGAAAGTCAAAAATCTTTCCGGAGGGCAAAAAAAGCGACTTTCTTTAGCGATTATTTTAATTAATCGTCCGGATTTATTGATTTTGGACGAGCCTACCAACCACCTCGATTTGGAAATGATTGAATGGTTGGAAACCTATTTTGCCAAAGAAAATATTACTCTTTTCATGGTGACGCACGATCGCTTTTTCTTAGAACGCGTTTGTAATGAAATATTAGAATTAGACAACGGAAAATTATACCAATACAAAGGCAATTATTCTTATTATTTAGCCAAAAAAGAAGAACGCATAACCTCTGAAAATGCCAGTATTGACAAGGCAAAAAACTTATTTGTAAAAGAATTGGAATGGATGCGTCGCCAGCCAAAAGCGCGAACAACCAAATCCAAATCGCGTCAGGATGATTTTTATCTAATCAAAGAAAAAGCCCAAAGTCGACGTAAAGAAAATGTGGTGGAACTCGAAATCAACATGGAACGCATGGGAAGCAAAATTATTGAGCTTCATAAGATTTCGAAAAAATTCAAAGACCATGTTATTCTTGATAATTTCAATTACGATTTTCAACGTGGCGAGCGCATTGGAATTATAGGTAAAAACGGAACTGGAAAATCTACTTTTTTAAATTTATTGACTGGAAATTTACCCTTGGATTCCGGACGAGTTGTAAAGGGAGATACCATAAAAGTGGGTTACTATACCCAAAGCGGAATCAATCCAAAACCGGGTCAGCGTGTTATTGATGTTATTAAAGAATATGGCGAATACATTCCGTTGACCAAAGGCAAGATTATTTCGGCTTCGCAATTGTTGGAACGCTTTCTTTTTGATGCCAAAAAGCAATACGATTATGTCGAAAAATTAAGTGGTGGTGAATTGAAACGCTTGTATTTATGTACGGTTTTGATTCAAAATCCGAACTTCCTGATTCTGGATGAGCCTACGAATGATTTGGATATTGTAACCCTGAACGTACTGGAAAATTTCCTTTTGGATTATCCGGGATGCTTGTTGGTAGTGTCACACGACCGTTATTTTATGGATAAAATTGTCGATCATTTATTTGTTTTCAGAGGACAAGGAGTGATTGAAAATTTCCCCGGAAACTATTCCGATTTCAGGGCTTACGAAGATAGTGCCGATGTTACGGTTTCGAAAGAAGAAACCAAAACAGAAAAGAAAGACTGGAAACAAAAAAATCCAACCGGAAATTTAACTTTCAACGAGCAAAAAGAATATCAAAAAATCGAACGCGAAATCAAAGATTTAGAGATAGACAAAACCAAAATCGAACAACTTTTTTCAGATGGCAAAGTTGCCGATACGGATATTGAAGCTAAAGCAAAAGAATTAGAAATTATTATTGGTAAAATAGAAGAAAAAGAAGAACGCTGGTTTGAACTTTCGGCAAAAATGGAAGGTTAGTTAACAATATCAAATAAGTAATCTTTTTTGTGAGATTACAAAAGCAATTTTTTTAGATTAGATTTAGATACTATCTTTGAAATAAAAATTAAGAAAATGGATATCAAACAAATTTTTGAAAACAACAAAAAGTGGATCGCTAAACAATTACAGGCTGATGAAACTTATTTCGACAAATTAGGTGCAGGACAAGCTCCTGAAATCCTTTACATTGGATGTTCTGACAGTCGTGTAACTGCCGAAGAAGTAATGGGATTACAACCAGGCGAAGTTTTTGTTCACAGAAACATTGCCAATATGGTTCCTAATACCGATTTGAATTCGATGTCTGTTATTAATTATGCTGTTGGGAGTTTGAAAGTAAATCATATTGTGGTTTGCGGACACTACGGTTGCGGAGGAGTTTTGGCAGCTATGCAACAATCTGATTTGGGAATTTTGAATCCTTGGTTGAGAAATATCAGAGACGTTTACCGAATTCACAGAGAAGAATTGGATGCGATTGCTGATGAAAATGAAAAATACAAAAGATTGGTTGAATTGAACGTTCAGGAACAATGTATCAATGTAATTAAAACTGCCGAAGTTCAAAAAGCCAACAGCGAAAGAAACTTAAAAGTGTACGGCTGGGTTTTTGATATTCATAGCGGAAAATTAATTGACCTAAACATTGATTTTGACGAAATATTAAAAGACATCACTAAAATTTACAAAATCGTTTAATCGAATTTCTAAATTTTAATCCAATAAAAAAATCCCGTTCCGATAGCTATCGGAACGGGATTTTCTTTTAAAATAATAACTAAGCTAAATCAAAACGGTCTAAATTCATCACTTTTGTCCAGGCCGCCACGAAATCTTTCACAAATTTTTCTTTAGCATCCGCACAGCCATAAACCTCAGCGATGGCTCTCAATTCAGAATTAGATCCAAAAATAAGATCCACACGGCTTGCAGTCCATTTTACCGCACCTGATTTACGGTCTCGCCCTTCAAAGACATCCTGCGCATTGGAAACCGTCTTCCAAGTCGTATTGAAATCCAATAAATTCACAAAGAAATCATTGGTCAACACTTCCGGAGTTTCGGTAAATACGCCGTGTTTAGAATGATCAAAATTGGTATCCAACACACGCATTCCTCCCATTAAAACCGTTAATTCAGGAACCGAAAGTGTCATTAATTGTGCTTTATCTACTAATAATTCTTCAGCCGAAACTGTATATTTTGTTTTCATATAATTTCTAAAAGCATCAGCAATGGGTTCTAAAACAGCAAAGGAATCCACATCGGTTTGCTCTTGCAAAGCATCATTTCTTCCAGCTGTAAAAGGAACTTCGATATTTTGTCCGGCATTTTTAGCTGCTTTTTCGATAGCTGCACCACCAGCCAAAACAATTAAATCAGCCAAAGACACTTTTTTTCCGTCTGTTTGCACCTGATTAAACTCCGCCTGAAGTTTTTCTAAAACAGCAATTACTTTAGTCAATTGCGCCGGATTATTTACAGCCCAGTCTTTTTGAGGTGCTAAACGAACACGCGCTCCGTTAGCTCCTCCTCTTTTATCAGAACCTCTAAAAGTGGAAGCCGAAGCCCAGGCGGTACTGACCAATTCGGATACTGACAGTCCGGAATCCAAAATCTTAGCTTTAAGAGCAACAATATCATTTGCATCAATCAATTTATAATCCACTGCCGGAATCGGATCCTGCCAGATCAATTCTTCTTTTGGCACTTCCGGACCTAAATAACGGGCAATAGGTCCCATATCACGATGCGTTAATTTATACCAGGCGCGGGCAAAAGCATCAGCAAACTCATCCGGATTTTCATGAAATCTTCTTGAAATTTTCTCGTAAACAGGATCAAAACGCAAGGCTAGATCGGTTGTAAGCATCGTTGGTGCATGACGCTTAGACGGATTGTGCGCATCCGGCACCGAATCGGCTCCCATGCCATGCTTCGGTTTCCACTGATGTGCCCCTGCAGGACTTTTGGATAATTCCCATTCGTAACCAAACAAATTCCAGAAAAAGTTATTACTCCATTTGGTTGGAGTGGTTGTCCAGGCTCCTTCCAATCCGCTACTAATTGTATTCTCTCCATTTCCGCTTCCAAATGAATTTTTCCATCCAAGACCTTGCTCTTCAATTCCAGCTGCAGCAGGCTCTACCCCTACATACTGACCAGGATCAGCAGCTCCGTGAGTTTTACCAAAAGTATGTCCACCGGCAATTAAAGCCACGGTTTCTTCGTCATTCATTGCCATTCGACCGAAAGTTTCTCTGATATCTATGGCCGCTGCCAAAGGATCAGGATTTCCGTTTGGTCCTTCCGGATTCACATAAATCAATCCCATTTGAACCGCTGCCAAAGGATTTTCTAATTCACGATCTCCGGTATAACGCTTGTCCTCTAACCATTTCCCTTCGGCTCCCCAATAAATATCCTGTTCCGTTTCCCATATATCTTCACGCCCTCCGGCAAAACCAAAAGTTTTAAATCCCATCGATTCTAAAGCACAGTTTCCTGCCAAAATCATCAAATCGGCCCATGAAATATTTTTACCATATTTTTGTTTTACAGGCCATAAAAGCAATCTGGCTTTGTCTAAATTCACATTATCCGGCCAACTGTTTAAAGGAGCAAAACGTTGTGAACCAGAACCTCCTCCTCCTCTTCCGTCAGCAATACGATAGGTTCCCGCACTGTGCCACGCCATTCTGATAAAAAACGGTCCGTAATGTCCGTAATCTGCCGGCCACCAATCCTGAGACGAAGTCATCACATCAAAAATATCTTTTTTTACCGCTGCTAAATCCAAGGATTTAAAGGCTTCAGCATAATTAAAATCCTCTCCCATCGGATTTGAAAAATTAGCATGCTGACGCAAAATATTTAATTTTAACTGATTAGGCCACCAATCATTATTAGTCGTTCCGGAGCCCGCAGTTTCTTTGATGATACCACTTGAAAACGGGCATTTGCCCATACCATTTGAATCCTTTAAGTTTTCCATAATAATTTATTTTATGTTATTTTTAAGTTGCTGAGCTAAATTACCAATTAAAAAACTATTGAAATAAAATTTACAATAGAAAAAAATTATTCTTTTATATCAAAAAACCACATCATCGCAAAACGGATTTTAAGTTAAAAAAAATAATTCAAATAAATCCATTTTTATGATTATTAAAATGTTGGCAAAAAGTAAAATCACTTTTAATTAGAACGGAAAAATAATTATTCTTCATCTAAAAAATCATTTCATTCACTTGCTTAGCGGCACTTTTAATTACAAATAAAATCCTCCCGTTTTTTTAATTTTCAAAAAAAGAATCTCATTTTTTTTTCCTATTTTGCATAGCAATCCAAAACCATTCTCATGACCTCAATCACCCGAATTTTTGATTTTCCCTATCATCAACAAGATGAGTTTAATAACATTCCAGACGCCTTAGCTTCTAAGCAAAATGGCGCTTGGGTAAAAATCAGCACGCAGGAATATATTGCAAAAGCCAACACTATTTCCAGAGCGCTTTTACGTTTGGGAATTAAAAAAGACGATAAAATTGCTATCATCTCTTCTAACAACAGACCCGAATGGCACATTGTTGATATTGGCGTTTTGCAAACCGGAGCTCAAACCGTTCCTATTTACCCAACGATTTCCGAACAGGATTATGAATACATTTTGAATCACTGCGAAGCCAGCCACTGTTTTGTTTCTGATGAAGAGCTTTTCAAAAAAATAAATGCCATCAAAAGCAAATTACCTCATCTTAAAACAATTTATAGTTTTAATGAAATAGAGAGCTGTAATAACTGGAAAGAATTGTTGCAAATGGGTGAAGACAGCAGCAATCAGGAAGAAGTAGAAAACCGAAAAAATAGTATCCAAACAGAAGATTTAGCCACCATTATTTATACTTCCGGAACCACAGGAAATCCTAAAGGCGTGATGCTTTCGCACCAAAATATCGTATCTAATGTTTTAAACTGCGCTTCCAGAATTCCTTTTGAAGCAGGAAAAAGCAGGGCTTTGAGCTTTTTACCTATTTGTCATATTTTTGAACGAATGGTTTTGTATTTGTACCAATTTTATGGTGTTTCCATCTATTTTGGAGAATCCATAGAAAAAATTGGCGAAAACATCAAAGAAGTTCAACCTACCGTAATTACGGCTGTCCCAAGGCTAATTGAAAAAGTATATGATAAAATCTACGCCAAAGGAGCCGAATTAACCGGAATCAAACGAAAATTATTCTTTTGGGCGATTGATTTAGGCACAAGATATGAACCTTATGGTGCTAACGGATTTTGGTATGAATTCCAACTCAAAATTGCCCGAAAACTCATTTTTAGCAAATGGCAGGAAGGTCTTGGCGGAAAATTGGAAGTTATGGTTTCCGGAAGCGCCGCTTTGCAACCCCGTCTCTCCCGCATTTTTGCCGCAGCCGGAATTCCGGTCATGGAAGGCTATGGTCTTACCGAAACTTCTCCTGTAATCGCTGTAAATGACATGAGAAATTTTGGTTTCCGCATTGGAACTGTTGGAAAAGTAATCGACAATGTGGAAGTTAAAATTGCCGAAGACGGCGAAATCCTTTGTAAAGGGTCTAATGTGATGATCGGGTATTACAAAAATGAAGCTTTGACTAAGGAAGTCATCACCGACGGCTATTTTCACACTGGTGATATTGGAAATTTAGATCAGGACGGTTTCCTGAAAATCACCGACCGTAAAAAAGAAATGTTTAAAACTTCCGGCGGAAAATACATCGCGCCTCAGCTGATTGAAAACACGATGAAACAATCCCGTTTCATAGAACAAATTATGGTTATTGGAGAAGGACAAAAAATGCCCGGAGCGTTTATTCAGCCAAATTTTGATTTTATTATCGAATGGGCAAAAAAAAATAAAGTTGATTTAGATCCATCCCACGAAGGCATCGTTCAAAACAAAAAAGTAATTGCCCGAATCCAGCAGGAAATTGACAGTATCAATCCTAAATTTGGTCATTGGGAACAAATTAAACGTTTCGAACTCACTCCTGAAATTTGGTCTATTGAGGGCGGAGAACTGACCCCCACACTCAAATTAAAACGTAAAAATGTGATGGAAAAATATCAGGATTTATTCAACAAAATTTACAACTCCTAAATTCCGAATTACCGTTTTTAAAAAGAGAAGCCGTCTCAAAACATAATTTGAGGCGGTTTTTTCATTTCAGTCTATTTGGTTTGATTTTTACTTCTGCTGAAAAAAACTAAAATTGTCCTTAAGC
>NZ_NASZ01000027.1 GCF_014596575.1 Flavobacterium pokkalii | reverse complement strand
TCAACCTCCAAACTTTATTTTTAAAAATTTCTTCTTAAATATTAATCCGTTTTTCAGTATGTTTCTTAGAACGTTTTCGCTGTTGCGGGTGCAAAAGTAGCACCTTTATTCAATTACACAATACCTTTTACCAACTATTTTACTAACTATTTTTTAACAACCTGATAACAAAGCTTTTCTATTTTGAAGCTTTTTATGTTTGTAGGAATTTGGAAGGTTTTAAATCGATTTAGACACAAAGGACGCAAAGAAACCACGAAGCCTGATAGCTACCGAGATGCTTCTAACAAAAAAGAGACCAAAACAGTTTTCAACCATTAAAGTCTCTTAATCTATTTAAACAAAACTCACCTAATCGAAACGTATCGCTTTAACCGGAGTAATTTTAGTAATAATATAAGAAGGAATCAATAAAACCAGAAAACAAACAGCAACCGTCAACACATTCAACAATATTATATAAAAGACATTTATATAGACCGGTGCCTCGTTTACATAATAATTTTCAGGATTAAGATGAACAACTCCAAAATACTTTTGAATTAACAAAATACCTATACCTATTAAATTCCCCCAAAACAATCCGCGATAAATTAAATAAGACGCATTATACAAAAACGTTTTTCTAATAGACCAATTACTCGCACCCAAAGCTTTTAGAATCCCAATCATTTGTGTTCGTTCCAAAATAAGCACTAATAAAGCTACTACCATATTTATGGTTGCCACCAAAATCATCACAATAAGAATTACCACAATATTAAAGTCAAACAACTGAAGCCATTCGAATATATAACTATATCTTTCGACAATTGTTTGAGAATCCAAAGTTGAACCGGAATGTTGATAAACCTGCTCTCCAACCGTTTTTATATTATCAAAATCATTTACAAAAACCTCAAAAGCTCCTACCTGATCCGTTTTCCACTTATTAATCCTCTGAATATGCCTGATATCTCCCAAAACAAAAGAAGCATCAAATTCCTGGAAACCGGAATTAAAAATACCCACAATTTTAAATCGTCTAACATTTGGCAATTTACTTTGCCCCTCTTTCATAAAAAAGGTATTAAAACCATCTCCAACTTTTAATTTTAACCTATTAGCCAAATATTGAGAAATAACCACTTCAGGATTTAATTGCCCCGAAACATCTGGCAATCTTCCGGAAACCAAATACTCCTTAATATTATCCCACTTATAATCTGTCCCTACACCTTTAAAAACTATTCCTTCAAAAGCTTCGGCGGTTCTAATAATCCCAGCTTTACTGGCAACAGCCTGAATATGGCTTACCTCAGGGACCGAATTAAACTTAGGGTAAAATTTTTGATTTTTAGAAACAGGAACTAAAGTAGCATCGGACTGATTATTGTCATAATTAGCAATAATGATATGCCCGTTAAATGCCGATATTTTCTCTCTAATCTTTTGCTGCAGTCCAATTCCTGTTGCAACAGAAACAATCATCATAACCATACCGATAGAAATTGCCGATATAGCAATTTTTATAATAGGTGCCGAAATACTGCTTTTATTATTTTTAGCAGTAATGAGACGTTTCGCAATGAAGTATTCTAAATTCAAGTGATTTAATTTGAAAGTTGAAGCTCAAAAATACAGTTTTATTATTGCTTTTACCAACAAGCCTTTACTACTTATTCTAAAAAGACAACACACTATTTAATTACAAAGGTAATTTTCGTTTCATTTCCTCCACAATGTTATAAACAGCCGGACAAACAGGAATATTTTTTAATGTAATATCAGTAATCTGCTGAAACTTTTTTCTGTCAGTATGCGGAAACTCTCTACAGGCTTTTGGTCTGACGTCATAAATAAAACAAGTATTATCAGTATCTAAAAAAGTGCAGGGTAATTTTTGTAAAACACAATCATTATCCTCATCAATACGCAAATACTGATCAATAAATTGCTGTGGTTTTTGTCGCAAATGTTTTGAAATCCGTTCAATATCGGCAGAAGTAAACAACGGACCGGTCGTTTTACAACAATTTGCACATGATAAACAATCTGTTTTTTTAAATTCGGCATCATGCAAATCCTGCATGATATAATCTAAATTCTTAGGTGTTTTCTTTTTAAGCTTATCAAAATACTTTTTGTTTTCAACTTGCTTATCTTTGGCTAATTTTCCGAGTTCGTTTAAAGAAGGCTTGAGCATTTATGATTTTTGCTAATAATTAAAACAACAGCACAAAATTACTCAAATCAGGAAACAAATTATCATCAAAGCTAATAAACATTATGAAAGACCTATTTGGCAAAGCTATTCTTGATTATCAAACCAACAATAAACCCGAAAATCTTATTACTGAAACTAACATTTCAGAAGAAGATGAAATGAGTGTTGCTTATTTGTTTCGAACTTTTGAAGAAATGCCTTCTATAGAACAAAAAGCTCTGGAATTAGCTAAAGGAAAAACTTTAGATGTGGGTTGCGGTGCAGGAAGTCATAGTTTATATCTCCAAAATAAAAAGCTACTTGATATAACTGCGATTGATATTTCATCAAACGCAATCAAAGCATGTGAACTCAGAGGTATTCAGAAAGTAAAAGTTCAGGACATTTTAACTTTAGAAAACGAAAAATTCGATACCATTTTACTTCTTATGAATGGAACCGGAATTTTTGGCACGCTGAAAAACACCCCAAAATTTCTGCAAAAGCTAAAATCTCTATTAAATCCAGGAGGACAAATTTTAATTGACAGTTCCGATATCATTTATATGTTTGACGAAGATGAAGATGGCGCCTTTGAAGTTCCGGCAAATTCTTATTACGGAGAGTTAGAATTCACAATTCAGTACAAAGGTGAAACCGAAGACAGTTTTCCCTGGCTTTATTTAGATTACAACACTTTACAAAATGCTGCTATTGCCAATGGATTTCAATGCGAATTGATTCTAGAAGGAGAACATTATGATTATTTAGCCAAACTTAGCTTCTAAATAAAAACACAAAAACAAAACAATTCTAGTTTTTGCTTTTGTGTTTTTTTATTATACTCCCCCAATCGACAAAGGACAAGAATAAAGCACTTTAATTGGTTTACCATCTTTAATTCCAGCTTTCCATTTACCCTGAGTTGTCTTTAAAACTCTAATTAATTCTTCTGCTGCTCCATGCCCTATATCTTG
Organism: Flavobacterium pokkalii; assembly: GCF_014596575.1. GTDB lineage: Bacteria > Bacteroidota > Bacteroidia > Flavobacteriales > Flavobacteriaceae > Flavobacterium > Flavobacterium pokkalii. The sequence goes on along the minus strand of NZ_NASZ01000027.1, from coordinate 44,515 downwards.
AACAATATTAAAATCACCAATATTTCCGTTCTCATCAATGACAAAATTAACAACTACCTTACCTTTCAAACCTCGCACATCAGGAACACGATAGTTTCTCCCAATATATTCATATAACTTAGTTCCTTTGGTAGAAATAGGAACAACATCCATCTTTTCTTTATTAACTAAGAAATTATTATCTTGTTCTGTTTCTTGCCCTAAAGAAATTTGACTAAAACAAATAAAAACAATTAAAAATAATATTTTATTCATAACTAAGGAATATTTAAATACTTATGTGTTTGTAATGAAACCCTCCATTTTGGATTATTCATAACATAATCAACAATCAACGGAGTCATTTCTTCCTTTTTACTCCATTCCGGCTGTAAAAACAATTTAGCTTTTTTATTTACTTTTTCCGCTTGTTCTTCCGCAAAAATAAAATCATGCTTGTTATAAATAATCACTTTTAACTCATCCGCATTTGCATAAACGGTATCAGTAGGTAATTTATTCTTTTTAGGCGAAAGACAAATCCAATCCCAGGTTCCCGACAAAGGATAAGCTCCGGAAGTTTCAATGTGTACCTTTAAATTTTTCTCTTTCAAACTTGAAGTTAACAATCCCATATCCCACATCAAAGGCTCACCACCGGTAATCACAATCGTATCGGCATATTTAGCTGCATTATCAACAATCTGATTAATTTTTGTAGGAGGATGCAATTCGGCATTCCAGCTTTCTTTGACATCACACCAATGACATCCCACATCGCAACCTCCAATTCTAATAAAATAAGCAGCGGTTCCTGTATGAAAGCCTTCCCCCTGAATCGTATAAAACTCTTCCATCAAAGGCAACATAGCCCCTTTATTTACTTCTAATTGAATTTCTTTTGCTAACATTTTGATAATTTAGGCTGCAAAGATAACTAATTTGTAAAGAGATTACTCAATTTATCATTAGCTTAACAAAAGCCCATAAAAAAAAGCCGGCAAAAACCGGCTTTTTATTCTATTCTATCATTCAATTATTGAAGCGTTTTCAATGCCTGAATTGCATATTGATTGGCAGGATCGATAGCAAGAGCTTTATTAAAATGTTCAATCGCTTTTGCTTTATCAAAGTTAGCATAACCTGCCCCCATAGTGCTATAAGCCTCAACTAATTTAGCTTTTACAGTAGGCTTAGCCAACTCTTCAGCTCCTTTAGCAGTAACATGATCAATGTATTCCTGATAGTATTTAATCATTGCCTGATCATCTTCTAACAAACTATTTGTTCTTGCACGTGACACATAAGCATCAACTGTTTCAGGAGAAGCTTCTAATACATTTCCATAAGCAATATCAGCTTTTTTCAATGCAATAGTATCTCTTTCAGCTACAGGTTTACCAGCGTTATCAAAATAAATTGAATTCCCTAAATAATAGTTATCAATTAAGAATGTTCTGCTTTCTTTGTAAGAAGTTGCAATTTCTAAGATTGCTGCAGCCTCTTTGAACATTTTTTTCTCATAGTATTCTTTTCCTAAATCACCTAAACCATCAGCAACAGAAGGCTCTAATTCAACCGCTTTTTTAATAAGTGCAACCCCTTCAGCATACAAAACAGGGTCAATTGCAGTTCCATCGTCAATAGTTCCTTTTTTGATTTTAGCCTTACCTAAATACAAATAATCTAAAGAGATAACTTTATTCGCTGGATTATCGATAAATTTTTGCAAAGAAGCTATAGCATCCTCATTATGTCCATTTTCAAAAGCAGCATAACCTAAATAACGTAAAATTCTAGGATTAACATTATCCAATTCTTTCATTTTATTGGCCTCAATTTCTAATGCTTTATAATCTTTAGCCAAGATTAAGAAATCAGCATGACGCATACGGGAAGCTAAAGAATAATCAGTCTTTGACATGTATTTTTCATAATAAGACAAGGCTTCCTTGATATATTGATCATAACGTCCAGGAACATTTAATGCCCAGTAATAATAGGTTTCAGCTAATTCTCTATAAACCGGCGCATAATTTGGATTTAAAGCAATTACCTCATTGTAAGCATCAACAGCTTCTTTATAAGCTTTTGCTCCTTTCAATAAAACTCCTAACTGCACTTTCGCTCTAAGTAAAGAATTGTCAGCCTGAAATGCATTACGATATGAGATAAATGCCTGATTTTGATTTTTATCACCATAGTAAGCATCTCCAAAAGCTAAAAGCACCTGTGGTTCAGAACCATTCTTCTCTTTTGCTAATTCCAAAGTTGCCAAAGCTGCTTTGTAATCAGGATGGGAATTATTCATATAAGCTCTTGCAATATATACATACTCCTCGAAATCTTTCTTACGCATTTCACTTTTCACTGATTCAAACTTAGCCTTTGCAGCCGCTAAATCATTTTTCTCTAAATCAATTTGCCCTAATCCAATGTTATTAAAATAAGCATCGTCCTTAGCTTTCAAACCTTGGTCATATGTAATTTTAGCCGAATCGATTACACTTTGATTCAAATAAATATTACCTAAAAGAAAATAAGCTTTTCCCTCAGAAGGGTTTGATTTTATAATTGATTTTAAAGAAGTCTTAGCATTTTGAAATTGTTCTGCATCAATTTGCTTCTTAACTTCATCAATACTTTGCGCCTGCAAAACAGAAGCGGAAGCAAAAAATGCAACACTTAAAATTTTAAATTTGTTCATTGTAACTTTATTTAATTGATTCATTTTCATTAATTCGTTTCTCTTAACTATTTTATCCTACTTTTAATCATGATTTTTCTACTTGGCATTGTCGAAGGCAACATTCCCGATTTCAAAACAATTCTTTGACCAATTTCACCGGCTAAAAAAGAAGAGAATCCCATCCCTAAACCGGAAGACCCCTGACAATTTATAATAAACAAATCACGTGCCAAAGGGTATGTTCCCTCAGCCAGGTTGTTCTGAGTTGGCGCAAAATAAGCATTTTTATCCAAACCTTCAACGCTTAATACGTTAATATTAGTTAAATATTTTCTAATATTTTCTGTAGGTTGCAACAACCAATTAACACCTACTACCCCAATCATCCCTTCATTTTCCGAAACAAACTTGACCACTTCTTCATTCGATTTAAAAGAATAAACACCGGTTTGAGGCAGCTCATTAATTTTTGCAAGCTGTGTCAAATAACGAACCGTACTTGAATTAGGATTATCAAATACTAAAGCTTTTATTTTCGAATCAGCTCCTCCCTTTAAAAAAGAAATCACTTCTTTTAAAGCAACCAAAGTATCCGAATCTTTCTTGTTCGAAATAAAGGTTATTGCATCGGTAGCAAATTTTGTAGTTCGAGGCTTGATTTTAGATTGCTCAAAATATTTTGTCTCACTTTCATCTAATGGTCTTGACAAAACCACCACGCCCGAAGTATCTTTTAAAAACGATTGCAACAGCTCTTTTTCAGATTTTGCCACAAGGGTAATTTTAGCATTATAGGTACTTTCAAAAACAGCAATCTGATCTTCAATTAAAGGTTTTACGGTTTCATCTACTAAAAGAGTAACCTTTCCTTTAAGAATAGTCTCCTTATCTTTTTTTAGGCTTGAATCTTTGCAGGAAATAAAAAAAATAACCGCAAAAAAACTAAAGACAAACGAGAACAAAACTATTTTTTTCATAATTATTCTTTATTATCATTAATGATTCTAACACAACGAATGAAAGCATACACAATTAAAAGAATTCCAAAAGCAATTCTGTAATTCATTGGCATACGGATTGGGAAATTTTTCATAAAGATGACAATTAACCCCAAAACAAAATAAAGCATAAAAAACAATATGCCTATAAAAAGAAGAAATCGCTCTTTAAGCGATTTCTTCTGAATATTTGTAATAAATTTTCTTAGCATTAGTCTGCACTTTGAATTGAAATCGGTAAAGAGTAAAGTACCCTTACTGGTTTTCCGTTTTGAATACCCGGATTCCATTTTGGACATTTCTGTAATACTCTTATCGCTTCTTTTCCGGTTCCGTAACCAATATCTCTTAATACTTTAATATCAGTTAACGATCCGTCTTTTTCAACTACGAAGGTAACATATACTTTCCCTTTCAAACCTTCTTCTTCAGGTGTACGGTAGTTTTTACCCACAAATGAATAAAATTTCTCCATACCTCCAGGGAATTCCGGTTTTACTTCGATACCGGCAGTGTTGTAAACCTGATCATCAGATTCTTCAACTACCTGGCTGGTTTTAGGACCTGTTCCAGCTGGCGCTACAGTTAACACCGCATCCGGATCACCTTTGATAGTTTGAGCACCGATCTTTTTATCCTTGATTTCTTCAATCTTAGGCGGTTCTTCAACTACCTCTTCCGCTTTTGCTACCACCGGTTTTACAAATTTCACCTGATCCACTTTTGGAGGTGGTGGCGGTGGTGGCGGAGCATATTTTTTAGGCTCTTCCAGTTTCTTAGGAGGCAACTTAATTTTAGTAAGCTTTACTTCTCTAATAGCATTGTCTTCCTCGTTTTCTGCTTTAGGAATCAAACTGATTATCAGAGGAGCGCTAACTGCCAAACTAAAAAAGAAAGCACCAATAAGGAGCGCCTTAATTGTAGTTTTACGGTTAGATTTTCTCAACTCGTAAGCACCATATAGCTTATTACGACCTTCGAAAACAATATCAACCCATTGATTTTTTAATATGTCTAATTTCATTTCTCTTAATTATTAAGTTATTAAGAAAACAAGAATACTCTTATTTTCCTTCTAACAATTTCTCCTCTTCAGGCAAGAAATCATTAACGATTGTATAAGTAGGAATAGCATTAATCGCCATCTCATCTAATATATCAACTACGTTTTTATAATTAGACTTCTTACTTGGTTTGATAATTACAATCATTCCCTGATCAGGTCTCCCTTTTGCAGCAGTATAGGCAGCAACTTCTTTTTTTCTTTTCAATAGTTCTTTACGAATACCGTCTTTTCCGTAGGCAATCTTTTTAGGACCTGCAATAGGATTGTAAATCAATCCCATATAGAAAGTCAACTGATCATTGTCACCTAATATAATGGTCATAGTACGATTTTCATCTACCTTCAAATCCTCAGTTTTATCCTTAGGATCTTTATCTGGCAACCCCAAACTCATCGCTTGTGGCTTAGACAATGAAGTAGTAAGCATAAAGAAAGTAATCAAAAGGAAAGCTAAATCCACCATCGCAGTTAAATCTACTTTAGAATTCTGCTTCTTACTTCTTACCTTGCCGCCTTTGTCACCGCCACTGTCGGTATTTAATTCAGCCATTTTAGTATATTTTTTTTAATTAAAAATCTTTTCCTCTTAATCCGGTAACTAAACTAAAAGTATTAACATTTTGATCTTGCAAAATATCCATAACTTTTCTGATAACCGGATACTCTTCCTTAGCATCACCTTTAATTGCCACTTGTAATTCTCTATCGTTAACTTCGATATTTGCTTTACGGGCATTATAAATCCACTCTTTTAATTGATTATCAAGCGAATCCATTGGCACACCTGGCTGATCTGCTTTCACACGATCAGAAGCTTTCATGTCGATAATTTGTTTAAGACTTCCAATTGGCACACCAAAATCAGTCATTAAAGCAAACTTTTCTTTATCTTCATCTGAAAAGCTCACACCATATTTTTCTGCCATCAACTCAAGTGTTTTTTTACGAACCTCACGGCCTTTTAAGTCAAAAAACACTTTATTCACACCATCTTTCTTACCAATAGAAACAGTAGCCAAATCATTATCCGGCAATTTTACCTGTACTGTTGAAGCTGGCGTATCCACTGGCAATGCCTCAGGAATTTTAGCTGTAGCTGTCAAAATAAAGAAGGTAAGCAAAAGAAACGCAACATCACACATCGCAGTCATATCTGTCGATGTTGACTTCTTTTTCATTTTTATTTTAGCCATTCTTTTTGTTTTTTATTTTGATACCGTAATATCAAAAATGATTATTGTCTCAAACTTCCTCTGAATTTTCTGTATGTATTAACGATAGTTGTACCTGCCTCATCGATAGAGTAAGTCAAATCGTCAATTTTAGAAGTAAAGAAGTTGTAAGCAACAATAGCTAAGATAGAAGTAGAGATACCTGTTGCAGTATTGATAAGAGCCTCAGAGATACCTGTTGCAAGTGCAGCCTGGTCTGGAGTTCCAGCAGACGCTAACGCACCAAACGCTTTAATCATCCCCGATACAGTTCCTAATAACCCTCCAAGAGTTCCTAACGATACTAATGAAGAAATGATAGTCATGTTTTTCTCTAACATTGGCATTTCAAGAGAAGTTACCTCTTCGATTTCTTTATGAATAGTTTCAGAAGCTTCTTCACTGTTGAATCCTTCTTTTTTAACATCTTGATATTTCACTAAGGCTGATTTAATTGCATTTGCAACTGAACCTTGTTGTTTGTCGCAAGTAGCAATAGCTTCTTCAATGTGCCCACCTTTAATACTTGCCTGAACATTTGCCATAAAAGCATCTAAGTTCGCTTTTCCAGCAGCTTTAGAAATTACAAAAAATCTCTCAATAGAAAAAGTAATAACCATTAACAACATCCCTAACAAAATAGGCACGATAAATCCTCCTTTATAAACTTGTCCTAATGTATTGATTGGGTGTCCAGTTTCTGGATTTCCTCCCTCAAAGTTAGCAGGTGACCCCATGATGAATTTCCAAATCACAACTCCTACCGCCACGCATAATAAAATGATGATTCCTGAAATCATTCCTCCTCCTTTTGAACTGCTTTCTTTTTTAACGTTTGCCATTTTTTTTTAAATTTTAATAGTTTTAAATAATTTATATTAGTTATAATTTAACTTGTAGTCCCGCAAATTTATACGTTTCGTTCAAATAAAAAAATTTTTTTTCGTTATATTCAGATTAATCATTTGTAAATTGCCGTTTAAAAAACTTAAACATTGTTTTTTTATCAATAATGCTATAAAAAATCAAAGGTTTTGATAAAATAATTTATTCATTTGCCCTTTTAAACAGCAATATTTCAAGAACCAAAAATATTATTTTAAAAAGATTTTTTTTAGATATTTAACAAAAAAAAAGCACTAAAATTACAGTAAAAGCTATTTTAACCACATTAAAAAACAATAACAATATAATTTCCAACTTATAAAAACACTCTTTTTATGAACAGAAATGAAAAATTCATCGAAGAAATCAACCAGGGATATACCTCTAAAGGAGCAAGCATTTTACTTGGAGGAGCTATTTTAGACAAACAGCCCTTATCCGATGCACATGTAAAAATTCCATTAAAAACCTTGAACAGACATGGTCTTATTGCCGGTGCAACAGGAACTGGTAAAACCAAAACAATTCAGGTTCTTTCGGAACAATTATCCTCTTTTGGAATCCCGGTTTTAATGATGGATATCAAAGGAGATTTTAGCGGCATAGCCAAAGAAGGTGAAGAAAAATCTTTTATAACTGAAAGACATCAAAAAATCAACATTCCCTACCAAACCACAAGTTTCCCCGTTGAATTATTAAGTCTATCCGAACAAAGCGGAGTCCGTCTGCGGGCAACTGTTTCTGAATTTGGTCCCGTGTTATTTTCCCGTATACTGGATCTAAACGACACTCAGGCCGGAGTAGTATCTATTATCTTCAAATATTGTGATGACAATAAAATGCCGTTATTAGACCTAAAAGATTTCAAAAAAGTCATCAACTATATAAATGAAGAAGGAAAAGAAGAAATCACTGAAAATTACGGAAAAATATCAACTTCGACAACAGGAATTATTCTTCGAAAAATTATAGAATTAGAACAACAAGGCGGCGAACTCTTTTTTGGAGAAATGTCATTTGACATTAATGATTTAATGCGAATTGACGAAAACGGAAAAGGCTATGTAAACATTCTTCGTTTGACCGACATTCAGGACAAACCTAAATTATTCTCCACTTTTATGCTGAGCTTATTAGCCGAAGTTTACCAACAAATGCCCGAAAAAGGCGATGCCGAACAACCTGAGTTAGTAATCTTTATTGACGAAGCACATCTTATTTTTAAAGAAGCCAGCAAAACGCTTTTGGAACAAATTGAAACCATTGTAAAATTAATTCGTTCTAAAGGAATCGGAATTTATTTTATCACCCAAAACCCAATGGATGTTCCCAGCGGAATTTTAGCGCAGTTAGGTTTAAAAATCCAACACGCCTTGAGAGCTTTTACTGCCAAAGACCGTCAGGAAATAAAACAAACTGCCGACAACTACCCGACTTCTGAATTTTACAATACCAGCGAAGTTCTTACCAGCCTTGGGATTGGAGAAGCACTGGTTACAGCATTGAACGAAAAAGGTATTCCTACGCCTCTTGCCGCAACCATGCTAAGAGCCCCTATGAGCCGAATGGATGTTTTAACAGAAAGCGAAATTCAGGAAATTAACAACAAATCGAAGTTGGTAAAAAAATACAGCGAAAATATTGACCGCGAAAGTGCCTATGAAATGCTCAACAAAAAAATTGCCGACATAGAAGCTGAAAACAACAAAAAAGAAGCCGAACAACAAGAAAGCAAACAAGCCCGAACAACTCAAAGGCAAGGTCCGAGTACAACAGAAGTCGTTGGAAAATCGGTCCTAAAAGTGCTTACCAGTGCCACTTTTATCAGAGGTGCTTTTGGAATACTTTCTAAAATTCTAAAAAAATAAACCAATTACAATAATCAATGGCAATAACAATTTAAAATTGCAATTGTTATTACCATTGATTATTACGATTGAGATCGCAGAAGTTCTAAAATTTTATTTTCGACTTCGGGAAAATTCCAAATATTCTCGATATTATCCATTTTTAAAACTTTTTCCATAATTGCATTCTGAAAATCGCCCAAAGCCAAAGCTTCTACATAAGGACGATCACTAAAAGTTACCCGACTATATAATGGAATCCACTTATCAGGATGTTTGTCTGAAAACCACTTTTCAATTTTCTTTTGCAACAAAAATTTATCATCAGCCGTTTTAGTCCCCATTTCAATAAAATTTCGATATGAAAGTTCCGCGATAGCATCAGCATTGGGTTTTCTGGATTTTTGGTACTCCGAAAAAACACGTTCCCAATCATCACCAAACTCCAATATCATTTCATTTAAAACAGTAATATCTTCAAAACCGGCATTCATTCCCTGCCCGTAAAAAGGCACAATCGCATGACAGGCATCGCCTATTAAAGCAATTTTATCAGTATAAGTCCACGGAAAACATTTCATAGTCACCAAAGTACTGGTGGGATTTTTAAAAAAATCTTCGGCTAAATTGGGAATAACTTCCACTGAATCCGGAAAATTCTTTTCAAAGAAAGCCTCTACTTCTTTTCTGTCGGTCAATGAAGCAAATGAATTTTCTCCTTCAAAAGGCATGAACAAGGTACAGGTAAAACTTCCGTCCAAATTAGACAAAGCAATCAGCATATATTCGCCACGAGGCCAAATATGAAAAGAGTTTTTATCCAACTTATGAGAACCATCCGCATTAGCCGGAATGTTCAATTCTTTATAACCAATATTCAAAAACTCCTGCGAATAATTAAACATACTCTGACGTTGCATGCGATGACGAATTCTGGAAAATGCACCATCGGCACCAAAAACTAAATCATACTGTCGCTCTTCCCAGGCACCTCTTTCAGTTTCACCAATATGCAAAGTTGCTGTTGCCAAAGTGACATCCCAAATTTTTTGCTCAAAGAAAAACTCAGCACCTGCTTCTTCAGCCAAATCAATCATTTTACGGTTCAAAGTTCCGCGGGAAATCGAGTAAATACATTCGCCTTCCTGTCCGTAATTTTGAAATTTCAAATCGTCAACCAAATGAATTGCTCTTTTATCCATCGGAATTGCTATTTCACGAACAGCATCGCCTACTCCTACTCCATCCAAAGCTTTCCAACCCCGATTTGACATTGCCAAATTAATCGAACGTCCCGAAAATTGAATTTGTCGAATATCCGGGCTTCTGTCATAAATATGAACCGTGTGTCCCGCTTTTTTTAAATAAATAGCCAATAATGAACCTACTAATCCGGAACCTACTATTGCTATTTTTTTAGGAGTCTGCATGTTTTTTCTATAAAAGTGTTAACCAAAATTACTAATTTATTATTTGTCTCAGATTGTAATTCCCAAAAACCTCTATACAAAGACACAATTTACAGTTAATAAAAAAGCACCGAACACTTCGTTACCAACATGATATTTATCAGCTTTTAAGCAAATCCTTTTTACAAACTTTGCGCAAATTAAAAATGATTGTATGAACATGACAAAGATTCAAAAACCGCTACATAACTTCCATATTCCGGTAATGGGGCTTGCCTACACCATAGACAGCCCGATTCGCGTAGCGCAATATGGAATTTCCTCGGCAATATCGCTGGCTGATGATGAACTGATTGAAAAAATGAATGCTTTTTATCATCAAAAATTCAATGTACCTTATCAGGAAATTTCGAAAAAAGTTGCCGATTACAGAGCCAAACGCATTACTTCTTATTTAAACTTTGTTGACAAAATAGTAAAAGAAAAATTTGAAAATTTCAAAAATGAATTAGCCGAAAGCAAAGAAGCTTTAGAAAATTACATTGCTATTTTACCTAACAAATCCGAAATTAAAAAAGGGCTGCAAGCTTTTCTTGATGAAGGAACAAACTGGAAACAAAACATCCAAAACTATATTGAAAAACAACTTTCAGCCGGTTCGATTGATGTGAACATCATGACAAAATTAGACAAAGACAATTTCGACAAAAACGAACAATTGCCTGTAATTTACAATGATGCTCATGCTGCTTTGAGAGGTTTTGCTAATAGCACCGTGAATTCTTCTATTGTACTTTCGGCCGGAATGAATCCAAGATTATACAGCTATTTTGAAAATTTCGAAGATTTTTTCCCAGATGAAAACAACCATTTAAAAAAGAAAATTGTACTCAAAGTCAGTGATTTTCGCTCGGCTATGATACAGGGTAATTTCTTAGCCAAAAAAGGACTTTGGGTTTCTGAATACCGAATCGAATCCGGATTAAATTGCGGCGGACATGCGTTTGCAACCGAAGGTTTTTTATTAGGACCTATCTTAGAAGAATTCAAACAAAAGAAAACACAACTCATCGAATCGGCTCATGAATTGATGATAAAAGCATTAGAACAAAAAGGAAAAAGAATTCCGGACAAACCATTAGAATTAAAAATTACAGTTCAGGGAGGAGTTGGAACTTCAGAGGAACACGATTTTTTGTTAAATTATTATCAGGTTGACTCTGTAGGCTGGGGTTCACCGTTTCTATTAGTTCCCGAAGCTACTTCGGTAGATCAAAATACCCGTGATTTATTAATTGATGCCAAAGAAGAAGATTTATACTTAAGTCAGATTTCTCCTTTAGGCGTTCCGTTTAACACTTTGCGAGGAACAACCAATGAAAAAATAAAACAACGACGCATTGAAGAAAACAAAGCCGGTAGTTCCTGCCCTAAAAAGTTTCTTGCTCTGAATAAAGATAACCAAGGCAACGGAATTTGTACCGCTTCCAAAAAATATCAGGATTCAAAACTGAAAGAATTAGAAGCGAATAAAAATAATATCTCCTTAGAAAATTATGAAAAAGCCAAACAAAACATTACGGTAAAATCCTGTCTTTGTGTTGGCTTAGCCAATGCTTCCTATTTAGAAAACAACATTAAAATAAAAGGACAGGATCAGGGAGTGGTTATTTGTCCGGGACCTAATATTGCTTATTTTAATCAGGAAGTTTCTCTTGCTAAAATGATTCAGCATATTTATGGAAACGACTCGGTTTTACAAAATCCAAACCGCCCTCATTTTTTTATAAAGGAACTAAAAATGTACATCGATTATTTAAAAAATGACATCCAGACTATTGGAGAAGAAATCAATAATGCCAAAACTAAAAAACTGGAAGCTTTCAAATCCAATCTTTTAGAAGGAATTGGGTATTACCAAAATCTTTTTGCTGTCATTTCGAATTTTGAAACCATCAAAAAAGAAATTTCAAAACAATTTGAACTTTTAAAAAATGAAATCAACAACATTGAAATACCAAAACTACAAATAGCTTAACCACAAAAAAGTCCCTTGAAAATTAATTCTCATGGGACTTTTACTTTTTTATAAAACAGCTATTTCTCTAAAATTCCTCTTTTTAATATTTGTCCAAAATTGTACATGTCTTCAAAAGAACAATATAACGGAACCGGAGCCAGGCGAATTACATTTGGTTCACGCCAATCGACAATCACACCATTTTTCATTAAGTAGTCAAACAGGCTGCGTCCTTCACCATGCAGAAAAACAGACAACTGACAAGCTCTTTCGGACGGATTTGAAGGTGTAATTATTTCAAAATTCCCTTGCACTTCTTTGTCAATTTCGTGAAGAGTAAATTCTAAATAAGCTGTAAGCTGATCTCTTTTTTCAATTAAAGCGTCCATTCCTACTTCGTCAAACATTTCAACAGAAGCCAGATAAGGCGCTAAAGACAATACCGGCAAATTACTGATTTGCCAGCCATCAGCTCCATGAACCGGATCGAAATTAGGTTCCATTTTAAAACGACGTTCTTTATTATGTCCCCACCAGCCGGCAAATCTGGGCAAGTCGGCATTATGATGATGTTTTTCGTGCACAAAACAACCCGAAGCATTTCCAGGACCTGCATTCATATACTTATAACTGCACCAGGCCGCGAAATCAACATTCCAGTCATGCAATTCTAATTTTACATTTCCGGCAGCATGAGCTAAATCCCAACCCACATAAGCACCAACCTGATGACCGGCTGCAGTAATTGCTTTCATATTAAAAACCTGCCCGGTGTAATAATTGACTCCGCCAATTAACACCAAAGCCAATTCGTCACCTACTTCATTGATTTTTGCAATAACATCTTCGGTACAAATAGTATGTTCGCCCTCCCTTCTATTTATTTCAACAATGGCTTCTTCAGGCTTAAATCCATGAAATTGCACCTGACTTTGCAACATATACTGATCAGAAGGAAATGCTTTTTCTTCACAAATAATTTTGAATCGTTTGGCATCAGGCTGATAAAAAGAAACCATCAACAAATGTAAATTGACCGTTAGCGTATTCATCACCGTAACCTCGGCCGGCTTAGCACCTACAATTTTACTCAAAGGTTTCGAAAATCTTTCCTGATAATCCCACCAGGGTTTTTCGGCATAAAAATGACCTTCCACAGCCAGATTAGCCCAGTCATTCATAATTTCATCAACATAAGCCTTTGCTCGTTTGGGCTGCAAGCCTAATGAATTTCCAGTAAAATAAATAACTTGTTTATCATTCACTTTTGGAAAATGGAATTCATCTCTATATTTATGTAAGCTGTCCTGGGCGTCCAATTGTTGGGCAAAAGCTTTCGTGTTTTCGAAAATCATAATGCAGTTTTCTTTTGTCAGGTAAAAATAATTAAAAAAAGAAACAACTGAATTACGAAACACTTACAAATAAAAAAATGCAATCAAATTATTACATTTCAATCTTCATTTAATTATATTTGACTGAATTAAAAACATTTAGCTATGATTAAAAACAATTCAGGTGTCATTATTATTGCCTTGGCCGTTGTAATATCGGCTTACTTATTTTCAAATGCTTTCCAAAATCGTAATAAAAACACTGATACGATAAGCGTTACCGGATTAGGAAAAACTGATTTTGTTTCAGATTTAATTGTTTGGAGCGGATCTTTTTCACGAAAAAGCACCACTTTAAAAGAAGCCTACGCTTCACTGGATATTGACAGGGACAAAATCAAAAGTTATTTAGCCGGCAAAGGAATTAAATCAAGTGAAATTGTCTTTTCGGCAGTAAATTTCAATAAAGATTTTGAGACCACTTACAACGAAAACGGAACACTAAGACAAAGTACATTTACTGGTTTCACATTAACGCAAAGCGTAAGTATACAGTCTAAAGAGGTCAATAAAATTGAAGAAATATCCCGACAATCCAGCGAATTAATTAATTCGGGAATTGAATTTTATTCTAATGCTCCCGAATATTATTATACTAAACTGGCTGAATTAAAAATAAAAATGATAGCCGAAGCAACTAAAGATGCCAGCACCAGAGCCAAAAGTATTGCCGAGAATGCTGATGCTAAGCTGGGAAATCTAAAAAAATCAGACATGGGCGTTTTTCAAATAATTGGACAAAATTCTTCTGAGGATTATTCATACGGAGGTTCTTTCAACACCCAATCCAAAAACAAAACAGCTACCATTACAGTAAAGCTGGTTTATCAGGTAGACTAAAAACAACTTATATAACTACAAAAAAACCCGTCATTCCTGACGGGGTTTTTTTTATGAATTAACCTTTTATAGTGATTATAGAATTAACATTGCGTCACCATAAGAATAGAATTTATACTTTTCTTTGATGGCTTCTTCATAAGCTTTCTTCATTAAATCATGACCGCAAAATGCCGAAATCATCATTAACAAAGTTGACTTTGGTGTATGAAAGTTAGTCACCATACAGTTAGCCACACTAAAATCGTGTGGAGGAAAGATAAATTTATTAGTCCATCCCTCATACGGATTCAAGGTGTTTTGTGAAGAAACCGAACTTTCAATAGCACGCATAGAAGTGGTTCCTACCGCACAAACACGTTTTCTTTTGGCTTTAGCCTCATTTACAATATCACAGGCTTCCTGAGTAATTTTTAACTCTTCAGAATCCATTTTGTGTTTTGATAAATCTTCAACCTCAACCGGATTAAAAGTCCCTAAACCTACGTGAAGTGTAACTTCGGCAAAGTTCACGCCTTTAATTTCCAGTCTTTTCAATAAATGCTTAGAAAAATGCAAACCTGCCGTTGGCGCAGCCACAGCTCCTTCTTCTTTAGCATAAATCGTTTGATAACGTTCAGCGTCTTCAGGAGTTACCTCTCTGTTAATATATTTAGGGATTGGAGTTTCTCCAAGTTCAGTCAATTTATTTCTGAATTCCTCGTAAGAACCGTCATAAAGAAAACGTAAAGTTCTTCCGCGGGAAGTGGTATTATCAATAACCTCAGCCACTAACGAATCATCATCACCGAAATATAATTTATTTCCAATTCTGATTTTACGGGCAGGATCTACTAATACATCCCAAAGACGTTGTTCAGCATTTAATTCTCTTAGCAAAAACACTTCAATTCTTGCCCCTGTTTTTTCTTTGTTACCGTATAAACGAGCTGGAAAAACTTTGGTATTATTCAAAATCATTACATCTCCATCATCAAAATAATCGATAATGTCTTTGAACATTCGGTGTTCGATAGTTTGTTTTTTTCTATCAATTACCATTAAACGAGCTTCGTCTCTGTTTTCAGCCGGAAATTCAGCTAAAAGTTCTTTTGGTAAGTCAAAATTAAAATGTGATAATTTCATTCAAAAAAGTTATAAGTTATGAGTTATAAGTCTTAAGGTTTGATTCTTAATATTATAATCGGCTGCAAATATACGATTGTGAAATAGGCGATGTCAAGTATTTTGCTGTTTAATTTAAAATTAAAACAACAAACCTCCGAAGCATCAGTGTTTTATAAAAATAAAAGCTATGTTTAACCTATTAAATCGGAAACTTTATAACCTAATTTTTCCATATCTGTCCAAAAATCAGGGTAAGATTTAGAAACCACATCGGCATTTTCGATAATAATTGGCACTTTTAAAGCTAAAGGCGCAAATGCCATTGCCATTCTATGATCGTTGTAAGTTCCTATTCTTATATTCGGATTAATCTCTGAAGTAGCGACCAAAGTCAAACTGTCATTGGTTACAGAAATATTAGCTCCTAACTTGCTCAACTCAATTCGCAAGGCTTCCAATCGATCCGTTTCTTTAATTTTTAAAGTATGAAGTCCCGTCAAATGACATCCGATTCCTAAACCAAGACAGGTTACCACTATAGTTTGAGCTATATCCGGAGTATTATTCAAATCGAAAGTTACATCTTGAAATTTGAACTTTTTATTTTTAGTTAAGGTAATGCTATTGCCGTTGAATTGCGTTTCCACTCCCATTTCTTTATAAATAGAAACCAAGGCCGAATCTCCCTGTAAACTGGATTGTTTGTAACTGCTTAAGGTAATATTTGCCTCATCAGCAAGTGCCGCTAAACTAAAAAAGTAAGAAGCCGAACTCCAATCGGACTCAACGGTCATTTCTTTCGATTCTACTTCTTGTTTTGGATACACTTTAATCACATTGCCTTCAAAACTGGTTTGAATATTCAAATCATTTAGCAAAGCCAAAGTCATTTTGATATAAGGAATAGAAGTAATCTCTCCTTCTAAAGTCAACTCAATTCCGTTTTCTAATTTTGGTGCTACCAATAACAAAGCCGAAATATACTGACTGCTCACATTAGCTGCCATCGTTACTTTAGATTGAGTGATTTTTTGTCCTTTGATTTTAATCGGCGGGTAACCTTCTTCTTTCAGGAAAGAAATATCAGCGCCTAACTGACGTAAAGCTTCCACCAAAATTTTAACCGGACGTTCCTGCATACGACTGGAACCAGTTAAAATTACTTCGCGCCCTTCTTTTACAGCAAAAAATGCGGTAAGAAAACGCATTGCTGTTCCGGCGTGATGAATATCTACTACTTCTTCATTTCCACTCAAAGCCATTTGCATTACCTCACTATCGTCAGAATTAGAAGTATTGCTCAAAGTAATATTAGGAAATAATGCCTGTAACAACAACAATCTGTTGGTTTCACTTTTAGATCCTGTTACTTCTATTTGAGCATTTAGATTAGAATGGGTTGTTTGTAGTAGTAAATTCATTTTAGAAAATTATTAGGTATGAATTATAATTATTCCTGCGTTTTTAACATTCATAATTTTGAAGGCGCAATTTAGCACTCCCAATTCACAATTCATAATTCACAACTGATAATTATTTCAATTTTTCATTGTTTTTGTGACGGTCTTTATCACGTACCGATTTTAGATCCATTTTTTTATCAAAAGCCGCTTGTAAATCAATCCCTGTTTGATTCGCCAAACACAGAACCACAAAAACCACATCGGCCAGTTCTTCGCCTAAATCTTTATTCTTATCACTTTCTTTCTCAGATTGTTCCCCATAACGACGGGCAATAATTCGGGCTACCTCACCTACTTCTTCTGTAAGCTGAGCCATATTAGTCAATTCATTAAAATAACGAACACCGTGTTCTTTTATCCAGGTATCTACGTCTAATTGGGCGTTTTTAAGATTCATTTACTCTAAAATTTATTCTTTAATTAAACTATTATTTATTCGCAATCAACTCAATAATTGCTTTATAAAGTTCTTCTGCTTCAAAAGGTTTTGAAAGATATTTATTGATACCTACCGCTTTACAGGCTTCGGTAACTGAAGAAGTAACCACTGCCGAAAGAGCAAGAATAGGAATATTTTTTTTCGAATGATTTTTCAATGCACGAATGGCCGAAGCAGCTTCATAACCATTCATATCCGGCATCATTAAATCCATCAGAATCAAATCAAAATCCTGATGCAAAAGTGCTTCCAGTGCCAATTTCCCATTAGCTACCACCACACAATCAATATTGTATTTCGACAATACTTTTTGTACTAAAATCTGATTGATTCGATTATCCTCAGCCAGAAGTACTTTTATTTTTCTATCGATATCCAGTTCTGCTTTTCGGAATTCTTTTTTCTCAAAAACCGCTTTAGAGCCTGACAAATCATAATCATTTTTAAAAAAAGGTAAGGTCACAATAAATTTAGTCCCTACATCCGGCTTACTTTTTACTTTAATCTCACCATTCATAATATCGACAATTTTCCGAATAATGGCTAGCCCTAAACCTGTACCTCCATATTCTCTGGCCTCATCATTACTAAGCTGAACAAAAGGATTGAAAATATCTTCAATTTGATGAGAAGGAATACCAATGCCGGAATCTGCAACTATAATTTTCACCACATAAGCATCATCTTCTTCATCTTTGAATTTAATTTTTAAATGGATTTTGCCTTTAGCTGGTGTAAACTTCATGGCATTACCAATTAAATTAAAGAGAATTTGAGAAATTCTTACCGAGTCTCCATTCAAAACAACGGGTAATTCTTTATCAATAGTAATTTTGAAATCAATTTCTTTTTCGGCAGTTTTAATCGAAAAAGTATCTCTAATTAATCGAATTAACTGATTCAGATTAAAAGGTTTATTTAAAAGAGTAATTTGTCCCGATTCGATTTTGGCTAAATCCAAAATATCATTTACAATAACCAATAAAATATCTCCCGACATTTTAATGTATTCCAATTGTTTCTTCCTTTCCGAATCTAACTCAGGACTGTTGAGCAATAAATCGGTAAAGCCTAAAATACCATTAAGCGGCGTTCGGATTTCATGGCTCATATTGGACAAAAACTGATCTCTTGTCAGCGCTAATTGCTCCGTTTGCTCTTTTTCATCGACTAATTTTTCATTAATAGTTTCTGTTAATTTTTTAGAAACCATTGCTGCTTTTAATTCTTCGATGTAGGTATTAAATCCCATACAAAAAACATCCAACTCATCATGCGCCTCTGAAATGGGTAAATAATTAAAAAAATCACCGGCAAAACAGTTGGATATTTGCTCAATAATCACAGCTGTTCGTTTCTTTTTGGAATCAATTTTTTCAGCCAGAAATAATAATTCTTCATAAACATCATCCAAACTGTCTCCATGAGTAATTTGCTCCTGAAACTCGTCTTCGTTTATAGAGCGTACTAAAGCCAGTATTTGTTCCAGTTTAGATTTAGACATTTATTAATTTAAGATTTGAGGTTATTCTTATCTATTATCTCACTTTTATGTAGCCAAAATACATCGTTTTTTTTAAAACAACTATTTTTATAAGAACTTTTCGATAAAAAACATCATTTATTACAATAACATATAAATAACTTAATATTGACTGTAAAATTTTACAAAAAGTAAATTTCCTGCATTTATTTATTGTTAAATTGTTCTTTTTCCTTCAACTCTTTTAACCACTTCACTGCTTCACTTTTTCTGGTAAATCCTTTCAAGGGAACTAAAGGATTCTTCAAGACCATAAACGTGTTGAGAATAAACTTAGTAATATGAGAATTTAACACCACAGCGCAGGCAAATAAATAATCCTGACCGTGAGCATCGGCATAATCGCGGGCATCTTTATCATAAGATTTGAGTCCGTTGAAATCATAACACCAATATTGTTTTTCTCCAGCTGATATTTCGTGACGTAAATCTATTAAATCCTTTAATTTTTGTTTATCGCCTTCCGTTAATTTCTTGAATTGAGAATACATTATTCCGTCTTCTATCCAAAATTTAACAAAATCATTTTCAACCGTTCTCATGATATTACTTGAAATATTTCTATGTCTTTTTTATATATTTAAACAAAGAATTAATAATTTTAAAATTGTAACATATTGATTATCCAATCCAAAATTACAGATAATGCGCAATTAATTTATTCACGATTTAAATTGCTCGTTCTTCTTTTTTAATTCTTTTAACCAATTTACAGCATCCTCTTTTTTGGAAAAACCTTTCAAAGGGACAGCCGGTTTTTTTAATAATATAAAAGTATTAACAATGAATTTAGTAATATGTGAATTTAAAATTACTGCACAGGCATGTAAATAATCCTGACCATATTTATCAGCATAATCCCTGGCATCCTTATCAAAAGTCTTCATCCCACTAAAATCATAACACCAGTACTGCTTTTCTCCAGCCGATATCTCATGACGCAAATCAATTATTGCTTTTATATCTTCTAAAGTCCCAATACTCGTTGTTTTAAATTGAGAAAAAAGAATTCCATCCTCAATCATGAACTTAATAAAATCATTTTCTACTTCTTTGACAGCCATCACTTTTTTATTAAAATAGAAGTTAACTATTTTTAAAATTTTATATATTCTGATAAAATCAAAACCAAGACACCTTAAATAAAACCTTAGATTCTTAAGACAACCTCATTGTTAAAAATTCAATCACTTAGCGAAGATAACAAATCCAAGTTATATATATTATCAACTTTTAAATATCCGTAAAAAGGAGTTGATTTTGCTCCGTATTTTTGCTTCTCATAATCAGCTGTCAATCCAAGATAGATTTGAAACTTCCCTAATTCATTCCCTCTTTTAACCATCCGATACATAATTTGTTTATATAAATGATGTGATTCATTATACTCATAATTCAAACCTAAAATAAGAGGACAATAATAATCTTTTCCTAAAAAAGACCAAACACAAGCTATTAATTCATTGGAGCCTTTAATTCTAAATTCCATAAACTCCCAATCAGATGAGTATTTAGATAAAACTTTTACCGTTTTCTTTGGATAAGCAAAAAAATTAAACGCATAATTAGCTTCCTTTACATTTAAAAACAATTGATAGTGTTTTTCAGCTTCTGAATTTGTCAATGTCCTTTTTATAGTAACATCAAACTGATCTTCATGTCTAAAAACATAACGCTTAATATTTCTTATGCTATTTTTAGATTCCAAAAGAAGCAGTAATTCTTCTTTAGTATCCCATTTAGGAAGACTTACAACATTAGTATTGGGTAACTTAATTTTGGCATAGCCTTCATCTTCTAACATCTGATTTAAAAAACCATCTTCTTCAAAATCCCTAAAAAAGACAACTACAGCATCGATATCTTTTTTCACTTTAGAAACAAATTCAAACATATAACTAACCGAATTTCTCCATTCAGGATGCTCTAAATCATGATAAATAAAATCACCCTCACAAAACAAAGACCCCATAGCTAATGTTTTAGAACACAAATAATATGGATTATTCTTTCTAATTTCTTCAATTTGTCTGGAAACATT
Organism: Flavobacterium pokkalii; assembly: GCF_014596575.1. Taxonomy (GTDB): domain Bacteria; phylum Bacteroidota; class Bacteroidia; order Flavobacteriales; family Flavobacteriaceae; genus Flavobacterium; species Flavobacterium pokkalii. The sequence goes on along the minus strand of NZ_NASZ01000027.1, from coordinate 23,584 downwards.
TTCCTGAGCAACGATATCATCTTTATAAATGGCTCCTGTAAAAAATGTCGCTAAAACAATCTTAGCATTTTCATCTCTAACGATAAGATAATGGAAACTCCAATTTTCCTCTGGCTTTTCATTATTGGAAAAAATTTCTTCCATACACTGCATACCTGTATGACTTAAATTTCTCCTGTTTCCAAACATCAAATTCCATTCTGCCGCATTGATATCATGAATACTCCTATATTCTTCAATCACTAAATTAGATTCTTTAATGGGTTCAATTGCTGAAGCTGTTTCCTTGTTTTTTAAACTACACCCAAAATCTTTATAAACTCTTTCTATTTTATCACCTTCTTCTTCTATTGCTTTGGGCAAATGATAAGCCATTACATCTGCTAATAAATCAATATCGGCTTTTGTATTATGTCTGGTTAGAGTAAAACGCAAACCTGATTTATCATTAGCCACAACAGGAAAAGTTGCTGTATTTACATAAATTCCTTCCTGTAAAACACGATGCACAAAATTGCGTGTCACTTTATTCAATCCGGATCCAATAAAATAAATAGGTGAATTTGGCGCAGAAATATTGGTTAGATTTTTCTCCTGTAACTTCTGATTCATATAACCCATTAAATCTTTTAATTCTGACTGATAGGTATAAATTTGATTAGACAAATGAATTTTAGCCGAAGCAATTGCCGCTCCAGCATTAGCTGGAGACAATGGGTGTGAATAACTTAATGGCCCTCCAAATATATCTGTCCTTCGATACATTTCCGGATCGGCAAAAATGGCTGTTCCGCCTACACAACCAAAACCTTTAGCTAAAGTTGATATGATAACAATACGCTCGCTAACTCCTAATCGATCGTAAATATAGCCTGCACCATTTTTCCCATCCCACCCCATACCGTGCGCATCATCAAAATACAAATGTAGTTTAGGATATTTATGAAGCAAATTTTTCAAAATAACCGTATCCGGTAAATCGCCGTGCATCGAGTATACACCATCAGCCATATACCAAATACGGCTGTATTTATTATAATTCTCCCGAATCATCTCCTCCAGCATCTGATAATTAGAATGCCGGATCATTTTTACTTCTGTCCCCTGTAATTTGGCATTTTTACATGGAAACTGCACACTAAAATGAACTTGTTGATCAAGAATAATTAAATCATCCGGTTTAATTATGGTAGCAATAACCGAAATATGCGCATTAGAAGTTGAAGTATAACAAATTACCTTATTGCCATCAAAGATTTGAGACATTAACTCCTCTAATTCCTGAATATAAGCGGGACGGATATAGGCTCGGGACATTGATAATTGTGTACCAAATTTCCTGGTTAACTCAATAGAACCGGCTATCAAATCCGGATGAGTTTCTAACCCCAAATACCCGCAGGTTCCAAAGTTTATTAAATCCCTGCCATTGATAGTAAATTTTTCTCCTGAAAAACTTTGCTCTTCAGAATTTATATGCATGATACCTCTTTCTTTGGCAGAAGTCCAGACAGCATCAATAATGTCTAAATAATTATTATGATTAATCTTTGCCAAAATGGAGGAATAATTGGATTTAAAAAAGGAAATAAATTTGTTGTAATGCCAAATTTAACAAATAAAACCCAAAAGCTATTCTTTATCTTTAGTATCAATAATTATCGTAACCGGACCATCGTTAATCAGGCTAACTTTCATATCAGCTCCAAATTGTCCGGTTTTCACTTTCTTCCCAATTTCTTGTTCTAATTTTTGAACAAAACTCTCATAAAGTGGAATGGCAATTTCAGGTTTGGAAGCTTTGATATACGAAGGACGATTTCCTTTCTTGGTAGCAGCATGCAACGTAAACTGACTCACCACAATTATATCGCCGTCAACCTCCTGAACCGACAAATTCATTACATTATTTTCATCGCCAAAAAGTCTAATTTTAGCAACTTTTGCCGCCAACCAATCAATATCTTCCTGAGAATCGGCGTCTTCAACACCAACTAAGACCAGCAACCCTTTATTTATTTGAGCTACTTTTACATCTTCGATTGTAACTGACGCTTCAGAAACTCTTTGAATTACAACTCTCATTAACTTCTGGATTTATCGCTGTTTTTTCGATCCTCGTCATAAATATCGGTGCGATAATTTTCTTCATCACCTTCCAATATTTTAAGGTAACTATTATAACGCGACCAGGAAATCTCTTCGTTTTCCAAAGCTTCTTTAACCGCACATTTAGGTTCTTCTTTGTGCAGGCAGTTATTGAACTTACATTGGTCTTTCAGTTTGAAAAATTCCGGAAAATAATCACTGATTTCTGCTTTTTCCATATCTACAACACCAAAACCGCGAATTCCCGGTGTATCGATAATTTGAGCTCCAAAAGAAAGGTCGAACATTTCGGCAAAAGTAGTAGTGTGTTGCCCCTGTGAATGAGAATCGGAAATTTGTTTAGTTTTCAAATTCAGCGAAGGTTCAATCGCATTGACCAAAGTAGATTTTCCCACTCCGGAATGTCCGGAAAACATACTCACTTTTCCTTTCATCAAATCGATTAACTTATCCAAACCTTTACGTTCCTGAGCCGAAACACGCAAACATTGGTAACCTATTTTCTCGTAAGTATATTGCAAAAACAGCTGTTCATCTAAGGCAGCCTCATCAAAAGTATCAATTTTGTTAAAAACCAAAACAGCTTCAATCCCATAAGCCTCAGCAGTCACTAAAAAACGATCGATAAAACTGGTAGTCGTAGGCGGATTATTGATGGTTACCAATAAAAAAACGATATCAATATTTGAAGCAATAATATGGGTTTGTTTCGAAAGATTGACCGACTTTCTCACAATGTAATTCTTACGGTCATGAATTGCATTAATAACCCCCGTAATTTGATTATTGGATTCTTCTAATTCATAATCAACATGGTCGCCCACAGCAATAGGGTTGGTACTTTTAATACCTTTCATTCTGAATTTTCCTTTTATTCTGCAGTCCACAAAATCCCCTGATTCAGATTTTACCGTGTACCAGCTTCCTGTTGATTTATAAACGATTCCTGTCATTTTTAGAATTTAGATTGCAGAATTTAGATTACAGATTTAAATCGAAATTCTTTGCAAAGATAAAGGGTTTTAATTTTAGAAGACTCTAAAACAAACAAAAAATCCCAAAACATAAGCTTTGGGATTTAATAAATTATCAATCAACAAAAATCTAAAATCAGAAATCGTTAATCTTCAATCTGGATTCAATTATCCGTTGATAATTTTTTCTTGGTGCTCAATACTTTCCTGGTGGATTGATTTGAACAATTTAGTAATAAATTCTTCTGACAATCCTTTTTTAGCACCTTCAGCAACCATTTTCTCCTGGATTTCGTTCCAACGGCTGTTTTGCAATACAGCTACGTTATTTTCTTTTTTCACCTGACCAATTTCGTCAGCAACTTTCATTCTTTTTCCTAAAAGTTCTAATAAATTAGCATCTAAAACGTCGATGTTAGCTCTTAATTTTGTCATTTTGTTTTCAAAATCACTATCACCGCTTACTTTTCTAATTTTCAAATCTTTCAAAATTTGTTTCAAAGCATCCGGAGTAACTTGTTGTGCAGCATCAGACCAAGCGTTATCAGGATCATTATGAGTCTCGATAATCATACCGTCATAATTCAAATCTAAAGCTTCCTGAGTTACTTCAAGAATCATATTACGGTTTCCTGTAATGTGAGATGGATCGATGATTAATGGTAAATCAGGGAATTTGTTTTGCAATTCGATAGCAATTTGCCACTCAGGAATGTTTCTGTATTTTGTTTTCTCATAAGTAGAGAAACCTCTGTGAATAACTCCTAAATTTTTAATTCCGGCCATGTGTAAACGCTCTACACCACCTAACCATAAAGCCATATCAGGGTTTACAGGGTTTTTAACCAAAACAATTTTATCAGTTCCAGCTAATGTATCCGCAATTTCCTGAACTGCAAACGGGTTAGCAGTTGTACGGGCTCCAACCCATAATACATCGATATCATATTCTAAAGCTAATTTACAGTGAGCAGCTGTAGCAACCTCAGTTCCCATCAACAATCCTGTTTCTTCTTTAGCTTTTTTCAACCATTTTAATCCTATTTCTCCAATTCCTTCAAATCCTCCCGGACGAGTTCTTGGTTTCCAAATTCCTGCTCTAAAAACGCTTACATCTGAATCTTTCAATTCGTGAGCAATTTTCAATACTTGCTCTTCAGTTTCAGCACTACAAGGTCCTGCTATCACAAATGGATGATTCAATTTGAAAGCATCCAACCAATTTCTCATTTCTTTGTTGTTTTCCATCTTTTAAAATTTATTTTGTATTGTGTTGTATATATTTATTCTTTTTACTCCTATTTTTTAACGCCCATACCGTTTAATATTTCTCTAATCTTATTGACACTCGCCATTTCTTCATAGATTGCATTGTAATCATCCTGAACAAGCAAATCTCTAAACTGGGTCAAATTAGAAATGTATTCTTCTAATGATTCTAAAACCTGCGCTTTATTCTGCTCAAAAATTGGCGTCCACATGGCTGGCGAACTTTTAGCTAAACGCACCGTACTTTCAAAACCGGAACCCGCCATATCAAAAATATCCTGCTCGTCTTTCTCTTTATTAATCACCGTTTTTCCTAACATAAAGGAACTGATGTGGGATAAATGAGAAACGTAAGCAATGTGTTTATCGTGCGATTTTGGATCCATATAACGAATACGCATCCCCATTTTACTGAAAACCTCTAATGCTTTTTCCTGCAATTTAAAAGCTGTTTTCTCTACTTCGCATATGATATTTGTTTTTCCTCTAAATAAATCTCTCAACGCTGCCGAAGGACCTGAAAATTCCGTTCCCGCAATAGGATGAGTCGCAATGAAATTTCTTCTTTTAGGATGATTTGCGATTGCTTCACAAATAGGATTTTTAGTAGAACCTACTTCAAAAACAATAGCATTATCACCAACTAAATCCAAAACTTGAGGCAATAATCCAAGTAAAACATTCACAGGAACCGAAACAATTACAAAATCTGCCTCAGACAAATCTTCCATTGTAGCAGCAACATCAATAACACCTAACTCTAATGCCTGTTGGATATGTTTTTCGTTATTATCAATTCCGTAAATAGTGGCATTCGGATACAGCGCTTTGATGTCTAAAACCATCGAACCGCCTATTAAACCAATACCTATTACAAATACTTTCATCTTATTTCTTTAAATTCCAAACTTTTAAAATTCCAAATTCCAAACTTTGATTAAACTAAAATCTGAGATCTAAAACCTAAAATCGGCTTATTGCTTCCTGTACTTTTTCTTCTTTTACGCATAATGCAAATCGAATATACCCTTCTCCATTAGAACCAAAAATAGTTCCTGGCGCAATAAAAATATATTTCTCGTGCAATATCTGATCGATGAACTTTTCAGCCGATTTGATTCCTTCCGGCAATTTTGCCCAAACAAATAAACCTACTCCTTCTTTATAAACTTTACATCCAAGTTTTTCTGCCAATTGCTCGGTTAAAACGCGACGTTTTTTATATATTTCATTCATGGAATCAAACCATGATTTGTCACTTTTTAATGCTTCGATAGCGCCTTTTTGAATTCCGTAAAACATTCCGCTATCCATATTACTTTTCACTCTTAAAACAGCATCAATCAAGTCAGCACTTCCGGAAACCATTCCTACTCTCCAGCCTGCCATATTAAAAGTCTTGCTCAAAGAGTTTAACTCTAAAGCTACTTCTTTAGCTCCTTCCACCTGTAACAAACTCATCGGATTGTCATTCAAAACAAAACTATACGGATTGTCATTCACCAATAGTATATTATGTTTTTTAGCAAAAACGACTAACTTTGCGAACAATCCCAAACTTCCTCTTGCTCCTGTAGGCATGTGCGGATAACCTATCCACATCAATTTTACTTTGGATAAATCTAATTTTTCTAAAGCTTCAAAATCAGGTTCCCAATTATTAGCTTCTGCCAAATCATAATAAACAGCCTCCGCTCCCACTAAATTCGTCACCGAAGTATAAGTAGGATATCCCGGATTAGGAATTAAAACCTGATCACCTTCATTCAAAAATGCCATCGAAATATGCATGATTCCTTCTTTCGAACCCATCAAAGGCAAAATTTCCGTATTTGGATTTAACTCTACCTGAAAATTGTTCTGATAAAAATCAGCCATGCTTTTTCTCAACTCAGGAATTCCCTGATAACTTTGATAACCATGTGCATTAACATCCTGCATAGCCAAAGTTACCGCGTCAATCACAGCCTGTGCCGGAGCCAAATCTGGGCTTCCAATTCCCATATTGATAATAGGTTTTCCCTCTGCTGCTAATTGTCTTACTTCTCTCAATTTTGATGAGAAGTAGTATTCTTCAACTGTATTTAATCTGTTTGCTGTTGTAATCATTTTTATTCTTTGGCTTTTGAACTTGGTTCAAATTGACAATCCTTCTTTTACTTTTATTTAAATCAAACTAGGTTTTGTATTGGTATACTCGCCTAAAACTTTGAAATATTCTGCCATAATTTCTAACAAAGATTTTGCTTTAGCGTAATCTTCATATTTTTCGAAAGTAACATCCACAAAAAAAGAATATTTCCAAGGGGTTTCTATTTTTGGCAAGGATTGAATTTTAGTCAAATTCATTTTACAATCGCTCATTACATTCAAAACTGCCGCCAAACTTCCTCGTTTATGATCCAATTCAAATTTCAAAGAAGCTCTGTTTATCTCATCTTCCGAAACAAATGAATCCTCCTTTTGAATAATCACAAAACGGGTCATATTATTTTTTATCGTTTGAATTTCGGGAGCTAAAATTTCTAAATCATACATTTCTGCCGCTGTTTTACTTGCAATTGCAGCAATACCTGTTAATTGTTTCTCCTGAATTCTTCTTGCTGTTTCAGCCGTATCTTTATCTTCAACTAATTTAATATGCGGGTATTTTTTTAAAAAATCCATACACTGCAACAAAGCCATTGGATGCGAATATACTTCGGTAATATCTTCAATCTTCTGACCTTTTAAAGCCATTAAATTTTGATGAATACTTAAATAATGCTCCCCAATGATGTGCAATTTATTCTTATCAATCAAAGCATAATTAGGAATAATAGGACCAGCGATAGAATTTTCAATAGCCATCACCGCCTGAGTTGACTTCCCTGACAAAAGACTATCTACTAATTCTTCAAAAGACATACATTCATCAACAACCACTTGCTGACCATAATACTCCTGAGCCACCTGATGATGAAAAGAACCTATTATACCTTGTATTGCAATTTTTGCTTCCATTTATTCAAAAAAAAATCCTGATTTTCATCAGGATTGTATATTAGTTTTATTTGTTTTATTCGTTTTTCAAATTACCATAGCACAATCCTTATCTCTCGCTAAAGAAATAAAAAGAAAAGCTAAAATAGAAACGGTTATTTGACATCTTAATTAAATATTATTCTCTACGAATTATTATTTTTAACGCTGGCAAATATATGACTAATTTCCAATTACACAAAAAATATTCTGGTTTTTTTTCAAAAAAAACAAAGCAAAACTTTTTCTGTTTACTTTTGCATACAAATAAAAGTATATGTCAATAGAGGTCAAAAATATTTCCAAAAGTTACGGTAGTCAAAAAGCTTTGGACAACATTTCATTTTCAATACAAAAAGGAGAAATCGTTGGTTTTTTAGGTCCAAACGGAGCCGGAAAATCTACCTTAATGAAAATATTAACCACTTACCTCGCCTCTGACGAAGGAACAGCAACAGTTAACGATGAAGATGTAAGCCAAAACCCCAAAGCCGTCCAGCGATCCATTGGCTATTTACCGGAACACAATCCATTATATTTAGATTTGTACGTTAGAGAATACCTCGCCTTTAATGCTGATGTATATAAAGTTCCTAAATCACGCATCAATGAAGTTATTGAACTCACCGGTTTAAATCCTGAAAGTCATAAAAAAATAGGCCAACTTTCCAAAGGCTATCGCCAAAGAGTAGGACTGGCTAATGCATTGCTGCACAATCCCAATGTTTTAATTTTAGATGAACCTACAACAGGTTTAGATCCAAATCAGCTTTTAGAAATCCGAAACCTGATTAAAAATGCCGGAAAAGACAAAACTGTTTTTCTTTCTACACACATCATGCAGGAAGTAGAAGCCATTTGTGATCGTGTCATTATCATCAACAAAGGAAAAATTGTTACCGATAAAAAATTGGACAATCTGGTTTCGGAACAAAACGAACAAATCATCGAAGTGGAATTTGACTATAAAATCGAAGAACAGCTTATTGCTAAAATTGAAAACTTAATTTCTTTCAAAAACATTCACGACATGACCTGGGAACTGGTTTTTAAAACCGACAAAGATATGCGCCCGGCAGTTTTTGATTTTGCCAATGAAAACGGATTAAAAACTCTTCAACTGAATCAAAAGAATAAAAATCTGGAAGCAGTATTTAGAGAAATTACTAAATAAGTATTCAGAATTTAGTATTCAGTTTACAGTAACAAAAAAGCATCGTCTCTATGGAAACGATGCTTTTTATATTATTAAAATACCTATCTAAATTATTTTTTTAAAATACCTGACTGGCAATTTTTTGAATATTATCTGATTTACCCATAGAATAATAATGTACACATGGAGCACCAAACCCAATTAATTCTTTAGATTGTTGTACCGCAAAATCAATCCCTATCTGACGAACAGCCGCATTATCTTTAGCATTCTCAATATCCGAAATCAATTCCTGAGGCATATCCAGCCAAAACACCTGTGGCAATAACTGTAAATGTCGTTTTACTGAAACCGGCTTAATCCCTGGAATAATTGGCACATCAATTCCAATGGATCTCGCTGCTTCTACAAATTTAAAATAACGCTGATTATCAAAAAACATTTGGGTCACAATGTAATCAGCTCCGGCATCTACTTTTTCTTTCAGTCTTTTCAAATCAGCTTCCAAACTAGGTGCTTCAATATGTTTTTCCGGATAACCGGCAACTCCTACACAAAAATCAGGAGCATTTTCCAATGGCAATTCGCCATGTAAAAACTTCCCATTATTCATTGCTTTGATTTGCTTAACCAAATCAACAGCATAAGCATTTCCTCCTACTGTAGGTTCAAAATACTTCTCCCCTTTCATTGGGTCACCTCGTAAGGCTACTAAATTTTCTATTCCTAAATAATGACAATCTACCAATAAATATTCAGTTTCTTCCCTTGTAAATCCGCCACACAAAACGTGAGGAATGGCATCAACACCATATTTATGTTGAATAGAAGCACAAATCCCAACTGTACCTGGACGCATACGAGTGATACGACGATCAAAAAGTCCGTCTTTCTCAATATAAACATATTCTTCTCTCGAAGTCGTTACATCAATAAAAGGAGGCTTAAATTCCATTAAAGGATCTATATTAGCATATAAATCTTTAATATTACTTCCTTTTTGAGGCGGTACAATTTCAAAGGAAAACAAAGGTTTACCTTTTGCTGCTTCTAAATGTTGTGTTACTTTCATTTCAAGTCTTAAAGTTTGAATGTCAAAAGTCAGCCCTTTGGACTATATGACTATTATTTTAATCTGCAATATTAGGACTCAGCCATTTTGAGGCTAAATCTGTTGAAATACTTCTACGTTTGGCGTAATCAATTACCTGATCTTCTTTTATTTTCCCAAGACCAAAATACCTGCTGTCAGGATTTGCAAAATAATATCCGGATACCGATGCAGCCGGCCACATCGCCATACTTTCAGTCAAAGTTACTCCAATTTCTTCTTCGACTTTTAAAAGTTTCCAAATCGTTGGTTTTTCCAAATGATCCGGACAAGCTGGATATCCAGGAGCTGGACGAATTCCTTTATAATTTTCTTTGATTAATTCTTCGTTTGTCAAAGTTTCTTCGGCATCATAACCCCAGAATTCTTTACGCACTTTTTCATGCAAATATTCTGCAAAAGCTTCAGCCAAACGATCGGCCAGAGCTTTTACCATAATCGAATTATAATCATCCAAATTATCACGGTATTCATCAGCCCATTCATCAACACCAAAACCAGTTGTCACACAAAAAGCTCCCATGTAATCCGTAACTCCATTATCTTTTGGCGCAATAAAATCGGCCAAGGCAATATTTGGCGCCCCTTTGGTTTTTTGTGATTGTTGACGTAGGGTTAAGAATTTCTCCAATTCTTTTCCATTTTCGTCATATAACTGAATATCATCATCGTTCACTTGGTTAGCCGGATAAATTCCGTAAATACCTTTGGCGACAAATTTCTTCTCTTTCAAAATTACTTGCAGCATTGCCTGCGCATCTTTGAAAACAGCTGATGCCTGTTCGCCCACTACTTCATCCGTTAATATTGCCGGATATTTTCCGTACAATTCCCATGTTTGAAAAAACGGAGTCCAGTCGATATAAGAAACCAAAACATCCAAATCTACCTCTAAGCTTTTAGACCCAATAAAATTTGGTTGCTTTGGAGCATAATTTGCCCAATCCAATTGCATTTTATTCTTACGGGCATCTTCAATCGTCAGGAAATTTTTATCTCGGGAACGATTTAAGAATGACTCTCTAAAAGCATCGTATTCTTCACGGATAGAAGCTTTATAAGCCTCTTGATTTTGATCCAATAAATTCCCTGCTACGGTTACCGCTCTTGATGCATCATTCACATGCACTACGGTTGACTTATATTGAGGAGCAATTTTCACAGCCGTATGCGCTCTTGAAGTAGTTGCCCCACCAATCATGACAGGAGTTTGCATGTTACGCTTTTCTAATTCTTTTGCCAAGAAAACCATCTCATCCAATGAAGGCGTAATCAAACCACTCAAACCAATAATATCTACATTATGCTCCTGAGCAGCTGCAATAATCTTTTCTGGAGCAACCATTACTCCTAAATCGATAATTTCGTAATTATTACAAGCCAAAACAACTCCAACAATATTTTTACCAATATCGTGAACGTCACCTTTTACAGTGGCTAATAATATTTTTCCGTTTCCTTCTTTATCTCCTTGTTGTTTGGAAGCTTCAATAAACGGCAACAAATAAGCCACCGCTTTTTTCATCACACGTGCAGATTTTACTACCTGTGGCAAGAACATTTTCCCGGAACCGAACAAATCTCCAACAACATTCATCCCCGCCATTAAGTTGATTTCGATTACTTCGATAGGTTTTGTTGCTGCTAAACGGGCTTCTTCCACATCTTCTTCAATAAAAGTATCAATTCCCTTCACTAAGGAATGCGTGATTCTTTCCTGGAAAGTTCCTAAACGCCATTCCTGTACTTCTTTTTCCTGAGTTTTCTCACCACCTCTTACACTCTCAGCAAATTCTAACAAACGCTCCGTAGCATCGTCACGTCTGTCCAGAATTACATCCTCAACATGCTCTAATAAATCCTTAGGAATATCGTCATAAATGGTCAACATTTCCGGATTTACAATTCCCATCGTCATTCCGTTTTTGATGGCATGATACAAGAAAACCGAGTGCATCGCTTCACGAACCACATCATTTCCACGGAAAGAGAACGAAACATTACTCACACCACCACTGATGTGTGCGTGTGGTAAATTTTCACGAACCCATTTGGTTCCTCTGAAAAAATCCAAAGCATTCAAACGGTGTTCCTCCATTCCAGTCGCGACTGGAAATATATTCAAATCAAAAATAATATCCTGAGGCGGGAAGTTTACTTTATTCACTAAAATATCATAAGATCGCTTACAAATTTCCACACGACGATCGTAATTATCCGCCTGACCTACTTCGTCAAAAGCCATGACGATTACCGCCGCTCCATAGCGTTTGATTAATTGGGCGTGATGGATAAATTGCTCTTCTCCTTCTTTCAAAGAAATTGAGTTTACCACACATTTTCCCTGTACTACTTTCAATCCGGCTTCGATAATAGGCCATTTCGAACTGTCAATCATAATCGGAACACGGGCAATATCCGGCTCGGCCGCAATCAGATTTAAGAATTTCACCATTGCCTGTTCTCCGTCAAGCATTCCCTCATCCATATTGATATCGATGATTTGGGCGCCACCTTCTACCTGCTGTCTGGCGATATCTAAGGCTTCATCGTATTTTTCTTCTTTGATTAATCGAAGAAATTTACGTGAACCTGTTACATTGGTACGCTCACCTACGTTTACAAAAACGCTTTCCGGCGTAATAATCAACGGTTCTAATCCTGATAAAACTAAATTTCTTCTTGCTTCTACTTCTGCCATTTTATTTATCTTATTTTATTCGTCCAAGTCATTGCGAGTTCCGATAACTATCGGAACGAAGCAATCTCACTATCTGTATTCTCATTTTGTCATTCCGACGAAGGAGGAATCTCATCCTTTGCTCTCGTTATGTAATTCCTTCGTTCCTCGGACTCGAGCGCCAGCGAACAGGCGAAGCAATGACACAAACTGAACTTTTTTTATTCTCTGTGTGGGCACGAGCGGGACGCTCGCGCTAGCTGGTGCAAGGTTTTACAAACCTTGGCTGTTTAGTATTTTTATTTTTACGCAGATTTTGCAGATACAGCAGATTTTTTATCTGCTAAAATCAGCCGAATCTGCATGAATTTTATTATATAAATTTTATAGTGTTGCAGTCGAAACTCTTGGTTTGTACTTTGCTGCAACCTCAGCAATCAATCTAATATGATCTGGCGTTGTGCCACAACATCCTCCAATGATATTCACTAAATTATCATCCAGATAACTCTTAATTTGCGCCTGCATTTCCTGTGGTGTTTCATCATATTCTCCAAAGGCGTTTGGCAATCCAGCGTTAGGATGCGCAGAAACGTTGAAAGAAGTATGCGAAGACAATGTTTGCAAATAGGGTTTTAACAAATCGGCTCCCAAAGCGCAATTGAATCCTACACTCAACAACGGAATATGCGAAACTGAAATCAGGAAAGCTTCTACCGTTTGTCCTGAAAGTGTTCTTCCGGAAGCATCGGTAATCGTTCCTGAAACCATGATTGGAATATCAATATTACGTTCTTCTTTTACTTCTTCGATTGCAAAAAGAGCAGCTTTGGCATTTAGCGTATCAAAAATAGTTTCTACCAACAACAAATCGCATCCGCCATCCATCAAAGCCTCTACCTGCTGTTTGTAGGCAATACGTAGATCATCAAAAGTTACCGCTCTGTATCCCGGATCATTTACATCAGGAGACATCGATGCCGTACGGTTTGTTGGCCCGATTGATCCGGCAACAAAACGAGGTTTTTCCGGGTTTTTGGCTGTAAATTCATCGGCTACTTGGCGGGCAATTTTTGCCGACTCGTAGTTCAATTCGTAAACCAAGTCTTCCATGTGATAATCGGCCATACCAATTGTAGTTCCTGAAAACGTATTGGTTTCTACAATATCAGCTCCTGCTTCAAAATAAGCAGCATGCACCTCAGCAATTGCTTTAGGTTGGGTCAGCGACAACAAATCGTTATTTCCTTTTAACGGATGTGGAAAATCCTTGAAGCGTTCACCTCTAAAATCTTCTTCCGAAAAATTGTAACGTTGCAACATGGTTCCCATGGCGCCGTCTAAAACGAGTATTCTTTTTTTGATTTCTTCCTGAATGCTTGGCATAATTTATCTTTTGTTTTCCTGCAAGGTCATTTTTGACCTTGTAGGTATCTAATTTATTCTAATACCTACAAGGTTTTTAAAACCTTGCAGGAGACATGCTTCCTAACCAAAACAATTGTGGCTCATTAGCCCCGATAGAGCCGATATCTCCCGATTTAGAAAAACAAGGCTCTCAGCCGTAGTTTTTATTTATCGGGAATAAAGGCGAAAGCGGGAATCCATAATAGCTGAATTTCCAATTGTTTCGCTCCAAATTATTTTCCAAATTTGGAAATGCAAAGTAAAGCAATAGCCTTACCACTTGCAAGTGATAAGGCTATTTATAATTGTAAACAACTAGGTGTTTTTAGTTTATCGCTTTTACAACTGCTTTAGGTGCTTCTTTACGGGTTCCGTCAAATCCGTCAACTCCAGATACCGTAGTATATTTCAACACATAACGTTTTCCAGGATTCACGATTTGGTATGCCGCCTGACACATTAAAGTAGCTTCGTGGAAACCACAAAGAATCAACTTCAATTTACCCGGATAGGTATTGATATCTCCAATAGCGAAGATTCCGGGAATATTGGTTTGATAATCCAAAGCATTGTTTACTTTGATGGCGTTTTTCTCGATTTCTAATCCCCAGTTTCCGATAGGTCCTAATTTAGGTGTCAATCCGAAAAGTGGAATGAAATAATCACAAGGAATGTTACGGTGCGCTCCGTTTTCTTCTAAATCTACTGATTCCACGTGCTCTGCACCGTTAATTCCAACAACTTCTGCAGGAGTAATCAAGTGAATTTTACCTTTATCTTTCAATTCCTGAACTTTTTCAACAGAATCCAATGCCCCACGGAATTCGTTACGACGGTGCACTAAAGTCACTTCAGAAGCTACATCAGCTAAGAAGATACTCCAGTCTAAAGCTGAATCTCCTCCTCCGGCGATAACCACACGTTTGTCTCTGAATTCTTCCGGATTCTTGATGAAGTATTTTACTCCTTTATTTTCATAGAATTCGATATCCTCGATTAACGGTTTACGAGGTTCAAAACTTCCTAAACCACCCGCAATAGCAATTACTTTAGCGTGGAATTCAGTACCTTCATTTGAAGTTACGATAAACGAACCGTCTTCTTGTTTAACAATAGTTTCAGCACGTTCTCCCAAAGTAAAACCTGGTTCAAACTGCTTAATTTGTTCCATTAAGTTATCTACTAAATCTCCTGCTAAAACCTCTGGAAATCCAGGAATATCATAGATTGGTTTTTTAGGATACAACTCAGCCAACTGACCTCCGGGTTGTGGCAAAGCATCCAGGATATGACATTTTAATTTCAATAATCCTGCTTCAAAAACGGCAAATAAACCAGTTGGACCGGCTCCTATTATAAGGATATCTGTTTCAATCATTTTTCAAATTATTTATAATCATTCTCGATAACAGCAAAGAAACGAATTTTATTAGACTTAATAAATGACAATAATCATTAGTTTCTAAGAAATTATCTTTTTTTATTTATTTTTTAAACTAGCGGTGATTTCATTCATTTTTTGAACTTTGTCTTCAAAATCACCTTTTAAGGTTTTTCGATATTCGTTGAGATTTTGCACCATTTCATTGATATCCTCCGGAATTACTTCTTCAAAAAACTCTCTCAAACGCTTGGCCGTTGTAGGCGATTTTCCATTGGTTGAGATGGCAATTTTTACATTTCCTTTGGTTACAATACCTCCTAAATAATAATCACATAAATCAGGTGTGTCGGCAATATTGCAAATCAAATATCTTTTTCGCGACAATGTATAGACGCGTCTATTGACCTTTAAATCATTGGTACAGGCAATGACCATATGGCGCTTTTTGAGCATTTTTTTCTTGAACTTTTTCCCGGTAAGCTTGACCCCAGGATGTGCTTCGGCAAGAGAAACCAATTCAGGAATAAACGTTGGAGCTACCACTTCGACCTTTGCATTAGGACTCGATTTAAGCAAAAAAGATAACTTTTCTAAACCCACATTTCCACCGCCTACTATCAGCACGCTTAGGTTATGCAGTTTCAAAAATATCGGATACAACTCGTTGCGTTCCTGCTCCTGAGATTGTAAATCGGCCTGATTGTTATCTATTTTCTCGCTCATGATTTTTCAGGATTATGCTTTTGCTAAATCTTCAGCACGATAAGCTTCAATAGCTTCAAAAAACGAAGCAGCACTTTGAATATATTGTTTTGCAAAAGCTTCTGTTGGCTCATTTTTATTGATTTGGTACACCAATTCTCTGAAAGTAGTTCCCAATTCAATTTTATTTGATTCAACAAAAACGCTATCAAAAGAATCTACGATTCCGGCATGCGTATTTGTTTTTTGTTTTTCTGCCAACAATAAAGCTTTAGCTCCGTTTACAAAACCTGCATAAGCCAAATAAATCGCATCTGCCCATTTTTGTTCGTTGAATGCTTCGTTAGCAAAATCGATTTTTTCTTTAGCTTCGAATAACAAAGTAGCTACTAAGTCGATTACTACTCCCGCACATTCTCCAACTCCTACTGCTTTTACATAATTATCAGCATTACCCCAATCCACAAAATCAGCTTCAGTAAGGTTAGTAACATCTGCAAGAGGTTTCAAGAATTCGTAGAAATACTTTTCACCTTTAGCATCATAATAGTCTAAGAACTTAGCTCCGTTAGCATTGGCTTCAAAATCATTTAAGATTAAACGCAAAGCTTCAGGACCACGGCGACTAGGAATTTTGATTACTTTATCTGCAAAACGACCGTTTCCGTTTTCTAAGTTTCCTCCGCCTAACAACACTTGTAAAGCCGGCGCAACTAATTTTCCTGAGTTGATTGACATTCCCTGGAAACCAATTTCAGCCATATTATGTTGTCCACAGGCATTCATACATCCACTAATTTTGATAGCAATGTCAGTATTATTAAGGTATTGTGGATATTCTGTTTTCAACACTCTTTCTAACTCATCAGCGATACCCGTACTACTTGCAATACCTAAATTACAAGTATCTGTACCCGGACAAGCCGTAATATCTCCGATAGAGTTGTATCCTAAATTAACCATATCTAACTTAGCTAATTCTTGGTAAAAGAATGGTAAATTTTCTTCTTTAATATTACGGATTACAATGTTTTGACGTAATGAAAAACGCAATTCATTAGCTCCGTAGTTTTTAATCAAATCAGCCAATAATCTCGCTTTGTCAATATAAAAATCACCTAAAAGTATTTTTACACCTATCGCCACATAACCCGCTTGTTTTTGAGCAATCACATTCGATTTTTTCCAAGCTTCATAAGCCGCTACATCTTCGATAGTAACTGTTGGCACTTCTAATAAAGGTTCCGTAATTGGTCCTTCGAAAGCAGTAGTGTCAATTTCGTAACTATGGAAAGGCAATGCTTTTTTCTCTTCTTCTACCAAACGTAAAAATTCGTCACGACCTAAATCTTTTATTAAGAATTTCAAACGTGCTTTTAAACGTTTTGCTCTTTCACCATAACGGTCAAAAATACGAATTACACCTTCAGCAGTTGGAATAATTTGGTTTACAGGAACAAACTCAGAAAGCAATTCAGCGTGAGAAGGCTGAGAACCTAATCCACCACCTAACATTACTTTGAAACCTTTTTGTCCGTCAACAATTTTAGGAATAAATCCTAAATCGTGTAAATAACTCAAAGCAGAATCTTTCTCAGATGAAGAGAACGAAATTTTGAATTTACGTCCCATTTCCTGACAGATAGGGTTACGCAATAAATATTGGAACAAAGCGTGCGCATAAGGAGTCACATCAAATGGTTCATCAACATCTACACCTGCTAATTCACTTCCTGTAATATTACGAACGGTGTTTCCACAAGCTTCTCTCAAAGTAATATCATCTTTAGCCAAATCTGCCCAAAGTTCCGGAGTTCTGTCTAAACTCACGTAGTGAATTTGAATATCCTGACGGGTTGTAATGTGTAAACGACCTGTAGAATATTTTTCTGAAACATCCGTAATTCTTCTTAATTGCTCACTCGTAACTTTTCCGTAAGGCAATTTGATACGAATCATTTGCACCCCTTCCTGACGTTGCCCGTAAATTCCACGAGCCAGACGAAGACTACGAAAACGCTCGTCATCAATTTTTCCACCACGGAATGCGTGAATTTTTTTCTCTAAATCGATAATCTCTTTTTGGACAATCGGATTTTCTATTTCTGTTCTAAAACTTTCCATTTCTTTTTCTTTTACCATTTACTGCTCATACCTTCAGCGCATGGTTATTAATTTTACCTGCTAAAATTATCTAATAAAACCTACTCCCGCAGTTGTATTAGTTGTTGGATCAATTAAGATAAAAGCTCCGTTTGATTTGTTTACATCATAAGCATCAAAATACAAAGCTTTGCTTAATTTAATACTTACTTCTCCAATTTCATTAATAGCTAATTGTGAAGCTGGAGTAGTTCCTGAATAATCAGTAGCAATTACATTATTGATACTGTCCACCTTCGCCAACACTCTATTTGTATTATGTTGTACCAAATATTTAGTTCCGGGAACTAATTTTTTGCTGTCCATCCAGCAAACTGTTGTCGTGATTTCTTTCTCTACTCTTGGCAATTCGTTTGATTTTACAATCATATCACCACGAGTTACATTGATATCATTTTCTAATTCGATAATAATTGAAGAACCAGCAGCTGCTTCATCAAATTGTTGATCAAAGAAATGAATGTTACTCACCTTAGATTCTGTCAAAGAAGGTAAAACAGTTACTGCATCACCCACTTTAATATTGTTTCCGTATAATTTTCCGGCATAACCTCTAAAGTCATGGTATTCTTCCGTTTTAGGACGAATCACTGTTTGAACAGGGAAACGAGTTTTTCCGGTATCATAAATATCTTTTGATTCTAAAGCTTCTAAGTGTTGCAAAATAGTTTGTCCAGTGTACCAAGGCATTTTCCCTAATGAATCCACCACGTTATCTCCTGTTAAAGCACTTAAAGGAATATAGCTAACGTTTTGCTCTTTGTAATCACTTTTTGCATTCAATGCCTGAAAGTCGGCTTTGATTTTGTTGAACACTTCTTCCGAATAGTCCACTAAATCCATTTTGTTTACCGCAACAATCACATCTTTTACTCTCAATAAATTATTGATAAAAAAGTGACGGTACGTTTGCTCAATTACTCCTTTACGGGCATCAATCAAAATGATAGACACCTGAGAAGTAGAAGCTCCTGTAACCATGTTACGGGTATATTCTACGTGTCCCGGAGTATCAGCGATAATATAACTTTTCTTGGCTGTAGAAAAATAAATATGTGCTACATCAATTGTAATTCCTTGCTCTCTCTCTGCCACCAATCCGTCAGTAGCCAAAGAAAAATCTAAATAATCATATCCTTTTTGCTTACTGCTTCTTTCGATTGCTTCTAATTTATCTGTAGTTAACGATTGTGTATCGTATAATAATCTTCCGATTAACGTACTCTTTCCGTCATCTACACTTCCTGCTGTTGCTATTTTTAAAACTTCCATCTTACTTTTTTGTTTCAGGTTTAAAGTTTCAGGTTATTTGAAAACTTAAATCTGTATATTTTTTTGATTCTTCTAACTTCTAACTCTTAACTTCTAACTTATTAAAAGTAACCTTGTTGTTTTCTTTTCTCCATCGCTGCTTCTGAACGTTTGTCATCAATACGTGCTCCACGCTCCGAAATAGTAGATTGTCTGATTTCACCAACAACCTCTGCGATAGTTCCTGCATAAGATTCAACAGCAGCAGTACAACTCATATCTCCAACAGTTCTAAAACGAACCACTCTTTCTTCTACCACTTCATCTTCATCTTGGTAAACAAATGGTGAGTGAGACCAAATCATTCCGTCTCTTACGAATACTTTACGTTTGTGAGAGAAATAAATAGAAGGAATTTCAATTTGCTCCTGCTCGATATAACTCCAAACGTCTAATTCTGTCCAGTTAGAAATTGGGAATACACGAACGTTTTGTCCCAATTCAATTTTTCCGTTTAACAAATCAAATAACTCCGGACGTTGATTTTTCTCATCCCATTGACCAAAATCGTCACGAACCGAGAAAATACGTTCTTTAGCTCTTGCTTTTTCCTCATCACGACGCGCTCCACCAATACAGGCATCAAATTTAAATTCTTCGATAGCATCTAAAAGTGTTGTAGTTTGCAAGCTGTTTCTACTTGCGTAACGCCCAGTTTCTTCTACCACCTTACCTTGATCGATAGCATCCTGAACATTACGAACGATTAACTCTAATCCTAATTCTTCAACTAATTTATCTCTAAAAGCAATAGTTTCAGGGAAGTTGTGTCCTGTATCTACGTGCAACAATGGAAAAGGAATTTTTGCAGGAAAAAAGGCTTTTTGTGCCAATCTTACCAAAGTAATCGAATCTTTTCCTCCTGAAAAAAGCAATACCGGCTTCTCAAATTGAGAAACTACTTCTCTAAATATGTAAATCGCTTCACTTTCTAAAGCATTTGTTTTTAAAACTGAACTTATCATTATGTTTATTTGGTAATTTGTTTATTTGTTTATTCGCATTTGATTTTAAACGATTAAACACACAAACGATTAAACTTCTATTTTTGGTGTAACCCGCATTCTTTATGGCTTTGTTCCCAATACCATCTTCCGGCTCTGATATCTTCTCCTTCTACGATGGCTCTGGTACATGGCGCACAACCGATACTTACAAAACCTTTTTTGTGCAAACTGTTTTGAGGGACATTATGGTCATCAATATATTTTTGAACTTCCTCCAATGTCCATTTTAATAACGGATTGAATTTTAAGATTTCAAAATTAGCATCATATTCGAACAAATGCAAATTACTTCTGTTTTCTGATTGCTCGGCTCTCAAACCTGTTATCCACATTTTGTTACCAGCCAAAGCTTTTTTCAAAGGCACTACTTTACGGATATAACAACATTCTTTTCTGTTTTCTACAGATTCAAAGAAACTATTAGGACCTTTTTTCTCCAGCAATTCCTCTACCGCTTTTGCCTCAGGAAAATACACTTTAATAGGCGTTTTGTATTTTTTTTGTGTTCTGTGAAAAACATCATAAGTCTCCTGAAACAAACGTCCTGTATCTAAAGTAAAGATCTTTACAGCAGCCCCGCTTTTTTCAATCAAATCAGTAATTACCTGATCTTCCTGACCAAAAGAGGTTGAAAAAACCACCTCATCTTTATATTCGTTTGCCAAAAAAACCAAAGTCTCTTCTATTGAAAAGTCTTTTGTTTTTTCTGTCAATATTTTAACTACATCTTCGCTCATCGCTTCTCTTTCTTTTTAATAAAACTTATTACCCTATCGGTTTAGTAGATTACTCCGCAAAAGTAATACATTTTTTCAAATTACAAAACTTATTTTGATTTTTTTCACAAGCCAAAGATCAGGATTCTAAAACATAAAACACTACATACCAACACAAAAGAGCAAATAATAAATTCACCCCAAAAGCAAAACCACGGAAACCTTAAAAACAACTCTAACAAAATTAAATCACATTAAAAGAAGACCCGTAAAATCAGTAAAACCTATTTCAACCCGAAGCCAAAAAATATTTTTTCTTATAATTTTTATAAATTCTACTAAATCCATAGGATTATTATAAAATAATTGTACTTTTGCATCAAATAAATTTTATCATGGATATTGAAATAGGTTTTGTAATCGCCGGATTAGTAGTAGGTTTTATTGTTGGAATGACAGGTGTAGGCGGAGGTTCCTTAATGACTCCCATTTTATTATGGTTTGGTATTTCACCCACAACTGCCGTTGGAACCGATTTACTGTACGCAGCATTTACAAAAATAGGTGGTGTTTTTGTACATCATAAAAAAAACAACATCAACTGGCAAATTACAGGATGGCTTTCACTAGGAAGTGTACCAGCCGCTTTCCTTACATTATGGATTCTTGAAAGCGTAAAGACAGACATTTCACAAATCAACACCATCATTAAATTTAGTTTAGGCTGGGCTTTACTTTTTACTTCTGTTGCTGTTTTATTTAAAAAGAAACTTTTAGTTCTTTCGCAAAAACATGCCGGCGACAAATTTCACAGTCAAAGCAGAACCCAAAACCTTTTAACTATTGCCATTGGAGTTTTACTGGGCTCAACGGTAACACTTACCTCTATTGGAGCAGGAGCTTTAGGAACGGTAACTTTATTTTTCTTATATCCACTTTTACCAACTCCAAGGCTTGTAGGAACTGAAATTGCTCACGCCGTACCCTTAACTCTTGTTGCCGGACTGGGACATGCTTCAATGGGAAATTTAGACCTTACTTTACTAAGTCAATTATTAATGGGGTCACTTCCGGGAATTTTCATCGGAAGTATGTTAAGTGGAAAAGTTCCCGACTTATTACTTAGAAATGCAATTGCAGTAATGTTATTTTTTGTAGGATACAAACTGGTTTTCTAAAATTCCATACTATCATAAAAAAAGAGCGGATTTCTCAATGCAAAGAAATCCGCTCTTTTTTTTTATAGCTACTCCATTTAGAAAGCAATATCTGCCAGACTGTTATTTTCTAAAATCATCAGTGTATTATCACGTACTTCGGTCATCAGCCTTCTTACCGCACAAGTTGCTTCGTCAGTACAATCATCGCATGGTTCGTAAAAATTATGACTGGCACAAGGCAATAGCGCAATAGGTCCTTCCAGAATGCGATACACCTTTGCCATATTAATATCCTTAGGCTCTTTGATTAAATAATAACCGCCGCCTTTTCCTTTTTTAGCCCCTAAAAAACCCGAATGACGCAACAACAATAAAATACTTTCTAAAAACTTAATCGAAATATTTTCAGACTTAGCTATATCAGCAATAGCCACAGGCGTTTGATCTTCCTGGCGTGCCAAAAAGGTCAAAGCTTTAATACCGTATTTTGTTTTCTTTGAAAGCACTTTTAATGATTTTAAATTATTGAATTAAGTCCAATTAATTATTCTCTACTTGTGATATGTTTTTATAAAACAAATCTACATTAAAAATAAGACGAATCAAAAACCTACATTTTTTTCTTACTTTTATTCTGAAAACAAAAATAATCTTACATATATTTGCAATAAATTTTAACCTCATAAAAATGAAAAAAATATTTTTAGCATTATCATTAAGTTTTATAGGAATTTTATCAGCCCAAACAGAAAAAGGTTCTTTTATTATCAGTGGACAAACTAATTTAGGTTTCATTTCTAACACTATTAAATACAAAGCTCAAGGGCAAACAATTGACGGACCAAAAACAAACACTTTTACTATTTCACCGGGTGCAGACTATTTTATAGTGGATAATTTTGCGTTAGGATTATCCTTGGACTTTAAATCTACTACAACAAAAATTAAACAAAATACAAATATTAACGATCCTTACGACCCAATCTATACCGCAGGAGAAAATAAAGAAACTCAAACCACTCTTTCTATTATTCCAAATGCCACCTATTTCTTTTCAGAAGGAAAAACAAGACCTTTTTTGAACGCCGGAGTAGGTTTCGGAAATAATAAATACAAAAGTGATTCAAATGGAACATCTAGTACAAATGGAGTTGTATGGACAGCGAATGGAGGATTCATTTATTTAATAACTCCAACTGTGAGTATTGATTTTGGATTGGGCTATGCTAATTACTCCTTCAAAAACGAGGGTGTCACCATAAAATCAGGTGCATTAGGCGTACAGACAGGAATTAGTGTGTTTTTAAAATAAAACAAAAAAAAGAAGCCGTCTCAAAACATAATTTGAGGCGGTTTTTTCATTTCAGTCTATTTGGTTTGATTTTTACTTCTGCTGAAAAAAACTAAAATTGTC
>NZ_NASZ01000026.1 GCF_014596575.1 Flavobacterium pokkalii | reverse complement strand
TTAATCAGTTGTAAATCAACGACTAAACATACGAAATAACTTATGTTAAACCAAATATAAAGCACAAAAAAAACCGCCTCAGTTTTGAGACGGCTTCTTATTTTTTTATTTTTTTACTCAAAATTTAAGCCGGATTGTTGCTTTTGGGAAGAATAGAAAATGGCATTTTTTTCAATGTTAAGAAATTGTTAAGCAATAAAACAACTGGTTAGGCCTTATGAATACTGGGTTTTGTTGTTTTTAAATCTCGTTTTTCTGACATTGTTACTTGTCTAATGTGAACAAATCTTTACGTTGTGGTGTCTTAATGGTAACTCAGGCTTAATATTTAGAAGAAAGTTTAATATTAGGTTTGCATTAAAATAATACAATATTGATTCTAAGTTAAAATGAAAAAGAAATTATTTGTTATACTGTTGATGTGTTCAATGGTAACTTTTGCTCAAGAAGGGAAAAAAACTTCAGAAGGCTATAATGTCAATAAAAAGAAATTAGGATTTACTGCAGTTGATAGTTTGTTTCAGGTAAATATTGGTTTTAGAATTCAAAGTCGTGCCGGATTTGAAAAAACAGAAGGAGAAACCGGTTTTTATGAAGGTGAAGTAAGAAGAATGCGTTTGAAATTGGACGGGTTTGTTTATAATCCAAAGTTTGGATATAAAATAGAATTAGGTTTTGCGGCTAAGGATATGGTAACCTTAGACAATAAAAATGGGAATGTAATTCTGGATGCGGTATTCTTTTACCATCCTACAAAAAACTGGACTATTGCTTTTGGACAAACAAAATTACCTGGAAATAATCAACGTGTGATTTCTTCGGGAGCTCTGGAATTTACGGATCGAAGTATTAATAACTCCAGATTTAATATCGATCGTGACTTTGGACTTTTTGTAGATTATAGTCATGAAAGTCCATCTAAGTTTGCTTACTCATTCAAAGGAGCTTTGACTAAAGGAGAAGGAAGAAACTGGGTGAAAACCGAAGATGACGGAATTGCTTTAACGGCTAAGGCTGAGTTGTTTCCTTTAGGTTCGTTTACAAAACATGGTTCGAATTTCGAAGCTGATTTAGAAAGAGAAAAATCAGTGAAATGGATGATTTCGGGAGCTTTTTCTCAAAACAACCACGCTTTAAGAAAGCAAGGGCAATTAGGAAGTGAGTTGTATGAACCAAGAACTATTAAATCGTTGTTTTTTGATACCATGTTAAAGTACAATGGCTGGTCGCTTATCGGAGCTTATATGTCGGCTATGTGTGATGATCCAATCACGGTGAATCCCTTGGATATCACTAAAACACAAACAGTTTTTACAGGTCACGGAGTGGATACGCAGTTAAGCTATGTTTTTCCATCCAATTATCAAATCGCAGCCCGATATTCTATTCAAAAAGCAGCTAGTGAAATTCAGGCTACTAATCCGGATGCTGATGAGTATGCTTTAGGTGTGTCGAAATATATTTTAGGCCACAAATTAAAAGTGCAAACTGAGGTTTCTTATAGAAATGACAAATACATTTCAGGGGATAATATAGGAACCTGGTATGTACGTGGTCAGGTGGAAATTGGATTGTAATTTATTAATACACTAACAATTAGATAATATTAAGTTAACATTGAAGCAAAGTATCTAAAGTACTTTTGTATCAAAATTAAAACAAAGAAAATGAAAAAATCAAATTTAAAATTATACGCATTTTTAGCTGTAATCATGATGGTTGGATTGTCTTTTACAGCGTTGAAAAAAATCACTGTAAAGGGGTCTGATACGATGGTAATTTTGTCTCAAAAATGGGCAGAAGTATATATGGCAAAACACCCGGGAACAGTAATTCAGGTTACCGGAGGAGGTTCAGGTGTTGGTTTAGCTGCTTTGTTGAATGGTTCTACAGAAATTGCTAATGCAAGTCGTCCTATTAAACCGGCTGAGGTTCAAAAATTAAAGTCAAAATATAAAACAGCAGGAATCGAAATTCCATGCGCTAAAGATGGTTTGTCTGTTTTCTTAAATAAAGGGAATAAAGTTTCTGAATTAACGGTACAACAATTAGGCGATATTTATTCGGGTAAAATTACTAACTGGAAACAAGTAGGAGGAGATGACGCTAAAATCCGTTTGTACGGAAGAGAAAGCAGCTCTGGTACTTTTGAGTTTTTCAGAGAGCATGTAGTGAAAGGAGATTTTGCTACTAACGTACAAACTTTGCCAGGAACTGCAGCTATCGTAAATGCGGTAAGTAAAGATAAATACAGTGTAGGTTACGGTGGTGCTGCTTATGCAGAAGGAGTGAAAGATTGTAAAGTAAAAAAAGATGCTAAAAGCAAAGGAGTATTGCCAACTGCTGCTACCATTAAAAACAAAACCTATCCGATTTCAAGATACTTGTTTATGTATTTGAAATCAAGACCTACAGGAGAAACTAAAGCTTTTATTGACTGGATTTTAAGCCCGGAAGGACAAAAATTAGTTGTTGAAACTGGATATTTCCCGGTAAAATAATACAAATAAATGATGACAGTCCTTTATCACCAAAACTGATAAAGGATTTGTCGTATTTTATAAATTCTAAATTTTTAAAATGAGTTCTCCAATTTCGAGTAAACAAAATTTTACCAAGGAGAGTCTGGAAAAACAATTCCGACTTTCTGAATTTCTGGCTGAAAAAATAATTTCTTCGGTTGCATTTTTGTCGATTGCAATCATCTTTTTGATATTCATTTTCGTTTTTAAAGAGTCTTTACCAATTTTTAGTTTAGGAAAAGAATCAGCAAAAGTTGAAATGCAGCAATCTGTTTCTGCCTCAGGAGACCAACCCGAATCTTACGGTGGTGTTGAAACGGAAGATTTACAACCGGAGTCTTATGGTGGTGTTGAAACAGAAGATTTGCAACCGGAGTCTTATGGTGGTGTTGAAACAGAAGATTTGCAACCGGAAACTTATGGTGGTGTGGAAAAAGAGGATTTACAGCCTGAATCTTACGGTGGTGTTGAAAAAGAAGATTTACAACCAGAGTCTTATGGTGGTGTAGAAAAAGAGGATTTACAACCGGAAACTTATGGAGACGTTCAGGCAGAACCATTAGTGGAAAATAATGATTCGGCAGAAGATACAGCTAAGGAGAAAAAATCAAACTCAATTTGGGATACTTTATTAACTCCGGATTGGGTTCCGGTTTCCGAAAACCCGAGATTTGGTTTGTTAAGTTTACTTATCGGAACGTTGAAAGTAACGATTATTTCGATGCTTATTGCAGGGCCAATTGCTATTTTGGCAGCGCTTTATACTTCTTGTTTTGCTTCTAAAAGAACTAAAGAAATCATCAAACCAATTATAGAAATGTTAGCTGCTTTCCCATCAGTTGTTATTGGTTTCTTTGCTTTGATGGTAATGGCTACTTTCTTTCAGGACATTTTTGGGTATGATTCCCGATTAAATGCTTTTGTAGGTGGTGTTGCGATGGCTTTGGCGGCGATTCCAATTATTTATACGATTTCAGAAGATGCGCTTTCTTCTATTCCAAAAACATATACTGAAGCAAGTTTAGCATTAGGTGCTAACAAATGGCAAACGGCCTTTTATGTGGTATTGCCTGCGGCGACTCCGGGGATTTTTGCTGCTTTATTATTAGGAGTAGGAAGGGTTTTTGGAGAAACCATGATTGCTTTGATGGCAACCGGAAATGCGGCTTTGATGTCGGCTAATCCTTTTGAAAGTGTGCGAACCTTTGCAGCAACAATCGGAGCAGAAATGGCTGAGACCGTTTTTGGTGAAACACATTACAGCGTGTTGTTTTTTATAGGTTCTCTATTGTTCATTTTTTCTTTTGGATTAAATGCGTTGGCCGAATTTTATGTAAAGGGTAAATTAATTAAGAAATTTCAAGGGAAATAAAACATGGAAACAACAACTACAGAAATGAATAGTTCTTTGCTTTCAACTCAAAATAAGTCTTCAGATTTAAAAGGAAAACTGATTGTAGGCGCCACACAATTGGCTGTTTATACCATAATCGCAGTGCTTTTTGTTATTTTGGGGATTATCATTTACGAAGGGCGCGAAAAATTCTCCTGGGAATTTATTAGTTCTTTTCCAACTAATGGAATGACTGAAGGAGGAATTTTTCCGGCTTTAATCGGGACTTTTATCATGGTGATTGTAATGTCGTTGGCTGCTGTTCCTTTTGGTACAATTACAGCAATTTATTTGACGGAATATGCCAGCGAAAGTTCCAAATTTGCGGCGGCAGTTCGTTTTTCGGTTCGAACTTTAGCGGTGGTTCCTTCGATTATTTTTGGACTTTTCGGACTTGGATTTTTTATCCAATTCGTTGGAACGGGTTTTGATACTGCTTTTAACGGAGGTGAATTACGATGGGGGCAACCTAATATTCTTTGGGCGAGTTTAACGATGTCTTTTTTGACCTTGCCGGTAATTATTGTTTCGGTGGAAGAAGCTTTAAAAACGATTCCGAGAGAATTGCGTGAAGCGAGTTTAGCCTTGGGAGCAACTAAATGGCAAACTATCAAAAATGTGGTACTTCCGGGTTCAGTTTCCGGAATTATGACCGGAACGATTCTTGCGGTGAGTAGAGGTGCCGGTGAGGTGGCTCCTATATTATTTACCGGAGCAGCTTATTATTTGGCTACATTGCCGGGTTCTTTGAGTGACCAGTTTATGAATTTGGGTTACCATATTTATATCATGGCAACGCAGTCTTCTGATGTGGAAAAAACAATGCCTATCCAGTTTGCAACAACTTTAGTATTGTTGATTCTTACATTGTCTCTTAACGTAATTGCAGTTGTAATCAGATCAAGAATCAGAAGAAAAGCAAAATAATTTTGCTTATTAATTATTAAAATATACTTTTAGATATAATAAAATAAAAATGAAAGATATAAAAATACAAGTAAATGATTTGTCATTGTATTATGGTGAAAAGAAGGCATTAAAGGAGATTTCGATGCAGGTGCCGGCTAATAAAGTGACTGCTTTAATTGGGCCTTCCGGTTGTGGGAAATCGACTTTTTTGAGATGTATTAACCGAATGAATGATTTGATTCCGAGTGTTTCTATTACCGGCCAGATGCTTGTAGAAGGGGTGGATATTTACGATAAAAATGTAGATGTGGTAAACATCCGAAAAAAAATCGGGATGGTTTTTCAAAAATCGAATCCTTTCCCGAAATCCATTTATGAAAATGTTATTTATGGTTCCCGAATTAACGGAATTACCGATAAAAGAGAATTGGACGAAATTGTTGAAACCTCTTTAAGACAGGCGGCTATTTGGGACGAATTGAAAGACCGATTGGGCGATTCGGCTTTGGGACTTTCAGGAGGTCAGCAACAACGTTTGTGTATTGCCCGAACTTTGGCTGTAAATCCGGATATTATTTTGATGGATGAACCGGCGAGTGCTTTGGATCCTATTTCGACTTCTAAAATTGAAGAATTAGTTCATGAATTAAAAGAGAAATACACGATTTTGATTGTTACGCATAACATGCAGCAGGCAGCACGTGTAAGCGATCATACGGCTTTCTTTTATATGGGAGAATTAATTGAGATGGGTAAAACAGATGCTATTTTTACCAAACCGGCCAAAAAGCAAACTGAGGATTATATCACGGGTAGATTTGGATAAAATTATAGAAATAGTTTATAATTGTTTTTTATAATTTCAGTCTTAATATTTTTAAAAAATAAAGTACAGAATGACACACTTTGAAATAGAATTAGATAAGTTAAAAAATGTAATTCAAAAAATCGGAGCTTTAGCTGAAAATCAGGTGAATGAATCGGTTAAGGCCTTGCTTTCTGAACCGGTTGCCGAAGGGAAAGAAGTAAAAAAAATTGAAAGTAAAATTGATAAATTGGATGTTAAGATTGACGAAATTTGTCAAAGAATTTTTGCTTTGCAACAGCCTGTTGCCTCTGATTTGCGATTTATCATGGCTTCGTTGCAAATTAGCAATGAGATGGAACGCATAGGCGATTTGGCCATTAGTATCATCAAAAAAAATAAGAGTATAAAAGAAAAACACGATTTGATAGCAAAATTTGATATTGCTACCATTGCCAGAGAAGTCGAAGTGGTGATGGTAAAAACAAATGAATGTTTTTTAACCCGAGATTCTGAGGTTATTTTGTCTGTTTTTCCTTTAAATTATGCAATTAAAGCTAAGGTAGATGAGGTTATTGGAGCCATTATTAATGAAATGAAAAGCAATTCTAAAGTTGTGGTTTCCGGAACCAATCTGGTTTTGGTATTAAAACATTTAGAACGTATCTCGGAACATTGCAGCAATATTGCCGAATATGTGTATTTTATGGTTCATGCCAAAATTATCAAACACGAAAAGTTTGAAGATAAATAATTGATTTTTTTCAAAAAAAAATAAACCAGGTTTTCAATGAGAAGAACCTGGTTTTTTAGTTTTTTGAAAAATAGTTAGCCTTCCAGTCCTACAGATTTATTGTATAAGGTAATGAGTTCTACAATATTTCGGATGTTTAATTTGCTGAAAATTTTGTTTTTATGGGTGCTAACTGTGGTGAGTTGGATGTTTAATTTATTGGCAATTTCAATATTTCCGTCTCCATGAACCAGTAGTTCCGAGATTTCTTTTTCTCTTTTGGATAGTTTATCCAGCGGATTGATACTTTCTTTATTTGTAGAAGCTTTTACGAGATCTTTAATAATATCGGGAGTTAAATAATTTCCGGTTTTTAAGATACTTTCTACGGCGTTAGTGAGTTTCTTTTTATCGCTTAATTTATTCAGGTAACCATTAGCTCCGGCAATGATGTACGGACAGGCGTGAGTTTCTTCGTCATAAACCGAAAAGATAAGTATTTTAACTTCAGGCTGAATGTTTTTGATTTCTTCAATCATTAGCGTATTTCTTCCGCCGGGGATATTGATGTCGAGTATAATTAAATCAAATTCTTTTTGTTTTAATAGTTTAATGGTGTCACTAAAATTATCAGTTGTAGAAATAGAAATGTGTTTAACTTTTTCTTCTAATATGATAGAAACACCAGTTCTTACAACGAGATGGTCGTCTACTATAAGGATTTCTTTTTGCATAACTTCTTTCTTTAAATTAAGGACTTGTTTTGTTTAAAGTTAATATTGATGGTTACAGTAGTTCCATCATTAGTAGGGTTTGAAAAAGAGATGTCTCCTTTTAGTATTATTAAAAGTTCTAGTACTAAATGCAGACCAATTCCATAAGTGCTTAAGATTAGTTTTTCGGGGTCTCTGTTTTTAAATAAATTAGTATAATAGTCTATAATTTCCTGACTCATTCCTGTGCCGGTATCTTTTACCCAATAGGTAATTTTTTCAGTATCGGATGAGGCACCAATTTCGATACTTCCTGAATTCGTATTTTTTACGGCATTGTCTAATAAATTATGGATGATGATTGAAATGATTCTGATATTAATGTCCGAATTTAAAGTATTATCGGTTTTATTTATAATTTGAGTGTCATTATTTGAGGCAATTTCTTCAAAAAAGATTTTTTTGCTTTCAATCAAATCATAAACAGAGTACTCTTGCTGGTTGTAATCGCGGTCTTCGATGTATATTTTGGAATATTCGATAAGCGTTTTGGTAAAATCATACAGTTGCGAAGAGGATTTGTAAATGGTACTTGCGTATTTGTAAGTTTCGGGATTTTTTGCTTTTTTGGTATTGCTGCTCAAATGTTTAGCAATAAGCTGGATGTATTTTAACGGACTACGAATATCATGGCTAATGGTTCCGATGATTTTTTTGTG
The DNA here is from genome assembly GCF_014596575.1 of Flavobacterium pokkalii. Lineage (GTDB taxonomy): Bacteria > Bacteroidota > Bacteroidia > Flavobacteriales > Flavobacteriaceae > Flavobacterium > Flavobacterium pokkalii. Next base: position 41,092 of record NZ_NASZ01000026.1, on the reverse strand, counting down.
TTGAATAATTTCGGTGTATAATTCCAGTTTGGTTCTTTCCAGATCATTAATGATGGCTTCCAGTTGTGTTTTTTGCTGTTTTAATTCCTGTTTGGATTTGATGATTTTTTTGAGCATTCCGCTATAATATACGCTGATAGAACATATAATAATGCAGATGAAAAAAATGTTGGCAAGCAAAAGGTAATAATTGGTTTTACGGGTACCGTCGCCCATGAGTTCTGAAAAACGCTCTTCACTACGGGTAATACTGTGACTGAGTTTGTCCAGCTCTTCCAGAATTTTGATTTTTGTAGCTAAATCTAGTTTTTGTTTTTCTATTAATCGGTGTAGTGCAAAACCTCTATTGTATAATTGTGTATTTAAGTAGTCTCCATGTTTCCATTCCTCAATGGCATTTTGTAAAAACCACAGACTTTTAAAATTGTTAAAAAGCCAAATCATGTCATTTAAATCCTCTTCATGATTTTTACCTTCTCTAAAACCCTGCTTGATTGTCTCGGTATCTAGTTTTTTTGTTAATGCTATTCGGGCTTTTTTATCACCAAGCGGAATACTGATGTTAGAAACAAATTTTGTCCAATATTCTTCTTTTGAGGTGAAAACATAATTTATCAAATTGCGGGTGGCAACATTATGTCCTTTGGAGTAGCGTGATTCTCCGTTTACATAAGCTCTTGTGGCTGAAAGTGTTTTTATCGTGTAGAAGTTAACTACTATCAACATCGAACAGGCTGTTAGTATTATAATTAAAAAAGTAATGGTATTTGTTTTAGCTGGATTCAATTTTATAGAGAATACTAAACGTTGTTAATTGCTGGATGAAAAGGATTGTAATGAATAGTTTGTGGTGTTAAAAACTATCGCTTTACAAATATATCAATATATACAAATTTTTTTTGTAAGAATTAATCGATTTAAAAGTTGAATTTTATCAAGATATTAATCGATTTTATTTCCCTTTCTTGTAGGTTTATATCTACTTATTTTCTCCGATTTTCGATATCCATTAATTTAATTTTGTGAATGAATCATTATTGCTGCTGAATTTTAGGTTTTTTATAGTCTTACTATTCGGATAAAATCAGCTAAAATAAGATTTACAATCAAAATCAAATGCTTTAGATTATGAGAAATAATTACTTTAATTTATTAAATAATAAGCTAATTAAAACCTTACAGTTAACTGCTAAGTTTAATATGTTGGCTTTGTTTTTAGGGTTTCTTATATTGTCCTTTAATTCATACGGACAAAATAATGCGGACGACCCAGTTCCTTTTGTGTCTTCGAACTTTGCTAATTTATCAGTTAGTGAAAATACAACAGCAGTTTTGTGTGTGGGTTGCGGAGTAAGCAATGAGGCTAATTTAATTGATGCTGATTTAACTAATTATGCGACTGCAAGCACAGGTGTACTTAGTGTAGGTGTTGTCAATTCATTACGAGTTACTGACGGAACTTTAAATAAAAGCTATGTTCCGGGAACATTTACAGGTTTTAAAATAGGAACCGGGAGTCAGCTACTTAGTTTGGATTTATTAAACGGGATAACAATAAGAACCTATCTTGATGGGGTTCTTCAGGAAACAAATTCCGGAAATGGATTGTTAAGTTTGAGTTTGCTTTCCGGAACAAATGAAAATTTAGTAGGTTTTAATACTTTAAAATCATTTGATGCGGTTGAAATCGTTTTAAACGGAACAGTGTCGTTATTAAGTGCTACCAATGTTTTTTATGCAGTAATAAAAGAATATAGTGCCGGACCTGATTTGGTTTGTAATACGGTTACAAAAATGAGTTTTCCCACTTATCCGGTTACTATAGATCAGGCGAATACTGGTTTTTCGGGATTACTTTCTGCAGGAAGTGTTTCGAATACTGAAAACGCTATTAGCGCTGATGATTCAGATTATGCTACAATTAATTTTACAGTGGGAGCATTGGCTAATGCAAGTATCGCTATAAAAGACCAGGTTACCAATTATCCCGCAGGAACTTATGCGGGGGTTGAAATAGAAAACACGGGTCTGCTAGATTTATCAGTCTTAGGTAATATTGTAGTTTCTACTTATTTGGACGGAATATTAAAAGAGCAATTTTCGGGTAATAATTTATTAGCCAATGTAGGATTGCTTCCTGCTGCGGGACGTTTTAAATTAGGATTTGTGAGTTCTCAGAGTTTTGATGAAGTAAAATTAACCATCAATCAAACGGTAGGATTGAGTTTAGCAACTACCAGAGTTTATGGTGCTGTTTTTGAAAAATTTTGTGCTGGACCTGATTTAGCTTGTAATACGCAAACACCTATGACAGCTCCAACGTATCCGGTATATGTTAATAATGCCAATTCAGGAATTAATGGTTTAGTTTGTGCTTTGTGTACGGTAACCAATCAGGATAATTTAATTGATGCCGATTTAACAAATTACGCCAGCGTTAATCTGGCTGTGGGTGTTGGAACCAGCGGAAGTTTATCCGTAAAAAATCAAATTACCGATTATCCGGCCGGAACTTTTGCCGGTTATACAATAGAAAATCCTGCTTTACTTAATGTAGGAGCATTGGATTCGGTAATTATAACCACTTATTTAAATGGAATTCAACAAGAAACCAAAACAGGAAATGGACCTTTAGTTTCTGTAGGAACTGATTTGTTAGTGAGCACCGGAAAACAAACTCTGGGTTTTGTATCTACGATGCCTTTTGACGAAGTTAAAATTACTTTTCAAAATACAGTCTCAGTAAATTTAGGAGAAGTTAAAGTGTATAACTCTGTTTTTCAAAAATTATGCGAACCTGTTGTAGAATGTAATAAAACTTACACTTGGACTAATCCTGATTTTCCGGTAATTATTGATACGGATCATTCGGGTGTTGAAGGTGTTGCCTGTGTGTCTTGTGCTGTTACGAATACCAATAATTTATTAACAGCAGACGAAACGGATTATGCTAATATTACCTTGGTTGCCGGAGTTGTGGGTTCTGGATCAGTTGCCGTAAAAGATCAGTTGTTTACTTATCCAAAAGGAACTTTTGCCGGTTTTGTAATTGATGATTTAGGGACGCTGGCTCAGGTTAATTTATTCCAATCATTACAAATTAGTACTTATAATGATGGTATTTTACAGGAATCGCAATCAGCTGGACAATTAATTGATTTGTCACTTTTAGGATTGGATGTTTTAGGTTCCGTTCCGGGTGCTTATAATGTTGGTTTCAAAGCGACTTTGCCTTTTGACGAAATCAGGCTGACTTTAAATTCGGTAGCCAGTGTAATCAATTCTATTAATGTTTACGGTGCTTTTGTGGATACTTCTGAGAGTGACGGAGGCGACGGAAGTACATTAAATTGTAATGCTTCTTCTATTTCTGTTCTGAAAGAGGGAACTTATGTGGATGCTAATTCTGATGGAAAAGTAAATCCTGGTGACCGAATTGATTATACATTTGAAGTTAAAAATACCGGTTTTAAAACGGTAAGTAATGTAACATTGACGGATGATAATGCTACTGTTTCCGGTGGGCCAATAGCCAGTTTAGAGCCGGGAGCCAGTGATACCACTACTTTCACGGCAACTTATGCGATTACACAGGCAGATATTGATAAAGGTGTGGTTTATAATTTAGCTACTGCTAATGCTATTAGTATTTTAGGAACGCCATTGACCGCTACTTCAACCGATCCAACTCCTTGTACAACTTGTCCTGTAAATCCTGATTGTCCTGATTGTACTGCTACTGAGGTACTACAAACGGATGGTATCGCCTTGGTAAAAACCGCAGTAGTAAGCGGAACCGGAGTAAAAGGTGATGTGATTACTTATACTTTTACAGTAACCAATACTGGAAACACTACTTTAACTAATGTAGTAGTAACCGATCCAATGACTGGTTTGGTAATCTCGGGCGGATCAATTGCTAGTTTGGCTCCGGGAGCTACTAATAGTACAATTATCGGTACTTATATTATCACTCAGGCAGATATTGATGCCGGAAAAGTAAGCAATCAGGCTACAGTAACTGCCAAAGATCCTTTTGGTAATGTTATTACGGATCTTTCGGGAACATCAGTAACTACAGATGACAGTACCGAAACACCGGTGACTCAAAATCCATCGATTGCTTTAGTAAAAACAGCAAGTGTATCAGGTTTAGGTGGTTTAGGAGATACGGTAACTTATACTTTTGCTGTAACCAATACCGGAAACACCACATTGACTAATGTTGTAATAACCGATCCATTGCCGGATTTAGTAATAAATGGTAGCCCTATTGCCAGTTTGGCTCCGGGAGCAACAAGTTTAGCAATTACCGGAACTTACAGTATTAAGCAAACGGATCTCGATGCTGGAAAAGTTAGTAATCAGGCTACAGTTACTGCTAAAGATCCACAAAATAATGATGTTACTGATTTATCAGGAACTACCATATTGACAGATGATACGACCGAGACTCCTGTAGGAGCCAGATCAACTATTGCTTTGGTAAAAACAGCCAGTGTAGGTGGTTCAGGAGGATTAGGAGATATCATTACTTATACTTTTGCTGTGACTAATACCGGAACAACGACTTTGACTAATGTTGTGGTAACTGATCCGATGGTTGGATTAATTATTACAGGAAATCCTGTTGCCAGTATAGCGCCAGGTATTACCGATTCATCAATTACAGGAACTTATGTTATTACTCAGGCTGATATAGATGCTGGTCAAGTAGTGAATTCGGCATTGGTGACAGCTAAAGATCCATCAAATAATGATGTAACGGATATATCAGGAACGACAATTGGAACTAATGATAATACGATAACTCCAATCACACAAAATTCAACTATAACTTTGGTAAAAACAGCCAGTGTAGGTGGTTCAGGAGGTGTAGGAGATGTTATTACTTATACTTTTACAATTCATAATACAGGAAATACCACTTTAAAAAATATTTTAGTAAGTGATCCAATGCCCGGATTGTTACTTACGTCTAATTTAATTGCCAGTTTGGCACCTGATGCTGATACAACAATTACGGGAACTTATGTTATTACTCAGGCTGATGTTGATGCCGGAAAAGTAAGCAATCAGGCCACAGTAACAGCTAAAGATCCTCAAAATAATAATGTGACTGATTTATCAGGAACTTCTGAAATTACAAATGATCCTACAGAGGTAACTTTTACCAAATCAGCTTCAATTGCTTTTGTGAAAACAGGAGTTTATAAAGGAAATGCAACTAAAGCTAAAGTAGGAGACAAAATTACTTATACGTTCACTGTGACGAATACCGGAAACGTAACGATAAAGAATGTAACTATAAATGATACCAAATTAGGAATTACCAATCTGGTAGTTAGCCCTTCCACTTTAGCACCATTGGCAAGCGGAGTAGCAACTATGGATTATACCATTACTCAGGCTGATATTGATGCCGGAAAAGTAACGAATACTGCTACTGCTACCGGAAAAGATCCACAAAACATTGATGTTACAGACACGTCTGGAACTGCTGTTGATAATGATACCAGTACCGAAACAATTATACCAAAATCGGCTTCTTTAGCCTTTGTGAAAACAGGAGTTTATAATGGGAATGCAACTAAAGCTCAAGTAGGTGATAAAATTACTTATACGTTCACGGTAACGAATACCGGAAATGTAACTGTAAAAAATATTGTGATTAATGATGCTAAGTTGGGAGTAAGTAATCTGTCTTTGATTCCGGCTACATTAGCGCCTGCAGCAACCGGAGTGGTGACTCAGGATTATACTATAACTCAATCCGATATTAATGCCGGAAAAGTAACTAATTCGGCTATAGCTATCGGAAAAGATCCGCAGGATATCGATGTTCAGGATGTTTCAGGAACAACTGTTAGCAATGATATTAGTACGGAAACTATTTTGCCAAAATCAGCTTCAATTGCTTTCGTAAAAACAGGAGTTTATAATGGAGATGCTACTAAAGCTAAAGTAGGTGATAAAATTACTTATACATTCACGGTAACGAATACCGGAAATGTAACGATTGACAATATTGCGATTATCGATGTAAAACTTGGAATTACCAACTTGGTTTTAGTTCCAAGTACACTAGCACCGTCTGCAAGCGGACAAATAACTCAGGATTATGAAATTACCCAGGCAGATATTGATGCAGGGAAAGTGACGAATACAGCTACAGCTACAGGAAAGGATCCACAGGGAGTAAATGTGTTTGATATATCAGGAACTACTGTAAATAATGATACCAGTACAGAAACTACCTTGCCGGAATCTTCTTCAATTGCTGTGATGAAAACAGCAACAATTAGTGGAACCGGAACCGGACTTTTAGGTGAAACAGTGAATTATACTTTTACCGTAAAAAATACCGGAAACACAACTCTGACTAATGTTGTTGTGACTGACCCGATGACGGGTATAATCCTGACTGGAAATCCTATTGCCAGTTTAGCGCCGGATGCTATCAGTACAGCTATTGCCGGAACTTATGTAATTACCCAAAATGATATAGATGAAGGAAAAATAAGCAATCAGGCTACGGTAACAGCCAAAGACCCTCAAAATAATGATGTAACCGATATGTCCGGAACAACATTAACTACGGATGATACCACTGATACACCATTAACGCAATCTTCTTCCATTGCTTTGATGAAAACGGCAGTAATTAGTGGAACTGGAACCGGACTTTTAGGTGAGACAATTACCTATACTTTTGCGGTGAAAAATACCGGAAATACAACTCTGACTAATGTTGTTGTTACCGATCCAATGAGCGGTTTAACCCTTACAGGCAGCCCAATTGCGAGTTTAGCTCCTGGAATTACCAGTACAGCTATTACCGGAACTTATGTAATTACCCAAGATGATGTAGATGACGGGAAAGTTAGTAATCAGGCTACGGTAACAGCCAAAGATCCTAAAGATAATACTGTAACCGATTTGTCTGGAACAACATTAACAACGGACGATATTACTGAAACTCCGGTTGCTCATAATTCGAGTATTGCCTTAGTGAAAACAGCAGTTTATAATGGAAATGCCACTAAAGCTCAGGTTGGGGATACAATTAGCTACACATTTTCGGTAACGAATACCGGGAACACCAACTTGATAAATATTGTTGTAATGGATCCAATGGCAGGTTTAATTCTTACCGGAAGTCCGATTGTGAGTTTGTCACCTGGAGTTACTAATTCAGGTATCACAGGGGTTTATACTATTACTCAAGCCGACATTGAAGCCGGAAAAGTAAGTAATCAGGCTACCGTTACTGCTTTAGATCCGGATAATAATCCGGTTAGTGATCTTTCCGGAACAGCAATAGATAATGATGCAATTACAGAAACAGGATTGCCACAGTCGCCAAAAATTGCTTTAATCCTAAAAGGAGAATTCCAGGATGAGAATCAGGACGGTCAGGCACAAATTGGGGAAACCATTTTGTACACTTATACCATCATGAATATGGGAGATGTTCCGCTAAGCAATGTTTGGATTAAAGACCAATTGGCAGGACTTGATGAAAACTCCGGAACCATTGATATGCCTATCGGAGCGATGGATACCACTACTTTTTCGGCAAGTTATAGCATTACACAAGAAGATATTATTGCTGGACATGTGATGAATCAGGCTACCGTGTATGGTACAAGTCCGCTGGGAGTTGTAGTTCAGGATTTATCAGATGACGATAGTCCGTTAGAAGATGATTCGACGGTAATAGGGGTTGAAGGTTGTGTTGTTGAAGTTTTCAACGCAGTTTCTCCAAATGAAGGTTCAGGATATGAAAGGATTTTATACATACGAGGATTGGATTGTTATCCAAATAATTCTGTTCAGGTGTTTGACCGTTGGGGAGTAAAAGTGTTCGAGGTGGACGGATATGATAATAATGCAAAAGCTTTCAGAGGAATTTCTGAAGGAAGAGCTACGGTAAGTCAATCTAAAGCTTTGCCAAGCGGTACTTACTATTATGTACTAAAATATGTTGATCCAAATAGTGGAGAAGCTCACGATAAGGCGGGATACCTGCATTTAATTAACTAAATAAATGCAAAGCACGAAAAAGAAAAGTTCTTTTAGAATAATTAAAATTAAGAGTATGAAAACAAATTCTATAATACTATTTCTGTTGTTAGTAATGGTGTCCGGTTTTGCCCAACAGGATTCGCAATACAGCCATTACATGTATAATACCATTAATATTAACCCTGCTTATGCCGGTAGCAGGGGAGTAACAAGCATTTTTGGTTTGCATCGTTCACAATGGGTAGGATTAGATGGAGCACCAACGACTAATGCCTTTTCCATCAATGCGCCTTTAGAAAATTCAAGATTGGGAATTGGGGTGTCTTTTGTTAATGATAAAATTGGAGCTGGCGATCAAAATAATCTGGCGGTAGATTTATCTTATACAATTCCTACTTCTGAAAATTACAAATTGTCTTTTGGTATCAAAGCTTCAGCCGACTTATTGAATGTGGATTATACGAAATTAAACAGATATAATACCGGGAATCAGTTGTTTCAAAATAACATCGATAACGAGTTTTCTCCTAATATTGGAGCGGGAGTTTATTATCATTCTGATAAAATGTATGTTGGTTTTTCGGTTCCTAATTTCTTAACGGTAAAACATTTTGATGATAATTCTTCAACGGCTTACAAAGACCGATTGCATTATTATTTAATGGGAGGTTACGTTTTTGATGTAAGTCCTGATGTAAAATTGAAACCAAGTGTTTTGACTAAAATGGTATCGGGAGCACCTTTGCAGGTCGATTTAGCTGCTAATGTTTTGTTGCAGGATAAATTTTCTTTGGGACTTTCTTACAGATGGAGTGCTGCGGTAACCGCCATGGCAGGAATTCAAATAACCGATGGATTATTGGTGGGTTATAGTTATGATTTTGACACTACTTCTTTGGAAAATTATAATTCCGGTTCACATGAAATATTCTTGCGTTTTGAATTATTTAGAATTCAAAAACGAATTATAACTCCAAGATTTTTCTAAAAATAAAGCGTATGAAATCGCCATTAACAAAAATTTTGCGCAAGCAAATACCAATGAATAAAAAAGGGAACTGGCGAAGCGTACCATGTGTTACAACTGAAAATAAAATTTAAACGTATGAAAAAGCATTACATATCAATATTGTTGTTTGGTTTTTTTGCTATGCAACTCACAGCACAGGTAAGTTATGATAATAAAGCCGATAAAGAGTACGACCGATTTGCTTATATCGATGCCATAAAAACTTACGAAAGGATGTATGAAAGGGGATATAAGTCTCCGGATATGCTCCTGAAACTGGCAAATGCCTATTATTTTAGTGGCGATTTAGAAAATGCAGCTAAATACTATAAAGAGCTTTTTGCTACCGAAACCATTGTCACTCCGGAATGTTATTACCGTTATGCACAGTCTTTAAAATCAATTAAAGAATACAAGAAGGCTGATGAAATGATGGCAAAGTTCAATAAGGAAAACGGTAATGATTTGAGAGCTAAATTGGCTAAAAGTCAGACAAATTATTTAGAGGTAATTAAGAAAAATTCCGGACGTTATGATATTGAAAATGCAGGGATTAATTCTAAATATTCTGATTATGGAAGTTCTTATTACAATGGAAATTTAGTTTTTTCAACAGCGCGTGATACTGGAAGTTTTGTAAAACGAATGGATCCCTGGACCGGCGAAGGTTTTACAAATTTATATGCAGCTTCGGTAGATTCGGATGGGATGTTGGCTAATGTGCACAGAGCATTCAAAAATTTGAATACCAAGTTTCATGAGGCTACTCCCGTTTTTACCAAAGACGGAAAAACCGTTTATTTTACCCGAAATAATTATAATAATGGTAAAAGAGGCACCGATGCTAAAGAAACTACTTTACTGAAAATTTACAAAGCAACTTTAAACGGTGAAAATTGGGATAATATTACCGAATTGCCTTTTAATAGTAACGATTATAGTGTAGCCCATCCGGCTTTAAGTTCTGACGAAAAGACCTTGTATTTTGCTTCAGATATGCCGGGAACAATCGGGCAATCGGATATTTATAAGGTAAGTATTAATGACGACGGAACTTTTGGAACTCCTGAAAATCTGGGTAAGGGTGTAAATACCGAAGGAAAAGAAACTTTTCCTTTCATTACCGAAAAAAACGAACTCTATTTTGCCTCAGATGGACATCCCGGTTTGGGAGGTTTGGATGTTTTTGTATCCAAAGCCAGACAGGACGGTAGTTTTAAAGAGGTTCTAAATGTTGGTGAGCCTTTAAATAGTTCTAAAGACGATTTTGGATTGTGGTTTAGTCCGCAAACTAAAATTGGTTATGTGACTTCAAACAGAGACGGAGGAATGGGGGGTGATGATATTTATAAAGTAAAAGAAAAACGCCCAATTGAATATCCTTGCGAGCAATTCCTGAGCGGAACTGTGGCTGATGTAGAAACACATGAAATGATTTCGGGTGCCAAAGTAAGTCTGTTTGACAGCAGTTACAAATTGTTGAAAACATTAACTACAAATGCAAAAGGAGAATTCGATTTTGGTCAGGTGGATTGTGAAGCTAAATATTATATCAAAACCGAGAAAGACGCGTATAATACTGATGAAATTACGGCAACAATTACTGCTGCTACCGGAAAAACCATCATTCCGATTACTATCGAAAAAACACTTAAAAAAGTAACAGTAGGTGATGATATTGCGAAAGCTTTTGGTATAAAAATCATTTATTTTGATTTGAATAAATCAGACATTCGTCCGGATGCGGCTTTAGAATTATCTAAAATTTTAGACGTAATGATGCAAAATCCAACAATTAGAATTGATATTCGTTCGCATACGGACAGCAGAAATACAGCTGCTTATAATTTAAAACTTTCCGAAAGAAGAGCTGCTTCTACTAAAGAATGGCTGATTAAAAACGGAGTGGATGCAGCAAGATTGACGGCAAAAGGATACGGCGAATCGCAATTGGTTAATAAATGTGCTGATGGTGTAGATTGTACTGAAGAAGAACATCAGGCAAACAGAAGAAGTGAATTCGTAATTGTTTCGATACAATAACATAACCAGTAGTTTTAGTTAGGTTAGTTTTTTTTCGTTGTCCTATAACGGGGGTTAATTAGGACAACATGTTAAACGCACTAATTGACCATTTTTTTGGTCGATTAGTGTTTGTTTAATAGAAAAACTTCAAAAAGGGTCGTCCAGTTTATGTTGGATTTTATTTCAGAGAGTCCTTTGTAATGTACTAATTCTTCCAGGTTTTCAATAGTAAAAAGGTCTTGTTCGCTAAAAGGGACAAGGCCTTCTTTTTTTAATTTTTGAGCTAAATATTCCTGCTCGTATTGTCCCGGAGTAGGTATAAAAAAAGCTTTTTTGTTTAGTTTGGCCAAATCCATAATCGAGGTGTATCCGGAACGACAAAGAATAATTTCACTTTCGTTTAAGGCTTGTTCCAGTTGGCGGCTGTTCATGAAATTGTAAAAAGTAGCATTTTCAAGATGTTCTTTTTTTTGTTCTTTTTCAATTATTCCTTTTACAAAAAGTACTTTTCCTTTATAAAGTTGGATTTCTTTTTTTAGCTTTTCTTCCAATAAACTTCTTTGTGGTTCAGGACCTGAAAGAAGAATCATTAAATCGTATTTTGTATCCACTTTTTTTAAGTGCATCCTACTCAATGGACCAATGTATCTGATGTTGAAATCAGGGTGTTTCAGATGGCTTAATTCTCCGGCTAAATTTGGATTGCCGCTGTTATCCGGAATCCAGCATTCGGTATATTTTTTTATAATATTTTGATGTAGAAGACTGCTGAGCCAGGTTGTGTTTCCGGTTAAAACATTCAATTGGTGTGTGATAAATACCGAAGGCACATTTTTGTTGTAAATCCCAAGTCTGTTGTCGGAAATGATGCCGTCGATTTCGTATCTGCCAATCCATTTTTTAACCAATCTTTTTTCTTCTAAAATGGCTTCAATCATTCTCGGGCAATTTTTCAAAAGTTTCCATTTGAAGTTTTTAGCGTTTTTGGCATATTCTATTTCGTAGGAAGGTAATTCGAGGAATTTCAGGTATGGAAATTCTTTTTTTAATAAGTCCAAAGCAATGCCGTCTGAGGCAATAATCGGGATATGATTGTTGTCCTGTAAGGCTTTAATAATCGGAATACAACGGGTGGCATGTCCCAGTCCCCAGTTGAGTGGTGCTACCAGAATGGTTTTGCTTGGCGTATTTATATTCATTTTTTAATCATTTGAATGATAAAAATAGTTAAACAAAATTAGGGAGACAGCCTTTGTTAATTATCAAACTATTAAGTAATTATTTCCGGATGTTTGAAAAGATACTGGTTTTATAAAAACAAAAAACACTGTTGTTAATTACTAAACAACAGTGTTTTTACTATAGAATTTTAAGAAAATTATTCTTTAGTAACAATTTGCATGGTTTCAGTTCCTAATTGTTTTAGGAGAACTGTTTTTCCTTCGCTCACAGTTTGAGCAGCAGCGTCGTTAAAATGTCTGATAGTGTACAAGGTTACATTTTCGTTATAACCTACTTTGAATTTTTTAGACAAAATAGCCAATAAGTCTTTGAAGTTACCAAACTTATCCTCAACGCAAACAGAGAAACTGATGGCAGAGTTTTGAATCAAATTCACTTTGATTTTGAATTCGTGGAATAATCCGAAAATCTCGCTGATGTTTTCCTCCATGATGAATGAAAAATCAATAGAAGAAAGCGAAATCAATAACTGATCTCTCTTAACAATAAAACAAGGCATGAATGGTTCAAGAGTTGCTCCTTTGCTTACCACAGTTCCTTTTAATAAAGGATTGATAAATGATTTTACGTGTAAAGGAATTTCCTTTTTTTGCAAAGGTTGTAAAGTTTTTGGGTGAATTACCGTTGCTCCGTAAAAAGCTAATTCGATAGCTTCTCTATACGAAATTTGATTTAACAAACTCGCATTTTCAAAATACCTTGGATCGGCATTCATAACTCCCGGAACGTCTTTCCAGATGGTTACACTTTCGGCATTTAAGCAATACGCAAAAATTGCAGCAGTGTAATCAGAACCTTCACGACCTAAGGTTGTTGTGAAATTATTTTCGTCAGAACCTAAGAAACCTTGTGTGATGTTCAGACTTTTGGTTTTGATGTTTTTAGAAATGTTGTTTTGAGTCAATTCCCAATCCACTTCGGCATCACGGTAATTGTTGTTAGTTTTGATGTAATTACGAACATCAATCCATTGGGTGTCGATACCTCTGAAGTTCATATAATGACTCAAAATGGTAGTAGAAATAATTTCTCCCATACTTACAATTTGATCGTACACAAAGTTGTAATTTGGAGATTTATTATGCGCTAAGAAATATTCTAAATCAGAAAAATGCTCGTTTACCGCAGCAAAAACCGCATGGTTTTCATCTTCGAATAAATCTAATAAAATTTGATTGTGGTATTTTTTGATTTCCTGTACCGATGCATTTAATTCAGCCGATTTATCAAAATAATTTTTGATGACTAATTCTAAGGCATTAGTAGTTTTTCCCATCGCCGAAACTACTAATAAAACATCTTCATAACCTGCTTTTTGCAAAACGTCATACACGTTTCTGATTCCGGCAGCGTCTTTTACCGAAGCACCACCAAATTTAAATACTCTCATATTTTATTTTTTCTAATATTGTTTTAATCTGTTTTCAATAAAATCGGCAATTCCTGCTTCATCCATTTGGGCAACATGCCATTCTTTTAATACTTTGGCGCCTGTTTTTTCATAAAAATCAATTGCCGGAGTATTCCAGTCCAGTACGTTCCAGTCTATTCTTTTTACGTTGTCCCTTTGCGCCTGTTTCATAATTTCAGAATAAAGTGCATAACCAATTCCCTGACCTCTTCGGTCGTGTTTTACTACTAAATCCTCCAAATGGATTATTTTTCCTTTCCAGGTAGAATAACGATAGTAGTAGAAAGCAATGCCTACAATTTCTTTGTTGTTACTGTTCGAATCTGTTTCGGCTACAAAAACGTGAAATAGTGGTTGTTCACCAAAACCATCTCGGATTAAATCTTCTACGGTTATGATAACGGCATCAGGCTCTTTTTCAAAATCGGCTAATTCCTGAATTAGCTTAAGAACGGACGCCATATCTTCTTTTTGACCAACTCTAATATTCATAGATTCGTATTTTTTGGTTTAAAAATTTAACAATATGGCTTTTCAGAATTCTTTGGAACTAAAAATTCTTAGCAAATATACAATACTGGTAAACTAAGTAAGTTTTATTGAATCATTATCACAAAAAAAACGATATTTGTTACTTCAAATTTAAATTATATCGATTTCGTAATGGAAGAAAGATCAACCACCTTAGGAGAATTTATTATTGACAATCAAAAATCATTTCAGTATTCATCCGGAGAATTATCCCGAATTATCAATTCCATTCGTCTTGCAGCCAAAGTTGTAAGTTACAAAGTAAACAAAGCAGGATTAGTAGATATAACCGGAGCTGCCGGAGAAACTAATATTCAGGGTGAAGACCAACAAAAATTAGATGTGTATGCGAATGAGGTTTTTATTCAAACTTTAAAAAATCGCGAAATTGTTTGTGGAATTGCTTCCGAAGAAAATGATGAATTTATTACCGTTGAAGGGAAAGATAAAGGGCATAAAAATAAATATGTGGTTTTGATGGATCCTTTGGACGGATCTTCCAATATTGATGTGAATGTTTCGGTGGGAACGGTTTTTTCGGTGTATCGAAGAATTACTCCAATAGGGACTCCGGTTACTCTGGAAGATTTTCTACAACCGGGAACCATGCAGGTAGCTGCAGGTTATGTGATTTACGGGACATCAACCATGTTGGTTTATACTACAGGTGACGGGGTTAATGGTTTTACTTTAAATCCGGCTATTGGTACTTTTTACCTTTCACATCCAAATATGAAATTTGCTCCTGACGGACATATTTATTCTATCAACGAAGGGCATTATTTTCAGTTTCCGCAGGGAGTGAAAGATTATATCAAATATTGTCAGGCCGAAGAAGGAGATCGTCCTTACACTTCCAGATACATAGGAAGTTTGGTTTCAGATATTCATCGAAATATGATTAAGGGAGGAATTTATATTTACCCAACAAGTTCTAAAGCACCAAAAGGAAAATTGCGATTGCTTTATGAATGTAATCCGATGGCGTTTATTGCTGAACAGGCCGGAGGGAAAGCGTCGGATGGTTTTGGAAGAATTATGGAAATTAAACCAAAAGAATTGCACGAACGCGTGCCGTTTTTCTGCGGAAGTTACAATATGGTGGCTAAGGCGGAAGAATTTATGCTTAATGCGTCAAAAAAATAATGTGATTTTTTATCAATAAAAAAAGCTCTTGATTTTTTCAAGAGCTTTTTTGTATATCTAAATAGTCTGATTATTTGTGCATGTTTTGCATTTCGTAAGCAAAAGTGTCAAAATCTACTTTTTTATCTACTAATGACAAAGCTTTTCCAATGATGTAATTTACATTACTTGGAGTGAATCCTAAACCAATAGCAATTTTTTTCAAAAGTGTTTCCTGTTTGTCTCCTAATTGATGGTCAACATGAACCATTCTGGCTAAATCGTATAAACGCTCCAGTCTTTGAGAATATAAATAAGGAGGATTGATAGGATGGATAGTTGGGTTTTCTAAAATTTCCTCATATTCTGAAGCTGAAATTTCAAGTTTTGTAGCTAATTTGTCCAAGAAGCTTTTCTCTTCGTTTGAAACAATACCATCAGCTAAAGCAACACGAACAATCGCAGAAAAATGCCCCTTATTTCTTTGTTTAAATTCGCTATCAAATAAATCTGAAAATGACATAATTATTGTATTTTTTTTATTCGGCAAATATAATTCAATTTTTAAATTATTAATTTTCTTTTGTGAAATTATTTAAGGTAAATACAGTACGGCAGGAAATTATTCCTAAGGAATTAACTGATTGAATTGAGGAGTTTCAAAATTAATCGTAAGTTTACATCCCTTATCAATATATAATACCTATGATGTCCCAATTTTTAATCTATTTTCAATTAGGATTAAAACATATTTTAAATATCTATTCCTACGATCATATTCTGTTTTTAATTGCGCTTGTAATACCGCTAGCATTCAAAGACTGGAAGCGAATTTTAATATTGGTAACTTTTTTCACGTTAGGGCATACTATTGCTTTGTTGCTAACATTGTATGGAATTATTACGGTAAAAGTGGCTGTGGTTGAATTGCTTATTCCGATAACTATTTTAATTGTGGCTTTGTTTCATCTTTTTACAGCCGGGAAATCGGGAAAAAAGGAAAGTATCAATCTGGTTTTCTTTGTGACGCTTTTCTTTGGGATTATTCATGGTTTAGGATTTTTAAATTATTTTAAAAAAATGCATCACGGAACTTCAACTTCAAAATTGTTGGCGATTTTAGAATCGGCTTTAGGAATCGAAGCGGGGCAATTAGTTGTAGTTTTGGTGGTTTTGATTTTGGCTTATATTGTTCAGACTGTTTTTAGATTTTCAAAAAGAGATTGGACTTTAGTGATGTCGGCATTTATTATTGGAGTAGTTTTGCCAATTATTTTAGGTAATGAAATTTGGTTACGATAGATTATGGAAGAAAAAAAATTAAATAAATACGATAAGGCTTATTTGCGCATAGCCAAAGAATGGGGACAATTGTCCTATTGTAAACGTAAGCAGGTAGGGGCAATTATTGTAAAAGACCGAATGATTATTTCGGATGGATATAATGGAACGCCAACCGGATTTGATAATTGTTGCGAAGACGAAGAAGGATTGACCCGTTGGGATGTGTTGCATGCCGAAGCTAATGCAATTCTTAAAGTAGCCCGTTCCACACAATCCTGTGAAGGAGCAACACTTTATATTACGCTTTCCCCCTGTAAAGAATGCAGTAAATTGATTCATCAGTCGGGAATAAAAAGAGTGGTGTATCAAAATGGTTATCGTGATGATTCCGGAATTCAGTTTTTGAAAAAGGCAGGAGTGATTATCGAACATATTCCTGATTTAGAGGATTAATGAAAATAAATTACAAATACATTCCCGTTTATGTTAGTATCATCCTTTCTATTGGAATACTAATAGGTGGATTTTTGGATTTCTCCAATCAAAATCAGTTTTCAAATAATAAAAGTTCTAAGGCCAAACTCAATCAATTAATCGATTTTATCAATAATGAATATGTTGATGAATTGAATACCGATTCGATTGTTAATAAAACCGTCGATAATATTCTGGCGCAGCTCGATCCGCATTCTGTGTATATTCCGGCGAGCGAACAGGCAGAAGTTGCCGAGAACATGAAAGGTGATTTTGTGGGTATCGGAGTTCGGTTTTATGTGTATAAAGATACGGTTGCGGTGGTAGAGCCAATGGAAAACGGCCCTTCGGCAAATGCAGGAATTAAATCAGGAGACCGAATTTTATATGCAGACGGCGCAAAGTTATTTGGACGAAAACTGCCTGCAGATTCATTGTTTGCTAAATTTAAAGGCGAAGAAGGCTCGCGGGTGGTACTTACCATTTATAGGAAATCAGAAAAAAAGAAAATAAATTTCACCATCAGGAGAGGAGTTATTCCGTTAAAAAGCGTCGATATTGGGTTGATGCTGAATCCTGCTACGGCATATATTAAAATCAATCGATTTGCCGAAACTACATATAAAGAGTTTAAAACCAATTTGACCCGATTAAAAAAACAGGGCGCCAAATCCCTGATTATTGATTTACGGGATAATGGCGGAGGTTATATGGAAGAAGCTATTGCAATTGCCGATGAGTTGTTGTCGAATAAAAAGCTGATTGTTTTTACCAAAAACAAGAAAGGGAAAATTGATAAAACCTATGCAACCGAAAAAGGCGATTTTGAAACAGGGAAAATAACCGTTTTAATTAATGAAAATACGGCTTCGGCCAGTGAAATTTTGGCGGGAGCTATCCAGGATAATGACCGGGGAACTATTGTTGGCCGACGTTCCTTTGGGAAAGGTTTGGTGCAGCGCGAAATGGATTTTGAGGACGGATCGGCGGTGCGATTGACTGTAGCCCGTTATTATACGCCTACAGGAAGATCGATTCAAAAGCCTTATGTTAAAGGTGTGGAACAGTATTTTAAAGAATCGGAGTTGCGTTTTAAAAACGGAGAACTGTATGATAAAGACAGTATAAAAGTGGCTGACAGCTTGAAATTTAAAACACCAAAAGGCAGGATTGTGTATGGCGGTGGCGGAATTGTTCCGGATGTTTTTGTTCCGCTTGAATTTGAAAATGCCGATGAAGCTACCGTTTTTTTAATGGAATCCGGAATTGTTGGGAATTTTGTTTTTGAACAATTGGATAAAAATAGAAATGCTTTTAAAGGGCTTTCATTGGAGGAATTCCTGAAGAAAATGAATGCTACGGATCGATATTTTGATGTTTTTAACCAATTTTTGTTGAAACATGTTCCGGGGATTCAGCTGGAAAAAAGTAAGGCAATTGTAAAACGTTATCTGAATGCTGAATTCTCCAAACAATTGTATGGTGAAAAAGCCTATTTTGATATTGTCTTAAAAGATGACGTGATGATTAAGAGGGTTTTAAATAAAAAATAGGTGTAAAATAAAACCATTAAGAAATTGAGAAAGTTTAGCTGCAACGCTTAATAAACTTAATTTCTTAATGGTTTTATTTTATAAATATTTTTATCGAATGCTGTCGTGGGCGTGAGTTTGAGTGCCATTGTTCCACAGTGTCAGTAAATCAGTGGCTACAGCCGCGCCACTTCCGGCGGCAATGGCCAGTTGACTTCTCCATCCAGCTAAAGTTCCAATCACATAAATGCCTTCGGTAACCAGATGATCGGTGTTTTTTAATTGGATGCGTTCTTTTTCAGGCAACGCTTTTTGATGTGGGATAACATATTGCATCAGTCCTTCGATGGCAAATGTATTAGCGGAACCTATTCCGACAACGATAGCTTTGGTTTGATAGCTGTTTTTATTGGTAACAACGGTAAAATTTGGCGCTTCACCTTCTATACGAACTACTTTTTCGTTGTGAATTTGTGTAATATGTGGGTAACTTTGGTTTAAATGCTCGATACTTTCGTTAAGTATTTCTGAACCTAGTTTGCCAGCGGGAATCCCGTAAGCGTTATTAAACAAGGCATCCTGAAGTGAGGAGGATTTTTGATGTGAAAAAATACCGATTTTTTTATCGGACATGAATTTTTTGTCTTTGGCAGAGCCAAGTACTAAAGCACACGATACGCCGGAAACTCCACCACCTATAATTAAAACGTCAAACATAAATTATAGTTTGTCGTTCATTTTGTCTTCAATTTTTTTCGACATTCTAAAAATGATTAGAATCAGGATGGCGCAACAAGAAGCGGCAATTCCAATAAAAGCTACTGCGTTATCTCCTCCGAATAGATTGCTGAAATCTAATTGAGTAATGTTGAAGATGACAAGTGCTGCGGCCAGAAACACTAAGATGTTAGTAAAAATTTTCATGATATTTATTTTGACATGTAATTAAAAAAATCTGTTTTGAGAAAGAAAGAAAATCTTTACTCTGGATTTCAGATTGTTTTTACAGGCTAAATTATTGGGGTAAAATTATAAAAAAAACGTTTAGATGAACAGTCCTTTAACATTAGAAGCAAATAATTTAACAGCTATAGCCAGAAGTACTACTCCAAATGCTTTCCTGACTACTCCAAGTCCGTTTTTTCCTAACATCTTTTCAATTTTGGAAGAAGATTTTAATACAATATAGACTAGAATAATATTGAGAAAGATGGCTATTACTATGTTTATAGTATGATATTGCGAGCGTAAAGAAAGTAAAGTGGTCATGGTTCCGGCTCCGGCTATCAACGGAAAAGCAAGTGGAACGATGGATGCTGAGTTGGCTTCTTCGTCTCGGTAAATGCGGATGCCAAGTATCATTTCTAAAGCAATAAAAAAGAGTACAAAAGATCCTGCTACTGCAAATGAGTGTACGTCAATGCCTATGATACTTAGAAAATCTTCACCTATAAAAAGGAAAACCAGCATTATGATTCCTGCTACTAATGCAGCTTTTTCAGAATCAATATGACCGTGTTTTTTTCTAAGATCTACAATGATTGGAATGGAACCTACAATGTCGATTACGGCGAAAAGAACCATTCCTACGGTGATAATTTCTTTTAGGTTTATTAAAAGCATATTTTTTGTTGTTTTTGAAAATTAATTTGGCAGGTATTGTTAATTGATTTAAATATAGCTAAATGCAAAATTAAATTAATCTTTTATGACGAGTTTTTTAGAGGAGCAAATATTATTCTAACGGTTGAATTATCCTTCTTTTGTTAGAGAGAGATTGATTACCTTTGTAGTCTGTAATGAAAGTGTTTAAAAGTTATGTTTCAATTAGGGAAAACAATAGTTTCTGAGGATATTTTAGAAAAGGAATTTGTGTGTAATTTATCAGCTTGCCACGGGGCTTGCTGTATTGATGGAGATGCCGGAGCACCATTGAATGAAGAAGAGACTAAGATTTTGGAAGAAATCTATCCTAAAGTAAAACCTTTTTTGCGAAAAGAAGGGATTGCGGCTATCGAAGCACAGGGAACCTGGGTGAAAGGTACTGATGGAGATTTAGAAACTACTTTGATCGACAATAAGGATTGTGCTTATGTGATTTTTGACGGTAAAACGGCTTTGTGTGGAATTGAACAGGCTTATAATCAAGGTTTGACCGATTGGAAAAAACCGGTTTCCTGTCATTTGTATCCAATAAGAGTAAAAGATTTTACCGAATTTGCGGCTGTTAATTATGATAAATGGGATATTTGTGATGATGCCTGTACTTTGGGGAAAGAATTAGAAGTTCCGGTGTATAAATTTGTCAAAGAAGCTTTGGTTAGAAGATTTGGTGAAGACTGGTATTTGGAGCTCGAAGAAGTGGCTCGTGAGTGGAAAAAAGTGAAGTCAAAATAAACTATTTTTTTCTTGTTTCTTATTTTTTAAATCCTATATTTTACGGCGGTTTATAACGTTTTCGGGTTTTTAATCTACTGATATTTAGTTGTTTATTTTTATTGGATAAATTGGAGGCGTTTTCCGGCTTTGTTAAAAACTAGCTCTTATTGTGGATAAGTTTGGCTTTTAATTGCCGCAATATTTCACAATCTTTGTAATGCTTCAAAAAGCAAAAAACTATCCTTAAATCTCATTAAAAATAGAATAACAATGTCGCAAATTGAGCCAATTTTACAAGAGAATAAAAATCGTTTCGTAATTTTTCCAATTAAACACCATGATATCTGGGAATGGTATAAAAAAATGGAGGCAAGTTTTTGGACTGCAGAAGAGATTGATTTGTCTCAGGACTTACACGATTGGAACAATAAGCTAAATTCGGATGAGAAATATTTTATCAAACATATTTTAGCATTCTTTGCTGCTTCGGACGGAATTGTAAACGAAAACTTAGCGGAAAACTTTGTAAACGAAGTGCAATATCCGGAAGCAAAATTCTTCTATGGTTTCCAAATTATGATGGAAAATATTCATAGTGAAACCTATTCGCTTTTGATTGATACGTATGTAAAAGACGAAAAAGAAAAAGACGAATTGTTCAATGCATTAGAAGTTTTTCCTGCGATTAGAAAAAAAGCCGATTGGGCTTTAAAATGGATTGAATCCGATTCTTTTGCCGAAAGATTGATTGCTTTTGCTGCTGTGGAAGGGATTTTCTTCTCTGGTGCTTTTTGTTCTATTTACTGGTTGAAAAAACGTGGTTTGATGCCGGGATTAACGTTTTCTAACGAATTAATTTCCCGTGACGAAGGAGTTCACTGTGATTTTGCGGTGCATTTACACAACCACCACTTGGTAAACAAAGTTCCTAAAGAAAGAATCAAAGAAATTATCGTAAACGCTTTGGATATCGAAAGAGAATTTATTACAGAGTCGCTTCCGGTGAGTTTGATAGGTATGAACGCTGGTTTGATGACACAATATTTAGAGTTTGTTACCGACAGATTATTGGTAG
The DNA here is from genome assembly GCF_014596575.1 of Flavobacterium pokkalii. Classification (GTDB taxonomy): domain Bacteria; phylum Bacteroidota; class Bacteroidia; order Flavobacteriales; family Flavobacteriaceae; genus Flavobacterium; species Flavobacterium pokkalii. Next base: position 18,977 of record NZ_NASZ01000026.1, on the reverse strand, counting down.
AATTAGGTTGTGAAAGAGTTTACAATACCGCTAATCCATTCGATTTTATGGATATGATTTCGCTTCAGGGGAAAACAAATTTCTTTGAGAAAAAAGTATCTGAATATCAAAAAGCGGGAGTTTTAAATAGTGGGAAAGCTAATGATTCTGATGGTCAGGAAATTTCTTTCGACGCTGATTTCTAAAAAAAATAAATAATTCGTTCCGGTAATTTCTGCCGGAATGAATTTAAAAATACCTAAAGTGACTTGCTTTAGTGCCTAAAGGGCAAAACAAAGATTACAAATAACCTGAAACAGAGAAGGGATTTTCTGTTTTACTAAAACCCAAAACTTATGTACGTAGTAAAAAGAGACGGCCACAAAGAGCCAGTAATGTTCGACAAAATCACAGAAAGAATTAAAAAACTTTGCTATGGTTTAAATGATTTAGTGGATGCCGTAAAAGTGGCAATGAGGGTAATCGAAGGATTATATGATGGGGTTTCTACGTCAGAGTTAGATAATTTGGCAGCCGAGACTGCGGCTTCGATGACCATTGCGCATCCGGATTATGCTTTGTTAGCGGCCAGAATTGCTATTTCCAACTTACATTCGAATACTAAAAAGTCATTCTCAGAGACAATGACTGAAATGTATCATTATGTAAATCCAAGAAATGGACAAAAAGCACCTTTGATTTCTGATGAGGTTTTCAAGGTAATTCAGGAAAATTCAGAGTTTTTAGATTCTCATATTATTTATAACAGAGATTTTAATTACGATTATTTTGGTTTCAAAACATTAGAGCGTTCTTATTTATTGAAAATAAACGGGAAAATTGTTGAGCGACCACAACATATGTTAATGCGTGTTTCTGTTGGGATTCACTTAGACGATTTGCAGGCAGTTTTAGAAACTTACGATTTAATGTCTAAAAAATTCTTCACGCATGCAACACCAACGTTATTCAACGCAGGGACACCAAAACCGCAAATGTCTTCTTGTTTTCTTTTAGCAATGCAGGACGATAGTATTGACGGAATTTACGATACTTTGAAACAAACAGCCAAAATTTCGCAATCAGCGGGAGGAATTGGTCTTTCAATTCATAATGTTCGTGCTACAGGTTCTTATATTCGTGGAACTAATGGAACTTCTAACGGAATTGTACCAATGTTGAGAGTATTCAACGATACAGCTCGTTATGTAGATCAGGGTGGAGGAAAACGTAAAGGTAGTTTTGCGATTTATATCGAAACCTGGCATGCGGATATCTTTGAGTTTTTAGATTTGAAAAAGAATACCGGTAAAGAAGAAATGCGCGCCAGAGATTTATTCTTTGCCATGTGGACTTCGGATTTATTCATGAAACGTGTTCAGGAAGACGGAGCTTGGACTTTAATGTGTCCTAACGAATGTCCTGGTTTGTATGATGTATATGGAGAAGAATTTGAAGCCTTATATACTAGTTACGAAAACCAAGGAAAAGGTAGAAAAACCATCAGAGCGCGTGAATTATGGGAGAAAATTTTGGAATCTCAAATCGAGACCGGAACGCCATACATGTTATACAAAGATTCTGTTAACCGTAAATCAAATCAAAAGAATTTAGGAGTTATTCGTTCTTCTAACTTGTGTACTGAAATTATGGAGTACACTTCTAAAGATGAAATTGCGGTTTGTAACCTGGCTTCGCTTTCATTGCCAATGTTTGTTGAAAATGGAGCATTCAATCACGAAGCTTTATATAATGTTACCAAGCGTGTAACCAGAAACTTGAATAAAGTTATCGACCGAAACTATTATCCGGTTCCGGAAGCCGAAAATTCTAACTTGCGTCACCGTCCGGTAGGTTTAGGAGTTCAGGGATTAGCCGATACTTTCATCATGTTGCGTATGCCGTTTACAAGCGATGCGGCTAAGAAATTAAATCAGGAGATTTTCGAAACTTTATACTTCGCAGCTGTTACTGCTTCTATGGAAATGGCAAAAGAAGAAGGACCATATTCTACTTATGAAGGTTCGCCAATTTCACAAGGAGAATTCCAACATAATTTGTGGGGATTAAAAGACGAAGAATTGTCAGGTCGTTGGGATTGGGCTTCGTTAAGAAAAGAAGTGATGGAACATGGTGTTCGTAACTCTTTATTAGTAGCACCAATGCCTACAGCTTCGACTTCTCAAATTTTAGGAAACAACGAAGCTTTCGAACCATATACATCCAATATTTATACTCGTCGTGTATTATCAGGAGAGTTTATCGTGGTAAACAAACATTTATTACATGATTTAGTAGAACGTGGCTTGTGGACCGAAAGTTTGAAACAGGAAATTATGCGTCATAACGGTTCTGTTCAAAATATTCCTGAAATCCCACAGGATTTGAAAGAATTGTACAAAACAGTTTGGGAAATGTCGATGAAAGACATTATCGATATGTCCCGTCAAAGAGGGTATTTTATTGACCAGTCACAATCGTTGAACTTGTTTATGCAGGATGCTAATTATGCTAAATTGACTTCGATGCATTTCTACGCTTGGCAATCCGGATTGAAAACAGGTATGTATTATTTAAGAACCAAATCGGCAGTAGATGCGATTAAGTTTACTTTGAATAATGATAAAAAAGAACAGCCAGTTGCTGCTAATGAAGAAGTAAAAACAGATTCTATTGATATTAACGAATATAAAGCGATGATTCTAAAAGCACAAGCCGGTGGTCCTGAGGATTGCGAAATGTGTGGGTCTTAATATGATTTTAATTATTAATTCAAAATATTTTCAAAAACAGTCATCTTTGCGATGGCTGTTTTTTGTTTTAATAAGGTTGTTAATTATTCGTTTCAAAATTATAATTGCTTAAATTTGTAGTAGTTAAAACTAAATCATTAAGTTATGGAACTTAAAAATTTATCTAAATACAGTGATGCTGAAAAGATTGTTCTTGCTGAACAATTGTGGGACAGTGTTTCTAAAAATGATTTAGAAATTTCTGAAGAAGTAAAAAGAGAATTAGATATTCGAATTCAAAATTTAGAAGAAGGAAAAACGGAATTGTATACTTGGGAAGAGGTTAAAAATCATTTGAAAGCTATCCGTAGTGTATAAGATTCATTTTGCTAAAGAGGCATTGTTTGATATTGAAGACATTGTCCTTTGGTATGAAGAACAAAGAATAGGTCTTTCTTATGATTTTGAACTTTGTTTAGAAGCCGGAATTGATACTATTTTGAGAAGCCCGGAGGCTTATCAAAAAAGATATAAGAATATCAAAGTTAGGTATATTTCTAGATTTCCTTATGGAATTCATTATAGATTTCAAAAAAATGAAATTACCGTTGTTGGTATTTTTCATACTTCACGTTCTCCTAAAAACTGGTCAAAAAGATTAGGATTATAAAATTGATTATATTTTTTCATAAAAACAGCCATCATTTGATGGCTGTTTTTTGTTGAATATCAAATATTTAAATTCGGTTTGATTCTTTTTTTGAGTATAATTTGTTAAATTTGAGTAAGTTAATTTTGTTTGAGATTCTTGTTTAACACTAAATATAATAGTCATGAAAACAGAAGAATTTACAATAACAGAAGAGTTATACGCAAGCCAGTTTCAGCGTTTTCTTAATCTTTGTATCGATTTAATGTTTATTTATATCATTGTTTTGAGTTTAGGAACTACGATTATTTTGGTGGCTTTGTCGGCTAATAATTTCGAATTATCGAATTGGGTAGAAAATCTCTCTATGTTTGAAATTGGGTTTTATGCCGTTGTTGTGGCTTTTTTGTATTATTATTTTACAGAAGTTTATTTTTCCCGTACCATTGCTAAATTAATCACACACACCATTGTGGTGAATGCTGACGGTACTAAACCTTCTAAAAAAGCCTTTTTTATTCGTAGTTGTTGCCGTTTTATTCCGATTGATGCTTTTAGCTTTTTGAAAGAATTTCCAAGAGGCTGGCATGATACTTTTCGCAAACTTATGTGGTAAAAAAACGAAAACTGAATAAAATGCGTAAACATTTTAATGCATTGACTAATGTAGTCGAGGCTTAATCTGAATTATTTTCTTTCCCCAATTTGCTGTCTCCACATGGCGTAATACAGTCCTTTTTCGTTTAATAAATCGTCGTGTTTCCCTTGTTCGATAATTTGTCCCTGTTCCAAAACAAAGATTTTATCGGCGTGCATAATTGTAGATAAGCGGTGCGCAATTAAAACCGTAATTTGGTCTTTTTTGGACGAAATACTTCGAATGGTTTTGGTGATTTCTTCTTCGGTAATGGAGTCCAAAGCTGAAGTTGCTTCATCAAAAAGCAATAAATGCGGATTTCTTAATAGCGCTCTCGCTATGGATAAACGCTGTTTTTCACCTCCGGAAACTTTGATTCCTCCTTCGCCAATTGTAGTGTAGATTCCGTTTTCAGCGCGTTTTAATAAATTTTGACAGGCCGATTTTTGTAAAACATCATTGATTTCTTCATCGGTAGCATTAGGTTTTACAAAAAGTAAATTGTCTTTTATAGTTCCTGAAAATAATTGAGCATCCTGAGTTACAAAGCCCAATTGTTGTCTCAATTCAGTAATGTCAATTTCTTTAGAATTTTTTTCATTGTAAAAAATAGCACCTTCAGCAGGAGTGTACAATCCGACTAGCATTTTTACCAAAGTGGTTTTTCCGCTTCCGGAAGGGCCTACAAAAGCAATGGTTTCGCCTACTTCAGCTTCAAAAGAAATATCTTTTACCGCATAACCTTTGGCGGTTTTGTGTTTGAAACTTACATTTTGAAAGCTTAAATGATTGATGTCGCCAATTGTTTTTGGATTTTTTGGTGTCTTTTCGATTTTAGCATTCATCAAATCGGCAAAATTATCCATCGATGCTTTGGTTTCATTAAAAGTTGCAATTACATTTCCTAATTCCTGCAAAGGATTGAACAGGAAAAAAGAAAAGAACATCAGTGTAATTAAATCGCCGGGTTTGATTATGTCTTTAAAAATAAATAGGTATAAGGCAAAAACCAGACAGGTTCGCATAAAATGAACAGTTGTGCCTTGAATAAAACTTAGTGAACGAATAAAACGCACTTTTTTAAGTTCAAGTCCCAAAATATTAATCGTAGTTGCATTCAATCGGTTAATTTCCTGTTCGGTCAAACCAAGGCTTTTAACCAATTCGATATTGCGTAAGGATTCGGTTGTGGCACCTGCCAAAGCGGTTGTTTCACCTAAAATTTCTTTGGAAACTTTTTTAATTTTTTTGCCTAAAAACGAACTTACAAACGCAATGACCGGAACAGTTATCAGGAAAATTGGTCCTAAAAGCCAATGGATGCTCACCGCGTAAACAATTACAAAGACAATCCCGACTATTGATTGAAAAATCAGGGAAATAGAGAGCGTGATGAATTTTTCGCAATCAATTTTTACTTTTTGTAGTTTGCCCAAAGTTTCTCCGCTGCGCTGGTCTTCAAAATCCTGAAATGGTAATTGTAAAGCTTTTTGAATGCCATCGGTGTACATTTGAGCACCAGTTCTTTGGATGATGATATTGGTAAAATAATCCTGAAAATTTTTAGCAATTCGGGAAACCATTGCTGCTCCAAGCGATAATGCCAGCCAGCCCAAAACGGCTTTGATGAAATTATTTTGGTTGTGATTGAAATTAGCAACACCAACACCACATTCGTTAAGTAATTTACCTATAATGATGGAATCAAATAATGAGAAGCATTGGTTAATTGCAGCTAAAAATAAGGCAATGTATAAAAGTGTTTTGTGAGTTTTTATGTAAGAATATAATAGCTGCATAAGCTTTCTTTTTTAAGGAGATTTTGGATAGAAAATTAAGGAAGATTAATTTAGGGTACTGCAAATTTAAAATATTGCATCGAAATATTTCGATATATTAAAATGTTTTTTTACATTTGCTGCATGATTACCGAGTTGAATAGTAAACAAGTAGAAAAAATCTCTAAAGCATTAGGAGATCCTTATCGATTGCAAATTATGGATATGATTAGTAAACGTAAAGATTTTATGCAATGTTGTGAAGTTTCAGAATGTTTTAATTTGGCTCAATCCACAATGTCTCATCATTTGAAACAATTAGTTGAAGCTGAATTATTGGTAGCTGAAAAAGAAGGACGTAATTTGAGATTTACCATCAATAGAGAAATTTGTGAGGCATATAGTCGTTATATTGCCCGTTTAGGCTTTTAGCCTTTTTTTTAATTCAAAACATCGAAATATTTAGATATTTAAATACTTAAAATAATTAAATTGTAAAATTGAAGACAATGAAAAAATTACAAAATAAAGTTACAGTAGTAACAGGAGGAAACAGCGGAATTGGTTTAGCAACAGCTAAATTATTTGCAGAAGAGGGAGCAAAAGTAGCAATCACTGGAAGAAACAAAACTACAATTGATGAAGCTGTTTTTGAAATCGGAAATGCTTCTATTGGATTTGTAAGTGATGTTTCGGATATAAATAATATTGACAGAACTTACAAGACAGTGAATGATACGTTCGGAAAAATTGATGTTTTAGTTGTAAATGCCGGAGTTTTTATAGCAGCTCCATTGGCAGAATACACAGAAGAGATGTTTGACCAAACTAGTGATATTAATTTCAAGGGAGTTTTCTTCAGTATACAAAAAGCTTTACCTTACTTAAATGATGGAAGTTCAGTTATTATTACGGCTTCTACAGTGGCTCATAAAGGTTTTGCCACTACAGCAGCTTATTCCGCATCAAAAGCTGCGGTTCGTTCTTTAGCCAGAACCTTATCAGCAGAATTGTTAGACAGAAACATCCGTGTTAATGTACTTTCTCCCGGACCAATTGATACGCCAATTTTTTCAAGAAGTGGAGCCTCTGAAGAAGAAGCTAATGGAACTAAAAATCATTTTGCTTCCGGAATTCCAGCCAAACGTTTGGGATCTTCTGAAGAAATGGCAGCAGGATTCTTGTATTTAGCATCGGATGATTCTAAATTTATGATAGGAGGAGAATTGTTATTAGACGGAGGAGCTGCTACGCTTTAAAATGTTTTTATCCAAATCAAAGAATTTCACTTAATATTTTCCTTTATTATAGATACCTGTTTTTTAGTTTTTAGATGAATTACATCCGGAATGAATTTTAGTAAAGAAGGATTTTTTCTGGATGTAGTTTTTACTTTTTGTGAAATTTTTTCCTTTTTGGAATAAGCGTTTCAAAAATAGTTGTATATTTGTAGACGTAAATTAAATCTAATGGCACGCTGTGTAGAATTTAACGAAGTTGAGAAAATTGAAAAAGCAATGAATGTCTTTTGGGAAAAAGGATATAATGCTACTTCAATTCAGGACTTAGTGGATGCTATGCAAATCAACAGAAGCAGTTTATACAATACCATTGGCGATAAGCACCAGTTGTTCATGAAATGCATTGGCAATTATTTCGATAATGCCATGATGGAAGTTAAGGAAAAAGTTTCAAAATATTCTTCTGCTAAGGAAGCTTTGATAAATTTGATTACCGATAAAGCAGGCTGGATTGTGTCTTGTGATAAAGGATGTTTAGGTATGAAAACCATTTTTGAGATAGCTCCTGATGATTGTCAAGTCAGAAATCAAATGAGCAAAAACAATGAAGTGTATATTGATTTTTTAAAGTCAATAGTCCAAAAAGCAATGGATGCCGGGGAAATGGATGATTCTGAAAGTGCTGAGATTATGGCAGAATATATTGTTAATTCTTTTACTGGCTGGAAGCAAGCATATATTCTTCATCAAAATCCAATCAAAATAAAAAAAATGTCAGAAGTTCTGATAAAAAATATATTTAAATAATCTTTTTTTTAACGTTATTTCTGGAACGTTTATTTCAGAAATTTAAGTGCAACAAGAATGATTTTTTTAAATTACAGCTTTGATTCTGAAACGTTTATTTCAGAATCAATATTTCTTTTCAAATATTAATTAAACTAAATGCAGCATGAATTCTGAAACAATTATTCCAAAAACAATAACAAAAACTAAATTAAATCAAATCTCTTTTATGAAAAAAGTTACTTTTCTAATATTAAGTGCAATATTTTTTATCAGTTGTGCAGATAAAAATGCTGCTCCTCCGCCATCAGCCGCGCCACAATTACCAGTTTTAAGTATTACAAAAGAAGATGTAACTACTGAAACCGAATATCCTGCTTCTATTCAAGGGTCAGTAGATGTTGAGATTCGTCCTCAGGTAAGCGGAAATCTGGAACGTGTTTTAGTGGATGAAGGTGCTTATGTGACTAAAGGTCAGACTTTGTTCAAAATAAACGAGCGTCCTTTTCGTGAGCAGTTAAACAATGCTCTGGCCAATTTACACGCGGCAGAAGCGGCTTCAATCAATGCCCAGTTAGAAGTTGATAAACTAAAACCATTGGTACAGAACAAAGTAGTTTCTGATTATCAGTTAAAGACGGCTAAAGCTTCTCAAAAAATTGCTGCTGCAAATATTGAGCAGGCAAAGGCAATGGTAGAATCGGCCAGAATTAATTTAGGCTATACTACTGTAAAAGCTCCTGTTAGCGGTTACATAGGTAGATTACCAAAAAAACAAGGAAGTTTAGTTTCTGCTACTGATATTGAACCTTTAACAACACTTTCAGATGTACACGAAGTTTTTGTTTACTTCTCTTTAGGTGAAACCGATTTTATCAAATTCAAATCTCAATATGCCGGAAATACAATTGGAGACAAAATTAAAAATCTGCCTCCTGTTACTTTGATTCTTGCGGATAATAATCCTTTTAGCAAATCAGGAAAAATAGATATGGTGGACGGTCAGTTTGATAAAACAACGGGAGCCATTACTTTGAGAGCAACTTTTCCAAATGCGAATGGAACGCTTCGTTCGGGAAATACGGGAAAAATCCGTTTAGGAATCAATCATAATGATGTAATACTCGTTCCTCAATCTGCTACGGTTGAAATGCAGGATAAAGTATTTGTTTTCACAGTAAATAAAGAAAATAAAGTAAGCAAAATGCCTATAACCATTGTTGGTAAAAGTGAAACCAACTATTTAATTAGTGATGGTATTAAATATGGCGATCAAATTGTTTTAAGCGGAATAGACAAACTTCAGGAAGGTCAAGTAATCCAACCTAAAAAAGCAGCTAAGGAAGTTGCTCAAATCATTAATAAAAAATAATTTTTACAAATGTTCAAAATATTTATACAAAGACCTGTACTGGCTACTGTTATCTCCATTTTATTGGTGATTTTGGGTGTGCTGGGATTAACTAAATTACCCTTGCAGCAGTTTCCGGATATAGCGCCGCCATCGGTTTTAGTAACGGCAGTTTATCCGGGAGCAAATGCCGAAACGGTTTTACGTTCGGTAGCACCATCTTTGGAAGAATCTATAAATGGAGTGGAAAACATGACTTATATGAGTTCTACTGCGAGTAATGATGGAACTCTGGCAATTACAGTTTTCTTTAAACTGGGTACTGATGCAGATCAGGCTGCCGTAAATGTTCAAAATAGAGTAGCACAAGCAACCAGTCAGTTACCTGCAGAAGTAGTACAACAAGGCGTTATCACCGCCAAACAGCAAAATAGTTTTATCATGGCCATTGGTATGTATACCGATGATGAATCCAAATACGATCAAACTTTTGTTGCCAATTATGCTCAGATTAATATTATTCCGGAAATTAAACGTATTCCGGGAGTTGGTTCTGCTACTATTTTTGGAGGTGTAAAAGATTATTCGATGCGTGTTTGGCTAAATCCAACACAAATGGCAACTCATAATGTAACGCCAAATGAAGTTATGGCTGCTATCCAGGATAAAAGTTTGGAAGCGGCTCCGGGAAAATTTGGAGAACGAAGCAAAGAAGTTTTCGAATATGTAATTAAATACAAAGGGAAATTAACCAAACCCGAAGACTATCAAAATATTGCCATCCGTTCTAATGAAGACGGATCAATACTTCGTTTAAAAGATGTTGCCAGAGTAGAGCTTGGAGCTTATTCTTATAACAGTATAACACGTTTGAATGGTAAAAAGGGAATCGTAATTGGTGTAATTCAATTAGCCGGTTCTAATTCCAATGATATTCAGGTTGCTATTAATAAAATGATGGATAAAGCCTCTAAAGACTTTCCTAAAGGCATCAAAAAGAATATTTTTTACAGTACAAAAGTTTCACTGGATCAATCGATTGATCAGGTAAAACACACCTTAATAGAAGCTTTTATTTTGGTATTTATCGTAGTATTTATCTTCTTACAGGATTTTAGATCTACTTTAATTCCGGCGATTGCTGTTCCGGTAGCCATATTAGGAACCTTCTTTTTCATGCAATTATTCGGATTCTCGATTAATTTATTAACCTTATTCGCTTTAATTCTGGCAATTGGTATTGTGGTCGATGATGCTATTGTGGTGGTCGAAGCTGTACATGCCAAAATGGAACACAAACACTTGTCTCCTAAAATTGCTACAAGTGAAGCAATGCATGAAATTACAGGTGCTATTATTTCGATTACATTAGTAATGGCTGCGGTGTTTCTGCCAGTTGGTTTTATGGAAGGGTCTACCGGAGTTTTTTACCGTCAGTTTGCATTCACGATGGCTATTGCTATTGTAATTTCGGCAGTTAATGCATTGACTTTAAGTCCTGCTCTAGCCGCTTTATTCTTAAAAGACAATCATGCAGTACAAGGTGATGATGTTCCCTATCAGAAAAAAGGATTTAAAGAGAAATTTTTTAATGCTTTCAACAGCAGTTTTAATTCGTTAACCAATCGTTATGTGGGCGGTTTAAAATTTCTTATTCGTAGAAAATGGCTGAGTTTAGGTGGTTTAGCATTAATTACTATTGTTACAATTATAATGGTTAAAACTACACCTTCAGGATTTATTCCAACCGAAGACCAGGGTTTTATAGCTATTTCGGTAAACACACCATCGGGAACCTCATTAGATCAAACTCAAAAAGTAATGACACAGGCTGAAGAAATATTAAGTAGTCTGGATGCTTCAAGAGATGTTACCTCGGTTTCTGGTTTCAATTTATTGACGAATTCTACAAGCCCTTCCTCTGCAGTTGTTTTTGTTTTATTGAAACCAAATGAAGAACGTGGAGAAGTGAAAAACATTGACGAAATCATGAATCAGGTTCGTGGTAAATTAGCTTCAATTTCAGGAGGTAGTTTCTTTGTGTTTAGTTTTCCAACTGTTCCGGGGTTTAGTAATGTGGAAGCTCTGGACTTAGTGTTACAAGACAAAACTGGGGGTAAATTAGATAAGTTTAGCGGAATCTCTCAAAATTTCATTGGAGAATTGATGAAACGCCCTGAAGTAGCAGTTGCCTTTACCTCTTTCAAAGCCGATTATCCACAATTGCAATTGGATATTAATGATGAAAAAGCGGATCAATTGGGAGTAAAAGTTAAAGATATTTTACAAACCATGCAGGCTTATTTTGGTAGTGCTCAGGCATCTGATTTTAACCGTTTTGGTAAATATTACCGAGTGGTGGTTCAAGCTGATATTGATGACCGAGCTGATCCTTCTTCTATAGACCGTGTTTTTGTGAAAAATAATCGTGGCGAAATGGTTCCTATCAATACTTTGGTTAAACTAAGCAGAATTTATGGTTCAGAAACGGCTTCGAGATACAATTTGTTCAATTCTATTTCTATAAATGCTATACCTGCTCCGGGATTTAGTTCCGGTGACGCGATTAAAGCCATCGAAGAAGTAGCAGCACAACAATTGCCAGCTGGTTATGCATATGAATTTTCAGGACAAACCCGAGAAGAGATTTCATCCGGTGGACAGTCGGCAACGATTTTTTTATTGTGTCTGATATTTATTTACTTTTTACTTGCTGCACAATATGAAAGTTACATTCTGCCATTAGCAGTTATATTTTCTATTCCGGCCGGAATATTTGGAGTATTTGCCGCTATTGGTTTAACAGGTATTGAAAACAATATTTACGTACAGGTAGCATTGGTAATGCTTATTGGACTGCTTGCTAAAAATGCGATTCTGATTGTTGAATTTGCAGTTCAAAAACGAAAATCAGGTCAGGCATTAGTAAAAGCTTCCATAGATGCAGCCAAACTACGTTTGCGACCAATTATCATGACCTCTTTAGCCTTTGTTGCCGGATTAGTTCCGATGATGAGTGCTACTGGACCATCGGCTCAGGGAAATCATTCCATTAGTATTGGCGCAGCAGGAGGAATGGTTTCAGGGGTAATTCTGGGGCTATTAATTATCCCGGTTTTATTCATCGTATTTCAATATTTACAAGAAAGAATTACTGGAAAGCCAATAGCAGTAATTCATAACGAACAAAAATAAGTAATGGAAAATTTTATAACAACGGTGCTACTTGTAATTATTTTTGGTGTAGCCTATTTATCGTACAAGACTGCTAAATATTTGGAAAGCACAAAAGATACTTGTACAGAAAATTAATGACAATTTAAGATGAAAAAATATATAACTAAAATTGTGATGGTCGCTATTTTGACCATCACAATACTATCCTGCAAGGTTTCGAAGGATATTGAAGTTCCAAAGGAGGCACTTCCTGAAAATTTCAGGAATCAAGAAGGAAATGATACTCTAAATACAGCAGCTGTCAATTGGAAATCCTTTTTTGAAGAACCTGATTTGGTCAAGCTCATAGATGTTGCTGTAGCAAAAAATAATGATTTGCAAATTGCCGAAAAAAATATTGCTATTGCCAATTTGAAATTTAAACAATCCAAATTGGGTAATTTTCCGCAATTGAACGCCTATTCGAAAGTAGTTACTAACCGCCTTTCTGACAACAGTTTGAATGGGATTAGTACGGGACAATTTTTAGGTCAAAAACATTTGGAAGATTATGCTGTTGGTCTTGATTTGTCCTGGGAAGCGGATATTTGGGGAAAAATAAAAAATCAAAAGAAAAATGCCTTAGCTGAATTTATGCAAACTACCGAAGCCAAAAAAGCATTGCAAACAGCTATCGTAGCTACGGTTTCTAAAGGTTTTTATGATTTATTAATGCTTGATGCACAACTTGAAATTGCTAAAAAGACTTTGGTTTTAAACGACAGTACATTGTTTATTGTCAATTTACAATTTGAATCAGGTCAGTTAAGTTCTTTGGCAAAAGATCAAACTGAAGCTCAAAGATTAGTTGCGGCTCAGTTGATTCCGAAATTAGAACAAAATATAGAAATTCAGGAAAATGCATTAAGTGTTTTGTCAGGAAGTTTTCCTGATAAAAAAGAAAGAGAAAGTCAGTTGAACAAAATTCTTGTCAAAGAAAATCTTTCAGCTGGAATTCCTTCTCAATTGTTAGAAAAAAGACCGGATGTAAAAAGTGCAGAGCTCGGAGTTACAATGGCTAATGCAAAGGTGGGAATTACAAAAGCCAGTTTGTATCCTGCGTTAAACATTACGGCAGTAACCGGTGTCAATTCATTTGAATTTGATAAATGGTTTAACATTCCGGCATCCTTATTTGGAACAGTAACAGGAGGGATAACAGCTCCGATTTTTAACAGTAAAAAATTAAGAACACAATATGAAGTGGCTAAAGTTCAAAGAGAACAGGCTATATTACAGTTTAAGCAAACTGTTTTAGTCGCTGTTCAGGAAGTATCAGATGCGCTGGCAAAAATTAAGAAGCAGGAAGAGCAATATGATATTGCAAAAGAACGAGTAGCCAAACTTCAAAAAGCCATCGGAAATGCTGATATGCTTTTTAAGAGCGGAATGGCCACTTATCTTGAAGTTATTGTGGCTCAGGGAAATCTTTTGGCTGCCGAACTTGAATTAGCAACCATTAAAAAAGATCGATTAGTGTCTAATGTTGAATTGTATCGTGCTCTTGGCGGAGGATGGGAATAATTAAGATGATTTAATACTTAGAAAAAATAAATTCAAAAATTAAAGAATTATTTATTTAATACAGATTTGATTTTTGATAATATTCTAAGTATAAATTTTTACCGCAGATTCGCAGATTTTTAATTGATAATTCAATTAAAAATCTGCGAATCTGCGGTTTTTTTGATACGCTTTGTTTCTGTGTTTTTGTCTTATAAAATCCTAAAATAAAATGTATTTTTGGTTTCTTAAATCTACAATCTGAAATAAAAATGAACTGGGAACAACTTTTATCTTTAAAAAGACAAGGCGACACAAGTAAAAGACTAAGAATTGAGCAGGATGATACCCGTTTAGGATTTGAAGTAGATTATGACCGAATTATTTTTTCGGCTGCTTTTAGAAGTTTACAGGATAAAACGCAGGTTATTCCTCTTTCAAAAACGGACTTTGTACACACTCGATTAACTCATAGTTTAGAGGTTTCAGTGGTGGGGCGTTCTTTGGGACGTTTGGTTGGAAAAAAAATCATTGAAAAATATCCGTATTTAAAAGAAGTTCATGGTTTTCATATGAATGATTTTGGAGCAATTGTCGCTGCAGCTTCTTTGGCGCATGATATTGGGAATCCTCCTTTTGGCCATTCCGGTGAAAAAGCTATCGGCGAATATTTTTCTAAAGGGGCAGGTGCTAAATACAAAGAATTTTTAACCCCTAAACAATGGCAGGATTTAATTGATTTTGAAGGAAATGCCAATGGTTTTTCGGTAATGACTTCCAGTCGTCCCGGAATTGAAGGTGGATTGCGGATTTCTTACGCTACTTTAGGTGCTTTTATGAAATATCCAAAGGAAAGTTTGCCTAAAAAACCAACGCGCAATATTTCAGATAAAAAATACGGTTTCTTTCAGGCAGACAAGGAATTCTTTCAGGAAGCCGCACTGGATATGGGATTAATTCCAAATAAAACCGGAGAAGATATTGGTTTTGAAAGACATCCGCTGGCTTATCTGGTAGAAGCCGCCGATGATATTTGTTACACTATTATTGATTTTGAAGACGGAATCAATTTAGGTTTGGTCTCTGAAGATTTTGCTTTGGAATACCTGATTAAATTAGTAAAAGACAGTATTAATACTTCAAAATACAAGACTTTAGAAACTAAAGAAGATCGTATCAGTTATTTGCGTGCTTTAGCGATTAGTAGTTTGATTAATGATGCCGTAAAAGTATTTGTTGCCAATGAAGAAGCGATTTTACAGGGGAAATTTCCTTTTGCTTTGATGGAAAAAAGCAAATACAAAGTGCAAATGGATGATATTATCAAAATAAGTATTGATAAAATTTACCAAAGTCGCGAAGTAATTGAAAAAGAATTGGTAGGTTACCAAATTATTCAAACTTTGCTGGATAAATTTATCACAGCTTATGACAATAAATTCAACGGAATCGATTCTAATTATGATAAGTTAATCCTGAAATTATTACCGGAGAAACATCATTTGGAAAAAGAAAGTCTGTACGACCGTTTGTTACATATTTGCCATTATGTTTCCTTGTTAACCGACGGAAATGCGTTGGAAATTTATGAAACTATAAATGGTAGAAAAAAACGCTAAGAATTAAAAAGCATAAGTAAGTCCAACGCCCAAAACTTGTTTAATTTGAACTTTAGGACCTTCATTTACGGTGACTCCGTCAACTTCGGTTTTGTTTTTAATATCGTCGTCGTATAGGATTCGGGCGCCAATATTGGCTTTTACATATTGGTTTACTACCAAATTTAAGGCTAAATCACAGTCCACATCCACGTTCCCAAAATTATTAAGATAATCCGAGTATAAACTTAGGGTGTTTACAAAAATGACATTTTTGGCTATTTCCTTTTTAATGTTGTTGGTAAATAAAATACCTAATTCGTTTTTGGCTCTTCTTCCTTTGGTTAGTAAATTTCCTTCTTCATCGTAAGTGGCTTTTTCAACACCAAAAGCTCCTTTGTTAGCCAGGGTTTGATCCCAAACAAAAGTAGCTTTGTAGGTAAATGGAGAAAAATACATCACCCGGCTTTTGTCCTTGCTGCTGTTTTCAGCTCCTGTTCCCAAGAACATATAAGCGGGAGCAAACAGTCGTGAAATAGGGTTTTCTTTGTCGGGATATTTGTAACCGTTGGTAAATTGCGTGTTGAAATTAAGTTTAGCGGAATGGAACCAATTGCTTTCGGCATTTTTTCGGTAACCAAAAGTCGAGTTAAATCGGAAAGCATCATCGGTTTTACGGATTTCAATTCCGTCCTGCTTGTTCATTCCGTATCTTATGCTAAGCTCGTTTACCCATTTGACCAGTTTTTTTTCATAGGTTCGGTTAAAATCTCCTTTTAACAAACCTGAAACCGAGTTGGTTCCACCGGCGCTCCAGTTTACAAAAGCAATCTCCGAAATGTCAAATCCCAGTACGTTTTTTTTGCCCCAGCAGGAAGGTGGAGCTTTTTCGATTGCAGGTATGGTAACAAAACGAGCAAAAGAATATCTTAGTTTTTCAGGTTTAGGTTTTCGATAAAAATTATCATTCATTACGGGAATAATAATTTTTTTGATGGTATCGTTTTTAATAGAATCAGTAACTACTTGAGAAAAAACGGGAGTGTTAGTCAGGAATAAAAATCCAATTATGAGTAGGTAGTGATTTTGTATTTTCATTATCAAATTGAGATTTTAGAGGTTTAAATTACTTGTTTATATAACTTAAAAAAAGTGATTTTAGTGTTTTAACGTCAATTTCGCAACATTGTTGTAACTCATTGATAGTTCCCTGTTCTATAAACTTATCCGGAATTCCCAAGGTTTTTATATTGTTATTATAATTATTTTGTGCTGCGAATTCTAAAATTGCACTCCCAAAACCACCAATAATTGTGCCATCTTCAATTGTGATGATGAATTTGAATTTTTTAAATAGTTGATGCAGTGTGTTTTCGTCTAATGGTTTTACAAAAGGGAAGTCGTAATGTGCAATTGCTTCCGGATTCCCCAGTTCGTTTAACGCTAAATTTACATTGTTTCCAATGGTTCCATTTGAGAGGACGGCAATTTCAGAACCTTCTTTAATTGTGTAGGCTTTGCCAATTTCTATTTTTTGATATTGACCAAAATGATTTTCTTTCCAATTTTTAATAATACCTCTGCCTCGTGGATACCTTATTGCTATTGGATGTTCTAAGCCTAATTGAGCAGTGTAAAATATATTTTGTAAGGCAATTTCATTTGTCGGAGCATAAATAATCAGATTTGGAATGCAGCGCAAATAGGCAATATCAAAAACGCCGTGATGGGTTGCGCCATCTTCACCCACGAGTCCGGCTCTGTCCAGACAAAAAATTACCGGAAGATTTTGTAGGGCTACATCATGAATAACCTGATCGTAGGCTCGTTGTAGAAATGTGGAGTAAATATTGCAAAAAACCATCATGCCCTGAGTTGCCATTCCTGCGGCGAGCGTTACCGCGTGTTGTTCGGCGATACCCACGTCAAAAGCGCGTTCAGGCAAAGCCTCCATCATGAATTTTAACGAACTTCCGGTTGGCATGGCAGGTGTAATTCCGACTATTTTTTGGTTTTTTTGTGCCAAATCCAGAATCGTTAGCCCAAAAACGTCCTGATATTTTGGAGGCAGATTTTCCTCTGATTTTGGAATAATATCACCAGTTATTCGGTCAAACTTTCCGGGAGCATGGTATTGTACCTGATTTTCCTCAGCCTGTTGCAGTCCTTTACCTTTAATAGTAATGACGTGAAGGAATTTAGGGCCTTTTATTTTTTGTAAACGCTTGAGTTCTTTTGTTACTGCAAAAATATCGTTGCCGTCTATTGGTCCTGAATAATTAAAATTCAGGGATTTTATCATGTTGTTTTGCTTGGGATTTTTGCCTTCTTTTACCGCAGTAAGGTAATTTTTCAAAGCACCTACGCTTGGGTCAATTCCGATAGCATTATCGTTGAGAATCACTAATAAATTAGCATTAGTTACTCCGGCATGATTTAATCCTTCAAAAGCCATTCCTGAAGCTATCGAAGCATCGCCAATAACTGCAATGTGTTGTTTTTCGAAATCACCTTTTAAATTAGAAGCAAGTGCCATTCCCAAAGCTGCCGAAATGGAAGTAGAGGAGTGACCTACGCCAAAAGCATCATATTCGCTTTCGCTTCTTTTAGGAAAACCGGAAATTCCGTTTAATTGGCGGTTAGTATGAAAATTTTCTCTTCGGCCGGTGAGTATTTTATGTCCGTAAGCCTGATGTCCCACATCCCAAATTAATAAATCTTCAGGTGTATTAAAAACATAATGCAGGGCAATTGTCAATTCGACAACACCCAAACTCGCACCCAAATGACCTTCTTTTACCGAAACAATATCGATGATGAAATCGCGTAATTCCTGAGCCAGCTGAGGAAGTTGCGCTTCGTCAAGTAGGCGTAAATCAGTTGGTGTTTGTATGTTTGAAAGTAAATTTTTCAGCATAGTGCAAATGTACAAATTGAATACTGTATTTTTGTTGCATGGAGAACATTTTCACAGATGAGTATTTTATGAAAAAGGCTATGCAGGAAGCCGAAGTCGCTTTTGAACAAGGTGAAATTCCTGTGGGAGCGGTTATTGTTGTCAATAATACCGTAATTGCCCGAAGTCATAATCTGACTGAAATGTTGAATGATGTAACAGCGCATGCCGAAATGCAATCCATAACTGCTGCCGCTAATTATCTAGGTGGAAAATACCTGAAAGACTGTACCCTTTATGTCACTCTGGAGCCTTGCCAGATGTGTGCCGGTGCTTTGTATTGGAGCCAAATTACTAAAATTGTTTTTGGAGCCCGTGACGAACAACGCGGTTTTATGACTCTGGGAACAAAACTCCATCCTAAAACTACCGTGGTTTCCGGAATTATGGCTGATGAAGCTGCCAATTTGATGAAACGTTTCTTTGCTTCGAAGAGAAAGTAGTTTATAGTTTTGAACTGCCCCCAAAAAGTTAGACGCTATTTGGGGGCATTTTTATGGAAAGAAAAGTCAAATACAATTATGAATTTAAACTTCGTTGTGTACAAGAAG
>NZ_NASZ01000025.1 GCF_014596575.1 Flavobacterium pokkalii | reverse complement strand
AATTTTGCAGAGAAAAAACCGTCTTTGAAAAACAACTTTGTAGATACAAAACAATTGGTTCTTTTTCAATAAGTTTATATCGAACTCACGTTAAATAAATTAGCTCCAATACAAAATAGCTAATAATGATAAGCTTGCTATAAAAGTCCATAGCAGTATTCCCTGTATCAAAGGTTTTATTCCAACGGCCAACAAAACCGAACTGCTTAATCCCGAACCAATAAAAAATAAAGTTACGGTTAAACCAATTTTAGCAACAGCCACAATATAAGGTGATAATATTGAAATTTGTGGCACAACAGTATTCAAAATCATAGCCAGTATAAACAATCCGATGAAATAAGGAATCTTGATTTTACTGGCTTTGTTTTTAAACAAAACACTCGTTAACAACACAATTGGAATAATCCACAAGGCTCTGGCTAATTTTACAGTTGTTGCAATTTGTAAAGCCTCAGCTCCGTATTTGTTAGCTGCTCCTACAACCGAACTGGTGTCGTGAATCGCTAAAGCACACCACAATCCGAAATCTTCCTGAGACAACTGTAACCAATGTCCAACCATAGGAAAAACAAATAAAGCAATTGAATTCAATATAAAAATAACTCCCAGTGCAACCGAAGTTTGCTTTTCATCTGATTTGATAACCGGCGTAATCGCTGCAATAGCACTTCCGCCGCAAATAGCCGTTCCACAGGAAATTAAATGCGATGTTTTTACGTCTGTTTTGAGCCATTTGCCTAAAATAATTCCTAAAACTATAGTACTAAATAAGGTTGCAACGGTTAAAACAAAACCTTCTTTACCTGACAACAACGCATTGTGTACATTCATCCCAAACCCCAGCCCTACTACCGAAACCTGAAGTAAAACCCGAATTATTTTATGGTTCAGATGCAACCAAGGATGTCCGGAAATATTGGCTACCAATATTCCAAGCAATAAGGCAATAGGCGGAGTAATAAAACCTGAGAGACAAATTAGCAACAAACACACAAAAATAAACTGTTGCGTTTTGCTGTGTTTTTCTAAATTAAAAATTCCGTTTTCAGCGAATATGTTTCTGTCTTTTTTCAAAAGATTTTTTATCAGTTAAATTAAAAAGTTACATCCGGTTACTACAATAATCCGTTGTATTTTCGAATAAACCATTCGGCGGCAAATAAGCTGCAAATCAATAATAACAAATATTTCCAATCAATTAAAGGTGTTTGGCTGCTATTTGTTTTCTCAATGGTTTTATAGTTTTCATCAGTCAAAAGTTGTTGAATTAAAACATCAGTCTGATCCGGGAAATACAATTTTCCTTTTGAAATTTCAGCGAGTTGCTCCAATCGGTCTATATCTGGATTAACAAATTGTTTCTCGATATCAAAATCTATGATTTCAAAATGACCGGAATAAGTTGTTTTAGAATTCAATTCCTTAACCGTAAAATTGTAATTTCCAGCCGATAAACCGTCTAAATTGACTTTGTAAGCATTATTTGTTTTTAATAAATCGTAACGTTTTGTTTGTTTCGTTTTCGAATTTACCAATGAAATACTTAAA
Source organism: Flavobacterium pokkalii (assembly GCF_014596575.1). Taxonomy (GTDB): domain Bacteria; phylum Bacteroidota; class Bacteroidia; order Flavobacteriales; family Flavobacteriaceae; genus Flavobacterium; species Flavobacterium pokkalii. The sequence continues at coordinate 56,492 of NZ_NASZ01000025.1, read as the reverse complement.
TGTGCTTTTTCATCAAACTCGTAATTTTTATTGAAATATTGAGCGGTAATTTCGATGTTTTCTCCCGAATTGTAAAAAGATTCATGATTAACTACCAACGATTTCTTTATAGTATTGGTTGTCAAAAACTGAATGATTTTAGCAATGAAAACATCATATTTATCAAAAGAATTGGTTTGATTATGACTTTCCATACGCCACTTCCAACTATTCTCTCCCAATAAAAAAGCCGAACGATTTCCCTGATTTTCACTAAAAGCAAGTAAAGGCATCCCGGTATTGATCGCTCTAATTTTTGAAGAAAGTAAAATAGAGGTATTTGAGCTGCTTTGGATTTTTCCATACAAATTTTCCAAAGGCGGAAAATTTTCAAAATCAATATTATCAACAGCAAAAAGATTGAATTGTGAATTAAAAACTGCTAAATAATTTTCTTTTTGAGCAGCCATTTTAAAATTTAAATTAGTTTGTTGCTGATTTAAAAAGTTAAAATCGGTATGGGTTCCTGTAATAATAAAAGAATTTATTTTGGCGTTTTTGTTAGTTTCAAATACGTTGCTAAATTCGCTTGTAGGTTGATAAAAAACTAAAACATTATAATTGTTTAAATCACTGATTTGTTTTGGTTTAACAATAGACACTTTGCGTTGAGCATTAGATTCTATTGACCTTTTTAAAGCGGCAATATCGGGGTGATTAATTTCTGAAATCAAAGCAACATTTGTTTTTTGATCTATAATTTCAACCGCAAAATTTTTGGTGTTGTTATAGCTGTTTTTTTCTTTTTCTGTCGAAATCAAACTGGCTTTATACAACTGTGTTCCGGTTTTATCAGCAGTTAAAAAAACATTTAGAACAGCTGTATTTTTTGTTGGCGAAAAGCTAAGCTTTTGATTGCTTAAAATCGTATTGCTTTTAGAAATTTGAAAATTAGCCGAAATATTTTTACTGCCTGAATATTGCAGAAAAACTTCCACCGGAAACTGATTTTTCAAAAAAGCGTATTTGTTGACATTCAGTTGGTTGATTTTTAAATCCAAAACTTCTGTCGTATCACCTAATACAATGGGAAAAATTTTATTAGAATCATCGAAACGAAAAACATAATCATTTCCTGTTGTCTGATTTCCATCGGTAAGCAATACTGTTGGGTAAAATTTATTTCGATTGATTGCTTTTAAATCCTTGGCTACCACATCCAGATTCGTTTGTTTTCCCTTGAAATTTAAGTTTTGAAAAGCTAAAAAATCAACATCAAACTGATACGATTGAATCTTAAATTTTTGCTGTAAATCTTTATTGTTAACTAATTTCGAATGTATTTCTTTAGCCTTTTTATCAGCTTTTAAATAGGAAACCGAACTGGAATTATCGCTTACAATAGCTAAAATTGGTTTTTCAATTACAGTATTGCTACTTGTAATTATTGGATTAATCAGTAAAATTAATAAGCCAAAAATTGCCAGAAAACGTAGAAAAGCCAAGAGTAAATTAACCTTTAATTTACTCTTGGCTTTGTAATAATAATGAAAATAAGACAAACCACCAGCTATCAATAACGAAAGTACAATTAATAGAATAGTGTTTGTTGTCATATTATTTTAAGTATTCAGTCGCAGTTATCAGTTTTCAGTACCTGTAAACTGATACTGTTTACTGTAAACTTTTATTAAGTAAGCATTCCGCCGCAAACATTTAAAACCTGACCAGTTACATAAGCACTCATATCAGAAGCTAAGAAAAGACAAGCATTGGCAACATCTTCCGGAGTTCCTCCTCGTTTTAACGGAATACCTTCTCTCCATCCTTTAACTACTTCTTCGCTTAATTTAGCAGTCATTTCTGTTTCAATAAATCCAGGAGCGATAGCATTACAACGAATATTACGGGAACCTAATTCTAAAGCGACCGATTTTGTAAATCCAATAGCACCTGCTTTAGAAGCAGCGTAATTAGTTTGTCCTGCATTTCCGGAAACTCCTACTACAGAACTAATGTTGATAATAGAACCGGCACGTTTTTTCAGGAAGGTTTTTTGAATGGCTTTTGTCATATTGAAAACCGATTTCAGGTTTACATCAATCACCTGATCAAAATCGGCTTCAGACATACGCATTAATAAATTATCTTTTGTAATTCCGGCATTGTTAATTAAAACATCAACAGTTCCAAAATCAGCTAAAACAGCATCGACTAAAGTTTGCGCTTCGTCAAAATCGGCAGCATTCGATTTATATCCTTTTGCTTTAATTCCTAAAGCATTTAATTCGTTTTCAAGAGCCAAAGCCGATTCGGCAGACGAGCTGTAAGTAAAAGCTACATCAGCACCATTTTTTGCGAAAACTTCGGCAATTCCTCTACCGATTCCGCGGCTTGCACCTGTAATAATAGCTACTTTTCCTTCAAGTAATTTCATATTATAATTTAAGTTAATTTGCTAAATGAGTTACAAATATAATTGATTTAGCTGTTTTATAAAATTTATGCTATAAAAAAAGCCTTACCAAAGCAAGGCTTAAAAAAATATTCTTTTAACAAATTGAAAATGAACTAAAAAGCTACATTCCATCTTGGCAATTTATTATTTTCATTTAAGAAATTTTGCAACACCTGAGCTTCAACAAAAGTAGGAATCACTTTAGCATCGCCATTATAAGTTTCGTACCAAACCACTTCTAAACGACTGATAGCTTCTTTTTTCATTTGAGCCGGCCAGGAATATTTTCTTCCTGTTTTAGCAAATTGATGACCGTTTACAATTTTGTCATACAAACCGCCATTTTTAGTTTTCAAAGTTCCGTCATTTTGAACCGTTCCGGTTGACCCCACCATGATTAGTTCTTTTTCATCTGCTACATCATACACTAAAAATATTCCGGAACCTTCTGATGCATTACATACTTCTTCCAAATTATCTTCAGTGGTTAATGAAAATTGATTTTTAACTTTGAATCCTTCTAATTCTTTATACATAGTATTCTTTTTGTATTGTTTTATATCTGTCAGCGAGCTGATTATTTATTGGGTGCAAATGTATTTCTAAAATTCTGTTTAAACTAAAAAAGCCCCACAAATGTGAGGCTTAATTTATTTAAAATTTAGTTTCGAGATTAAACTGTTGCATTAACCAAAACTTCTTTTACTTTTTTACCAATTTCAGCTGGTGAATCCACAACGTGAATTCCATTTTCTCTCATGATACGTTTTTTAGCAGCTGCAGTATCGTCAGAACCACCAACGATAGCTCCGGCGTGTCCCATTGTTCTACCAGCTGGAGCAGTTTCTCCGGCGATAAAACCAACAACTGGTTTACGGTTTCCATCAGCTTTGATCCATTTAGCAGCATCTGCTTCTAATTGACCACCGATTTCACCAATCATGATGATACATTCTGTTTCAGGATCGTTCATCAATAACTCAACAGCTTCCTTAGTAGTTGTTCCAATGATTGGGTCTCCACCAATTCCAATAGCAGTAGTGATTCCTAATCCTTGTTTTACAACCTGATCAGCAGCTTCATAAGTTAAAGTTCCTGATTTAGAAACGATACCTACGTTCCCTTTTTTGAAAACAAAACCTGGCATAATACCAACTTTAGCTTCACCCGGAGTAATTACACCAGGACAGTTCGGTCCAATTAATCTGGCGTTTCTTTGTTTCACGTAGTTATTTGCATGAATCATATCAGCAACAGGAATACCTTCAGTAATAGCAATGATTACTTTAATTCCTGCATCAGCAGCTTCCATAATAGCATCAGCTGCAAAAGCTGGTGGTACAAAAATGATAGAAGTATCAGCACCTGCCTGCTCCACTGCATCTTTTACAGTGTTAAAAACAGGACGCTCTAAGTGTAAAGTTCCTCCTTTTCCCGGAGTTACACCACCTACAACGTTTGTTCCGTATTCAATCATTTGAGAAGCGTGGAAAGTTCCTTCGCTTCCTGTAAAACCTTGAACAATTATTTTAGAATCTTTGTTAACTAAAACACTCATGATATATATTTTATGTGATTTTTAAATTTGTACTGCAAAAATAAGGTTTTCGAAATTATTTGAGCTCTTTTCTTATCAAAAAAAAAGTTCTTTATTAAGCTCTTTTGTTATCAACGACACAAAACAATGTCTTTTAAAACAAAATCAATAATTTACAGCAACTTTTTTTATGCTTTTAATTTTTCTAATATTTCCGGAATCTTTTTAAGATTAACCAATTGTTTCAAAGATTCTCTTGATTCCTGAATAGGTGTTCCAAAATAAGTTTTCCCGCCTTCAACAGATTTCGTTACTCCGGTTTGTCCTAATAAAACAGCCTTTTCCCCAATGGTAATTCCACTGGTTACACCTACTTGTCCCCAAAGTGTCACTTCGTCTTCAACAACAACACAACCGGCAATTCCGGTTTGAGAAGCAATCAGACATTTTTTGCCAATTACCGTATCGTGACCAATATGTACCTGATTGTCAATTTTAGTTCCTTCCCCAATAGTTGTATCTCCGGTAACACCTTTATCGATAGTACAAAGCGCTCCAATACCAACATTATCTTCGATAACTACACGACCTCCGGAAAGCAACTGATCAAAGCCTTCGGGACGTTTTTTGTAATAAAACGCATCCGCCCCAAGAATAGTTCCGGCGTGAATAATTACATTATCGCCTATAATAGTGTGGTCATAGATGGAAACATTAGAATGAATCAAACAATTTTTTCCAATTACAACTCCGTTACCAATAAAAGAATTAGGCTGAATGATAGTTCCTTCTCCAATAATTGCGCTTGGTGAAATTGAAACTGATGAAAATTGAAAAGGCTTAAAATAATTGGTTAACTTATTAAAATCTCTGAAAGGATCCTCAGAAATCAATAAAGCTTTTCCTTCCGGACAAGCTACATTTTTGTTAATTAAAACAATGGTAGCCTCTGAATGTAAAGCTTTATCATAATATTTAGGATGATCTACAAAAACAATATCTCCTTTTTCCACCACATGAATTTCGTTCATGCCTAAAACTTCAAAATTCTCATCACCAACAAATTCACAGTTAAGTAAATCTGCTATTTCTTTTAAAGAATGTGCTCTTGTAAATTTCATAAACTAATTTAAAAATTGAAAAATTTAAAGATTAAAAAATTCTATTGACAACTTAAAGCTTAAAATCATTTAATCTTTAAATTTTTCAATTAAATTACTCTTTAACACGCTCCATGTAAGAACCTGAAGCCGTGTCAATTTTAATTTTATCCCCTTCGTTAATAAATAAAGGAACGTTAACAGTAGCTCCGGTTTCAACTGTAGCCGGTTTTGTAGCATTAGTAGCCGTATTACCTTTTACTCCAGGTTCTGCGTAAGTAACTTCAAGAATAATTGAAGCCGGCATATCTACTGATAAAGGTAAATCCGTTTCGGTATTAATCTGAACCATTACATTCGTTCCTTCTTTTAACAAATCCGGAGCGTCAAGGATATTTTTATTCAAAGTAATTTGTTCAAAACTTTCATTATTCATAAAATGAAACTGATCTCCTTCAGCATATAAATACTGATAAGTATGTGTTTCTACACGTACGTCTTCAATTTTGTGACCTGCAGAGAAAGTATTGTCTAATACTTTTCCGGTAGTTAAACTTTTTAATTTTGTTCTTACGAAAGCAGGTCCTTTTCCTGGTTTTACGTGCAAAAATTCGACAATTTTATAAATATCGTGATTGAATTTAATGCAAAGTCCGTTTCTAATATCTGATGTAGATGCCATTTTTTGTTTATTTGTTAATTCGTTTATTTGTTAACCGTTTGCTTATTTCATCGATTAAACAAATAAACGGTTATACTTATTTTAATAGTTTCCTGAATATCCTTTCATAATTCCTCGGGAAGAGTTTCTGATGAAATCAATAATTTCATCTCTTTCCGGAGTAGCTTCCATTTCGGCTTCAATAATGCCTAAAGCCTGCGTGGTGTTGTAATTTTTTTGATATAAAATTCGATATATATCCTGAATTTCTCTGATTTTCTCAGTTGAGAATCCTCTTCTTCTTAAGCCCACTGAATTAATTCCAACATAAGACAAAGGCTCCTTAGCTGCTTTAGTATAAGGCGGAACATCTTTACGAACTAAAGATCCTCCCGAAATCATTGCGTGATCTCCAATGTGAATAAACTGATGTATTGCTGCTAAACCACCAATTACAGCATAATTACCAACAACAACATGTCCTGCCAAAGCTACACCGTTAACAATAATAGCATTATTCCCTATAACACAGTCATGAGCAATATGAGCATAAGCCATAACTAAACAATTATTTCCAATAACCGTTTGACCGGAAGCACTTGTCCCTCTGTTTACTGTAACACATTCTCTAATGGTACAATTGTCACCAATAATTGCCAATGAATCTTCACCGCCAAATTTTAAATCCTGAGGAACCGCAGAAATAACTGCTCCGGGAAAAATATTGCAATTTTTACCAATCCTTGCCCCTTCCATGATAGTTACATTAGAACCTATCCAGGTACCATCACCAATTACCACATTGTTGTGAATCGTTGTAAAAGGTTCAATTACCACATTTTTGGCGATTTTTGCGCCAGGATGAACGTAAGCTAACGGTTGATTCATATTTTTTATTTAATCGTTTAACTGTTTAATCGATTAATCGAAAAACGATTAACCAAATCAACAAAAAAATTATTGTTTTTTAGCTATTTGTGCCATTAATTCTGCTTCTGCAACTAATTTACCATTAGCATAAGCATTGGCCTGCATGTGACAAATTCCTCTTCTGATAGGTGTTATTAAGTCACATTTAAATACTAAAGTATCACCCGGTAACACTTTATGTTTGAACTTAACATTGTCAATTTTCATAAAATAAGTCAAATAATTCTCAGGATCCGGAACAGTACTTAAAACTAAAATCCCTCCTGTTTGTGCCATTGCTTCCACAATTAAAACTCCGGGCATAACTGGTGCATCAGGAAAGTGTCCTACGAAGAAATTTTCATTCATAGTAACATTTTTCATACCTACCACATGAGAATCAGACATTTCAATGATTCGGTCAATCAATAAAAACGGTGGTCTATGAGGTAACATAGCCATGATTTTATGAATATCCATCAATGGCTCTTGATTTAAATCGTACGTAGGAACGTAATTTCTTTGTTCGATTTTAATCATTTTAGCCATTTTTTTGGCAAACTGAGTATTTACAAAATGGCCAGGTTTATTGGCAATAATTTTTCCCTGAATTTTAGTTCCGATTAATGCTAAATCACCAATAACATCCAACAATTTATGTCTGGCTGCCTCATTAGGATAATGCAAGGTAAGGTTATCTAAAATTCCGTTAGGTTTTACATTAATCGTTTCTTTTCCAAAAGCAACTTTTAAATTTTCCATTGTTGATGAAGATATTTCTTTATCTACATAAACAATAGCATTATTTAAATCCCCTCCTTTAATCAAACCGTTGTCTAAAAGCGATTCTAATTCGTGCAAGAAACTAAAAGTTCTGGAAGAAGCAATTTCGGTTTTGAAATCTTCAATACTTTTAAGCGTTGCATTTTGAGTACCTAAGATTTTAGTACCAAAATCAACCATAGTAGTAACACTATACTGATCACTTGGCATTACAAGAATCTCACTTCCGCTGGCTTCATCTGTAAAAGAAATGATTTCTTTTACTACATAAACATTGCGATTTGCAGTTTGCTCTTCAACCCCTGCGTTTTCTAATGCTTCCACAAAATATTTTGAAGAACCGTCCATAATTGGCAATTCTGAAGCATTCAATTCAATGATAACATTATCTAAATCACAACCTACTAAAGCTGCTAAAACATGCTCAGGAGTTTGAATTTTAACTCCTAATTTTTCCAGGTTAGTACCACGCTGTGTGTTTACAACGTAATTTGCATCAGCTTCAATAACCGGTTGTCCTTCTAGATCTACCCTAACAAAAGTAAAACCATTATTTACTGGAGCTGGTTTAAAAGTCATTGTAACTTCTTTTCCGGTATGTAACCCAACTCCCGTTAACGAGATTTCTGTTTTGATGGTCTTCTGTTTAACCATTGTTTCCATTTTTTTGGTTTAATATTTGTTTTTTTAATTCTTCAATTTCTGCAATAATCTTAGGTAAATTTTTAAAATGCACATAAGACTTACTAAAGTCGCTGTAGCCAAATGTTGGGCTTCCCTGCAAAACTTCATCGTCTTTTATATTTCGTGCTACACCTGACTGGGCCTGAATTTTTACATTATTCCCAATAGTCAAATGTCCGGAAATTCCAACTTGTCCGCCAATCATTCCGTTTTTACCAATTTTAGTCGAACCAGCAACACCTGTTTGAGCAGCAATTACCGTATTCTCTCCTATCTCAACATTATGTGCAATCTGAATTTGATTGTCTAATTTAACCCCTCTCCTAACAATTGTAGAACCTAAAGTAGCTCTGTCAATAGTAGAGCAGGCTCCAATTTCTACATCGTCTTCAATAACAACATTTCCTGTTTGAGGTATTTTTTTATAACTGCCATCAGCATTTGGAGCAAATCCAAAACCATCCGAACCTAAAACGGTTCCGGCATGAATAATACAATTATTGCCTATTATCGTTTCTGAGTAAATTTTGGCGCCGGCAAAAATAGTGACATTATCACGAATGATAACATTATCTCCGATAAAACAATTTGGGTAAATTTTCACATTATCACCAATACTTACGTTGGTTCCGATATAACTAAAACTTCCTAAATACAGATTTTCTCCATATTTTACATTTTCAGAAATAACTGTATGAGCTTCTATTCCCTGCTTACTGGCTTTTCGGGCCTGATCATAAAATTCTAATAATTTAGAAAAGGCCAAATAAGCGTCTTCTACTTTTATCAGAGTCGTTTTTAAATCTGATTCAGGGGTAAAAGTTTTATTTACAATGGTAATGGTAGCTTCAGTAGTGTAAATAAAGTTATTGTATTTGGGATTAGATAAAAAAGTCAAAGAACCCTCTTTTCCTTCCTCAATCTTAGAAAGCTCATGAACTTCTGCCAATGGATTACCAACGACTTCGCCTTCTAAAACTCCCGCTATTTGTTCTGCTGTAAATTTCATTCCGACAAAAATATAAAAAAATAGATTTCAAATACGGTTTTATATTAGTTGTTTTGGAAAACAAATATAATATTTGGTTACTGACTTTGATAACGATTTCAAGTTCAATTGATCAGATGATTCAATTACATCTTCCACCGTACGGTCTTTTTTCAAAATTCGTATCGGTTCCGCTTCTTTATCGTATGCCTGATTTTTAATTTTTCCTTTAAAGATAAAGTAATTCGTATCGGCAATACTAATATTGTTTTCAGCTGCAAAACGCTCTTTTAACGGATTCAAATCATCAATAGCAACCTTGTCACCAGTTAATTGTATTTTTAACAAATCCCGGTTAATAATCATTTTGCTTAATGATGCCAAAATAAAATCATCGTTTTTTTGCCAGGCTTTTAAAGCACTAATCACATCAAAATCATCTAACTGTGAAAACAAATCCAGTGTTTCTGTGTCAAAAGATTCGAAATCAATTTTATTTTGCATAAAAAACTGCAAAGGTTCGCTGCTTGGCAAGACCACTCCTTTTAAAGTAAGTTCTTTGGCGCGTTTTAATATTTTGGTCAAAATCAATTCGGCAGCTAAGCTTGTTTTATGCAAATAAGCCTGCCAATACATTAATCGACGTGACATTAGAAATTTCTCTACCGAATAAATCCCTTTTTCCTCAATAACTAATGCGTCATCTTCAACATTCATCATCTGAATTAAACGTTCTGAGTTAACGTTTCCTTCGGCAACACCCGAATAAAAACTATCTCTTTTTAAGTAATCCATCCGATCCATATCTAATTGACTGGAAATTAATTGCAACATAAATTTTCGATGATAATCCCCTTCAAAAACCTTGATAGCCAGACTCAGTTTACCTTTAAATTCCACATTTAATTGTCGCATAAACAACAGCGAAATTTCTTCGTGATGCACATCTTCTACAATGCTTTTTTCCATAGCATGTGAAAACGGACCATGACCAATATCGTGAAGTAAAATAGCAATATACAAGGCATTTTCTTCCTCTTCCGAAATAGAAACGCCTTTAAAACGCAATACATCCACGGCTTTTTGCATTAAATGCATACAGCCTAAAGCGTGATGAAAACGGGTATGATTAGCTCCGGGATAAACCAAATAAGAAAGTCCCATCTGTGAAATTCTCCTTAATCGCTGAAAATAAGGATGCTGAATTAAATCGTAAATTAAAGCATTGGGAATGCTTATAAATCCGTAAATAGGGTCGTTAAAAATTTTGAGTTTATTAATTTGAGTCACTATGCTGATTTTGGCTGCAAATATAACTAATTTCAATTGTATTTTTTGCCCCTTTATTACCTCAAAGACTTTTAACAGCTGTTTTTGGTTAAAAATCAGTTGCAAAAAAATTAACACAAAATTAAGTTTGGTTAGTTCGGTAATTAGCGAACCAATCGTAAATTTGCAAAAAAAATAACATGGACAGTTTACAAAAAGAGAAAGATGAACTGATTGAGATGTTCGGTATCCACTTTGAATCTGTTTACAACATACCACCTTTAGCCGCCAGAATTGTCGGATTACTAATTGTAGAAGGATGTAAATCAGGTTTAACTTTTGAAAACATTGTAGAAAAACTGGGTGCAAGCAAGAGCTCTATTTCAACTAATTTGAATTTACTGCTCAAGATGGAAAAAATTTATTATTTCACCATTCCTTGTGACCGAAAAAAATACTTTAAGTCAGCACCTTTAAGCAGCAGATTATTAAATTATTTAAAAATATTAGAATCAGAATTTATCGTAACAGAAAGAATTCTGAATTACAGAGAAAAAACAGCCAGCTGCAGTGAAGAAAAATGCAATTTGGAAAACATCAAATCCTATAAAAAGCATTTGCTGGAGGTTGAAAAATCTTTAAAAAAAACAATTGCCGAGTTTAAAAAAATAGAAACACAAAATCAATCCCAAAACTAAAATTCAATTATGAAAAAGAGATTTTTTATTAGTTCCCTCATATTATCAATTGGCTTAGTTTCCTGTAATCAAAAAAAGGAAGATAAGGCTGCGCCTGTCGCCATGCCTTATAAAGTCGTTGCCGTGACGAAGTCTAACACTTCTTTACTGGCAGAATATCCGGCTACTTTAGAAGGAGTTACCGATATTGATATTCGTGCCAAAGTAGATGGTTATATTGAAAAAATATATGTTCAGGAAGGACAGGAAGTTAAAAAAGGACAATTACTTTTTAAATTAGAAACACAAACTGCCGATCAGGAAGCCAGTGCGGCAAAAGCTAAAGTTGCTGCTGCTCAGGTAGAAGTGAACCGTTTAAAACCATTGGTAGAAAGAAACATTATCAGCGATGTACAATTAGAAACTGCCAAAGCGAATTTGGCCAGTGCCAAAAGTACTTACCAAAGTATCATTGCCCGCATTAATTATGCTACTATCAAAAGTCCTGTAAACGGAATTGTTGGAACTTTACCTTTACGATTAGGAAGTTATGTAAGCAGTCAAACGACTGAGCCTTTGACCAGAATTTCGGATGTAAGTACTATTTATGCTTATTTTTCAATGAACGAAAAACAACAATTAGATATTACGCTGAATGCTGCGGGTAAATCTTTTCAACAAAAAATTGCTCAAATGCCGGCTGTAAATTTAATTCTGAGCAACGGAATTGAATATGCACAAAAAGGTAAAATTGAAACGTTTAGCGGTCAGGCAAATACACAAACAGGTTCGTTTAACGTAAGAGCCAGTTTTTCAAATGCTAACAAATTATTGCGTTCAGGCGGAAGCGGAACAATTCAGATTCCAACTAATTTAAGTGATGTTATTTTGATTCCTCAAAATGCAACTTTAGAAATGCAGGACAAACGTATTGCTCTTACCATTGACAAAGAAAACAAAGTAAAAGCAGTACCAGTTGAAGTTCGTGCAGTACCAGGAGGACAGTTTTTTGTAGTTGACAAAGGCTTAAATGTGAATGATAAAATACTTATTGAAGGTGTTGGAATTGTTGCCGAAGGTACTTTAATCAAACCTGAATTAGTTGACTACGCCACCATAATCAATCCTGTAAAAAAAGGGATAAACTAACAACCGAATAAATAACGTATTATGTTTTCAAAATTCATTGACAGACCCGTTTTGTCAACGGTGATTTCTATTATCATCGTTATATTGGGGCTATTAGGTTTAATATCACTTCCTGTTTCTCAATATCCGGAGATTGCTCCGCCTACAGTAACGGTTTCAGCTAATTATCAGGGAGCCAGTGCCGAAGTTGTAATGAACTCGGTTGTAATTCCTTTGGAAGAACAAATTAATGGTGTGGAAGACATGACTTACATGACTTCGACTTCCAATAATGACGGTTCGGCATCGATAAATATTTATTTCAAATTAGGTACAAATCCTGATTTAGCCGCGGTAAACGTTCAAAATCGTGTATCGCGTGCTACGCCTTTATTGCCGCAGGAAGTTACTAAAGCCGGGGTTACCACTTCTAAAAGACAAAGTGATAACATTTTGATTTTCTCTTTATACAGTGAAAATCCAGATTACGATATGACTTTCCTTCAAAACTATGCCAACATTAACATTTTACCTAAAATTAAAAGGGTTGCCGGTGTAGGTGAAGCGATGATTTTTGGTCAAAAAGACTACTCAATGCGTATTTGGTTAAAACCGGACGTAATGGGAGCTTACGGCTTAGTCCCTTCAGATATTACTGCTTTATTAGCCGAACAAAACATCGAAGCTGCTCCGGGGCAACTTGGAGAAAGCAGCAACGAATCTTTTCAATATGTTTTAAAATACAAAGGTCGTTTACAAAGTACTAAAGAATTTGAAGAAATTGTAGTTCGTTCTACTCCTGACGGAGAAGTTTTAAAGTTAGGAGATATTGCTAAAGTGGAACTGGGAGCCGTAAATTATGCCAGTAACACACTGACAAACGGTAATCAATCCGTGGCGATTGCCATTGCTCAAACGGCAGGTTCTAATGCGCAGGAAGTAATTGAAAACTCCTTAAAAGTTTTAGATCAATCATCGGTTAATTTCCCAAAAGGAATAAAATATACTACTTTAATTAATGCCAATGATTTCCTTGACGAATCGATTTCTAAAGTAATTCATACCTTAATAGAAGCTTTCATTCTGGTATTTATTGTGGTTTTCATCTTCTTACAAGATTGGAGATCTACACTTATTCCGGCAATTTCGGTACCGGTTGCTATTATCGGGACCTTCTTTTTCCTGAGTTTATTTGGTTTTACCATTAACTTGTTAACCTTATTCGCACTGGTTTTAGCCGTGGGAATTGTAGTGGATGACGCCATTGTAGTGGTGGAAGCCGTCCACGCTAAGATGGAAGCCGGAGAACACGATCCTAAAAAAGCAGCTCACAGTGCGATGGGAGACATTAGTAGCGCCATTATTTCGATTACGTTGGTAATGTCGGCTGTATTTATTCCGGTATCGTTTATTAGTGGTTCTTCGGGAGTTTTCTATAAACAATTTGGTTTAACACTGGCAGTTTCTATTGTTTTATCAGCAATTAATGCACTTACCTTATCCCCTGCTCTTTGTGCCATTTTCTTAAAAGAACATGGTTCTCACAAACCAAAAGGATTTGTAGAACGTTTTTATGCTGCTTTCAACACGGGATTTGATGCTACTACATCTAAATACAAACGCTCGGTTGAGTTTTTTGTCAAAAGAAAATGGATGGCATTTGCGGGAATTGCTCTTTTTGCCGGACTTTATATCTTATTGACAACAATTACTCCTAAAGCTTTCGTACCAAATGAAGACACCGGATCTATTATGTCGGATGTTTCTTTGGCACCGGGAACTTCTTTAAAAAGAACCGAAGAAGTCCTTTTGCAAATTGAAAATCAAATTAAAGATATTCCTGAAATTAAAGAAGTTTTACGTATTTCCGGTCGAAGTTTAATTAGTGGTACCGGAAGTAACTACGGAATGGTAATCGTGAAACTGAAACCCTGGGCTGAACGAAAAGAAGCCAATCAGGAAGTTACTGCCATTGTACAGGAATTGTTTAAACGTGCGGCGGTAGTAAAAGATGCTAAAGTGTTATTTTTCGCCCGTCCTACGCTGGTTGGTTTTGGATTCTCCAATGGATTTGAAATGCAGTTGCAAGACCAAAAAGGTGGAACCGTTCAGGAATTGAGTAAAGTAAAAGACGAATTCATTGCCGAATTAAACAGCCGTCCTGAAATTCAATATGCAGCGACCTCTTTCTCTGCCAATTATCCGCAATATCGCATTGATTTAAACGTTCCTGCCATTAAAAAGTCAGGATTAACAGTAACCGATATTTTAGGAACATTGCAAGGATATTATGGAGGAGTTTATGCTTCAAACTTTAATAAATTTGGAAAACAATATCGTGTTGTTTATCAGTCAGAACCACAATTCAGAAATGATCCGGAATCATTCAATAAAATTTTGGTACGAAACAACAACGGACAAATGGCACCTATTTCTCAATTTGTGAAACTGGAAAAAGTTTTTGGACCTCAGGCCATAGAACGTTTTAACTTATTTACTTCGGTAAAAATTACCGGAGCTCCAAATCCTGGTTTTAGTTCGGGAGACGCTATTAAAGCAGTTGAAGAAGTTGCCAGTCAAAAATTGCCTTTAGGATATGGTTATGAATTTTCAGGAATGACCCGTGAGGAAATTAGTGCCGGCGGACAAACGCTGTTTATTTTTATTCTGTGTTTAGTGTTTGTGTATTTCTTATTATCAGCACAATACGAAAGTTACATTTTGCCTTTTGCGGTATTATTATCGTTGCCAATTGGTTTAGCAGGTTCTTATATTTTTGCTTATTTATTTGGAGTTACAAACAATATATATCTGCAAATTACCTTAATCATGCTTATTGGATTATTGGCTAAAAATGCCATTTTGATTGTAGAATTCTCAGTCGATGCCCGACGAAAAGGCTATAGCGTAACTCAGGCGGCTATTCAGGGAGCGGTTGCCCGTTTAAGACCTATTTTAATGACCTCTTTTGCCTTTATTTTAGGATTATTGCCATTAATGCTTGCCCGCGGAGCCGGAGCTGTAGGAAACAAAGCTATTGGAACCGGAGCTATCGGAGGTATGTTAATAGGAACGATTTTAGGAGTATTTGTAATTCCGGTATTGTTTATTGTTTTCCAAAATTTACAGGAAAAAATTTCCACAAAACCACTTCCTGCTCCAATCGACGAATCAGATGTTGAATCTTTAGAATAAGAAAATGAAAAATAAATTATATAAAGTTGTCTTACTAGGAACAACAGCAATCGTAATGCAATCCTGTTTTGTTGCTAAAGATTACAAAAGACCTGATGTAAAAACGGATAATTTGTATCGCAGCGAAACCGCAATTGCCGATACTAATTCGCTGGCAAATGTAAGCTGGGATAAAATTTTCACCGATCCTATTTTACAGGAATATATTAAAAAAGGATTGCAAAACAATTTAGACATTCGCATTGCAATGCAAAATCTTGCTGCTGCCGAAGCCACGATGAAGCAAAGCAAAGCAGGTTTTTTTCCAAATTTTTCTGTTGGAACCGACTGGACTCATCAGGAATTATCTAAAAATTCTCAAATGGGTTCAATTGTTAGAAACACTACGATTAACCAATATCAATTAACCGGAACACTTTCCTGGGAAGCGGATATTTGGGGAAAAATCAGAAGTAATAAACGTGCAGCTAATGCGGCTTATTTACAAACTACAGCCGCTAATCAGGCGATTAAAACCGAGTTGATAGCTAATATTGCTGCCACTTATTACCAATTAATGGCGGTGGACGAGCAAATAAAAGTTGCCGAAGAAACACTGATTAACCGAAACAAAAGTGTTGAAACGATAATTCAGCTTAAAAAATCAGGAAGTGTAACCGAAGTTGGTGTTAAACAAACAGAAGCTCAAAAATATGCAACTGAATTAATTATTGCCGATTTGAAAAATTCGGTAATAATTCTCGAAAATACCTTGAGTACGCTTTTAGGCGAACCTTCGGCCGAGATAGCACGCAGCACTTTTAATGATCAAAAATTGCAACCTACCATCACATTAGGTGTTCCAACTCAATTATTGAGAAACCGTCCGGATGTAATTGCAGCCGAATACAATTTGATTTCAAATTTTGAATTGACTAATGTGGCCAAAAGTAGTTTTTATCCAAGTCTAAAAGTAACAGCTACCGGAGGTTTACAAAGTATTGATTTAAAGGAATGGTTCAGCACTAATTCTATTTTTGCCAATGTTGTAACCGGTTTGACACAGCCAATTTTTAATCAAAGGCAAATAAAAACCAAATATGAAATTGCTAAAGCTAATCAGGAAAAAGCTTATTTGCAATTTGAGCAATCGTTGTTAAAAGCCGGAAAAGAAGTTTCGGATGCTTTAGCACAATACAACAATGAAACACGCAAAATTATTATTCGCGAAAAACAAGCCGATGTATTAACAAAAGCGGCCAGTTTTTCTGATGAATTGTTAACCTATGGTTTGGCCAATTATCTGGAAGTTTTAACCTCAAAAAATGATGCGTTGAATGCCAAACTAAATTTGGTTGACAATAGATTCCAACAATACAAAGCTATAATTCAATTGTACAAAGCCCTTGGCGGAGGATGGCAATAAGCTTTATTTTAAAATTAGTTATTTTTCAAAAAGTCATTAAGTTTCCGCACTTAATGGCTTTTTTGCTTTAAAACAATCCTAAAATATAACCTAAAAAAGCACCTCCTAAAACTATAAAAGCACTGTTGATTTTTCTATAATAAAATGCAACAATCATACTTATAATAGCAATCAGAATAGTCCTCCAATCGGTTATGGTTTCTGCTCCCATTTGGATACAAATAGAAATAATTATCGCCACCGAAGAAACATTCACAGCATCCAGAAAAACTGAAAAAGACTTAGAATTTCGCAGTGTTTTGACCAAAGGATTTAATAAAGCTACAAAAACAAAAGAAGGCAGAAAAATGGCCAACGTAGAAACCGCTGCTCCGCTAAAACCATTCATTTGATACCCCACAAAAGTTACCGATGAAAAAACAGGTCCGGGTGTAAATTGTCCCACCGCAATAGCATCAATCAATTCGGTGCGGGAAAGCAAACCTTTGGCAACCAATTCGGCGTCTAAAAAAGCAAATAAAACATAACCGCTTCCGTAAAGAATGGCACCGATTTTTAGAAAAATCAAAAATAAATTCCAATTGCTTACAGCTGCAAGAGTTGTTTGTGAAGCCGGTAAAATCCCCAGAGAAATCCAATTCCTTTGAACGGAATTTTTATTTTGTATCGAAAACCAAAATAACGACAAAAATCCCGCACCAAAAAGCAGGGCTATTTCGTTAAATTGTAAAAGAGAAAGTACTAAAACAATAATTCCAATAAAAGTAAGCGGAATCGTTTTAAATGATTTTTTTGCCAAAGGAAAAATAGCGCCTAAAATTATGGCAATAATCGCCGGTTTAATACCGTACAAAAAAGGCTGTATTTCCGGTAACTGACCGTATGCTTTGTAAAGCCAGGCAAAAAATCCGGTGATAAAAACGGCAGGTAAAATAAAACACAAGCCCGAAACGATTAAGCCCTTTACTCCCGCCCGTTCATGCCCGATATGAATAGCCATTTCGGTACTGTTTGGCCCCGGAATTAAATGGGTCGCTCCTAATAAATCCAGAAAATGCTGTTCATCCAGCCATTTTCTTTTGACAACCACTTCATTTTGCATCATGGCAATATGAGCTGCAGGACCACCAAAACCTATTATTCCTAACTTCAAAAAGAGTTGTGCCAGCTCCTTTAAACGTTGCTTTTCATTCATTACAAAGATTATTTTGTGCTAAATTCAGCATTCTAATGAGAAAACAAATTAATTTAACAACAAATAAAGGGAATTTTTAAAATATAGAAAATAAAAAATCTGTTCCAATCTGCTAAAATCAGTTTCATCCGTGTACCATAAAAACTTAAAGAGTTTTCAAGCGAACAGGAATCCATACTTCTTCTTCCGAATCAGGATCTCCTTTTTTATATTTCGAACCTAAAATTTCAAAATGTGGTCGGTCATCCACCACATAAGCCGAATTAGGAATCCATTCGCTAAAAATGGCTTCAAAAAAAGCGGGCGCATCGCTGCCGTCTCCTTTGTAATCAAAAACCGCATACCAGCCACCGGGAATCACCAAAGTATGCATGTTGGGCGGAATGTTTTCAAAAGCACTTACTTCAACCGCTGCCCATTTTTCAAAAATCGTTTCCGGATTAAATGCTATCCAAAAACCTTTCGGAAATTGCTGTACCGAAAACAAATCTGAACCAATAGTATTTACAATTTCCTTTTTTATTGGCATAAAACTTTGCCACAACGGCACCGGATTATAAGCTGCATAATTCATATTTTGCTTACATCCTACTATTTTTTTTTCTTCGAGGGCTATTATTCTAGGTTTCATTATATTTAATGTTTTTGTAATTTAAAATTACGATTTTTTAAAAGACTTTCAGCAATCTTCTAAATATTATAGAAAGAAATTTTATCATAATATTAGGAAAATGGCGCTTTTAAAATGACTAATTTGCACAATGAAGAAGCTACATTTACGTTAACATAAAACTATTTTAAATTGTGTTTTTACACTTTTTAAACAATTTTATGAGATTGCTCATTCTTCGGAATGACATACTAAGGACAAAAAGACAATGAATTTATGGACAAAATAAAAATACTTTGGGTGGACGACGAGATTGATTACCTAAAACCACATATCCTTTTTTTAGAGAAAAAAAACTACGAAGTCACCACTTGCAACAACGGTTTGGATGCCATTGAAATATTTGACAATGAAAACTTTGACATTGTTTTCCTTGACGAAAACATGCCCGGAATGAGCGGTTTGGAAACCCTTTCGGAAATGAAAGAAAAAAAGAGCGCCATCCCGATGATTATGATTACCAAAAGTGAGGAAGAATACATCATGGAGGAAGCCATTGGCGCCAAAATTGCCGATTACCTGATTAAGCCGGTCAATCCTAATCAGATTTTGCTGAGTTTGAAAAAGAATTTGGACAACTCCAAGCTGATTTCGCAAAAAACCACTTTGGATTACCAAAAGGAATTTCGCAAAATTGCCATGGAAATGGGCATGGTCAACAGCTACGAAGACTGGATTGAGTTGTATAAAAAACTGTTATTTTGGGAATTGCAACTCGAAGACATCAACGATCCGGCGATGATAGAAATCTTGGAATCGCAAAAAGTGGAAGCCAATTCGCAGTTTGGTAAATTCATCGAACGTAATTACGAAGATTGGTTTCTGCCAAAAGCTGATACTCCTGTACAGTCGCATACCTTATTCAAAGAATTGGTTGTTCCTGAATTGAAAAAGAAAGAAAGACCGGTTTTATTTGTGGTTATCGATAATTTGAGATACGATCAATGGAAAGCCTTCGAAAATGTAGTAGCCGATTATTACAAATTAGAAAAAGAAGTTCCCTACTACTCTATTTTACCTACGGCAACCCAATATGCCCGAAATGCTATTTTCTCTGGATTATTGCCGGTTGATATGGAAAAAAAGCATCCTGATTTATGGAAAAATGATCCGGACGAAGGCGGAAAAAACTTATTTGAAGCCGAATTTCTGGAAGCCCAATTGAAACGTCTGAATCTGAACATCAAATCGGATTATTTCAAGATTACCAATATGGCTTCGGGAAAAAAACTTCTGGACAACTTTAAATCTTTAAAAGACAACGATTTAGTCGCCCTTGTTTATAATTTTGTCGATATGCTTTCGCACGCCAAAACCGAAATGGATGTAGTGAAAGAACTGGCTCCGGATGATAAGGCTTATCGCTCGCTGACGTTGAGTTGGTTTAAAAATTCCCCACTGTTAGAAATCATCCAACAGGCTCAAAAATTAGGTTTCAAACTGATTCTCACCACCGATCACGGAACCATCAATGTCAAAAACCCTTCGAAAGTAGTGGGCGACAAAAACACCAGCCTGAATTTACGCTACAAAACCGGTCGTAGCTTAACTTATGAGCAAAAAGATGTTTATGCCGTAAAAGACCCTAAAAAAATTGGGTTACCCGCTATAAATATGAGCAGTTCTTTTATTTTTGCAAAAAATGATTTGTTTTTGGCTTACGTGAACAATTACAATCATTATGTGAGTTATTATAAAAATACGTATCAGCATGGTGGAATTTCATTGGAAGAAATGATTGTGCCTTGTTTGATATTTAATCCAAAATAGGGATTTAGTCCTTAGTCGTCAGTCCTTAGTACGCTAAACAGAAATGAAGGACTAAGGACTAAGGACTAAGGACTAAGGACTAATAAACTAAAAACATGGAAATCACTTTTTCATTAGAAGAAATAAATAATGTTGCCGAACTAATTGTAGCGGCCCAACCGCATAAAGTAATTCTTTTTAATGGTGAAATGGGTGCCGGAAAAACTACTTTTATCAAACAATTGTGTAAAACTTTAGGTGTTACCCAGGCAACCAGCAGTCCTACTTTTTCTTTAGTAAATGAATATGAAGCGGCTAATCGTGAACTTATTTATCACTTTGATTTTTACCGTTTGAAAAAAGAAACCGAAGCACTTGATATGGGCGTAGATGATTATTTGTACTCCGGAAATTGGTGTTTTATCGAATGGGCCGAAAAAATTGCCGGTTTGCTTCCGGAATCTTATTCCACAATTACCATCGAAGTGCTTCCGGATAACAAACGTCTTTTAAAATTAAATTAATAACAAACCATATATTAATCACTGTAAATCAACAAATTAATTTATTTTTATTAAATTGAATTCCGAAATTACGTCTTAATAAAATCTATAAAAATGGTGAAATTGATACCTAATCTTAATAAATAAAATCATTTCTGTTTTTATCAGAATATAAAGCTTATTTTTTTAATCTTTTTGTGTAATTTTACTTTTTAATAGTATCAAAAAACGATGTCGATTTCAATAACTCCATTTACCAAACAACAGTTATTACCTCAGGAAGAGAAGCTGGAAGTTGCCAGAAAAAAAGGCGAACTATTTATTGGTATTCCAAAAGAAACAAGCTATCAGGAACGACGCATCTGCTTAACGCCGGATGCGGTAAGTTCATTAGTGTGTCATGGACATCGTGTAATGATTGAATCAGGAGCCGGAGAAAGCGCCAGTTATTCCGATAAAGAATATTCAGAAGCCGGAGCGGAAGTAACCAAAGACACGCAAAAAGTTTTTGGTTGTCCGATGATTTTAAAGGTGGAACCGCCTACAGTGGCCGAAATCAACATGATGAACAATCAAACGATTCTGCTTTCCGCGATTCAATTAAAAACCAAGAAAAAAGAGTATTTCGAAGCTTTAACCAAAAAGAAAATCACCGCATTAGCTTTTGAATACCTTAAAGATGTCGATGAAACTTATCCGGTTGTAAAATCTTTAAGCGAAATTGCCGGAACAGCCTCCATTTTAATCGCTGCCGAATTAATGATTGCCAATTCTTACGGAAAAGGCTTGCTCTTTGGAAATATTACCGGAGTTCCCCCTACTGAAGTTGTCATTTTGGGCGCTGGAACTGCCGGAGAATTTGCTGCCAGAACAGCCATTGGTCTAGGAGCAAACGTAAAAGTTTTCGATAATTCGATTACCAAATTAAGACGACTGCAAAACAGTTTAAACCAGCGTATTTTTACTTCCACGATTCAGCCCAAGGCTTTAATGAAAGCTTTAAGACGTTGCGATGTTGCTATTGGCGCAATGCGCGGTCTGGAACGCTGTCCGGTTGTAGTTACGGAAACGATGGTGGAACACATGAAAAAAGGCGCTGTCATTGTTGATGTAAGTATCGATACCGGTGGTTGTTTTGAAACTTCCGAAGTAACCACTCACGAAAAACCTACTTTTATAAAGAGCAATATTTTACACTACTGTGTTCCCAATATTCCTTCCCGCTATTCCAAGTCAGCATCCTTGTCTATTAGCAACATTATCACTCCTTATTTATTGAAAATTGCCGAAGATGGCGGTCTCGAAAGCGCCATTCGTTGTGACAAAGGTCTGAAAAACGGGGTTTATACCTACCACGGAATTTTAACAAACAGAGCCATTGGCGAATGGTTTGATTTACCTAACAACGACATCAATTTAATTGTGTTTTAAGCAAACATCAATTACCTTTGCCCAAAAATTAAATACATGAAATTTGTACAACGTTTTGCCTATTATTTAGTAGGTTTAGTAATAGGCTGCTTTTTTGTAGCCCTTGTTTATGGCGGAAAAGATACCCGCTGCAATTATTTCCCAAATGCCCGTGTTTTGAATGATATCAGAAGTAAACCTTTCGAATATTCCGTAAAAGCAACTCAGGTTTTAAATGAAAAATGGGTTGATACCGCTGATATTAGAAAAACGCTGGAATTTGGAGATGTTGATTTTGATAAAAGCGACACCGAATTTGGAAAAAAAGCCAAATTATACGTTATCGAAGGGAAAACAGCCAAAAATGTAGAAATCATTTTGACTGTAAAAAACGAAGAAAACAAAGCTACTTTAGAGAATATTATCAAGAAGTAAGCTTTTTAAAATAACCGCAAATTCGCAAATTTAATTCAAATATTAATTTGCGAATTTGTTGTTTTTAATACTTTTCTCTTATTATAAAACCCAATTTATTTCTTCCTTATTTTTTGATTTCAAATAAGCATTAGCCTGTGAAAAGTGTTTGTTTCCAAACCATTTTCCCTGATTAGCACTCATAGGCGAAGGATGACCAGATTCAAGCACCAAATGTTTGTTTCGGTCGATTTTGCTTCCTTTTTTCTGCGCAAAAGAACCCCAAAGTAGGAAAACAATATTTTCTTTTTCATCGGATATTTTTTGAATAACAGCATCCGTAAATAGATTCCACTTCAAATGTTTATGACTATTCGGTTTGTCTTTTTGAACGGTAAGCGAGGCATTTAACAACAAAACACCCTGCTTCGCCCAATGTTCTAAATTTCCGGAAACAGGCATTAATAAGTTATCTAAATCATCGTTGATTTCGCGATAAATGTTTCTTAATGAAGGCGGGATTTTTACACCATTATTAACCGAAAAACACAAACCATTTGCCTCTCCTTCACCGTGATAAGGATCCTGACCAATAATAACCAGTTTCAAATTGGAAAAATCACAATAGTTAAAAGCCGAAAAAATCAAACCTTTGGGCGGATAACAAATACCAGTCTGATATTCCTTTTCCACTTCCATCATCAAATCAGAAAAATAAGGTTTTTGTAATTCATCTGACAAAATTGTCTGCCATTGCGAAGATAAGTTGAGTTGCATGTTTCTTAATTAAATTTACTCAACTCTTTAGTTACAATACTTTTTAATTGAGGTAAATAATTGTCACAAATTTGATATACAATTTCATAATCCAACATCTCATAATGGTGTGAAATAAAATCCCGAAAACGAATGATTTTACTCCATTCCATTTCCGGATAGTTGGTTTCTAATAAATTGTGTTTTCTAAAAATATTTTTTATGTTTTCTCCTATTGCCTGAAGTCGGGTAACAATAGCATCCAGAAGCGTTTTTCCATGTTCTGTAGAAACAAAATCAATCGAAGAATTGATTTCTGAAAATCTTCTGTTACAAACAGTAATATGTTCCAAAATAGTTTCTAAAGAATATTTATATACGGCATCATACATAAATTAAATCATTTTTTATGGTATCCAAAAAACGTTGCGATACATGAGGTCCTTTACGAACAATTTCTATTTTAGCTTTCAATTTGTTCTCCAGAAAAGCGTATAATCCCATCAGAAAACTATATGAAGGCTCCTTGAATTCTACCAGGAAATCGACATCACTTTCTGCATCTTCAAGTCCTTTGGCATAGGAACCAAATAAAGCAATAGATACAACTCCGAAATTATCTTTCAGAAATTGTTTCTCAGTTAGTAAACTAGTAATGATTTCTTCTTTTCTCATGTAACAAATATAAAAATTAATTGTTTTCTATTAATAGAACTTAACAAGTTTGTAACTTTGACGCTTTTAGAATTTAGCATACAAATGATATCCATCACCGAAAAAACATTACAGGATTTACAATTTCCAACCATTCTCGAAACCATTTCAGAGATTTGTAATACCGAAATTGGAAAAGAAAAAGCGTTAAAAATCACTCCTTTCCGGGAAAAAGAAGATTTGATGCAGGCCTTGATGCAAACTTCGGAGTATGTTTCTTCCTTTCAAAATAACAATGCCATTCCTAATCACGGATTTGATGCCATAACGCATGAAATCAAATTCCTGTCTATTGAAGATAGTTTTTTGGAAGTAGGCAGTTTTAGAAAAATTGCTACACTTTCTTCCACAGTGAATACGATGTTGCAATACCTGAAAAAATTTGATGATTATTATCCAAACATCAACGCCAGAGCTTCCAGAGTTGAATTTACAAAGGAAATTGTAACTCAAATTGATGTTGTAGTTGATAAATACGGTGAAATTAAAGACAACGCCTCTCCTGCGTTATCCGATATTCGCCGAAATATGAATTTGGTTCGAGGAAAAGTGAATCAAAGTTTTGGAATTGCGCTGCAACAATACAATGGCTTAGGCTATCTGGATGATATTAAGGAAAGTTTTGTGCAAAATCGTCGTGTTTTGGCAGTATTGGCGATGCACAGGCGAAAAGTACGAGGAACCATTTTAGGCAGTTCAAAAACAGGAAGTATCGCCTACATTGAACCCGAAATGACCTTAAAATATTCGCGTGAATTGAGCAATTTAGAATACGAGGAAAAAGAAGAAATCACCCGTATTTTAAAACAATTATCCAATGCCATTCGTCCTTTTGTTCCTTTATTAAAAGAATATCAGGAATTTTTAAGCGACATTGATGTGATTGCTGCCAAAGCAAAATATGCTGAAAAAATCAACGGAATACTTCCTAATATCACCGAAGAACGCCGTTTGTATTTTAGAGAAGCGTACCATCCTATTTTGTATTTGACTAACAAACAGAAAAAGGAAATTACCTATCCGCAAACCATAGAATTACAGCAGGAAAATCGAATTATTGTGATTTCGGGACCTAATGCGGGAGGAAAAACCATTTCCTTAAAAACGATTGGTTTACTGCAATTGATGTTACAATCCGGAATGTTGATTCCAGTTCACGAACGTTCAGAAACTTTTTTATTTGACAGAATACTAACAGATATTGGAGATAACCAATCTATTGAAAATCACTTAAGTACTTATAGTTACCGATTAAAAAACATGAACTACTTTTTGAAAAAATGCAATCGTAGAACGATGTTTTTAATTGACGAATTTGGTACCGGTTCTGATCCTGAATTAGGTGGTGCTCTGGCTGAAATTTTCCTGGAAGAATTCTATCATCGGGAAGCTTTTGGGATTATTACGACACATTATGCCAATTTGAAAATTCTGGCTAATGAACTGCCTTTTGCAACCAATGCCAATATGCTTTTTGACGAAAAATCATTAGAACCCATGTATAAATTGGTTTTAGGTCAGGCCGGAAGTTCTTTCACATTTGAAGTAGCACAGAAAAACGGAATTCCTTTTGGTTTGATTAATCGGGCGAAAAAGAAAATCGAAGTGGGAAAAGTTCGTTTTGACAAAACCATTGCCAACTTACAAAAAGAACGCTCTAAGCTCGAGAAAACCTCTTTGAATTTAAAAGAAGAAGAAACCCGGGCTCGTGAAGAGAGCAAAAAAATGGAATCTATCAATACCAAAATAAAACAAAAACTGGAAAGCTATCAGGAGCTATATGACAGTAATCAGAAAGCCATTTATATAGGTCAAAAGGTGGATGATTTGGCCGAAAAATATTTCAACAATAAAAATAAAAAAGAGCTGATTGGTGAATTTTTAAAGATTGTAGAAATCGAAAATTCCAAACGTAAAAAAGCCACTCCAAAAGAAACTAAAGCGATAATTGCCAAGAAAAAAGAAATTATAGAAGAAGTTCAGGTTCAGGTGGAAGAAATCAGAAAAGAGAAAAAAGAAAAGAAACTAAAACCTGTGGTTGAAAAACCAAAACCAATTCTAAAAGTAGGTGACCGCGTGCGAATGATTGATGGTAAAGCAGTGGGAAGCATTGACTCAATTGAGAAAAACAAAGCAACCGTAAATTATGGTCTGTTTACTTCTAAGGTTAGTTTGGATGAGTTGGATTTAGTTGAAGCGGTGAAAAAATAGTTTGCAGTAAGCAGTAATCAGTGTCATTGCGAGGAACGAAGCAATCTCACTAGGATAAGCAAATCAGTACGTAAAAACAAAAATGCGATTGCTTCGTTCCGATAGCTATCGGAACGAAGCAATGACTTAACCAAATGCAAAACCTACCTAAAAACAAAAAAATAATTCTTTTTGATGGCATTTGTAATTTATGCAATTCGTCAGTGCAGTTTATTATTGAAAGAGACAAAAAAGATGTTTTCAGGTTTGTGGCTTTACAATCCGAACTTGGTCAGGAAATTTGTAATTATGTTGGTGTAAATCCAAAAATTACAGATAGTATCATTTTGTACGAACCCGGAACGGCTTATTATTTAAAATCAGAAGCTGCTTTAAAAATTGTGGCTGAATTTCATTCGGTTTATTCTCTATTGGGAATTTTTAAAATTTTTCCAATTGGCATTCGGGATTCCATTTACGATTATATTGCCAAAAACCGCTACAAATGGTACGGCAAAAAAGAGCAATGCATGATTCCGACTCCGGAATTGAAAGCTAAATTTCTATAGTGCAATCAGGCAAAAATCTTATCTGTCAATAAAAAAAACACAAACTTTCACAATTCAATTGGTAAAAATTTGTGCAATTTGTGGTAAAATAATAAGTTGTTTTATGCTTTCTTTCTTCTTTTGCGTTCTTTTTTAAGCATTTTCAATTCGCGACTGGTTTGTCCCGCAACCGAAGTATTTTCTTCGGCACGTCTGATTAAATATGGCATTACATCTTTTACCGGGCCAAAAGGCAAGTACTTAGCCACATTGTAACCATTGTAAGCCAAATTATAACTAATATTATCACTCATCCCATACAATTGACCAAACCAAATTCGGTTATCGGTGGCTGCAATTCCTTTTTCTTCCATCAATTGCATTAAGTAATACGTACTTTCTTCATTGTGTGTGCCTGCAAAAATAGACATCGAATCAATATTTTCGAGCATATACAAAATTGCAGCGTTGTAGTTCGCATCTGTCGTTTCTTTTGAAGTACAAATCGGTGATTTGTATCCTTTTTCAGCTGCCTTGTCATTTTCTTTTTCCATATAAGCCCCGCGAACAATCTTAATTCCAATATGAAAACCTTGTTGTTTGGCTTGTTCGTGTAATTTTTTCAAATAATCCAAACGATTCCAACGATACATTTGCAAGGTGTTAAAAACAATTGCTTTTTCTTTATTGTATTTACGCATCATATCGGCAACAATATCATCGGCGGCATCCTGCATCCAACTTTCTTCTGCATCAATCAATAAAGCTACATCTTTTTTATGCGCTTCACTGCAAATAATATCAAAGCGCTCCACTACTCTATCCCACTCAGCCTGTTCCGCTTCCGTCAAAGCAATTTTAGCTCCCACTTTTTCATACAAATCAATTCTTCCGAGCCCAGTAGGTTTAAAAACTGCAAATGGAATTGCCTTACGTTCCTGAGCAAAATCAATTGTTTTCAGAGTCATTTTCAAAGCCGCTTCAAACTGATCTTCTTCCTCCTTTCCTTCTACAGAATAATCCAAAACCGAAGAAACTCCTTTAGTGTACATTTTATCAACCACCGAAAGACAGTCTTCTTCATTCACGCCACCACAAAAATGATCAAAAACGCTGGCTCGAATTAATTTTTCTACCGGAAGATGAACTTTTAAAGCAAAATTGGTAACCGCTGTACCAATTCGTACCAAAGGCTGACTGGAAATCATTTTGAAAAGAAAAAAAGCCCTGTCTAATTCGGTGTCGCTCTTTAAAGCAAAAGCGATTTCGGTATTTTTAAAAATCTTTTTCATTTTTTTTCATTATTTGAAACAAATATAGACAGAGTTATGAATAATAATTACTCGAAATTGCCTTATTTTGCATTTCAAATTAATTAATGACGATGCAAACAATTCAAGCCAATAATTACCCAATCTATTTTAACGAAAAAGCATACGAAGCTTTAAATCTTCACATCAGCCAAAATAAATATTCAAACATTTTTATAATTGTTGACAGCAATACGAATGAATTTTGTTTACCAAAATTATTGCCGTTAATCGAAACCGATTTGAATGTCGAAATTATAGAATTTGAGGCCGGAGAAGAAAATAAAAACATCGAAACCTGCGTTGAAATTTGGAAAGTATTGACAGAACTTGGCGGCGACCGAAAAAGTTTGGTGTTAAATTTAGGTGGTGGTGTTGTAACTGATTTAGGCGGATTTGTGGCTTCGACCTTTAAGCGAGGCGTTGATTTCATTCACATTCCAACTACTTTACTTTCTATGGTGGATGCTTCTGTTGGTGGAAAAAACGGAGTAGATTTAGGAAATTTAAAAAATCAAATCGGTGTAATTAACGTTCCCAGCATGGTTTTGATTGATACACAATTTTTAGAAACGGTTCCTCAAAACGAAATGCGTTCCGGTCTTGCCGAAATGCTAAAACACGGTTTGATTTATGACAAAAAGTACTGGGAAGAGTTTTTAGATATATCAACAATTGATTTTGACGCTTTAGATCAATTAATTTATCGTTCGGTTGAAATTAAAAACGAAATTGTAAAACAGGATCCAACGGAGAAAAACATCCGAAAAGCATTGAACTTTGGTCATACTTTAGGTCATGCTATCGAAGGTTATTTTCTGGAAAATGAAAATAAAACTACTTTGCTTCACGGAGAAGCAATTGCTGTAGGAATGATTTTGGAAAGTTTTATTTCTTTACACAAAGGTTTAATTACAAAAGAGGAATACATTCAAATCAAAACCGTTTTAAAATCAATTTATGAAGATATTACATTTGAAGAAGAAGATATCAAACCGATTTTAGATTTGTTAATTCACGACAAAAAGAACGAATACGGAAGCATTCAATTTGCTTTAATTGAAGGTATCGGAAAGATAAAAATCAACCAAGAAGTTGAGAATGAATTGATTCTTGAAGCCTTTGAAGATTACAAATCGTAACCTTTTTTTTTTATAAAAAAGGATTGCATCACTTATATTTTATTTTTTACATTTGCCGCGATGAAAAAAGATCAAAAACAACGAAACTACCGCTCCAGCCAAGGCGTGAACAATACTTCTTTTCAAAGAATATTGAAACGTTTTTTTTGTGTTGCGAGACAATTTCATTTTGATATTTTTCAATTCTTAAAAGTAGAAAACGAAAAATTGCAGATTATTTATGCCAATATCAGGGTTTGAATTATAGTTTAATTTATTTCATTAAAACTATAAAATCATAAATCCTAAAAAAATGAATACTAAATATTCGGACTTAATTAATCAAACCTACTATTTCCCTCAGGAAGAATTTAAACTAAACAAAGACAACCTTTTATTTCACAACATTGATTTGATGAAATTGGTTGAAAAATACGGTACCCCTTTAAAATTTACTTATTTACCTCAAATTTCCAACAATATCAACAAAGCTAAAAGTTGGTTTCGTAGAGCGATGGAGAAAAACAAATATGAGGGAAAATACTATTACTGTTATTGCACCAAAAGCTCTCATTTTGAATTTATTATGAATGAAGCTTTTAAAAACAATATTCACGTTGAAACATCATCGGCATTTGACATTAATATTGTTGAGAATTTACTAAAAAACGGTAAAATCAACAAAAGTACTTATGTGATTTGTAATGGTTTTAAAAGAGATGAGTACATTTCTAATATTGCCCGATTAATCAATAACGGACATAAAAATACCATTCCTATTATTGACAACTACGAAGAATTAGATTTGCTTCAGGCGGAAATCAAAGGAAAATTCAAAATTGGAATTCGTATTGCTGCTGAGGAAGAACCAAAATTTGAGTTCTATACTTCCCGCTTAGGAATCGGTTATAAAAACATTGTAAATTTTTACAAAAAGCAAATTCAGGACAATCCAAATCTTGAATTAAAAATGCTGCACTTTTTCATTAATACCGGAATCAATGATACGGCTTATTATTGGAACGAATTAGTAAAATGTATCAAAGTATATATTGCACTTAAAAGAGAATGTCCAACATTAGACGGACTGAACATTGGTGGTGGATTCCCTATCAAAAATTCTTTGGCTTTTGAATACGATTACCAATACATGATTGATGAAATCATCAATCAAATTAAAATTGCCTGCGAAGAAGCCGAAGTAGATGTTCCGCATATTTTTACGGAATTTGGTTCCTTTACTGTTGGAGAAAGCGGCGGTGCAATTTATCAGGTTTTATACCAAAAACAACAAAACGACAGAGAAAAGTGGAACATGATTGATTCTTCGTTCATCACCACTTTACCGGATACCTGGGCCATAAACAAGCGTTTTATCATGTTAGCCGTTAACCGCTGGAACGATACTTACGAAAGAGTACTTTTGGGCGGACTTACTTGCGACAGCGACGATTATTACAATTCGGAGCAAAACATGAACGCGATTTATTTACCGAAATACAACAAAGAAAAACCACTTTATATCGGATTTTTTAATACGGGCGCTTATCAGGAAACAATCGGCGGATACGGTGGATTACACCACTGTTTAATCCCGCAGCCTAAGCACATTTTAATTGACAGAGATGAAAATGGTATCCTTGCAACGGAAGTATTTTCGGAACAACAAACCTCTGAAGAAGTATTAAAAATTTTAGGCTACAAATAAAAAATAATTAATCAAATACACCTTTGGTAGATTTATAATTTCATTATATTTGAACCGATTTAGATTCTAAATATGATAAATTTACTAATGATTTAAACCCTATAAAATGAGTAAAGGACCGATCAGTCAATTTATTGAAAAACACTATTTACACTTTAATTCAGCTGCATTAGTTGACGCTGCCAAAGCATACGAACAACAATTAGCGAATGGTGCTAAAATGTTAGTGAGTATGGCAGGTGCCATGAGTACCGCCGAAATTGGAAAAATATTTGCCGAAGTAATTCGTCAGGATAAAGTTCAGATTATTTCCTGTACAGGAGCAAATCTTGAAGAAGATATTATGAACTTAGTAGCTCATTCTCACTACGAAAGAGTACCTCACTACCGTGATTTGACTCCACAGGACGAATGGGATTTATTAGAAAGAGGATTAAACCGTGTAACAGATACCTGTATTCCGGAACACGAAGCTTTCCGCAGATTACAAAAACACATCTACAAAATCTGGAAAGATGCTGATGATAAAGGAGAACGTTATTTCCCTCATGAGTTCATGTACAAAATGTTACTTTCGGGAGTATTAGAAGAATATTACGAAATTGACTTAAAAGACAGCTGGATGTATGCAGCTGCTGAGAAAAACTTGCCTATTATTGTACCGGGATGGGAAGACAGTACAATGGGGAATATTTTCGCTTCTTATGTAATCAAGGGAGAATTGAAAGCTTCTACCATGAAATCAGGTATTGAATACATGACTTTCTTAGCTGATTGGTACACTAAAAATTCTGAAAACGGTATTGGTTTCTTCCAAATTGGTGGAGGTATCGCCGGAGATTTCCCTATTTGCGTGGTGCCAATGTTGTATCAGGATATGGAAATGCATGACGTTCCCTTCTGGAGTTATTTCTGCCAAATTTCTGATTCAACAACAAGTTATGGATCTTATTCCGGAGCGGTTCCTAATGAAAAAATTACCTGGGGTAAATTAGATATCAACACTCCTAAATTCATAATCGAATCAGATGCTACTATTGTGGCGCCATTAATTTTTGCTTATTTATTAGATTTATAATACCATTTATATGAGAAGAGTTATTGTTGAGTATGCTAAACTAACTAACGAAATTTTAAACTTATTGGTTGAAAAATTTCCTGATGGATATGATGACGAAGATATCATTCGTTTTAAAAACGCCAAAAATGAATTAGTTGAAGCAGTTGAAGTTCGTACAGAAGACACTATTTACTTAGTAAAAGTAAGTACTAAGCTTGCTGACAGAATTGAGAATTTTGATGAAGATGATGATATCGATGATGTAATTGAACCAATTGCTCCAATTAAAGGTTTAGATATGGATGATGACATCAGTGACGATGACGACGATGATGATGATAATGACAAGCCAGAACTTGACGATGAAGATGAAGATGGAGACGACAAAGACATCGCCGATGAAGAAGATGACGATGACGAAGATTAATTCATAAGAATACAAAACGAAAAGGAACTCCAAAAAGAGTTCCTTTTTTTATCCTTACAAACTGTAAAATTTTTCAAAAAAAAACAAGCTTCCTTAAATGATTACTTCTCAAATTTTACACACCACACTTAAAGAAAATTTTGGATTTGAAAAATTCAGAACAAATCAGGAAGAGATAATTAATACGGTTTTACAAAACAAAGACACTTTGGCTATTATGCCTACAGGCGGAGGAAAATCGATTTGTTTTCAATTACCAGCCCTATTATTTCCGGGACTAACCATTGTTATTTCGCCTCTGATTGCTTTAATGAAAGATCAGGTTGATGGTTTAAAATCCAATGGAATTCCGGCTTGTTACATTAACAGTACACAAACAGAAGATGAACAACAACAGCATATAGACAACATCATTAATCAAAAAATAAAACTCGTTTATATTGCTCCCGAGAGTTTATCGTATTTAGAAAATATTTTTAGCACCATCAATATCAGTTTGATTGCTATTGATGAAGCACATTGCATTTCGTCCTGGGGACATGATTTCAGACCGGCTTACACCAATTTAGGTTATCTCAAAAACCGCTTCCCTTCTACTCCGATTTTAGCTTTAACTGCAACTGCCGATAAAGCTACACGTGAAGATATTAGCAAACAGTTAAACCTTAAAAAACCCAAGGTTTTTATCGCTTCCTTTGACCGGAAAAATCTAAGTTTGGAAGTTCGTCCGGCTTTAGACAGAGTCAAACAAATTATTGATTTTATCGAATCCAAAACAAACGATTCCGGAATTATTTATTGCTTAAGCAGAAAAGCAACTGAAGAACTTGCTGAAAAATTACAAAAAGCAGGAATTGCCGCCAAAGCTTATCATGCCGGTTTAGACGCTGAAATTCGTTCTAAAACTCAGGATGAATTTATAAACGATGAATGTCAGGTAGTTTGTGCCACGATAGCTTTTGGAATGGGAATCGACAAATCCAATGTACGTTGGGTAATTCATTACAATCTTCCCAAAAATATCGAAGGATATTATCAGGAAATTGGTCGTGCCGGACGTGACGGCTTAGCTTCCGAAACTATTTTATTTGAAAGTTACGGAGATGTTATTCAGCTTCAAAAATTTGCTTCGCAGGGACAAAATGCCGAAATCCAATTGGCAAAACTCGAACGTATGAAGCAATATGCAGATGCTTTAAGTTGTCGTCGAAAAATATTACTTTCTTATTTTGGAGAAATCGTTACCGAAAACTGCAACAACTGTGATATTTGTAAAAATCCACCGGAATTTTTCGATGGTACGATTTTGGCTCAAAAAGCACTTTCGGCTATTATTCGCCTCAAAGAATCCGAACCTTTACCTGTGATTATTGATTTTTTAAGAGGTTCTAAAAATGCTTTTATCTACGAAAAAGAGTACCAAAACCTGAAAACCTATGGCGTAGGAATTGAAACTTCCTGGCAGGACTGGAATCAATATTTGATTCAGTTAATCAATTTAGGCTATTGTGAAATTGCTTTTCACCAACAAAATAAAATCAAATTGACTTCTTTGGCAAAAAAGGTTTTATTTGAAAATGAAAAAGTACAACTCAGTACAATCAAAATTAAGGAAGACAGGAAAAAAGAAAAACCGACTACCCAAACAAAAACAATTACAAATTCATTATTTGAAAGTCTACGTAAATTACGTTACGAAATTGCCACAGAAGAAGATGTTCCTGCTTATGTTATTTTCAGCGATGCTACCTTACGACAAATGGAAATCAATCGTCCGATGAGCGAAGAAGAATTTATTGCCATTGACGGAGTTGGAAGAAGTAAATTAGAAAAATACGGCGACGCTTTTATCAAAACAATCATTGCTTTTCAAAAGGACAAAAAGCTTAAAAAACAAAAAACTTCCAGTACCTACAAAGAAACATTGACTCTTTATAACGAAGACTTAAGTGTAGAAGAAATTGCAACCAAAAGAAAACTAGGTTTAAGCACAATTATTTCACATTTAGCCAAATTATATTTAGACGGAAATGCGATTGATTTATCGCAATTTATCACTCAGGAAGAAGTTGATTTAATTGCCAAAGCAAAAATTGAATTAAAAAATCCTACTGCATTAAAACCTTATTTTGATTATTTTGAAGAAAAAATAAGTTATGAAAAAATCCGAATCGGATTAACCATCATCGAAAAAGAAAATTCATGATTTACTCCTTTCCGCCATTTGTAAATAAAGAAACTAAAATTCTGATTTTGGGAACCATGCCCGGAATTGCTTCTTTAGAAAAACAGCAATATTATGCGCATCCGAGAAATCATTTCTGGAAAATTCTTTTTACTGTTTTAGGAAAAACTGTTGTTTCTGAAATTTACGAAGAAAGAATCCAACTTTTAACCAGGAATAAAATTGGAATTTGGGATGTACTCCAAAATTGTGAACGCAAAGGAAGTTTGGATGTTCATATCAAAAATCAACAACCAAATAATTTTAAGAAATTATTCGACGAACATCCTGCAATAAAAACGATAGTTTTCAACGGAAAGGAAAGTCATCGTTATTTCATTAAAAGTTTCGGAAAAATAAAAGGCATTACGTATCATGTAATGCCTTCTACCAGTCCCGCTAATACAATGTCATTTGAAAACAAATTGAAAAGCTGGTCTGTTGTTTTTGATAATCTATAAATAGCGTTCCTGAAAAATTCTTTGATGGTGTTTTTGATGTCCTATAATAATAAAACCAATTGCACGAACCGAAATTTCATTATTAGAAGCTATTCCGATTCTTTTTAATTGTTCCTTTGAAAAACTTTTAAAAAGTGCTAAAGTACTCTGGCGAACAATAGACAACTCGGTTAATAAGCTTTGCAAATGTCTGTCGTTAGCATTTGTATTCAAAACAAAATCATTTTCATCAAATCCGGGCAAAGGCGTTTTATCATTTCTTGAAATTCGCAAAGCCCGATAAGCAAAAACACGTTCGGTGTCAATTACATGCTGAATAATTTCTTTGATTGTCCATTTGCCTTCGGCATAGCGA
Organism: Flavobacterium pokkalii; assembly: GCF_014596575.1. GTDB lineage: Bacteria > Bacteroidota > Bacteroidia > Flavobacteriales > Flavobacteriaceae > Flavobacterium > Flavobacterium pokkalii. The sequence continues at coordinate 20,904 of NZ_NASZ01000025.1, read as the reverse complement.
TAATCAAATTTATCCATTGGAATATCCTGAACAAAACGAATAAAAGCATGAAGACTTATTTCTAAGTCTTCATACAAATCTTCATCACCGGCTTCCTGCATATAAGTTGCATAAAATCCAGCGTATTCGTTGTTGGGAATAGCTATTCGCTTCATAAATTAAGCTGAGTTTCTACTTGCATTAGTATTTCCAAATAAAGAACGCATTACGATTTTTTCGTAAACTTTAATCAGTTTTTCATCCGGATTAGCTTCTTTATTCAATTCGTTAATTCGTAATAAAGCACATTGTTGGATTGTCAATAAAGGCAACACAATACGCTCTCTGATTTGAATCGAAGCCATTCCGTCAGGATAATTTTCCATCAGTTCTTTATGACCGGCAATTTTCAATAACAAACGTTTTGTTTCTAAAAACTCATCGTAGATATTTTGCCAGAATTCTCCAAATTCAGGATCATTTTTCATATAAGCTGTCAATGGGAAGAATGATTTTGCCAATGACATCATACTGTTTTCTAATAATGTTTTAAAGAACAAGGAATGATTGTATAAATCCTGAACTTTATCCCATTGATTTGTTTCTTCAAAATGTTTCAAAGCAGAACCTACTCCGTAGAAACCTGGTACATTTTGCTTCAACTGACTCCATGAACCTACAAAAGGAATTGCTCTTAAATCTTTAAAATCTAATTTTTCAGATTTGCTTCTTTTTGTCGGACGGCTACCAATATTAGTTTTAGCATAATATTTCAACGTACTCATTTTTTCTAAGTACGGAATAAATTTATCATGATTCTTGAAACTCAAATATTTCTCATATCCCAGTTCCGATAATTGTGTCATTACTTCCTTATCTGTTTCAGACAATTTATTTAATTCTTTATTAAATACCTGGTTAGTAACACCGGCACTTAATAAATTTTCTAAATTATAACGACAAGAATCTAAGGTTCCAAAATTAGAACTAATTGTTTGCCCCTGAACTGTTACCTGAATTTCTTTGTTTTCAATTTCCGGTCCTAAGGAAGCGTAGAATTTATGTGTTTTTCCTCCTCCACGAGCTGGTGGTCCACCACGTCCGTCAAAGAAAATCACTTTAATTCCGTATTTTCTGGACATGGCTGTAAGCTGTTCTTTTGCTTGATAAATACTCCAGTTAGCCATTAAATACCCACCATCTTTTGTTCCGTCAGAGAATCCAAGCATGATTGTTTGCTTCATTCCTCTGTTAGCCAAATGAGCAGCATAAACCGGATTCGTATATAATTGCTCCATCACATTATGTGCATTTTGCAAATCATCAACAGATTCAAACAACGGCACAATATCTACTGAAGGATGTTCCCAATTATTCAATCTAAACAATGCAAACGCTTCTAAAACATTCACCGCATTTTCATTGTTACTAATAATATAACGGTTCGCTCCTAATTCTCCATTAGCGTTTTGAATTTGCTGAATTGCTCTGATTGAATCAATCGTAGATTGAGTCATTTCATTTTTAAAATCAGCCGAATTCAAATTCCCCTGTACCTGAGTTAAAACTTCACATTTTTCAGCTTCTGATAAATCGTAATAGTTTTTAGGGAAAACATCACTGCCGTTTGCTAAATAGTAATCAAAAATATCTCTGAAAACCGCATCGTGAATTTTACTGTTTTGACGAATATCCAAAGTTGCAAAGTGGAATCCGAATAAGTTTACTTTTATTAATAAAGCTTCTAATTCATCAACATATAAAGATTGATGTTGCTCTACAATAATTGTTTTAATTTTATTTAATTGTGATTTAAATTCTTCTAAAGTGATAAAAATTTCACCTGTAGAATAAAACACAGAACGGTATAATTTATTTTCAAGTTCAGCAACTAAAACATCAACACCTGAGAAAGTCAATTTTCTTTTTAAGTTTCTCATTTCAAAATAGTAACATTTTAAAATAGAAGTTCTTAAACGGTCAGCAACTTTTAATGTAATATCTGTTGTCACAAAAGGGTTTCCGTCTCTGTCTCCACCCGGCCAGAAACCAAGTTGGATAATCGGGTTTTTGATATTTTTATTTGGAGCAATATTCGTTTCTAAATAATGCATTAAATCTCCGGCCGTATTATAGAATACATTTTCCAGATACCAAATCAAACTTACCGCTTCGTCAAAAGGATTTGGCTTTTCATTTTTGATAAAAGGTGTTTTTCCTAATTGTGCCAAAAGCTGTTTGATTTGCAATAAATTATTATCGCGAATTGCCTGAGTCAAATCATTAATAATACCTAAAACCGGACCAGGATAAAATTGTGTCGGGTGAGCCGTTAAAACTGTTCTGACATTGAAATTTTCTAAAAATTCAGCCAATTCCTCATTATTTCCTCTGGCTTCTGATTTTTCTTTAATATCTCTCAAAGAACCGCGCCCTTCCATATTATTTACAATAGGAAAAGCGGCATCTTCAATCGCATCAAATAATACAATTTGACGTTCGATATACTGAATAAAACGGAACATTAAGTCGATTTTATCAGCCTCTACATCAGTATGCAAGTATTTTTTGGAGAAAAATTCAAAAATTTCCTTTGGTGTTTCCATTTTTTTATATCCTGTTTCACAAACTTCTGTGAATAAAGGAAGTAAAGCACCTGTATTATCAATTGAATCAAAAGGTAAAGTAATGAAAACGCTGTTGTAAATATGATATTTAGAGAGAACATTTTGATTGAAACGTTCTATTTTAGGGAGCGTATACATAAATTATGTTTAATTATTTAGTTAATTGAGTTCTATTGTGATTTTTCTATAAAAAATTACCCCAAGAGTCAACTTGAGGTATTCATATAAATAACATTCAAGTCAAAAATTACATATTTTTGAAAATAGTATGCATCAAACGCTTCTTATCGTTGATACTTTCTTCAAGAGAAATCATAGTTTCAGTTCTGTAAACACCATCAATATCGTCAATCATAAAGATTACGTCTTTAGCATGTTTAGTGTCTTTTGCTCTGATTTTACAGAAAATATTAAATTTTCCTGTTGTTACTGAAGCAACTGTTACGAAAGGAATTTCGTTGATACGTTGTAATACAAACTTCGTTTGAGAAGTATTATTCAAAAACACACCTACGTAAGCAATAAAAGAATAGCCTAATTTATCATAATCCAAAACTAAAGAGGACCCCATAATAATTCCGGCATCTTCCATTTTCTTTACCCTAACATGCACAGTACCAGCTGAAATTAATAATTTCTTAGCAATATCCGTAAACGGAACTCTCGTATTGTCTATCAACATGTCTAAAATCTGATGATCTACTTCATCTAAACGGAACTTACTCATATTTCTCTAATTATATTATTAATTATCATTTTAAACCATAAAAATATATATAAAAATGATAAAGTCGTACAAAAAATTACTTTTTTATTAATCCATTAACAAATTTCTGTTCTTTTCCTAAACAAAAATTTGCTTTTTGATCAATTTTTGGAAAGTTCCCGTCTTCATCTTCATAGCTAGCCCCTTGAGCATCAAACACTTCATGTCCGAAGAAATTTTCTAAATCGTCAATTTTAGCAATATAAGCATTAAAATTAATTTTTCCGTCAACTAATTCCTCCTTATACTGTGCAGCAAAATTCGTTATTTTTTCATTACCGTCATAATTTATTTTAACCTTTTTATACATTAAATCATAAAAAACGACTTTATTTTGAGGAATATTCAAATATTCTTTCGTTCTGTTGACAACTACAACGTTTTCGCAAATTCCTATAAAACTCGATACCAAAGCGATAAAAATATACTTACGAGTCATTTCTCTTTGATAATCTCCCGGGAAATGTCCTGCTTCAAATAAAATAGTAGGCACTCCTAAATATTGAAAAGTATCACCTATACAATTGATATTGAAGGAATCATCAAAACGCCCGATTTGCCCCGGAATAAATTCCTGCAAAACCAAATTCATCTCCGCAATCAGATTAATTGCTTTTTGTCTGGATGCATTAATTTCTCTTTCCTCATTATATGAAGGTGCTAAAAAAGAAACCGTTGCCGGTTTTCCGGTATCAGCCACACCAAAAATAGTACGCTGATCATGCAAATTATAACAATAATCCGGTTTGAATTCTTCAAAAACAGCTCGTAAAATTTTACTTTCAGGCTGTGTCAAAGCTTGAGAATCTCTGTTTAAATCAATTTCATTTGCATTGGCACGGGTGTATAAAAAAGCCCCGTCAGGATTTAACATCGGCAAACAGCAAAAAGTAAAATTGCTTAAAAAACGCTCCGCTAATTCAGTGCCACTGTGCAATAAGTTTAGGAAATCAAATAAAGCCTTGGTTGTTGTGCTTTCATTACCGTGCATTTGTGACCAAAGATAAATTTTAGTCTTCCCGCTACCTATTACATATTTATAAATCGTTCGCCCCTGAACCGACTGCCCCACAACCGAAAGTTGATTATCTGTATTTAATCGTTTTAAAATTGGCTCAACAGACTCTAATGTCAAATACCTCCCTTCAATCGTTTTTTCTTTATTATCAAGAAACAATTGTTCTAAATTCATATCCTGTTTTTTTTGATTTACAAAAGTAAACATCTTTATTTTTACATTTGTAAACAGATGAAATTTCTAATATTTTAATATTGTAAACAGCTTTTTCCAGATTAATTCCTTAAAAAGGAGAAATCAAATTAACATTTGTAATAGTTTTACAAAACACAAAATAAAATTCTTTTTATCAGTCAGTTACATATCGTAACTTAAACTTTATCTAAAGATATTTTTTCTCAATTACAGCTATTTACAACTGTAAATTTGCCTGCGCAGTTGCTTTTCATTACATTTGTAAATAGTGCTTTGAAAAATATATTTCACAATGGTAAACACAGATGATTTTATAAAAAGACTCGAAATAATTCTCGATTATTACGGAATGAACGCCTCGGCTTTTGCTGATAAAATTGGTGTACAACGTTCTAGTTTGTCTCACCTCCTTTCCGGAAGAAACAAACCCAGTTTGGATTTTATTCTGAAAATTTTAGACGTTTATCCTGAAATTGATCTGTATTGGATTTTAAACGGGAAAGGTAATTTCCCTAAAACAAACTCAAATTCACCTGAAACAGAAACTATATCTACTCCTATTCATACTACCATTGATGCCGTTTCAAACGCAAACAAAGATTTATTTTCAGAAACACATTCGGAAACTATAAATCCTAATAAAATTGATAAGAAGGAGCCTAATTCATTTCCATCGTTCGATGAAAACATAGAAAAAATTGTGTTTTTCTACAAGGACGGTACTTTTAAAACATACAAACCCAATTCATAAGATAAATAAAGTTTGAAATTTAACTTAAATATTTAAATGAAATCAAAAGACTTATCTACATACAAATAAATACTTTATCATTTTTAAAAACAAATAATTTATGTTTCAATAAGTTGTTTTTACTCGCTGAAGTACAACAATTTTCAACTTTTTTCAGAACTCAATTCAAACGAAAAAATCTATTTTTTTTTTAAAATTATCCAATCTAAATTCCGTAATAAAACCTATTTTTGAGAAAAACCTTCTTTATGCTAAAAAGATTGCTTAGTTACCTTTACCCTATTAAAATTCACAGTCAAAAATCAGCTTTTAGCAAATCATTAGAAATCACCTGGGCCAATGGCGATTTGGTCATGGATTCTATGAACACTAATTATTCTTATGGAAGTTTGCAACGCATCTTAAAATTAGGACTGAAAAATATTGGTTTTGAAAAAATAAAAAATATGCAACACATTTTAATACTTGGAGTTGCAGGCGGGAGTGTAATTAAAACTTTAATTGATGATATTCATTTTCCAGGAAAAATAACAGGTGTTGAAATAGATCCGGAAGTGATTCAAATTGCCAATCGTTACTTTAAATTAAACGAAATTCCGCAACTTAAAATTATAATTGACGATGCTTTTGAATTTGTTTTAAAAACTACAGACAAATACGATTTAATTGTCGTCGATGTTTTTCAGGATACTAAAATGCCCAATTTTCTTTTTGAAACTTTTTTCATAGATCGGATTTGTTTTTTACTCAAAAACCGGGGAAACATTCTTTTCAATACGATGCTTTTGAATAAGGCTGATAATCTTAGGAATCAAAAATTAATCTCCGATTTTTCTAAAGAAAATTGCAGTATCAAATCGATTCCAAGAGTTGAAAAACACAACGAACTTATTATAATTGAAAAATTAGTTTGACCTAAGTAATTCTTTATTTCAAAACCATCAACTTATTGTATTATTTGTACATTAGATTTTTATAAAATAATCTTTATCCATGAAAAAGATACTCCGAAAATTGCTTTTAGGAAATGTAACCAATTTACGTGAGCCCAAATTGAATCCGATTCAAAAGCGCATTCAAAACATCAAAGCCATTTGGAATAACGATCATCAGGACGACAACGGAATTGAAAAAATTGTCCGTTTGCTACTTTCTACTTCACAACTAATTTTTCCCGGGATTTACATCAAATATTTGGCTTCCAAAAAAGGAACGGAATACGAAGATCTAGCAATGGATTTTTATATTTTGCTTAAAGTAGCTTTGCCAGTAATAATTATTACCAATCAATGGCAACAATTTCCGGTGGTTTTAGGATTGATGGTTTACGTCATGCTGGAAACCGTTTTATACATTCCAACCTTAATTTTTGCTTCCGATTTATTTGCCCGACCACGTTCTTATAAGCGCTCGATGCTTTTGCTTTTCTTTAATTATCTGGAAATGATTTTAGGATTTGCCGTTTTATATTCCACCGGTGAATATTTAAATAAATCTTTTAACAACTGGTTTGATGCCGTTTATTTCAGCACTGTTACTTCAACCACTATTGGTTTTGGCGATTTATATCCCGTACAGACTTTCGGGAAAATTTTGGTTATTATCCAATCGATGTTGGTTTTAATGTTTGTGGTTTTATTTCTGAATTTTTATTCCACCAAAATTGATTCGAAAGGTTATTTTGAAAAAAGCAAAAAAGACTAAACTATCTTTCTTGCTTTTTCTAAATCTTCTTTAGTGTCAATACCTATTCCGGCGTGAGTCGTTTCGACCATTTTGATTTGTTTTCCAAATTCCAAATAACGTAGTTGTTCTAATTTTTCGGAAGCTTCCAAAGTTTTCATTGGTAAATGGTAAAAATCCAACAAAGCCTGTTTTCTAAAAGCATAGACTCCAATGTGCTTCATATAACGAACGCCAACATTTTTCTCTCTTGGATACGGAATCACCGAACGCGAAAAGTACAGTGCAAAATTATTTTGGTTCACCACTACTTTCACATTATTCGGATTGTTGATTTCTTCTTCCTCTTTAATTTCATACATCAACGAAGCCAAATCTACTTTTTTGTCTAAATCATTTTTGAAAACTTCGATTACCTCTTTCAAAGGTTCGGCATTAATGAAAGGTTCATCACCCTGAACATTGATAACAATATCGACATCCATATTTTCCACCGCTTCGGCAATACGGTCACTCCCCGATTCGTGTTCTTTGATACTCATAATGGCTTTACCACCATGAGAAACAATTTCGTCAAAAATCAAACTGGAATCCGTTACCACAAAAACATCATCAAACAAATTGGTGTTTACCGCTGCTTCATAAGTTCTTAAAATCACTGTTTTCCCTCCAAGATCCTGCATCAATTTGGCATGGAATCTTGTAGAAGCGTAACGGGCGGGAATGACTGCTATTATTTTCATGTGTAATTTGGATTTGCCGCAAAGGCACTAAGGCGCAAAGATATATTTTAATTTTTATTAGTTCTAAAAACTAAATCAAATTACAAGGAAAATTATTAATTCTTATAATACCATTGGGTGAATTTTATCTTGTATTTTTTGAATATCTTTTTCTATCAATTTTACTGTTTTTTTAGAAAACCCACTTATACTATATTCATCAGTATAAAAATTTTCATTATAATATAATTCTCCTCCTTTATAGTGGGTATCTCTAAAAGCAAAAAAATAATTTATTCTGTTTTTATATGATTTTCTTGATGTGATTTTAAAATGATATCGATTCAAAATATATGTTTTTGTTTCAATTAAATTATCAAGAAAGTTGGTTTTATCTATAACAACCAGTTCTTTATCTGAATCAATTGTGATTTTTAAATTTGAAGAAATAAAAAAACCTAAAACACCAATAAAAACTATCCCTGCAAACCAAAAAAGCACTAATTCAATTTGTCCCATAATTGCACAAACAATTATCACAATTATAGCCCAGAATAATAGAGGTTTAAAAATAAGCTTTTTTGATGTTTGATAAACTTTAACCTGTCTGTCTACTAAATCCATAATAAAATCAATTTTACATAATCTTCACCGAAGTCATACTCAAAGAACCTCCCAATAATTTATCATTAAACAAACTCAGTTCTTCATTTTTATCTTTTAATCCCAAAGTATAAATTAAAGGTAAATAATGTTCCGGTGTAGGAATAGCGAGTTGTAACGCTTGTCCTTGTTTTTCATAATCAATCAACGCCTGAAAATTACCTTCCAATAAAAACTTATTTACTTTTTTTCGAGCTTCAATTGCCCAATCAAAACCATAATTATCTACATCCATATTGTAAAAATCTACTAATCGTAAATTGTGTACAATATTTCCACTTCCTACAATTAAAATCCCTTTATGACGCAAAGCACTTAATTTTTGTGCCAACTCAAAATGGTACTGTGGTGATTTTGAATAATCAATACTCATTTGAATAACAGGCACATTGGCTTCGGGATATAAATGCTTGATAACACTCCATGCTCCATGGTCTAATCCCCATTCATGATCGAGTTCTACTTCGGTAGGCAATAATAATTCTTTAGTTGCAATCGCTAATTCCGGACTTCCCTGCGCAGGATATTGTACCGCAAATAATTCTCTTGGAAAACCGCCAAAATCATGGATAGTTCGTGGCATTTCCATAGCAGTAACTTTTGTTCCTTTGGTAAACCAATGCGCCGAAATACACAAAATAGCATTGGGTTGTGGCAAAGTTTTGGCCAAATTTCTAAAACCCGCCACAAACTGATTTTCCTCAATAGCATTCATTGGGCTTCCGTGGCCAAGGAACAAAACTGGCATTTTCGCTGTATTCGAAAAAGTTGAAGAAATTTTATGTAGGTCGTTTAAAGTATTCATTTTGAAAATATTATTTGCAATTAATAATACACAAATTTAATCCGGGATTTAGCATTTTGCACTTAATCCAGATTAAGTTTCTAATGTTTTAAACCATTAAGGAATTTAGTAAATTAAGTTTTTCCTTAACTAATCTTAATTTCTTAATGGTTTATAAAAAATAAACGGTCTAAAACAAAATCAATCCGCAAAACTTTCGTCTTTGAAACCTATTAAATACAATTTGTTTTTGGCACGGGTCATGGCGGTGTACAACCAGCGAATATAATCCCGATCGATACCATTTGGCAAATAGGGTTGCTCTACAAAAACAGTATTCCACTGCCCACCTTGCGATTTATGACAAGTAATAGCATACGAAAACTTTACCTGCAAACCATTGAAATATTCATTGGCTTTTACTTTCTGGAATTGTTTGTATTTGGGTTCATCTACATAATCTTGCAAAACTTCCTGATACAATCGGTTGGATTCTTCGTAAGTTAAAGAAGGCGATTCGCTTTTTATGGTATCTAACAACAAAACTGTTTCAAAAGCTTTTTGATTTGGATAATCGACCATTCTGATTTTTACTTTGGCAAATTTAAAACTGTATAATTCGACAATTTTAAAGATTTCCAAAATTTCAATAATATCACCATTGGCAATAAAACCCGCTTCGTCGGAATCTTTCAACCAAAAATAATTATTCTTAACCACCATCAAAAAATCTCCGGCAGAAAGTTCGCTTTCTTTATCTAAAATTCGGGAACGAATTTGCTCATTATATTGATTGGCTCTTTTATTGGAACGAACAATAAAAGCAGTATCCTCAATACTATAATTACTGTAAGCCGAATGAATGGCATCTTGAATATCATAACCATCCACTAAGCGAACGATATCCTTAAACTTTCGAACATCAAATTGAAAATCGGTAATGAATGAATCTTTCAACAACTCTCTTAATTCGGTTGCATTAAATAAAATCCCCGAACTTTCCTCCTGACGCATGACTTCGTTCAACTCAATATGATCGACATCCATATTATAATGCAAACTCAGGGTATCAATATCCAAAGCTGGACTCACCTCTAAATTAACAGGTGGTAACTGAGCCGTATCTCCCAATAGAATCATTTTACAATTGGTTCCCGAATAGACATACATTATCAAGTCGTCCAACAGTGAACCATTGGCATACATTTTAGAATCAGAATCTACATCTGAAATCATCGAAGCTTCATCGACAATGAAAACCGTATTTTTATGTTTGTTGGGCTGAAGCGTAAAAGTTACCCCACCTCCCGAAGATTTCTTGGGATAATAAATTTTCTTATGAATGGTAAAAGCGGGTTTTTCGGAATAATTAGCAATCACCTTGGCAGCACGACCTGTAGGCGCCAGCAAAACATATTTTTTATTAATCTCCGTCAGATTATTTACAATCGTAGAAATCACAGTAGTTTTTCCCGTTCCGGCATATCCTTTTAAAACAAAAAGTCGGTCATTGGTCGTTTCTGTCAAAAAAATGGCAATCTTTTGAAAAAAAATTTCCTGATTGTAAGTTGGATTAAAAGGAAATTTCTTTTTTAAAAGACTATAAAACTGGGAGGAATTCATGAAGTGTAATTTAGTTTCAAAGATAGCTTTTTTGAAACACATAAGTCATATAAGTATTTCTTTAGAACTATAAAATTTAATGAAGCCAACATAAGTTTTTATACCTATATATATATGAGTAAATTTTAATTACAAATTCTTTGCACATCATCGTGTTTCCATTGTAATACTTTGTGTTAAATTTTAAATTGATATTGCTATTATAAATTTGTAAGTTTGCGATTCAGAAAAAAAGCTACATCAATGGACATCACCGAAAAGAAATATAAAAAACTATCCATTCAGGTTTCGCTGACGGGACTTTCTTTTTGTTGTTTTGACACACTTAACAATACGGTTTCCGCTTTTAAAGATATTCCATTTGGGAATTTTGATAAAAATTTAAAAATTGAAGATTTATTTGCCAATGCTTTTGCAGAACATCCTGAATTGAATGAGCAGTATGACGACGTTTTGGTGATTCATAGTAACAATTTGTCCACTTTTGTACCGGAACCACTTTTTGACGAAAACTTTTTAGGAAGTTATTTGCAATACAATACTAAGGTTTTTGAAACTGATTTTTTTGCTTTCGACGAAATCAGTAATTATGGAATTAATGCTGTTTACATTCCGTATGTAAACATGAATAATTTTTTTATAGACAAATTTGGTTCTTTTGAATACAAACACGCCAACAGTATTTTGGTCACTAAATTATTAGATGCTTCTAAAAATGTAGATACAAAAAAAATGATGGTTCATTTTAACACTACTCATTTTGAAATTATAGTCATTCAAAACCAAAAGTTGTTATTATTCAATTCATTCGAATACCAAACTCCGGAAGACTTTATCTATTACATTTTGTTCACCGCCGAACAACTCAATATGAATCCTGAAAATTTTCCATTGGAATTAATTGGGAACATCACAGCTGAAAGTCCGTTTTTCAAAATTGCATACAAATACGTTCGAAATGTTTCGCTTATTGATGTAGAAGATTTGAAATGGAACAATTATTTTACGGAAGTCGAAAACCGAAATCATTTTATACTTTTTAATTCATGAGAATTATTTCAGGAAAATACAAAGGAAGACGCATCAATCCACCAAAAGGACTACCGGTACGTCCCACTACCGATATGTCCAAAGAATCCTTATTTAATATTTTAAACAATCATTTCAATTTTGACGGTTTAAAAATTTTGGATTTATTTGCCGGAACTGGAAATATCAGCTTTGAATTTGCATCCCGAGGAAGCGAACCTATCACTTCGGTTGATGGTGATTTTGGTTGCGTTAAATTTATCAAACAAACCGCTGCCGAATTTGATTTCCCAATTGCCGCTGTCAAAAGTGATGTTTTTAAATTTTTAGAAAAATGTAACAGCAATTTTGATATTGTTTTTGCCGATCCGCCTTATGATTTGGATCAGGCAAAATTTGAAAAAGTGGTTTTACTGGTTTTTGAAAATAATATTTTGGATGAAGAAGGAATGATGATAATCGAGCATTCCAAACATACACAACTAGACCATTTAGCTAATTTTTCCTTTCAAAAAAATTATGGAGGTTCAGTCTTTAGTTTTTTCGAATTTGAAACTGACGAAGAAACAGAAGATGATGATTTTGATGATGAAGACTACGAAGAAGAATAATCAATAAAATTTCAATTTTAAACCATTAAGAGATTAAGAAAATTAAGTGTTAGGAACTTAATGAAACTTAAATTCTTAATGGTTTATTTTTTTAAGAAAAAAAAAAAAAAAACAGACCTATAAGCCGGATTCTGTATCCCGATAGCTATCGGGACCCTTATCATTTATCTAGCCTTGTTGTTACCAACAAGATCAAGCTACCTACCCTTCAGCAACGGACGAGAAATCCTTTTTATCCCGATAGTTATCGGGAGCTGATATACTTGGTATTTCACCGCATAGAGTTTACCTGGTTTCACTACAGCATTACCTGTACATACTTTCTGTTGCACTTGTCCTATCCGTCCCGAAAAACAGGATGACGGGTGTTACCCGCTATGCTTCTCTATGGTGTCCGGACTTTCCTCTCTCCGCCAAGGCGAACAGCGATAAGGCGGTCTGTGGTGCAAAATTACAATTTAAAAACCATGCCAACAAGTACAAAACAGCGACTTTAACAAGTATTTCGCAATACATTAAAAATAAAATGGTTATATTTAAATAACTTTTAACCACTTAATATTTTACACCATGGATCCTATATACCACTACGATTCTGTTTCAAAAGCCTTGGACGAATTGAACGAAAATGGTTTTAATTATGACTTTAACAAACATGAAGATGTCATTTTGAAAAACCCTGATAAATTTGAAATCAAACATATTTATCGTTATGAAGGTGAATCCAATCCGGATGACGAAGCCATTGTTTTTGGTATCCAATCCAAGTCCGGAAAAAAAGGAGTTTACGTTGCCGGATTTGCTGCCAATTCTAACAATGAAACCACACAACTATTATTAAATATTAGTATTAAATCCCGAAGCAGAAGGAAAAATCAATCTTAAAAACAATCAAATCAGGATTCTAATTTTTTATAAAATCTTCAATATTTAAATTTTTCAATCTTTAAATTAAAACCTATATTTGCTTTCGAATAAAATTTCTATGGAACAATTTATAGTATCAGCCCGCAAATACCGTCCACAAACATTTAATGATGTTGTGGGACAAAAAGCGATTACCAATACTTTATTGAATGCCATAGAAAACAATCATTTGGCTTCTGCTTTACTTTTCACAGGACCAAGGGGTGTTGGAAAAACAACCTGTGCCAGAATTTTGGCCCGAAAAATCAACCAACCGGGTTATGATGATCCTAACGAAGACTTTGCTTTCAATGTTTTCGAATTAGATGCTGCGTCAAACAACTCGGTAGATGATATTCGAAATCTGATTGATCAGGTACGTATCCCTCCGCAAACCGGAAAATACAAAGTCTATATTATTGATGAGGTACACATGTTGTCTTCGGCAGCTTTCAATGCTTTTTTGAAAACATTAGAAGAACCGCCTAAACACGCAATCTTCATTTTGGCAACCACTGAAAAACATAAAATCATCCCAACGATTTTATCCCGTTGTCAAATTTTTGATTTTAAAAGAATTACCGTAAAAGATGCCAAAGAACATTTAGCCGGTGTTGCCGAAAATCAGGGAATTGAATTTGAAGACGATGCTTTGCATATTATCGCTCAAAAAGCGGATGGTGCAATGCGTGATGCTTTGTCTATTTTTGACAGAGTCGTTTCTTATTGTGGAACAAATTTAACCCGTCAGGCGGTAACTGAGAATCTAAATGTTTTAGATTACGAAACATACATAAATGTAACCGATTTAATTCTGGAAAATAAAATTCCGGATTTATTAATTGCTTTCAACGACATTCTTTCAAAAGGTTTTGATGCACACCATTTTGTTGCCGGATTGGCTTCACATTTCCGTGATTTATTGGTTTGTAAAACGCCTTCAACTTTAACTTTATTAGAAGCGGGAGAACAGGCTCAAAAAATGTATGGTGTTCAGGCTCAAAAATGCTCTCAGGAATTTCTTTTACAGGGAATTGCTATCGCCAATGAGTGCGATTTAAAATACAAACTCAGTCAAAATCAGCGATTATTAGTTGAACTTTGTTTGATGCAATTGGCCTCTATCACTTTTGATGGAGAAAAAAAAAAGCTGAGTCCTTTATAATTCCACCAACTTATTTTAGAAAAAACGATTATTCGATAGTTGAACAAACAAAAACTATTGGAAACCATACTGCTGTCGAACCTGTAACTACTCCAACTTCGGTCTCAGCAGAAAATCAAGCAATCGAAAAACCGGAAACTACAAAAAAAACAGAACCTGAAGTAACAGGTCCGCAATTTTCTGCCCTATCTTTATCGAGTATTCGAGCCAGACAAGCATTGGAACAAAACAAAAAAACAGTTGTGAGACCAATTGTGGATTTGCCTACCGAAGCTTTTACTGAAACCGAAATGTTGTTGCAATGGAATAATTATGCCAAACGCTTAGGAGATAAAGGATTTAAAATTATGGAATCTTTATTGCTTATCAATGATCCGGTTTTAAACGGCACAACCATTAGTATTGAATTACCTAACGAAGGTTCCAAATTAGATTTCGAAAAAGAAATGAATGGACTTTTAGGACATCTACGAGGACATCTTCACAACCACAACATTACGATTGATATCATTGTAAATGAAAATGTTGCTATCAAAAAAGCCTTAAATGATCAGGACAGATACAACCGTTTACACGAAATCAACCCAAATATTGATTTGTTGCGAACCACTTTTGGATTAGACATAAACGCTTAATGTTTACTTTTTCCGGATTCCAAAATTTTCTTTTCAATTCTGGAATCAGGAATTAGCCACATCAGGGCAACTATTAAATAAATGACTAAGGAAATCCATTGATAGAAAAACGAAATTACAATTGCTAAAAGATACAAAGTCTGCGACCATTTTCCTTTAGCATCTTTACCAACGGCTTCTGCCAAAAAAGATTTTTCGCCATCCAAACAAATAATTGTTGTTTGTAAAATCACAAAAGCAATAGCCGACATAAATAAAACCAAGCCATAAACGGTTACAGTTGCTTTGGCAAAATTATGCTCTCCCATCCAGGCCGTTGAAGCCGGAATCAGTGAAAGCCAAAAAAGCAAATGAAGATTTGCCCATAGAATTTTACCATCAACTCTGGTAGCACTATGCAACAAATGATGATGGTTATTCCAATAAATCCCAACATAAATAAAACTCAGCACATAACTCAAAAAGACCGGAAAAAGACCAAGTAAATCTGAAAACAAAGCTCCTTCCGGAACTTTTAATTCCAAAACCATAATTGTGATAATAATAGCCAGCACTCCGTCGCTAAAAGCTTCCAATCTGTTTTTATTCATTTTTACTAAATTTTACCAAAATACATGGCTTTCACAATTCCGTCGGAAAGTCCAATTTTAGGAACATAAATATTTCTGGCCCCGCTCCATTTCATAGCATTTAAATAAATTCGAACCGCTGGAATAATTACGTCAGCACGGTCAGGATTCAAACCTAATTCGGAAATTCTTTGGTCGTAAGTCAGCGAATTTAAAAAAGCATATTGTGAATTTATATACAAATATGATAAAGGTTTGTCCTGCATTTTTCCGGACATTTTAAACAACTTATTGATGTTTCCTCCGGATCCAATCAGTGAAATTTCATCAAACTCAGCAGTATTAGTTTTTATCCATTTTTCAATTTCATTCCAAACCACATCACAAACCATTTCATTAAGCAAACGAACGGTACCTACTTTAAAAGAACGAGAGGTTACAATTTTTCCGTCTGAAAACAGCGTAAATTCAGTACTACCACCACCTACATCCACAAACAAATAGGTTTTGTCGGTTTTTAACAAATGATGCAAATCGGTTGAAGCAATAATAGCAGCTTCTTTTTTGCCATCGATAATTTCAATTTTAATATCGGCTTTTTTCTTAATCATCGCTACCACTTCTTTTCCGTTGTAAGCTTCACGCATTGCCGAAGTAGCAAAAGCTTTATAAGCTTCCACTTTATGTACTTTCATCAACAGATTAAATGCTTTCATGGCATCAATCATCCTGTCTGAATTCTCTTGAGAAATTTCTCCAACGGTAAAGGCATCCTGTCCCAAACGAATAGGAACACGCACTAAAGCACTTTTATTAAACTGCGTTTCTTTGCCGTCCTGTTCTACAATATTGGTTACCAACAAACGCATCGCATTCGATCCAATATCAATGGCGGCATATTTTTTAATTTTTATCATTCTCTTACTTTATTAATGACTTTTTAAAAGATAACTTCTTTTAATAAATCAACCTTTCGTTGGTAATATTTATACGTTTCAATTTGTGCTCTAAAGATATTTTTACCGTTATTCTTACGGTATTTATTGTCTAATTTATACGAATGAAAACGTGCTTTTACATTTCCTTTCCAACCAATATCAAAATTTTCAATTAGTTCTTTTTTAATTTCCTCGTCATAAATCGGACAGCTAACTTCGACTCTGCCATCTAAATTTCGGGTCATAAAATCGGCAGATGATATATAAACTTCTGTTTGTCCTCCATTTGCAAAAATATAAATACGGGAATGTTCCAGATAATTGTCCACAATACTGATGGCCTCAATATTTTCACTCATCCCTTTTATTCCTGGAATTAATGAGCAGATTCCTCTGACTTCTAATTGAATTTTAACTCCAGCATTACTGGCTTCATATAATTTATCAATTATATCAAAATCAGACAAACTATTCATTTTCAGCTTCATATACGCCAATCTTCCGGCACGGGCATTCATAATTTCTCTATCGATGAACTTATAAAATTTTGAACGGGTATAATGCGGAGATACAATCAAATGTTTATAGCGATGAACTCGATAATTAATATTGAAAAATTCAAATATTTTCGAAATATCTTTTAAAATTTGTTGGTGACTGGTAAAAAGTGTCACATCAGTATAAATTTTAGCAGTAGATTCGTTGAAATTTCCGGTAGAAATAAATCCGTAACGCTTATTTTTTCCGTTTTCAATTCGTTCAATTACACATATTTTACTGTGTACTTTCAAACCTTTGATACCAAAAATAAGTTCAATTCCTTCCTGTTGCATTTGTTCGGAATATGAAATATTCGAAGCTTCGTCAAAACGTGCCTGTAATTCGATTTGAACCGTAACTTTTTTTCCGTTTTTAGCAGCATTTATCAGCGAACTGATAATTTGAGAATTTTTTGCTAATCGGTACAACGTAATTTTTATTGTAGTCACTTTGGGATCTAAGGCGGCCTCTCTTAAAAATTTGGTCAAATAAGAAAAAGACTGATAAGGTGCGTGCAACAGATAATCTTTTTTACTGATTTTTTCCAAAATACTTCCTTCCAGACTCAATCCGGGAATTGGCAAAGGAATATTTTTTTTATAAAGTAAATCGAATCTGCCTAAGTTTGGGAACTCCATATAATCCCTTCTGTTATGGTATCTTCCACCCGGAATAATACTGTCAGTCGAGACAATTTTCATTTTATCCAGGAAAAACTGAAGCGTATCATCTTCAATCAACTGATCATAAATAAAACGCACGGGTTCTCCTATTCGTCGGTCTTTTACACTGGTTGAAATTTTTTCAAGCATACTTTTGCTCAAATCACTATCAATCTCTAACTGCGCGTCCCGACTAATTTTTATCATATGAGCCGAAATACTGTCGTAATCAAAAATATTGAAAATACTATGTAAATTGTGTCGGATGACATCATCAATGAGAATTACATATTTTTTATTATCATTTGACGGTAAAACCACAAAACGATTAATTGTTTTTGGGATTTCAATAATAGCATAATGAACTTCTCCATCTTTTTTCATCACCAATTTTACAGCCAAATAACCTACATTATCTTTCAGCAAAGGAAATTCGGCCAAATCATTCAAAATGATGGTTACTAATTCGGGACTTAAAGACTGAATAAAGAAGTCTTTCAGAAAAATTTCCTGTTCATCGGAAATTTCATTCTCATTGATAATAAAAATATTTTCGGTTTCCAGTTTGGCTTCTATTTCTTTCAAAATAGCCAAACTTTCCGCCTGATGTTCAATTACAATTTCGGTAATATCTTTAACTAATTGTTGTGCCGAGATTCCTCCTAAAATTTTTTCTCCTGTTTTTCCGGACAAACTCAATCTGCGAATAGCAGCAAAACGAACTCTGAAAAATTCGTCTAAATTATTGGAAAAAATTCCTAAAAATCGTAATCTGTCTAATAATGGAACCGAATCGTCTGCTGCTTCCTGGAGTACTCTGGCGTTAAATGCTAACCAACTTTTTTCTCTGTCAATATATTTTTGATCAAACATTTTTTATTTTAAATCTTTTGGCATTATTATTTTTTTAGTTTTTCCTTTATTTATTTTATCCCAATAATCTGTATCAAATTCAAGCGAAACAAAGCCGCTTGTAGGAACATTATCTATAAATACATCACCAAATTTATTAACAAAATTTGTAATTGCAGCATTATGACCAAAAAGAATTACACTATCAAATGAGTTTGCACAGGATTTTACAATATGTTCCAACTGCTTTTCATCAAAAGTGTACAACTCCTCCTTATAAACAATATTTTCTATGGGATACAACATATTTTGGGCAAAAATAACCGCAGTATCAGAAGCTCTTTTGGCGGGACTACTCCAAATAATATATTTTTTAGGAACATGCTTTTGAATATTAGAAGAAACTAAATGCGCATCCTGAAGCCCTCTTTGATCCAAAGGCCGATCAATATCTTTCAACGGCATATCCCAATTTGATTTTGCATGCCTTACTAACACTAGATTTTTCATATTGTTTCTGTTTACATGACGTTATTATAAATTTCCTAAACAGAAAGATACAATTAATCTTTGAATATTTTATATCATAAAAACAAAAAATCAACAAAGTCATTAGCTGATTTTAAAATGCTACATCCTTTAAATGAGTTCCGATATTAACAGAACTTTTTGATTAATCACGACAGATAAACAAAAAATTAACTCAATTCTAGGGTTTGTTTTACAAATAAAAACGCTTTTTAACGAGTTTTTAGGTTGTTTAAAGAGAAAATTTATTGCTGAGATTTAATGTGAGTAGCTTAGCGTAAAATTAGATTAATACATTTCTAGCTATATCAATTAGCTCCAATCATCTTAAAATTGATTATTATGGAAACTAAAACTACTCTTCCCTCCAAAACAATCCTAACTACAAAAGAAACGCATATCAGTAATTCTTTTATGGAAAAATTGGA
Source organism: Flavobacterium pokkalii (assembly GCF_014596575.1). Taxonomy (GTDB): domain Bacteria; phylum Bacteroidota; class Bacteroidia; order Flavobacteriales; family Flavobacteriaceae; genus Flavobacterium; species Flavobacterium pokkalii. Next base: position 1,230 of record NZ_NASZ01000025.1, on the reverse strand, counting down.
TAGCTCCTCATCTTCTAAAGCATTCATCCCAAATTTATTTAAATAATAAATATTATGAAAAAAATTACTTTTATTCGATTTTTAGCCTTGTTAATATTGTTATTTTCAGTAGCAAATAGTTATTCGCAAACCAATCCCTCAGTAACATTACCCGAAACTTCGGCTTGTACCTTTTCAGGTTGTACTGCAAACGATTTAACCATTACAACTGCTTTTATTGGAAAAGCAGATGGTTCTCCATTAGATATCTGTAATGTTGGTGATGCAACAACTGCATATTTATTTTTAACTGTTAATACAGGCCCAAAATACAACATTTATGTGCAATTTGATCTTTACTGGAATGATGTTAAAGTGAATACAACTGGTAAATACACTTATGCTGAGCCAATTACCGGAACTCAAATTCCAACGATACCAATTAATATCTCACAAATAAATTTTACATGTGGTGGTAAACTTGAACTACGCAATATTTATGTATCTTGGAAAACAGGGGGGTTTAGTAGTACAGCAGCTAGTTGCGCAAGCGAATCAGTCGGTTCAAAATGTGCTCAAGCAAGCAGTATCCCTAACATAATTGTTAACACACCTTTAGCTGTTGATTTTACATACATCCCAAGTTGTACAGGAAACACTTACCAACAAGTAACATTTACCAATATCTCTACAGGAGGAGATGGAACTTTAACTTATGCTTGGAATTTTGGTACTGGAGCATCTCCTGCTACTTCAACATCAAGTGGTCCAATTACAGTGACATACTCTTCTGGAGGATCAAAAACAGTAAGTTTAACAGTTACTGATAGCGATAATGACACAGACACTGAAACAAAATCAATAACAGTTGAATCCTGTTGTACAATAGCAATTAATTCAATAACAAAAACAAATGTAACTTGTAATGGCGCTTCTAATGGTACAGTAACAGCAACTAAAACTGGAGGTACTGGAACTATAACTTATGATTTATTATATTCTGCCACTTCAGGAGGATCGTTTAGTCCAACTGGCTTACCAACAAATGGTGATTCAAATGGAGTTTATACCGGCTTAGGTGTTGGATTTTATAAAGTTAAAGTAACTGAAGCTAATGGATGCAGTGTTACAAGTTCAGAAGTTGAGATTACTCAACCTGCTGCTGCCTTAGCTCTTGGAACTTCTTCTAAAACGGATGCTTCTTGTTATGGTGCTAGTACAGGTTCGGTAACTGCCGGTACAGTAACTAAT
>NZ_NASZ01000024.1 GCF_014596575.1 Flavobacterium pokkalii | reverse complement strand
AAGGACAATTTTAGTTTTTTTCAGCAGAAGTAAAAATCAAACCAAATAGACTGAAATGAAAAAACCGCCTCAAATTATGTTTTGAGACGGCTTCTTTTTATTTATTTAGGCTTTGTTTTTAATCACCAAACGGAAACCCTCTCCATGAATATTTAAGATTTCAACATCTTCATCCTGTTTTAAATATTTACGCAATTTAGCAATGTAAACATCCATACTTCTTGAAGTAAAATAGTTGTCATCTCTCCAGATTTTAGTCAGTGCCAATTCTCTAGGCATCAAATCATTTTCGTGAAGAATCAACATTTTTAATAATTCGTTCTCTTTTGGAGATAATTTTACCGGTTCTTCACCTGCAAAACTTAAGAATCTCAGTTTAGAATTCAAATGAAACTTACCAATAGTAAATTCGAACGGAACTTGTTCTGCTTTCACATCTGAAGCTTTTCTTTGGATAATAGCTTTGATTTTCATCAATAAAACTTCTGAATCAAAAGGTTTATTTAAGTAATCATCCGCTCCGGCTTTATATCCTTTTAAAACATCTTCTTTCATTGATTTGGCAGTCAAAAAGATAATTGGCACTTCGGCATTTTTCTCTCTTATTTCCTTAGCTAATGTATATCCGTCTTTATAAGGCATCATTACATCCAGAATACACAAATCATAAGAATCTTTTTTAAATTTCTCAAAACCTTCCATTCCGTTCTTAGCCAAAGTAACATCAAAGTCATTCAACATCAAATAGTCTTTAAGAACAGCTCCAAAATTCAAATCGTCTTCTACTAAGAGAATTTTTTTATTTATACTTTCCATATTCTAATTTATTAGAGGTAATTTTATAATGAAGGTACTTCCTTTTCCCTTTTCACTTTCAACATAAACTTGTCCGTTGTGATCTTCAACGATTCTTTTTACATAAGCTAATCCCAAACCATGCCCTTTAACGTTATGTAAATCTCCGGTATGCTCCCGATAAAATTTCTCAAAAACTCTTTTCTGAGCCACTTTACTCATTCCTAAGCCCTGATCTTTTACCTTTATCAAAATCATATCTTTAATATTCTCGGTATAAATATCAATCTGAGGTGCTTCCGGCGAATATTTAATTGCATTTTCTAAAATGTTAACCACAACATTTGTAAAATGCACTTCATTGATTAAAACAGTTGTTCTGGCTGCTTCAAAATGATTTCTGATAATTCCGCCTCTATCCTGTAAAATCAAATTCACATGTTCGATAGCATCATAAATCACTTCTTCTACATTGCTGGAACCTTTTTCTATATCTAATTCTTTTTTCTCCAGTTTCGAAATACGCAACACATTCTCTACCTGAGCATGCATTCGCTTATTTTCATCCCGAATCATCTGTAAATACCGATATACTTTTTCCTTATCTTCAATAATTTTCGGATTTTTAATCGCATCTAAAGCCAGGTTAATCGTGGCAATTGGTGTTTTAAATTCATGCGTCATATTATTGATAAAATCGGTTTTAATTTCCGAAATCTGACGCTGACGAATCAACTGGTTTAAAGCGCTGGTATAAGCAATTAAAATAATTAACGTAAAAATTATGGATAAGATTGTAATACTTACTAATTCTGACAAAAGAAATTTCTTTTTGTGAGGAAAAGTAACTAACAACTTATATTTTTCATTCCCTTCATTATCAGCCAGAATCGAAATTGAATAAGTAGCATCTTTATCAAATTTAAAATTATTCGATCTTATTTTGGTTGCCACCCCATCGTTGTAAATCCCAAATTCAAACTTTGTATTTACACCATATTCTTTTAATTCTTTTCTAATTAAACTTTCAACTGTTTCTTTTGAAACCCTCTCTTCCAAAGGCATTGTTGAAGCAATGTCTTTGAAAAAAATTTCAAACTGAGCGTTATCTAAAATATCTAAATTCCCGGCTTTTTCAATTTTTACATCAGGAACAATACTTTGCTGCAAACCCGGTTTATCAATTGAACTATTATTATAAACCTCTGTTACTCTTCTGGAATTAAAATTTTTAAATCGTTCACTTCCAAACTTCTTACTAAATAAATCTGCCGAAATATTATAATCCTCAGAAATAATACTGTTCGAATAAACGATCGTTTTATTGGTTTTTGGATTTTTTTGAACATAATAAAACTCAGATAAATCATTTCTTTCCGGAATTTTCCCTGTACTGTCTTTATAATGATTATACTTGTTATAAAAACTAAAAGCCTCACGTTTTTCCAGTTTTTCAGCCACATTACCAATAACCTGTTTTACATGGTACCCAAACTGCTCATCGTTATTCTTAAACGAACTATTGAACCAATATACCTGAACAAGAATAATCCCTATCAGGGACAAACTCATCAGCAAAACAAGAAATCTAAAAAATAATTTATTCATCAAAACAAAATTAATATTTTAACATTATGGTTGATAATACATTAACCAAACATTAACATCTGTTATTTGAATTAATTAATTGTCAAAATTTTAAGAAATTCATCCATTTTTAACTTTGCCAAATCAATATCCAAATTTTCAATAACAAAATCACTTTTGGCGACACGTTCTTCATCCGTCCATTGCGCTTTAATTCTTTTTAAAAGCTGCTCTCTGTCTGTTGAATCTCTTTTTAGAACCCGGTCAATTCTGGTTTCCAAAGGCGCTGTGACGGTTATTATTTTATCAAAATTAGTATAGCTGCCACTTTCAAACAAAATTGCCGATTCGTAAAACACATAAGGCGAATCCTGATTTTCTTCAAGCCATTTTTTAAAATCATTTCGAACAGCCGGATGTACAATAGCATTCAGTTCCTGTAATTTTTCAGGATGCTCAAAAACAATTTTAGCCAATGCTGCTCTGTTCAATTGCTGATTGTCAAAAATTGCTGTTCCAAATTTTTCTTTAATAGCCTGAATGACCTCCGGAAACCGCATTACTTTTCTACCGGCATCATCAGCAACATAAACCGGATATCCCAATGAAACTAAATACTTAGCAATAGTCGATTTTCCACTTCCTATTCCACCGGTCAATCCAATAACTTTAACCATAATTACACTTTAAAAAATAAATTCGGGAAAGCTTCCTCCGGCTTTTGCTTTAAAATAATTACTTTATAATAAGATTCCATAAACCCCATTCCATAACCTAAGAATTGTTTCCAAACTGCCGTAACCGACAAATAACCAATTTTTAAACTTCGATTTTGATAACTGGAAACCAAAAAGATCATGAAGAAATAAACACAATACAATTTAGCTAAAAAATCATAAGTAAACACTAATAAAGCTACAGAAAGTGCCAATCCAATAATGAATACTGTTGGAAAAAAGAACGTTAGTTTACTGTATTGCGGATACCAACTGTTCAAAATTGGTCTGGCTTTACCAAATTTATTTACCTGAACCGAAAATTTATCCCAATCAATTCTTCTTTTGTGATACACATAAGCATCTGAAAAAAGTCGGGTTTGGAAACCTAAATTCCACAATCGGATAGACAAATCAGGATCTTCTCCCGGATGAATATTCCCGAATCCTTTAGACGCTTCAAAAGCTTTTCGGGAAATTCCCATATTAAAACTTCGTGGTTGAAATTTTCCGATTTTTTCCGAACCACCGCGTATCCCTCCCGTCGTTAAAAAGGAAGTCATTGCAAAATTGATGGCTTTTTGAATATTTGAAAAACTATCCAAAGCCTTGTCCGGTCCACCAAAACAATCTACATAATCGGCTTTTAAAGCCTTATCAACCTCAGTTAAATATTTCGAAGGAATGATACAATCGGAGTCAAAAATGATGAAATATTCTCCTTTAGCCACTTTCATTCCATAATTTCGGGAATCTCCGGGGCCTGAATTTTCTTTGTAATAATATGAAATCGACAATTTGTCTTGGTACTGACGAACAACATCTTCACAACGAATGGAAGAACCATCTTCCACAATTACCACTTCAAAAGGCTCTTTATAATCTAATTTTGATAAACTTTCTAAAAGTTCATCCACTTCGTCCGGACGATTATATACAGGAATAATCAAAGAAAAATACATATTCTTAAAAAAGGTATTAATGGTACAATATAAATGTAATTTTTTAACAAAGATAGGTTATAAACAACAATACGCCTTAATTTCAAATGCATTTTATACATTCAAAATTAAGGCGTATTAATTATTTATGATTTTTAGTTTTTCGTTGTAAACTATTACTCAGCAATACTTTCAACCTGAACCATTTCGTCAGTATCCGCGTTATAATCAACTCCTGCCAAATCAAAACCGAATAAGTTATAAAAATCTTTACGGTAACCTTCTAAGTCTCCAATTTCAGCAAGGTTTTCTGTTGTAGCCTCCGTCCATAATTTAGCCACATTAGCCTGAACATCCTCACGCATTTCCCAATCATCGATACGGATTCTTCCTTTATCATCAACAGGAACTTCAGCTCCGTTGAATAATCTTTGTTGGTACAAACGTTGAATTTGCTCAATACAACCTTCGTGAATTCCTTTTTCTTTCATTGTTTTGTACAATAAAGAAATATACAACGGAATTACCGGAATTGCCGAACTAGCTTGAGTTACTAACGCTTTGTTTACCGAAACATAAGCTTTCCCTTTAATATCAGCTAAACTGTCAGAGATTGTAAATGCAGTTGACTCTAAATGATCTTTAGCACGACCAATAGTTCCTTTTCTGTAAACTGCTTCGGTTACTTCAGGTCCGATATAAGAATAAGCCACAGTTGTAGCTCCCGGAGCCAATAAATTTTCTGCTTTTAAAGCATCAATCCACATTGCCCAGTCTTCACCTCCCATTACAGCAATTGTGTTTTCGATATCATCACCGGAACATGGTTCGATAGAAACTTCAGAAACTTTTCCAGTGTGAAAATCTACTGTTTTATTAGAAAAAGTAGCCCCAATTGGTTTCAAAACCGAACGGTGTGTAACTCCAGTATTAGGATTAGTACGAACCGGAGAAGCCAAACTGTAGATTACTAAATCTACCTGACCTAAATCAGCTTTAATCAATTCGATCGTTTGTTGCTTAACTTCGTTAGAAAAAGCATCTCCATTGATACTTTTTGCATACAAACCTGCTTTATGAGCCTCTTTTTCAAAAGCCGCCGAATTGTACCAACCCGGAGAAGCCGTTTTTCCTGGCATTGGAGGTTTTTCAAAGAAAACACCAATTGTTGCCGCATCAGAACCAAAAGCACTTGAAATCCTTGAAGCTAAACCAAAACCTGTTGAAGCACCAATTACCAATACTTTTTTAGCACCATTGATAGCTCCTTTTGATTTAACATACTCAATTTGATTTTTAACATTTTGCTCGCATCCGGCCGGGTGTGCCGTCAAGCAAATAAATCCTCTCATTCTAGGTTCTATGATCATAATGTATCAATATTTTATTTCTATTTTATAAATGTAAAAACAACTTCTTTTTCAGAAAAAGCCATCATTTTGGATGGCAAATATAGGGCATTTTTTTAGTTCAACAAGGCTTTTGCATGATTTAGAGCCGAATCAGAAACAATAGTTCCTGATAACATTTGAGCAATTTCCACTACTCGTTCTTCCTCTGTCAATAACCTCAATTCGGACTGCGTATCTTCATCAACTGTTGATTTAGACACTTTAAAATGAGCATCTCCTTTGGCGGCAATCTGCGGTAAATGCGTAATAGCAAAAATCTGCATCGTCTGACTCATCCCCTTCATAATCTCTCCCATTTTTATGGCAATTTCTCCCGAAACTCCCGTATCAATTTCGTCAAAAATTAAGGTTGGTAATTTAGAATATTGTGCCAAAATAGCTTTTACAGCCAGCATAATTCGGGACATTTCCCCACCGGAAGCGACTTTTTTCAGCAATCCAAAATCAGTTCCTTTATTCGCAGAAAATAAAAATTGTAATTCGTCTTTTCCGTTCGCAAAATAACTTTCTGTTTGCTGCACATCAATATTAAAACGCGTATTAGGCATTCCTAAAGTTGCCAAAATGGCTATCATTTTTTCCGATAAAACTGGAACGGCTTCAATTCTGTTATTATGAATAGTTGTTGCCAAAGCATCTAATTCGTCTACTTTCTCCGCAATGGTTTGATTCAAAAGAGCAATTGCTTCATCCATATTCCCCAACTCAAGCACTTCACTTTCCAATTGCGATTGAATTTCGATCAGCTCTTCAACTGTGGCTACCTGATGTTTTTTCTGCAAATTATAAATCAGCTGCAACTTTTGATTGGTTTGTTCCAATTGTTCCGGATCAAAAACAATTCGCTCTGAACAACGGTTTATTTCGGCAGCAATATCATCAAATTCTATCGCCAAACTATTAATTCGCTCCAGCAATTCCTGATATTCCGGAGCAAAAGCGGCTATTTTTTGAATCGCATTTTTAGTCTCTTTCAGATTATTTAAAATCCCAAATTGTTCCTCATTGGCAATCGCTAACGATTTATCAATTGCTTCCCGAATGCTTTCTACATTATTCAACTTTTCAAAAACACTTTCCAACTCCTCCTGCTCTCCGGATTTCAACTGAGCCGTCTGCAATTCATTTAGTAAAAAAGCATGATACTCCTTTTCTTTATTAGATTCGCTTAGTTTTTTAAGTAGCGAATTTAATTTCGTCTTATCCGATTTATAGCTTTTTAACAAAGCTTGATACTCCAAAATCACATCCTGATTGGCTGCAATAGCATCAATAATATCAAATTGAACATTTTCATCGGTAAGTTCTCTGGTTTGTTGCTGCGAATGAATATCAATCAAAAACAATCCTAAATCCTGCAATTCCTGTAAATTTACCGGACTGTCATTTACAAAAGCTCGCGATTTCCCTGATGGCAGAATCTCTCTTCGAATAATCGTTTCCTCTTCGTAATCCAAATCATTTGCTTCAAAAAAAGCTTTCAAATTGTATTTTGAAATATCAAATTGTGCTTCGATAATACATTTTTCTTCTTTGTTTTTCAAGGAAGTTAAATCGGCACGCTTTCCTAAAACCAAACCTAAAGCACCTAAAATAATCGATTTTCCTGCCCCGGTTTCTCCCGTAATAATCGAAAATCCTTTAGAAAAATCAATCGATAATCTCTCAATTAAAGCATAGTTTTTTATAGATAGCGCAGTAATCATTAAGCGTATTTATTTATGAGGTTTAATGAAGTAGTAAAAAGAATTAAAATTTTAAGGTTGCCCATTTTCCTGAATTTATAGGCGAAATTTTGTTTAAATTATCTACCAAATCAGCAATTGCAATACTTGGTCCACCCGAAAAAACAGAAGTTACTTCATCGGATTTAGCATCAAAAAATATTCGGGTTAAATAAGCATTAGGTTTCGAATTATACAATTTATTCAAACCCAAAATAGCCGTTTTCATTTTCTCCTTAGCCGACTTTAAATTATCGGTCATCATATCTAATCCCTGATGGTAATCAAATATTGTTTTTCGGATTTCCACATACGTAGGCGACAACAAATCATTAATTAAAAAATAACGATTTTGATTTCCATCCAATTGACTCCAGCCTTTGTAACTGCTTTGTTGAGCAACAGTAGCAATGGTTTGTGCAGTCTGAAAAATAGCATCTCCGGATTTAAACCCAAAAGTATCCTGATCCATTCCTATTATTACGTAACTGTAAAAAGAAATCACCGAAATTAAATTGGACTGAAAATTATTGGCATTAAAAACTAGATTTTCAAACTCGGTATAAGTAAAACTAAAATCTTTGTCATTAATATTTAAAACCGGAGTTTCATAAGACGAATTAAAAACCGGACGTGAAGATTGCACCTGAATCGTAGCCGAAAACTGATCAGAGCTGTGCGAAAGTAAGGTAATATACATCGAACAGTTAATTCTTTCCTGCGGTTTCAGGGTTTGTCCTGTCCAATCGGTTTTGTTTACAAATTCGTTCAGAGTTGTTTCCAGCGTTTTATAAATCTGCTGATTGGGATTTCCCATTTTCTGAGCATTTACCGTAACGGTACAATTTAATTGCTGTGCCTGAACAAAACCAAAGCTTACTAATAAAAAAAAGACAATTATTTTATTCATAAAAATGCGCTATTACTTTATTTAAAATATCATCAGCGACCGCTTCTTTGGATTTTAATTCCATCGGTTCTATCTTAAAATCTTTATCAATAAAAGTAACTTTGTTGGTTGTTTTTTGAAAACCGGCTCCTTCATCCTGCAAAGAATTTAAAACAATCAAATCTAAGTTTTTTTTCTGAATTTTCGCCTTTGCATTTTCAATTTCATTTTCTGTTTCCAGAGCAAAACCAATTAAAAACTGCTGTTTTTTATTTTCTCCCAATGAAGACAGGATGTCTTTTGTTTTTTCGAGTTCAATTACAAAATTATCTGCCGCTTTTTTAATTTTCTGATTAGCTACATTTTTTGGCCTATAATCCGCAACTGCTGCGGCAGCAATAGCCACATCAACATCAGCATAATATTGATGACAGGCATCATACATTTCCTGAGCCGAAGTAACTTTGACAAGCTGAATCAAAACATGATTTACCACACAATGCGTAGGTCCTGAAACTAAAATTACTGAAGCACCAAGATTAGCAGCACTCTTAGCAATATCAAAACCCATTTTTCCGGAAGAATGATTTCCGATAAAACGCACCGGATCTATGGCTTCGTAAGTAGGTCCGGCTGTGATTAAGATTTTTTTTTCTTTTAGAGGCAATTTACTTTCCAAATCAGCTTCGAGAAAAGCAACGATATTTTCTGGCTCAGCCATTCGTCCTTCTCCGGATAAACCACTGGCTAATTCACCGCTTTCAGCAGGAATCATAATATTACCGAATTGTTCTAAGGCCTGAAAACTAGCAATTGTAGATGGATGTTTGTACATATCCAAATCCATAGCCGGAGCAAAATAAACAGGACATTTTGCCGAAAGATAAGTAGCAATTAGCAGATTATCGCAAGTACCATTTGCCATTTTAGACAAGGTATTGGCGGTTGCAGGCGCAACAAGCATTAAATCTGCCCAAAGACCAAATTCCACATGATTATTCCATTTTTCATCTTCTTCATCTTCATTAAAAAAAGTAGAATAAACCGGATTTTTGGACAAAGTAGATAATGTAAGCGGAGTTACAAAATCCTTAGAAGCAGGTGTCATGATCACTTGTACATGTGCACCTGCTTTTATAAAAAGTCGTACTAAAGACGCTGTTTTATAGGCGGCAATTCCGCCAGAAACACCTAGCAAAATTCTTTTACCGCTTAAAACTGACATAGTATCTTATTTGTTTGATTCTCTGAAATAAATTTTACCGTCTAACCATTCCTGAACAGCAAGAGCGTGAGGTTTTGGTAATTTTTCATAGAATTTAGAAACCTCAATTTGTTCTTTGTTTTCAAAAACTTCCTCAAGACTATCATTATATGTAGCAAATTCTTCCAATTTTTCAGTCAATTCTTTTTTAATTTCAGAATTGATTTGGTTCGCTCTTTTAGCCATAATGGTAATTGCTTCATACACATTTCCGGTAGGTTGTTCAATAAGCGTTTTATTGTACGTAATTGTATTTACCGGAGCATTCGTCTTTTTTAAATCCATGACCTTTATTTATTTAGTATATTTTTGTAATTCTTGTTCCACACGAGCATACATTTCGTCTGCCTGTTCTTTATATTTTGTATCCGCTTTAAACTTAATCAAATTTTGATAAGAGGTTTTAGCTACATTCAATCGTTCCTGCATTTTTTCAGGAACACTGTTAATTCCTAATTTATAAGCAGAATCTAATTTATAAAACAAAGCATCTTCTTTGAATTTTGTTCCCGGATAATCGATAATAAAATTATCAAAAGCCACTAATGCCGATTTATAATCAGAAATAGTATTATAACCTTTGGCGTTTTCGTAAACTTTTTTCTCAATCTTTTCCGATAATAATTTAGTCAAACCATTTGCTTCAGTCAAATATTGCGAATTTGGAAATCGATCAATAAATGCCTGCATTTTCTCAATTGCTTTATACGTATCCGCCTGATCCAAACTGTAAACCGGTGATAAAACAGCATAACTTTTTGCTCCTAAAAAAGAAGCTTCTTCTATTTTTACACTTTTTGGATATCCCGAAGCAAAACTTTCAAACTGATAAGCTGCTAAATAATATTGTTTGGTTTTATAATACGACTGTGCGTACATATAAAACATCTTTTCTGCCTGTGGCTTTCCTCTGAATTCCGGAGCTATTTGTTCAAAAAGACGCAATGCTTTTGAATATTTAGCCTGAGCATACAAAGTATCTGCCATTTTATATTTTACCGAAACATCTTCGCTTTTAAGTGCTTTTTGATATTCATTACATGAACTAAAAAGAACTACAAGAAGCAATAAGGATACAATTTTTTTCATTTTTTTATTTTGTTTTTCTAATACAGACCTTTTACAGCCCATAAAAAATCATACCGAAGTTTCGGTGGCAAATTTAGTTATTAATTTAGCGACTACAAAATATTTCTTAGCTTAAAAAAATACTTGCAAAAAGCTATTATTTATCTATTTTTTTGACAAATTCAGCTATTCTTTGTTGCAAATCTTCATCAACTGTTACTAATGGCAAACGCACGGTGTTCTCAGCAATTCCTAAAACCTGAAAAACCTGTTTGATTCCGGCAGGATTACCCTGTTCGAAGATCATATCAATACAATCAGATAATAAATATTGTGATTTGAAAGCTTCATCTACTTTACGATTCAAACCCAGACGAATCATCTCAGAAAATTCCTTTGGAAATCCCTGACCAATTACCGAAATCACTCCGGAACCACCTGCTAAAACTGTAGCTAAAGCCGTCATGTCATCACCTGAAATCACATGAAAATCCTTCGGTTTATCTTTTAACAATTGCATCGCCTGAACAATATCACCGGCAGCTTCTTTGATAGCCACAATATTTTCAAAATCATTTGCTAAACGCAAAACCGTTTTTGGCAACATATTACTGGAAGTCCTTCCCGGAACATTATACACAATTACCGGAATTGGAGAAGCCTCAGCAATGGCTTTAAAATGCTGATAAATCCCTTCCTGAGAAGGCTTGTTATAATAAGGAGAAACTGAAAGAATAGCCACATAAGGCGACATATCTCTTGTTTTTAACTCCTCAACTACTTTCATCGTATTATTTCCACCAACTCCCAAAACCAATGGTAAACGCCCATTATTCGCTTCAATCACGGTTTTAATAACCAATTCCTTTTCCTCATTGTTAAGCGTAGCATTTTCAGCAGTTGTTCCTAAAATAACCAGATATTCAACTCCACCATCTACAGAAAAATTTACAATTCTTCTTAATGCTTCGGTATCGATAGAAAAATCTTCTTTGAAAGGAGTTACCAGAGCAACACCAGTTCCTATTAATGATTGCATGTTTTTAGTTTATATTTTGTTTAATATTTTTAAATATCTAAATAATTCCTGAACAAAAACCTGATAATTTCCCTGATTCGTATTAATCATAAAATCATTCAAGCGTTTGTCTATATTCGCAAAGCCAACTTTAAATTTGGCTCCAGATTCATGAGTTACCACAAGTAAAATTGCTTTTTCTACCTCATAATAACTCACTAATAAATCAAAATCGCGAGCAATAAATTTCTTTACTTCTTTACTTTTAATCTGCCCTTTCCAATCGAGATTTCCTGAAGTTAATTTTACAGTTTCAACCTCAAAATCAACATTTTTATCCCCTTTAAAAAGCAACAAACTAACATTTTCTTTTAAAATTCCGTTGGCTTTTAATTCATCCAGCAAGGATTTAGTGTTGGCAAAATGACTTTGATCAACAATCACTCCTACTGTTTTAATATCGCCTAAAGAAGAACTTCTCTTTACATTAAGTAAGCTGTTTTTTAATCTTTTCTTTACCGAAAACTCTTTTAAGTAATTCAAAAACATAACTTATCTTTATAAGTAAACAAAATTAATTAATTAAGTCACACTAAAAGCGGCAAATCTAAAAAAGTATAATGACGATTTAAAACTTTTTGTTAAATTCTTAACACTCTTTTTTACTCAAAAAAACCAAACAAGCGCTTAATTTTCCGTTAGCATCACCATAAAATCGGATTCAGAAATAATTGGAATATTCAACTTATTCGCTTTATCTAACTTAGCCGGCCCCATATTATCTCCCGCCACTACATAATCCGTTTTAGATGAAATAGAACTACCAACTTTCCCTCCGTTATCTTCGATAGCCGTTTTGAGTTCCTCTCTTGAAAATTGAGTAAAAACTCCCGAAACCACAAAAATTTTACCTTCTAACTTATTCGTTGCATTGAGATTTATTTTTTCAACAATTTCAAATTGAACTCCGTACTGTTTTAAACGTTGAATTATGATTTTATTTTCTTCTTTTTCAAAAAATTCAACTACACTTTGCGCAATTCGTTCTCCAATTTCATCCACTAAAATCAAATCCATCAAAGTCGCCTGACTCAGCGCCTCAATATTTTTATAATGCTTCGCTAATTTTTTAGCGACAGTCTCACCCACATAACGAATTCCTAAAGCATACAAAACACTTTCAAAAGGAATCAGCGTAGATTTTTTAACACCATTTACCAAATTTTCCGCCGATTTTTGCGCCATTCGTTCCAAAGGCAAAATATCCTCAACTTTCAATTCGTACAAATCAGCATAATTTTGAACCAAATGATTATTATACAACAAAGCCACAGTTTCACCTCCTAAACCTTCAATATCCATCGCTTTTCGAGAAATAAAATGCTGAATTCTACCAATAATCTGTGGTGGACAGCCATAAAAATTCGGACAATAATGATTAGCTTCTCCTTCATTACGAACTAATTCCGAATTACATTCGGGACAATGCGTTATATAATCCGTAATTTTAGAATCTTCCGGACGTTTACTTAAATCTACCGCAATAATTTTCGGAATAATCTCCCCTCCTTTTTCCACAAAAACAGTATCCCCAATACGAATATCCAATTTTTCAATCTGATCCGCATTATGCAAGGAAGCCCGTTTTACAATGGTTCCCGCCAACTGCACCGGCTCTAAATTAGCCACTGGTGTAATCGCTCCGGTTCGACCTACCTGATACGAAATGGAATTTAATTTTGTAGCCACCTGCTCCGCCTTAAACTTATAAGCAATTGCCCAGCGCGGCGATTTTGCTGTATACCCTAATTCATCTTGATAATAACATTTATCTACTTTTATCACAACCCCATCCGTCTCATAAGGCAAATCATGTCGATGTACATCCCAATAGTCTATAAATTCAAAAACCTGATCCATTCCAGAAGCAAACTTATACTGATACTTCTCTTTATCAGGAACTTTAAACCCCCAATTTTTAGCACATTCTAAAGCTTCATGTTGAGAAGACCAACACATATTACTAGCTCCAGCCAAAAAATATAACAAACAACTTAATTTTCTTTTACCAACTTCAGCACTATCTTGTAATTTTAAACTGCCTGAAGCCGTATTTCGGGGATTAGAATATGGCGTTTCACCAATTTCAATCAATTCCTGATTCATCTTTTCAAATTCCACCAATGGAAGAATAATTTCACCACGAATATCAAATTTATCAGGATAACCTTCCCCTTTCAACTGCAACGGAATCGACCTTATCGTTTTGATATTATTCGTCACATCATCCCCTTGAAAACCATCGCCACGGGTTACCGCACGGACTAATTTTCCATTTTCATACGTAATACTAATCGACGCTCCGTCGTACTTTAATTCACAGGTATATTGCAAATCGACATTTCCCAGAACTTTTTGAATTCGGTTTTCCCAATCCAATAAATCTTCTTTCGAATAGGAATTATCCAAAGAATACATCCGATGCGTGTGCGCAACGGTTTGAAAATTTTTAGTAATCGTACCTCCTACTCGTTGGGTTGGTGAATTAGCATCAAAAAACTCAGGATGCATATTCTCCAAATCCTGAAGTTCTTTCAGTTTTATATCAAACTCATAATCAGATATCGTGGGATTATCCAAGACATAATAATTGTAATTATGAAGATTTAGTTCGTCTCGTAATTTTTGAATAGTTTTTAACACCGCCATATAAAAAAATTGGTCATTTTAGTTTCTGTAAACAGCCTACTAAAATAACCAATTTTAATAAAAATAACACTTAAATTACGATTCTATAATCGAATTTATTTGTTTAAATAATTGTCCGTCGCTTAAAAAAGCGCCTTGCTGAATTAATGAAAAAATTGAACTGTTACGCTCTTCTGTAAAAACCTTTTTTCCAACCTTCATCTCAATTGTTTCTGTAAACATATTATCACTCAGCCACTGCAAACCTTCTTTGGTTAGAAAATCCACATCCGGCACTAGCGATTTCAAAACAATAGACTGCACATGAGTATCAAAAGCCTGAAAAAGAAAAATATGATTTTTAGAAAAATGCTCTAAATATTCAGCCTTAGCCAAAACACCTTCCCAAATCAAATCGGAAAAAACATCCAATTCCTGTTCAGCAACTTCCGGCTTTTCTTCTTTGATCTTGTCCCACTCTGCTTTATCAATAGATTGGGTTGCCAAAAAATTGACAAATTCAGGATGTAATTCTTCAAATTGTTCTTTTGTTAATCTGGAATATTTCATTTATGCTGAATTGATTTCAGCATCTTATCATTAAGATGCAAATTAATTTTAAAAAAAAATCCCGACTTTCATCGGGATTTTTAATATTGAATAACAAAATTATGCTTTTTCAGCTACAATTTCGTATGGTAATTCTACGATAACATCTCTGTGTAATCTTACAGTAGCAGAATATTTTCCAGTACGTTTAACGATACCACTTGTGATGAATTTTCTTTCGATAGACTGACCTGCTTTTTCTAAAGCTTCAACGATGTCAATATTTGTGATTGAACCAAATAATTTTTCACCACCTGCTTTAGCAGCAATTTTAATTTCAAGAGCTTTTAAAGCTTCAGCAGTAGCTTTAGCATCAGCAATAATTTTAGCCTCTTTGTGCGCTCTTTGTTTTAGGTTTTCAGCTAATACTTTCTTTGCAGAAGCAGTTGCTAATTGAGCAAATCCTTGTGGGATTAAGTAGTTACGACCGTATCCGTTTTTTACAGTTACGATATCATCTTTAAAACCTAAGTTTTGAACGTCTTTCTTTAAAATAAGTTCCATGTTGTTGTCCTTGTATTTTAGAAGTTAGTCCCGTTGAGTTGCAACGAGACAACAACTGTTAATTTAATTGATTATTTTAATAAATCAGCCACATATGGCATTAAAGCTAAGTGACGAGCTCTTTTTACAGCTACAGACACTTTTCTTTGGTATTTCAAAGAAGTACCAGTTAAACGACGAGGTAAAATTTTACCTTGCTCATTAACAAATTTCAATAAGAAATCAGCATCTTTATAATCTACATATTTGATACCTGATTTTTTGAAACGACAGTACTTTTTAGTTTTGTTAGTTTCAATATTTAAAGGAGTAAGATATCTGATATCTCCGTCTTTTTTTCCTGAAGCAGATTGTTGTAATGTTGCCATGATAATTAAGCTTTTTGAGATTTTAATTTTGCTCTTCTTCTTTCAGCCCAAGAGATAGCATGTTTGTCAAGACTTACAGTTAAGAAACGCATAACTCTTTCGTCACGTCTAAACTCAGTTTCAAAAGCGATTAACACTTCTGGTGCTACTTTGAATTCAAACAAATGGTAAAAACCAGATTTTTTGTTTTGGATTTCGTAAGCCATTTTTTTAAGACCCCAATCCTCTTTAGCTACCATTTCAGCTCCTCTACTAGTAAGAAAATCTTCAAATTTGCTTACTGTTTCCTTTACCTGAACATCAGATAAAACGGGATTTAAAATGAAAACAGTTTCGTAATGATTCATAATAAATGTTTTATTTTGTTAAATTTGGGCGCAAAAATAATTAAATAATTCGAATAAAAAAACAAAAAACAACTTTATTCGTTGTATTGCAAAAAAAACCGATAAAGATTAGTTCATGTAAATATTTTACAATACTTTTACTAAGCCAAATCTTAAATTCCTAAAAATTATGAAACTTAATTGTGTCGTTGTCGATGATAGTTCGATACAAAGAATGATCATCGCAAAGTTAGTGAATAATCACCCAAACCTACATTTAATAGGTGATTTTTCCAATGCTATCGAAGCCAAAAGTTGCATGTCGGTGCATTCCGTAGATTTAATATTTCTTGATATAGAAATGCCGGTAATAAGCGGGTTTGATTTTTTAGACGGACTAAAAACCAAACCTCAAATTATTTTCATCACATCAAAAGCTGAATATGCCCTTAAAGCTTTTGACTATGATGCAACTGATTACTTGCAAAAACCTATAGCTGTAGACCGTTTTAATGCTTCTGTAAAAAGAGCCATCGATTTACATTTATTAAAACAGGACACCAAAGAAGAGGAAGGAGAACATATTTTTATCAAAAGTAATTTGAAAAAATTAAAAATCTACACTTCCAGAATCAAATGGATTGAAGCCTTCGGAGACTACGTAAGAGTGGTTACTGAAGACGACAGCCACTTGGTGCTTTCGACCATGAAATCTTTTGAAAATGATTTACCAAAAAAGAAATTTGTTCGTGTTCATAAATCCTACATTATCAACATTGACAAAGTAGAACGCTTTAACAGTAAATTTGCCGAAATTGGTCCAACCAAAATTCCTTTGAGCAGAAACAAGAAAGAAGATTTAGTAAAAGCGCTTTCTTACGCCTAAAAGGTTTAATAAAAATCGACGTTCAATACCACTTTAATCATTCTGTATTGAGCAACACTATCAAAACTATTCAATATTTTTTGAATAGTTTTTTTTGTCCCCATAATCGAAACATTATGGGGATTTTTTATCATTATTGTTCTAATATATTCGTTACGGATTCTGTTAACCGGAGGTTCCTCAGGACCAAGTACCGGAATTCCCAAATGCTGAGACAACACCTGATACAACCACATCGAACCTTCTTTTAATTTCTCAAAATCACGATGTTTTAAAGACAGTTTGATAATTCTGAAATAAGGCGGATATTTATAAATCTGACGGTCATACAACTGTTCTTTATACATTCCCGCATAATCATTGTTTGTTACCTGCTGAATCGTATTGTGATGAGGATTATAGGTTTGAATCACAACTTTTCCTTGTTTTTCAGCTCTTCCTGCACGACCCGCCACCTGAATCATGGTTTGAAAACTTCTTTCAAATGCCCTGAAATCCGGATGGTACAACATATTATCGGCATTCATAATCCCTACCAGACTTACATTGTCAAAATCCAATCCTTTTGCCAGCATTTGCGTTCCCACCATAATATCGATTTCCCTGTTTTTAAAACTGTCGATGATTTTTTCAAACCCAAATTTACCACGAGTCGTATCCTGATCCATTCGGCCAATTTTCTTCTCCGGAAAAAGTTGCACTAATTCCTGTTGGATTTGCTCTGTTCCAAAACCTTTTGTAGACAAATCAATCCCTGAACAACTATGACAGCGCGTAGGCTTTGCAATTGAATAACCACAATAATGACAACGCAGTTCATTTCTGTGTTTGTGATACGTCAAACTCACATCACATTGCTGACATTGCGGTACATGACCACAGGTCATACATTCCAACAAAGGCGAATATCCTCTCCTGTTTTGAAACAAAATTACCTGCTCTCCTAAAGACAAGGCTTCCGAAATCGCTTCAATCAAGACATCACTAAAATGACCAGTCATTCGCTTTCGGAAATATTTATCTTTTAAATCAACCAATTCAATTTCAGGCAAACGCACATTTCCATAACGCGTTTTAAGTTCAATCAGTCCGTATTTTCCGTTTTGTGCATTATAATAAGATTCGATACTTGGCGTAGCCGATCCAAGTAAAACTTTGGCATTAAAAAAACCTGCCAAAACTATTGCCGCATCACGGGCGTGATACCTTGGTGCCGGATCTTGCTGCTTAAAAGTCTGCTCATGTTCTTCGTCAACAATTACAAAACCCAAATTGGAAAAAGGTAAAAACAAAGCCGAACGTGCTCCAATTACCACCTGCGCTTTCTCTGAATTTTGTAAAACCTGATTCCAAACTTCTACCCTTTCATTATTATTATATTTCGAATGAAAAACCGCCACTTTATTTCCAAAATACGCTTGCAATCTTGAAACCAACTGTGTAGTCAACGCAATTTCAGGCAATAAAAACAAAATTTGTTTTCCGGTTTTTAAGTAATCTTCAATAAGTTTGATGTAGATTTCCGTTTTTCCGCTTGAAGTCACACCATGCAGTAAACAAACTTCTTTTTCGATAAAACCGTTTTTAATTTCGTCAAAAGCTTTTTGTTGTGCTTCACTTAACTGCAATAGCGTATCGTTTATTTCTCCGGTAAATTTTACACGGTCTTCCTGCAACAAATATTCTTCAAAAACCTGTTTATCAATCAAAGCTTTTACTTGCGCCGAAGTCGATTGAGAAGCTTCAACTAATTCTTTTACCGAAATTGCTTTCTTATTGGAAGCCGCACTCAACTGAAAATAAGTCAGTACAACTTCTTTTTGCTTATTAGCATTTTTTAAAACTTCCAATAATTCACTCAAGCCGCTGTCAGATTTATATTGTTCACTCAAACGAATATAGCGCACCAATTTAGGCTTATAAACTTCCTGAACTTCATCCTGTAAAACCAGAACATTTTTGTCTATTAATTTTTGAATAATTGGAAAAACACTCTTTTTATTCAAAATCCCAACCACATCCTGTACTTTCAATGAAGATTGCTGCTGTAGCGCCTGAAAAATTAAAAATTCATCATCCGTAAGTTGGCTTTCATCAATAAATGCATCGCTTTTTTGAGAAATCAGCGTTTCATTTTCTAATAACAATGCACTAGGCATCGCACCGCGATACACATCGCCGATGGCACACATATAATAAGAAGCAATCCATTGCCAGTGTTTGATTTGATTTTCAGTAACAACTGGCATTTCATCTAAGATTTGATGAATTTCTTTTGCTTCATACAAAGCGGGTTTATTTTGATGCAAATCAATCGCCAGCGCCGTATATATTTTGCTTTTCCCAAAAGGAACAGCTATTCGCATTCCTTTTTGAATATAATGATACTCGGCTTCAGAAACACTATAAGTAAAGGTTTTAGCCAGAGCCAACGGTAAAATTACTTCAACAAAATACATGAATTATGACTTATTCGATTAGAGATGAATCCTTATTTTAGGACAATTTATTATTAGCTTCTCTCTTTTTTAACTTATTAATAACTTCATTAAGTTCAAAACCAAGTAATAAAATCATACAGTTAATCCAGATATAAAACATAACAATCAATAAGGTTCCGATAGAACCGTAAAGTTCGTTGTATTTAGAGAAACGAATTACCCAAACACCAAAAAAATACGAACTAATAATCGTTAAAATAGTAGTAAACACGGAACCAATAGAAATAAACGAACGATTTTCCTGATTTTTAGTTCCAAATTTAAACAGCACCGAAGTGGTTATTAAAATCATCAAGATTAAGAAAGCATAACGCCCCATTACCATCAACGGAATTTTTTCACTCAAAAAATCTCGGGCATTTAACTGTTGAATTACAACTTCAAAAACAACGATAATTGCTACGGTTAGAATCAACAAAACAGCCAAAAATAAAGACATTCCAACTGCCACAAAATACTGATGAAAAAAACCTCTTTTTACCAAAACATGTTTCGAATTTTCAAAACCTCCTAAAATAGCATTCAATCCATTAGCCATCAAAAAAACCGACAGTAAAAACCCCGAAGAAACTAATCCGGAATGACTGTTATGCAAAATATCATTGATAATATTTTTGATAGCATAAAAAGTATTGGGTGGAACTCCGTCAGCCACAAATTTTAAAAAATCATCCTGAAATCCCTCTATTGGAATAAACGGAATAAGGTTTAAAATGAACAGCGCAAAAGGAAACAAAGCCATGAAAAAACTAAAAGCAATAGCACCGGCACGATTAGACAGGGCACCTTCGGTTAAACCGATAATATACAATTCCAATAAATCATATAAAGACAATCCGCTAAGCCAACTGAGTTTTACTTTTTTTGCCCAATTGACAAAATTGCGCATCAGAGGTATCTTTTTTAGTCTTTGTTCTATTTCTACCGACATTCATTTTCTTTTTATAAAGCAATTAGTCAATCGCTTTTAAACTCAAATCCATATTATAAATTGAATGCGTCAACGCTCCCGAAGAAATATAATTCACACCACATTCTGCATACAAACGAATTGTATCTTCATTAATATTTCCTGACGATTCCGTTTGACATTCATCCCCAATAAAAGCAACTGCTTCCCTGGTCATTTCATAATCAAAATTATCCAATAAAATTCGGAATACTCCGCCTGCAGCCACAATTTGTCTTACTTCTTCCATATCGCGGGCTTCCACAATAATTTTCAAATCGCGATTGGTTTCTTTCAAATAGGTTTTGGTTTTAGCAATTGCTAACCCGATTCCGCCGGCAAAATCAATATGATTGTCTTTCAACATCACCATATCATACAATGCAAAACGATGATTTTCTCCTCCTCCAATCTTTACCGCCCATTTTTCGGCAACTCTAAAACCAGGAGTCGTTTTTCGGGTATCCAAAATTTTAGTTCCGGTTCCTTCTAACATTTTCACATAACTATTGGTTTTTGTAGCAATAGCCGACATTCTTTGCATCGAATTCAAAACCATACGTTCAGCCTTTAAAATAGACTGCGAACTTCCTGAAACATGAAACACAACATCTCCAAATTTTACCGGTGTTCCATCTTCAATAAAAGTTTCTATTTGCAAATTAGCATCCACGTAATTAAAAATCATTTTCGCAAATTCGACTCCGGCAATAATTCCGTTGTCCTTCACCAAAAGCTTTGCTTTTCCTTGTGCCGATGCAGGAATACAGGCTAACGAACTGTGATCGCCATCGCCCACATCTTCCCTGATGGCATTTGCTATTAATAATTCTAACTCGTTTTGAAATTGTGCTTCGCTAATCATTTTTTATCAGAAATTTATACCTCGCTAAATTAGGACATATTTTGTGGATAAGAAAATTTGTTTCCATATATAAGTTTTCACAAACAATCACTTCAAAAACAATTCACTGTAAATCAAAAGCTTAACAATGTTTTTATTATATTTACAATCGTTATTTCGTTCTTTTTCAAGGTTCTACCATCTAATCTGTATTCGTTATGAAAAAAATTTTAAAAATCATTGGAATTATTGTTCTTCTTATCGTTGCAATTGCTCTTATTGGATTTATTTACATCAGCGCAACAGACATCCCCAAATACCAGACATTAACTATCGATTACAAGGTAAAAAGCGATTCGGCTTCAGTAGAAAGAGGAAAAAAACTCGTTACGATGCTTTGTGCCAATTGCCATAAAGATCCTCAAACCGGAAAACTAACCGGAACACTCATGCGCGATGCTCCGGCAGAATTTGGTGAAATATATTCCCAAAACATTACTCAGGATAAAACATACGGAATAGGAAACTGGAGCGACAGCGAAATTTTTTACCTGTTACGCACCGGTGTTAAAAAAGACGGTCAATATGCTCCGCCTTACATGGCAAAATTACCCAATATGGCCGATGAAGACATTAATGCCATCATTGCTTTTTTAAGGTCAGATGACCCAATGATTCAAGCCGATGCCACTCCTGATACTCCTACCAAACCTTCTTTTTTGACCAAATTACTATGTCGCGTAGTCTGGAAACCATTTCCATTACCAACTGAAAAAATCAATTTACCTGATTCCACACAAACTATTGCATTAGGAAAATATCTGGCTCAAAACTTAGAATGCTTTTCCTGTCACTCCGCCGATTTTAAAACGAACAATTTCCTAAAACCGGAACTAAGTGAAGGTTATTTTGCCGGTGGAAACAGTCCCCTTGATACCGAAGGAAGAGTCAAAAAAACACCTAATTTAACACCTGATAAAGAAACCGGAATAGGCAACTGGACTAAAGAGCAATTTATCAAAGCTGTCCGTTTTGGAATGGTTGATGGTCAAAAAGCGTTGACCTACCCGATGATTCCTTACCCACAACTAACTGATACAGAAACCGCTGCTATTTACGAATATTTAAAAACTATTCCGCCGATTAAAAACAAAGTTGAACGATCAATTTACGAGGACTAATTTGCAAATTACCTGCTATTTAAAAAATTAATCCAGCTGAACTTTTTTAAGAAAAAACGACTTTTCATCAGAGATTTATGTAGTATATTTGGTGAAAACAATATTATTACAATGTCTGAAATACTTTCCGAAAACGAAAAAAAAGAGCTGATTGATTTGGTTTCGCAATACATCGACCTAAGTGTCACTCCTTTTAAAAAAGCTGAAAGAACCGTGGTTCGAATAGACAAAAGAAATCCGATGTATGGCGGAAAAGGCATTGTTTATTTACTACAAATGTTTAACGAAGGTGAATTGACCAATAATCGCATTGGAGCCTACATGGTTTTTAAAAACAAAGGGGACGAAGCCGGATTTCATACCCATGGCACCCGCCACGAAGAAGAACTTTATATTGTGATGCATGGCGAAGGCGAATATTCGGAAATGACTAAAAAAGATGGTATTATCCGAAAAAAAACACTCAAAAAAGGAAGTATTACAGCCATGAACGGCGAAGGTTTTCATTCACTCATTAATACTACGGACGAAGTTCTAATTGTTTTTGTCATTACTACCAATAATCCTCAATAAAGCTTTAAAATTTATGCCAAATAAATGCTGCCTAAATACCGTTCGAAAAACAACATTTTACCGTTTTTCCAATAGTTGCAATCTTGCGATTTTGCTTTTTATAATACTATTTGCAACTACTGTAAAAGCCCAAAATGACAGCATCAATAAAAAATCAGATTCTATTAATGCTGCAATTGTTCAGGATTTTAATAAAAAATTAGGCTTAATAGAAGCCCAACGAATAAGCGATTCTCTAAAAAAAGTTGCCTTAGAAACCGAACTGAAATCCTTAAAAACCACCGATAACTTAAAAAAAGCTGCTTTACAAAAACAATTACAGGCATTAAGCAAACAGGATTCTATTCGAATAGCGGAAAAAAAACAGCAAATTGACTCACTGCGAAAAACCGTTAAAGGACATCCTGTAGTAGGATTTTTCAACGACACCTTATTTATCATATACAACAAACTGGGAAGTTTTTCGGCAAAAGACCGTGCCAATGCTATTAGTGAACGTATCAGAACAATTGCAGGCGAATTAGCGTTCAACGGCAAATCCATCAAAATTGTGGAATCCGAAACGACCTTAGATATTGTAAAAGGCGAGCACATTATTATGAGTGTTTCTGAAAATGATGCTATTTGGAACAAAACCTCAAAAACAGCTTTGGCTCAGAAATATAAAATCATTATCAGCGATGCTATTATCAAATACAAACAGGAAACCAGTTTAAGCACCTTGGCTAAAGAAATTGGATTGGCTTTTTTGGTGCTGCTTATAATTTACTTTCTGATTAAATACATCAAAAAGTTGTTCTTTTGGCTGGAGACTAAAATCCGAAAAGAAGAAAATCATCGCATTAAAGGAATCAAAATTAGAAACTTCACCTTATTTGATGCACACCAACAAGTAAATGCTTTACTCAATGTCAATACTTTTTTAAAATGGCTGTTTATAGCACTTATTGTTTACATTGCCTTACCAATACTTTTTGGGATTTTTCCCTGGACAGAAGATTTTGCCGGGACTCTATTTGGCTATATTTTAAATCCTTTGAAAAAAATAGCTTTAGGATTCTGGAATTACCTGCCTAATTTAATTACTATTTTAGTCATCATTTTTGTTTTCAGATATGCGCTTAAAGGCATCCGCTTTTTGAAAAATGAAATTCAAAAAGGCAATCTGGAAATCCCCGGATTCTATGCCGATTGGGCTAATCCTACATACCAAATCATCCGAATTATTGTTTTAGCTTTCATGCTGGTGGTTATTTTCCCATACCTTCCGGGGAGTAATTCTCCCGTTTTTCAAGGTGTTTCTGTATTTCTGGGATTCTTGTTTACCTTTGGTTCAGCCGGTTCATTGTCTAATATTATAGCTGGATTAATCCTGACGTATATGCGTTTGTTTAAAATTGGAGACCGTGTAAAAATTGGTGAAGTAACCGGAGATGTTATCGAAAAATCTTTATTGGTTACCCGAATCAGAACGATTAAAAACGAAATTATTTCGATTCCTAATTCTACCGTGATGAATAGTCACACAATTAATTACAGCAGTGATGCGCCTGAAAAAGGACTTATTATCCATTCCACCGTTACAATTGGCTACGATGTTCTCTGGAAAAAAATGCACGAAGTTTTAATTGAAGCTGCAACCCGAACCGAATTGATTTTGCCGGAGCCAAAACCTTTTGTATTACAAACCAGTCTGGATGATTTTTATGTTTCTTACGAAATTAACGCTTATGTAAAAGAAGCCAACAAACAAGCAGTAATTTATTCTAATTTACATCAAAATATTCAGGATGTATGTAATGAAAACGGCATCGAAATCATGTCGCCACATTACCGGGCTGCCCGTGACGGAAGTCAGACTACGATTCCGGAAAATTATTTAGACAAAGATTATAAAGCGCCGCCTTTTCATTTGAAAATTAATAAAGAGGACTAAAAATTAAAAGTTTAGGCAAAATCTTCTAAAATATAATTAGAAGGTGTTTTGCCTAAATGTTTTTTAAACATAAAAATAAATGCACTGGTGGTTTCATAACCTAAATCAAAAGCAATTTCTTTTACCGATTGTTTTTCTCCAAGCCTTTTAATCGCTTCGAGTAATTTTAATCGAATACGCCAATCACTAAAATTCATTCCTAATTCTTTAATAAACAATCGGGACAAAGTCCTGCTACTCATACAGGAAATCTCCGCATAATATTCGATAGTGTGTTTACTGGCAACATCTTCAAGTAAAAGCTCAACAACATTACTCAACACTAAATGATTTGTAGTAGGTAAAAAAGTGGCACTTGGCTGAATCGAAGCCAATTCATCCATAAAAACATCCATAATTCTTCTTTGCGAAGGCGTAATTATTCCATCAATTTTAAAAGAAATAATTTTAAACAACAGCTGTTTTAAAAATTCAGAAATATCAAATGAAAATGTAGTTCCAGGAAGCCCGGCTGTAAATGAAGGATCTATAAAAACACTATACAAATTCACGTCTTGCTGAAACGAAACCTGATGCTCCATCCCTCCCGGAATCCATAATCCCTGCAACGGATTCACAACCCAAATTTGATTCTCTACAACCACATTCATTACTCCGCTACTGGCATAAATCAATTGTGCTCTGGGATGCGCGTGAGAAACACAAATCGCATTAGTAATTTTCTCGGTATACCCCACAACAGGTAATTCCGGATTGATTTGGAAACCATAATCTACTAAATAATATGTCTGATATTCGTTATTCATTGTCCAAATATAGTAATTCTGACAATGTTTTTTATTAGCAACTTTGTATAAAATATTACAGCTGTTATTTTAAAAGAATATTTTAAACAAAAAAACAATTCATGGAAAATGTCAAATCACATCAGGAAATAGCCCAAAAGACTATTTATTCGATACTATTTACAATAAGTTTTTCGCATTTTATAAATGACTTATTGCAAGCCGTAATCCCTTCAGTTTATCCTTTATTAAAAGACAATTTTAATTTAAGTTTTTCTCAAATTGGAATCATCACATTTACTTATCAAATGATTGCTTCCCTTTTACAACCTTTTGTAGGCATGCATACCGATAAAAAATCAAAACCCTATTCGTTATTAATAGGAATGTCTTTTACAATGGCAGGTTTATTTTTTATTTCAATAGCCAGTAGCTTCAATTATTTATTAATATCTGTCAGCCTTGTTGGGATTGGCTCTTCAATTTTTCATCCGGAATCTTCCAGAGTAGCGCATTTGGCTTCGGGAGGAAAAAAAGGATTAGCACAATCTATTTTTCAATTAGGAGGAAATGCCGGAAGTGCTATTGGTCCTCTTTTAGTAGCTTTGATGGTGATTCCTTATGGACAAACCAATATTATGTGGTTTTGTTTAATTGCTTTAATAGGAATTCTGGTTTTATACAAAATTGCTCTATGGTACAGTAATCATTTATCATTAAAAAATACAACTGCAAAGACTCCGGAAATTTTCATTCATCATTTGTCAAAAAAGAAAATTGTCTTTTCTTTATTCATACTATTAATTTTAATTTTCTCAAAATATTTCTATTTAAGCAGCATTACCAGTTATTATACTTTTTTTCTAATTGATAAATTTCATTTAAGTATTCAGGATTCACAATTGTATTTGTTTACATTTTTAGGAGCTGTTGCAACCGGAACCTTAATAGGAGGCCCTTTAGGAGACAAATTTGGAAGAAAATATGTCATTTGGATTTCCATCTTAGGCGCGGCGCCTTTTACACTTTTATTGCCCCATGTTAGTTTGTTTTGGGTAGGCATTTTATCTGTTTTCATTGGCTTAATTATATCTTCTGCCTTTTCAGCGATATTAGTCTATGCTACCGAACTCTTACCGGGAAAAGTAGGTTTGGTTGCCGGATTATTCTTTGGATTCGCTTTTGGAATGGGCGGTTTAGGATCGGCTGTTTTAGGTAAATTGGCCGACGAAACAAGTATTGCTCATGTTTTTAACCTTTGTGCCTATTTACCATTATTGGGTATTCTAACGGCA
The DNA here is from genome assembly GCF_014596575.1 of Flavobacterium pokkalii. Classification (GTDB taxonomy): domain Bacteria; phylum Bacteroidota; class Bacteroidia; order Flavobacteriales; family Flavobacteriaceae; genus Flavobacterium; species Flavobacterium pokkalii. Next base: position 38,977 of record NZ_NASZ01000024.1, on the reverse strand, counting down.
TTTTTACCTAATATTGAAAGTAAAAAAACAACTTAATGACAAGCGTAAATTCGCAAATTTATTTTTATGCTATGCTTTAAATTTGCGAATTTGCGGTTATTCTTAAAATCAAAAACTAGTTTAATATCTTTGCACTTCGAAAATCATCCGCAAAATGAACATTAAACTTCTCGCTATCGGCAAAACCGACAATAAGGCATTACAAAGCTTAATTGACGATTACACCAAACGTTTGTCTTTTTATATCAAATTTGATTTGGAAATAATTCCCGACATCAAAAATGTAAAAAACTTATCCGAAAGTCAGCAAAAAGAGAAAGAAGGCGAATTGATTTTGTCAAAAATTAGTTCGACCGACCAATTAATTTTATTGGATGAAAACGGAAAAAACTTTTCCAGCGTAGGTTTTTCGGAAGAATTACAAAAAAAAATGAATTCCGGTATCAAAACCTTAGTTTTTGTCATTGGTGGTCCTTATGGATTTTCTGAAACGGTTTATGCTAAATCTCAAGGAAAAATTTCACTGTCCAAAATGACTTTTTCCCATCAAATGGTGCGTTTGTTTTTTATCGAACAATTGTATCGTGGATTTACCATTTTAAGAAATGAACCGTATCATCATCAGTAACTGATATTAGATTTCAGATTTTAGAATGCAGATTTCAGAAAGCAGAATATAGAAGCTTGAACTTTTAACAAAATCTATTTATCCTTGTTCTTAAGATTTAATGTATAAACTCATTTGGTGAAATCGGATTTATACTGTACAAATCAAATTTTCGTAACAAAATCTTATTTTGAATATATTCGCCATAAGTCATATTTTTATCAAATTGGGTAACAATTCGCGGTTTCAAAATAAACTGAATACTAAAAAACTCTTGTAACAAATCGGCTTTTTTTACATATTTCCCATTTAAAGAAACCAAATCGCTGCCTTTTTGGAAATAAATAACAAAGTCATTATTTTTAGGTTTTCCCATTTTATAATACACTTTGGTAAAAGCTAAAAACGCCAAATTTTCTTTTACTGTATCCGCATAAGAGTAATAATTCTCTGCATTTTCATTTTGATGTACTTTTTCATTGCGTTTTTTATCCTGCATTTTTATGACTTCAGGAATGACTAATTTTAAAGGCAAACGCTTATCGATATTAAAAATCCAATTGGTCGTACTAATACTATTTTTTCGATTCACTTCTGCCAACGTATCTTTTTCATTAACTCTGAAAAAAATATAAATCGGTGAATGATCCTGAACATCACTCACTACAGTTGTATCGGATTTTGGCAATTGAATATCTTCTTTATTTCCGCAGGAAGCGAGTAAAAAAACGATAATAAGACTAAAATATTTCATCATTTTAAGCATTCAGTTTTTCAAACAATTTCACACATTCCACTGCCTCTTTCACATCATGAACTCTCAAAATTTGAGCGCCTTTGATCAAAGCCACCGCATTTAAAAAAGTAGTTCCGTTCAAAGCTTCGTCGGCACTAATTCCTAAGCTTTTATGAATCATCGATTTTCGGGAAATCCCAACCAGCAATGGCAATTCTAAATTATGAAATAATTCCAGTTTTTGCATTACTTCAAAATTTTGTTCTATAGTTTTGGCAAAACCAAAGCCCGGATCTACAATCAAATCGTTTATTCTTAAACTTCTGGCCTGAGCTATTTTTTCTGAAAAATAAAACATCATTTCCTTAACCATATCGTCATATTCCGTAAGACTTTGCATGGTTTGCGGAGTTCCCCGCATGTGCATCATAATATAAGGAACCTGATATTGAGCAATTACTTCCATCATTTTTTCATCCAAATTCCCGGCAGCAATATCATTAATTATAGCAGCACCGTTTTCAATACAGGCACTAGCCACTTTACTTCTAAAAGTATCAATTGACAACAAAATATCCGGAAAATGTTTTACTAACAATTGCACAACCGGAACAATTCGGTTCAGTTCTTCTTCTTCCGAAACAAATTCGGCGCTGGGTTTACTCGAATAAGCCCCTAAATCGATAAAAGTAGCTCCTTCAGCCAGCATTTTTTCAACTTTTGCAATAATTTCTCCTTCGTTGGAATACCTTCCTCCGTCAAAAAATGAATTGGGCGTAATATTTAAAATCCCCATTACTTTTGGCAGCGATAAATCGATGAGCTGCCCTTTGCAATTAATTGTCATTTTCAAATCTTTGTTTTAAAGTTGAATCCTTTTCCCTACTTTTGAGAAAATTTTAGACAAATATACATCAATAATGAAGAATACTTCTCAAGAATTTGATCAGGTAATTGCAATTTGCCGTTCGTTATTTCTTAACAAAATGCAGGATTACGGAAGTGCCTGGCGCATTTTAAGATTGCCTTCCTTAACTGATCAGATTTTTATTAAAGCCCAAAGAATCCGTAGTTTACAGGAAAATGAAATTCGAAAAATTGACGAAGACGAATCCGGAGAATTCATCGGAATTATCAATTATGCGATTATGGCTTTAATTCAATTAGATTTGGGTGTTGTGGAACAACCGGATTTAGATGTGGCAAAAGCAACACAATTGTACGATGCCAAAGTGCAATTGACCAAAGATTTAATGGAAGCTAAAAACCATGATTATGGCGAAGCCTGGAGAGAAATGCGCGTAAGTTCTCTTACTGATTTGATTTTGCAAAAATTACTTCGCGTGAAACAAATTGAAGATAATAAAGGAAAAACAATCGTTTCTGAAGGAATTGACGCTAATTATCAGGACATGATTAATTATGCTGTTTTTGCTTTAATATTAATGGGATTTGCTAAAAAACAAAAATAATTATGAAAAACGCCATCACTCAGTTTTCCAGACTATTTGTTGGAATTTTATTTATCATTTCAGGTTTAATCAAACTAAACGATCCGGTAGGTTTCTCTTATAAATTAGCCGAATATTTTAGCGAACCGGTTTTTAATCTTCCCTTTTTAGAACCTTTTGCTTTGACATTAGCCCTATTTTTAGTGATTGTCGAAGTGCTTTTAGGAATTATGCTGCTCATTGGTTACAAATCCAAATTTACCATTTGGAGTTTGTTGCTCATGATTGTATTTTTCACCTTCCTGACTTTTTATTCTGCTTATTTTGATGTGGTTAAAGATTGCGGATGCTTTGGTGATGCTTTGCATCTTACACCTTGGCAATCCTTTTCCAAAGACGTTATTTTGTTGTTTTTTATCTTCATTTTATTTGCCAATAAAAAATTAGTAAGACCTTTATTCAATCATAAAGGAGTGCAAAATTTAGTTACTTCTTTGGGATTAGTAACTGCCATTTTTCTGGCTTATCACGTTTTAAATCATTTGCCTATAATTGATTTCCGCCCTTACAAAGTGGGTACAAACATTCAAAAAGGAATGGAAATTCCGGAAGGCGCTCCAATGCCGGTAGTACAAATGACTTTTATTTATAAAGTAAACGGAGTCGAAAAAGAATTTACCGAAAACGACCTGATGAATCTTCCCGAAGGAGCCGAATTTGTGGATCGAAAAGACAAAGTAATCAGCGAAGGCTACATTCCTCCTATTCATGATTTTACAATGATTAAAGACGGTTCAGATTATAAAGACGAGCTTTTACAGGAACCTAAATTGCTAATGTTTGTTAGTTATGATTTAACTAAAGCCGACGAAGACGGAATGCAGGACTTAGAAAAACTAAATCAAACGGCTCAGGCAAAAGGCTATAAAGTAATTGGCATGACCAATTCTTCAGAAGAAGAAATTGCAAAAGCGCAGAAAAAATACAAACTGAAATTTGATTTTTACACCTGCGATGCTATTGCTTTAAAAACGATAGAAAGAGCAAATCCAAGTATTGTTGTTTTAAACCAAGGAACTATCACGCAAAAAGTACATTACAACGATATTAAAAAATTGAAATTATAAAAAAGACAAACTCCTAAATTGACGATTCCGGTTCATTTAGGAGTTTTTTTATTCATTTTACAGCTCCAAAACAGTCAAAAAAGACTATTTAATAGTCCGTTTTTAAGACAAATTTAAAATTTCAATGATTTTATTTCAAAAAAAACCGTCTAACTATTACGTTTTCTTTCGTTTTTTTATAACTCTAAAAGCTGTATTTGTTATTTTATTTAATAATTTTCAAAAAAAAACATTCCGTAAACAGCAATCAAATTGTTTATTTTAACTTTGGAACAATGAAAAAATTAGGTACAACAATCGTTATTTTACTTCTTTTGGTGGGTATTTCCTGTTCGAAATCCAATGAACAAAAAACAAGATTTTCTAAAAAAGCATTAACGGCAACCGTTCTAAACACTGAGGGAAACTCAATTGCTTTCGAAAATATTTTAGCCCAAAACAAAGGAAAAAATTTGGTGATTAAAATTTGGGCCAGCTGGTGTCGCGATTGCATCAAAGACATTCCAAAAATGAAAAGCTTACAGGAATCCTATCCTGAAACCAACTTTGTTTTTATTTCCATGGATGACAGCGCCAATTCCTGGAAATACGGAATAGAAAAATACGAATTGGAAGGCTCGCATTTTATGGCAAAAGATCAAATGAAAGGCGAATTTGCCAAAGCTATAAATTTAGACTGGATTCCTAGAACAATAGTTGTTGACAAAACCGGAAAAATAGTCATTTATCGCGCTGTTGAAACCGATTTTGAAAAAGTGAATTCGACTTTAAAGCAATTAGAAAAAGAAACAATTTAAGAATTATAAACAAACAAAATTTAAATACAATACTTATCAAAATGAGAAAAAAAATTGTAGCAGGAAACTGGAAAATGCACAAAAACGCAGCACAAACCAGCACATTATTAGATGAATTAATCTCAAAAGTACCTTCTGAAACCAGAGCTCAGGTTATTGTTGCGCCAACATTTGTAAATTTGGCAGCTGCTGTAAATCAATTAAAAGGAACAAACATCAGTGTTTCGGCACAAAACGTTCACCAAACAGAGAGCGGAGCTTTCACAGGAGAAATTTCTGCTGATATGTTGACTTCTGTTGGAGTAAACACTGTAATCCTTGGACACTCTGAGCGCAGAGCAATCTTCCACGAAACAGATGCTTTAATTGCTGATAAAGTAAACACAGCTTTAAAACACGATATGACCGTTATTTTTTGCTTTGGTGAAGAATTAAAAGACCGTCAGTCAGGAAATCATTTCAACGTAGTTGAAAACCAATTAAAAGATGGTTTGTTCCAAATTGATGCTAAATCTTGGGATAAAGTGGTTTTAGCTTATGAGCCAGTTTGGGCTATTGGTACAGGAGAAACTGCTTCTCCGGAACAAGCTCAGGAAATGCACGAGTTCATCAGAGAAACGGTTCTTAAAACGTACGGAAAAGAAGTGGCTGAAAATGTAACTATTCTTTACGGAGGTTCTGTTAAACCTGAAAATGCTAAAGAAATTTTCTCTAAACCGGATGTTGACGGAGGTTTAATTGGTGGAGCTGCTTTAAAAGCAGATGATTTTGTAGCTATCGTTACAGCTATCTAAAAATAACATTTATACCATTTTAAGAAAGCGATAATTCATTTTATCGCTTTTTTTATTTTTCTAATTTCATCAAAGAGAAATACTACCTTTGCAAAAAATTAAATTTTATGTCAAATATTTATATCGCCTACCATTTTAGCATTGAACCAAAAGAACTGGGTTCAGAAATTTTAATTGCCGAATTGGGCGAATTAGCCTTTGAAAGTTTTACTGAAACCGAAACCGGAATTTCTGCCTTTGTACAAAAAGATTTATGGGACGAAATGATTTTGGAAAACGTACACATACTCCATTCGGAAGAATTTGAAATTGATTATACTTACGAAGAAATCGAACAGGTAAACTGGAATGAAGAATGGGAAAAAAACTTTGAACCGATTGATGTGGACGGAAGATGTCATGTGAGAGCGCCATTTCACCCAAAAACGAATGCTGAATTTGATATTCTAATCGAACCTAAAATGAGTTTTGGTACCGGACATCATGAAACCACACACATGATGATTCAACATCTTTTAGAAATGGATGTAACCGGAATGAAAACTCTGGATATGGGTTGCGGAACAGCAATTTTGGCTATTCTTGCCGAAATGAAAGGCGCACAACCTATTGATGCGATTGATATTGACAACTGGTGTTATTTGAACTCGATTGAAAATGCCGAGCACAACAATTGTACAAATATTAGTATTTATGAAGGCGATGCTTCTTTGTTAAAAGATAAAAAATACGATTTGATTATTGCCAATATCAACAGAAACATTTTGTTGAATGACATGCAGGCTTATGTGGACTGTTTAAATCCAAAAGGAACCTTATTACTAAGTGGTTTCTACAATGAAGACATTCCTTTTATTGATGCTGCCTGTACCGAAAAAGGGTTGACTTATGTTAAAAAATTCGAAAGAAACAACTGGGTTTCCTTAAAATACGTAAATTAGTACTCTGTTAAAAATCAAATATTTAAAAGTATTAAAAGCGATTACAATGAGTACGAAAGAAAAAGTTAGAGAAAGAATAAGCGTTCAGGAAGTTATTACAAAAAACAATGAAATTGTACTTTATAATGACGATGTAAATACTTTTGATCACGTAATTGAAACCTTAATGCGCGTTTGTGAACACACTCCTGAACAAGCCGAACAATGTTCCTTAATTGTTCATTACAATGGAAAATGTACGGTAAAAACAGGTTCAATGGATAAATTAAAACCACAATGTACGCAACTTTTAGAAGCCGGTTTGAGCGCTGAAATCATTTAATTAAAATAATTATACCCATAAAAAAAGCATTTTCTGAAATTTAGAAAATGCTTTTTTTTATAACTGAAAAACAAATTAATGAGGTAATTTGTCTTTAAAAGCACCGTAAATAAAGGTTCCTATCAAAGCTCCCAGTAAAACTAAAATTACACTGGTAAAACCGGCTCCAACCAGAATAAATATCGGTCCCGGACAGGATCCGGCCAAAGCCCATCCTAAACCAAAAATAATCCCCCCTACAATATAACGTACCGTTGCAGGCTCTTTATCCGGAATACAAATTGGAGCTCCCGAAAAATCTTTTAAATTATATTTTTTAATGATCTGAATTCCAATAAGTCCCGTTAACACTGCAACCATAATGATACCGTACATGTGGAAAGACTGAAACTGAAACATTTCATAAATGCGATACCAGGAAACGGCCTCGGCTTTGGTTAAAACAATTCCGAAAATAAATCCAACTAAAATAAACTTTATCAATTTCATACTTTATAGAATTAAGGGTAAAATAAAATGAACCATTATCAATCCGCCGATAAAAAATCCAATAACGGCTTTTAAAGAAGGAAGCTGTAAATTACTCAAGCCCGAAATAGCATGACCTGAAGTACATCCTCCGGCATAACGGGAACCAAAACCTATCATTATTCCCGCAATAATTAAAATCAAAATTGACTTTGGAGATTCGAAAACCTGATTAGAGAAAAGCGCATCGGGCATTAATTTTCCATTGGGTGCATCGATATTCATGGTTTGCAGCTGCTCAATAGTTTTGGGATTGATAGCAACATTCGAAGCATCACTTAAATAATGTGTAGCTACAAAACCGCCTAACATCGCTCCGGCTAACACCGCCAGATTCCAACGTTGTGATTTCCAATCCCAATCAAAAAAAGGCACTTTTTTTCCGGCTCCTGCCAAACTGCATAAGGTTCGCAAATTAGATGACATTCCGAAATTTTTCCCGAAAAAAATTAAGCTTAGCATCACTAAACCAATTAAAAAACCTGAAATATACCAAGACCAGGTATGATAAATTAATTCCATATTCTATTATTTTTATGCAAAGTTAAGCACTACGTTTTCAATTGAGTGTGAGAAATGTTACATAAGGCAAAAAACACCTTTTCAATTCAAAAAAAAGCAAAAAAGTACGCTAAACTTTGAAGTTCTCAATATCTTTGTAAGACAATTAAATACCACAGATTTTCTCTATTTCGAAATTAATTTAATTTTATGAAATCATTAGTTATATCTAATTTGCGTAAAAAATTACAAGAAAATAAAAAGCTTGTACTGTTTATAATCACTAAAAAATTAATTGCTGTATTAGTTTTAATGTTCTTGAGCAGTTCCTGTATCAGCACAAAATCAACCTTGAAAAATGTAAATAATAACGCGCCTATCCCTAAACTTTCCAGAGAAAACACCTTTATTATTACCGAATACAGTAAAGACAAAAAATACGGTTACAACAAAGACTACCCTATCAATATATTTTACTACAACACAAACAACGAACAGTTAAACGAAGAGCGTTTTCTAAACGCGCTGGCAGGTCCCAAAGGGGAAAAAATCACCTATACGAAAATGGAAACCTGCTGCCCTTTTCCTTCCAAAAGAACTTCTATGGGAGCGGGTTTTTTAAATGTTTATGAGATTCGATGGGAAGGTCAAAAAAAACCAATTACCTTATATCTGAATATTTACGAAAAAGGATTTTTAATGTGCCCAATGGGATTAAGCATTAAAAAAATCAATCCATAAAAATCTTTTTTCACCAGAATTTCAATATCAAAAAAATAGAATTTTAAAACGTCAAGTCGCAAATCATAACTACCTTTGCAACTTCAAAAAATCACCTATGAACATACAAAATATTCCCCAAATTAAGCATGCCGAAAGTGGTAATTTCTTTTTGCTTTCAGGTCCGTGCGCCATTGAAGGAGAAGAAATGGCTTTGCGTATTGCCGAAAAAATTGTTGGCATTACTGATAAATTACAAATTCCTTATGTTTTTAAAGGTTCTTTCAAAAAAGCCAATCGTTCCCGAATTGACAGTTTTTCAGGAATTGGCGATGAAAAAGCCTTAAAAATCCTTCGAAAAGTTTCTGAAACTTTTCATATTCCAACGGTAACGGACATCCACACCAATGAAGATGCTGATAAAGCAGCTCAATACGTTGATGTTTTACAAATTCCTGCCTTCTTAGTTCGTCAAACGGATTTGGTTGTGGCTGCTGCCAACACAGGAAAAACAGTCAACCTGAAAAAAGGACAATTTATGAGTCCGGAAAGTATGAAACACGCCGTACAAAAAGTATTGGACTGCAACAATCAAAATGTAATGGTTACGGATCGCGGAACGATGTTTGGTTATCAGGATATGATTGTAGATTTCAGAGGGATTCCTACCATGCAACAATATGCATCAACCGTACTGGATGTTACCCATTCGTTACAACAACCTAATCAAACTGCCGGAGTTACCGGAGGTCGTCCCGATATGATTGAAACTATTGCCAAAGCCGGAATTGCTGTTGGTGTAGATGGAATTTTTATCGAAACACATTTTGACCCAGCTAATGCCAAAAGTGATGGCGCTAATATGTTGCACTTAGATTATTTTGAAGATCTGATGACCAAATTAGTCGCTATCAGAAAAACAGTTAACGCATTCTAATCTTTAATTCTATAAATAAATCGTGAAAAAATTAATTACTGCTGCCTTTGTTGCTTTTTTATTTGTGAACAATCTGAGCGCACAGGAAGAAATAAAAGTTCAGGACAAATATACCGCTCACAACAAAGGAAAATTCTTTATTAGCTGGGGAGGAAATCGCGAAAGCTACACAAAATCGGATGTTACTTTTAAAGGTGACGGTTATAATTTTACCGTAGAAAATATGAAAGCCCACGATAAACCAAAAGGTTGGCATATTGATTATATTAATCCTTCCCGAATGACTATCCCACAAACCAATTTCCGTTTGGGATATTTCTTCAGCGACCATTACAGCGTAACTGTAGGTGTGGATCACATGAAATATGTGATGACACAAAATCAAATGGCTAAAGTTAACGGAAACATCAATATTGGTTCTGAATTTGATGGAACTTACAATCATGAATTGAAGGAAATGACACCTGAATTCTTGATGTACGAACACACAGACGGTTTAAATTACGTTCATACAGAGGTTTCAAGATTTGATGACATTTCTTCTTTATTTAAACTTCCCAATACCGACAAAGTGCAAATTAACTTAACAGAAGGTTTGGGTGCCGGTCTTTTATATCCTCGAACGAATACTACTTTACTAGGGAAAGAACGTCATGATGATTTTCACGTTTCCGGATATGGTCTTTCGGCAAAAGCAGGTTTGAATTTTACCTTCTTTAAACATTTTTACCTTCAGGGAGAATTAAAAGGCGGTTACATCAACATGCAGGACATCCGAACTACGCAAAGTCCAACAGACAAAGCGGCTCAGGATTTCTTCTTTTTCCAACGAATTATAGCTTTTGGAGGAATTTTTAAAATATAATTCAATTCTTTCAAGACTATTTTTTTTACTATACATAGGTTTGTTATTTTTATTACAAACCTCTTTTTTTATACTAAAAAACAGCACTAAAAGACAAATAAATACTGCTCAGTTCCAAAAAAAAATTACTTTTGTTTAAAGATTCCCCAAATCTCTTGCAAACCTATTTACTTGTAATATGCCTGTTGTAGTAAATATTTATGACTAAAAACAAAGAAAAAGCCATTCTCAATACTCTTGATGCTTTTAATAACTTCGAAAAATTTTTTGACAGTTCTCATGATTTATTTTGTGTGGCCGGATACGATGGTTATTTCAAAAGAATCAATCCGGCGGTTTCTAAAGTCTTAGAATACAGCGAAGAAGAATTATTTGCACGCCCTATTAATGATTTTGTCTACCAAAGTGATAAAGAAAGAACTAATACGGCACGAAATGAACTCAGAATCCGAATTCCTTTATTCGATTTTGAAAACAGGTATTTAACCAAAAGCGGACAAATTGTATGGCTTTTATGGACATCCATTCCTATTGAAGAAGAGCAACTTATCTATGCCGTTGCAAAAAATATTACTCACAAAAAAGAATTAGAAAAAGAACGAAAACTACATCTCAAAAAACTCACCGAAATCAACAACGAATTCAAACAACTGAGTTATTCAACTGCACATGATTTACGATCACCGGTAAACAATATGCTGGCGATTTTTGATTTGATGGAAACCGAAGATATTAAAAACGAAGAAACGCTGGAGTTTATCAATATTCTTAAAACCACAGCAGATACTTTAAAAGAAAGTTTAAACGAATACATCAAGCTTTTAAACGCTCAAAATCAAAGTGAAACACAACTGGAGGAAATTGATTTAAAAGATACTTTGGATGAAGTTTTTCTTTCTATCAATTCTTTAATTCAAAACTCAGAAGCTTCTATTAGCGTAGATTTTTCGGAAGTTCAAAAAATTAATTTCAATAAATCTTATCTCAAAAGTATCTTTTTGAATTTAATTACCAACTCCATAAAATATGCTAAACCAAATACTTTAGCCTCGATTGCTATTCGTTCAAAAATAAATAACGGTAAAACACAATTGATTATTTCGGACAACGGAATCGGATTTGACATGGACAAAGTGAAAGATAAAGTCTTTGGTTTGCACCAAAAGTTTAGCAATCATAACGACAGCAACGGAATTGGATTATATCTTGTTTACAATCAAATTACAACTTTAGGAGGTCAAATTACACTTGACAGTACAATAAATGAAGGGGCGACTTTTACTATAACTTTTAAGAGTTAATTTTTTGAACAAAAAAATGAAATTATCCTTAATTCAATTATTTAACTACAATGATTTTATTTTTTTTACCAATACCATTTTCATTAAAAGCTTCAATAGTAAAATAATAAGTCGTTCCTTTATCTAAACCTCTAAAATCATACGAATTATCTCCATAAACCATAATATTATTATATAATTTATCCGGAGCAATTCCATAATAAATTGTATAACCAACAGCATCATTTTGTTTTTTCCAAGAAATCATTGCATTCCTGGAATCTAATTGATTTCGGTCAACCTTAAACGAAGAAACAGCTTTTGGCTTATTTGCCAAACCATTTCCAAAAACCCTGAAATCAGAAATAGCAAACAGTCCGGAAGCATTATGAACATTAAGCATTTTTATAAAACGTGCTTTAAATGGTTTGCTTAATTCTACATAATCATGAGGTACATCTTTATCATTTTTTGATTTATCCACCACCAAAGTCCAATTTTGAACGTCATCTGACATGTAAATTTTATACTGATAATAAATATCCATCGCTTTATTGTATTGCGTGGCTTTATGATCGGCATAATTAATTTGTAAAGCGTTGATTTCCATTGGTCGTCCTAAATCTATTTGAAGCCATTCACCAGGGCTAGCCGTTTTAGCCGACCAATACGTTTGAATATTTTCGTCGGTTAAATTTTCAGAATTGTAACAAAATCTCTCGAATACTTTTTTTTCGCCATTATCCATTCTGTTAGTTTCAACTTCCATACATTCTTCAAAAGAAGAAACGCTTACCGGTTTTTTATAAGAAAGTAACATCCAGCCTGAAGACGCTCCGCTAGTCTGATTACGCTGACTTGTAGGCAACACAATTGGAAAATCACCATAAGCGGTAATAGAATACATGACATCATCTTTATCAAATCCGGCAGGAAACATATCAATACGACGTTCAAAACGATCTTTAATGGAAATTTTACAGGTTCCTGTATTCCAATAATTTCCGTAATTATCAGCGAAAGTATTTCCGTGTCCCGCTCCTATTACAAATCCGCCCGGTTTATATGACATCGGATTATGTTTTTGATAAACAAAAGGGCCAAGAGGATGATTACCAACATGAACGCCGTTTGCATAACCTTTAAATTCCGTTGCCGGAGCACCATATTGCATGTAATATTTACCATTATGCTTAGTCATCCAGGCTCCTTCTATAAAATTTCCCCAAGGCGCGGGTTCCATATCATTATTAGGTCCAAAACGCTCCCATCCATGTTGCGAAGGATCTAAACCAACGACCACCTTAGCCTCTCCATACGGATGCTGAATATCCTCAACCTCTGTTGCTTCGTATAATTTTGCATAATCTGCCTGATTCCCTTTTGGTAACCAGGTTTTGTAATCAACCTCAACACCTACCAAAGGTAATTTTCCACTGGAACCATAATACATATACACTTTTTTATCATCATCCTGAAAAATAGCGGGATCCCATGTGGGCAACATCGCCTGATTTACATGACGAGTCCATCTTCCGGATTTTGGATTAGCCGTTTTCCAGATAGGATGGTCTCGTTTCCAGGTAGAACCCACATAAAACAAAGTATCATTTACCACCCAGGCTGCCGGAGCACACTGGTCGTCATCGCCGGGTTGTCTTTGAAAACTTCCGTAAACAAAATTCCAATCGGACATATCTTTACTCCAAAAAAATCCTGCCTGATTAGTCGCAAATAAATAATATTCGCCTTTATAGGTAATGATAACCGGATCGGCACTGGAACGCCGCGAAACCGGAATTCCATTATGATTATAAGTCGTATAATTGTAACCAATGTTTATTGGATTACAAAAAGTTGTTGCCGGTTTTTCGGGATCAAACCACTCAGTTTTGTTCGAATTTACTGTTTGCTGCGCCAAAATATTATTGACACCAAACAACAAAAAAAATAAAACAACTAAGGAAAATAGTTTCTCGTTTTTTTTCATGTTAGTATAATTTTAAAAAAATTATTTTTCCGATTGTAGCCTTTCAATTAATAACTCCGGCTCATTAGTAGTAATAAAATTGAATTGATGGGCTATTATCCAATTCATCTCAACCGTATCGTTTACCGTCCAGACATTTAGAATAATATTATTTTCTTTAGCTTCTTTAATCCATTCCGGATGTTTTTTAAAAACTGAATAATGATAATCAATGCCATTAATTTGGTCAGCTTTGACTTCTTTAGGTGATTTATTTCCTTCTAAATATTGCAAAGAAGCTTTGGTGTCCACACTTCTGATTTGTTTTAAAATATCATAATCAAAACTAATGTAAACTGTAATTTTTTCAGCTTTGAGTTTTTTAATGGTTTCAACCACTTTTAGAGCGGTCATTTTCCCTCTTTCCTTGCTAATCGTGGAAGGTTTTATTTCGCATACTAAAAGAGTGTTTTTATTACTTCTTTTCCCTTCTTTGATATATTCGTTAAAAGTAGGTAATTGCTCTCCGTTAGCCAGTTTAAATTTTATTAAACTGGCATAATTGGTTTCCTCAATAAGCAATTTGTTATAATGAGCATCGTGATTAATAACCAGCGAATCATCGGCTGTTCTCCAGACATCAAATTCAGAGCCTGCGAGTTTTAAATCGATGGCACGTCTTAAAGCAGCAATTGAATTTTCGGGTAAATTATTTTTTTTCCACGCTCCGCGATGCGCCACAACAGCATTCATTTTCACACCACAGGAGGAAATAAGTAAAAACAACAAAAGAATAACACTGTAAACCGCTTTTCTCAAAAAAATCATCATACTAATACTTCTCTCTTTGGGAGAAAAAAGCCCTTCAAAAGAAGAGCTTTTAACCAATTAATAAACCAACTATTTAACTAACTCGAAACTTACTTTATTTTCTACAGCAGAATCTTTTCCAACAAAAACTTCAAACTGTCCCGGTTCGGCTACAAATTGTAAATCAGAATTATAGAATTTTAAATCTTCAACTGAAACCTCAAAACTCACTGTTTTCGCCTCCCCTTTTTTAAGGAATATTTTTTGGAATCCTTTTAATTCTTTTAACGGTCTTGTTACAGAACCTACTAAATCTCTAATATACAATTGCACTATTTCTTTTCCGTCATAATTCCCTGTATTAGCAACATCAATACTTACTTTTAATTTTCCGTCAAAATTCATTTTATCAGATGAAATTTTCAGATTTGAATAATCAAAATTAGTATAGCTCAATCCATACCCAAATGGATATAAAGGCTCATTTCTTTCATCTATATAATTAGACCTGAATTTTTCAAATTTGCCTTCCTTATTCATCAAAGGTCTTCCTGTATTTTTTTGATTGTAATAAATAGGCACCTGACCAACGCTTCTTGGAAAGCTAGTCGTTAATTTTCCCGATGGATTTTCATTTCCGTATAAAACATCCGCAATGGCATAACCAGCTTCACTTCCAGCAAACCAGGCATTTAAAATGGCCGGTACCGTTTTATTTTCCTGAACCAATACCAAAGGTCTTCCGGTAAATAAAACCAACACAACCGGCTTGCCTGTTTTTAGTAATTCCTGTAATAAATCTTTTTGCGCCTGTGGAATTTCAAGATTAGTTCTACTGCTACTTTCCCCGCTCATCTCCGCCGATTCTCCTAAAGCAGCAATAATTACATCGGCCTGATTAGCGACTTTTAACGCTTCGTTAGTTAATTCTTCTTGGGTTCTGTTATCTCTGTGAAGGGTTTTGCCAAACATTGTCGCTTTCTCTTCAAAAACGGCATCATAATCTAAATTACTTCCTTTGGCATAAAGAACTTTTGCATTATTACCTACTACTTCTTTAATTCCTGCAATTAATGAAATCGATTTATCCATATTAGTAGCCACACTCCAGGTTCCCGCCATATTTTCTTTGGCATCCGCCAAAGGACCAATAATAGCCACAGTTGCTGATTTTTTTAATGGTAAAATTTGATTCATATTTTTTAATAAAACCAGAGATTGAGCCGAAATTTTACGGGCTTCTGTTCTGTTTGCCATGGTGTAAACCTCCGTTTTAGCTCTTTTTACATCACAATATTTATATGGATTCTGGAATAATCCTAAGTCATATTTGGCTTCCAAAATAAGTCGTACCGCATTATCAATTTGTGCCAAAGTCACTTTATTTTCTGCCAAAGATTTTTTCAACGTCGTTAAAAATCCTTCTCCTACCATATCCATTTCAATTCCAGCATTCAAGGCTAAAGCAGAAACAGTTTGTAAATCTCCCATTCCGTGGGCGATCATTTCGGGAATTCCGGTATAATCAGTAACTACAAAACCTTTAAAACCCCATTGCTTTCTTAAAACATCTGTCATCAACCATTTGTTTCCAGTAGCAGGAATCCCATCTACTTCATTAAACGATGCCATCACCGAACCTACACCAGCATCAACAGCAGCTTTGTAAGGCGGAAAATAATCATTGTACATTTTGATTCTGCTCATATCAACCGTATTATAATCTCTACCTCCATCCGGAGCACCGTATAGAGCAAAATGTTTTACGCAGGCCATAAGAGTATTATTTTTAGACAAATCATTT
Organism: Flavobacterium pokkalii; assembly: GCF_014596575.1. Classification (GTDB taxonomy): domain Bacteria; phylum Bacteroidota; class Bacteroidia; order Flavobacteriales; family Flavobacteriaceae; genus Flavobacterium; species Flavobacterium pokkalii. The sequence continues at coordinate 22,788 of NZ_NASZ01000024.1, read as the reverse complement.
TGCTGATAGCCATTAACCATAGCTTTAGCCACCTGACTTCCTAAATAAGGGTCTTCTCCGGATCCTTCAGAAATTCTTCCCCAACGCGGATCACGGGAAATATCAACCATAGGTGAAAATGTCCAGTTGATACCGTCAGCACTCGCTTCCTGAGCGGCAATTTGAGCACTTTTTTCTATTAATTTCATATCCCAGGTACACGATAAGCCCAATGGAATAGGAAAAGTTGTTTCGTAACCATGAATAACATCCATTCCAAAAAGAAGTGGAATTTTCAATCTGCTTTTCTCTAAGGCAATTCGCTGTACTTCCTTAATTTTCTCTACCGATTTGATATTAAACAAACCGCCTACTTTTCCTTCAGCAATATTTTTAGCAATATCAGAACTGTTTGCCTGACCGGTTGTAATATCTCCTGAAGTGGGTAAATTAAGCTGACCTATTTTTTCATCCAAAGTCATTTTTGACATTAAGTCATTAACAAATTCGGCTTTAGGTTTAATTTTTTGTCCAAAGCAGAAAAAAGAACATACTAAAAAGAATAATGTTATTTTGTTTCTCATTTTATTTAATTTTTTGTTTTAACATCCATTCGTAAATCTCAGAAGCATCATAAACTCTGGTCCAACTGTCGTGGTTGGCATCATCAAAAATGGTCAATTGAATATTAGAATTACATTTTTGAAGCTTTTTATAAATTGAAATCGAATAATTGACATCTACCACATCGTCTAATAAACCATGAAAAATCTGAATCGGAATATCTTTTAATTTACAATTTTCAATCATTGGAATTCGATCAACAAAACCTGCAATGGGCACCAAAGCGGCAAACATTTCAGGATGGGCAAAAGCTAAATTCCAGGCTCCCCAAGCCCCCATACTGAGTCCAGTTAAATAAATTCGATGAGAATCAATTTTATTCTCTTTTTGAATTTTTAAAATCAAATGATATAATACCTCCGAATTCCAATATTCATTTTCCGGACACTGAGGCGCCAAAACATAAGCATCAATTGAATTATTTTTTAAATATTTAAATGGCCCGTGGACTTTTACTTTTTCAATATCAGTTCCTTTTTCTCCCGAACCGTGAAGAAAAACAATCAACGGTTTATTTTCTTTGACTTCTTTAGGTACATATAAAGCATAATTCAATTCCTTTTTTTGAATGATTTCTGTTTTAAATGTGCCTTTTGTTTGAATTTGAGCAAAGGCAAAATGGGTAAAAATGATAAAAAATAAATAACTGTGTTTTTTCATATTAAGGATATTTATGGGGTCAAATTGTATTTACCGGATTCAAAATCTAACTTGCTTAAACCTTGTTTAACTTCTATTGCATTCATAAATAATTTCCATAACAATCCTGTTCGATAATTTTCAATCATTGGAGCAATTGTTCCCTGATCAATTGCCAGATAACGAGGTGTTACCCAATTATACTGAGGAGAAAAAGCGTCATAAGGACCTGCAATACCAACATATTGTGCTTTATGTTCATCGTACAGATAATGTAAAAATTTCATAGCTTCAACCGGTGCAAAAGGAAATGATGACAAAGCCGCTGTGGGCGAAATTACTCCGGTGTCATTATTCGGCTGATGTGCAGTATAGCCCGTTGTTCCGTCGGCATTTCGGGTATAACTGGCAGTCAGTCCCCAACATTTATCTGAATAATCTTTCCAGTTATGTGGATTTGCAATACTGTACTGAATCATAATTTTAGCATGATTTTGGGTCAAAACACCATAATCTGCATATTTATCTTTCAAACCGTTTGGATCTAGCCCCAAATAAGAGTAATGCGACCAAAACATTGGTCCTACATTTCCGGTAGCTCCATTATAATTAAAAATGACGGGGATTCCGTATTGATAACCGCCATTTACAATAGCACCGCTTCTGGCCCAGCCTTTATGATAAGCATCAGCTGAAATAGGATGTGTAGGGGAAGAAGCTGCCATGATATAAGTAATCAAACATTCATTATACCCTTCCAGCTTAAAATTCATTTCCCAACCGTAATTAGGAGACCAATGCCAGTAAAGAGCATCCTCGCCTTTGGTGTACCAATCCCATTCTACTCCTCTCCAAAGTTCGTCAGCCTTGGCGGCTAAATCTCTTTCAGCTGCATTTCCATCTTTAAAATACTCTCTAATGGTAATCAAAGCCTGGCAAACAAAAGAAGTTTCCACTAAATCTCCTCCATTATCTTTAGTGCCAAAAGGAATTACTTTTCCGTCTTTATTGTCCATCCAATGTGGCCATGCACCATAAAAACGATCGGCTTTTTCAAGAAAATTTAAAGCTGTTGCTAATCTGGAAATGGCTTCGGCTCGTGGTAAAAAACCTCTTTCTACCCCAACAATGATACTCATCAATCCAAATCCGGAACCGCCAGTGGTAATAATATTTGCTTCAAAACCGGGATCGCCAATGATATATCTTTCTCTGGCTAATTTAGAATTTGCATCTGCATAATCCCAAAAATACTTAATTGCATCCTTTTGAACTAGGTCCAATGCTTCGGTATCAGTTAATGGATTTACAGGATTTATTGGAGTTGTTGTTTCCTCATTCTTCGTCTTCTCTGGTGAAGAAGAAGAGCAGGCTCCAAAAACACTCAAAAAAAGAATTATATATAAACTGCTTTTCATTTTTTTTTACTTATGTGATAATTAAAGAGATAGAAAAATACATCCGGATATTAATTTATACCCAGATGTATATAATTTTCTATTAAAAAAGTATTAATTCATCAGACTGACTATTTCAGTTTGAGTAAGAACTTTATTAAAAACTTTTATTTCATCATACAAACTATTATCCGACTTATGTCCCCAATAAGAAAAAGTAGGCCCACCGGAACCAATTAGAAAATCTACACATCCTGTAAAATTTAACGGACTGGAGAATGAACTTGTTCTTTGAAGAACGCCGTTGAAATAAATTTTAGATTCGGTTGCAGAAATAGTAAGTGTAATATAAACCCAATTATTATCTACAGTTAATACTCCTCCATCATTCCATGATTCACCCGTTCCAATACCGGCATTCAATTTTATGGTTTGAGAAGATCCGTTTCCTTCTCTGAACAAACGAAAACCATATTTTCGTCCGTCATCTCCCGTAATTGAAGGATTTCCAACTACGACTAATCCTGATCTATCAGGCGCTGCATTCACTTTATACCAAAATGCAACTGTTAACTCATTAGTTCCAAACAAGCCTTTCACCGGATAGGTTATATAAGAATCTGTAGCTCCCATAAAAGAGTACTCTCCTACTTTGGGATCTCCTAAACTGGAATTTCCAACTTTAGTAGCAGGAGCTCCGTTTATAGAATTAAGATAATATGTATTATTAAACTCTGCAAAAAGGGTTTCTCCATCCAGAGGCGTATAATTGCCCACGTCAGTTGGATAATCTCCTAATTCCGGTCTTTCCATATCCTGACATCCCATAAATGCTAATGAAATAAGCAGTATCCCAAAGTTTCTCTTTATAATTGATTTATTAATATTCATGATTTTAACTTTAAAAATTAGTAATTAGGATTTTGAACTAATATCCCTCCAGATTGATCAATAGCAGTTTGCGGAATTGGATAATATTGGTTTTTAGCCTGATATCCCAAACCACCTAAAACTGCCGGAGCATCACCCCATCTTACCAAATCATAAAATCGTTCATTTTCCATGGCAAGTTCAATTCTTCTTTCGTGCTTTATAGCTGTTCTTAAACCCGTCTGGCTCAAATCTGTTACTTTAGGTAAAACAGCACTTGTACCTCTTGCCCTGGCTCTAATCATTTCTAAATAATCGGATGCTTTGGTTGCGTTTCCTGATTCATTTGCCGCTTCAGCAGCCATTAATATTACATCGGCATATCTTAAAATTTTAATATTTTTCCAATGATTTTTATTTTCTCCGTAACTCTGTCTGATACTAGGAGTTGTATAAGCTTTTTTGTTCCAATAGGGTTGATCTAATGGTGGACTGTTCGGAACAGTTAAACCAAAACCATCATTTTGCCCAGAAAAAAGGATTGTAGCTTCTTTTCGAGGATCACCAGCTTCATAAGCATCCACTAAATTTTGAGTTGGAACATTAAATCCCCAACCTAAATCCCAGGTACTTGAGCCACGTACCCCTTGAGATTCCCAATAATTGTTAGAATAATTAACCCCTGCAATTCTTACAAATTGTACTTCAAAAATGGATTCTTTTGAATTATCACCCGTTTCAGAAAATAAGGTAACATAGGAGTTATCCAATACATATTGTTCAGAATTAATAACTAATTCACTTTTTTCTAAAGATTTAGTCCAATTACCCTGATATAAATATAATTTTGCCAATAGAGCATTCGCAAAGCCTTTGGTGGCTCTCCCCGGATAAGCTGGCCAACTATCCGGTAACTTGGAAGCAGCAAATTCTAAATCACTAATAATTTGAGCATCAACTTCTGCAACAGTCGATTTGGCCTTAATACCATCACTTGGAACAACAATTTTCTTTAAAATAATTGGTACTTCACCATAATCTCTGCGCAAATCAAAAAAGGCAAATCCTCTGATTGCCATAGCTTCAGCTTTATTAATCATCGTTCCCTCATCTGTTAAACCAGATTCATCAATATCTACAATTAAATCGTTACAGGCAAAAATCAAACTATAATGTCCGTCCCAATAAGCAGCAAACTCTGCCGGAGAATATTGAAACTTATCCATAACATTCCCTCTGGTTGCAGCATCCGTTGCTGTACTTCCTTTTTGAGCGTCATCAGAACGAATACTTTGAAACCAATATCTGTCCCAATTAGTTACTCCTTCCTGAGTTCTGATTTTTCCATATAAACCAAATGCTTTTTCTTCGTATCCTCCTGCTGTTAAATCACCTTCTGTTGCAGTTCCTAATGGCTTTCTGTCTAAAAATTCATCATCATTACATGAATTTAAAACTGTTACTGCTAACAAAGCAAAAAGTGATAATTTGATGATATATTTATAATTTTTCATTTTTCTTTATTTTAAATTTTAAAAAGTCACATTCAATCCTAATGTCATGATTGTCGGGATTGGATATCCTCCTGTATCTCTACCAAAAGAGGTTGGTGTTCCACCTGCTTCTGGTGTAAAACCGGAATTATTAGCCCATGTTACCAAGTTCTGTGCATTAACATAAACTCTTAATCCTTGAATGTTTATTCTTTTTAATAATTGAGCATCAAAATTATATCCCAGTTGAATATTTCTTAGTCTTAAATAACTGCCATCTTCAATCATATAAGTTGAATTCAGTTTATTATATCCTGATCCGTCATTAAGTCTTGGTTCCCAATTCGAAGTACCTGCTCCATTCCATCTGTCTAATCGAGCTGTTCTGTAATTGAATTTAGCAAAAGTGGATCCATTACCCCAGTCTCTATAAATTTCATTCCCATAAACTCCTTGAAAATCTATAGAAAAACTAAAATTTTTATAGGTAATATTTCCTGAAAATCCATAAGTAAAATCAGGACTTGGGTTACCAATAATAGTTCTGTCATCTGTAGTAATCTGTCCATCACCATTTACATCTTTGAATTTTAAATCTCCCGGTGCATAGTTCCCAAGAGTACTGGGAGCAGAAGCTATAATATCGGCATAAGATTGATAAACGCCTTCTACTTTATAGCCGTAAAAAGAACCAATCGGAGCACCTGCGGTTAAAATAGATGGTCCGTCAAACACTTCAAAACCATCAATATAAACTGATTTTACTTTATTCTTAAGTGTTGCTAAATTTCCGCTAACAGAATAAGTAAAATCATCATTTATCTTATCGTTCCAGGAACCAGAAAACTCAAATCCTTTATTCGAAATTTCTCCTGCGTTGGTATAAAATTTTTCACTTCCCAAATCTACAAATGTCAATAAGTTATCAGTGGTTTTATTATAATAGGTTGTTTCAAATTTCAACCTGTTTTTTAAGGTTGATAATTCAAATCCTGCTTCATAAGAGGTCACTGTTTCCCACTCTAAATTTGGATTATTTCTATAGGCTAAAACATAAGCCGGCACTAAGGATTCCCCAAAAACGGCCGAAGAACCCGTAGTATAATTAGGTTGTGACGGATAATGAACTCCTGAATATTGATTCCCTAAAATACCATAAGAGCCTTTCACTTTAAGTTGATCAAAAATCGTTTGATTTTCCATGAATTTCTCTTTGGTTACATCCCAGGCAGCACCTACTGACCAAAAATTCTGAAATCTGTTTGCTTCACTAATTTCCGAAGAACCATCACGTCTAAAAGAAGCATTCAAAATATATTTTCCATCATAATTGTACAAAACACGACCTAGATAAGAAACGGTGGCTCTGTCCCATTGATCAGAATTTGACAAACGTGTCGTTGGATCACCAAAAGGATAAGTATTTAGATACCACCATCTTTTGTCATAAGGTATTGGATCACCATTTACATATTGCTTTACTGTACCACTAACAGACTCGTATCCTTCCTGATATCTGGTATAACCTGCTAAAGCAGTCAAATTATGGTTTCCAAAAGACTTCTCATAAGTAAACAAATAGTCTTGTTGTGTTTTTTGAGTATCGCTTTTGAATTGGTTTACATTAGTCAATGCATTTCCGGCATACAATGTTGTTTCTCCTGTTTCTCCTACATAAATATTAAATACCGGAGTATATCCTCTTCCTTTACTGTATCCTAAATCGGCTAAGTAAGCTGCACGGAATTTCAAACCTGAAAAAAGTTTAAACTCAGCAAAAACATTTCCAACATATCTGGAATCTCTATTCAACTGAGTATATTTTTTCCCCTCAACATTTGCTAAAGGATTCCCTATTTGAGCACCACCAATTTCAATGGGCAATTGATTGTACAATCCAAATTCGCTGTTATAAGGAGCTACAATTGGAGTGGCATTCAAAGAAGATATAAAATCATGCAATTGAGGCATTCTGGCATCATATCCATTAAAACCAATCCCTACTTTTATCCCATCAGTAATTTGAACTTCATCATTGATATTGAAAGTGAATTTTTTAAATTTTTCATTTTCAATCAAACCTTCTTCTGCATGATAACCCGCACCTAAATAAAATTTATTCTTTTCGGTTCCGTTAGAGATACTTATATTATGTATAAATTGATTAGCACTATTATTTTCAATAATATTTACCCAATTTGTATTGGCGCTAAATTTATCGTAATAAGCATAAGGCGAAGCCCCTTCGTTAACTCTTTGCTCATCATACAACATTTTGAATTGAGAAGCATTAGTCATTGAAGGTTTATTAGGTATCGTTTTAATTCCTATGGAAGAACTCAAATTTACTGTAGTAACACCACTTTTAGCTTTTTTGGTAGTAATGATAATAACACCATTCGCACCTCGAACACCAAAAATCGCCAGAGAAGAAGGATCTTTTAAAACTTCCATCGATTCAATATCATTTGGATTGATAAAACTGATATTATCATTTAAAATCCCATCCACCACATATAATGGTTTCGTTTGGTATCTACTTACTGTACCTCTAATTCTAACATCAGGATCTTCTCCTGGTTTACCGGTATTCACAACAGACAAACCTGCTACTTTACCCTGAATTGATGAGACTGGATTCGCATTTGGTTTATCCGCTACTTGCTTGCCTTCTACTTTAACAATAGATCCTGTTAAATCCCTTTTCTTGGCTGTTCCATACCCAATAACCACAACCTCTTTTAAAACAGTATCTGCTGCTTCTTTTAAAGTAACTGTCATTGGTGTATTCGTTGCTGGTATAGAAGCTGTTTCAAGACCTATCATCGAAATTTTTAAAATTTCTCCCGCCTTAGCATTTATGGTGAAGTTCCCATCAAAATCTGTTACAGTAGAAGTTTTAGACTCGACAGCAATAACATTGGCTCCGGGAAGTCCCAATCCACTACTGTCAACTACTTTTCCTTTAATTGCCTGTACCTGTCCGGACATATAAGCCGGAAGCAATAGGAGTGCTAAAAAGCTAAAAATTAAATTTTTCATATGGTTAATAAATGTTAAAGTTAGTAGAGCCAAATTAAACAATTACAACCGTAGAACACATCAAATTACACTACTACACAGCCACATCATTACACCAAAAAACAAACATAAAACACTAAAAACAAGCAATATAACATCAAACCAAAAATCCTTTAACATATCGTTATGATGTAGTAATGATGTACTGTAATCAGTCAAAAAAAGATTATGAAAAATACAAAATGTATAAAAAAAGTAGTTTATTTTTATATACTTAATAAAAAATTAGACAGATTATCATCCTGAGACAAATTTAATTTTTTGCGTAAACGATACCTGTGCAATTCAACACCTCTAAAGGAAATATTCATTAACGGAGCTATTTCCTTAGAAGAAAGGTTCATTTTTAGATAAACACACAATTTTATATCCTTTGAAGTTAAATGCGGATATTTCTTGGAGAGTTTAGTAATAAATTCATTATGAATTTGATTCAAATTAGTTTCAAAAATTTCCCATTCGTGTTTATAAACCTCATTTATTTTAATTACTTTCTTAATTTCACTTTTCAACTTATTGAAATCTCTTTCTGTTTCTAAAATGCGTTGAATATTTTCAATCATTTCACTTTGTTTGGCAATCGAAAGAGATTTTCCGGCAACCTCTGAAGATTTAGACAAAACTTCTAATTCTAAAATATGTTTTTCATATTCCTGAATATTTAATTCGTTTTCAGCCTTTAATTCCATTTCAAGGATTTTTTTCTGATGCTTCAATTCTTCTTCTCTCAATTTCATTTTTTGGAGATAACGCATCTTATTCCACTTATAATACAAATACAAAACAGCCCCAATCACTAATAGATAAACCACAATCATCCAAAAAGAAAAATACCAGGGTTTTGCAACCTCAAAATCAAACGCAGTAACTTCATCATAATTACTTCCACTATAATTATAAGCTACAAAATTATGAGTACCGCTTTCTAAATTATTCAAAAGAATTTTCCCTTCCTTAACCGGAATAAAACCACCGGATTTATCAAGTTTGTAAAATATATTAGGCTTCTCGACCCCATATTTACCCGAAATTACATTAATACTTAACTCTGAATTATATGGTATCTTCGAATTATTAGCTACATAAACACCTTTGTCAAAAGCTTCAATTTTTAACTGAGGATTTAAATTAGCTTTGCTTTTAAATTTAAAAGAAACAAAACCATCATCCAGATTTAATAAATAATTTCCATTGGATTCAAAAATTTTTAAATTACCGTTGATAATTTTTCCTTTATAATATTTCTCCAGAAAAAGGTTTTTTACAAATTTATTTTCGTTAGCGTAAACCTGATACAGTAAACCATCCTGAAGTATCACAAAATGATCTTCATCGATTTTAACAATATCAGAAACGTTTAAAAAATGCGTATTAAAAAACTCATTTTTAACCAATTTATCAGCAATTGAATTATAAGTGTACCAGCTATTATTAATCAGATAAAGTATTTCGTTTCTAAATTCAAAAATTTTGACGCCAAAGTCATTCGTAATTTTACTCTTCTGTGTGATATTTTCAATTTTAAGAGGTTCATAAGAATCATTATAAACTACCCGATACAAACCTCTATAATTATCTGCTGCCCAAATTTCATTTTTTCTGTTTTGAGCGATATATTTAATAGGCTTTAAAAGCCCAGGAATCATCACTTTATGATCTGAATTTTGCAAATCATCATAAACATAAACACCGCTATAACTCGCCTGTAAATAAGAATTATTAATACTGCTTTTTATTAAATTCCAACCTCCGTTTACACCGTTTAATTTAGAAAAAATGCCATTCTCGTAAACAAAAGTACCTTCGTCATGTCCAATCAAATATTTATTATCAATTTTACTGATATTCCACGATTGTCCCTGAGAATTAGGAATAAAAGAAAAAACATCTCCTTCATATTTAAAAACACCATAATTAGAAGCCATTAAATAACCTTTATCTGTTTTAACTACAGAATATACTGAACCCAAAGTCCCGGAATTATCATGAAAAATAGACACCGGAGAATTGACTTCCACATGAGCAATTCCATTGTCTAAACCTAGCCATAAATCGTTCTCTTTATCTAAGGCTATGCTCAAAATTGAGCTGTTCATCAATACATTATTCCTGTTTATATTTCGATAAGAACCAGTATTTAAATCAAAAATATAAACCCCTCTATTAGCTGTTCCTACTACTAATCGGTTATTTTTAATAAACTTGGCAACATTAATACTGGCTCCTTTTAAAATTTCATTTAGCGGGTATTTCCAGGCTGTTAAACCACCATTTTCGTCAACATAAATCCCTTTTTTCTTCGTGAAAAAATAAATCTTATTTTGATGCTTTTCAATCGAATGAATCACATTATTCTCTAATAACGACCACCTTTGTATTTTAACAAACTGAGAATCCTTAAATTCATAAATTCCTTTATCTACTGCTGCCACCAACAACTGATTATTAATCACAAAACAATAGGAAGCCAAAAAAGGAAATTTAAAACTCTTTATTCTCTTGCCGTCAAATTGAAAAAGCGCATTAAATGACTGGAAATAAATTTTGTTATTAAATTCAAATATCTTCCAGATTTCTTCGTTATCACGGTCACTAAAAATCTGTTTATTATTAGAAATAGAGACGTAATGCATTTTCGCATTTTTCCTTACCCAGTAACCAAATTCTTTATATGAACCCGAATAAATCCTTTTATCTTTCACCATAATGGATCTTATAACAGTTTTATTTGGTAACATATTTTTCTCCCATTTTACCCCATCATATCTCAGCAAATAATGATTATTAGCAAAATACATTGCGTCATCCTCTCCCTGAGCCACATTCCAGGTTTGATTGTCTCCCTCGTAATTTAATTTCGTATAATTTTCTACAAAAGGGAGCAACTCCTGCGCATAAAATGATGAGGATAAACAAAACAGAAATAATAATTTAAGTAGGCTTGTTTTCAAAATACATGGTTTTATACCCAAATATAATTAGATTTATGATAGATAAATACATAAAAAGCCTCTCTTTCGAGAAGCCTTTACTATTAAATCTGAAAAAAAGCTAAGCTAAAATTAATTCAGACACCTGATTAGCAATTTCAAGCTCTTCATTGGTAGGAATTACCAGAATTTTAGTTCTGGAATTATCGGTATTGATTGCTCTGATTTCTTTAGAACGAATTTCATTTTTTGCGTCATCCAATTCGATCCCTAAAAATTCCATATCTGTACAAACTGATTTTCGGATATAAGTCGAATTTTCGCCAATTCCGGCTGTAAACACAATAGCGTCTACACCGTTCATTGCCGCTGCATAAGCACCAATATATTTTTTTATTCGATAAACATTCATATCCAGTGCCAATTGACAATTAGCATCCCCTTTTTGAGCATTCGCCTGAATATCTCTTAAATCACTATAGCCGGTAAGTCCCAGCATTCCGCTTTGTTTTTGCAAAACCGTATTGACTTCGTTCAATTTATAACCTAAGGTATTAACCATATAAAAAATCACCGATTGGTCAATATCACCGCAACGGGTTCCCATAATCAAACCGTTCATAGGACCAAATCCCATACTGTGATCGACACTTTTTCCGTCTTTTATCGCAGTGATACTACAGCCATTTCCTAAATGAACTGTAATTATTTTGCTGTTTTTCTCTAAAAAAGCAATCGCTTTTTCAGAAACATATTTATGAGAAGTTCCGTGAAAACCATACGCTCTGATTTTATTTTCTGTCAGCAAATAATTGGGTATAGCATAACGATAAGCAACTTCGGGCATCGTTTGATGGAAAGCCGTATCAAAAACCGCAATTTGTTTCGCTGCAGGAAAAACTTCTTCCGCCACAATAATTCCTTCTAAATTGGCAGGATTGTGCAGGGGAGCCAATTCAAAAAGTTGCTTTATTTTTTCTTTGACTTCCTCCGTAATCAAAACTGTATCGGAAAAACTGGCTCCACCGTGAACCACACGATGCCCCACAGCTTCAATTTCCTTAGTACTTTTTATTACTCCTATATTTTCATCGAGTAATAATTGTGCTATTTTCTCTAAACCAATTTTGTGATTGGGAATAGGCAAAATTTCCTCCAAAACATCTTTATTGGTTTTATAACTAAAATTTGAAGTTTCCAAACCAATTCTATCAATCATACCACTGCAAATCACTTCTTTAGCCGGCATATCTATCAATTGGTATTTAATCGAAGAACTCCCAGAATTTATGATAACTATTTTCATTTTTAATCGTTTAATTGTTTAACCGCTTAATTGTTTAACCGTTTAATGCAAACCAATTAAACAGTTAAACGATTAAACTTTTTTATAATCCCTGCGCCTGAATTGCTGTAATTACAACGGTATTAATAATATCATCAACCGTGCAACCTCTACTTAAGTCATTTACCGGTTTGTTCAATCCCTGCAACATTGGGCCAATAGCTAATGCTCCGGTTTCCCGCTGAACTGCTTTATAAGTATTATTTCCGGTATTTAAATCTGGGAAAATCAACACACTCGCCTGCCCTGCAACTTCTGAATTTGGCATTTTACTTTTTCCAACACCCATATCTACCGCTGCATCATACTGAATAGGTCCTTCTATTTTTAAATCGGGACGTTTTTGTTTGACAATTTCGGTGGCGGTGCGCACTTTTTCTACTTCATCTCCTTTTCCGGATGAACCTGATGAATACGACAACATCGCCACTTTTGGTTCTATTCCGAAAGCCAAACTGGAATCAGCAGAAGAAATGGCAATTTCAGCTAATTGTTCTGCTGTTGGATTAGGATTGATAGCACAATCACCAAAAATAGAAACACGGTCTTCCAGACACATAAAAAATATGGAAGAAACCACACTCGAATTCGGTTTGGTTTTAATGAATTGCAATGCCGGCAAAATAGTATGCTGGGTGGTGTGAGCAGCTCCCGAAACCATTCCGTCCGCATGGCCTTTGTACACCATCATGGTACCAAAATAAGACACATCTTCCATTAAATCTCTCGCCATTGCCATCGAAACATTCTTGCTTTTTCGAAGTTCATAATAGGTATTTACATAATCATCATAAAATTCCGATTCGATTGGCACAATAATATTTACTTTCGAAAAATCAAATGCAATTCCCAGTTCGGCAACTTTCTGTTCGATTTGTTTTTTATTTCCAATAATCGAAATATCCACCACATCCATTGCCAAAAGTCGCGAAGTGGCAATAATAATCCGATCGTCATTTCCTTCGGGTAACACAATATGTTTGCGATGTTGTTTGGCTCTTTTGACCAAATTATACTGAAACATTTTTGGCGTCATTCCCTCGGCTTCAAAAGCACTTAATTTATTGGCTAATTCATCCAGATTCACATATTTTTCGAAAGTGCTGATGGAAGTTTCAATTTTGTGTTTATTCTCGGCATAAATTTTAGATTGAATGGAACCAATTTGATTGGTAATGCGATAGGTTCCTCCTTCAACCGAAATAACCGGAACCACACTATGCAAACCGTCAATTAATTTTAAAATGGTATCTTCCGGCAAAATATTTCCAGTTAAAACAATCCCCGAAATAGTTGGATAATTAGCCGATTCATTAGCCTGCAAAGCCCCTAAAATAATATCTGCACGGTCTCCCGGTGTGATTACCAAAGCATTTTCTTTCAAATGCAACAAATAATTACGCAGCTGCATAGCACCCACACTATAATTACCCACTTCGTTATTCAGATAATCTTTTCCAAAAAGCACTTTAGCATCCAATTCTTCCACAATTTCTTTAACCGTTGGATTGTTCAAACTGGAAACCACCGGAATAGCGCTCACCAAAACTTCTTTGGGTAAAACACTGCGCAAACCTTCTTCGGCTAATTGTAAATTTTCAGGTTGGATTTTATTGGCAATAAAAGCCAAAACTTCTACTTCTTTATTTTTAAACGAATCATAAGCTAAATATTCGCCGTCGAGGAATTCTTCTAAAGTTTTCCCCACACCCGAACCGACAATAATCGCCGGAATCCCCAGGTTTTTAGCAATCAATACATTCATATCGAGTTCTATGGCTGTACCTTCCCCGCTAAAACTGGTTCCTTCCACCAAAACAAAATCAAAACGTTCCTCTAAATGTTTGAATTTTTCGATAATCAAATCCAAAACATCGCCTATTTTTCCCTTATTTTTCTTTTTAATAAGCTGACTTTTGGTAATGGCATAAGCGTCTTCAAATTTGATATCCAAACCAAAATAAGAAATCACCGTTTCGATATGATTGTCTAATTTTCCATCTTCAAAATCTTCAATAATGGGTCTGAAATAACCCACTTTTGCCGTTTTACCAATCAGCATACTCATTAAACCTAAAGTAATAATAGATTTTCCGCTACTACTTTCGGAAGTTGCGATATAAATAGCTTTGTTCATTATTTTTATATTTTAATTTCTGATTCTTCCTTTATCTTTTTAAAACCATTTTATCTTTTTAAAATAAGCCACCATGGCCAAAACCAACAAAAACATACCTCCTAAAACAATAAAATAACCGTTTTGGAATTTTAATTCCGGCATATTTTCAAAATTCATCCCGTAAATACCTGCAATGAAAGTTAACGGAATAAAAGTGGCCGAAACAATCGTCAGGGTTTTCATAATCTGATTCATTTTGTGTCCCTGAGACGAAAAAAAGAAATTTGAAGCAGTTTCCAGCATCCCCATATCCGATTCAATTTGTTCCAGAAGTTCTAAACTTTTTTGATGTAATCTGGAAAAATATACATAGGAATCGTCTTCGATAACATTACAAATGATGTCTTCCTGCAAACTTTTAATTCCGGTTAAAGAATCCCGCAACGGAACAATAGAACGTTTTAAAAAATTAAAATTATCGCGGTGTTTTTCTATTCGCACCAAAATATCCGGATTGTCACTGGATTTAGCCAGCACCAATAATTCTTCAACTTTGTCTTCTTCGTTTTCAATAGTAATGTAAAAATTCTCGATAACAGCATCCAAAAGCAAATACAATAAATAGTCGGTTTTTTTAGTCCGAATCACACCTACTTTGGTTCGAATGCGTTCCCGGATATGCGTAAAAAAATCACTTCGTTTTTCCTGAAATGAAATTAAAACGCCTTCTTTTAACAAAAAACTGATTTGTTCTACCGTTATATTATCCGAATTCTCTGTTGGCAAAATGGATTTTATGTTAAAAAACAAACTGGTAGTTGTTTCTTCTAATTTTGTTCGCCGCGTTGTATTTAAAATATCTGAAAGCAAAAAATTACCAATATCAAAAAAATTACCAATCCCTTCAACAATACTAATATCATTCAAACCGTGTAAATTCAACCAGTTGTTTTTAGTCAAATCAATGCTGTGCTGAAAATCGGAAAGTACAATATTAGGATTCTCTTCTAAAGAGGACTCGTCATAGACAAACAACTGCATTTCCGATTCTGAACGCTTATGTTTTCCGGTATATTCCAGCTGATTCAATTGTACTTTTCTGGCTTTTTTATATTTTATTTTTCTCATACAAAAATAATTTAACAGTAATATTACGAAAAACTTTTGGCACAGAAGTACAACTTAACAATTAAAAAACAAGAATTAACGAGGTCAAAAGTAGTTTGAAATTCCTGTTTGTTTTATGAGATAAATCATGTTTTGGGAATAAATTCTTATCAGAGAAAAATAAACCCGATAGCTTTTTGAAATAACCGATACACCTTAAAAATTTATTTTTTAAACAAACTAAAAAATCTCAAAGTATGTCATTCCGACGAAGGAGGAATCTCAGTTAGAAGCTCGACAAAGATTAGTGATTTTGATTATGGAATAACTTACGGAGATTCCTCCTTCGTCGGAATGACAATATTGTGTAAAAAAACAACTAAATAGTGTCTTTCACTGCTCTTGCTTACACTTGGGTTATAAAACCTGTCGGGTTTAAAATTAGAACACAAAAAAAACCGATCCTTTTCAGGAACGGTTTTATCTTAATACTTAATACTAATTTCTTAGTACTAAATTATTTCACTTCTTCGTAATCTACGTCTTGAACGTTATCACCTTCAGCTTGTGGCTCAGCAGCAGCTGCCTGACCTTGCTCTCCTTGAGCGTACATAGCTTCAGTAGCTTTTTTCCAAGCAGCGTTTACGTTGTCTAAACCTTTTTGGATAGCTTCTAAATCTTGAGATTGGTGAGCCATTCTCAATTCAGTTAAAGCATATTCAATAGCTGTTTTGTTTTCGTCTGAAATTTTATCTCCTAACTCTTTCAATTGAGATTCAGTTTGGAAGATAGTACTGTCAGCTTCGTTCAATTTTTCAGCTCTTTCTTTAGCTTGTCTGTCAGCATCAGCATTTGCTTCAGCATCTTTTTTCATTTGTTCGATTTCTTCAGCTGTTAAACCAGAAGAAGCTTCGATACGGATATCGTGAGATTTTCCAGTTCCTTTATCAGTAGCAGAAACTTTGATGATACCATTAGCATCAATATCGAAAGATACTTCGATTTGAGGAACTCCTCTTGGTGCTGGTGGAATACCATCTAAGTGGAAACGACCAATTGTTTTGTTATCAGCAGCCATTGCTCTGGCTCCTTGTAATACGTGGATTTCTACAGATGGTTGAGAATCAGCAGCAGTAGAGAATACTTGAGATTTTTTAGTTGGGATAGTAGTGTTAGCTTCGATAAGAACAGTCATTACACCACCCATAGTTTCGATACCTAAAGATAATGGAGTAACGTCAAGTAACAATACATCTTTTACATCTCCAGAAAGTACACCTCCTTGGATAGCAGCACCGATAGCTACAACCTCATCAGGATTAACTCCTTTAGAAGCTTTTTTACCGAAGAATTTCTCTACTTCTTCAACGATTCTTGGGATACGAGTAGAACCTCCTACCAAGATTACTTCGTCGATATCAGAAACTGATAAACCAGCATCTTTTAATGCTTTAGCAACAGGCTCCATAGAACGTTTTACCAAAGAATCAGCTAATTTCTCAAATTGAGAACGAGATAATTTTTTCACTAAGTGTTTTGGTCCTGAAGCCGTAGCTGTAACGTATGGTAAGTTGATTTCAGTCTCAGCAGAAGATGATAATTCAATCTTAGCTTTTTCAGCAGCTTCTTTAATACGTTGCAATGACATTGGATCCAAACGCAAATCAATACCTTCTTCAGCTTTGAATTCGTCAGCCAACCAGTCAATGATTACTTGGTCAAAATCATCACCTCCTAAGTGAGTATCTCCGTTAGTAGATAATACTTCGAAAACTCCGTCACCTAATTCCAAAACAGAGATATCAAAAGTACCTCCACCTAAATCGTAAACAGCAATTTTTTGATCAGTTCCTTTTTTATCCAATCCGTAAGCTAATGCAGCAGCAGTAGGCTCGTTGATGATACGCATAACTTTTAATCCAGCGATTTCACCAGCCTCTTTAGTAGCCTGACGTTGCGCATCGTTAAAGTAAGCAGGAACAGTAATAACTGCTTCAGTAACTGTTTGACCTAAATAGTCTTCAGCAGTTTTTTTCATTTTTTGAAGTGTCATAGCAGACAATTCCTGAGCAGTATATAAACGACCATCAATATCCACACGTGGTGTATTGTTGTCTCCTTTTACTACTTTGTAAGGAACTCTTTTTGCCTCAGCTTCAGTTTCAGCAAAAGTATGTCCCATAAAACGTTTGATAGAAGCAATAGTCTTAGTTGGATTAGTTACTGCTTGTCTTTTTGCAGGATCACCCACTTTAATTTCTCCACCTTCAACAAAAGCGATGATAGATGGTGTAGTTCTTTTTCCTTCTGCATTAGGAATAACAACTGCCTCACTACCTTCCATTACAGAAACACAAGAGTTGGTCGTACCTAAATCAATTCCGATTATTTTACCCATTTTTATTTATATTTAAATTTTAATATACTAGTTTATAACTCATGCTGCATAAGTCAATCTTTATGCCAATATAAAAGCCCGCTGTAAATTGGCATAAATAATTATAATTGACATAAAACTACTGACAAGATGACATTTTTAATACGCTGACAGAAATGCAAAACCCAATTTCGGACTGTCATATTATTAATGTAGCCCTCTCTCAATAGCAATCAGAACTAAAAATTAAAATTCACTAAACAAAAAATCAACTGAAAATTCCATCACATTTTCTTATTTTTAAAATCTAAAAAAAATCGCCCATGCTCAACTTTAAAACTGATTTAAAATTACTCATCACTATAATCCTGATTTTAGTATGTACATTCGTCTTGGGCGCCATTGTTGACAAAATCCTGAAACGATTTATGTACAAAGGATTAGAACACAAAGATTTTGATGTTACGGGTTTCAAATTCTTAAAACACCTTATCATTACTGTCATTTATATTTTAGGAATTTCCTTCGCCCTGATTCAAATTCCCGAATTCAAAATCATCGGACATTCCTTATTGGCTGGTGCCGGAGTTATTTCATTAATAGCCGGTTTGGCATCCCAACAAGCCCTGAGCAATATTATGAGTGGTATTTTTTTGGTTATTTTCAAACCCTTTCGCATCAACGACCGTATTACCATAAATGATTATACCGGAATTGTAGAAGACATCAATTTAAGACAGGTGGTTTTAAGAGACGTTGAAAACAATCGGATTATTATTCCAAATTCGGTCATCAGTAACGGAATTATTCAAAACACCAATATGCAGGACACCAAATGCTGCAAAGGCATAGAAATAGGAATTGGCTACGAAGACGACATCGAAAAAGCACTTGCCATCATGCAGGATGAAGTAGCCAAACATCCGCTGTTTATTGACACCCGAACTCCTGAAAATATTTTGAACAACACACCTCTTGTTGTTGCCAGAGTCATCGCACTGGCCGATTCCAGTGTAAATCTGAAAGCCTGGGCCTGGACCAAAAATCACAGCGACGGTTTTATTTTGTACTGCGATTTATTGCAAAGTATCAAAAAACGCTTTGATCAGGAAGGGATTTCAATACCTTTTCCACAAAGAGAAATTTCTATTAAAAAATAAACAATACCTCTTTTTACATTAAATTTGAAAACCTAAAAAAACAAACATGTTTACCATAGAACAAATAAAAGCGGCACATGCCAAAGTAAAATCGGGAGCTGATTTTCCCAATTATATTCAGGATTTAATCCAATTAGGCGTAAATGGCTACAACACCATTGT
The DNA here is from genome assembly GCF_014596575.1 of Flavobacterium pokkalii. Classification (GTDB taxonomy): domain Bacteria; phylum Bacteroidota; class Bacteroidia; order Flavobacteriales; family Flavobacteriaceae; genus Flavobacterium; species Flavobacterium pokkalii. The sequence continues at coordinate 3,505 of NZ_NASZ01000024.1, read as the reverse complement.
TACTGACGGTAGTGTAGCTTATATTGGAGCTGACAATTTTAGCGTAAGCACCGAAAAAAAATACGATGCCATTGCAGTAACACCATCAGCTAACAAAGAACGTTTTATCGAATTTCTGGTCATGCATCAGGACGGACAAACTGACTATCCTACTTTTTGTCAGCATGCCGCCATTTGTGGTATTGCCAAATGGCGTGTGGATATTATCGAAATGACCTGTACCTATTACGATAGTAACAACAATCCTATTTTGATTGAAAAAATTCCGGAGTAATAACATTTTATTGTTAAAAATCGGAATACAGATAAAGTGGATCTAACAAATTTCCACAGATTAAAATTAAACCGCTAATGTTCGAGTGTCCTTAGCTTCCGCAGTCGAGTGTCAAATGTTTGAAGAATGCGTAAAAAGAAAAGCTGCCTGAGCGTAGCGAGTTTCTTTTCTTTTTACGCATTCGAAAACTAATTTGACCGACGAGGAAGCGTAAGACTTGAAATCGAAGATTCATGAATACCAAAAAAACAATAATAACCTATGAATATTTTTTTGTTTCTTTTTTGATCAAGCAAAAAAGAAAATTAATAAAACCGAATATTCTGTTTTTAATAAAACCAACCAAACAGATTTAGCACAAATTAAATCTAAAAAGAACCAACCATGAAAAACCTTTTTATTTTACTTTTTACGATTTCCAGTTTTAGCAATAACGCTCAAACTAAATCCATTAAAAATTCCCCAAAACTCATTGAAGCTACTCCTGCCAGCGCTGGCATGTCAGACGAAAGACTGGCGCGTATCGACAATATGCTTAACAAAGCAGTTGCTGATTCGGAAATTCCGGGAGCAGTTGCTCTGGTAGCCCGTCATGGCAAAATTGTGTATCTGAAAGCCTTTGGAATGGCTGACAATTTGGCTTCCAAAAAACTGAATACCGATGCTATTTTCAGAATTGCCTCCCAAACCAAAGCCATTACTACAACCGCTGTGATGATGCTTTGGGAAGAAGGCAAATTCAAACTCGACGACCCCATTTCGAAATACATTCCCGAATTCAAAAATCCGCAGGTTTTAGATTCGGTTTATCCTGACGGAAAATATACTACGAAAGCCGCCAAAAGAGAAATCACCATTCGCGACCTTATCACCCACACTTCCGGAATTGGCTATGGCCAAATTGACAGTGATCCCCGTTTTAAAAAAATATACAAAGATGCCGGCGTAACCGATTTATTTACCACCGACAGAATTACTATTGCCGAAAGTGTCAAAAAACTGGCAAAGCTGCCTTTACACCACAATCCCGGCGAAAAATTCACTTATAGTGAAGGTTTGGATGTCATTGGTTATTTTATTGAATTGATGTCAGGAATGCCAATGGATGAATATTACCGAACTCACATTTTTGAACCTTTAGGCATGAATGACACCTTTTTTTATTTGCCTCAATCCAAAGCGAACCGATTAGTTACGATTCAAACCAAAGAAAACGATAAATGGATTCCGTTTCCGAATACTTTTTATGATGTTAATTATCCTGTCAAAGGAGCCAAAAGCTTTTTCTCCGGTGGTGCCGGACTTTCGAGTACTGCCAAAGATTATGCAACTTTCCTGCAAATGTTCCTAAATAAAGGCGAATTAAACGGCGTTCGCTTATTGAGCAGAACAACCATTCAGTTTATGTTGAGCAATCAAATAGGTGAAATTTGGGGCAAAACCGATGCCGGACATGGTTTAGGTTTCAGAATTCTTAACCAAATGGGCGAAGATTTGGGCGGACAAGGCAGCGCGGGAACTTTCAACTGGGGCGGTTATTTCAATACCCAATATTTTGCCGACCCAAAAGAGGATTTGATAGGAATTATTCTGAAACAAACACAAAAAACATCTGATAATACCGGCTGGAAATTCCAACTTCTGGCGGAACAGGCTATCGATGATTAATTCATTTCATAACAAACAAGAAAAGCGGTTTCTATTTTTTTAGAAATCGCTTTTTGGTTTTTAAAATTGCCTGATAAAATAAAAAATGCCATTCAAAATAGATTGTAATTCGTTAAATTTACAAGAACAAAATTTTATTTTAATCTTCAATATGACTTCTTTCAGTAAACACCTTACTTTTCGCTGGGCTGATTTAGACCCCAATTTTCACGTTCGTCACAGTGTGTATTACGATTGTGCCGCCCAACACCGCATGGAAATATTAGACAGTCTGGGACTGAATTTAAAAGTGTTCCAAAAAATGCATTTTGGCCCGGTACTTTTTAGAGAAGAATGTGTTTTTAGAAAAGAAATCACTCAGGGAAATTCCGTTTATATCCATACTACCGTTGCTAAAATGCGCACCGATGCTTCACGCTGGTCGATTGCGCATGAATTTCGCACCGAAGACAATTTACTTTGTGCTACACTTACAGTCGATGGCGCCTGGATGGATACCAAATTACGCAAACTCATCGATCCTGTTCCGGAAATTGCCGTTAATGCGTTATTGAGTATTCCTAAAAGTGAAGATTTCATTGAATCTTAAGCAATAACCATAATTCATAACTCACAACTCATAACCTTAACAAATGAAAACTAAAGTTGGGATTGTATTTTCCGGTGGTGGCGCAAGAGGAATTGCCCACTTAGGATTATTAAAAGCCTTAGAAGAATTTGGTATCAAAGCCTCTATTGTTTCCGGAACCAGTGCAGGTGCCATTGCTGGCGCTTTTTATGCAGCCGGTTATACGGCAACTGAGATTTTGAATATTCTGAAAAAAGGTCAAATTTTTAGTTTTTCTAATTTGCTAATGAAAAGACAAGGACTTTTTGCCATGAAAGGCTTTCATGACATTTACCTGGACTGTTTTCCGCATAATTCCTTCGAAGATTTAGACATTCCTTTGTATATTACCGCAACTGATATTTTAAAAGGCGAATTGGTTTATTTTACTTCAGGAAATCTTTCTCAGGCTATTATGGCTTCTTCCTGTATGCCGTTATTATTTCAACCCGTACATTTCAATGACACTTTATATGTAGATGGCGGTGTGATGAACAATTTCCCTATCGAACCACTTTTAGGTCAATGCGATATAATCATTGGCAGTTATGTGAATTCCATCAAAAAAGAAGTCGAAAAAGTAAGTATGAACAATATTCTGGATCGCTGTTTTCATTTGGCCATGAAAAGTTCGGTTGAACAAAAAACACACAGCTGTCATTTGTATTTCGAACCGCCAAACATGACCCAATTCAGTCTTTACAACCTTAAAAATGCCGATGAAATCTTCCGCTACAGCTATCATTATGCGCTGACTTTAGAACGCCAAATCAAAGCACTGGATATTTAGTTTTAGTTGTCGGTTGTGAGTTGTGAGTTGTTGATTTGAAACTTAGAGTCAGTTAAGTATTCTATTCCTGTTCTCTGTTCTCTGTTCTCTGTTCTCTGTTCTCTGTTCTCTGTTCTCTGTTCTCTGTTCTCTGTTCTCTGTTCTCTGTTCTCTGTTCTCTGTTCTC
>NZ_NASZ01000023.1 GCF_014596575.1 Flavobacterium pokkalii | reverse complement strand
TAAAGCTGAATTTAAAAGGAATGAGCCCGATACAATATCGAGCTCATTATTATCAAAATTAATTATAAATTTGTCTAAACTTTTGGGGGCAGTCTATTTACCGAGACAGTCTCCTTTTTGTTTTCAAAAAACAAAAAATAACAACCACTTAACCTTTATACAATCTTAAGAAAACATCCTCAAAAAACACAGTTTATAATTTTGCAAATGCCTGTTTTATTAGAGAAAATCAAGCCCCATAACTATCTAATATAAAATCATGAAAAAGAAAATTACACTTGCTGTTTTAGGATTATGCTGTAGCTTAACAGCCGTAGCACAAAACATCAGAGGAATTAGCAGCCCTCCTCATTCATTCAACAACTGGACTAATTTCAAACCGGCGTCGGCAGAATACAATACCGCCACACACATTTTATCGGGAATAATCGATAAAGACATGACTTTATCCAACAAAAACACCTATTTATTAGTGGGGGTTGTTTACGTAAAAAATGCCTCACTTACTATTGAGCCTGGCACTGTTATAAGAGGCGACGAAAAAACATGTGGTACCTTAGTCATTACCCGCGGTGCTAAAATACTGGCCGAAGGTCTGGAAACTAATCCTTTTATTTTCACCTCCAACAAAGACGGATACAGCCGAAAACCGGGAAACTGGGGTGGAATTATTCTGTTAGGTAATGCTCCCATAAATACTATTAGCGGCATGAGTTTTCTGGATTTTAACTTAAATACCGCCATGTGTCAGTATGGAGGTTCTAATCCCGAAGACAGTTCCGGAATTTTAAAATATGTTCGCATTGAATATTCGGGAAGAAAACTCAATGAATTAAAAGAACTAAATGGCTTATCGATGGCCGGAATTGGTAACAAAACCATATTAAGTCACATTCAAATTAGTTATTCTAACGATGATTCTTTCGAATGCTATGGTGGCAATGTCAATCTGGACAACCTGATTTCATATCGTTGTACCGATGATGATTTTGATTTTACTCAGGGAGCTCAGGGCAATATTTCTAACAGTATTGCTATACGCTATCCTTACAGCTCCGACTTCTCAGGTTCCAGAAGTTTTGAAATTGACTCTTATGACAAAGCTGAAAATGCCGATTTTAATAAAAAAATGACCCAAATTACAGCTAATAACATCACCTTAATCAACATGGAAAATAATGAACAGGGCTTAGTTCGTGAATCCATTTTTATTAAAAAAAACAGTCAGTTAAATTTAACCAACAGTGTTATTTCCGGATTTGCTCCCTTTATTTTAATGGGTAAAAATATTGAACCTTATGCCACTAATTTATCCAAAATTTCATTTTCCAATGTTTTAATTAATAATTGCAAAGGAAGTTTTGAAAGCGAAGAACCTAATTACAACAGCGAATTAAACAATTGGTACTCAAAAAACGCTACGGTAGAATTTAGCCAACAAACCAACACTGAATTATTCATAGATTCCGGTTCCAAAAGCAGACCTGATTTTAGAATTCAGCCAAATAATAGCTTTGCAAATAACGATTAATGCGTTTCGAAAATTAAAATTGCATTTTTTACTTTCAACTATTTGCAAATTAAAATTACATTCCTATATTTGCGATATGGAAATAATTACAAATAATACTTGGTGGTGGAACAATTTACGTCAATAGTCGTGAACTAAGCTCCTATAGTATTATTCTAAATAAATATCAAAGGCTTGTCATCACGACAGGCCTTTTTTTTGTGCCAAAGAAAAAAACAACAATTATAATTTTAAATTTTATTACAATTGAAACAATTTAAACTAAATACAAAATTCAAACAAATACTGGCTGACACCATTACTCCGGTTAGCGTGTATTTTAAAATAAGAGATAAATTTCCTAATAGTCTTTTATTAGAAAGTAGTGATTATCACGGTAATGACAATAGTTTCTCTTACATCTGTTGCAACCCGATAGCTTCGATTAAAATTGAAAACGAAACTATTTTCAAGCAATTTCCTGACGGGACTAACGAAACAATTGCTATAGACGCTAATACAAATATTCCAGAAGTAATTCAACAATTCTCAGGTCAGTTCCAATCAGAGAAAAACAACTTCAAGTTTATTAATAACGGACTTTTCGGATACATTTCTTATGATGCGGTACGTTACTTTGAAAAAGTTACTATTGCCAAAAAAGAAAACAGCAACACGATCCCTGATGTCTATTATGCTGTTTATCAAAACATCATTGCCATCAATCATTTTAAAAATGAAGCCTATATTTTCTGCCACAGTGTTGATGACAGAAACAACATTGATGAAATTGAGCAATTAATGCAATCCCGAAACATTCCTTCGTATAAATTCACCAAAGAAGGCGAAGGTTTCTCTAACCTGACTGATGAAGAATTCAAGCATAATGTTGCTTTAGCAAAAAAACACTGTTTCCGTGGTGATGTATTCCAATTAGTACTTTCAAGACGTTTTACCCAAGGATTTAAAGGAGACGAATTCAATGTTTACAGAGCTTTAAGAAGCATCAACCCATCGCCTTACCTATTCTTCTTTGATTATGGCGATTTCAAAATATTTGGTTCTTCACCAGAAGCCCAAATTATTGTAAAAAACCGAAAAGCAGAAATTCACCCTATTGCAGGAACTTTTAGAAGAACAGGTGATGATGAAAAAGATGCTATTTTGGCTAAAAAATTATCCGAAGATAAAAAAGAAAACAGCGAACATGTTATGCTCGTAGATTTGGCCAGAAATGACTTAAGCCGTCACGGACATAACGTAAACGTGGAGCGTTACCGAGAAGTTCAGTTTTTTTCTCACGTAATCCACTTGGTTTCTAAAGTTACCGGACATCTTCATGAAAATGCTACTGCAATGCAGGTTGTTGCTGATACTTTCCCGGCAGGAACTTTAAGTGGTGCTCCAAAACACAGAGCGATGCAATTAATCGAAGATTATGAAACTACGAACCGTAGTTTCTACGGTGGAGCTATTGGTTTTATGGATTTTGATGGCAACTTTAACCACGCCATTATGATTCGTACTTTCTTAAGTAAAAACCACCAATTACATTCTCAGGCTGGAGCCGGAATAGTTGCCAGTTCTGATGAAGAAAGCGAAATGCAGGAAGTATATAATAAATTGAGAGCTTTGAATACCGCTTTGGATTTAGCAGAAACAATATAAAAAAATATTCAGTTTACAGAAATAAAATAACGTGAGATTGCTTCGTGCCTCGCAATGACATAAAAAAATGAAAAAAATACTAGTTATAGATAATTACGATAGCTTCACTTACAATCTGGTTCATTATCTGGAAGATTTAAATTGTGAGGTTACTGTTTACCGAAATGATGAATTTGAGTTAGACGAAGTAGAAAAGTTTGATAAAATTCTATTATCTCCTGGTCCCGGAATTCCTGATGAAGCCGGCTTATTAAAACCCGTTATTGCTAAATATGGTCCTACCAAAAGCATTTTTGGAGTTTGCCTTGGACAACAAGCCATTGGAGAAGTTTATGGAGGAACACTTTCTAACTTAGACAAAGTATATCATGGTGTAGCAACTCCTGTAAAAACAGTTGTTGACGATGAAGTTTTATTTCAGGGCTTGGACAAAGAATTTGAAGTAGGCCGTTACCATTCATGGGTGGTTGATGCTACTTTACCAGAAGATTTAGAAGCTACTTCATTTGACGAAAATGGTCAGGTAATGTCATTACGTCATAAAAAATTTGATGTTCGCGGAGTACAATTCCATCCGGAAAGTGTATTAACACCTAACGGAAAGAAAATGCTGGAAAACTGGGTTAATTCATAGTATTCAGTCAACAGATTTCAGTATTCAGTTAAAAAAATTTGGGACTTTGTGCCTTTGCGGCTAAAAAACTTAACAATGAAAAATATATTAAATAGATTAATCAATAACGAATTGCTTTCCAAAGAGGAAGCTAAAAACGTATTGGTTAATATTTCTAACGGAAGCTATAATTCAAGTCAAATTGCCGCTTTTTTAACGGTATACATGATGCGTAGCATTAGTATTGACGAGTTAGCCGGATTTAGAGAAGCCCTTCAGGAATTGTGTGTCCGCATTGATTTATCCGATTATAATACCATTGATTTAGTAGGTACGGGAGGAGATGGAAAAGACACTTTTAACATTTCTACTTTAGCTTCTTTTTTAACAGCCGGAGCAGGAATAAAAGTGACAAAACACGGAAATTACGGTGTTTCTTCTATTACGGGTTCCAGCAATGTAATGGAAAGTTTAGGAATCAAATTCAGCAACGACGCTGATTTCCTAAGAAAATGTGTGGACCAGGCCGGAATTTGTATTCTGCACGCTCCCCTGTTCCATCCTGCTATGAAAAATGTTGGGCCTATCCGAAAAGAATTAGGCGTAAGAACGATTTTCAATATTTTGGGACCAATGATTAATCCATCATTTCCAAAGAATCAACTGTTAGGGGTTTTCAATTTAGAATTGGCCAGAATGTATGGTTATTTATATCAAAATACCGATAGCAATTTTACCATTGTACACGCCTTAGACGGCTATGATGAAGTATCCTTAACAGGGGCTACAAAGGTAATTACCCATAACACCGAAAGAATGATTAACCCTGAAGATTTTGGAGTAAGTTTAATCAAACAAAGCGAAATTGAAGGCGGAAAAACAGTAGAAGAATCAGCGCAAATGTTCCTGAATATCATTTCCGGAAAAGGGACTGAAGCCCAAAACAATGTGGTTTGTGCCAATGCCGGTCTGGCTATTGCTACTGTAACCGGATGCACACCATTAGAAGGATTTGAAAAAGCTAAGGAAAGTTTATTCTCCGGAAAAGGATTGACTGCCTTGAAAAAATTACAAGAGTTATCTCTTTAAAAACAAAAAACTAAGTACCTCAGTATCTTAGCAACTTAGCATCTTAAAAACAAATGAACATACTCGATAGAATCATAGTTGACAAAAAACAAGAAGTAGTTTTAAAAAAATCAATCATTCCGGTTTCACAATTAGAAACTTCGGTTTTCTTTGGCAAAAAAACCATTTCTTTAAGCAACAATTTAAGAAACAGCAACTCAGGAATCATTGCCGAGCACAAACGCCGTTCGCCTTCTAAAGCCGAAATCAATTATGGTTTTACGGTGGAAGAAGTAGTAAAAGGTTATGAAAGTGCCGGCGCCTGTGGAATTTCGGTTTTGACTGACGGAAAATATTTTGGCGGTTCATTGGACGATTTATTATTAGCCAGAGCATCGGTAAACATTCCGCTTTTGAGAAAAGAATTTATTGTTGATGAATACCAAATCTTAGAAGCCAAAGCTCATGGAGCCGATTTGATTTTGCTAATTGCAGCGGTTTTAACCCGCGAAGAGATCAAATCGTTGTCGGAATTTGCGCAAAGCTTAGGATTAGAAGTTTTATTAGAAGTGCACAATCAGGAAGAATTGGAAAAATCCATTATGCCAAGTTTGAACATGATTGGCGTAAATAACAGAAACCTGAAAACATTCGAAGTAAGTCTGGATTTCAGTAAGCAATTGGCTGATTTAATACCTAATGAATTTGTAAAAGTTTCTGAAAGCGGCATCAGTTCTGTTGAAGCAATCAACGAATTAAAGCTTTATGGTTACAAAGGTTTTCTAATTGGTGAAAACTTTATGAAAACTGACAATGCCGGAAAAGCAGCAACGGAATTTATTCAAAAGTTAGAAGTTAGAAGTTAGATTTCAGAAGGCTGAACGCAAAAGGCAGAAGGCAGAAAAAACTTTGCGAACCTTTGCGACAAACCTTTGCGTCCCGATAGCTATCGGGATTGCGGTAAAAAAATAGAACAAAATGAAACTAAAAGTCTGTGGCATGAAATATCCCGACAATATGCTCGAAGTAGGCACGCTCCTGCCCGATTATATGGGATTTATCTTTTGGGAAAAATCGGCTCGTTTTTTCGACGGCAGCATCCCAACCTTGCCTGATTCTATCAAAAAAGTGGGGGTTTTTGTAAACGAAAGCATCGAAAACATTCTGGATAAAATTGAAAAATACAATTTGCAGGCGGTACAACTTCACGGTAAAGAATCTGTAGAATTTTGTTTAAATTTGAAAACTCAATTAGCATCATCCATCGAAATCATAAAAGTATTTTCAGTTGCCGATGATTTTGATTTCGCAGCACTGGCTCCATTTGAAAATGTCTGCGATTATTTTCTTTTTGATACCAAAGGAAAATTGCCCGGAGGAAACGGAACTACTTTTGACTGGAAAGTATTGGAAAAATACCCGTCAAAGAAACCTTTTTTCCTCAGTGGCGGAATTGGACTTGACGAAATGGATGCCGTCAATGAAATACTAAAAACCAATTTACCCGTTTATGCCATTGATGTAAACAGTAAATTTGAAATAGAACCAGGATTAAAAAATACCGAAGCACTACAACAGTGCATCACAATAAAAAACAGTTAAAATGTCATACAACGTTGATGAAAAAGGCTATTATGGCCAGTTTGGAGGAGCTTACATTCCGGAAATGTTATATCCAAATGTGGAGGAATTACGCCAGCAATATTTAAAAATTATGGCCGAACCGGATTTTAAAGCCGAGTTTGACCAATTGTTAAAAGATTATGTCGGTCGTCCAAGTCCGTTGTATTTTGCCAAAAGATTATCTGAAAAATACAATACCAAAATCTATCTGAAAAGAGAGGATTTAAATCATACCGGAGCGCACAAAATCAACAATACCATCGGACAGATTTTAGTCGCTAAAAAACTGGGCAAGAAACGTATTATTGCCGAAACCGGAGCGGGACAACACGGAGTGGCAACCGCTACTGTTTGCGCCTTAATGGGATTGGAATGTATCGTATATATGGGCGAAATTGACATTGCCCGTCAGGCGCCAAACGTGGCTCGTATGAAAATGTTGGGAGCCGAAGTTCGCGCTGCTCTTTCCGGTTCGAGAACGTTAAAAGATGCCACTAACGAAGCCATTCGCGACTGGATTAACAATCCGGTAGATACCCATTATATCATTGGTTCTGCCATCGGACCACATCCTTATCCGGATATGGTAACGCGTTTTCAAAGCGTAATTTCCGAAGAAATAAAATGGCAGTTGAAAGAAAAAGAAGGACGTGAAAATCCGGATTATGTGGTAGCCTGTATTGGCGGAGGAAGTAATGCAGCTGGAACTTTTTACCACTTTTTACACGAACCGGAAGTAGGAATCGTAGCGGTGGAAGCAGCCGGAAAAGGCGTTAATTCCGGACACAGTGCCGCCACCAGCAAATTAGGGAAAGTGGGAATCATCCACGGTTGTAAAACCCTGTTGATGCAAACTCCTGACGGACAAATCACGGAACCTTATTCCATTTCGGCTGGTTTGGATTATCCGGGAGTTGGGCCAATGCACGCCCATTTAGCCGAAACCGGACGTGCTGAGTTTTTCTCAGTTACCGATGACGAAGCAATGAAAGCGGGATTAGAGCTTTGTAAACTGGAAGGAATTATTCCTGCCATCGAATCTTCTCACGCTTTGGCAGTATTAAACGATAAGAAATTCAAACCCGAAGATGTTGTGGTAATTTGTCTTTCCGGTCGTGGCGATAAGGATTTAAACACTTATATCGATTATTTCAAATACTAACAGCTATCTAAAAAAGGGAATGGCTTTTAGACCATTACCAATATAAAAAATAAGAAAGTTCAATTTTCAAAACAGCAAAAATGGAAAAATTATTCGCTTACGGAACTTTAAAAGATAAAGACATTCAGGAAAATATTTTTGGGCGTTCTTTATCCGGAACTCCCGACAGATTAATCGGATTTGTCATTAACTATATCGAAATTGAAGAAGAATTCGGATTAGAGAAATACCCAATTATCACAGCTACCAACAATCCTGACGATATTGTAAACGGTTTAGTTTATGATATTACCGAAGAAGACGTTCATCTTGCCGATACCTACGAAGGTTTGCATTACAAGCGCATCGAAGTAACCTTAGAATCCCTGCAAACAGCCTGGGCTTATATTGTTACTAACTAAAAAAATAAACACAAAGTTACCCCAATATTGTCATTCCGACGAAGGAGGAAACTCCGCTAGCTGAATACTATATGAGATTCCTCCTTCGTCGGAATGACAAACTGAATGGATTTTAAGGGTTTAAAAAAAATACAATGAATAGAATCGAACAAAAATTACAGGAAGATAAAAAAATACTTTCCATCTACTTTTCAGCGGGATTTCCTAATCTGAATGACACAGCGTCTATGATTCAGGAACTCGAAAAAAATGGTGTGGACTTAATTGAAATCGGATTGCCCTTTAGTGATCCTCTGGCAGACGGACCAACCATTCAGGCAAGTTCCACTGCGGCTTTACAGAATGGAATGACCACTCAGATTTTATTTGATCAATTAAAAGACATCCGTAAAACCGTTTCTATTCCGTTGATCATCATGGGGTATTTTAACCCGATGTTGCAATATGGCGTGGAGGCTTTTTGTCAAAAATGTGCCGAAATTGGAATTGACGGCTTAATCATTCCGGATTTGCCGGTTGCTGTTTATGCCGAAGAATACAAAGCGATTTTTGACAAATATGGTTTAATCAACATCTTTTTGATTACTCCGCAAACATCAGATGAGCGCATTCGTTTTATTGACAGCGTTTCCAGCGGATTTATTTACATGGTAAGCTCGGCGAGTGTTACCGGATCTTCAGCCGGTTTTGGAAACGTACAGGAAGATTATTTCAAACGCATTGCTGATATGAATTTAAAAAATCCTCAAATTGTAGGTTTCGGAATCAACAATGCCGAAACTTTCAATCAGGCTACACAATATGCTAAAGGAGCTATTATTGGTAGTGCTTTTATCAAACACTTATCTGAAGAAGGAAGCGGAAAAATTGCTGATTTTGTGAAAACGGTACGATAAATCCCTCAGATAAATAATAAACATGCTAAAATCCGATTTAATTATAAAGTCGGATTTTTTTATATCATTTGCCGATTAATATTACTTGATTAAAAAAAAGCATCAAGTCCCAGCTCTTCGAAGTCTCCTGACTTCGAAGCAACACAATTATATTATTCATATACAAACAAAACCCACAAACAAGCAAACGCTTTCCTCCAACTTAATTTTCAAACTATTTCAAAAATGCTTAGGTTTGTAAGCCGTTTTATTTAACACTATAATTATTTCAAAATTGGAAGCTGCCTTTACTGCCATTACTATTGCGCATACAAAACTTTGCCCCTCCTTGACAGAGGCTGAATTAGATTTTTTAAAAACGGGACTCACGATTTCGGAGTTCAAACCCAAACAATTTTATTTAGAAGCCAATACCGTTCAAAAAGCCATCGGATTTGTATTCAGCGGTTTGGTGCGCTCCTATTATGTAGATGAAAACGGCAACGAAAAAACCGTCAATTTTATTTCGGAAAATAAATATGCTACGCATTATACTTCTTTTGTAAAGCAGGCTCCCAGCAAATATCATTTTCAATGTATCGAACCCACGATTATGGTAAATCTTCCTTACGAACACATTCAGGAAGGCTATAAAAAATTTCCAAATGTAGAACGCTACGGTCGATTGATTGCCGAGGCAATTTTGCACATGCAACAAAAAAGAATTGAAAGTTTTTTATTCGAAAATGCTGAAACCAGATACCTGAATTTCATCAAAGAAAACCCCGAATTATTCAATCGGGTTTCTATTTCCGACTTATCTTCTTACTTAGGAATTGAACGTCAATCACTCACCAGAATCAGAAAAAAAATAGCACAAAACACATTTTGACACTTTTGTGTCAACCCTTTGAGGGCTTCCGGATTTAATTTGCAGGATTACTTTTTTATTTGCTAAATACCCCCTCATGAAAATTAAGCGTAAAAATATATTCACTTCCATAGGTAAAATTGCCGTTTACATCAAAGAAAAACCATTGAATGAAACTCCGATTATTTTTCTTCACGGTCTTTATTTTGACCATAAACTCTGGAAGCATTACATCTATTCCATAACCGACCGAACCGTTATTGCTATCGATATGCCTTTGCACGGAAAAAGTCAGGAAGACATTAAAAATGGTTGGAATTTGGAGGATTGCGCCCAAATGCTCGTGGATATTTTAAACAACTTAGAAATCCCAAAAGCAATTGCTGTGGGACATTCCTGGGGAAGTATGAGCATTTTAAGAGCCGCAAGCCTATATCCGGAGCGTTTTGCTTCTATCGGGCTTTGTAATATGCCTTTTCAGGCCGCATCTGCAAAACAAAAAATACTACAACACCTGCAACATTCCCTGCTTTTATTCCGAAATTTTTACAGCAAACAGGCTGCTAAAGTTTTGTTTGCCAAAAATTCTCTGCGAAAAAATCCTTTACTATTCTACCACTTAAAAAGACCGATGGCTCTTTTGTCTAACCAACAAATCAGAGAAATCGATCAAACTGTTATCCTCGACCCAACGGATACTTCCGATTTAATTCAGAATTTAAAAGTAAAGGCTTATGCCATCAACGGCAAAGATGATTTTGTACCTGCTTCTATCTTTTTGGAAACAATTATCGTCAATGGCGGTCATGTTAGTCCGTTAGAAAGTCCGAATGAAGTTTCTAATTTGATTTCCAAACTAATCAAATACGGTACGCTCGAATTGATTCCGGCATAAAACGGAACGCAAAATAGTCGGATTACCGCTTTTTATTGTATTTTCGAAAAAAAAATTTCGAAGCAAATGATTCCCAATCTGTTTTTAGATAAAAAAATTGTCCTCTTGCTTTTAATTTTATTTTTCTCCCAATGCAGCAGCATTTACAAAAACAATGCGCGTTTACAAACTGAAATTCCGGCAGCAAAACTCAGCAAGGACGTAGCTTTTACCCATAAAAAACTGCAAAAACTCCATCCAAAACTGGATTATTACATCAGCAAAGAACAATTGGATTTTAAATTTGACAGTTTAAAATCCAACCTCAACAATCCTTTAACTCCGCTTGAATTTTATAAAAAAATCAGTCCGCTGGTGGCAGCCGTCAAACAGGGACACAGCTACGTTTTGCCTCCCGAAAAAGAGTACAGCAAGAAGGAAACGAAAGCCTTTCTTAAAAAAGGCATTGGCCCGTTTTCCCAATTCGATTTTACTTTTTACAAAGACAAATTGTATGTGGTAAAAAACAAATCCTCTAACCCAACAATTCTGCCTGGAACAGAAGTGCTTTCGGTAAACGGTATCGAGCCGCAAAACCTTATCAACGAATACAACCGTTATTTTAGTTCAGACGGCTTTAATACTACTTTTAAAAAAGAAATCGCCTCCAAACGATTTGTTGCTTATTTTACAATTGAAAACGGCATTAAAGACAGCCTGAATTATGTTTTTAAAATCCATGACAGCATCCAAAACATTACAATTAAACGCTTCAAAAAAGACAGCTTAGAACAAAAAGCTAAAAAAGCAGTCCAAAAAATTTCTGCTGCCGACCAAAATAAAATCAAAGCTTTAAAAAAGAAAAAACGCATCAACGGTTTTGACAAAACTTCCAAAACTTTCATTCGGGAGCTGCGTTTTCTATCGAAAGACAGCAGCGTTGCTTATTTAAAAATCAGTGGTTTTAAAGAAGGGCGTTTTCGGAAATTCTACAAAGACTGTTTTGCCGAACTTCAAAAAAAAAATACCCAAACGCTGATTCTGGATTTACGGAACAACGGCGGCGGCCGATTGAACGAAATTATCAAACTCTACTCCTACCTCTCCGACTCGACTTTTGTTTTTCTGCAAAAATCGGAAGTGGTTTCCAAAGGCAGTTTGTTTGAAGGTGCTTATTTTAACAAAGGTTCTTTTCCGGTAAAAATTGCCAAATCTCTTTTGGCTCCTTTTGTTTACAGCTATTTGTTACTGACCGTTCACAAAGACAAAGATGGTGAAAATTATTTTGCCACCGAAATCAAACCCCATCCAATCGCTAAAAATGCCTTTGGCGGAAAATTATTTGTGCTGATAAACGGCGGTAGTTTTTCGGCATCGAGTATTCTTTCTTCCAATTTAAAAGGCTCGCAAAGAGCTACCTTTGTGGGTACAGAAACGGGTGGCGATTACAACGGAACCGTAGCCGGTTTTATGCCCGTTATTCAAATGCCTCATTCGAAATTAAAGGTCCGAATGGGCGTTATGAATTTTGCTCCCTTTTACCAAACTCCCGTCAAAGGACATGGAATTTTTCCGGATATAAGTATTCAACCTACTTTGGAAGATAAAATTCAGGGAAAAGATCCTGAACTGAATTGGATTTTAAATAATATTAAAGCGCAGTAAATAATTAGCTTTTATTTTTTAACCTTTTTAAGCCACTCCGACTGGGTTAAGCCAATGTATTTTTTATCATTCCCATACGGATCTTTCCCTCCTTTTAAATAGGCTTGGATAACAGTCATCGGAATGGTATCTTTTAATTTTGTAGCAACTTTATAGGTATGATTTCCGTGAAAATCATGGCATTGAATACAAGTAAACCACTGTTCTTTGGCGATTAATTCTTCATGCGAAATATCAACTGGATCCTCTTCTACTTTTAAATCCTTATGGCAGTTCATACAATAATTCATACTGATGGAAGCTACTGTAACCCGCTCTCCCTTATGCTCCGTATGACAACTGATACAAGTGGTTGCATCGATATGCTTTATGGCTTCTTTAAATTTAGGTTCCGAGAAACGATAGGTAGGATGCCTGTCATTAGGCCTGTCGTGACAAGCCAAACAGGTATTTGCATCGACATCTTTGGTTCCAAAATCAACTCCTTCTTTTCTCAATCCTATCATATGTTGAAAATTAGATTGAAATTGTTGAGATAAATTTCCCTTGGCATCAAGATGACAGGCCATACAGGAAACATCCGCATGACCGGAATTCATTGGTCCTAATGAAATATATTCTTCTGAAGAATCCAGCGTAAGATAAAAGAAGAGAAAACCTCCCAAAACCAAGCCAATAATTCCACCTATAAATTGTCTTTTCCTTAATGGGCTAACTTTCAGCATAAACTGTTTTTTTTTATATTTCAATAGTTACTTTTTCACTTTTAGGATAACTAATACAGGTCAGTATACTTCCCTTTTCAACTTCCGATTGTGGCAAAAAATGCCCTTCAGTCATTTCAATATCACCAGAAGTACAAACTCCTTTACAAGTAGAACACATACCTGACCGACAGGAATAAGGCAATGCGATATTACTAGCCATAGCTACACTCAGGATGGATTTATTTCCGGGTACTTTTAACTGATGGGTTTGTCCTTTAAAAATTAATTCTACATCGCTAACCCTATCTTTACCATATATTTTGACGGCGGGACTTTTAAAAATTTCAACGATTATATCGCTCCTTTTCACATTATTGGAAACCAAAATTTCTTTGGTTATTTCCATAAAACCAAAAGGTCCGCATATCATATAAACATTGCCTTCAAAAGCGACATCATGCTTTTTAAAAAGTTTTGAATACAATTCATTACTGGCTAAACCTGTATGATAATTATCTTTAGTTTCAGGGTTATCAACTAAAAGATGTTCAACTTTAAAAGTTTCGGGATATTGTTGGGATAATTCACAAATTTCATCGTGAAAGATAATTGCTTCTTTATTTTGATTAGCATAAACTAATAAAACTTTAGACCGGGGTTCATGAGTCAATACCGACTTAATAATTGAAAGTACAGGTGTAATTCCGCTCCCCCCGGCAAATAGCACGTATTGTTTTTGTTGCTTTTTATCCGGTTCTACAAAAAAACTCCCATTGGGTTTCTCTATTTGAAAATGGTCTCCTACTTTCACCTCATTACACAAATACTTAGAAACCAATCCGTTTTCTACTTCTTTGACTGTAATTTTTAAATCTTTATCGGTAAAAGGATTACTGCTGAAAGAATACAAACGTTTTTCGGTTGTTCCGTTTACAGGTACATAAAGAGTCAAAAATTGTCCTGGTTTGTATTTTATCTTATTGAAAAAATTACCATTTTTAAAATATATACTAACTGCTTCCTTAGTTTCTCTCTTGATATCCTTTACTACTAACTTCATTTGTTACTGTTTAAAAAATTTTAGATGTTTTGTACTTTAAAAATTCACAACGCCTTACTTATAATAAAAAACAACGCCTATATGAAAAACCATCAAAAGGGTTACAATGATGGAAAACGCTACATGTACAATCATCCAGCCTTTGAACAACACCTCATTGGCAGACTTAATCACATCCAAATTAAAATAACCAAGTAGGGTATTGATCATAAAAATATAAGCAAGCAAGGCTGTGTATCCATAACCTAATTCCATGCTGTGCAAATAAAAAAGCAGCGGACTTAAAGCCCCAATCCACTTATGGAGTTGGGTTACTTTTAATGAATACTTTCTGAATTTTTGAATCACTCTGCTAAAGGTAAGCAGCCATTGAAATAGTATAAATATTGCTAATCCAAAGCCTGACCACCTTTTAAACATTTCTTCTTGTTGCAACTTATACAACCACTCCCATTTTAAATCCAGAGCAAACTGAAGAAAAAACAGAAATAGTAGTATAAGCCCAATAGTGGTTGACTTTGTATTTCTCACTTTTGAATTTTATTAAAAAGCTATTAGCTAAGATTATTTTGCAACAACCAATTTTTTCATGGTATTGTAGGCGGTAAGTTTCTTAACGCTATCTAAGAATACTTCAGGAGTAGGTAAATATTTCCCTTGCGAAGGCCATTTAGTTCCTATTTCAGGTTTTTCACTTTCTTTAAACGTTGCTACCTCAGCCAAATATTCTTTATACGTATCTATTGTCCCTTTAGAATAAGCATTCAAAATAGCAATAGCTCCTTTATAACTCAATGAATCAGATGGATACTGCCAGGTTGTTGCCCCCATTACGTCTCCCAGTTTCCAGTCTTTTTTAGTAGTTTGTTTATGATTATTATGACAGCTTACACAAGCATCTGCACTGGCTAAATCGGCAAACATAGCCGTATGTAACTTTTGCTCTTCATCATAAAAAAACTGAGGTTTTTGATCTTTTTTGATTGACTGAAATAAATCAGCCTGTTTCCCTTTGAACTTATTGGCATTGTTAACCGGAAAATCAGAGCCCAGATACAATCCTAATGGCACATCTCCTTTTTTAATACTGGTGGCAATTCCTCTTAAAAATAATGCCGGCAATGGTCCTGCTTCTATTTCATTTTTTCGCCAATCTTCGTCAAATTTCATTCCTTGTTTCTTTCCTTCACCAACAATTGCTTTGGTGTATAATGTTCTGGTAACATCATTTTCTTTAGCAACCATTTCCAACACCTCATCAACAGAGAAAATATTCTCTTCAGCCGATGTGGTTTCTTTTTCTTCTGCTACTCCTCCGCAGGCATAAGTAAGTACAATCAGGAAGGAATAAGTAATCATTTTTAAAGTGGTATTTTGAATATTTTTTTTCATAATCAGTAAATTAAATAAATTAATAAGATGCATCAATCATTACAGTTGCCATAGTACCGTAAACACTAGCCCAGGCCTCTTTAACTTCCGGAGTAAAATCATCTCCAAGTCCTACAGCCAGAGTATCTAAAAGTGCAGCTCCAACCGTATTATAATGAGAAGGCTCTACTTTATACTCTACATGACGTTTCCCTAAATTTTGCAACACAGGCACTAACATCTCTAAATTGCTTAATCCTGCCACAGCACTGGATAACATCATCATTAATTTATTTCCCTGTGCTTCCATTGCTTCATCACCTGATGGAAAAAGAGGCTTAAGCGCCGGATCCAATTCAAATAGTTTCGAATAAAATATTTTGGCTGCCGTTGGCGCAATTGGTTTTACTTTCTCGAAAGATTCCTGTACTAAAGTGATTGTTTTTTGTTCCATAGTTAATTCATTTAAGGGTTATTTAATACGTATATATACATAAGTATTACTTAGTTTTTTTCAAAAGTAACTAAACTCCTTTTTAATAAACAGGTCAATAAATGGACTTTTATATCTTTTTAAAACACTATTTTTTTGATGAATCCCAAAAAAAAAAGATGCCCTTTTGCATAAAAAAAATATAAAAAGAACGGTATTACAAGCAAACAGACTGATAATAAAGTCTGTATAATTTGAAGATGCTGATGAGCCAATTTGGGTCATTTCTATTGATACCAATCACTCTATAAAAAGTAGTAAAGCATTCTTACTTATATATTTTTCTTGATCTATCAGAAACAACCACAACCGTTAAAATAGAAAAACACGTCACATATATAACTAAAAATCACTAACTTAGTAGTACCAATTTTAAACATACAGCAATATGAACAGTGTAAAAGAATTAAATAAATGGGCCAATGCGCACACTTATTTTACTTTAGATTTACTACGAATTGCACTTGGCGTGTTTTTATTCGTAAAAGGAGTTAAATTCATCACCAATATTCAGTATCTGGTCGAGTTGATTTCTCCTATTGACCAAATTGGAGGAGGAATGTTCCTCGTTCATTACATTACACCCGCCCACATGATTGGCGGTATAATGATTGCTTTCGGATTGCTCACCCGCTGGGCTATTATTGCACAATTACCTATTTTATTTGGTGCCGTTTTAGTGAATTTTATGGGCGAAATGCACTCTGAAAATTTATTTTTAGCCTTAGGAACTTTGGCTGTTTGTTTATTTTTTATGGTTTATGGAAGCGGAAAACATTCTGCTGACTATTATTTTAAAATGTATCAATAAATAATAATTCCTAAAACCGCTTAAACACAAAGCCCAAATTAATTAAGTTTCTATTCTGTTTATTTTATAAAACTAAAGCTCGATATTCTATCGGGCTTTTTGCTTTTTATAGGACAAAGACCTTTTTCTACGTATTTCCAACTCTTTTTGAATCTCAAACAATCAAAAAACCTAAGTAAAACATCTCTAAACAATTAGTTTTCAAAAAGTTACTTAGCACGCATAAGTAATTTTAAAATATTATAAATCAATAACTTAAATACAAAAATTGTTTTTACACCTATTTTTTATTGTGATATAAAATAAAAGTTTCTGGTTTAAAAAACTAGTTTTTGTTGCGCAAGACATTATGCGTAAGTAAAATTACGTAAGTATGTTTGCAATGTAATAATTAACAAAACAAATTTTTAAATCAACTTATTATGAAACTATTCAAAACACTTTCTTTATCAGTACTTGGCCTAATGGGTACTGCTGCTGTAGCTCAGGAATTTAGTTCTGACATTCAACTAAGACCAAGATACGAATACACTAATGGTTTTGGAACTTTATTAACCCCTACAACAGCACATACTTCATTCGTGGGTCAACGTTCAAGAATTAATTTGAACTATGCTGATACCAAATTAAAAGTAAAAGTAGCTTTGCAAAATGTACGTACCTGGGGAAATGTAAGTACTTTAGGAAATACCTCTACTGACAAAAACGGATTTGCATTATACGAGGGTTGGGCTCAATACAATTTCACTGATAAATGGGGTACTAAAATAGGACGTCAAATGATTTCTTATGACAATCAAAGAATCTTCGGAGGATTGGATTGGGCAAATCAAGGGAGAAGCTTTGATGCCGCTTTAATTAAATACAAAGGCGAAAAAAGCCAGTTAGATTTAGGATTTGCCTTAAATGCAGATTCAGAAGGAAAAGTTGCCCCATCTGCCCCTTATGCTACTGATTTTAAAGACATGCAATATGCCTGGTACCACACTAACATTAAAAAATTAAACATTAGCTTCTTAGCTTTAAACTTAGGCAAAGAATACCAAAAAACGGTTTCTGAAATTGAAACCAATTATTTCCAAACTTTAGGAACTTATGCTAATTATGCCGGTAAAAAATTAAGCTTAGACTTTAGTTTCTACGGGCAAACCGGAAAAATTGGAGCCAATCAGGTTTCGGCTTACGAAGCAGCAGCTAACTTAGGCTATGCTTTTACACCAAAATTCAAAGCAACTGTAGGATATGAATTCTTATCCGGAAAAGATCAAAGTTCTACTTCTTCAGTAGTTAAATCATTCAACCCGGTTTTTGGAACTAACCACGCTTTCAACGGTTTTATGGATTATTTCTACGTAGGAAACCACGCGGGTTCTGTAGGATTACAGGATGCTACTTTAAAATTAGATTTCCCTATCAAAAAAGTAAACCTTTCTATTGCTCCGCATCTATTCTACTCTGCTAACGAATTGGCTACAACCAGTGACAAATATTTGGGAACAGAGGTAGATTTAACGGCAGTTTACAAAGCAAGTAAAGACATTACCTTAATTGCAGGATACTCTCAAATGTTTGCTTCAGATGCTATGGTAGCCTTAAAAGGCGGAACAGGTTTGAAAGACACCACAAACAACTGGGCTTACTTAATGGTAAACATCAACCCACAAATTTTCTCTATAAAAAAATAATTGACACTATAACTTAAGAAACTTTAACATGAAAAAAATAGCATTACGATTATCGATGATAGCGCTAACAGCTTTAAGTATTATTAGCTGTAAAAAGGAAGCTAAAAAAGAAATGGAAGCCGGAGCTGAAACTGCAAGCGCTTCTAAAACTGAAAAATTAGCTTTAGAAAAACCACAGGTAACTTTGGGATTCATTAAACTTACTGATATGGCTCCTCTTGCCATTGCAAAAGAAAAAGGATTCTTTGAAGACGAAGGTTTATTTGTAACCTTAGAAGCACAATCTAACTGGAAAAACGTATTAGACCGTGTGATTGACGAACAAATTGACGGTTCGCACATGCTTGCCGGACAACCTATCGCTGCTGCAGTTGGTTTTGGAAGACAAGCCAAATTAGTGACTACTTTCTCTATGGATTTGAATGGCAATGGTATCACAGTTTCTAACGATGTTTGGTCAAAAATGAAACCGGGAATCCCTTTGAAAGACGGAAAACCGGTTCACCCAATCAGCGCAAGTGCTTTGTTACCGGTAATCAAAGAATACAAAACAGCTAACAAACCATTCAAAATGGGTATGGTATTCCCGGTTTCTACACATAACTACCAATTGAGATATTGGTTGGCTGCCGGAGGAATCAACCCTGGACAATATACTAAAGACAACGTACAAGGAAACATCAATTCAGATGTATTACTTTCGGTAACGCCTCCTCCACAAATGCCGGCTACTCTTGAAGCAGGAACTATCAACGGATACTGTGTAGGTGAACCTTGGAACCAACAAGCTGTAGCTAAAGGAATTGGAGTTCCGGTAATTACTTCAAGTGATATCTGGAAAAATCACCCGGAAAAAGTATTCGTAATGACAGAAGCTTTTGTGAAGAAAAATCCAAACACAGCAATAGCAATTACAAAAGCTTTAATCAGAGCTGGAAAATGGTTAGATGATCCAAAAAACAGAGCAGAAGCTGTAAAAATCTTATCAAGTCCTGCTTATGTAGGTGCTGATGAAAATGTATTGAAAAACTCAATGACAGGAACATTTGAATATGAAAAAGGAGACAAACGTGATGAACCAGATTTCAACGTATTCTTCAAATACAATGCAACTTATCCATTCTACTCTGACGGTATCTGGTACATGACTCAAATGAGACGTTGGGGACAAATTACAGAAGCGCAATCTGCTGAATGGTATGCATCAAAAATCAAAGAGGTTTACAAACCGGAAATTTGGACAAAAGCGGCTGAATTATTGGTTAAAGAAGGAAACTTAGACCAGACTGATATCCCAACTACTGACGGTTATAAAGCGCCAACAAACGAATTTATTGACGGTATTACTTACGACGGTAAAAAACCATTGGAATACTTGAAAAGCTTAAAAATTGGTAATAAAAACTAAATAAAAGTTCATAATGTGGGGGCTGTTTCTAGGACAGTCTCTGCATTATTTAAAAAAACAAAACAGTTTGAGTTTTAAAAACAGTGAAACTCTATTTTATATTTCTTTTTAAAAAGTTTAAAAAGGATTTTACGAAATCATACTTTTTTAAACGCTTTTAAACCAACATTATTAAATACAAGCATTATGAAAACAATGACAATAAAAACGGTGAAATTTATAGGATTAGGTTATTTAGAACCGCTTATTCGATTGATTGCAGGTGAAGAAGTGAAAAAAAACGCAAAGGAGGCATTCAAAAAAATCATGATTCCTTTACTTTCTGTATTCTTTTTTATTCTCTTATGGCAATCATTTTCAGATTATTTAAATAATGTGGAATCCGAAATGAAAATTGAAAAAGCCTTGCAGGATCAGGGCCCGGAAGCGGCTAAAAAATTAGAAGAATGTATTGCTTCGGGAGACATTAGCTGTCGTCCAAATTCTTTACCTTCTCCTTTAATGGTAGTAGGCGCTTTAGGAAAATTATGGGATGATCACTTATTATTATCTTCCAAAAAAGCAGATTTTATTCAACAATATGCTGCTGTAAACGAAGAGCGTTTGGCCAAAGGAGAAACCGAAATCAAATACACCGGAAGACCTTCATTTGTAGATCAAATTTTCACCAGTCTAAAAACCGTTTTTGCCGGATTTTTATTGTCCATCATCATTGCAATTCCAATGGGAATTTTGTTAGGATTAAGTGAAACATTGAGAACATCTTTCAACTGGATTGTTCAAATTTTCAAACCGGTATCTCCGGTAGTTTGGTTGTTATTAGTTTCGATGATTGTAAAAACTATTTTAGCTAATGTTGATGTCGAAAAATCATTTGTAATTTCTTTTATCAGTGTGGGATTGTGTTCGATGTGGGCTACTTTGGTCAATACCAGTGCGGGAGTTTCTTCAGTAGATAAAGATTACATCAACGTGGCCAAAGTATTGCAGTTGGGAACTTACCAAAAAATCTTCAAAATTATTTTACCTTCTTCGTTCCCGATGATTTTCACCGGATTACGAATTACGCTTTCTGTAGCCTGGATGGTATTAATTGCTATTGAATTATTGGCACAAAGCCCTGGATTAGGTTCTTTTGTTTGGGAAGAATTCCAAAACGGTTCCAGCGATTCCAATTCGAAAATTATTGTAGCCATGTTTGTTATTGGATTAATCGGATTTATGCTGGATCGCATCATGATGATTTTCCAAAAATTACTAACCTTCAATAATTAATTTCCAACTTAAAAAACTACAATTATGGCTTATTTAGAACTTAAAAATGTTTGTAAATCATACGGTGAAGGAAAAAATAAAACGGAAGTCTTAAGAAACATCAATTTAAAAATTGAAGAAGGAGAATTTGTTGCCATCGTTGGATTTACGGGAAGTGGAAAAACAACCCTGATTAATTTGATTGCCGGCTTAATCGAACCCGATTCCGGACAGGTACTTTTCAAAGGAAAACCTATTCAGGGAACCAGTCACGAACGTGGAATTATTTTTCAAAATTATTCCTTACTTCCATGGTTAACGGTTTATGACAATGTGGCGATGGCGGTAAAGACCGTTTTCCCGAATTGGAAACCAAAAGAAGTCGAAGAACATGTGAATAGTTTTATTGCCAAAGTAAATCTTTCACATGCTGCTCATAAAAAACCAAAAGAACTTTCAGGAGGAATGCGTCAGCGTGTGGCGGTAGCCAGAACTTTGGCCATGAAACCGGAGTTGATTTTGATGGACGAGCCACTGGGTGCTTTGGATGCTTTGACCAGAGGAAATTTACAGGAAGAAATTTTAAACATTTGGAGTGAAGACAAGCGTACTGCACTTTTAATTACCAATGACGTTGACGAAGGTGTTTTTATGGCCGATAAGGTAATTCCGCTTCGTCCGGGACCAAAAGCCACTTTAGGCCCTGAATTTGACATTAAAATTGACCGCCCAAGAGATAAAACCGCTTTAAATCATAATGATAATTTCAAAAAATTAAGAAATTCCATTATTGAATACCTGATGGAAATAGGCGCCGAAAGAACCGCCGGACAGGAAGTTAGCGCTTACGAGTTACCGGATTTAGTTCCGCTGCAATTCAGCTAATTTTTTAAACATATAAGTCATTAAAAGCTAAAACTAATTCGACTTATATGCTCTTAAAAATCACTTTAACTTAAAGTCATAAGCCAAAAACTTATATGACTTATATGTTTTTAAAAATTTTAAAGAAAGAACATCATGACAGAAACGATAATAAATACACAAAAAGTCCCACACGATCCGGCAGGTTTTGAAAAATACATGTTGGAATTAAACAATCTGACAAAGGTCTATCCTACTCCAACCGGTGATTTTGTGGTATTAGAAAACCTGAATTTAAAAATAAAAGAAGGCGAATTTATTTCCATCATTGGACATTCAGGATGTGGAAAAACGACTTTACTCTCTATGATTGCCGGTTTAAACCCAATTTCGGGAGGACAAATCGTTCTAAACGGTTCCCCTATTACCGGTCCCGGACCAGACAGAGGAATCATTTTCCAATCACCAAGCTTATTACCTTGGATGAGTGCACTTGAAAATGTGGCTTTGGGAGTAGATAAAGTTTTTGCTTATGCGACCAAAAAACAACGCATTGATATTTGCAAATATTACCTAAGCAAAGTAGGATTGGACGGTGCTTTTGACAAAAAAGCCAAAGACCTTTCGCAGGGAATGAAACAAAGGGTGGGAATTGCCCGAGCTTTGGCACTAAAACCTCAAATTCTTTTGTTGGACGAACCTTTTGGAATGTTAGATTCCTTAACCCGAGGCGAATTGCAGGACGTACTTTTGGAAGTTTTGAACAAAGAAAAAACAACCGGAATCATGATTACGCACGATGTGGACGAATCCATTTTCCTTGCCGACCGTGTCATTATGATGACTTCAGGACCAAGAGCACAAATTGGCGACATCCTGGACATCAATTACGAAAGACCCCGAAACCGAAAAGCCATTCTCGAACATCCTACTTATTACGATAACAGAGAACACCTGATTAATTTTCTGGAACATTAATTCCATCACAATAATGCCCCGGAATCTTACTTTAATTATTTTTACTAAAAGAATCGAAGCCTCAAAACTTCGATTTTTTTATGCCTTTTCCATAAGAAATGAGTATTCTTGCACGAAATAAACAACCACAGATTGCCTTGCCTGTTCGCTATTGCTCGGGTCGCAAATTGGTTTAGTTTAAAATGCCACGAATTCACGAATTTAATTTGTGAATTCGTGGCAAGTCTTTATTTTAAAACTCTAACTATTAAAATGAACATCGAAGACTTAGTAGGCAAATTTCAAATTACAGGCAGCAATCAGGATGCCGAAAACCATACTTACAAAGGAACCCTTACTTTACGACTGGACCGCAACAAAAGAATCAAAGCCCAATGGCTCATTAATAACGAACAGCTACAAACCGGCAGCGGATTTTTCAGAGATAATATTCTGGTGATTAATTTTAAATACCTGGGCGAAGACGACAAATTTTTCAAAGGTGTGGTGGTGTATCGTTGTATTTCCAAAGATCTATTAGACGGTTTCTGGTCCGAAAAACACGGCAATCCCCTATTTTTAGGAACGGAACGTGCTTTAAGAATCAATGAAGTGTTACAGTAATTTTTATATGTAAGAAATATTTTTATTTTTGTATTGCGTAGTTAAAAATCACACACAACCTTTTAAACAAAAAAAAAAATCGTCTGTCCATCTATATATATACGAAAGTTTGTTTGGGCTATATATTAAGTTATACGAAAGTCACACAATAATGCAAAAAGTATGAAAATAAATATAATCATATTAATCCTCTTATTTCAAATAATTTCACAAAGTGAAGTTGTCGGAAAATACAAAAGATTTGGAGGTGATATCACGCTCAATTCTGACTATACTTATGAATATAATTATTATTTCGACACTTATTCAGGATGGTCAAAAGGAAATTGGAAAATGAAAAATGACACCATTTATCTATATCCAATTCTAATATATGATACATTAAGAATTCCTGGAAAAAAAGATTCATTAATATTATCGTCCACTAAAAAGCCAAATCTCATTGTCGCGAAGAATTTAAACGAAATATACTGGCCAGAATCCTCAGGCGAACAAACTGGAAATATTTTCAAGAAACTATTTTACAAGAAAGGGAAGTTATTTCAAATAGATAAGAATGGAAAATTGAAAATCAAAAAAGAAAGAAAACCTTATTACAGAGTAGAAGAGTATTACAACCCTTGGTTTGAGAAAAAATAATAACCTTCGCACAACA
The DNA here is from genome assembly GCF_014596575.1 of Flavobacterium pokkalii. Taxonomy (GTDB): domain Bacteria; phylum Bacteroidota; class Bacteroidia; order Flavobacteriales; family Flavobacteriaceae; genus Flavobacterium; species Flavobacterium pokkalii. The sequence continues at coordinate 44,790 of NZ_NASZ01000023.1, read as the reverse complement.
GCGGTAGCTGTTGGACAACCCCAATTTTGGATTGATTTTTTTTTAACGATACCGTTTCAACCTCTTTTAAAACGATTTCAAAGGGAGTTTGTATTTACACAAATTAGTTTTAACAGAAAAACAATTGTATTTTTAATCCCAACCTCTACCTACTAGCCAAACGTTAGTTATATTAAAAAAAACATGAGAAAAATATCACTTTTCATTGCTGCAAGTTTAGATGGCTACATTGCAAAGCCTAATGATGATCTTAGTTTTTTGAAACTGGTTGAAAAGGAAGGCGAAGATTATGGTTATAAAGAATTCACAGATACAATCGATACTTTGATTATTGGCAGAAAAACCTATGATTATGTGCTTAAAGAAATTGGTTCTTCTCATTATGACAATGGACAAAGAGAGGTATATGTTATAACAAGAACCTCAAGACCAAGTGTTGGCAGAACGACTTTTTACAGAGGTAAACTGACCGATTTAGTAGAACAACTAAAATCTGAAAATGGGAAAAACATATATTGTGATGGTGGTGCAGAAGTAATTAATGAACTATTAAAAAATGACTTGATTGATGAGTTTATTATCTCTGTCATTCCTGTTTTATTAGGGAATGGAACCAGATTATTTAAAGACGGGCGTCCTGAACAATTACTAGAATTTGTAAAAGCAAAAACATTTGATACGGGATTAATACAATTGCATTACAAACGAAAAAAATAAAAAAATCCCCCTCTAAAAGCAAAAATCGCTATAAAAAAACAAAAAAATGAAACACCTCATCAAATTCAGTTACTTACTCTTATTAGTAATCAGTACTAAAGAATTGGCACACAAACAATAGTTGCTCCTAAAGTAATTGTTACTGAAAATGCTTAAACAGAGTATAATATAAAATTTGTATTTTTGCAGAGAAAAGTCTATTTTAGATAAAATTTAATGTTATGGCAACAACAATTAAAATTACTCCTGTAGTAAAAGGAAAAGAATCTGAGAGATTCAATGCTGTCATATCTACCAGTAAAACAAATAAAATTTCAGAAGCTAAAAAAGCTAAAATTTTTGCCTTGGTAGGTAAAGTAATGGCAAAAAAAGCATAATCAATGGATTTATCAGATTTCGCTTTTTCTCTATTAAACGAAGATGAAATTTTAGACAGTTTTGACTGTAATGATGATGAAATAAACGAATTCCTTCTTGAAGATTCTAAAAATTTTCAAAACGAAAAAATCACAAATACTTATTTATTCAAAGAAGGCAATGAAATAGTTGCCTTCTTTTCTATATCCAATGATTGTTTAAATGATTTGGGATACGAAAATTCTATTTGGAATAAACTACATAGAAAAATTAAACTCCCAAATGAAAAAAGAATCAGACAATATCCTGCCGTAAAAATCACCAGACTGGGAATTGACAAAAAATATCAAAAGAATGGTTTATCCCATCAGCTATTAGATTTTATTAAAGGCTGGACTTTCATTGAACACAAACCTGCCTGCCGCTTGTTAATCTTAGACGCTTATAATCAACCCAAACAAATTGCAATGTATCAAAAGAATGATTTTATATTTCTTTTAGAATCTGACAAAGATGAAAAACATCGGTTTATGTATTTTGATTTAATGAGATTAGAATAACAACTTCGTAGAGCATCTATTATTTACTCTCTAAAAAAATAAAAATAAAAACAAAAAAATGAAACACCTCATCAAATTCAGTTACTTACTATTACTAACAATTAGTTGTAAAGGATTCGCACAACAAACAGCCGTTGCTCCTAAAGTAACCCTAACCGAAACCGAAAAAACACTGCAATCGCAATGGCAGGGCAAAAAGGTCGCTTTTTTGGGAGATTCCATGACCGATAAACGCCGAGTGGGAACTACTTATGTGTACTGGGAATACCTGAATGAGTTGTTAGGAATAGAGTCTTTTGTGTACGGCATCAGCGGAAATCAATGGAATCACATTTACAAACAAGCCGAAAAACTAAAAGCCGAAAAAGGAACAGATCTGGATGCCATCATCATTTTTGCCGGAACAAATGATTACATGCACGGCACTCCTATTGGTGACTTTTTTACTGAAACGACAAAACAAACCAACTTTAACGGCAAGGAAGTAAGCCGTAAATACCGCACACCTATCTTCAACGATACGACCTTTTGCGGAAGAATTAATAAGGCGATGTCTTACTTGAAAAACAATTTTCCGGAGCAGCAAATTATTATCATGACGCCTATTCACAGAGGATATGCTAAGTTTAATGACAAAAACGTGCAACCGGACGAAAACTTTTGCAACGAACAGGGTTTGTATATCGATAGTTATATAGAAATACTAAAACAGGAGGCTTCCTATTGGGCTGTTCCTTTAATCGATTTGTATTCAAGCAGTGGTTTGTTCCCTATGGCGGAATCGCATTTGCAATATTTTCATAATAAAGATACAGACAGACTGCATCCTAATGCACTGGGAGATTATCGTTTAGCCAAAACCATTCAGTACCAATTATTAGCTTTGCCTTCCGGTTTTGTACAAAAATAAAATCTAAAAAAAGTGGTTGTCCTAATAACAATCACTTTTTTTTATTCCTATTTTTGAGTAAAAGTAGAACTTAGAAAAGTTGGCTTGCAACAAAATAGCATTTCTAAGCTTTTAAGAACAATAAAAATGGGACACTATAAAGCCAATTCGATTAATTCTCACAATTTTAATCTGACCTCAGACGACCAACAAATTGGAGCTTTAGTTTACTCCAAATGGTATTCTTTCAACGCAGACATTTTACTCGCGGATGGTTCAAAATACGAACTAAAATCCAAAGATCTTTGGGATTCGAAAATTGAACTGAAAGACAGTAATCAAAATACTTTACTGGAGTTCAAAATGGGTTGGAAAGGCATCCTTATCAAATGTTTTTTTGATACAAAAGAAACAACCTATTTACTCAAACTTAAAGGTTTGTTCAGTAATAAATTCACCTTGATTGATACCGAAAAAACCGAATTACTGGTGGCTGAAACCGATTTTAAATGGAGTAAATTCAGCTATGATTATCATATCGAAACAACTCCGGTTTTTGAACAATTGGGCAACAGCAAACTATTTTTACTAACCCTGTTACATTGTGTTAATTACTACATGAACAGCATTGCAACCGGCGGTTAATATAAATTTGCTTATCTTTAAAACCAACTTTAAAAAGCAGCATCATGGGAAAAATAATTTCATTTATGCATATCTCACTCGACGGTTTTGTAGCCGGACCAAACGGAGAAATGGACTGGATTAAAATAAATGACGAAATTTTTGATTTTGTAGGCAAACGCATCAGCACCGGAAATACTGCTTTGTACGGTCGAAAAACCTATGAAATGATGGAAGGTTACTGGCCTACCGCCGCCGATAAACCCAATGCGAGCAAACACGACAAAGAACATTCCAAATGGTACAGCAAAGTGCATAAAGTGGTTTTGTCTCAAAGCTTAAAAAATGTAAAGCTGGCCAACACCACCATTATCAGCGAACACCTTTCGGAAGAAATTAATGCTGTAAAACAACAAACTCCTAACGATATTTTGCTTTTTGGCAGCCCAACCGCTACTCACGCACTGATACAGCAAAACTTAATTGACGGTTACTGGCTTTTTGTAAATCCGGTTATTCTGGGAAAAGGAATTCCGTTGTTTAAAGATGTTCAAGAAAAAACAGCGCTCCAACTCATCGGCAGCCACACTTTTGACTGTGGTGTTATAGAGCTGAATTATTTGGTAAACCAAAAAGAATAAGCACCTCCTTTTTAAAATTTTTGTTCAAGAACGTTCTCTTCGAAATTTCTAATCTTTTTTGAAATCAAAGAGCGCTAAAGTCATTTTATTTCCGCATATTAGTGCTGACCAATCTGACTTTTGTAAATTAACAACTATGTGGTGGCAATATCTACTCGTTTTTTTAGGAGCTTTTCTGTTTGATGTTGTTCCGTTTCCGTTTCCGCCTGCTTTTACCATAATGGTAACCCTAAAAATACTCTTTGACTTAAATACCTGGTGGGTTATTATTCTGGGAGTATTGGGTTCTATTGCGGGACGCTACACCCTTACTTTGTACATTCCGTTACTGGCCGACAAGATATTCAAACCTCAAAAAAACAAAGAAGTACAGTTTTTAGGCGAAAAAATAAGCGAAGAAGGCTGGAAAAGCCAAATGGTAATTCTGACTTATTCATTGATGCCCCTGCCTACTACACCATTATTTTTAGCTGCCGGAATGGCAAGGCTAAAACCCATTCAAATTATTCCGGCTTTTTTTGTTGGCAAATTTATCAGTGATACAATTGCCGTACATTTGGGCGATTTTGCCTCCGAAGGCATCGACGACATCCTAAATGAGGCGCTCTCCTGGAATTCCATTCTCAGTTTAGTACTTAGTCTATTATTCATTGCAGCCTTACTTTTCATCGATTGGTTTGCCCTGATTGAAAAAAAACAATTCAGGCTGAATTTTAGAATTTGGAAATAAATCCAAACTAAAAAATCGCAGCAACAGCAATAAAAAACGGCGCAAACTCCGTGGAGACCTGCGCCGTTTTCTATCCCAAAACATTCGGAATAAGATTTTTATTGGGCTTTTAAGATGACAGTTAAATCACTAAAACAACTTGTAGATGCGATGAATTGGGATAACCACGCCTTGTTTTAAAACAACATTTTTATCGGTTACCGCCCACACGGTGGTATTTACAATTTTTTTAGATTCGTTGTCTTCAAAGAAAATTTTAATTTTTGAATGCTCCAAATTACCTAATGACAAAGCCCGGTTAATTTCGCTTATTCGGGTTTTTACCTCGCCGTCATCATCAAGTACATCTGTAGCAGGAAATTTTAGAGAAGCAATATCTTCTTTCTCTATGATTGTGAATTCTTCTGTCATGATTGAAATTTTTAATTAATACTATGGCTATCGCAACGATAGAAAGGGTTTTACCGCTATCCTTTCAACAATAACCTACTATAAAATTAAAAACAATCTTTTGATGTAAATGCCAATATTTTATTAATTTTTCAATACAAATTAGAATTTGATGCAAATAAAAAAAACGATTCAACACTTGGTAAAACCGTCTTTTTTCATCTAAAAACTATTTAAAACTAAAATCACTCAATGACAATCAGGATTAGCCTGTACAAACAAACTCATCGTGGAAGGAGACACATAAGGAATCCCCAAACCTAATCCTCTGAGAATAAACAACAACCCGATAACCACGACCACATAAGGGATGGCTTTTTGAATTTTATTGCGGGTAGCCAAATTTAAAAACGAATTAATATAAACCACACTGCTCATTAAAGGAACGGTACCCAATCCAAACAAAATCATATACAAAACTCCTAAACCACTACTTTGCATCGCAATAGCGCCAAACAAAGCCACATAAACCATTCCGCAGGGCAAAAATCCGTTTAGCAAACCAATCGTAAAAAGAGATTGATAACTTTTCTTCTTAAACTGATTTCCTAAAACCTGTTTTAACTTAGAAATTCCTCTAAAAATTGGTTTTGAAAAATTATAATTAGCAAATGTTCTTTCGGGAATTACGATGGCTGCAATCATTAAAATTCCAATAATAACAGACAGTTTTTGCTGCATTCCCGCCATAAAAAAACCTTTACCTAACAATCCGAAAATAAAACCGATACCGGCATAAGCCGCAATCCGCCCCAAATGATAGGTAATAATCTGTGTTACTTTCTTTGCCGGATTATTTCGATCCACAGGCAGCATCATCGCTATAGGACCACACATCCCAATGCAATGAAAACTACTTAGTAATCCAAATATCAAAGCGGTGTAAAGCATCATTCTTGAAGTTAGGAGTCCCGATAGCTATCGGGAGAAGTCAGGAGTTAGAAGTTAGAAGTTTTTAAAATCTACAAAAACTCATAACTCACAACTCATAACTTTTTTTACTGAATATATATCGGTTCTTTTGTTAAGTATTTTTTTCCGGCATATTGCCATTCCATATTAATGTCCCATTGACCGCCTACCAATTTTGATTTAGGTATGAGCAAAGTTGGATTAGATAACGAAATCGGAGTGTCGAAATCTAATTTTTTGTTAGACGGTCGGTAAAGGGACACTGTTCCTGTAATTTGGTTCGGTGTAAACTCCTGCGGAAATTCAATAGTAATTCCCGCATCGGTTTTGGTTATGATTGGTTTTTGTTTCAAATCCTGAGCATTTTGAACACGCTCCATTTCTTCCTGAAAACGGGCGTCATGCTTGTAATATTCTTCCACAACCAATTCATTATCATACTTTGAATTGGATTGTACTTTTATCACAAAATATAATATAAAGCTCACAAACAACGCTATGGCTATTAGTAATCCTGTTCCCCAATTGATTCTTTTCATCGTCTTATTTTTTTTGAAGTAAACCTTTCTCTTTCTTTATCAATCAAAACTTCTCGGGCTTAAAAAACTCGTACTGGTGGTTTCTATTTTTTTATCGCCGTTATATACTTCTACTTTTAATTTCGTTTTATCGCTTTCCAGCAAATATTTATTGATTTCAATAAATAAAGTTCCGCTGCTCATCCCTTGTTTAGGTACTTTTAAAGTTTGCTTTCCTACTACTTTCAGGTTCCCTTTGATATCTTTCAATTTGAAATGAATATCATTAAAATCATCGTTGGTTTTATTGATAATTTTATAAGTAAACACATTACTGATATTTTCTCCTTTATGCTGGTACAACTGTCCCGGTAATCGCAAAATAAGTGCCTCGACATCGGTGCGTAAAAACAACAGCCCTACTAACATTCCAACCAAAATGACTAAAACAGCGGTGTAACCTTTCATTCGGGTGGTGAATTTAAACGGTGCTTTTTTCTCAATTTCATCTTCCGAAGCATAACGAATCAAACCTTTAGGCAAGCCCACGCTTTCCATAATACTGTCGCATTCGTCAATACAGGCGGTGCAATTGACACATTCTAACTGCGTTCCGTTTCGAATGTCAATTCCGGTAGGACAAACATTCACACATTGACGACAATCGATACAATCGCCTTTTCCGGTTAAAGCACGATCTTCTTTTTTATTGAATTTGGCACGTCCGGCTTCTTTTTCGCCTCGAACAAAATCATAAGCTACATTGATGGATTTATTATCTAACAAGACTCCTTGTAATCTTCCATAAGGACAAGCTATGATACAAACCTGTTCACGAAACCAAACAAAAATAAAGTAGAAGATTCCGGTAAAAATGGCCAATGATATCAGCGTTTTCAAATGATTTAACGGATTATCCTCAATCATCGCAATCAAAGTATCACTTCCTATCAAATACGCCAGAAAAATATTGGCTATCCCAAAAGAAATCAACAGGAATACCGTCCCTTTCAAGGCTTTCTTTCTGATTTTTTCGGCATTCCATTCCTGTTTTGCCAATCGCATCTGAGCACCACGGTCACCTTCTATCCAATATTCAATCCGCCTGAAAACCATTTCCAGGAAAATAGTTTGCGGACAAATCCAGCCACAGAATATACGCCCGAAAATAACCGTAAACAAAATCACAAACACTACTCCGATAATCATAAAGAGCACAAAAAGATAGAAATCCTGTGGCCAGAATGGAAATCCGAAGATGTTAAAACGACGCTCCAGAATATTGAACATCATAAACTGATTGCCATTTACTTTTATAAAAGGATTAGCAACCAGAATTAACAACAAAACATAACTCAGTGCCTTTCGGTAATTATAAAATTTTCCGGATGGTTTTTTAGGATAAACAAATTTTCTTTTTCCTTCATTGTCAATTGTTCCAATGCTGTCCCGAAAGCTTTCGTGACTAAATGTTTCGTCGGCTAATTTTGACATTTTTTTTGTGATTTTTAATCTAAAAACATTAGATTATTTTTACCATTAAGGAATTATGTATTAGAATTCCATGAGCCAAATCTTCATAATTCCCTAATGGCTTAAAATTTTTATTTTGTTGCTTCCTCAACCCAAATTTCACCGTCCGGCGCTTTTGGATCTTTAGGATTACTGCCTTTTAAAGACATAATATAGCTGGCTACTTTTTGAATTTCTTTTGGTTTCAAAGTTCCTTTCCAGGAAATCATTCCTTTACCGTCACGGCCACCGTTAGTAATGGTGTGGAAAATATTTTTGATTCCGCCACCCAAAATCCAGTTGTCATCGGTTAAGTTAGGACCAATTTGCCCTCCGGCATCAGCGCGGTGACAGGCGGCACAATTGGTTTCAAAAGTTGTTTTTCCTATTGCTAAATCGGCAGGATCCGTTAGTTGGGTAACCGTTTTTTCGTCCATTAAATCAGGTGCATTTTTCATGTACTCCGCCACTTCAATTTTGGCCTGAGCCAATTCTTTTTTCAATTCCATTTCCTGATTATCGGCTCCCAGCATTTCGTAACGCACTAAATAAATAGCGGCAAAAACAATACAGGCATAGAAAGAATACACCCACCAGGGTGGCAAATTATTATCTAATTCTTTGATTCCATCGTAATCATGATTCATCAGCAGGCTGGCTTCATTTTCGATAGGAACCGTACGGGTAAGCTTGTTCATCAGGTTTTTAAACCATGCCGATTCTTTTAATGGCAATTGTTCTTCGGCTGCTAATCGGGCTTTTTCTTCTTCCGGTAACAATTGGTACACAATATTGTCAGCCGCTTTAATCACCATTTCAATAGCAATTAACAACAACAATACCACCAATAAAATAACGTCAACCATTGGGTATTTGATAAAAGCCGCCCGGTCTCCGGAGTCAATAAAATATTCGATAGCACCAAAAATGAGGAAGAAAATCACCGGTACTCTTACATATGCTGGAATTATTTTTTTCATTTTGTTTATTTTGAAATTATACTACAAACTGTCTTTCAACGGAATCTGACTCATCTCTTTGATTTTATCTTTTTTATAGGTAAAAACCCAAAGCGCTAATCCCATGAAGAAGAAAAAGAAAATCAATAAGGATACTATTGGATAAATCGCAACTCCCGCGATGGTTTCCATGTTGTGTTTTATTTGTTCAAACATGATACTTCTTTTTACTAGTTCGTTTTCACTTTAATATCCGTTCCTAATCTTTGGATGTAAGCAATCAGGGCTACAATTTCTCTGTTTTTCATTGGAACAAATTCCTCTCCTCTCGCTGCTGCTTTCTTTTTGCTTTCGTCATAACTTTTTACAAAATCAGGATCAGCATGCAGGCTGTTTTCAATTTCCTGAGATTGAGCTTCTATGGCTTTTTGCGCATTTGCAATATCTGAGTCTGTATAAGGAACCCCTAAATTTCGCATCACTTCCATTTTTCCTTCGATATCCGAAATATCCAATGCTTTATTATCAAACAACCATTTGTATCCCGGCATAATAGAACCGGCAGATGTACTTTGAGGAGACCACATGTGGTTAAAATGCCAGTTGTCGTTGTATTTCCCTCCAACCCTTAACAAATCCGGTCCGGTACGTTTAGATCCCCAAAGGAATGGATGATCGTACACAAATTCTCCGGCTTTAGACTGAGGTCCGTAACGTTCTACCTCACTTCTAAACGGACGAACCATTTGAGAGTGACAGCTTACACAACCTTCACGGATATACAAATCACGTCCTTCTAATTCTAATGGTGTATAAGGTTTTACACTGCTAATCGTTGGAATATTCGATTTTACCATAATCGTTGGCACAATTTGAATAATACCTCCAATTAAAATCGCTACAGTAGCTAAAATGGTCAATTGAATAGGTTTTCTTTCTAACCAAGGGTGGAATTTTTCACCGGCTAATCGGGCGCTGCTTATTCTTTGTAAAGCAGGAGCTTCGGCTAATTCGTCTTCTACAACATTATTCGCTTTTACCGTTTGATAAATGTTATACACTAAAATTAGCATTCCGGTAACATACAAAGTTCCTCCCACGGCTCTCATCCAGTACATTGGAATAATTTGAGTTACGGTTTCTAAGAAGTTACCATAAGTCAGTGTTCCGTCAGGATTAAATTGTTTCCACATGGACGCCTGTAAAAATCCGGCAACATACAATGGCAGTGTATAAAGAATGATTCCTAAGGTTCCTAACCAAAAATGCACATTGGCTAATTTCAAAGAGTACAACGGTCCTTTAGTCATTCGCGGAATCAACCAATAAATGATACCAAAAGCCATAAATCCGTTCCAGGCTAAGGCTCCCACGTGTACGTGAGCAATAATCCAATCGGTAAAGTGCGCAATAGCATTTACATTTTTAAGAGACAACATTGGCCCTTCAAAAGTTGCCATTCCATAACCGGTAATTGCCACTACAAAAAATTTCAACACCGGCTCTACACGTACTTTATCCCAGGCACCACGAAGAGTTAACAATCCGTTAATCATACCTCCCCAAGACGGAGCAATCAACATTACTGAGAAAACAACTCCTAAATTCTGCGCCCAGTTAGGCAAAGCAGAATACAATAAATGGTGTGGTCCCGCCCAGATGTATAAGAAAATTAAAGACCAAAAGTGTACAATAGACAAGCGATAAGAATATACCGGTCTGTTAGCCGCTTTAGGAATATAATAATACATTAAACCTAAGAACGGAGTGGTCAGGAAGAAAGCCACCGCATTGTGTCCGTACCACCATTGTACCAAAGCATCCTGAACCCCAGCGTAAACAGAGTAACTTTTCATGGCAGAAACCGGCAAAGCCAAACTGTTAAAAATATGCAACACTGCTACCGTAACAAAAGTTGCTAAGTAAAACCAAATGGCTACATACAAATGACGCTCTCTTCTTTTTAAGATAGTTCCAATCATGTTGATACCAAAAACTACCCAAATCAGCGCTATTGCAATATCTATAGGCCATTCTAATTCGGCGTATTCTTTTGAAGTAGTGTAACCTAACGGAAGACTTATCGCGGCAGCCACAATAATCAATTGCCAGCCCCAGAAGTTAAGATTACTCAAAAAGTCGCTGTACATTCTGGCTTTTAACAAACGTTGCAAAGAATAATATACTCCCGCAAACATCGCATTCCCAACAAAGGCAAAAATTACAGCATTGGTATGCAAAGGTCTTAAACGACCAAAACTCAACCAGGAAAAACCATCAGTCAGGTTTGGGAATAAAAATAAGATAGCTAATAAAAGTCCGACCGTCATCCCGACTACTCCAAAAACAATGGTAGCGTAAATGAACTTTTTAACAATTTTGTTGTCGTAATAAAACTGTTGCATTTCCATATATTAAAATTAAAATGATTTAAAAATTATTGCTTTACTCTTTTTCAGAATTCGTTGTTGTATTCTGATTAACGGACTTTGCCTTGTGATTTCTGCTTTGCGTCCTGGCTGTTTCGTCGTCAAAAAGCATCCTGACCGATGGCGTATAATCGTCATCATACTGACCGCTTTTAACTGCCATAAAAAAGGCAATTAAAAACGCTATAGCCACGAAAATGCTAATGGTGATTAATAAATAAATGACACTCATACCTTAAATTTGTGTTAACAAAATTACTTTAGACATTTTAGAGAAAATATGACATTTATCATACAAACTATTTTTATTTTACCGCAATCCCGATAGCTATCGGGACACAAAGATTATTCGCAAAGATTCGCCAAGTTTTTCCAACTCATAACTCATAACTCATAACCCCTAACTTCTAACTTCTTAGCATAATAATTACTCATTAAAGTCACAAAACTCACAATAGTAATCGTACTCAGAGGCATCAAAATCGCGGCTATTAAAGGATCCAAATGGCCTGTTATTGCAAAGCTCAACCCTACCACATTATACAACAGAGACAAACCAAAACTCATCTTGATTACTTTCATGGCTTTTTTAGAAAGTTTTAAGAAATAATGCAATTTTTGAAACTGTCCCGCTTCCAGAATAGCATCGCAGGCGGGAGAAAAAACATTCACATTTTCAGAAATCGAAACGCCCACATCACTTTGTGCCAATGCTCCGGCATCATTCAGTCCGTCACCAACCATCATTACATTTTTGCCCGAATCCTGTAATTGTTTGATAAATTCCAGTTTTTGTTCCGGTTTTTGATTGAAAACCAATTCGGTTCCCGCTGGTAAAAGCTTTTTCAAAGCTGTTTTTCCACCTTCATTATCGCCTGATAAAACTTTGATTTGGTATTCTTTATGCAAACTTTTAAACAAAAGCTCTAATCCGTCCCGATATTGATTTTTAAAAATATATTTCCCAAAATAAACGCCGTCAATTTGGATATGTACCGAAGTTTGTAAACTCTGCTGTTCTTCCGGCATTCCGGCAAAAGCAGCCGAACCAATTTTTACCAAACTCCCCACTACCCGCGCCTGAATTCCTTTTCCGGTAATTTCTTCAAATTCGCTAATGGTTATTTTGCCCGCTTCCGGCAACATATCATACAACATCCTGCTCAACGGATGATTAGAACCCCGCAACACTGATTTGATTCGAACCAAATTAGCTTCCGTAAAAGGCTTCCCTTCATAAAAAATATTTGATGCTGCATTAGAAGTAATGGTTCCGGTTTTATCAAAAACCAGCGTATCCACTTTGGCTAATTGTTCAATAACCAATGCGTTTTTGAGATAGAATTTTTGCTTGCCTACAATTCGCAGAATATTCCCTAAAGTAAACGGAGCCGTTAAGGCCAATGCACAAGGACAGGCCACAATTAAAATCGCGGTAAAAACATTGAAAGCTTTATTGATATCAATAAAAATCCAATAACCAAAAGCCGCGAAAGCAATCAGCAGCAAAACCACCGTAAAATAACGACTGATGGCATCGGTAATACTTTTGTGTTTTTGTGTTACTTTTTTCTGAAAAACATCATTGCTCCACAATTGGGTTAAATAACTTTGGGAAACCGAAAACAGCACTTCCATTTCAATTACCTTACCCAGTTGTTTTCCTCCGGCAAAAATTTTATCTCCGGATTTTTTGTTTATCGGAATAGCTTCTCCGGTAACAAAACTGTAATCGATAGCGGTATTATCACTTATTAAAATTCCATCCACCGGAATCAATTCCTGATTTCGAATCAATAATCGATCGCCTTTTTGAATATCATAAACCGGAACGCTTTCTTCAGAACTGTCGGCATTAATCCGGGTAACGGCAACCGGAAAATAGGATTTAAAATCCCTTTCAAAACTTAAAAAACTATAAGTTTTAATTTGGAACATTTTTCCTAAAAGCATAAAGAAAATTAAACCGGTCAAACTGTCAAAAAAACCAGAACCGTAATCAAAAATGATATCAACTACACTTCGGATAAACATCACGATAATCCCTAAAGCAATGGGCACATCGATGTTTAACATTTTAGACCGGATACTTTTGTAAGCCGAAACATAATAACCGCTTCCGGAGTACAAAAAAGAAGGCAGCGACAGAGCAAAAATCAGCCAGCGGAAAAACGGTTTGTAATTGTCCAGCCAAAATTCTTTTACCTCAAAATATTCGGGAAACGAAAGCAACATGATATTTCCAAAACAAAAGAAAGCCACGCCTAATTTATAGGTCAGACTTCTGTCGGTTTTGGTTTGAGGTGTTTCGTAATTCTTTAAACTAATATAAGGTTCGTAACCAATAGATCCGAGCAAATACACAATAGTACTTAGCGAAACTTCGGCGGGATTATAAATAATACGTACTTTTTTCTCCGGAAAATTAACCTGAGAACTGCTTATTCCTTTTTGAAGACGCTGTAAATTTTCCAGAATCCAAATACAAGAGCTGCAATGTATATGAGGAATGCTAAGTGAAACAATAGCGGTTGTAGCCTCTTGAAATTCCAATAATTTCGAAACGATGTTTTCATTTTCTAAGAAATCATATTTTCCTTTTATGTCCTGCGGACTTGCTCCTGGTGATTTTTCAAAATCGTAATAACAACTCAAATCGTTCAGACTAAAAATTTCGTAAACCGTTTTACAACCGGCACAACAAAATGTCTTTTGGTCAAACAATATTTCAGCTTCTTTTACAATATCTAAACCACAATGGAAACAGTTTTGTGTATCCATAACTTTGCTCATTTTACCTAATGCAAAATTCTTAAAGGAATAACACTTAAAATATGATATATGTCATATAAATACTTAATTTTGTAAATAATCAAATCATTCATTCAAAATGAGCAAATGTGAACAATGTATCGTTAGAGAATTCAGCTCTCTGAAAGCACTAAACAAAGAGGAATTAGTCAAACTTGCCGAATGCAAGACTTCCCGTTTAGTAAAAAAAGGAGAAGTGATCTTTGAAGAAGGCGAAAATGTCAATGGCATTTTTTGCGTAAAAGACGGCGTTTGCAAATTGACTAAATTGAGTCAGAATGGGAAAGATCATATTGTAAAACTGGTGACCAAAGGAGAACTTTTAGGGCAACGTTCGATGATAAGTGAAGAACCCGTGAATTTAAGTGCCGTTGCTCTCGAAGACATGCAGGTTTGTTTTATTCCGAAAAGTGAAATCATGGGCTTTTTTGACAAAAACAACCAGTTTTCTATGAATGTGATGCGTACCATTTGCGGTGACCTGAAAGAAGCCGACAGCCAAATGGTAAACATGGCTCAAAAAACCGTAAAAGAACGTCTGGCTGAAACCCTGCTCTACCTTCAGGATACTTTTGGCAAAAACGAAGACGATTCCTTAAAAATCCAACTTAGCCGCGACGAACTCGCCAGCATGATTGGTACCGCTACCGAAAGCTGCATCCGCCTATTATCTGATTTTAACAAATTAGGCTTAATTGAATTAAAAGGAAAAAAAATCATCCTGAAAGACATTCCTAAGCTGAAAAAGATGAGTTAAGTTTTTTTTCTTGACTCTTTACCGCAAATTACTACTCTCTTATCTTTTGTAATAAAAATAGTATTTCTATTTTTGTTGGGATATGTGCTATATTAAAGTAGCAAAATCCTGATTAGGATTGATTGTTACTCCCACTTGGCACTCGTTTGCAAGGAGTGCTAGTGAAAATTGACTAAAAATTTTAATAAGTATACAGAAAAAATAAAAATATGGATAAGGTAATTAATGATTTCTCAATTGGGCTAATGTTTTGGCAAATAATAATCTTTTTATCTCTTGGACTTTGGATTTATTGTTTAATCGATATTTTAAAAAATAAGTTTCTCCATAATGACAAACTTATATGGATTTTAGTGGTTCTTTTGGTTCCATTTATAGGTTCTTTATTATACTTATTCATTGGCAAAAGAAGAAAATGCGAACAATAGTTTTAATAGCAATCTTTTTAAATTTCTATTCTTTTTCCGCATTTGGAACAAACAATATAAACACTGCTTTGGACACTATCCGAAATAAAAAAGAATGTTTTATCAAAGAACTCACTTTAAAAACCGAAAGAATTGAGAAGCCACGAAAATTCATTTTTTGGAAATTAGCTCACAAAAAAGTAAATACTATCGACCGAATAATTGATACTAAAGGAAAAGTGATTTTAAAGAAATCTTCCATTCAGATTTGTTCAAGTGATGCTTGCGGTGATCGTAAATTTCGTAGAATAAAAATAGTCGGTAACGAAATTTGGATTTTCAAATACAATAGAAATCCTGAAAAAGGAATAATAAAGCATTACAACTTTTGTAAAAGATATTTAGTCCAAAAAATTTGGGATGATGAAAATTTCAATGATTATTAATAAAAACTAAAGAATCACTACCATCTGGCGCTCGTTTGCAACGAGTGCCTACTTACATAAATAGATAAATCATAGCGTTTGCAACGGGGTTTACTAAACATAAATCCTTACCGGTTTTCATAAAAAAATTGAAATTACTGGATAAGATTGCTTCCTTCGTCAGTATGACATATTAAGTGGTCTAAGTCATTGCGAGCGATAGCGTGGCAATCTCACTAAACTAAAGCTATGAAAACCCAATCACGCCGATATACACACAAACGTTAATGCAGTCGCGAAGCTTCGAGATACAATCCGTACCCTTAACAATAAGAAAAATTCGAATTTCCTTCTTGAGATGCTTCCTTCGTCAGCATGACAAGTTTGCGGCGAATACTAAACAAAACCTGAAAGCTTTGCAATCTTGTAGACAATAAAAAACCTCAATAAAAACCCTTATTTTTTTCGAATAACAAAATAGCTTCTTAAATTTTAATTCGTTCTATCAAAAATTAACTTTTATTTTCTTTTTCTTTCGTTTATTTTCTTTTATATTTGTTTTCACACTAACACAAAAAGAAAAAACAATTTATGTTACCCAATCAACGAAGAGAGAAAATTCTCGATTTATTAAAAGAAGACGGTTTTGCTAAAGTTATTGATTTAGCCCGTCTGTTTAAAGTTACCGAAGTAACTATTCGTCAGGATCTTGAAAAATTAGAAAGTGAGGGGCTAATTTTAAAAGAACACGGAGGAGCAAGTATCAAAAACGTTGAAGATCAAGTAAGAAGCTTTTCGCTTCAGCGTCAGGAAAATTTAGAACAAAAATCGGCAATCGCCCAGAAATGCCTGGAATTTATTGAAAACGGAGACACCATCATTCTGGATTCCGGTTCGACAACCACTGAAATTGCCAAAAAACTTAAAGGGAACAAGCAATTAACAGTAATTACCAATGCGTTAAACATTGCTTTGCTGTTAGGAACCGACCCTGACATTGAAGTAATTATGACCGGAGGCGAATTTAAACCGCCTACATTATCCTTAACCGGACAAAAAGCCGCTGACTTTTTCAAAGGACTCAATGTGCAAAAATTATTTTTGGCCACAGCCGGAATTTCCTTAAAATCAGGACTTACCTATCCTAGTATTAGCGATTTAGTAGTTAAAAAAGCCATGATTGAAGCAGCCGAAGTCACTTATTTGGTAGCCGACAGTACTAAAATTGGTAAAAGTGCTTTAGCCAGTCTGGGTGCCTTATCCCTAATTGATTACATCATTACCGATGGAGACATCGAAGAAAAACACAAAGAAGTATTCAGAGACAATGAAATAGAAGTCATTGTTTCCTGATTGAAATAAAAACAAAAAATTAAAAAATAAAACTAAAGAATTCATAAAATGGCAACATCAACATTAGGAGTAATTATAGGAAACAGAGATTTTTTTCCGGACAGTTTAGTCGAAAAAGCGAGAATTGAAATCATTGAAGTGTTTGAAAAATTAAACATCAAACCTATTTTATTAGACAGTAACGCTACCAAACTGGGCGGTGTAGAAACCTATAAAGAAGCACAAAAATGCGCGGATTTATTCAAAAAACACCAGGAAGAAATTATGGGAGTACTGGTATTGCTTCCTAATTTCGGAGACGAAAAAGGTGTTGCCGACACTTTGAAATTAGCCAATTTAAACGTTCCGGTTTTAATTCAGGCCTATCCGGATGAATTGACAAAAATGAATGTGGTTAACCGTCGTGATTCCTGGTGTGGGAAAATTTCGGTTTGCAACAACTTATACCAATACGGCATTAAATATTCGTTGACTTCTCAGCATGTCATGAGTCCGTCTGACCCAATTTTCCAAAAAGACTTATTGGATTTCACAGCTGTTTGTCGTGTGGTAAAAGGGATGCGTAATGTTCGTATCGGTGCAATCGGAGCCAGACCGGGAGCTTTTAACACCGTTCGTTATTCTGAAAAAATATTACAAAGACACGGTATCAGCGTAACCACTTTCGACTTATCAGAAATCTTAGGGAAAGCCAATAAATTAACCGCTGAGGATACTAAAGTTAAAGCACATTTAGAATCTATCAATGCCTACGTTGCTCAGGGCAAAACTCCAAACGAGGCGATGGTTCAAATTGCCAAACTGGATGTAGTTTTAAAAGAATACATGGAAGAATATGCTCTGGATGCCACTGCTATCCAATGTTGGACTTCTTTACAGCAAAATTATGGTTGTAACGTGTGTACCAGCATGAGTATCATGAGCGAAAACATGTTGCCAAGTGCCTGTGAAGTGGACGTAACCGGAACTTTGAGTATGTATGCGATGCAATTGGCTTCGGGTTCTCCGAGTGCCTTGGTGGACTGGAACAACAACTACGCCGACGATCCTGAAAAATGTGTGCTCTTCCACTGTGGAAACTGGGCTAAATCCTTCTTGCCGGATATTCAATTGAGTAATGCACCCATTTTAGGAACTTCTGTTGGGGTTGAAAATACATATGGCGCTTTGGACGGAAGAACGCCAGCCATGCCATTAACTTATGGCCGTATCAGTACCGATGACCCAAAAGGAATTATCAAAGTGTACATTGGCGAAGGCGAATTGACAAACGACGAACTCAATACTTTTGGTAACCGAGCCGTAGCTCAAATACCGGATTTACAGGGATTAATGCAATACGTTTGCAAAAATGGTTTCGAACATCATGTCGTTATGAATGCTTCCAAAACAGCAGCCATTCTGGAAGAAGCCCTTGGAAATTACATGGGGTGGGAAGTTTACAAACACTAAAAACAATCAACATGCATATAGCGGAATTACAACGAAAATCCCTTGAGAACAGAAAAAAAGTACTCAAATACATCTATCATGCGAAGGCAGGTCATACAGGAGGAAGTTTGTCTATTTTAGATATTCTGAATGTATTGTACAACGATGTGATGAATGTTTCTCCGGAAAATTTTCACTCGAACGACAGAGACCGATTCATACAAAGTAAAGGTCATAGCGTCGAAGCTTTGTATGTGGTTTTGGCCGACAAAGGATTCTTTCCGGAGGAAGATTTATTGACGCTGTGCCAATACAACTCTCCTTACATTGGACACCCAACCAAATCCATCCCGGGAATTGAACAAAACACCGGCGGATTAGGACATGGTTTGCCTATTTGTGCCGGAACAGCATTAGCTGCCAAAAAAGACAATTCTCCGGTAAAAGTTTTCACCATTTTAGGGGATGGCGAAATGGCAGAAGGTTCGAATTGGGAAGCGATGATGTTTGCAGCTCATTACAATCTGGATAATTTATGCGCTATTTTGGATTACAACAAATTGCAAATTACCGCTGCTAATGAAGACGTATTAGGTTTAGAACCTATCGATAAAAAACTGGAATCCTTTGGCTGGGCCGTAAAACATGTGGACGGACATAATATTGAAAAACTTTCTCAAACCCTGAAAGGACTGCCATTGGAAAAAGGAAAACCAAGTTTTATCATAGCTCATACCACCAAAGGAAAAGGAATCAGCTATATGGAAAATGTCCTGAAATGGCACCATGGAGTTCCTTCGGAAGAGCAATACCAACTGGCTATGGAGGAATTAGACAAGCAATTACAAGAACTTGAAACTAAGGAATAATGGAAGAAACAAAAGCAACTGCAACAGCTAATTTAGAAGTTTTTTCAGAAGTACTTCAAAATTTAGCTGCCAGCGATAAAGATATAATGGTCGTAACAAGCGATTCTCGTGGCTCGGGAAAACTGGTGCCTTTTGGACAAAAATATCCGGAACAAATTGTAGAAGTGGGTATTGCCGAGCAAAATCTGGTAGGTGTTGCCACCGGATTAGCCAGCATGGGCAAAAAGGCCTTTGCGGTCTCCCCTGCCTGTTTCCTGACCGCCAGAGCTTTGGAACAAATTAAAAACGACGTCGCTTATTCGGACAATCCGGTAAAATTAATCGGAATCAGTGCCGGAGTAAGCTACGGAGCCTTGGGAACTACCCACCACAGTTTGCACGATTATGCGGTTTTGAGAGCTATAAATAACATCACTGTTGTGGCTCCTGCCGATAATTTTGAAACCGCCGAAGCCATTAAAGCAGCAGCCGAAATGAAAAGTCCGGTTTACCTGCGTTTTGGTAAAAAAAATATGCCGGTAAACCTGAATGCAAACGCAACAGATTTCAAAATCGGCAAAGGTCGTGTTATTCAGGAAGGAACTAATTTAACTTTTGTGGCTACCGGAGAAGCCGTTTTACCTTGTGTAGAAGCCGCTAAATTACTGGAAAAAGATTACAATATTTCCTGTAAAATTGTAAGTATTCACACAATCAAACCATTGGACAACGAACTTTTATTAGCCTCAGCTGCTAATAGCAAACCAATCATTACCGTTGAAGAACATTCTATTTACGGCGGTTTAGGCGAAGCAGTAGCTTCTTTATTGTTCCAGAATGGTTTTAGGAATAAATTTAAAATCGTAGGCTTACCGGACGACCACACCGTTTCAGGTTCGCAAATTGAAATATTCAACCATTATGGTATCTCGGCTGAAGGATTAAAAAACACAGCTTTAAACATAATAAAATGTGATTAAAATTTAGTAAAAACGTCAGTTCGAGTGTTTTTTGTGTAGTGCAACGGAACAAAAAATCCCGATAGCTATCGGGACGAGAACCGTTTTTAATGACATTTTTCTTGTTCTCGATAAAATTTTCTTCCTTACGCTCTGCTTCGGGAGAAAATCGCTCAAACTGACGAAAAATGATTATAAAAAACAAATTGCTATTAAAGTATAAACCAATATCAACCAACCAAGACCATTGAAAAACCAATAAAAAGTTAGCTATGAAAATAAAACAGCTTTCTCTGCTCCTCCTGACTTTGATTTTAGTGTTTGGCTGTTCTTCAAAAGACAAAAACGAAAAACCTAAAATAGCAGTTGTAGTATCTACTCTCAACAATCCCTGGTTTGTAATGCTGGCCGAATCGGCAGCAAAAAATGCTGAAAAATTAGGCTATGAAGCCAAAATATTTGATTCACAAAACAATCCGGCGGTAGAATCAGACAATTTTGAAAATTTGATTTCCTCAGGTTACGATGCCATTTTATTGAACCCAACCGATTCGGACGGTTCCATTTCGAATGTTCTGAAAGCCAAAACGGCCGGAATTCCGGTTTTTTGTATGGATCGTGAAATCAATGCCGATGATGCGGCTACCAGCCAAATTCTTTCGGACAATTACTCGGGCTGTGTTTCCATCGGAATTGAGTTTGTGAAAGAATTGAAAGAAAAAGGAAATTATGTCGAAATCCTGGGCTTAGTGGGCGACAACAACACCTGGGCACGTTCGGGCGGATTTCATTCGGTAGTGGATAAATTCCCAAATCTGAAAATGGTAGCACAACAAAGCGGGAATTTCGACCGCAACAAAGCGATGGAAGTTTTAGAAACCATCATGCAGGCTAATCCGGACATTGATGCTGTTTTTTGTGGCAACGATGCTATGGCTATGGGGGCTTTCCAGGCCTTACAAGCAGCCGGAAAAGCGTATAAAGTTAAAATTTTCGGTTTTGATGGAGCCAGCGATGTGATTGAAAAAATCCGTGAAAAGAAAATTGTAGCTACCGGCATGCAATTCCCAAAAGTAATGGCCGAAACAGCAGCGCAATATGCCGATGAATACTTTAAAGGAAGACGTGTTTTCCCGCAAAGAGTTCCGGTTGAAGTTGAGTTAGTCAATGCGTCAAACATTAAAGACTATTAAGCATGAAAAAAAAGTATGTAATTCTTTTAGTTCTTTTACTGCTGGCAGTTTTGGGCTATAATTCGGTTTATTTCAAAAAATTAAGCGATGTTAAAAACGCTAACAAAGAAAATTTTGATTTCAAGGCTTATGCCGATTCCATTTATTACAAAGGCATTTTAAAAAGCAAAAAAAATATTGCCCTGACGGATTTAATAGCCATGATACAAAGCAATCCGGAAACAGCCTTTAAAAAATACGGAAACCGCTTGGGAATAGGAAATTCGGCTTATTTTATGATTCAGAGCACCGGAAAAATCATCGACATCAAAGACGGATTGTACACCATTGCCGATGCAAAAAACGGCGTGATTTATATTGATACCAAATACATTTTTGGAAATGCTATTCGCGATGCCTCCGGTTTGGTAAAACTAACCGATTTTAAAACCAATGCGCAGTTTAACAAAGTTTCCGAATCCTTAAATGATATCATCCGAAACGAAGTCATCCCGAATGCAATCAAAAAAGTAGGCATTGGCGACAGTGTTTCCTTTTCGGGAGCCATCAAACTGAGCAAAAAACAAAGTTTATTTAAAGACATTACCGTAATTCCATCTCAAATAAAACGTCAGTAAGTTGTTAGAAGCAGTTAATATATCCAAAGAATTCCCGGGCGTAAAAGTGCTGAATCAGGTAAATTTTAAATTTTACCCGGCTCAGGTGAACGCTATTTTAGGAGAAAACGGTGCGGGTAAATCGACGCTGTTAAAAATCCTTACCGGCGAATATACCGAATACGAAGGCGAAATTAAACTGAACGGAGAAACCGTTCGCTTTTCAAGTATCAAAGAAGCACAAAATGCCGGAATTGCCATTATTCATCAGGAATTAAACCTGATTCCGGAATTAAATGTAACCCAAAATTTATTTTTAGGAAGAGAAATCAAAACCGCTTTCGGACTTTTGGATACCCAAAAAATGGAAGCCGAAGCCCAAATTATTTTCGATAAAATCCAATTGCACGTCAGCCCGAAAACTCTGGTACAAAAACTAAAAGTGGGCGAACAGCAATTGGTAGAAATAGCCAAAGCATTATTGTCCAATGCCGAAATAATTTTGATGGACGAACCTACCTCGGCCTTGAGTGATAAGGAAATTGATAATTTACATCGCATCATCGCCCAGTTAAAAACCGAAAATAAAACCATCGTGTACATTTCGCACAAAATGGACGAATTGTTTCGTATTGCCGAACGTTACACGGTTTTAAGAGACGGAAACACCATTGATGCCGGCGAAATGAAAGCCACTACCGAACAGGATTTGATTCGGAAAATGGTAGGTCGCGAAGTGCTTATCGAAAAGAAAACTTCCGAAAACCATTTTGAAGATGCTATTTTAAGAGTAAATAACCTCAACCTCATCAATCCGAATAATAAAAGTCGAAAATTACTTCAGGACATTTCTTTTGAATTGAAAAAAGGAGAAATTCTGGGGATTTTTGGACTTATGGGCGCCGGAAGAACGGAACTCTTGGAAACTATTTTTGGGATGCATCCTGCCAACAGCGAATTTGATATCGAAATTAATGGCAGCCAAAGCATTCATAAAAAACCAAAAAACGCTATCGAAAACGGACTGGCTTTTGTAACCGAAGACCGCAAAACCGAAGGTTTGGTTTTAGGAATGGATATTTCGTCCAATATCAGCCTGACCAATTTAAAGGCTTTAGGACTTTTGAACAATACAAAAGACAAGGCTTCCGCCAAAGATTATATTGAAAAACTACGTATTAAAACGCCTTCCGAAACGCAATTGTGCCAAAACCTGAGCGGCGGAAACCAGCAAAAAGTAGTTTTGGCAAAATGGCTCGCAACCAATCCGCAAATTTTAATGATGGATGAGCCAACACGCGGTATTGATATTAATGCTAAAAACGAAATTTACAACCTGATAAAAGAACTCGCTGCCAACCAAATGAGTATTCTTTTAGTTTCTTCAGAAATTCCCGAAATCCTCGCGCTTTCAGATCGGATTTTAGTCATGGCCGAAGGAAAAATAAAAGCTTCCTACTTAGCCGCAGAAGCCAACGAAGACAAATTATTAAAATCAGCCTTACCTGAATAATTATGAATATTTCTATTAACCACCCTATTATCAAAAAATCGCAATCATTGATTGCCTTATTCCTCCTGTGTTTATTCATTAGTCTGCTTTCAGATAAATTCATGACCAGCACCAATCTTTGGAATGTCTTGCGACAAATTTCTGTGAATGTGTGCATTTCGGTCGGAATGACTTTAGTGGTTTTGATGGCCGGAATTGACTTATCCGTAGGTTCGGTTTTAGGACTTTCAGCAGCCGTTTGTGCCGGTTTATTAAAAAGCGGACTTTCCTTTGAATCTATGGATTTATTTGTTGGATTTACGGTTTTAGGCGCCATTGTGGCCGCCATGCTTATCGGAATGCTGCTGGGTTTATTCAATGGCTGGGTCATCACCAAATTTGCCATTCCGCCCTTTGTCGCAACCTTGGCAATGCTTACCATTGCTCGCGGTTTGACGATGCTTTATACCGAAGGAATTCCGATTTCAAACTTAGGTCCAAAATTCGAATTTATCGGTTCGGGCTGGATTTTAGGCATTCCTGTTCCGGTTTGGATTTCGCTGATTATGGTTTTAATTGTGGTTTTTCTAACCAATAAAACCGCTTTCGGACGCTATATTTATGCTATTGGCGGGAATGAAAAAGCCGCTTTTTTATCGGGAATTAACATCAATAAAATCAAACTGGCTGTTTATGGAATTGCCGGAATGATGGCAGCTGTTGGTGGTGTTTTGGTTACTTCCAGATTAAATTCAGCGCAACCTAATGCCGGTATGAGTTACGAACTGGATTCTATCGCAGCGGTAGTTATTGGGGGTACTTCGCTTTCCGGCGGTGTAGGAACAGTTACCGGAACTGTAATTGGTGCTGTAATCATCGGAGTCTTGAACAACGGATTGGTTTTACTGGATGTTTCCCCTTTCTGGCAACAGGTTGTAAAAGGTATCGTAATTTTATTAGCGGTGATTATTGATAAAATGAATCAGAAAAATAAATAAAACATTTTATTCTTTTTTACCATTAAGAAATTAAGGTGCATTAAGCTAAATCATCTTAATTTTTTAATAGTGATTTTTACACCTCCCTAACCCTCCTCAAGGAGGGAGTTGTGACTTGAAAACCTGAACGATTCCCCTCTTGAGAGGGGCTAGGGGTGTGTTTTTAGGTTCTATTATTTTAATTTTTAAATTATTAAGGAATTTGACTTAATAACCTTAATTTCTTAATGGTAAAAAATGTCAGTCTGAGCTTGTCGAAGACTTTTATATACAAATTATACTAATGAAAAAATACATACTTGCCATAGACCAGGGTACCAGCAGTACCAAAACCATACTTTTTGACGAATCAGGTCAGGCTGCTGCCAAAGGCTGCGTGGACTTAAAAACCAATTATTTTGACAATGGTTTTGTGGAGCAAAATCCGGAAGACATTTATCAAAACGTACTGGATTCGGTAAGCGCATGTTTAAAGGATTTCACCCAAAAAGGCTTTGACGTTCAGGATATTGTTTCCTGCGGTATCAGCAATCAGAGAGAAACTTTTGTGCTTTGGGACGAAAACGGAAAACCGCTGGCTCCGGCTGTGGTTTGGGCCTGCAAACGTTCGATTGGCGTTTGTAATGAGTTGATAGCAAAAGGACAAAACGATTGGATCAAAGCCAAAACAGGTTTGCTGTTAGACCCTTATTTTTCCGGAACCAAATTGCTTTGGCTACTGGAAAATGACGCCGATTTAAAACAAAAAGTAAGCAATGGCGAAGTATATTTTGGAACTGTTGATTGTTGGATTTTGTACAAACTAACGCATGGCGCCCAATTCAAAACCGATTATACCAATGCGTCCAGAACCTTATTGTTTAATATTCATAGTTTAGAATGGGACAGCGAAATCCTCGAAAAATGGGGATTATCTAATTTGAATTTGCCCCTGGCCTGCCCTTCTTCGCATCATTTTGCGACCATCGACTGGGGCTCTATTTTAAATTTAAAAGAATTTTTCTCCATCCCGATGACGGCCTTAATTGGCGATTCGCATGCGGCAACTTTTGGGGAAGGCTGTTTTGAAAAAGGCACTGCCAAAGTCACCCTGGGAACCGGAAGTTCGATTATGATGAACATTGGCAACAAAGCCGTTTTATCCAATTCCGGAATGTTGACCACGATTTGCTGGAGTACCGAAAACCGCGTGGATTATGCGTTGGAAGGTGCCATTGTTTCCTGTGGTTCTACGATTGAATGGCTCAAAAACGAATTGCAATTGTTCTCTTCTCCTTCTGAAACCGAGGTTATGGCAACCGCAATTACTGACAATGCCGGCGTATATTTGATTCCGGCTTTTAGCGGACTGGGCGCGCCGCACTGGCAAATGAACCGAAAAGCATCCATTGAAGGCATGACTTTTGGCACTACTAAAAACCATATTGTTCGTGCTGCCTTGGAAAGCATTCCGTACCAAATTAAAGATGTGGTGCAAGCGATGGAACAAGACATGCAGGCGGCTTTGAAATCCATTTCGGTAAATGGCGGTATGACTCAAAACGCATTTGTGATTCACTTTCTGGCAGATTTGTTAAGAATTCCATTGAACAAACAACGCAATCCTGACGTTTCAGCCTTAGGAGCAGCTTATCTCTCCGGATTGAAAAGTGGTGTTTACGAAAGCATTGCGCAACTTTCGGAAATTAATAAACAACAAACCGAACAGGTTTTAGCCAACACCAATAATTCCCTACCACAAAACGGCTACATAGGTTGGAAAGAGAAGATTTCCCGATTTTAGTCCCGAAGTCTCGGGAGCAGACCGCAGATTTCAGAACGCAGTCCAGAAGTTTAGTGACAAAAAATAGTATTACCAATTCACAGCCGTTTTTAAAGCGGCTGTTTTTGCATATGTAAGAAATAATTTTATTTTTGTGTAATAATATAAAAACTCCTTAGAATAAAGAAAATTTTACGCATGACATGCAATTTAAGTACAAAAAAGTTTAATTTGTGAGGCTATAAGCTGATATAATTCCATTAATAGATCCATTACAGAAACACACAAATCTTGACGAAAAAGTATTAAAGTAAATGAGTGACTACCATTGTTTAGATATAGAATTTTCTAATGTTAATTTTAACGAGTATCGTTATCCAAACATAAAAGCTAAAATCAAAAAAATTCATCACGCTCATTTGTACACACAAAAAGATAAAATTGAGTTGCGAATTTTGTTTGACGAAAAAACAGGCTTTGGTGATTCATTAATGCTTTGGACAAGTAAAATTGATTGGCGAAAATTTGGTTCATATATTAAAATAGAATTAACAAAAAATTACACCAACGAGCGCTTACAAAAAATTGATTTATCTGACGCCAAATTAATTGGTATCACAAATAGTTCTAATTTTTATGAAGACAGTAAAAAATATATTATTGTTAGGATTGACACAGTAAAATTTTATTGGAATCCAGTTGAGAGCGAAAAAAATAAAGCTGAATTTTACTTAGACGACAAAGGCTTTAGAGTTGTTGAGTCCTTTTACTCTTTTTTATCTCCTAAATCGTGGTTTAAAAATGACGGTAACTTTAGTATTGAACGCATGAACGATTCAATCAAGTTTTACAAACTTGCAAAATCAACGTTTCGCCCAGAGTTTAATTTCGTTTCAAAAGATGACCGAAGAAAAAGAGTTGCTACAGTTACTAAAGAACCCAAATTTCAATTCAAATATGGAAAAGATATTACAGAAAATGAAGCTGTTCTTTATGGCGATGTTATTTTAATGTTAGCTTCATTTTATCATCACATCAAAATTGATTATGTTTTTCGCAGAATACATTTACCAGATAATACAATCACAATAAAAAATATTGAACAAAATAACTTTATTGATAAAAGCGGAAATCTTAGGAGCTTTGGAATTTATTGGACTTTTAACAAATTTCTGCAATCTAATTGGCAAAAAGAATCCTTAAAAAACTTTACGTTGCTTTCGAAAGCAATATCATTGTTTAATCAATCGCATTTAGTTGACAGTTATTCTACGTTTCTAATTCGGTACAATATTATTGAAATTTGCGACAAGCAAAAACACGGCAACATAAAATTTAAATTTACATTAAACAAGAAACAGATAAAAGCCAAACAAGACGAGGCTTTGCTTAAACTTTTGGAAACAATAGACAAAAACGAACATGATGAATTTAAAAAAAGGTGGCACAATGTGCTGACACTTTTACAAAATAAGCCAATGAAAAATCAATTGGTTTCGTTTTTAGAAAGTCAAAACTTAGATCCAAAAACATTTCCTATAAAACTTGACGACTTGAAAAGATTAAGGGACAACATTACACATGGAAGTATTGCCAAAGTAAACTCTGAACAACTTAGACAAGCGAACATTTTACTTTACAGAATTAACGGAATACTTATTCTGAACTTAATGGGAATTAATGATTGGAAATTAAACACCGAAATAAACTAAAGGAGGTAGCTTATCACCTCACTAGTCCTCCACTGGCACTCGTTTGCAACGAGTGCCTACATACAAAAAAACAAATCATAGCATTTGTAATGCGGTACGTTAAACATTACTTGATGAGATGCTTCTGATGAGATGCTTCCTTCGTCAGCATGACAAGATTGTGGGCAGGTGTTATGGTTAAGATTTCTTGTTTTATTTTCACGCAGATTTAGGGAGATTTACGCAGATAATAATAAAAAATCTGCAAAATCTGCGTGCTATCCTATTTTTATAGTTCAATAAAACTTCATTCATCAACAGGACAACTTTGTGGTGAAATCTTATTTTTTACTAACATTTTCCGGAAAATATCACTGAACTATTACTTGAAAGTTTCTTTTAAAAGAACAAACGAAGTATATTTACATCTATAAAAAACGGAAAAGCATGCACATCAAAACACTAATTCTGATTATCATTAATAGTTTAATCGCATTGGTCATTGGATTACTGTCTTTTTCTTCGTACCAACAGTTTTCTAACGTTTTGAACGATCGTATTTTATTGCAATTGAATTCGATTAAAACACTCAAACAAAACCAGATTGAACATGTTTTAAAATCAGAATGGGAACGTTTTGAAACTTCCGATTGGCAAAACCAAAATATTGACACTTCCCTATTAAAACTTCCGGATAGCATTAAAAACAGCACTGGGATTTATGACTTGACAGCTTACCACGTTGCTAAAAAAACAACCATCGCTTTTATCGCTAACACAAAAAAAGGGCGCCAAATTAAAATTTTAGATTACAACAAAATCAAAAAAATTCTTCTGGAACGCACCGGTATGGGCGACAGCGGCGAATCCTATCTGGTGGGCGAAGATTTCCGAATGCGTTCGCAATCCCGCTTTTACCCCAACAAAATCCCTTACACTCTTTTGGTAAAAACGAAAGGAGTCAACAATGCCTTTAAAGGAATAAACGGCAGAGGTGTTTTTAAAGATTACAGGGGAATTGATGTATATAGCGTGTACAGCCTCATCAAAATTCGGAATTTAAAATTGGTTATCCTTTCTGAAATGGATGTCGATGAAGTTACAATTCCGTTACAAGAGTTGAAGGAAAGACTTATTTTTTTAACGCTTGCCATCTTTTTACTGGCGGTGATGCTTTCTCTTTTTTTGATACGCATTATTACCAATCCTATTAAAAATATGCAAAAAAGCCTCCGAATTATGGCGGAAGGTGACTATAATCAAACCAATCAATTTATCAAAAATTCCAGCGAAATCAAGGAAATGTTTGATGCCTTAGCCAATTTGAAAGCTTCTTTACAAGGTGCTGTAAAATTCTCGGATGATATTGGAAAAATGAATTTGAACACCGATTTTCAGCCTAAAAGCTCGAATGATTTACTCGGAAAAAGTCTTCTGGCGATGCGGGATAAACTCATTGAATTTAGAAATAAGGAAGAAAACACCCGAATTCAATCCAAACGAATGCTGGTAAA
Organism: Flavobacterium pokkalii; assembly: GCF_014596575.1. Lineage (GTDB taxonomy): Bacteria > Bacteroidota > Bacteroidia > Flavobacteriales > Flavobacteriaceae > Flavobacterium > Flavobacterium pokkalii. Next base: position 15,255 of record NZ_NASZ01000023.1, on the reverse strand, counting down.
CAGTTTAGAAAATGAAAGACGTCGCCTGGCGAGGGAACTTCATGATGGTGTGGGTCCGTATTTAACTTCTTTGAAACATTACATTGAAAACAGAGTGGAAAATGAAGTCAAAAAATCAGAAATGAAAAAAATAGTGGATGCTACTATTTCTGAAATCAGACTGATGTCCAATGCCTTAATGCCGGCTTCTATGGACGATTTTGGAATTGGTGTTACCTTAACCAATTTTATCGAAAGCCTGAAAAAATCGACAACGGTAACTATTGAATATGAAGACTTAACCCGTCAGGAAGGTTCTAATATTACCAACCAACAGGCAATTAACCTTTTTAGAATTTGTCAGGAGTTAATCAATAACTCTTTAAAGCATGCTCAGGCCAAAAACATCCGAATTACCCTTTCAGAATTTGACGAATTTATCTCTTTGTTTTATTTTGATGATGGTATCGGCTTTGACATCAATACCGTTAAATTAGGTTTAGGAATTAATAACATCAAAGAACGTGTTGAAATTTGTAACGGTAGCATTGTTATCAATGCAATGCCCGGAAACAGCAGTTTTGAAATTGAATTACCCATAGAATTATGACAGAAATCAAACTAATAATAGCCGATGATCATGAGCTTTTTAGAAACGGACTTGCTGAGCTCCTAAGAAAACATGACGACATCAAAATAATGAAAAGTGTTGCAGATGGTATGGAATTTATGGAACTCATAAACAGTCCGTTTGATGCCGATATTGTATTACTGGACATCACCATGCCTAACATGGATGGTTTTGAAGTTTTAAAACAGTTAAAAAACTTAAATTCCAACATAAAACCTATTGTAATTTCCATGCACGATGACGGCAATTACATTGCTAAATGTGCCAAAATGGGCGCTTACGGCTACTTACTAAAAAACACTGACGAATCAGAATTAATATTCGCAATAAGAAGCGTTGCTAAAGGCAAAAAATATTTCAGTGCTGAAATCTCTGAAAAAATGATCAACTTTATGTCGGAACAAAGCATCAGTGAGAATATTTTGTCCAATAAAGAAACCGAAGTTTTAGGCTTAATTGCAAAGGGCTTAACCACAAAAGAAATTGCCACAAAATTATTTGTGAGTTCCCGTACCATAGAAACCCATCGCGCTAATATTTTAAAAAAGTTAGAGGTAAAAAACACCGCCGAACTCATTAAAAAAGCAGCAAAAATGAATTTGATATAACACAAAAAACAACAATATCCGTATAAATACGGATACGAATTGAGTAAATTCACATAATCCTAAAAGGCTGTTACTGAATGTAAATTTGTATAAAACAATAAAAAAGTAATAGTCATGAAAAAAATAGCATTAATTTTAGGATTTTTAGTAATATCTTTCAACGCAATGGCACAAGAAGAAAACCATGTAAAACAAAGTGATTTAAAAGGACCTGCGTATAAAAACTTTAAATCATGGATGCACAAAGCCGTGCCAACAAAAGTATATTCAGAAAGTAATAAAGTAGCTCTTCAGGGGCCTGCATACAAAAACCAAAAGCCACGAAAAATCACTTCTAAAGAAAATTTGGTTCTGGTACAAACTACAGGTTCTGAAAGACAACAATTAACAGGACCGGCTTACAAAAATCATGGCCCTTGGAATAACACTGCCAAACAAGACTTGGTTGCTGTGGAAACAACTAAAGATGATAAATAACTGAATCAGTATAAAAAATGAAAAAAGGCTGTTCGAAAAACTTTTCGGACAGCCTTTATCTTTTTAAATCAGGAACTATTCCTGATATAATTTAAATAACTCTTCCTTGTCTTTTACTGTGATAACTGCCTGTTTTTCCTTGCCTTTATTATCAGCATAAAGGAGTTGGTACGATTTATTTTTGCTTACTTTAAACTTTAAAAATTTATTTAAATCGTCTATAGGAGATGGTGAATACCCAAAGTCTATTTGTTTTCCCTCCTCTTCCAGCACTATTTTTTCTGAAACACGTTTTAAATCCTTATCCGATTTAGATTGAAAAAGCTGAACGCTAATCCATACTTCATCCGGTTTTAAATTTTCTAAGACTTTCTCTTTTTCATACAAATCAATGTATCTTTTAGTCACATTTTCTGCATGAATCGCTTTAGAAAGAGTATCCCATTCTAATCTGAAATAAGTATCTTTTGGTTTATAAGAAGACGCATAAATCCAGTGTCTTGGATTGGACAAATCAGCTCTTCCAGCATCGGCTACAAACCAGGCTTTGTTTAAATCTTCAAAATAATATTCGGTAAAATACCATTGCCCATCAACCCATACTTCTACCCAACTGTGATTTCCTTTCATATTGGTCCACATAGGAGTTCCCGCTATTCTTGCAGGAATTCCAACCGATCGAAAAGCATCAACCAACAGGAAAGAAAGACCTGTACAAGTAGCCATTTTTTCCTTTATAGATTGAAACGGACTAATATTTACAATACTGCGATTGATATTATAATCTACTAATAAAATATCTCTGATGTTAGCATTCACCGCTTTTATAGCCTGACGAATGTCTTTGCAGTCTTTGACAACTGACGAAAATTTTAAATAAAAATCATTTCTCCAATTGTCTCTCCTTTCATCAAAACAATAGTAGGACAACACTTCATTAAAAAAAATGGAATCCGGCAACTTAGCACACCATGAAAACTCTTCTCTCGCTTTATAAGCCCCTTCAATTTGGTCGCTAATATATGGGATGGATAAGGTTTTTAAATCACGTTCGGGCATATAAGCAATAAGAAAAGAAGCTCCTTCGTAATGCTTTTTGGGCACGGTGTTTAAAAAATATTGTAAAGAGTCTTTTCTGTCTCCGGATTTTTCTAAAGCAGTATGTAACAAAGCTTCGTATTTAGGTAAAAAAATGCGATTTTTAATTTGGCTGAACGCCAAAAAAGGAATAATTGTAAAAATGAGAACGAGGCAATTAACTTTTTTCATGTATGTAAAAGAGTATTTTAGATATAAAAAACGCTACTTAATTTAAGTCGGTTTTATATCTGATTATAGTATTTACAAGCTGTTTTTAGCTTCAAAAATGGAACTTTTAAAACTAAAATTAACAAAAAAACAATACCACAATTCAAGAAAAAATCAAAATGGTGTTATATTAACAAACAACAATCTACCGCTTAAGAAGCGATAAGAATGTACTATAACCGGCTGTCTTAGGAAATTAGTAATTATTCCCCGCTTAATTTTTTTTACTAAAAAAATCAACAATCTTTAAGATGAAATCTGTAAACAATAGCCTTTTTATAAAATTAGGCTTTCATCAAAAACACAAAAGTATTTTTTGAAAAATTAAGAATAAATTCATCCGAAAAAACTCAGTATAAACTTTGACTCATTTAATTTTATCGTCATTTAAGTTCAAAATTCTGATTTATAAAATCTGTTTTTTTAAAGCTTTTTGGCTTCTTCCCAAAAAACATCCATCTCTGCCAAAGTCATATCAGAGAGAGATTTTCCTAATTCTCCAGCTTTACTTTCCAAATACTGAAAGCGTTTGATGAATTTTTTATTAGTGCGTTCTAAGGCATCTTCCGGATTAACCTTTAAAAAACGGGCGTAATTAATCATCGAAAACAAAACATCTCCAAATTCGGCTTCTATTTTATCCTTATTCCCTGATTTCACCTCAACTTGCAGTTCTTCTAATTCTTCCTGCACTTTGTCCCAAACCTGATGTGGTTCTTCCCAGTCAAAACCTACGCCTTTTACCTTATCCTGAATTCTGCTGGCTTTTACCAATGCCGGTAAACTTCTGGGAACTCCTTCCAAAACAGATTTTTTTCCTTCTTTAAGTTTCAGTTTTTCCCAGTTTTGTTTGACTTCTTCTTCGTCTTTTACTTCTATATCACCATAAATATGCGGATGACGGTGAATCAATTTTTCACAAATCTCATTACAAACATCTGCAATATCAAAATCCTTGGTTTCGCTGCCTATTTTGGCGTAAAAAACAATATGCAGCAACAAATCGCCCAATTCCTTTTTAACTTCGTTTAAATCATTATCTAAAATGGCATCTCCTAATTCGTAGGTTTCTTCAATAGTAAGATGTCGGAGCGTTTGCAAAGTTTGCTTTTTATCCCAGGGACATTTCTCGCGCAAATCATCCATAATATCCAATAATCGTTCAAAAGCCTGCAATTGATTTTGTCTTGTATTCATAAGAAGAAGTTTGTGTAAAAATAAGAAATCCTGTGTTCTAAGCACTTTAGAACACAGGATTTTATAACATTTCAGCAAAAATTATTCTGCTACTTTTTTAGATTTTTTTGGTTTTTCTGCCGGAGCTTCTGCTTCTGCAGCAACTACCTCCACCACTTCTTCGGCTACAGCTTCTTCAGTTGTTACCAAACCTTTAGCCTGTAAAGTGTTGTACCAGTTTAAAATTTTCTTGATATCCGAAGCATATACTCTCTCTTCGTCATAATTTGGCAAAATTTCTTTAAAATAAGCCGCCTGAGCCGCTACATCTTCTTTGTGAGAAATAGCCGGACCGTTGTTTTCTTTTTCAGCAATGCTGTTCATTACTTCTTTTAACGGTTTTTCTCCTTCATAAGTATATACTGAGATTTCAGATAACAAACTTACATTGCTTCTCAAGTTTACCGTGATTTTTTTTCCGTCAACCAATGATTCTGCGACAAAACCGGTGCGTGTTTGCACTTTTAAAACATATAAACCCGGTTTTCCTGAAATCGCTAATATTTTTTCTAAATTCATGTTATATAATTATTATTTAAGAATTCTTATAATTGTTTGGCTATTGCTCAAAAACGATACCAAAAAGACTTTAAAAAGAATGATTATCTACTTTTTTTACCAAAAAAACGCATTCTGTAATCCTGGAACGTTTTGCCTTCCATGATATTCTTTAGTTTACCTTTGATAAGACGTTTCTTTAACGAAGAAATTTTATCGGTAAACAAAATTCCTTCAATATGATCGTATTCGTGCTGGATAACACGAGCTACCAGTCCGTCGAAAACTTCAGTTTTCATCACAAAATCTTCTTCACAGTATTCAATAGTTACTCTTTCTTTACGATATACATCCTCACGAACGTCCGGAATACTCAGGCAGCCTTCGTTAAAAGCCCAGTCTTCCCCTTCTTCCTTGATGATTTTTGCATTAATAAAAGTACGTTTAAAACCTTTTAATTGTTTTTGCTCATCAGCTTCTAAATCTTCATCGTCACTAAAAGGTGTTGCGTCTATAACAAATAAACGTATGGCCAGTCCTACCTGCGGCGCTGCCAGTCCTACTCCGGATGCATTATACATCGTTTCATACATATTGGCAATTGTTTCTTTCAAATTAGGATACTCGGCTGTAATTTCCGTTCCTACTTTTCTCAAAACCGGATCACCGTATCCTACAATTGGTAAAATCATTGTTGTTGTATTAAATATTAGTAGCTTTTTAAAGCTTTAAATCCTAAATTTAGGATTGCCAAAAATAGTAAAATTTAAACAATGCTTAAAAGGGATTAACAATAAATAGTGTTTTTAAAATTTAATCCTAAAAACAAAGGTATTTATCCCATTGATAAATGCGACAATTCATACCTTTGTGTATAATCCCTAAAATTTATGATTTCAAAAATTCAGAAATTCATTTCCGGTACCAATTTCAGTAATGCTTTGAAAGTCACCATTGCCGCCGTTTTTCCCGTATTATTATTTTCCTATTTTGATCATTTTCAAATTGGTTTTACCATCGCTTTAGGTGCTTTTTTTACTTTTCCAAGTGATATTCCCAGTAATCTGAAACACAAAATCAACGGATTATTAGTGACTTCATTCATCATTGCCGGAGTCAATCTGATTATCAATTTGTGTTACCCTTATGCGTGGATTTTTTATCCGGTACTCATTACACTGATTTTTTGTATTTCGATGATTTTAGTGTACGGACAACGGGCTACAATGGTTTCTTTTTCGGCTTTATTGTCGCTTTCGCTGGCTTTTGCACATTTAAATTCGGGTTGGGAAATGCTTCACTACGCCGGACTTTTATTAGCCGGAGGATTATTTTATACCATTATTTCACTGCTTTTTTTCTTTATAAAACCCAATCATTATGTCGAATTGCAAATGGCCGAATGCATCCGACTTACGGCTAAATACCTGAAATTACGCGGTGATTTATGGGAACTTAATTCGAACCGAAAAGCCATTACTAAAAAACAATTGCATCTTCAGGTAGAACTGAATATTTTACACGAAAATATTCGAGAAATTCTAATTACCAACCGAACCAAATCAGGCTCTTCAGGACAAAACCGAAAATTTTTACTCAGTTTTATTTCTTTGGTCGAAATATTAGAACTGGCTATTGCTACTTCTTTTGACCATAACAAATTACATCAAAAATTTGACAGCTATCCAAAAGCCCTGGAAACCTATCAAAATCTGGCTTACAGCTTGGCTAAAAGCTTAAAATTATTGTCGCAAAGCATCGAAAAACACGAAGCTTATACCTCCGAACACAATCTGATTGAAGATTTACACAACTTTGAAGAAACAATAACTTCTTATAAAAAAGACTTGAAGACCAAATCTTCTTCGGAAGAAGTATTAATGCTCATTACCATGCTGCATTATGCCGAAAAGCAGGTAGAAAAAATCATCACTTTAGAACGTGCTTACACAGACAATATTAATTCGAAAGATTTAATCAAAGGACGCGACAAAGACATTGAAAAATTCATAAAACCCCAATATTATCCGCTGAGTACTTTTGTAGAAAACCTCAGCTTTTCCTCAACTGTTTTCAGGCATTCGCTGCGAATAACCGTTACCATTTTATTAGGGTACATGATTGGGAAAGTTCTTCCTTTGGAAAATGTTTACTGGATTATCCTGACCATTGTAGTGATTATGAAACAGGGATTTGGACAAACAAATGAGCGTACGTATCACCGTATTTTTGGGACGTTACTGGGTGGTGTTATTGCTTTTGGAATACTTTCGGTCATTCACGATTCTTATGTAATTAGTACGCTGGCAATAATTGCCATGCTTTTGGGTTTTTCTTTCAATCCCAGCAATTATAAAATTGGCGCCACCTTTATCACTATTTATGTGGTTTTAATTTACGGTGTTTTGGCTCCTGATAACGGTAATGTGATTGAATACCGCATTTTAGATACCATTGTGGGCGCTTCGCTGTGTTTGCTCGCTAATTATTTTTTATGGCCGTCCTGGGAATTTTTAAGCCTTCCGGCCTACATTGAAAGCGCAATTGAAGCCAACAGAAATTATCTAAGGGAAATTTCGATTATCTATAATAAAAAAACAGAAGTTTCTACCGAATACCGACTGGCTCGAAAACAGGCTTTTATTGAAATTGGAAATTTAATGGCTTCTTTTCAGCGCATGCTTCAGGAACCTAAATCCAAACAAAACAAACTGCCCCAGGTTTATAAATTAGTGGTACTAAACCATTCTTTATTGTCTTCGCTTGCTTCTTTAGGAACTTATATTCAGTCACACAAAACAACCGAAGCTTCTAAAGCCTTCAATGTGGTGGTGGATAAAGTGCTGGGAAATTTAGAATTTGCTATGAATTTACTCAGTAATCCTGATTCCACTCCGACGCAGTCCAATGAAGAACTGGATCAACGACTAACGGAGTTGAAAAATATTCGTTCCAAAGAATTAAAACAAATCAAATTGATTGACAAAGAAGCATATCAAATCAAAATGCAGGAAGCTCAATTGGTTATTGAACAATTGATTTGGATGACAAATTTATCCGAAAACATCGTAAAAACTACCGAATTACTGATGTCTGAAAAAAAAGAATCCCATTAGCCTTGACTAACGGGATTCCTCATAAAGCGGTATCGCTATTATTTTAATTTTAAAACGGTAGCGGTATTTTCTCTAACTGCTTTAAGCAATTCCGGATTTTCATTTAATTTTTGTCCGTAAGAAGGAATCATTTCTTTAAACTTAGCCTGCCATTCCGGAGTTTTGATTTCATTTTTATAACATCTGCTAATTACATCAATCATAATTGAAACCGCTGTAGAAGCACCTGGCGAAGCCCCAAGTAATACCGATAAAGTTCCGTCGGCAGCAGTGATTACCTCTGTTCCAAACTCTAACTTCCCTCCTTCTTTTTCGTCTTTCTTAATTACCTGAACACGTTGTCCGGCACGCTCTAAAACCCAGTCTTTAGATTTTGCCCCCGGAACATATTCTCTCAAAGCTTTAATTCTGTCAGCCGGAGATTGACGCACCTGCTCAATTAAATATTTAGTCAACGGAATATTTTTATAACCTGCAATCAACATCGGCATAATATTGTCCAACTGAATTGATTTTGGCAAATCAGAATATTTACCATTTTTCAAGAAACGAGTTGAGAATCCTGCAAAAGGCCCAAACAATAATTGTTTCTCACCATTTATCATACGCGAATCAATATGCGGAACCGACATAGGTGGCGCACCCACACTAGCTTTTCCATACACTTTTGATTCATGTTTCGCAATCACATCCGGATTGGTACATTTCAACCATTGTCCACTTACCGGGAAACCACCAAAACCTTTCCCTTCCGGAATATCGGCTTTTTCTAATAATGGCAACGAACCTCCTCCTGCTCCGATGAAAACAAATTTAGGATAGGCTTTTCGAATAGAACCATCATTCAAATTTTTGATTTTTATTCTCCAGGTTTTATTTTCTTTTTGTCTTAGTTTTTTGACTTCATGACCAAAATACATATTCACACCTTCCATTTGAGTCAGATACTGAAACATATTTCGGGTCAATTCACCAAAATTCACATCTGTACCAATAGCCATAGAGGTTCCGGCTACTTTTTCAGATTCTTTTCTGCCTTCCATAACCAATGGCATCCATGATTTCAATTCGGCAAAATCAGTACTGAACTGCATTTCCTCAAAAAGCGGATTGGCTTGCAAAGCTTTGAATCGTTTGGTTAAAAATTCTACATTTTTATCCCCCCAAACAAAACTGATATGTGGAATTCTTTTGATAAAATTCTCCGGAGATTTTACGATTCCTTTTTGAGCTAAATAAGCCCAAAATTGACGGGAAACCTCAAAAGATTCAGCAATACTAATGGCTTTTTTAGGATCGATACTTCCATCACTTCCTTCCGGAGTATAATTTAATTCACAAAAAGCGGAGTGTCCTGTTCCGGCATTATTCCAGGCATCTGAACTTTCGGCAGCAGCATTGTCTAATCTTTCGTAAATATCAATAGTTAAATCGGGTTGTAATTCTTTCAGGATAATTCCTAAAGTAGCACTCATAATTCCTGCTCCAATAAGAACCACATCACAATGGGAACGTATAGTTGTATCTGACATAATATTGTTTTTATAGGCGGCAAAGATACTTTAATATTCTTGTAATTAAAAGAGCCTTTCTAAGGGAAAAAGTTACATTTATCACTAAGTTTTGCGGTTTTAACAAAGAATTATTAAAACATTTTACGGGAAAGATAATCCTGCAACATGATAGTTGCTGAAATTTCATCAATCAGGGCTTTATTTTGACGTTGTTTCTTATTCAAACCACTGTCAATCATGGTCTGAAAAGCCATTTTAGAAGTAAATCGTTCATCTACCCGCTCTACTTTCATCTCCGGAAAATGGTTGGTAAAATGCGTTACAAATCCTTTGATAATGGAAGCACTTTGCGAAGGTTCACCGTTCATTTGCTTAGGTTCGCCAATGAGCACCAATTCGACTTTTTCTTTCGAAAAATAATCTTTTAAAAAATCAATAGCCGTAGCAGAAGGAATAGTCGTTAAACCCGATGCTATAATTTGCATTTCATCGGTAACTGCTATTCCGGTGCGCTTTTGTCCGTAATCAATACAAAGTATTCTTGCCATTCTATTTTTTTTTTTGCTAAGATATAAACGAAATTTTGCAAATCTAAAGAGATTTTCGGTATTTAATAAAACCAAAAATATAAATCACATTTTCAGCAGTATGAATGTAATAAACTATAGTATAACCCTTAAAAATATAATCTCTTATATTTTCATCATCATAGTATTGGGATTTTTTAAAATTAAACGGATTTTTTAAATCTTTCTTGACATTTCTCAATAAGTCAGATTTAAACTTTCTGGCAGCAAAGGGCTTATCTTTTGAAATATAATAGATTTGACTGTTAAGCTCAAACAAAAATTCTTCCTGAAACTTAATTTTCATATTTAGAAATAGTTTCTTCTAAAATCGCATCAACTTCTTCAATAGTATAAAATTTAGCTGTTCCATTTTTAATTTTAGCTAAAGAAGCATCCATTTTTTTTTTATTTAAGTCAAAATCAGAATCTTCTTCAACTATTTTTAATTCATCTGCAGAGAACGAACTTAATAATGCTATTATTTTTTCTTTGATTTCTGATTTAAATTCTAATCTAATCGCTTCCATAATCCAAACAATTTAATATACAAATATATAACATTTTCAATACTTTTCTCTTTTTAGCTTTTAGTTAAAAAGCCTATATTTGCCAAAAATTTAATAAACATGAGCAATTTACAAACAATTATAGAGCAAGCTTGGGAAAACAGAGCTTTGTTGCAGGAAGAAACAACAACTAACGCGATTAGAGAAGTAATCGAATTATTAGATTCTGGAAAATTAAGAGTTGCTGAGCCAAAAGGCGATTCATGGCAAGTAAACGAATGGGTTAAGAAAGCAGTAGTTATGTACTTCCCTATTCAAAAAATGGAAACTTGGGAAGCTGGTGTTTTTGAATTCCACGACAAAATGGAATTGAAAAAAGATTATGCTGAAAAAGGTGTTCGTGTAGTTCCTGGAGCTTCTGCTCGTTACGGATCATTTATTTCAAGCGGCGTAATCATGATGCCAAGTTATGTAAACATTGGTGCTTATGTTGATGCCGGAACAATGGTAGATACTTGGGCTACTGTAGGTAGTTGTGCTCAAATTGGTAAAGATGTTCACCTAAGTGGTGGTGTTGGAATTGGTGGTGTTTTAGAGCCATTACAAGCTGCTCCGGTAATCATTGAAGATGGTGCTTTTATCGGTTCTCGTTGTATTGTGGTAGAAGGAGTTCACGTAGGTAAAGAAGCTGTTTTAGGAGCTAACGTATGTTTGACTGCTTCAACTAAAATTATTGATATTACTGGTGATGAGCCAGTGGAAATGAAAGGTTTTGTTCCTGCTCGTTCAGTAGTTATCCCTGGAAGTTATACTAAAAAATTCGCTGCTGGAGAATACCAAGTTCCTTGTGCTTTAATCATTGGAACCCGTAAACCATCAACTGACTTGAAAACTTCTCTTAACAATGCTTTGAGAGAGTATGATGTAGCGGTGTAATATCTTCTCTTCGATGAATAAAATTTCAGGAGTAATAATAACATATAATGAAGAAAGGTATATTGAAAAATGCCTTTCTTCATTAAAAGATGTTGTCGATGAAATAATAATCATTGATTCTTTTTCTACCGATAAAACCAAAGATATATGTCTTAAGTATGGCGCAATCATTATTGAAAAAGAATTTACTGGTTTTACGGATCAAAAAAATTTTGCTAATAGTAAAACAAATTTTGACTATATACTTTCCTTGGATGCTGATGAAGCACTATCAGAAGAATTAAGAAAGGAAATTTTATCAACTAAGCAAAAAAAATTAGATAAAGATGGTTATTCTTTCAACCGACTCAACAATTATTGCGGAAAATGGATAAAACACTCTAACTGGTATCCTGACCGTAAAATAAGACTATTCAACAAACAAAAAGCCAAATGGATTGGTAGTAACAACATACATGAAGTCATTGCTCTAAACAACCCCAAAAACGAAGCTATTTTAAAAGGAGATTTACTTCATTGGGCCTATGATTCAGTAACCGAACACTACCTAAAAATAAACAACTATACTGAAATTGCGGCTAAAAACTACATTAAGAACAAAAACAAACAAGTAAGTATTTTTAAAATTTTTACTAACCCGTTTTGGAAATTTATCAATAATTATTTTTTAAAAAAAGGTTTTCTTGACGGCTATTACGGATTTGTAATTTGCATTTTTGCATCCATTGGAACATTTCTTAAATATATCAAAATAAGGGAGTTTCAACAAAATAAAAAAAATCATGAAAATAGGTTTTGACGCCAAACGTTTCTTTCATAACAAAACTGGATTAGGAAATTACAGCAGGGATTTAATACGCATTCTATCTACCCATTATCCAAAAAACACTTACTTTTTATACAACCCAAAACATTCATTCTCCTATATTTCTCATTCCTATAATACTAAAGAAATAGTTCCTTCTGGGTTTTGGAAAAAAATAAAATCACTTTGGCGTTCAATCGGTATTGGTCTGAGACTCAAAAAAGACAACATTAAAATTTTCCATGGATTATCAGGAGAAATCCCTTTTTTTATTCCAAAACACATAAAAAAAATTGTAACAATACATGATTTAATTTTTTTACGTTACCCAAAACTTTACAACTCTTTAGACCGATATATTTATTATTTAAAATTTAAATATGCTGCTCAAAAAGCAGACAAAATCGTTGCTATTAGTCAACAAACTAAAAAAGACATTATAACGTACCTAAAAATACCTGAAGATAAAATAATTGTAATATATCAGGGGTGCGCTGATGTTTTTAAAAAAGAATATTCTGACTCCGAAAAGCAACGAGTAAAGGAAAAATTCGGATTAAAAAACAATTTTATACTAAATGTAGGCACAATTGAAGAAAGAAAAAATGCACTTCAAATTGTAAAAGCAATTGAAAATATAGATACAACCCTGGTACTCATTGGAAGGAAAACGGAATATTTCGAAAAAATCAAAAAATACTGTACAGAAAAAAAATATATTGACGATAAAATTATTCATTTAGAAAACGTATCATTTGAAGAATTGGCAATTATATACCAATTAGCTACAATTTTTATATATCCATCGATTTTTGAAGGTTTCGGAATTCCAATTATCGAAGCTCTATATTCAAAAACACCTGTTATAACAACAAATAGTGGTGTGTTTCCTGAAGCAGGAGGACCAAATAGTATTTATGTCAATCCAAATAATACTAATGAAATAACGAGACAAATAATCTTATTATTACAAAACGAAAATTTACGAAAAGAAATTATCGAAAAAGGATATCAGTACGCACAACAATTTTCCGATTCAAAAATCGCTGATGAAATTCAAAATCTCTATAAAAATTTAATTACTATATCTTAACGGACTTATACATGAACATACTTCATTTTAATTTACAAAAAAATTGGCGAGGTGGAGAACAACAATTAGCCTACTTAATGGAGTATGCACAGAAAAAACAGTACCCACAAACCTTAGTATGCGTAAAAGGAGGACACTTGGAATCATGGGCTATCAAGGAAAAAATCCCATTCTTAAGCATTGGCACAGGCTTTTGGCAAAAGATTATAGCAACGTTTAAAATAAAAAAATATATTGAACAGCAAAAAATTGATTTATTACATTGCCATGAATCTAAAGGACATTCATTAGCCCTTTTTAGTAAATTATTATTTGGAATTAACTGCCCAATCATAATTACAAGACGGGTTGTTTTTCCAATCAAGGGTTGGTTTAGTCAAAAAATAAAATATTCAAGTAAGTTTGTCAGCAAAACTATTTGTATCAGCAAAGCAGCTCAAGATGTTTTTGAAAAAACAACTAAAAATAAAAATACAACCCTCATTTACAGCATGACGGATTGTTCATATAAATTCCCTCCTTCTTTTTCCATTAGAAACAGACTTAACTTAGATAAAGAAACAACATTAGTAGGTTACATTGCAGCTTTAACTTATGAAAAAGACCATAACACTTTTTTAAACACAGCAAAAAAAATTCTAGAAAAAAACTCTAACATCCATTTTATTTTAATTGGGAATGGTCCAATGGAAAGTGAACTTAAACTTCACGCAAAAAAACTTCAAATAGAAGAAAAAATCCATTTTTTAGGTTTTATAAATAATCCAAAAAATTTAATACCTCAAATCGATTTATTACTTTTCACTTCCATTAAAGAAGGTTTAGGCTCAACAATACTCGATTTTTTTGTAGCAAAAAAACCAGTTGTCACGGTAAAAAATGGTGGTAGTGAGGAATTAGTCATTAACAATAAAACAGGGTTTATCTGTAATCCAGGTGACACAAAAAATCTTGCTGACAAAACATTATTTCTTATTAATAATAAAAAAGATAGAGAAGTAATAATAGAAAATGCATATAATTTTGTAGTTCAAAATTTCAACATTGACTCGGTTTGCCTGCAAACTTATAATACATATCACGAATTAATAAAGGATAAATAGTAAATTTTGAGCCGTTGGATGAAACTATTATAAACATCAATTCGAATGTTTTTTTATTATAAGTATTTTTTCTTTGACAAGTAGAGGTTTAACTATGTTTTATCGATGAATGGAGTATCTGTATCGTTCAAATGAATAAATATATAATGGAATTTCGGCTTGAAGTAGTTATCTTTGCGAACGTAAAAAAACCGGATTCTGACTCGTTTTGTGTGAGCAGGAATCATGAAATGTTGGGTATAACTCGATATTGTCTCAATAAAATTAAAAAAATCAATGGGTTCTGATTCTAGAATAGCTGTTATTGGTCTTGGTTACGTAGGTTTGCCTTTAGCCAGATTATTTGCGACTAAACACAGCGTTGTTGGCTTTGATATCAATCAAAAAAGAATAGAAGCCTTAAACAAGGGGATTGATGATACCTTAGAAGTCGAAGAGTCGGTTTTACAATCGGTTTTAATTTCCAAGGAAGAAATACAAACAAAAAAAGGGTTCTATTGCAGTAATCAACTGGAGGATATCGCCGATTGTAACTATTATATTGTTACCGTTCCTACTCCTGTAGACAAGAATAACCGCCCCGATTTGACCCCGCTCTACAAAGCCAGTGAAACTGTCGGCAAGGTTTTGAAAAAAGGAGACATTGTTATTTATGAATCCACCGTTTATCCCGGAGTGACGGAAGAGGAATGTGTGCCTGTTTTGGAACGTATTTCCGGTCTGAAATTTAATGTTGATTTCTTTGCCGGTTATTCTCCGGAACGTATTAATCCCGGAGATAAAGAACATACGGTCGATAAAATTTTAAAAGTAACAGCCGGCTCTACTCCCGAAATCGGGCAAAAAGTAGATGCCTTATATCAATCGGTGATTACT
>NZ_NASZ01000022.1 GCF_014596575.1 Flavobacterium pokkalii | reverse complement strand
ACTTCTTGTACACAACGAAGTTTAAATTCATAATTGTATTTGACTTTTCTTTCCATAAAAATGCCCCCAAATAGCGTCTAACTTTTTGGGGGCAGTTCAGTTTTAGAATCCCTTTTTTAATATCTCAAAATTTACAAATCAAATACCGAAGTTCGTTTAGAACGAATCAAATCTTTCAATCGAATCCAAAAAGCCAGCGTCAGATAAATTCCGAATCCCAGTCCCGCAGTAACAAACGAAATATAAATGAAAAACAAACGAACACTGCTAACCCGCATTCCTAATTTATCGGCTAAACGCGAAGAAACCTGAAATCCGTATTTTTCGAAAAAAAACTTCAATTTGATAATAGCTGACATTAGGCATGAATTTTTAGTGTCGGGTAAAATTACAAAATTATAACACTTCTTAAACAAATTAATTTTTCTTCAACAACTCCGTCCCGATAGCACAACTCAGGCATTTTCCATAAGTACAATATTCATTTTTCAGTTGTAATAGCGATTGGCTTTCAAATGAATTATTCGCTTTTAAACCAAAAGACTCAAACTTATCTACAATACTATTTTTCTCAGCAGCTACCTGACTCAAAATCGCTATCAAATCTTCGCTTATTTCCTTAGCAATACTTTTTGCGTAAGCAAACTGAATTGGAACAATCGTATTAATCAACAACAAATCGATAAAAGATTTCGAAAGTTTCTTTGCTTTTTTCGGACTTTCTTTGTCAAACTGATAATGCATTTCCCAATATTCCGAAGGCTTTAACTGAAACAACTCATAGGCTGCTTCAAGATTTGTAATACTAATAATTTTGGAAAACAGATTTTGGTGTAAATGATACAAATGCGCCAATTGCGAAAGCCGAATGGTCGGAAAATTATCCGGTCGATGTTTAAAAAACTGAACCTGTCCTTCAGTTTCAGATGACAATTGGTATTTGTGCAACAAATAAAAATACCGAAATTGTAAATCTTTAAAATAATTATCTTCTTTCTCCCCTACTAACAAACCAGCTTTCCCAAACAACAAAGCTTCCAAATTTTCAACCTCAAAATTTTCTTTTCTTATTATCGAAAAAGGAACTGACTCTGCTATTTTCAAAAAAAACAAACCATTAGTATTCAAACCAAAATTTTTAGCCAGCATACAAAATAACACTGCTTCCCAATCCATATTGGTTTGCTCCAACAACTCGTTTATAGCTTTTGACTTTCTTTCCAAGCGTTCAAAAAAAAGGCGTTCTTGCCAATTTTTCAAAACAAAATTATCAACTTCTCTAATTTGTTTTTCACAAAAAATCCATGACTTTGGAACGGTTAATTTTTCATAATTAAGCAACACTTCATGGTCAGTATAATTTTTTAGTTCTAAGACAGGGACTTCTGTATTATCCTTTCTAAAAACCGCAGTATCATGTTCCCAAACCACGTGCAAAATCACATTTTCATAAGCCGCATCTTTCTCATGATGATGCACATACCAATCGGAAGATTTCAGATGAATTTCGACATTTCCAGCCCATTTTTGATTTCCAATAATCATTTGAGCATTAAAAAAATCCGGACCGGACTGTTGCAAATACTGCCCCACCTGACTGATACAAATACTATCTCCGGTGGTCGTTTTCAAATCCTGAGTATTCCACTTTTTATATTTCCATAAATAATGTAAAAAATCTTCTTTCATAGCCGAGATTTAAATTCACAGACTAATTTAATGAAAAAACTTACACTAAAATTTCTAAAGGGAAAAATCTTATTTGAGCAAATACAATTGAGCACAAGCTAATGCGTCCGAGAGGGCTTCGTGGTGATTTAACGCAATTTGCATCGCTTTACAACAATCGCTAAGTTTGGTTGGTTTTATACCCTTTGCCTTATAAATTTTCAGCGTACATTCCCAACGGGAAGCAATATTCAAATCGGTATAATCCAAACCATAATATGCCATTGATTTTGCCAAAACATTACGGTCAAAACTTTCATTATGTGCCACCACTACCCGATTTTGAAGTCGTTTTTGAATTTCAGGAAAAACTTCCAGAAAATTTTTAGCTTTGATGGTATCACTTGGATAAATTCCATGCACCTGAATGGTAAATGGCGAATACAAATTATTAGGCGGCTGAATTAAAGTCACAAACTCATCGACTACAATTCCGTTTTCAACCGTAACAATTCCCACCGAACAGGGGTGGAAAGCCGTTGCTGTTTCAAAATCGATAGCTGTAAATGTCATTCTAAAAAAACTAGTTGAAGAAATTCCAAATTAATCCCACACGAAGTGTCATGTCGCGATACGGGTTATTAGGAGCTGAATAATAATTATTTCCAGTGTAAGCCGAATTAAAATGTTCGGCTTTCAGGTAAACGCGCGTTCTTTGTATTTTAGCATTAATAAAGAAATCCAAATTAGGATAATTGCCAATTTTCTTTTGCTGTTGCACGAAAAACTCACCAATTACAGGACTATAATCATTAGCATAATAACTGGTAAAATAATTAAATGTAATTCCTGTTTGAATAAACAAAGCATTATGAAAGAAATAATTGCTAAAATACAAGGTATTACGGGTAACCAAATCCGGAACGTTTAAAACCGATTCGCTTTGATCTGCTTTTTGATACAAGATAGTATTATTCAAAGCAAATTTCCCAAAAGTAAGTTCTTTACTCAATTTAAGCGATAGGTATTTTATAGTTCCCCCAAACTGATTTGGAGTTACAATTTGTTGCGAATCATCAGTAGCTGTATTTTTAAAATATAAATGATCCGTCAATGTAGATAATTGCAAAGAAGCCTCAAACCAAGGCGTCACAGCAGTACCGCTAAGCACATTAATTTTTTCGTTTTCGAAATTATTAGACCAGTTGTAAGCTTCATATTCACTTTGATACAAGTTGTAAATATCATCTGGAAGCTTGCTTATGTTTTGATAACCAAAAACAAATTGGAAATCATCATTCAAATCATAATTTAATTTGGCTTCTACATTCGAAATGGATTGCTTGCTAATAGATTTGGAAAGCAAAAATTTCCCATGCCATTTGTTTTTCCAATATTCGTATTGCCCGCCAACATTGTTGATTTTTCGGGACAATGTAGAAGGAATAACGCCCTCGTCTTTGATCAATATTCGATTATAATAAAAATTACTTCTGAAATCATCTACAAAAAACTGAAACTTTCCAAGTGTTGTATTTTCATACACCAAGCCGGCTTTATTGTACATTTTATTGTAATGCGTCTGATCTTTCAAATCGGAAGTTACAATCGCATCGCCAAAACGATTCACCGCCTGAGTTCCAACCGCCGAAATTAACGTAGGCTGATAATACTGAAACATTTTATTTTCATAATTCAACTGATGCGTTACATATAAATTATTGGCCGCTTCACTTGGATTAACTCTGAAAACATGATCTACAAAAATACGTTTGGCTCTCAAAAAAGATTCCGCATCGGTTAAATACACCTGCAAACGCTGTCTGTTCTTATAATCAGGGTCTTCGCTTTCAAAATCTTCAGTAGTTGTAATTCCGCCATTTTCCTCATTCAAAGCATCCTGCGATGTAAAATGAGACTTAATCAAATAACGTTTACTTGTGGTGTGATAACTCATCGTAAATCGGAAACTTCCGGTGCTACTCAACTGATTGATATATTTCCCCTCAGAACGTAATCCTTTGTAAGCAATAGACAGGTTTAAATTTGGCGAAAGATTAGCCGTAAAATAAGAATCCACCTCCTGTCCTCTGCCCAGAGAAGATTTAAAAAACAATTCTGTTACCGGAGTCGCCACCGAAGGATAGAGAATTTGATTAACTTTTAAAAAATTAAAATGCTTAGCTGTAAAACCCATTTCCGGAAAAGGTGAATAATCCGTCAGGCTGTACTGAAGTGTATTATAAGCCTGACCTTCGTTAGGAAAAGCCAATAATCCAAACAAATCTCTTCGAAGGTAATTATGACTGTATTCTCTTTCAATAGTAAGCGAAGTATCTAAATAAGTTGTATCTCTTTCCAAAGTCACAAAACGATACATATCGATTGAAGCAACTTTGCCGGTATCTTTTTGTTTCCCGCCTTTTAAACGTTCAGAAAAACTTCTTTTAGAACCTTCTTCTCTGGAATCATTTTGAGAAAAAAGCACGGCAGGTAAGGCTAAAAAATATAAAAAAAAGAGAATCCTCATTCGAAACAGCTATATAAATTGGGTTTTATTTCAAAACTAACACGGCGACAAAGGTAAACGATAAAACGGTATAAAAAAACTACTTCATCGCTACTTAATTATAAGTAAACGTTAGAATAAGCCGCTATTATCTTAAAAATTTTATAATCTTTGCCTATCCAAACTTTTTTATATGCTTTCTGCCCGATTTTCTCAACTCATTCTTGAAGCCGGAACTGACGAAGCCGGTCGCGGTTGCCTTGCCGGACCTGTTACGGCTGCGGCTATAATTCTTCCAACTGACTTTAGCAATTCTATCCTCAACGACAGTAAACAATTATCTGAAAAAATTAGAGAAAAATTACGTCCGCTAATCGAAGAACAGGCTGTAAGTTTTGCCGTAACGCATTTATTCCCGAACGAAATTGACGAAATCAACATTTTAAATGCTTCAATGAAAGGAATGCAGGAATGCATATTAAAATTAAACCCAACTCCCGAATTTATCATTGTGGACGGCAACCGAAATATGAACGCTAAACTGGGATTGAAAAATAATTTTGGTAAACAATTCACCACTGAAGAAATTGCTTTACTTAAATCAATCCCTAATCAAAGTATTATTAAAGGAGACGCCAAATTTTTAAATATTGCAGCCGCTTCTGTGCTGGCTAAAACCTATCGCGATGAATACATGGATAAAATCCACGAAGAATTCCCGATGTACAACTGGAAAAAAAACAAAGGCTATCCAACCAAAGAACATCGCGAAGCCATTGAAAAATATGGTCCCTGCAAATACCACCGCATGAGTTTTAGATTGTTGCCGGAACAGCTGACTTTAGATTTATGATTTTTCTAACCACAAAGTTCACAAAGAAGTCGCAAAGCTCACGAAGAAAAATTAATTGTAAAAATCTATAAGCTTTGTGTTCCTTGTGCTTTCTTAGTGAACTTTGTGGTTAAGAGAACTCACATTCAAACAACTCAGTAAAATGTTTCAGAATTTTTGCTTTTACTTCTTCTTCATCTACTTTTTCAACGCCAAGTTCTACGTTTAAAGTAGTAACTGCTTTTCCGCGAATGCCACAAGGAATAATATTATCAAAATAACCCAAATCGGCATTGACGTTCAAAGCAAATCCGTGCATGGTTACCCAACGCGAGGCACGAACACCCATAGCACAAATTTTTCGGGCGAAAGGCGTTCCCACTCCAAGCCAAACTCCGGTTTCTCCTTCGCTTCGCCCACATTCCAAACCATATTCGTTTAAAGTAAGAATGATCGTTTCTTCCAGAAGTCGCAGGTATTTATGAATATCTGTAAAGAAGTTTTCTAAGTCTAAAATAGGATAACCTACAATCTGCCCCGGACCGTGATAAGTGATATCGCCACCACGATTGATTTTGTAGAAAGTAGCTCCTTTGGCTTCCAACTGTTTTTCGGAGAGTAATAAATTTTCGAAATCTCCACTTTTCCCTAACGTATAAACATGCGGATGCTCAACAAAAAGAAAATAATTAGGCGTAGGCAGATTGGTTTCTTCCCTACGGTTTTGGATTTTTAAATCGACAATTCCTTTAAACAAAGCTTCCTGAAATTCCCAGGTGGTTTTATAATCTTTGCGTCCTAAGTCCTGAAGTTGGATTGTTTTATTCATTAGTCATTGCGAGGAACGAAGCAATCTCACTTTCGTTCATTTATTTGATGAGTTGCAAAAATACAATTAATTATTTTCTTTTGCCACGGAGTCACAAAGTCGAAAAGATTGTTATTTATTGTACTTAATCTATTGAATTAGCTACCCAAAAGTCCGTTTAAGTATTTTACTAGAAAATATTATTTTCTTTTTTGCTTGATCAAAAAAGAAACAAAAAAAATCAAGTCTTGCGCTTCCTCGTCGGTCAAATTAGTTTTCGAATGCTAAAGAAAAGAACTCGCTACTCTCAAACAGCTTTTCTTTTTACGCATTCTTCAAACATTTGACACTCGACTGCGGAAGCTAAGGACGTTTGAATCTCATAAATAACAAGAATTAATTATTCGAAAACCACATTTAAATTCAATTTCTCTGGATTCTCTGTATATTCAGTAAAAGGATATTCTACCGTGATGGTTTTTCGATCAGCACTAAATAGCGCATCAGGATTGGAAACTGATTTTACGGCTTTAGGAAAATGGTATTTTAAAGTATACTTGGAAGAAGCAAAAATCATCTTAGCCATTCCGGTTGAATCGGCTGCTATTTTAGCCATTGCCTCTTTAGACACAATTGCTTTACGTGTAAACTGCTTCCCATCATAACTAAAAGTCAATTTAGAATTATCATTCCCAAAACCGCTAAACATTTCGGCAGTCTTATTCGATTTTCCATTTAAGTCTTTCATAGCGGCCATACTTTCCATCAAACCTCCTAAATCATTTACTTTTTTAAACGGGGTATTCATCGAAAACAATAATTGTTGGGCTTCAGGATTCATTTTGATATTCATCACAAAACTTTCCAGTTTTTTAAATGCCGACTGTTGCTCCGGAGACAACTTAGCAATGCTGTCTTTTTTGGATTCAAAAATCTCTTTAAACGAAAAAGTAGAATCTATTGCCTTAGCATTATTTTTCATACCTAATTCATTTCCTAATTTATCTCCCGCCATCGCCAGCAAACCTGCCCCATCCATTTCTATGGAAAAATTCCCAGAACCATCAGCTTGTACATCGATGTTTTCGGTGAAGTTGCAGCTTACGAAAGTTAAGCTTAGAAGAATTACACAGATAATTTGATTAATTTTTGTCATGGGTTGTTTTATATTCAAAGTGTGGATTTAAAATTGCGAGTACGAATATTATTTATATAGTTCGAGTCCATTCTTTATCAACTCTTCATTGAGATTTATTAATTCAGAATCCCACAAATCTATTGATATTAATTTTGATTTTAAAGTTTCAAACTCTGGTTCAGTTAAAATAATTGCAGCTGTCGTTCCTGAATAAATAGAATTAGGAAGCCCTTCTTTTATAAGTGCTTTTGTTCCATTTACTATCTTATTTTTCCTAAGAGTTTTAGTCTGAATACCATTTATATAATCATCAATCAATTCATTTAACTGTTCTAATTTTTCAAGTATTGCGTTACCAATTTCAAATCTTTTCTTAACTAATCTTTCTTGATCGTTTAAATTTAATACTGAAATTGTTAACTTCCCAATATCATCTATTCCTTTTATCCTATAACGCCAATATCTTAAATGCTTTTTGGGATCTATTTTACTAGGATCAATTATTGGTTCTATTTTTGTGTCGTGATCTTTTTTTGTACCATTACATTTCTTACAACAAGGAAGTAAATTCTCCCATACTAATACTTCCTTTTTATATTTATCTTTATGATGAAAATGTTCAACTTCTAAATATTTACTTTCTTCACTTATATTTGTTTCGCAAAAACAACATTTATTGTGAGACAGATCTAATAAAGCTTTTTTGAGAAAATCTAAATGCCAAACTGATTTACCAGTCTTTAAAAATTCTTCCGTCAACTTATCTTGTAATTCAATTGTAAGTTCAACAGGTTTATTTGTTCTATTTAACTTAATCATTTAAAAAACTTCCTGTTAATTGTATTTTTAATATTTTTCTCAATGAGTTTTCTGGATGAAGCATTACATCAAGTATAGCAAATTGAGCTTTTGCGGTATCAAAATCTTCAATTTCAATTGCATTGTTAAAATTTGAAATTGCATTAAGATATTTTTGAGTTCTTGTTTCTTCCATACCCATTACATCTCTTAATATTTCTTCGACTGACCAACCCTGACATCCATATTCTGAATTTAATAAAGTATTCACTTTTACGTTATTATTTTCCTCATTTACTAATGCAATTATTTCATTAGGTTGAGCCACTTGAATAATATGTGGACTATGCGTTGTTGAAAAGATTTGAGCATTTGGCAAAATTGATTTAAGTATTAAATAGATTTTTGCTTGCCATTCTGGATGAAGATGTAAATCAATTTCATCAATAAGAATTATACCATCAAAATCCTTCACGTATTTAAATGGAGATCGATGACGTAACTCGACTTCCATAATTACACCTATTATAATAGCTAAACATGATTTAAAACCTGAAGAAAGATATTCGAAGTAAATTTCTTCTTCTCTATTTAAAAGCATTATATCGAATGAGCTAGAAAGTACTCTGTTAAATTTTATATTTTCATCTAATAAGCTAAAACATGATTTTAAAAGTTCAAAATTCTTAATTTGATTTATGTCTAAAGAACCTGGTTGGGCAGCAAACATATATCTGTTTACAATCCAATTCTTGATTCCACTAGAGCTTGAACCTGTTATCGTTTCACTAAAAAAATTTATACCGTTTTTATCCTTAGATATTGTACTTAATCCAACATATGGTATATCTCTTTGTGTTTTGAAATAAATGACATCATTTGAACTTTCATGCAAACCATTTTTATCCTTTTTATTTTCATCTGGATGAAATGATTGAGTCTTTAAACTATGTTTGATTTCCTTTGAATCAATAACTAATCCAGTTTCCCATATTCCTATTTCAGCTTTTGAATTCTTTTTTATAGAAGTTGTTGAGCCAGAAAATGTTTGAGCCAAACAATTTAAAATTGTTGTTTTTCCAATTCCATTTTGTCCACAAATAATATTGAAACTATTATCAAACTCTAAATATAGGTTTTGTAATGGACCTATATTTTTAATGTGAATATTATTAATTCTAATCATTTGAATTATTAAATTATTTTGTTTTTTTTTTTAAGTCACAGCTATCTAGTATACATACACAAGTTTATATAACTTTATTGAATTAACAATACAATTACTCAAGTTTTTTCTTTCATTTTATTAATAACAAAATCAATACTTTCAAAAACATCTTAAAAAAACTAAAAACTTTGTAAAATAGCCCTGATGGAAACGGCATCCTTTTAAGCGGGTCCCGAAGCTTCGGGACGGCTTAAAAGATAGAGTGTACAGCAGGACAAACCGTGATAAAAAACCGAGATTTTCTGCTCCTAAAAAATCTAAAAATCTGCGTTCTAAAGTCTGCATTCTTTTTTTTATCTTTGCGGTCTTAAAAATCAGACTATAATGGCATTATCAGAACAAGAAATCATCCGAAGAGAAAAACTTCAATCTTTACGCAACTTAGGAATCAATCCTTATCCTGCTAATCTTTTTCCTGTAAATCATACTTCAAAACAAATAAAGGAAACGTTTGAAGAAGGTAAGAAGGTGATTGTTGCAGGGCGTTTGATGAGCGTGAGAGATCAGGGAAAAGCTTGTTTTGCCGAATTGCAGGATAGCGAAGGACGTATTCAATTGTACGTGAACCGCGATGTTTTGTGTGAAGGCGACGATAAAACCTTGTACAATCAGGTTTTCAAAAAACTAACCGATTTAGGAGATTATATCGGAATTGAAGGTGAATTGTTTACAACTCAAGTAGGTGCAAAATGTATTCGTGTAAGCGGTTTTACTTTCTTAAGCAAAACGTTGCGTCCGCTTCCTTTACCAAAAGTAGATGAAGACGGAAAAGTTTTTGACGCTTTCAACGATGCCGAATTGCGTTACCGTATGCGTTATGTTGATTTGACGGTAAACCCACAAGTAAAAGAAACTTTTATCAAAAGAACTAAATTGTTCAACGCGATGCGTGGTTTCTTTAATGATGCAGGATACCTTGAAGTTGAAACTCCGGTTTTACAATCGATTCCTGGTGGAGCGGCAGCGCGTCCGTTTATTACGCACCACAACTCATTGGATATTCCGTTGTACATGCGTATTGCGAATGAATTGTACTTAAAAAGATTAATCGTTGGTGGATTTGACGGTGTTTATGAGTTTTCGAAAAACTTCCGTAACGAAGGAATGGACAGAACGCACAACCCGGAATTTACTGCCATGGAAATATATGTAGCCTACAAAGACTACAACTGGATGATGGATTTCACCGAGCGTTTATTAGAACATTGTGCTGTTTCGGTAAACGGAACAAGTGATGTTACTTTTGGTGAACACCAAATTAGTTTCAAAGCGCCTTTTGCCCGAGTGACGATGACGGATTCTATCAAGCACTTTACTGGTTTTGATATTTCAGGAAAAAGCGAAGCCGAATTATACGAAGCTGCTAAAGGGATGGGAATTGAAGTGGATGAAACCATGGGGAAAGGAAAACTGATTGATGAAATTTTTGGAGCAAAATGTGAAGGAAATTATATTCAGCCAACTTTTATTACTGATTATCCAAAAGAAATGTCGCCACTTTGTAAAGAGCACCGTGACAATCCGGAACTAACAGAGCGTTTTGAATTAATGGTTTGTGGTAAAGAAGTTGCCAATGCGTATTCTGAATTGAATGACCCAATTGACCAAAGAGAACGTTTTGAAGACCAAATGCGTTTGGCTGCCAAAGGTGATGATGAAGCTAACGGAATTATCGATGAGGATTTCTTAAGAGCATTGGAATACGGAATGCCTCCAACATCAGGTTTGGGAATCGGTATGGATCGTTTGATGATGTTCTTAACCAATAATGCTTCTATTCAGGAAGTGTTGTTGTTTCCTCAAATGCGTCCTGAGAAAAAACAAATTCAAGTAGAATTAACTCCAGAAGAGAAAGTTATTTTAGATTTATTGAAAGGAAGCGAAAACAAAATGGATTTGGTACAACTTAAATCTATAGCTGGTTTGAGCGGTAAAAAATGGGATGTTTCTATGAAAAACTTATCGAAACACGGTTTGACTAAAGTAGCTGTTGAAGGCGAAAGTAAAGTGGTGGAATTCGTAGGATAATTTTATTCTTAATATATAAAAACCCGTCTCGTTTTAATTAACAAGACGGGTTTTTCATTTTTATGCCTTGCATTAAATTCATAAAATTTCCTTAAGAATTAAACTATTAATACTTCCTGTTGTCTTATTTGAAAAACATAAAAAGACGACCATTATGAAAAAATTAATCACCTTAGCATTGATAGCAACAATTGGACTATCAACTTATGCACAAGAAAAACAACCAAAACCGTCAAGACACAATGGCAATCCAATGGAAAAATTCACTCCGGAACAACGCAATGAATTGATGTTGAAAAAAATGACATTAGACCTTGACTTGAATGCTTCCCAACAAAAAGAAATGAGTAAAATAATTGCGGAACAAAGTGCCAAAAGAGAAGCTCATTTAAAAGACAGAAAAGCAAAAACAGAAAAACCAACTTCGGATGAATTATTTGCGATGAAAAGCAAAATGTTGGACGAGCAAATTGCGATGAATGGTAAAATGAAAAAAATCCTTTCTGCTGACCAATTCAAAAAATGGGACGAAATGAAAAAACACCATCGTGAAGGCATGAAAAAACATTTTGACCGCAGAATGGCTCAAAACAGACATGACAAAGGTGGTGATTTCAAAAGAATGCACAGAGATGGAATGAAAAAAAACATGATGAGACACAAAGACAGTACTCAGATAAATAAATAATTTACCTATTCAAACAAAAAAAAGGGATTGACTTTACAATAGACTGCCCCCAAAAAGTTAGACGCTATTTGGGGACAATCTAAAAAGAAAAACTCTTTTATATCACTCAAAAAAATTATTTTCTGGTATTAGTATTTCCTGTAGGCATATAATAAAGCAATACAATACACACCAAGAACAACCCAAATGAAGCTACAAAAGCCGGAATAAGAATCTCTATATTATTATCCAAAGCATTATTTAATGCGGCATACAACAACCAAATTTGAATAGTAACATTCAAAATCAATACAAAAATCAAGGTCGAAAGAATTGCGTTCAACTTATTCGGATTGGACTGATTCTGACTTCTTCTAAAATTACTCATATCCTTATCTTATTAAATCACTTTGACTTTTTCCTGTTGCGCTGCTTTTACATAAACCGCTTCTCCTTTAAAAAACACCTCCAATTTTGGCAATGCTCTCGGTGGCGGACCTCCTAATACATTTCCGGTTTGTGCGTCAAACGAACCTTCGTGACAGGGACAATGAATAATTCCGGTTCCCGGCTTGTAAAAAACAGAACAGGAAAGGTGGGTACATTTCTGTTCATAGGCTTTAAACTCACCGGTTTCCAGATGAATCAATATATAAGGAATAGTACTCCCCTGAATTACAAAAGCATGTGTTCCTCCTAATGGCACATCGGCTTTATTACATACAAAATGTTCCCCTTCTACTTCTTCTTTCGGATACCAATAGGCTTTGGCTGCCACTAATCCGCTTCCTACCATCAAACCACCGGAAACTAATGTCAGGAATTTTGCAAAATCACGACGGCTTACATTAGTAGCCTGTTGCTTTTCAATTGGAAAATCTTTCTTCCAGTTTTTATTTAAATTTTCTTCTTTTTTTGACATGACTTTCAAACTAAAAAATTACTAATTCACTACTTCCCTTAGGCATCATGATATTCACTTTGGTATTCACAGTCTCTTTTCCAAAAATAAAAGTATTTACAGGTGTACTGTTTGGACGCATTTCCTGAATTTCATCTTTTGTACCATAAAATAAAGCCCCACTTGGACAAACCGTTGCGCACATTGGTTTTTTTCCCACGCTGGTTCGGTCATAACACATGGTACATTTCATCATCAAATCGTAGTTCTCTTCTTTTTTGGGTACACCAAAAGGACAAGCCATCACACAATTGGAACAACCAATACATCTTTCGGTATTCGCCGTATGTACAATTCCAAATTCATCTTTAGAAATCGCATCGGCCGGACAAACATTGGCACACACCGGATCTTCACAGTGCATACACACCTGAACGGTAGTTTGAACCGTTGAAGCCCTGTCTACATAATTCACATGAATCATCGGTTCCTGACCATTAGTTTCGCATTCAGCACAAGCCATTTCGCAGGCTTTACAACCAATGCAACGCTGCATATCTACAAAAAATTCTTCGTTGGGATTAAAACCACTATATTTCATCTACATCAATTCTTTAGAAATTAAACACTGGCATAAGCTTTCGATTCTTTCGAAGGCGGAGCGATTTCGCCGAGTGGTTTTAATTGGCAGGCGCACACCTTAAATTCCGGAATTTTAGAAATTGGATCTAATGTTCCAATGGTCAATTGGTTTGCCGATTTTTTACCCGACCAGTGATACGGTATAAAAACCGTGTCTTCCCGAATGGTTTCCACAATATTGGCCGGAAAAATTCCTTCTCCTCTTCGGGTGGAAACATGAATTAATTCTCTTTGTTTAATTCCGTATTTTTGAGCCAAAACAGGATGAATTTCCAATAAAGGTTCCGGAAACTGATCCACTAACTTTCCAATTCTTCGCGTTTGTGTTCCGCTTAAATATTGCGAAACCACACGTCCTGTGGTCAAAATTACCGGATAATCCACACAGGTTACTTCCCCCGGAAGTTTATAAGGTGCCGGATTAAAATGCGCTTTCCCATCAGGAGTTTTAAACTTTCTATCTTCCCATAAACGCGGTGTTCCGGGATGATCTTCGGTAGGACAAGGCCAGAAAACCCCCATATTGTCTTCTACTTTTTTATAGGTAATTCCGTTGTAATCGGCAGTTCCTCCTTTAGAAGCCACACGCAATTCATTAAAAATGGCTTCACTGCTCTCGAAATCAAATTTGGTTCGCACTCCCAAACGTTTGGCTAATTCTAAAATAATCGAAGTATCCGTTCGGGCATCACCCGGAGGCGTTACCGCCTGACGAATTCGAATCACACGTCCTTCTGCCGAAGTAGTAGTTCCTTCTTCTTCTTCCTGTAAAGAGCCCGCTAAAACGATATCCGCATGACGAGCCGTTTCATTTAAGAAAAAGTCAATACACACATAATATTCCAGTTTTTCCAAAGCTTCGCGAACGTAATTACTATTGGGTAAAGAAACCAACGGATTGAAACAAATAGACAACAAACCTTTTATTTCTCCCCTGTGAATTGCTTCTATTATTTCATAAGCCGACAAACCTTTACCAGGCAAATCTTTCTCATCAATCCCCCAAACTTCTGAAATGTATTTACGGTGTTCCGGATTTTCAATATCTCTGTTTCCCGGCAATTGGTCACATTTATGTCCGTGCTCCCTTCCTCCCTGTCCGTTTCCTTGTCCTGTAATGGTAGCATAACCGCAATACGGTTTTCCAATTCTTCCTGTTGCTAAAACCAGATTGATACAACCTAAAACATTATCTACTCCTTTAGAATGATGCTCAATTCCGCGTGCATGAAGCAGGAAACTGGTATTGGCTTTTCCCCATAACTCAGCAGCCATTCGAATTTTTTCTTGATCGATCCCTGTTACTTCTTCTGCCCATTCCAAAGTATAATCTTTCACTGAATCAATAGTTTCCTGAAATCCGGAAGTATGATTATCTATAAAATCATGATCCAGCATATCATGATCCACCAAATATTTCAACATCGCTCCGTACAAAGCAGAATCAGTTCCCGGACGCACATTCAAATGAATATCCGCGGTTCTCGCTAATGGAATCATCCTTGGGTCTATTACAATCAATTTTGCTCCACGGTCTCTGGCTTTCCAAATCCAGTGGGTTAATGTTGGAAATGTTTCACTAATATTCGCTCCGGCAACAATAATTACCTCAGCATATTCTAAGTCCGAATAATTATTGGAACCCCTGTCTAAACCAAAAGCCTTTTTATTTCCGGCGCCGGCACTCACCATACACAAACGTCCGTTGTAATCCAGATTTTTAGTTTTTAAGGCTACACGGGCAAATTTCCCCACTAAATAACTTTTCTCATTGGTTAAAGAAACCCCTGAAAGCATTGCAAAAGCATCATTTCCATATTCTTTTTGAATACGTTGAATTTCTCTGACGGTTTTCGTCATCGCTTCATCCCATGAAGTTGGCACAAAACCTTGCCCTTCCACACGTTTCAATGGACTCAAAAGCCTGTCCGGGTGATTATTTTGCAAATAACGCTGTACCCCTTTTGGACACAATCTTCCTTCATTAAAAGGAAATTCCATCCAGGGTTCGAAACCAACTACCTTATTTTCTTTAACTGATAATTGAATTCCACATTGCATACCGCAAAAACAACAATGTGTTTTTACCAGTTGATCGGGTTCATCTCTTCCTTCATACCCTTCCTGAGGACTATAATTAAGATGAGGACCAAATTGCGCCACGATATGCTCTTCTGAAACCGGTAATTTTGCCATATTTATATGCTTTTATCTTTCTTTATTTTATCCAAACAAATTCCCTCCATCCTGACGCGCTCTTAAATGAGCCTGCGCCAATCGGGATCTTTTTCCTTCCGGGCTTAAATCTAAATGTGAAGTTCCGTCTTCTCTGTCAAAGTCAAAACCTAATTTTTTAGTAAGTTTTTTCAAATCTTTAATATGCAAATTTGTTGTAAATTCTTCTCCTGTATGCTCACAAACAGCCATTCCCTGTTGCTTTCCAACTTTATGATAAATATGAGCGGCAATTTGCGCCGGACGCTGGATAATATGAAAAAACTTCCCAAACGGAATCCAAATCAGAAATAAAATAACGGTTACAGCGTGCAAAACGGCCAAAAAGTCGAAAGCCAAACCTTTCATAAATTCATAGGAATACGTTAATCCTAATCCTGTAACCGAAATTGCAATTAATAGAATCAATGGCAATAAATCGCTTTCGAAAGTTTGAGTTGCAATCAAACCCGGATTAGTCAAACGTCTTCTTAAATAATATCCCGCACCAAAAATCACCATGTAAGAAGACCAGTTTAGCGCATGAAAAGTCAGGAATGCCATGATGGAATCCAAATCAAAATCCATGACTTTAAACCCAAAAAAATGCGCTTCATAAACCGAAATCGAATTAGGAGCCATTGTAAAATGTACCCAGCCAAAAGTTAATGGAATCGTGATTAAAAATGCCGATGTACAGCCTACCGCAATCATAAAATGCGCCAGCCAACGGTATTTCCCTCTGGGATATATAAACTTTTGAAAAGCAATATTTTCAACGGATTCTTTGACAGCAAAACAAAAATGAGAAAAGATTTTACCGGTAAATAAAAATCCTACTCCCCGTTTAAAATAAATCCACGTGGGCGGTCTTTGCAACCAAACGGTATAACGATACACAATCCCAAAAAAAGCAAATACCGTCCCAAACAAATACGTCACTAAGGCTGCGTCAAAATTTTGCAATTCTCTCGAACCGTAAAACACTAAAACAACCATTAAAACGGAAAGCAGCGTAGCAATAAGCATCGCTTTTATATTATAGCTTCTGTTTTTCATTTTATTTCCCAATATTACACTTGTGCTTAAAAACTACTTTTTATTTTTCGAAAGTAAAAATAAGTAAAAAATACGTTAAAATACTTAAGTATTGACTCGAAATACAAAAACGACTAAATATGTTATAAAACACGTACAAATCTAATTTACAACAATAAACATCATCGCTTATTATCAAACCCTTATTTTTCACTATTAACCATGAAAACATACTACTTTACAAACCAACAACTTAGATTGTTTTTTTTCTCAAATTAAGTATTTCTTTAACTAACTAGGTCTTTCGCAACCTTTTCTGTTATAAAACCACCAATTAATAACTGTAGCTATTGTCGTAAATACAATAAGACCTGTAAAGAATTGTATCACTGACCCATTTGCTGAAATATTATTCCCAATCAATTTTGAAAAAATGAAAGGACCAAAAGCTGCAATAGCTGCTGTCCAACCAATAACACCTGCCGCCTGTCTTTGATTTTCTGAAAAGATAATTGGAAACTGTCTAAAAGTACCCGCATTTCCAATACCTGTAAAAAAGAACATCGCTAAAATTACTCCAACAAATAACGGAAACTGATCCATACTGCTAGGAGATACTAATCCCTGAGTGATTAAAATAACAGCTCCTGCTAAAATCCCAATACCTGTAATAGTTGTTAATATGGCTCCTCCTACTTTATCTGCAATAAATCCAAAAGCTATTCTGCTGGCAGAACCAATAAGCGGACCATAAAAAGCATACACTAACGGATCCGGAGCATTTGGAAAATCACCATATAAAAATTTTATCATCAAAGGAAAAGCTGCCGATAATCCTGCAAACGTTCCAAAAGTCATTAAATAAGTAATTGTACAATACCAGGTATGTTTGTTTTTAAAAATATCCATCTGCTCTTTTACCGAAGCCTTCATAGGGATACTTTTTAAAAAAAACCAACTCATAAATGCCAAAACCAAGAGAAAACCAATGTACCAAAATGCAGCAGATTGAATATAGATACTCCTTTTATTTACCGCCTCATTTTGAGGGCTTATTTTGTTTAATATTTTTTCAGCTAATTTAGGATTGGCATTAGCTATGGCTTTAGATTTTACTTCCAAAGGCAAAGCTGTAAAAACTACTGTATTATCTGCTGATTTTACGGCAGTTGTTACTGAATCTAAAACTGGTTTCTTTACAGTAGCCAAAATTTTATTTTGCGTTTTGACATCCAAAGCGGCAAAAACTTCTTTTTGCTTTTCAATTGTTGAGTCTGTTAAAACATTTTGTGTTTCTTTGGCATCGATGCTTGTAAATACCGAAGTGGCTCCGTAAATACTAACACTCAAAATAATCGGAGTAATAAACTGAGCTAAAGAAACCCCAAAATTCCCAATACCGGCCTGAATTCCTAAAGCCGTTCCTTTTAATCTTTTTGGAAAAAACAGACTTGTGCTAGGCATAAAGGATGAAAAATCTCCACCACCAAAACCAGTGGTAATAGCCAAAAGAACAAATACCCAAAATGGAGTACTGGTATCCATCACTGCAAACCCGATTCCAATTGCTGGAATTAATTTGAGTAAAGTTGCCACAGTCACTACATGCCTTGTACCGAAAACAGGCAGAATAAACGTATGTATAATTCGTAAAAAACCGGCCGCTAAGCCTGGAATAGCCACTAACCAAAAAAGCTGATCTTTAGAAAATGTAAAACCAAGTCCGGGAAGTTTCACTGCAATAACACTCATCATAAACCAGGAAGCAAATGACAAGATTAAAGAAAGAGTGGTTACTGTTAATGTTTTCCATGCAATTTTACTACCTGTTGCTGCCCAAAATGTTTCATCCTCAGGCTCCCATTTAGTTAACCAAGTATTGGTTTGCTCTTGTTGTGTTTCGTTAGATACATTTTCAGGCTCTGATCCTAATTTTTCTAAGTAAGTATCCATAATGTTATTTTTTAAATTATTATATTTTATTGGTTTCGCTCAATTCCTTTGGTAAATTGAGGCATTTTTTCTCTCATAATGTTAATAATGGTTCGGTGCATCCATAATAAACAACCTACAGAAATCAGGAAAATAAATATCCAGGAACTGGTCCACAAACCGGTTGCATTCAATAAGTAACCAAATAATATTGGCCCTATAAATCCGCCTAAACCACCTATTAATCCTACCATTCCGCCAACAACTCCTACTTCGTTAGGGAAGTATTCCGGAATATGTTTAAAAACAGCTGCCTTCCCAATTCCCCAGGAAATCCCAATCAAAACCACTAATACAAGATAGACCCACATGTTGGCATTAAATTTTATCTGAGTAATTCCTTCAGCCAAAAGTTCTTTCTTTTTGACTTCCTGATTTTGTTTGACTACAATTTCCTGCCATGAATTTCGAACAGGTAAAAAATCGGAATCAGAGGAACTAATTGCTGTTTTCGCATCAACATTATAGGTTCTTTCTCCTACCTTAATTTCAGAAGCGGATATTTGGGTAACCACTCCATTATTAGCCGCTAAAACTCCCGGACCAGATGTGAAAATTTCCATTTTAGGAAACATCAACAAAAAACTAATAACAATTGAAGACCCCAAAACCCAATACATTACTGCTCTGGCACCAAATTTATCCGACAAATAACCTCCAAAAGCCCTGATAATTCCTGATGGCAAACTAAACATCGTGGCAAACATTCCTCCCATAACAAGAGTCGTGTGATACACATTCATAAAATTGGGCAACAACCATTGTGAGTAAGCCACAAAACAGCCAAAGACTAAGAAATAATAAGCTCCAAATCGCCAAACACGTACATTTTTTAAAGGTGCCAATAACTCCGAAGTTGATCGGGCTACTGTTGCTGCTTTTTTATTTTTAGCAAAAAACACAAACAACAACCCAATTGCTACCAACACAATTCCATAAATCACCGGAAGCATTTTCCAGCCATTTTCAGCATCTGTTTCTGATAAAATATTTAATACGGTTGGTGCAAAAAACGTAGTTACAGCAGCACCAGCATTTCCCATTCCGAAAATCCCTAAGGCTCTTCCCTGCCATTCTTTAGGATACCAAACCGAAGTATAGCCTACTCCAACCGCAAAACTGGTTCCTATTAATCCAAAGAAAAAACTCAATACTGCAAATTCCCAAAAAGAACTGGCAAAAGGCAACATAAAAAGCGGAACAGAACAAAGTAATAATAGTGTAGCAAACACTTTTTTTCCACCATATTTATCGGTTAAAATTCCTATTGGTAAACGAAAAATAGCTCCCGATAAAATAGGAAGTCCTAACAACCATCCTACTTCAACAACAGACCAGTTAAAGATTCCCTTATCTACCAAATAAGTAACCAAAACTCCGTTCAAAGTCCAACAGGCAAAACCGATGGTAAATGCCAAAGTATTCAAAAATAAAATGCGATGTGATTGTGATAAATTACTCATACCCCTTGAATTAATAACGATGTAAAGATAAAATAGTCCTTTATCTATAAATATGATAAATGTCAGCCGGCATATAAGATTTATTACATCTCAAACAAACAGAAAAACAAATAGAACTGAAAAGAAAAAACCTCTATTTAAAAACTAAAATCGTTTCTAAACAGAGGCTTTTTAAAGCAGAATTAATACCCTTTTATTTGGATGAGAATATTTTTGGTTGAAACGAAAGCATGATCCAAACCCAATTATTAGTTTCAGAGGGATTGTTTGCATTTTTAATTCTTTCGAGCGTTTGAGTCGCAAACATCTGAGAATATCCGGCCGAAATCGCGATGTCTTTTTGAAGAGTATAATTCAAACTAAAATCAATTTCTGTTCCCAGATAAGCGTCCTTTTCTTCATTAGAAGCATCCAAAACCGTATTGGGAGCGCTAAAAAAATGAGGCGTTACTGTAAATTGCCATTTCTCGAATGCATAATTTAATTTCAAAAAAGCATCCTGCAATCCCACACTATTTTGATGATTTCCCACATAAAAATAATCCATAAAACCATTAAAACCATGATTGGTACCAAAAAGCGGACTAAAAGATTTAACTGTTATACTATTTTCCGTTTGATCTTTTCCGGAAAGAAATTCGTAACCTAAAGTTGCTTTAAATCGATCCGTAAAAGCATAACCCAAATTCGCTCCGGCATACCAGCCGCTCACTTTGGCATTCGCACTTTTTCCGGTTTGCCCGTACAAACCCAGATTGGCGTCCCATTTTTTATTTTTAAAACTCCAATAAGTCCCAAAAGTTTGCTTGTAATCGGCCTCTAAATTTCCAACCGATTTCTCGAATTCATAACCCGTATTCAACAATAAAAAACTGCTGCTTATTTTACCAAATTGCGTATGATACCAGGCATATTGCATCGATTTATAATTAGTGGTATAAGGCGTTTGGGGAGCAACTAAATTTTCGGCATTAGAATTTAAGGCAAATCCTAAATCCAACTGATGCTTATTAGGATGGAAAGAAAATACGGCTGCATCATGACTTTGTCCTTGTTGCGCCCAATCGATTTCTCCTAAAATACGCTGGTTATCATAGGAAATCACCTGACGTCCCAAACGGACTGACCAATCGGAATTGAACTCATATTGTGCCCAGGCTTCAAAAACCGCCACTCCGTTTTTATCAGCTGTGGCAGTGGTAGCAACATCTCCCCAGATTCGGATATTTTGTAAAGCCAATTTCAATTTTAATTTGTCCTGACGAAAATTCAAATTTAAACGGGAACGCTGAGAGACAAACGAAGTTGCTTCTTCTCCCTCTGACAAAGGACTTTTAAAACCATTTCGGTATTCGTAACGTGGCCTTATTTGCAAATTAGCCTCTACTTCCTGTGCGTAAGTTTTCAGACTCAACATTCCCAAAAGAACAAAGCCTGATATTTTTAATATTTTCATTTTTAGTTTATTTTTTGAATTTCTTCAGTGATTTTGGCAATAGTCGGATCGGAATTCACGCCCAAACCTTCCTGCTGATAAACCAATTCTCCATTGGCATTAAAGACGCTTATAATATTTGAATGCGAAAAATCCATTGGGGAAACTTTTTTATAATTAACCGATAAAACGGCTGCAAATTCTCTGGTATTTTCTTCTGTTGAACGCAGAAAAACCCATGGTTCGCTATCCATTTTATTTTCTTTGGCAAATGCTTTAAGTCGCTCCGGAGTGTCCACTTCAGGATCTATACTTACCAAAACCATTTTTACTTTGTCCTTACCTTTTTCAGGTAAACGCTGTTCGATATTTCTCATATCAGCAACCAAACGCGGACAGGCGGCTTTACAGGAAGTATAAATCATTACCATTACCAAGACCTTGCCTTTTAGATCTTTCATTTCGATATTTTGTCCGTTTTGATTCGTCCATTGGGAAGGCAAATTATAAATGGACAAATCTGAAACAACCGTATCTTTTTCACTCGCTTTAGCTTTTTGATTACAGGATTGCATCATTAAAATGCCGCTGAAAACCGCTAAAAAAAACAGTAGTCTTTTTGCAATTTTCACATTACTATTTTTAAATTTTGAGTTCATTTTTTACTTTTTTGAATGGATTTCGCAGGAGTTGCAATATCTCTGGCGCAACGAAATCCAAGGTTAATTGTAGTGTACCTTGCTTTCAAACTTCCTCTGAAAGCATAGCGCATAAAAGCGGCATAATTCATTAAATCGCTGGCGTTAATAGAACCGCTTCCGCAAAATAAATTCTTATCGGTATCCTTATCTTTTCGCGATTCTCCCGAAAGAAAAATACTGTTGAAGTCAGACGTCCATTCCCAAACCAATCCGTGCATATCATAAACGCCCCAGTAATTCCGAAAGGTTTGTCCTATCGGATTGGCATAAGCTTTAGGTTTTTCATACCAGGACAAAATGTATTTGGTATAGTTTTCCTGACTTCGGGCATCAGTTCTTTTTTCATCAGCCATGGCTACATATTCCCATTCGTCCATAGTAGGCAACCTTTTCCCCTGACATTCACAATATTTTTTGGCTGCAAACCAGGAAACATTGGTAACCGGAGCATTCCCTAAATTATTTTTGCCATAATTAAAATCACTTTCCCATTGGGACAAATAACTTTTATCAGCAAAAATTCCTTTTATTTTAGAACGAGCGTAAGCCGGATATTTTTTTAGAAAAACTACAAATTGCGCATTCGTTACCGGATAAACATCCATTTCAAAAGCGGCAACTTTCAGCGGTTTTTTATCAATGGAACCATAAAGAGGGACAAACTTTCCCTTCTTTATGGTAACCATTGGAGTTTGTTGAGCACCAACAGACGTTACTATTCCTAACAGTAAGATGAATACGGTTATTTTTCTCTGTAACAGGGTTCTCATTCTTAATTTTTTAAACTTTATTTTCTTTGTGCTTTAACCATTGCGGGGGTAACTACTGTTTTGTTATTTCCCCAACTGCTGTACACATAAGTAAAAGCGTCAGCCAGTTGTTGATCAGTCAGGGGTTGTGCCGGCATTGCTGAAGTATATTTTTTACCATTTACAACAATTGGTCCGCTCAGTCCTTTTACCACTCCTCTAATGGCACGATTTACATCTTTATTTAAATAATCCGATTTTGCCAACGGAGGAAAAGCTCCGGGGATTCCCAGTCCTGTAGCCTGATGACAGGTGATACAAACTTTATCATACACTCCTTTTCCTTTGACAGCATTTTGACTAAAACCATATAATCCAAATCCCATCATTGCAATTGCAAATACATATTTTTTCATTTTGATTATCTTTTAATTTTTTTAAACTTTTCTCAATTCCGTTTTTCAGAAATCTTAATGTGTTGCTGCTGCTTTTGGAGCTGGTTTTGCTCTAACCGCTTTCACTCTTGCCGGCGTAATTACCGTTTTATTATTACCCCAACTGTTATAAACATAGGTTAATACATCAGCTACTTCTTCATCCGTTAAATTCTGACTGGTCATGACATTGTTGAATTTTTTTCCATTAACTGTAATTTCACCGCTTAATCCATGTAAGACCGCATTAATTGCCCGATCCGGATTAGCATTTAAGAAATCAGATTTTGCCAAAGGAGGAAAGGCATTTGGAATTCCTTGGCCGCTTGGCTGATGACAGGCAAAACAGGTTCTTCCGTACAATTCTCTACCAGACTCAATTTGTTCCGGAAGCGTTTTAGCCGCCACTTTTTTAGCCACACCGTTTTCTCTTGGCATGTTTTGAATGGTTCCGCCTTCCGGCAAATAAATTCCTTCCTGAGTTGTTCCGGAATACACTTTTTTATTCTCATCACCTTCTACTTTTAGCATTCCCAAAGCTCCTTTGTTGAAAGCTCTAAAAATTGAATGATCCACCAAAATGAAAGTTCCCGGAACATCTACCTTAAACTCAACGATAGCAGAACCTCCGGCAGGAATTAAAGTAGTTTGTACATTTTTATTAATTTTATCGCCTCCTTCTATGTGAACTTTATCGAAAATTTCGCCAATAACATGGAAAGAAGAAACCAGATTTGGCCCGCCATTTCCCATGAAAATACGAACCGTTTCACCTACTTTTGCTGTAATAGATTTATCTCCTGTCAACGCGCCAACTTTTCCATTAAACACTACATAATCAGGATCTTCTTTAATAGCTTTATTCATGTCAAAAGGTTGTTTCCCTGATTCTCCGTAACTTCCTTTGGTATAAAAATCGCCCTGCATTACATAATATTCCTTATCAACTGGTGGTAAACCTCCTTCCGGTTCTACCAAAATCAAACCGTACATTCCGTTAGCAATGTGCATCCCAACCGGTGCCGTGGCACAATGGTAAACATACAATCCTGGATTTATGGTTTTAAAATTAAACACCTTCTCGTGTCCCGGTGCTACTAAGGAAGAAGTTGCTCCTCCTCCGGGTCCCGTAACCGCATGCAAATCAATATTATGTGGCATTTTGTTATCCGGATGGTTTTTTAAGTGAAATTCAACCTCATCTCCCACTCGAGTTCTGATGAAACTTCCCGGAACCGAACCTCCAAAAGTCCAATAGGTATATTTTACACCATCAACCATTTCTCCTTCCTGCTCCTTAATTTCCATGTTAACCACTAATTTGGTAGCTGCACGGTCGCCTACCGGTTTTGGCACTAAAGGGGGCGCAGTAAGCTCGGCTTCTTTTTGCCCTTCAATTGCAATGCTCTTATAATATTCAGCATCTTTTTCTTCTTTTTTTGCACAAGAAAACAAGTTTAACAACACTGCTCCCACTACTGCAATTCGCATACTTTGTTTCATTAAAGTTAGTTTGGGTTTCATAATTATTTATTATTAAAATGTATCGTTTTCAATAAATAAAGGATAAATTTATCTTTTATTGTTTTATGACAAAATACGCTCTTAAAAAAAACTTAAAATATGATAAAAATCATGGAATCGATTTTATTTTTTTTCTAAAATCAAGAAGTAAAAAACAAAACATATCACCATGAATTACAAAATATTACAATTAAAATTACAATAAAAGACAAATTTATCTTTTATTTAAAATTAATCATTACATTTGTAGCAGAGATTTAAAAATTAAAAACAATTATTATGGAAATTTTAGAACAAAAAACAATAGGTCAATATGTTGCCGATGACTTTAGAACAGCAGCTGTTTTTTCAAAATACGGTATCGATTTTTGCTGCAAAGGAAACCGAACAATCGAAGAAGCCTGTGAAAAAAAAGGACAGGATTCAGAAACCATTTTAAACGAAATTAATACAGTTTTAAACACCAAAAACGACAACACTATCGATTTTAAATCCTGGCCGTTGGACTTATTAGCCGATTATATCGAAAAAACACATCATCGTTATGTTCAGGACAAAACGCAAATTTTGCTTCCGTTCTTAGACAAACTCTGTAAAGTTCACGGCGCAGCTCATCCGGAACTTTTTGAAATCAACGAACTTTTTAAAGGCTGCGCCGGCGAACTGGCGCAACACATGAAAAAAGAAGAACTGATTTTATTCCCTTTTGTCAAAAAAATGGTCAAAGCAACACTACAGGATGAATTAGTAGAACAACCACATTTTGGAACTGTTGAAAACCCCATTGCTATGATGATGCACGAACACGATGCAGAAGGTGAACGCTTTAGAAAAATTGCTTCTTTAACCCATAATTATACGCCGCCGGCAGATGCCTGCAATACTTACAAAGTAACTTTTGCGATGCTACAGGAATTTGAAGAAGATTTACACAAACACATTCATCTGGAAAACAATATTTTATTTCCAAAAGCAGTCGAATTAGAA
Source organism: Flavobacterium pokkalii (assembly GCF_014596575.1). Taxonomy (GTDB): domain Bacteria; phylum Bacteroidota; class Bacteroidia; order Flavobacteriales; family Flavobacteriaceae; genus Flavobacterium; species Flavobacterium pokkalii. The sequence goes on along the minus strand of NZ_NASZ01000022.1, from coordinate 47,393 downwards.
CAAAAATTCACAGAACTCTAAATACTTCAAATCATCAAATGCTATGGAAAAATATGTTATCAAAAGAAACGGCCAATACAAACCTTTTGAATCTTTCAAAATAAAAGATGCTATCGAAAAAAGCTTTCAGAGTGTTTCCATAGCAATTGATGAAAGTATTTTTGAAAAAGTCATTGAGCAGTTAGAACCTAAAGAAACCTGGTCAGTTGAAGAAATTCAGGACATTATAGAAAAACAGCTTTTTGAAAAAAAGTATTTTAACGTCATGCGTTCGTTTATGCTTTACCGTCATAGCCGTAAATTGCAACGCGAGCATATTAATGGTTTAAACGAGGATACCACTTATGTGGACAGCACGCAAACCATTGAAGAATACATTAAACAAACCGACTGGCGCATTAATGCCAATGCCAATACTTCTTATTCCAATGCCGGTTTGGTCAACAATGTAGCGGGAAAAATTATTGCCAATTATTGGCTGGACAAAGTGTATTCAAAAGAAGAAGGTTACGCGCACCGCAACGGCGATATTCATATCCATGATTTGGATTGCCTGACCGGCTACTGTGCCGGCTGGAGTTTGCGCGTTTTATTGAACGAAGGTTTTAACGGTGTTCGCGGTCGTGTAGAAAGCAAAGCACCGTCACACTTTAGGGAAGCGCTGGGACAAATGGCTAATTTTCTGGGGATTTTGCAAAGCGAATGGGCAGGTGCTCAGGCTTTCAGTTCTTTCGATACTTATTTGGCGCCTTATGTTTTCAAAGACAATCTCTCTTTTGATGATGTACTAAAAGCGGTTCGCAGTTTTGTTTACAATCTGAATGTTCCGGCGCGTTGGGGACAATCGCCTTTTACCAACATTACTTTGGATTGGGTGGTTCCTGAAGATTTGAAAACACAAATTCCGACGAAAAATGATTTACACTTTTTTGAGGGAAATTTCAATTATGATCTTTTGGTCAGAGCCAAAGAAAGAGGCGTAACTAAATTAACCGATTTGCGTTACGAGCATTTTCAAGCCGAAATGAACCTCATTAACAAAGCCTATTACACCGTAATGACCGAAGGCGATGCCAATGGACAGCCTTTTACCTTCCCGATTCCAACGGTAAATATCACCGAAGAATTTGACTGGAACGGCGAAAACACCGATTTACTTTTCCAAAATACAGCTAAAATTGGGTCTTCTTATTTCCAGAATTTCATCGGGAGTCAGTATGTTTTGGATGAAAACGGAAATAAATCCGAAAATCCGAATGCTTATAAACCCAATGCTGTTCGTTCTATGTGTTGCCGTTTGCAATTGGATTTACGCGAATTGTTAAAACGCGGAAACGGTCTTTTTGGAAGTGCCGAAATGACGGGAAGTATTGGTGTGGTAACTATCAACATGGCGCGTTTGGGCTATTTATACAAAGGAAACAAAGCCGAATTATTCGAACAATTAGACCGATTATTATACATTTCAAAATCGACTTTGGAGAAAAAAAGAATCTTTATTCAGGAAATGTACGACCGTGGTTTGTATCCGTACACGAAGCGTTATCTGCAACATTTCAGAAATCATTTTTCTACGATTGGCGTAAACGGAATCAACGAAATGATTGTCAATTTTACCGAAAATCAGGATACGATAACGTCCAACACAGGAATTGCATTGGCTGCTGAAATTCTGGATCATATACGTAACCGAATGAAAGAATTTCAAGAACAAACCGGAAATTTATACAATCTGGAAGCCACACCAGCCGAAGGAACTACCTATCGTTTTGCCAAAGAAGACAAGAAACGCTTTGCCGATATTTATCAGGCGGGACAGGAAGAGAATATTTATTACACGAACAGCTCCCAAATTCCGGTGAACCATACCGAAGATCCTTTCGAAGCTTTGTTTTTACAGGATGAATTGCAATGCAAATACACCGGAGGAACGGTTTTGCATTTGTATATGAGTGAAAAAATCAGTTCGCCCGAAGCCTGTAAACAATTCGTAAAAAAGGTATTGTCTAACTTTAAACTGCCTTACATCACCGTGACACCGGTATTTAGTGTTTGCCCTGTTCATGGTTATTTGAACGGTGAGCATGAATATTGCCCGAAATGTGATGAAATTATTATTGCTGAAGCAACAAAATTAGTTCAACAAAAAGGTTAATTCAAAACAACAAACTATAAATAATCATGAAAACAACCACAAACCCAATTTTAGAAGAAAAACAGCATTTAAGAACCAAATGCTTAGTGTACACCCGAGTAATGGGCTATCATCGTCCGGTAGAAAGCTTCAACATTGGAAAAAAAGGAGAACACAAACAACGCACTCATTTCAATGAAGGAAAATGTTAGTACACCTATTTACAGCATAACGCCTTTTACTTTATTAGATTATGCGCATCAATCAGCCTGTATACTTTGGTTTGCAGGCTGTAATATGCGTTGTTTGTATTGTTACAATCCCGAAATTGTTCTTGGAAAAGGAAGTATTTCTTTTGAAAAAGCGCTTACTTTTCTTCATTCCCGTAAAAATTTACTTGACGCAGTAGTTCTTAGCGGAGGCGAATGTTTATTACACAAAAACATTATCGACCTCATTTTGGAAATTAAAAAAATGGGATTTCTAATCAAAATTGACACTAACGGTTCCAGACCAATGCTCTTAAAAAAACTGATTGAAAAACAATTGATTGATTATGTGTCGCTTGATTTTAAAGCGCTACCGAAACATTTTGAAAAAATAACCCAATCGGTTCTTTTTCTACAATTTGAAAAATCTTTAGATTTACTTTTAGAAAACCAACTTCCATTTGAAGTTCGAACCACTGTTCATTCGGAATTGATTCCTGAAAAAGATATTCAACAGATGATTATATATTTAGAAAGCAAAAAATATTCGGGGAATTACTACCTTCAGTATTTTGTAAACGGCGTAAAAACCTTAGAAAATTTAGGTCACTCACTTAAAATATTAAACGAAGAAAAACTTTCCACTTCAAAAATAAAAGTTTCTATCAGAGGATAATTATGCGAAAACATTGGCTCTTAATCTGTTTTATTAATTTTTTCATTGCAGCCAGCATGGGACTAGTACTTCGGTTTGTTGCAATTTTTCCTGTTCCCAATATCAATTACCAATTTTTATTACACGGACATTCACACGTAGCCATGCTAGGCTGGGTTTATCTGATGATTTACAGCTTAATTGTTCATTTTTTTATTCCAAAAACAGCGCAGCAAAAACCTTTTTACAACCGATTATTCTGGCTAACCGAAATTGCCGTCATCGGAATGATGTTTCGTTTTCCTGTGGAAGGTTACGCTTTATTTTCTATAATTTTTTCTACGCTGCATATTTTTTGCAGTTACTATTTCTGTCGATTAGTTTGGAAAGATGCCAAAACCAATTCGCTACCTGAAAAACAACTTTTAAGAACCGCATTGTTTTTCATGATATTGTCCACTTTAGGCGTTTGGTGTTTGGGCCCGGCAGTTGGACTCTTAGGAAAAGCCAGTGCTTTTTATCAGATAGCCATTCAGTTTTTCCTTCATTTTCAGTTTAACGGCTGGTTTTTATTTGCCATTTTAGCGTTATTTCTCAAACATTTGAATGCAACTATCGACAAAAAAATATTTCAGCGATTTTATAATTTTCAGGTTTCGGCTACGGTTTTAACCTTGGCTTTGCCGGTAAGTTGGTATCTTCCTAATCCTCTTTTCCATTGGATAAACAGTCTGGGAGTACTATTGCAACTGATTTCTTTTATTCTTTTTATCCAAATCATCCGACCTCATTTTGAAACTTTCTTTTCCAATTTAAAAGCTGTTGAAAAACTGGTTTATGGCTTCGCCTTAACTTCATTAGTCCTAAAAGTCGTCATTCAGTTGGTTGTTTTAATTCCTGAATTTGCCCAAATTTCACATCAAATTCGAAATTTTGTCATTGGCTACATACATTTAACAATGCTCGGAATCATTAGTGGTTTTTTATTGGGATTTGTGCTGCAAAATACATTTCTAAACGGACAAAAGAAACGCGTCAAATTAGGAATCTTATTGTTTTTAATAGGTTTTACGGGTACCGAATTACTTTTATTTCTACAAGGCAGCCACTTTTTTTTCAACAAAGGACAGCTTCCCGGATATACAGAAAATCTTTTTACCGCCAGTATTTTTTTACCATTAGGACTATCAACACTAATTTCCGGTATTTTGTTAAATTTCAAAGCAATTCAACCTCAAAAATTATAGTTCAATAATGAACTTATTTCAATAAATTTGTAAAAAATTAAATATGTTCTCTAAAACTTGTGAATACGGAATCAGGGCAACTATTTTCATTGCATCAGAATCTTTTCAAAACAACCGTGTTGGGCTGAAAGACATTGCCAAAAAAATAGATTCCCCGGAAGCTTTTACTGCTAAAATTTTACAAATCCTTTCCAAAAACAACATTATTCATTCGATTAAAGGCGTAGGAGGCGGATTTGAAATTCCAAAAGAAACAATGAGTCAGATAAAATTATCTCAAATTGTGACAGCATTAGAAGGCAATCAGGTTTTTACAGGTTGTGGTCTTGGACTGAGTCATTGTTCGGAAGAACATCCTTGTCCGGTTCACGATAAATTTAAATTCATCCGAAACGAACTGGCTGCTATGTTAGAAAACACTAATTTAGAAGAACTCGCTTCAGGAATTAAATCCGGAGATACTTTTTTAAGATATTAATCAAATTCGTTTTTATAAAAAAACAACACCAATAAAAACAAGAGTATTACTTTCAAATACTTGTAATTAACAAAATGGACACAGAAAAAATAAAAGATTTAAAAGAGCGTATATTAGAATTAAAAAAAGTAAAAAATGCCGTAATTCTGGCACATTATTACCAGGAAAATGACATTCAGGATATCGCTGATTATGTAGGAGACAGCTTGGGATTATCACAGGAAGCCACTAAGGTGGATGCTGATATTATTCTTTTTGCGGGGGTTCATTTTATGGCCGAAACAGCAAAGATTTTAAATCCTTCTAAAAAAGTAATCCTTCCTGATTTGAATGCAGGTTGCTCTTTGGCAGAATCTTGTCCGCCGGACTTATTTAAAAATTTCATCGATCAGCATCCTGATCACACCGTAATTACTTATGTAAACTGCTCTGCCGAAGTAAAAGCACTGACGGATATTGTGGTAACCTCAGCTAATGCTGTAAAAATTGTAGAATCAATTCCAAAAGACAAGCCAATTATTTTTGCTCCGGATAAAAACCTTGGAAAGTATGTCATGAGCAAAACCGGAAGAGAAATGCTTCTTTGGGATGGTTCCTGTGTGGTTCACGAAGCTTTTTCATTAGACAAACTAATTGCCTTATACAAACAACATCCGGATGCTCAAATCATCGCTCACCCGGAATCTGAAACACACATTTTGGAAACCGCCAGTTACATTGGTTCTACTTCCGGAATGATTGAATATGTAAAAACCAATCCGAACAACAAATTTATTGTTGCAACTGAATTTGGTATTTTACACAAAATGCAGGAAGAAGTTCCTAATAAAACATTAATTCCTGCTCCGGCAAAAGAGGATAATACGTGCGCCTGCAGCGAATGTGGCTACATGAAAATGAATACTTTACAAAAAGTCTATGATTGCTTAGCAAACGAAAGCCCGGAAGTGCACGTAGCCGAAGACATTATCCAAAAAGCATTAGTTCCTATCGAAAGAATGCTTGAATTATCTAAATAATGACAAATACCAATTACCTGATAATAGGCTCGGGTGTTGCCGGCTTGACCTTTGCGCTCCGAATTGCGGAACAATTTCCGGACAAAAAAGTTACCATTGTAACTAAAGCTAATGCCGACGAATCCAATACCAAATACGCACAGGGTGGTATTGCTATTGTTACCGACAAAAACGAAGATTCCTACCAAAAACACATCGAAGATACTTTGATTTGTGGCGATGGATTATGCAATGAATCAGTAGTAAGAATGGTGGTAACAGAAGGTCCTCAACGATTAAAAGAATTAATTGAATGGGGAGCCAAATTTGACAAAAATTCAGACGGCAATTTGAATTTAGGAAAAGAAGGCGGGCATTCTGAAAACCGCGTGGTACATCACAAAGACCAGACAGGTCACGAAATTGAACGCGCTATTTTAGGACAGGTTTACCAAAAAAGCAACATCACCGTTTTAGACCATCATTTTGCCACCGATTTAATTACAGCCGAAAATTACTGTTTGGGAGCTTATGTTTTAGATCAAAAAACACAAAAAATAAGCACTTATAAATCAGATATTACTTTACTGGCCACCGGAGGAATTGGAATTCTTTACGGTCACACCACTAATCCCGCTATTGCTACCGGAGACGGGATAGCGATGGCTTATCGTGCCAATGCCAGCATTAAAGAAATGGAATTTATTCAGTTTCACCCGACTGCTTTTTACGAGCCAACCACAGGTTCTAAGTTTTTAATTTCTGAAGCGGTTCGTGGTTTTGGTGCTTATCTACGTACTAAAAATGGTCGCCGTTTTATGATTGATTATGATAGCAGAGAAGAACTGGCTTCGCGTGATATTGTTTCCCAAAGCATTGATTTGGAACTAAAAAAATCAGGAGACGACTGCGTTTATTTAGATTGTTCCCACTTGGACATTGAAGCGTTCAAACAACATTTTCCGATGATTTACAATCATTGTCTTAAAGCAGGAATTGATGTTACCAAAGACTGGATTCCGGTTGTTCCGGCACAACATTATATTTGCGGAGGAATTGTCGTAGATATGGATGGAAAAACTTCGGTAAACAATTTATTTGCCTGCGGAGAATGTTCGCAAACCGGATTGCATGGAGCAAATCGTTTGGCATCTAATTCTTTATTAGAAGCATTAGTTTATTCCAGCAGAATATTTGAATATTTGTCGAATCCTGCTTTAAAAACAGAAGTTCCGAATATTGCAATTCCGGAATACAACAGCATGGAAAAACCAGAAATTGACACTGACTATCTGAATACTTTAAAGGCAAATTTGCAACAACTCATGCGACAAAATGCCGGAATCGTCAGATACGAAACCGATTTGCAAAATGCTAAAATTCAACTTTTAGAATGGAAGGCAGCCATTGAAAAATTAGGCGAAAATCACCAGCTCAATTCGGCTTATTTTGAATTACTGAATATGATTACCATCGGAAGTTTAATCGTTACGCAATCCATTGAACGAAAAGAAAATAAAGGCGGATTTGTAAAATTTGAAGCTCCTTCTTTTAAATAAAAACAGCTATTTAAAAAACCAACGACAAACGATATTCACTATTTTAAAAAAATAAATATTTTTTTTGACAATAATTAAACCTTTCTCTTTATTTATCATCTTATACCCATAACTTTTAACATAAATCAAGAAAAATGAAAAAATTAATTATTGCTGCATTATTAGTTGCTAGTGTATCAACTTTTGCACAAGACAGAAAAGAAAGACCTCAAAGAGGTGAAATGGGAAACATGACTCCTGAACAGCGCGCCGAAAGACGTGTGGAAAGAATGACTAAGGATTTGAACTTAGACGCCAAACAACAGGAGCAACTAAAACAAATGTATGCCGACGAAGCTAAAGAAAGAGAAGCGATGATGGCCGACATGAAAAATAAAAAGGACAAATCCAAAGAAAAAGCAGGCGACCAAAAAAAAGGAATGCAGGATCATATGAAAGCTTCTGAAGAAAAAATGAAAGCTATTTTAACTCCTGAACAATTCACAAAATGGAAAAGCAATCAGGACAAAATGAGAGAAAGAATGCAGCAAAGAATGAGTGAAAGACAAGGTGGTATGGGAATGGATGACAACGGACCAAGAGGCGGCGGTGACATGGATAACTAATAACAAAAAAGCTTCGGAATTCCGAAGCTTTTTTTATGTCCAAAATTATAGCGTTTTAGAAACTTTATCAATCGCGTTGATGGTAAAATCCAAATCTTCATAAGTCAGCGCATCAGTTATAAACCAGGTTTCGTAAGCTGAGGGCGCAATGTAAACACCTTCCTGTAACAAACCGTGGAAAAACTTTTTAAAAGTGGCATTATCACCTTTAGCGGCAGTTTGAAAATCAACAACAGGACTTTCATCAAAATGCACCGAAATCATCGAACCAACTCTGTTAATCGTATAAACAATTTTGTTAGCCTGCAACACACGTTGAATTCCGGCTTCTAAGTAAGCTGTTTTTTGTTCCAATCGTTCAAAAATAGCGGCATCATTATTTAAAGATTCTAACATTGCCAGACCCGCGGCCATCGCCAATGGATTTCCGGACAAAGTTCCTGCCTGATACACAGGCCCAAGTGGCGCTAAATAATTCATAATTTCTTCACGGGCAGCAAAAGCTCCTACCGGTAATCCGCCACCAATTACTTTTCCGAAACAAACAATATCGGCATCAATTTTTAGTAATTCCTGCGCTCCACCTTTTGCCAGACGGAAACCAGTCATTACCTCATCAAAAATCAACAAAATTCCATTCTCCGAACATAACTGACGTAAACCTTCCAAAAATCCTTTTAGCGGAGGTACGCAACCCATATTTCCCGCAACAGGTTCCACAATAATGGCAGCAATTTCATTAGGATTCGCCTCAATTAAACCCTTTACATTTTCTAAATCATTGTATCTAGCTAACAATGTATCTTTAGCCGTTCCGGCTGTTACACCAGGACTGTTAGGCGTTCCAAAAGTCATCGCGCCACTTCCCGCCTGAATCAGAAAAGAATCCGAATGGCCATGATAACAGCCTGAAAATTTAATTATTTTATCTCTTTTTGTAAATCCGCGTGCTAATCGCACTGCACTCATACAGGCTTCTGTTCCGGAATTTACAAAACGAATTTTATCAATATTGGGGACCATCGAAACCGCTAACTTAGCGATTTGGGTTTCCAACTCAGTTGGCATTCCAAAAGAAGTTCCCTTTTGAGCTCTTGCTGTCACTGCCTGAACTACCGGCTCATAAGCATGCCCTAAAATCATTGGCCCCCAGGAATTGATATAATCGATTAATCGGTTTCCATCTTCATCATACAAATAAGCTCCTTTGGCTTCTTTTACAAAAATTGGGGTTCCTCCAACTGATTTGAAGGCTCGTACCGGCGAATTTACTCCTCCGGGAATTACTTTTTCTGCTTCAGCAAATAGCTGACTACTTCTTTGGTATAACATTTTTATTTTACAACTTGTAGTTAATTTACTTTTAATTTTTGACCGATATAAAGGGTATTGTCTGTCAATTTATTTTTGCGTTTCAAATCGTCCACCATCATATTGTATTTTTTCGAAATAGAATATAAGGTATCGCCTTTTTGAACCTCATAATAGGATTCATTTCGGGAACTCACTGCAATTGACCTTGTATTTTGATTTTCTATCGGTCGGTATTTAATTCCTAAAACCTGCGCATCATATTGTGCCAGATTATACCTTTCGATATAAGAAATTAATTTTTCAGGATATTTGGGATCCGTAGCATAACCCGCTTTACGCAAGCCTTTTGCCCAAGCCTGATAATCATCTTTATCCAATTCAAACAAACTGGAATACCTTCCTTTTCCGGTCAAAAACAAGGCGTGATCGCGGAAAGATTCGGCTACTTTATCATATTTTCTAAAACACTCCTGTCTGGCATCGTCATCGTGTCGTACAGAATCTCCCGTCCAGTCGGAATGGCATTTGATACCAAAATGATTATTAGCACTAACAGCCAAATCACCTCTTCCCGCTCCCGATTCTAGAATTCCCTGTGCCAGAATAATACTCGCCGGAATCCCATAAGTTTTCATATTACTCATCGCAATATCTTTGTATTCTAACACATAATTGCTCACAATATCATTGGTAACCACCGTTCGGGAAGTAGATTCAATGACTTCGTTACGACTTTTGCTGTTTTTTTTAGTTCTTGAAGAATAGGCATTGTTTTTAGAAGCTGCTTTTTTAGTCGTTACAATTGGGGATTTTGTAGCGTGACAACTCACTAAAGTGATGATAATAAATAATAGTAGGCTTTTTTTAAACATCGATTGTTATTGTTGGTAATTGTTTGTTTTTTAAACGTTCATTCATTCCAAAGATTCCCTGTAATCCACCGGTATGAATAAGCAAAATATTGGAATGCGCCGGAAAAAAATCTTTTTGAATTAAATCCAAAACACCAAAAACCATTTTCCCTGTATAAACCGGATCTAACGGAATTTTAGTATCCTTATAAAACTGATTGATAAAACGAACCAATTCTTCATTAATCTTAGCATATCCGCCAAAATGATAATCATTAATTAATTCCCAGTTGTCATTCTCTGCAAAAATACGGATTTCATCCTGTAAAAAATTGCCTTTCAAGGCCGGAAATCCCAAAACTTTTTGATGAGACAAAGCACTGTTAATAATTCCCGAAATCGTTCCGCCGGTTCCAACCGCACAACAAATATAATCAAACTTCGCGTCTTCTTCCGTTAAAATCTCCTGACAGCCTTTTATTGCCAATGCATTAGTCCCTCCTTCGGGAACGAGATAAAAATCACCAAATTTTGCTTTTAATTCTTCCAAAAAAACCGCTTCTGTTTTATGGCGATAAGCTTCGCGTGACACAAATTCAAATTGCATTCCGCATTCCTTAGCGAATTGCAAGGTTGGATTACTATCTGTCTTTTCGTTTAATTCATCTCCGCGAACAACACCAACAGACCGAAAACCCTGCTCCTGAGCTGCATAAGCTACCGCTGCAATATGATTAGAAAAAGCCCCTCCAAAAGTGAGGAGCGTTTCTTTATTCTCGGCTTTTGCCTGAAGTAAATTGTATTTTAATTTTCGAAATTTATTTCCGGAAACTACCGGGTGCAACAAATCCTCTCTTTTAATTGTAACCGAGATAGATTTAGGAAATAATATTTGTAATTCCTGATTCAAAACTTTTTTTTACAAAGGTAAAACTTCTAAAATTTCTCCATTATTTTCCACCGCAAATTCGCAAATTATTTTCTTTCTAAACTTTCAAAACTCTGTGAAAGCCTTAACTGTCTCTGCGGTTAAAACTTTAAACTTTATTTAAAAATAAATACTTCCAAAAACCAAAAAGCTTTCTTTTTTTAAGATATTCTAAATCTGCTTCATTGTTGTAAGCTTCTCTTTCAAAAGAAATATTTCGATAGGCATGATTTTTGTTGTTGTATTTCAGAAGATTAAAGAGGTATTCTAAAAAATACCAAACAAAAAAAGGCAGAATTAACAACTCTGTTTGTTGTCGCAAATGAATACGCTCGTGATTGACAAAAACAACATTGTCTTTATCAACACGAAATTTCAAAAACACAAAAGGAAAAACCGTCAAACCACGGAATCCTTTAGGTATTAAATACTTGTTAACAACAAAAAACATTGGTCTTTTAATTTATAAATTTGTATAAATAACGCTATTGAATGACAGGACAAAGTAATGAAAATAAATTAACTGAAGGCGAAGATTTCTATTACACCGCCGAAGGTTACAAATGTTTTACCGAAAAATACCATTTAAAAAGAGGCTATTGCTGTAAAAGTGGCTGCCGACATTGTCCTTATGGATATGATAAAAAAACAGGAAGTATACGAAAATAGCTTTATTTCAAACTTTTTCCTTTTTAAAAGTTCTAATCAAAACCGGATTTTTAATTATACATTAGTAATCAAATAATTGCATTATGAAAACAATCAAAATAATACCCTTATTATTTCTTTTTCTGCTAAGTGCCTGTAGCTCGATAAGAGTCAACTCTGATTACGACAGCCACGTGGATTTTAGCCAATACAAAACCTATGCTTTCCACAAAAAAGGAATTGACCGTGTTCAGATTTCGGAATTGGACAAAAAAAGAATTTTACATGCCATCGACAATGCGTTAATGCAGAAAGGGATGAGCAAAAGTGAAAATCCCGACTTATTAGTCAATATTTTCACTAAAGAAAGAGAACAAATTGACGTGAACCAATTCAACATGGGTTGGGGATACGGCTGGGGATGGGGCTGGAATCCTTTTTTATGGGGCGGCAATACTTATGTTTCCTCGTCAACTCAAGGCACACTTTACATTGATTTAATTGATGCTAAAAAGAAAGAATTGATTTGGCAAGGAGAAGGAATAGGAACCCTTACTGAAAACCGAAAAGAGAAAGAAAAACAAATCAACGAATTTGTTTCTAAAATTCTGGCTCAGTTTCCTCCTGCTCCCGAAACAAAATAAACAACTCCTGAATTCTAAAAGCAAAAATTTATATATTTGTTAAACAATTCAAAAACATGAAAAATTTGATTAACATACGTATCGCGATTAACATTATTATTCCCTAATAATGACGGAGAGTTATGTAAATCAGTACCAAAAATACAATTTATCAAACCTCCGTTAAGGAGGTTTTTTTATACCGGAATTATGAGTTTATTTCAACAAATAATAGAAGCCAAAAAACAATTACAGGATGTTGTAATGGCAACACCTTTATCCAAAAATTTAAATCTTTCAAACGAATTTAATGCTACAATTTTATTAAAAAGAGAAGATTTACAAACCGTTCGTTCTTATAAAATCAGAGGTGCTTACAACAAAATAAGCACCCTTACTGCTGAAGAACAGGAACAGGGTGTTATTTGCGCCAGCGCCGGAAATCACGCTCAGGGTGTGGCTTATTCCTGCAAATTGCTTCAGATAAAAGGCAAAATTTACATGCCTAAAACCACTCCGAAACAAAAAATAAAACAAGTAAAACTTTTTGGAGAGAATTATGTAGAAATCATCCTTACGGGCGATACTTTTGATGATGCTTATACGGCCGCAATAGCAGAATCCACTAAAAACAAGATGGCTTTTATTCATCCTTTTGATGATGAAAAAGTAATTGCCGGTCAGGGAACTGTAGGACTCGAAATCTTAGAAAGCTATAAAAAACCTATTGATTATGTTTTTGTTCCAATAGGTGGCGGCGGACTAGCCTCCGGGCTTTCAGAAGTTTTTAAACATTTAAGTCCGCAAACTAAAATCATTGGTGTAGAACCTGAAGGCGCACCTTCGATGCAAACTTCCATCGCCAATAACAAAGTAACCGTTTTAGACAATATCGATAAATTTGTTGACGGAGCAGCCGTAAAACAAGTGGGCAAACTCACTTTTGACATTTGTAAAAAAAGCCTAAGCGACATTATTCTGGTTCCGGAAGGCAAAGTTTGTACCAGCATTTTACGTTTATACAACGAAGAAGCCATGGTAGTTGAACCAGCAGGAGCTTTAGCCATAGCCGCCTTGGATTTTTACAAAGAAAAAATAAAAGGTAAAACCGTCGTTTGTATCGTCAGCGGAAGCAACAACGATATTGAACGCACCGCCGAAATAAAAGAACGTTCCTTGCTTTATGAAGGACTGATGCATTATTTTATGATTCAGTTTCCGCAACGTCCTGGCGCTTTAAAAGAATTTGTCAACGACATTTTAGGCCCGGACGACGATATTACCTATTTCCAGTTTACCAAGAAAAACAATCGCGAAACAGGCCCGGCCGTTGTTGGGCTTGAACTTAAAAACAAAAATGATATTGAAGCTATTAAAACCAAGATGAATAACAAGGGTTTTGAATACAAATATCTCAATGACAAACTTGATTTATTCAACCAGCTAATTGGCTAAAAAATATTTCCGTAATCCATTATTCGATCAAAAATGCCTTATTTAAACGATATACAAAATCTTGATGATATTAAACTATTGGTAGATACTTTTTATTCTAAAGTTCAAAAAGACCCGCTGATTGGTCCAATTTTCAATGAAAAAATTGGTAATAACTGGTCGGCACATTTAGAACGTATGTATCGTTTTTGGCAAACTATTTTACTGGAAGAACACACTTATTCCGGAAGCCCGTTTCCGCCACACAAACATTTACCGGTAGAAAAAGCACATTTTAATCGTTGGATGGAAATTTTTACCGAAACCATTGATAAACTTTATACCGGAGAGTTAGCCGAAGAAGCCAAACTCCGTGCTAAAAACATGGCTGAAATGTTTTTTTATAAAATAGAGTATTTTAGAACCGGGGGAAGAGATTTTTTTGGAAATTAAAAACTCACAACTTGATTTTTTGAGTTAAATCGGTTTCACTCTCAATAATATTTCCCTCAAATTTTAAAGTCCAGCCTAAGTTTTTAGTCAGAATAAAAAGTTGTGACAACTCACTAATCAAGCGATTTTTAGCATTTTTCTTCAAAGACGAATTGGCTATTTTCTTAGCTAAATTAGCCCGTACCTGCTTATTGATTTTATTATAATCCTCTCCGGTAAACGGATTTAATTTACTTTGTTCCACATCATAAAACTGAATATCGGGACTAATTTTGATTTCTTCTTTGGGAATGTTTAAAATAGTGATAGTTTTATTTTTTTCGTCAATATCGTATTTCATTTGATGCAAATCATAGGCTACTGTTACATCGACATTGACAACCAAGAGCGCTTTCTTTTCAAAAGAAAGCATATTCATCAGGTATTTTTGTTGGTTTTTATAGGTAATCACCTCGGCAAAATGTCCTTCGGTCACAACTAATTTGCCTACATTCAAAATTTGTTGCTGAATTAAATTGGTGTTGTAACTAAGTTCTTCCGGATTGTCTTTTTTGAACTCACAATATTTAAACGACAACGCAACCACAACAACTGCAATTACACTAATGAGTATTTTTCTAATCATAATTCAAATTTCATAAAAGGATAACGAATACAGATGTCGGTGATTTTTTTCTGAAGTTTTACCAAAAACTTTTGATGACTTTCGGATTCCGGATTAAAAGGACGATGATTCAAGCTACTTTGAATACTTCCTATTTCTTCCAAAACCGGCAAAGCTGATTTTGAAATTGCTGTTTCTTTAAATCGCTGCCAGATATAATCTATCGCGAGCTGATTAGGATGCAACATATCCTCGGCATAAAAACGATAATCCCGCAATTCGTCCATCATGATTTCATAACTGGGAAAATAGTTATGAGCTGTGAGTTGTGAGTTATCAGTTGAATGAATTGCTGCAATCAAATGCGCTTTACTCCATTGATTTTCGACAAAACCATCTTTAATGTGACGCACGGGAGAAATGGTAAGTATAAATTTTGCCTCCGGATTTACCGTTTGAATAAGCTGAATGGTATTTTGAAGAGCCGTTTGAATCCTTTCAACCGAAAGTAATTCTTTGGTAAATTGCTTTTGAGGCACTTTATGACAATTGGCTACAATCTGATTACTTTCTTTATTTCGATATACCCAAGCCGTTCCATAGGTAATTAAAAAATGTGTCGATTCGCTGATTTGTTGATTGGTTAAATCGAATAAATCATTCAATGAATCTAAAAAAATTGCTTTATCCGGATTAGAAAGTTCCGAATGCACTTCGAAACAATGCCATAAATCATTGTGATAAAAAATATCTTCTTCGGTAAAAAAACGCTTATGAACGGCTCGCTGAACTAATTTTTCAATGGAAACTGGATTGAAGATAATCCCAAAAGGATTGCAGCTGTTTTGAAATTTAAAATACTCCAATTTCTCAGCCATATTCACCGCAAAACAGGAACCCAGACTTAAAATTTTGGAATGATAATCAATAGGAAACTGAATTTCAGTGATTGGTATTGGGGTACGAAATTGCATTGCCGTTTTTTTCCAAAAATAAGTATTATAATTTAATACAAATACTGAATTTTAGAATAATTAGGATTCGTCAAACTGGCTTCCGAAACCTGCTCCACCGGGTAATTATCGGCATCATACTTATAAGTTGTTTTATAAATATTAGCAGAAGAAATAGTTCCTTCTCCTTCAGTAACAGTCGTCTCGGAAACTGCCTGTACCATATTATTTTTGGATACCAAAGCGCCCTGATTTAGCAACTTATCGTAACCTAAAATACTATAATAAGGGTTATTAAACGTATCATAGTCATAACTAATTTTCAAACTAACGGTTTGATTTTCATCTAAAACATCAAACAAACGCTCGTCTTTAATCAGATTTTTATTTTTAAAAGACAACGTTCCGTGATAGACTTTTTGGGCTTCGTTTTTAGTTGTCCCGTTGAATTTCTCATAAGAAACCGTTCCGTCTGAATTATAACTGTAATAAATCGAATAATTTTCGGAAGAAGTAAGCTGAACTAATTTTTCATTTTCGTAACTGAATTCTAAAACCACACTTGATTTCGAATCTTTATCATAAGTTACAATTCTGGAAATAAGTCCGTTTGCATAAGTATAATCGATTCTTTGCTTTGAATTTTCGGCGCTGATAATTTGATTTTCTTGATATTTGAAAATAGAATTCTCAACAACATCATTCTCAGTAGTTTCAATTATTTTTACAAAAACTTTCCCCTTATCATCTTTATCGTTCGAACAGGAAGTAAGAACCAAAGCAATAACAGAAATCAGAAAAAATATTTTGGTCAAATTTTTCATGCGATATAGGTTAATTGAACTGGATATTTTTGGGACTCCAAAACTAAATATTTAATACAGCCAAGCCAACAAAACAGGTTTAACGACCTAAAAACTCGTTCAAAGGGCACTTTTAAAAACAAAAATCAGCCTGCTTTAAAGACAGCCTTTCCTTTTACCAATATCATCTTTTAGGTTTGCCAATAAACTTCCAAATTCAAAGTAAAGCAATCCACTGATTTACAAACACAAAACCACTGATTAAACCCAACCAAAACACCTTAAACCCGGAAAAACACAGTCTTTTAACATTTCATTTTTATCGATAAAAAGCAAGGCACTCGCGGTTTAAAGAGTTTTTTTTCCTTTTAACGATTTTAAGTTGTTTACTAATTTTTTGCTTCTACATTTGACAAGGATACCAGCAAAACACACTATGAAAAATATATTCAACCCTATTTACAGACAGGATTTTTTCGAAGGCTATTCAGCGGGGCAAAATCCTTATTCTGAAGTAAAAAACAAAACTTCCAATTCGGCATTTAATGATGGTTTTAATTCCGGCCGACTGGATTATGAAAGTTTAAATGGAAGTATCCACGAAGGAATTCCGAAAAAAATTATTACCGAAAAAATTCTGGATGAATTTTTATTAGCCGGCTTATTAGGAATTAATGTTGACACCGACGGTTATACGCATTTCCAAATAGCCATTCTGTTAAAATGGTATCAAAGCGGTATTGAACAATACGACCCAAAAGAGAACAGTTACTTACTGGATATTCTGGAAGAAAACGGAATTGAAGTAAGTTACTCAGAAAAATAAAATTAAGTTTATAAATTCTTTTTAAGAGATTAAAAGAATAGCATTTCGTCTTCTTTTTTGTCCCAAAGATCCAAACTTAAACCAGAAAACCCTTTTAATTTGTCTTCACAAACTAAAAGGGTTTTTCTTATTTTATATATCACGAAAGATTATTTTACAAACTCAACAGCTTTTGCTAAAGCTTCCGGAATTCCTGCTGCATTCTTTCCTCCTGCTGTAGCAAAGAACGGCTGACCTCCTCCGCCTCCCTGGATAAATTTCCCTAATTCACGAACTACCTGTCCGGCATTTAGGTTTTTCTCAGCCACTAATTCTTTAGAAATATAACAAGTTAACATCGGTTTGTCTTCGTTTACAGTTGCTAATACCACAAATAAATTTTCCTTATTACTTCCTAATTCGTGAACCAAATCTTTAGCTCCTGAAGGATCCAAATCTACTTGCTTCGCTAAGAATTGTACTCCGTTTACTTCCTGTAATTCCTGAGCCAATTCGCCTTTCATATTTTTAGCTTTCTCTTTCAGTAAAGCTTCTACTTGTTTTTTCAACTTAGCATTTTCATCCTGTAATGAAACCACAGCTTTTACCGTGTCTTGTGGATTTTTCAATACCGATTTAATTTCGCCCAATAATTCTTCCTGAGAAGCAAAAAACTGTCTTACTCCTTCTCCGGTTATCGCTTCAACACGACGAATTCCGGCAGCAACCGCTCCTTCCGAAACAATTTTGAAAGACCAAATATCAGCCGTATTATTCACGTGGATTCCTCCACATAATTCCATACTGTCGCCAAATTTAATCGCACGCACATTATCGCCGTATTTCTCTCCAAACAAAGCCATTGCGCCTTCTTCTAAAGCCTGTTGAATTGGAATACTTCTTCTTTCAATTAATGGCAATTGCTCTTGAATTCTCGCATTTACAAAATCCTCTACCTGTTGTAATTCTTCGTCCGTTACTTTTGAAAAATGCGAAAAGTCGAAACGTAAATTTTTTGGATTTACCAATGAACCTTTTTGCTCGACATGCGTTCCTAAAACACTTCGCAACGCCTGATGCATTAAGTGTGTCGCCGAGTGATTTTTAGAAGTCGCGGTTCTTAAATCGGTATTTACTTTCGCTACAAAAGAGGCCGAAATATTTTCTGGTAATTTTTTAGCAAAGTGTAAAATCAGGTTATTCTCTTTCTTGGTATCGATAATTTCGATGGTTTCGTTTGCAGAAACCAAGACTCCTTTATCACCAACCTGTCCTCCACCTTCCGGATAGAATGGTGTAGCATCTAATACAATTTGGTACAAAACACCGTCCTTCTTAGAATCTACTTTACGGATACGGGTAATTTTTACTTCATTTTCTGTTTGGTCATAACCCACAAAAGATTCTACATTTCCTTCAACCAGAATTTTCCAGTCATCCGTAGAAACTTCCGAAGCAGCACGAGAACGTGATTTTTGTTCCTGCATCGAAGCTTCAAATTCAGCTTCGTTAAACGACATTCCTTTTTCTTTTAAGATTAAGGCCGTCAAATCTTTTGGAAAACCAAAAGTATCATATAATTCAAAAGCTTTCACTCCGGAAACTTCCGTTCCTTTAGTTTCAGCCACTACATTTTCTAACAACTGTAATCCTTGTTCCAAAGTTCTTAAGAAAGAAGCCTCTTCTTCACGAATCACATTGGTAACTAATGTTTGTTGCTTTTTAATTTCAGGGAAAAACTCACCCATTTGATTCGCCAAAACTTCAACCAATTGATAAATAAAAGGCTCTTTGGTATTCAAGAAAGTAAATCCGTAACGAATGGCACGACGTAAAATACGACGAATTACATAACCCGCTCCGTTATTGGAAGGCAACTGCCCATCAGCAATAGCAAAAGCAACTGCACGTACGTGATCTACAATTACACGAATCGCAATATTGATTTTGTTTTGCTCTTCACTTATATTTTTAACTTCGTTAGAAGTGTATTTCAATCCGGTAATTTGCTCCACTTTTTCAATAAGCGGTGTAAACACATCGGTATCGTAATTAGAAGTTACGTTTTGCATTGCCATACACAAACGCTCAAATCCCATTCCGGTATCTACGTGTTGAGCCGGTAATTTTTCTAAGGAACCATCGGCTTTACGGTTGAATTCCATAAATACATTGTTCCAAATTTCCACTACCTGCGGATGATCGGCATTTACTAAACTAAAACCGGAAACAGCCGCTCTTTCAGCATCCGGACGCAAATCGATATGAATTTCCGAACAAGGTCCGCAAGGTCCCTGATCTCCCATTTCCCAGAAATTATCTTTTTTGTTTCCAAGTATAATGCGGTCTTCAGAAACAAATTGCTTCCAAATATCAAAAGCATCCTGATCAAAAGGCACATTCTCGGCTTCGTTTCCTTCAAAAACAGAAACATACAAACGGTCTTTATCTAGTTTTAAAACTTCTGTCAAAAATTCCCAAGCCCACGGAATAGCTTCTTTTTTGAAATAATCTCCAAAAGACCAGTTTCCAAGCATTTCGAACATGGTGTGGTGATAGGTATCAAAACCAACATCTTCCAAATCGTTATGCTTTCCGGAAACACGAAGACATTTTTGAGTATCCGCAATACGATTACTTTTCGGAGTGGCGTTTCCTAAAAAATATTCTTTAAACTGTGCCATCCCGGAATTGTTAAACATCAGGGTTGGATCGTCTTTTAAAACAATAGGTGCCGAAGGAACAATTAAATGTTCTTTGCTTTCAAAAAATTGTAAATACGCTTTGCGAATGTCTTGTGATTTCATTTTTATAATTTAATGATTCAAAGATTGAAAAATTTAAAGATTAATTCTTAAACCAAAGGAAACTTAACTCATTAAATTCCAATTTCATAAACCTTAATCTTTTGCTAAATTCATAAATTCAGCCAGCTTTAAGCTGCTAAATTTTTAAATCTTTCAATCAATTTTATATTATATTTAATACTAAAAAAAGGGCTGCACAAATAAAACATTTATTAAATTTGTTGCAATCCGCTTTTTTGAAGCTGCAAAAATAGGGTATTTTAAAATATGGCGAAAGTAAAATATTATTACGATTCTGAAAATCTGGCATATCGCAAAATCAAAGTCAAAAAAAGAAAGAAATTTGGCTTTGTCGCCCTGTTTTTACTGGCTGCCGCATTGTTTGGTTTTCTGAGTTTTGTAATTCTGCTGAACACCCCTTATTTTGACACTCCCAAAGACCGACTTTTACTTCGGGAAATTGAAAATTTGAAACTGAATTATGCGGTTTTGGACAAAAAAATGGATCAGATAGATAATGTTGTTGAAGCCATCGAAGAGCGAGACAACAATTTGTATCGAACTTATTTCAACACCGCTCCTATTCCTGAAGCAGAAAGAAAAGCCGGTTTTACCGATGTAAACCGATACAAAGCTTTAGAAGGTTATGACAATACCCAACTGGTTTTGCAAACCACTAAAAGAGTTGATGTTTTAACCAAAGAGCTGGCCATTCAGTCCAAATCATTGGATTATATTTTAAAATTAGCCAAAGAAAAAAACAAATTACTGGCTGCGATTCCGGCGATTCAGCCTGTCAGAAACGAGAATCTGAAAAGAATGGCTTCCGGATTTGGATACCGAACGGATCCTTTTACCAAGGTTAGAAAAATGCATGAAGGAATGGATTTTACCGCTAAAAAAGGAACACCGGTTTTTGCCACCGGAGACGGTGTAGTCAAACAGGCTGACAACAGAGCGTCGGGATACGGAAATCATATTGTTATCAGACATGGTTATGGTTATGAAACCTTATATGCTCATTTAAGCAAATACAACTGCAAAGCCGGGCAGCGCATTAAACGTGGTGACATCATTGGATTTGTAGGCAGCACGGGACGTTCGGAAGCACCTCATTTGCATTACGAAGTTCACAAAGACGGTCGAGTAGTGAATCCGCTTAATTTTTATTACGGCAATATTTCGGCAGTCGAATACGTTGCCATTTCAAAATTGGCTAATCAGGAAAATCAGTCATTGGATTAACGATTTTTGACTGTTAATTGCTGATTTTAGAATTAAAACATTGGTTTTTGGAATTTATTAATTTGGAATTTAAAAAATTATGCACATAGAGTTACAACCCGGCAAAAGATATTACAGCATAGGCGAAGTAGCCAAAGCATTTGATGTAAATGCTTCGCTCATTCGTTTTTGGGACAGTGAATTTGACATTCTTAAACCTAAAAAAAACGCCAAAGGAAACCGAATGTTCACTCCGGAAGACATCAAAAACCTGCAATTGATTTACCATCTGGTAAAAGAAAGAGGTTTTACGCTCGAAGGAGCCAAAACGCATTTGAAAGAAGGACAAAAGAAAACGCTGGACAAATTTGAAATCATCAGCAAACTGGAAGCCATCAAAGTGCAGTTGACCAATATTAAAAATGAACTATAGATTTAAGATTAACGATTTTTGATTTTAGATTACAAACAATAAATAATAAACTTTAAATTAAACAGAAACATGGATTTTAAGAAATTTTTACCTTGGATTATTGGTGCAGTTATTCTTTTTGGAATTTACGGTTGGGTAAAAGGAATCAACAACACTGCGGTAACTTTGAATCAGGATATTGAAGAATCCTGGGGAAATGTTCAAACGGCTTATCAAAGAAGAAATGATTTGATTCCAAATATAGTAAACACCGTAAAAGGATATGCTGAACACGAAAAAAGCACTTTAACAGCAGTTATTGAAGCCCGTGCCAAAGCGACTCAAACTACGGTTGACCCAACTAACATCACACCGGAACAATTAGAAGCTTTCAACAAAGCACAAAGCGGTGTAAGCAGCTCTTTATCACGTTTATTGCTTACTGTAGAACAATATCCAAACCTTAAAGCCGACCAGAATTTCCTGAAATTACAGGACGAATTGGCCAGTACCGAAAACCAAATTTTAACAGCTCGTACGCGTTTTAACGAAGCCGTTAAACCATACAACAACCATATTAAAACCTTCCCAAACTCATTATTTGCAGGCGTATTTGGCTTCAAAGAAAAAGCGTATTTCAACGCTGTAGAAGGTGCTGATAAAGCTCCGGAAGTGAAATTCTAAACCTTTTAAACCATTAAGAAATTAAGCAGATTAAGCAAAACTTAAATAACTTAATTTCTTAATGGTAAAATCTAACCGTTCTGGAAGCAAAAACAAAGATTTCAAAACTTAATTTTTCTCACATGTCAAACGTTGAAGATTTTTTAACTCCGGAAGAAGAACAGGAGATAGTTGAAGCCATTCGCATTGCCGAAAAAAACACTTCAGGTGAAATTAGAGTTCACATTGAAAAGACAACTTCTATAGATGCTTTTGACCGCGCCAAAGAGGTTTTTCACCAACTAAAAATGGATGAAACCCAATTAAAAAACGGGGTTTTAATTTATCTGGCCGTTGACGATCATAATTTTGTTATTTGCGGAGACAAAGGAATCAACGATGTTGTGGAAGATAATTTTTGGAACTGTACCCGCGATGCCATGATCACTCAATTCAAACAAAGAAAATTCAAACAAGGGCTTGTTGACGGGATTTTAAGAGCCGGAGAACAACTCAAAAAATATTTTCCGTGGCAGGAAGGCGACACCAACGAATTATCGAACGAAATCTCAAAAGGATAATACAATGCAAAAATCAGAAGGCAGAATGCAGCCATCAGTATTCAAAAAACATTTAAGCGATAAACTAGGCTATCTGTTTTTAGCTTTTATATTCTTACTGAACTGCAATTTATTAGTTGCCCAATTTAAAATCCCCGAAAAACCTTCGTTTCAAACTTCCGTTTACGATTATGCTAATCTTTTTAATTCGAACGAGAAAGCACAATTGGAGGAAAAACTCATTCGATATTCTGACTCCACAACCACTCAAATTGTAGTCATTACGATTGAAAGTTTAAAAGGAGAAGATGTCAGTTTGCTGGCAACAAAATGGGCTCAAACTTGGGGAATTGGAGGCACGGCTAAAGATGACAACGGAGTTATTATCTTAATTTCTAAAAACGATCGAAAAATTGCCATCAATCCGGGTTACGGACTGGAAGACCGATTGACAGCCGGAATTGGCGGAGAAATTATTCGAAATATTATTATTCCCGAATTCAAAGCAGGAAGTTTTTATAACGGAGTCGATAAAGGTATTGACGCTTTAATTGATGTTTTTAAAGGCAAATACAAAGGCAGCCGAAAACAAAATCAACAACAGGATTTCCCTATTCTTCCTTTCATTATCATTATCGTTCTGATTTTCATTTTAGCTTCCCGAAACAAAAGAGGAGGCGGTGGAAATTCAGGAAACAATGGCGGTGGCGGACCAAGTTTACTGGATATGATTATCTTAAGTAATTTAGGTCGAAACAGTGGCGGTTTTGGAGGAGGAGGATTCGGTGGTTCCTCCGGTGGTGGATTTGGAGGCGGCGGTTTCGGTGGCGGCTTTGGAGGAGGAGGATTCTCCGGCGGTGGTTCCAGCGGAAGTTGGTAAAAAAACATATTAAAACAAAAAAACCACTTCCATTGGAAGTGGTTTTTTGTTTTAAAAGTAAATCTTCTTAAAACCTTCTTTCATTATATTTCTTTTCTTTTCCGCCAAATTTACTAATCTTATAAGTTAACGAAAACATGAGATAACGTTTTAAAACCGTGTTTTCCGAATCATAAATATTGGTTGGCGAAATATATCTGGTAGCATTTTGATTCTGATTCAAAATATCATACACTTTCACTTTAGCCGTTAATTGATCTTTGAAAAATGTATAGCCTAAACTGGTGTTCCATAAATAAAAATCTTTCTTGTAACCATCCGAAATATTCGAATTATAGGAATAGGAAAAATCATTGGCAAAAATCCATTTTTTTCCAAAATAATTAGTCGTTTGCAGTTCTGCCCTATGATTAAAATTAGATGTTGAGCTAATAGTGTAATTCGTGTATTTTGAATCATTAAACACCGGATTATAATTAGCCGTTAAACTAAAAAGCTTATCAATTTCATAAGTAAAATTGATTCTTGGATATACTGAAAAAGTATTCGCTTCATAAATTTCTCCATCAACAAATCCTTTGTCAAAACTGTATCCCCCGTAAGTTCCTACACTAAACTTATAAATATTAGCTTCTTTTTTTAAAGTTTTATTCCAGGAACCTCCCAGACTAACGGAATAATTTCCGGAAATATTCTCATAAGTACTGGTCGTTTTTAGATTCTCTTTGTCATAAATCATCGAAGAAACCACTCTGTTTTCATAATAATTAGCATACATATACACATAAAAACCCGAACGTGTTGCATAATCGTAATTATTATAACTAATATTCCCGGAATGGGTTTTATTTGGATTCAAATCAGGATTTCCTTTATAAATACCTATAGGATTTGACAAATCTTCAACCGGCAAAAGTTGGTAAGCCGAGGGCAAATCGACTCTGTAATCATAATAAATTCCTACGGATTTAGACTTTGAAATTGTATATCTTGAATTCATATTAAAATAAGGCAACACATAGTTTTTTCTTAAACCCATATCCTGTCCCATATAATTAGAAAAAGTATTTTGTCTAATAATCATGGGACCTGCTTCTAAATTGAAATTAATTTTTTTCTTTGTAATTTTAAAAGCCGTTTGTGGTCGAATAAATATATTTTCGGTCGTAAAATAATTGGATTGTGCCGCATTAAAATCATTGTATTCCTGACTCGAATCATTAAAATCAAAGGTTTTTCTTTCCGTTGAATTCGAATTAATTCTAAAATCACCACCAATTTCTACACTTAAAGAATCGGTTATTTTATTAGAAAACTCCACATTAAGATGGTAATTATCGGTTATATTTTTGTTCCTAATATTTTGATTTCTATCAACATCTATTTCTGCCGGATTCTGAAAATCTACTTTATTCACACTCATCCCGTTAGATTCGTCTTTTGAATTTTCATTATCAAAATTAACGGCTAAAAATTGCTTATTGCCTTTAAAACGTTTGTTAAAAAAAATCGAATTATTAAACTTGTCATTATTTGAATCACTGGAATAATTGTTGGTACTTTCGTTAGCCAAATCACCGTTGGTATTATAGGATTCTCCCGAAGATTCATTCCGATTATTAGACTGGCTTTTGTTGAACTTAGGTGCAACCACAATCGTTGCCGTAGAATCTATTTTGTATTCAAATTCAAAATTCAGATTGTGTCCGTTAGTTTCATTATTCGATGTTCCTCTGGATTCAGAATACAAATTTCCGGTTGGTAAAAAAGTAGTCACTTTGCTCGAAGTCTTATTTTCAGTATTGGCATTGGTAAAGAAATAACTTCCGGTGGCATCAAAATGTTTAGCCAGTTCGTCGGTATAATTCACTCCAATCATATTCGACCTGGTAATTCCATTACCTCCGCCAAAACGGATTCCGTTTACGGCAAAAGAATTTTGTCCGTAATAATAACCACTTCGACTTCGCCCACCTCCCATATTGTCAAAAATTTCATTCATCGAAAAGCCTGGCGAATTGATATTATTGAACGAAGTCAGCACACTTATTTTTCTTTTATTTTTAAAATAATTGATTAATCCGTTGCTTTCATACCTGTTATCCGTTCCGGCACCCGCCATAATTTTACCAAAAAGTCCTTTGTTTTTATCCTTATCAATCGTCAGATTAATGCTGGCATTATTAGACGAAGCCGCCTGCTTATTGAGTTCTTCTTTTTTAGTTTTGGTATCGCTCACCTGAATTTTATTAATCAAATCGGCAGGTAAACTTTGCAACGCAATTTTTCCGTCTTTATCAAAAAATGGTTTTCCATTTACTAAAATCTGGTTGACTTCCTTGCCGTTTACAGTAATTTTCCCTTCCTCATCAATAACAACTCCGGGCAATTGTTTTAACAAAGTTTCCACATTGGCATCCGGTCTCACTTTAAAAGAAGAAGCATTAAATTCCAGAGTATCTTTTTTTATGCGAATAGGCGGCGCCTCACTTTTTATCACCACTTCATTCAATACATTTTCATTTTCTATCAAAAATAAATTACCAAAATCTTTACTTTCGGTTAACGCATCCATCTCTTTCTTTAATGATTGGTACCCCATATAAGAAATTTTTAAAAAGAACGGCTGAGTAATTTTTTTAGTTTCTAATTTGAAATTGCCGTTTTTATCCGAAATCGTATAATCGATTACTGTGGAATCTTTGGCTGACGACAAATATACAGTCGCTGCCTCAATAGGAAATTGATTCTTTTTATCTAACAATTTCCCCTTAACTTCAATAGCATTTTGAGCCTGAAAGGAAATACAATAAAACAATGAAAAAAGAATTGGTAAGAGTCTTTTCATACACGAATAGCTTTGGTTAGTCATAAAATAGCTACGCAAGCTAAGCCTTTTTGATGAATCAAAGTTATTTCTTACGTAAAAATTAACATATTATTTTTCTTAACAAAAAGAAAACCGCGGTATTTCCAGACTTCTAAAAAATCATTCTTCTCGAAAACTTTAACAATTTTAATCAGTTGCATAAAAATCAGTTGTAACATTTATAAAATTATTTATCTTTATCCTGATTTAAATTAAACTTAGCCGCGAACGAATAACAGATGCTTTCACAAAAAACCAAATACGCCCTTAAAGCCCTACTCTATTTGGCGCAACAGGATATCAATCATATCTCTAAAACGACCGATATTGCCGAATCGGCTAATATTCCTAAAAAGTTTTTAGAACAGATATTACTGGATTTAAAGCGCGGACATTTAGTAGGCAGCAAACAGGGAAAACTAGGCGGCTATTACCTTTTAAAATCCGGAAATGAAATTACTTTAGCCGATATTCATCGTTTATTTGACGGCGCTATCGCTTTACTACCTTGTGCTTCACTAAATTTTTACGAGCGTTGTTCGGATTGTAAAGACGAGTCGGAATGCCTGCTACGACACGGTTTAATGACAATCAGAGACGAAACTTTGAAAGCCATGCAGGGGATTACAATAGCTTCATTAGTAAAAAAATAAAAAAATATTTATTTAATTCTACTATTTTTATAGAATTTATATATATTTGCATCGATTTACAATTATCACTATAATTATTAAACGATGAAAACAATTCAAAAACGCTTTTTCAAAAAAAGCCCAAAAACGGTTATTACTTTAAATTCAAATAAAATAATTCATTATTGTATGATGTATATGTGCTCTTAAAAAAATTTAATTTAAAACTCTACTAATCATATATAATTAATAAAATAATGAAAACAATTATAAAAAAAATATTCACAACTATCTTATTATTAAGTATTTCAAACAGCATTGCACAAACCATAAAAGGCCGTGTGACTACCAAGGAAACCAATGCCCTACCGTCGGCAAATGTTGTCATTAACGGAACCACATTCGGAACTACTACCGATGTAAACGGAGATTTCAGCATTGAATCACAAGGAAAATTGCCAATTACACTTTTAATCCAATATGCAGGATACAAAGCAGAAAAAGTATTTCTCTCAACCATACCTGCGACTCCTTTAAACATTATTTTGACAGAAGATAATCAGCTGGCCGAAGTAGTAATTTCATCCCGAAGAAGAATTGAGAAAGCTCAAAATGTACCCATTCCAATTTCGGTTGTAAGCGGAAAACAAGCCGAACAAGCTGGTGCTTTCAATGTAAACCGAATTAAAGAATTAATTCCTTCGGTACAATTATATTCATCAAACCCTAGAAACACTGGAATTAATATTCGAAGTTTAGGTTCTCCTTTCGGTTTAACGAATGACGGTATTGATCCCGGAGTTGGTTTTTATGTTGACGGTGTGTATTATGCACGTCCTGCTGCGACTACTTTAGATTTTGTCGATATCAGTCAGATTGAAGTGTTGCGTGGACCACAGGGAACTTTATTTGGAAAAAACACCACTGCCGGAGCTTTTAACATCACCACCAGAAAACCAAGTTTTACACCTAGCGCCAATTTTGAAGTGAGTTATGGTAACTATTCATTTCTGCAAGCCAAAGCTTCTGTAACCGGTGGTTTAACTAAAAAAATTGCCGGACGCCTTTCTTTTTCGGGAACACAAAGAGACGGTTTAATCGAAAATGTAGCTACCGGAAAATCGACTAATACTTTGAACAATCAGGGAATCAAAGGGCAACTATTGTATACCCCGTCAGCCAATACCAATATTCTACTTTCAGCAGATATTACAACTCAACGTCCTGACGGTTATGCGCAGGTTATTGCCGGAGTTGCTCCTACTCAGAGAGCTGCTTACCGACAATTCAATCAAATTATTGCCGATTTGGGTTACCAATTACCAAGCACAAATGCTTTTGACCGAAAAATAGATCAGGATACGCCTTGGCGTTCCAATCAGGATTTAGGGGGTGCTTCTTTAAATGTAGATACAAAAATTGGTAGCGGAACGCTAACTTCAACAACTGCCTGGCGTTTTTGGAATTGGGATCCGTCCAATGACAGAGACTTTACAGGATTACAGGTATTAGCTAAATCGCAAAATCCAACCAGACAAACACAATTTACTCAGGAAATACGCTATGCCGGACAAGTTTCCTCTAAAATCAGTGCTGTGGGAGGTATCTTTTTTATCGACCAAAATTCACATACAACCGGAACAGAAGAATCAGGAAGTGCGCAATGGCGTTTTGCTCAAAGTACTAGCAGTACCAAATGGTCAACTCCTGGTTTATTTGAAGGTTACGGAATTAACACAGACGCAAGTATTCATGCAACATCTGCGGCTGTATTTGGTCAGTTAGACTGGACGATTACTGAAAAATTACATATTTTACCTGGTTTACGTTATAACTACGACAGAAAAGATGCCGATTACAACCGTACTACTTACGGAGGCTTGCAAACAACAGATCCGGAATTAATTGCTTTGAAAAAATTAGTATATAGTGATCAAAGTTTTGCAAAAAACACGGATGCTACCGACTTTTCCGGAAATCTTACGTTATCCTATAAACCTACTGACCGAGTAAATACTTATGCAACCTATGCAAAAAGTTACAAACCTGTGGGTGTAAACGTAGCGGGACTACCAACGCTTAACGGAGCTCCAATATTGGATTTGGCTGTAATCAAACCGGAAAGTGTCAATCATTATGAAATAGGAGCTAAAACAACACCATTTAACAATACCATATTTAATATTACATTCTTTAATACCGATATTACTGATTATCAAACCAATGTTCAGGCGGCTGAACTAGGTGTTAACCGTGGCTATTTAGCCAATGCAGACAAAGTACGCGTAAGAGGAGCAGAAGTTGATTTTAGTGTATCTATTAACAGTCACTTCAATATAAACGGAGCTGCTACTTATACAGATGGAAAGTATATCAAGTTTACCAATGCACCGCTTCCGTTGGAAGAAACAGGAGCTGCCGTTTCTTATAAAGATGTTTCAGGTTCCAGCTTACCGGGAGTTTCCAAATGGGCCGGAAGCTTAGGGGGAGAATATACTACAGATGCTAAATTCTTTGGAAATCTGGGTAAATTCTTCATCGCATTGGATTCTTACAGCCGTTCGGAATTTTCATCAAGTCCGTCAGCTTCTAAATATTTAATCGTTCCCGGTTATGCTATTTTCAACGGGCGTTTAGGTTTCCGAGTTGCAGAAGGTTTGTCGGCACATATTTGGGGACGAAATCTTTTCAATAAAGATCATTACGAACAACTATTACCGGCAGGTGGAAATGCCGGACAATATGCCGGAGTTTTGGGAGACCAAAGAACCTATGGAATCACTTTGAAATATTCATTATAAAAACCCCAAAAATCATAACCAATTAATTATGAGATATTTAACCTAAACACAAGATTAAAGTGAGTAACTTTAAGAGAAAATGCCGTTATGAAAAATTTCACTATGAAACTGGTATGGATGACAACAGTATATGTTTTCGTATTTGCGGCTTTGAACCAAACCAATGTCAATATCCGAATACTGTTGTTGATGCACAGTATAGGTTTTATTTTAATACCCTTTATGACTTATACTGTTTTGACTGATAATTACACCACCAATAAAACTTT
The DNA here is from genome assembly GCF_014596575.1 of Flavobacterium pokkalii. Taxonomy (GTDB): domain Bacteria; phylum Bacteroidota; class Bacteroidia; order Flavobacteriales; family Flavobacteriaceae; genus Flavobacterium; species Flavobacterium pokkalii. The sequence continues at coordinate 16,975 of NZ_NASZ01000022.1, read as the reverse complement.
TAAAGATTGGTATGAGGATCATCCTGTAGAAACTCTGGATGAAGACGAAGACAATTAAATTTTTAAGCCATTAAATCAAAAATCCCTTTACAGACTCTAGGCTTGTAAAGGGATTTATTCAATAGTCAGTTATATCTCATTATTGCCAACTTTCAATCATTTTTTGAACCTCAGCTTGACTGTGAATTCTTCCTGATTTTATATCATTCTCTGATTCAGCAATCATTTTGTCTTTTTTTAGTTGGACACTATATGCTTTTGCCATTTCATAGAACATCTTGATGAATTTTTCATCGCCTTCATTAATAAACTGATGCAGCTCTTGTTTTAATTCCAATGTACTCATGGCAATAGTTTTTTTATAGTCTTACAAATTTACAAATTCTATTTCAAAATTTTATATGCTACTGAATGAAAGTTAATTGTAGCTATTTGCAGAATTTTGAAATACCATTATTTATAACAACAAAAAGCTATAACTTTCATTGTTGTAGCTTATTAAAATTGTATTACTTTCTCTCCTTTGCGGCACAGATTACTTCGTCAATTCGTTATCGCTCGTGTGCAAATCTAATCTATCCGTTGAACGAGATATTTTATTATATACGAGCGATCAGGGGTTATTTTAAAGCCTATATTTTATTGGATTTGCAGCTCCTTTCTTTTTCGTATGTGCTAACGATTTATTTATGTATTTATCTCTAATTTCAGAAGATGCAATTCTACCGTTAAATCCCCATCGACTTTTTCTATTTTCAGGCATAGGAATTTCATACCATTCTAGAATTTCAAAAACTTCTATTACAATTCCAGTAAATTCTGAAAGTGCATATTTTGTCATTTTTCTTTGGTTTTCACTAATTACCCAAGCTTGTTTTGTTGATTCATAGATCTCTTGACTTGAGTTGCCTCTCGCATATTTTTTATTAATATTAATAATAATTACGGGATCTGTTAACTCAGTTAATGGTTGGGCATTATGAATTCTTATTATTTCATCTGAAGTCATTAACCCTTTTACATTTGAATGATGCCCCAAAACAATATTTGAAAACTCAAACCCAAATTTGTTTCCAAAATCAATCAAAGAAGCTTCAACTTCAAATGCCTCTTTCTCTGTTAAACCATGTCTAATAATGATATGTTCAACTTTCTGTCCGTTTTCGAAAATTTCTCTGATTATGTCCAATTTTAAATTTGAATAATCATCTTTAATCGCACAGTTTTGATGATTAAACACTCTATTCCCGATTCCTTTACCGATGTAGAAAGGTCTATTATCATTTGGATTAATTAACGTATAAACGTAATACCCAAGTTTATCACTTGTTATTTGGTCAAACATATATTTCTCAATAAAAAACTTAAAATATGCACATTATCTTGGTAATATAAACCTATTACCAAAATCCGTTGTAGTAGCTGTTAGTAATAGATCTTTATTCAGATGCTGATGATTCTAGTAATGTTAATCTAGCTTTTTCTCTTTTATTCCAATCAATTTTCATAAATGATCCGTAAGGACAAATTACCCCTTGCGCCGAAGTATCAAAATATAAATTTGAAATTTCGTTTAAACAATCAACAAATTCTTTTATATGTTTTGATTTACACCAACTTTTTCCTGCTACTTGAAATATAAAATCGATTACTTCTGCTGTATTGTTTAGTTGATCAAGACCAATCCAATATTCCTCATCTTCGCCACTATAAAATAAGATTGCTTCACTTTCTTTATCAAATATTACTTTGTCGTGGCGGTCAAATTCAAAATCAGTATTAGAAAAAACAGTATGTCTAAAATGCATGTTACGTAAAATCCGAAGAGATTCCTCAATGAGTTCTCTTTCAGGGCGAAGTTCTTCTTTAGTCTTAACTTTTTTAGAGTCGAGAATTTTAGTGAATTCCGTTTCTAAATCTGGCCACATTTTTTCAAAAACACGAATAAGAACTTCTTTCGATATTTTATTTTCAGCAAGTGTTTCGTTAATATCTTCTAATAATTTTAGAATATCTTTTTTTGTAGATTTTGTGTTTTGAAAAGAAGAAAGTGGACCAACTACATCCGTATCTTTTATATCAAAAAGTAAAGTACAAACTCGACCTGTTTCAATGTTTTTTGCTAAAGCTCCTGCTTCAAACATAATCCAAGGTGCAGTTCTATTTTCTTCTGTTAATATTATTATTCCAAATTCTGTATCGTTGAGAGATTTTGATAATTCACCATCCCAACGTTTTCCTTTTTTAATATCTGTCGACGAATAAAAAGGTTTTAATGATTGTATCACGGATGGAAGCCATACTTTAAGAATTTCGGCGACTTTTTTACTTTGATCTCCTGACCAACTTAAAAAAATATTCATAATTATCTTTTCTTTTAATTTTACTACTAACTATTTATTGTATATGTGTTATAAAATCATTCCAATCTACTCAATTAGAATTGGCTTTATGTGATTGCATTAACACTTATTTCTCCAAACATAATCATACTATTTTTCCTAAACAAAAAAAATACTATAAAAAACCAACAAATCCGTTAACAGACAACAAATACTACAAAAAAAGCCCAAGAATCTAATCTTGAGCTTTTAGCATCTATTCTAACAAAAAAACCACTCAATTTGAGTGGTTTTCCTTTTTATTTTTCTCTAATATAAATATCAATTGGCACTCCTTCAAAGTCCCAATTCTCTCTGATTTTATTTTCTAAATAACGTTTGTAGGGCTCTTTAACATACTGTGGCAAGTTGGCAAAAAACACAAACTGAGGCGTTGGCGATGGCAATTGCATGCAATATTTAATTTTCACATACTTTCCTTTAGTTGCCGGCGGCGGATAAGCTTCAATCACTTTCAACATAAATTCGTTGAATTTTGAAGTTGGAATTCTTTGGGTTCTGTTTTCAAACACCTGAACAGAAGCTTCCAACGCTTTCAACAAACGTTGTTTGGTCAAAGCGGAAACGAACAAAATAGGCACATCAGTAAACGGCAACAATTCTTTCTTGATTTTCTCAGCATAATCCCGGGTTGACATCGTATCTTTTTCAATCAAATCCCATTTGTTTACCAAAATCACCACTCCTTTTCGGTTTTTAACAGCCAACCAAAAAATATTCTGATCCTGACTTTCAAATCCACGCGTTGCATCAATCACCAAGATACAAATATCAGCATGTTCAATGGCACGTACCGAACGCATTACCGAATAAAATTCTAAATCTTCCTTAACCTTTGCTTTACGACGAATTCCGGCAGTATCTACTAAGTTGAATTCGAAACCAAAACGGTCAAATTTTGTATCAATCGCATCGCGGGTAGTTCCGGCAATGTCCGTTACCATAAATCGGTCTTTACCAATTAAGGCATTGATAAAACTTGATTTCCCGGCATTAGGTCGTCCCACAACAGCAAAACGAGGCAAAGCTTTTTCTTCTATAACCACTTCCGGTTTATCTGGAAATGCTTCAATCAAAGCATCCAATAAATCTCCGGTTCCACTTCCTGAAATACTCGCAAAAGTGTAATAATCACCTAAACCAAGGTTGTAAAATTCTACAGCGTCTTTTTCACGCATCGCGTTATCTACCTTGTTTACGGCTAATAAAACCGGCTTAGTTACTTTACGCAACAACTTCGCTACCGTTTCATCCATTGGTGTAATCCCTTCTTCAACATCCACCACAAAAATGATTACATCAGCTTCGTCGATAGCTAACTCAACCTGTTTACGAATTTCTCCTTCAAAAACGTCTTCCGAACCACGTACATAACCTCCCGTATCAATCACCGAAAATTCTTTTCCGTTCCACTCACTTTTTCCGTAGTTTCTGTCGCGGGTAACCCCCGAAACCGAATCTACAATTGCTTCTCTTCTTTGTATTAATCGGTTAAAAAGGGTCGATTTCCCTACGTTTGGTCTTCCTACAATGGCAACAATGTTGTTCATTTCTTTATTTTTTAGTCCCGATAACTATCGGGATCAGATTTTAGATTTCGCTTCTTGACTAAATAACAATACATTATCAATCAAAAATGCATTTTTTAAATTTTTCGCAAAGGTAGTCAAAAAAGTGGCTAAGTCACTAAGATACTAAGTTGCAAAGTTTTTATTATTTTCAGGAGCTATTTCCAGCTGTCCACTCTATCTTTTATGTTTTAAAGAAAAACATAAAAGGATGCCGTTCCCATCTGGGCTAGAGATTTCTACATTAAAGATCATTCGATTAAACAAATCACCAAATAACCCAATCAACTATTTTTGATTGTACCCAAAGCGTTTCAGCATATTAGCGTTACTTCTCCAATTTTTATTTACCTTCACATACATCTCTATATGAATTTGTTTACCAAAGAATTTCTCTAAATCTTCACGCGCTTCGACTCCTACTTTTTTAAGAGCTGCTCCTTTGTGTCCAATGATAATTCCTTTTTGTGTATCGCGTTCCACCATAATTACCGAACGGATTCGGATAATATTGTCGGTTTCAATAAATTCTTCCGTTACAATTTCAACCGCATACGGAATCTCCTTGCTGTAATTCAATAAGATTTTTTCACGAATGATTTCATTCACAAAGAAACGCTCCGGTTTATCCGTCAATTGGTCTTTAGGATAATAAGGCGGAGAATCCGGTAACAATGAAATAATTCTTTGAAAAACTTCCGGTACATTGAAATTCTGCAAAGCCGAAATTGGATAAATCTCCGCATTAGGTACTTTTTCTTTCCAAAAAGCCATTTGCTCTTCTAATTGTTCCTGATTCGAATTGTCAATTTTGTTCAACAACAACAAAACCGGAATTTTCGAATGAATGATTTTGTTAAAGAAAGCTTCGTCTTTTAATTCCTGCTCCCCTATTTCGACCATATAAATCAACACATCGGCATCTTCAAAAGCCGATTTTACAAAATCCATCATCGATTCCTGCATTTCATATGCCGGTTTGATAATTCCGGGAGTATCCGAAAGCACCATTTGAAAATCCTCTCCATTGACAATCCCCAAAATTCTATGACGGGTAGTTTGCGCTTTAGAAGTAATAATAGACAATCGTTCTCCCACAAATGCATTCATCAAAGTTGATTTCCCAACGTTTGGATTCCCTATAATATTTACAAAACCTGCTTTGTGTGTCATTTTCATTATTTTTTATGCTGCAAAGGTAGTCATATCAAGCCAATAGTTGAAATAAAAACATTTTTTAAAATTACTCATTGGATATGTCGAATTTATTTGTATCTTTGCACCCGAAACATCGCGGGATAGAGCAGTAGGCAGCTCGTCGGGCTCATAACCCGAAGGTCACAGGTTCGAGTCCTGTTCCCGCTACTAAGGTAGCCTTATTGAGATTACAAAACGCACATCGCGGGATAGAGCAGTAGGCAGCTCGTCGGGCTCATAACCCGAAGGTCACAGGTTCGAGTCCTGTTCCCGCTACTGAGAAAAGCTTCACAGCAATGTGAGGCTTTTTTTTGTTACTACACTTTTCTTTTTTTAAAACAAAGTTTTTCAACAATTTAAAAAACTCAAATACCAAAAGAATACCCCTTTATTTAAAAAAAGAAAAATTACCTCACCAAAAGTATAGATACCTTGGTGGGTAATTTTTCAAAAACCAAACTAATTTGAACACACTAATTTTTAATATCCATTTGAGCCAAACTCTTGTGCATTACCAATTGCATCTAAGAATGCCTGAGGAATAGGCCTCACTATATTTTTACCATCAACAAATCCGGTGATGTCAGGGTTGGTAACATTTAAATAAGCATTATTTAATTTACCAAAACGTTTCAAATCTTCCCAACGCACTTGTTCTCCAGCTAATTCACGAGCTCTTTCTTTTAAAATAAAATCTAAAGTAACTGCACTTGGAGCAACCACCATTTCATTTTCACGGCTTGTAACTGCCGCACGCTTACGAAGCGTATTTAAATAAGTCGCTGCAGTCGTTTGGTCATTATTTTCACGAAGCGCTGCCTCAGCCGCAATTAAATAAACATCTCCTAAACGAAGAATTGGCACATCCCCTAACCATCTTTGATTGTTATAAATCCATTGAATAGAAGAGAATTTTCTAAAAGAAGGATAACAATCTTTATAAGCACTTCCTAAAGTTCCACTTGCAGCTGTAACCCATTTATTATTCGTTTCAAATTGCTCTTTTGGCGTTACAACCAAAAATGGCAAATCCTTTTTCTCAGCATCCGTCATTTCATAATTTGGAGTAAATACTGAAATTCCATCCAGATAACCATCCATATCATTATCCACCATATTTACATTTCCAGATGCATTTACACCATAAAAGTTTGTTCTTCCATCATAAAACACCTGACCCGCAGTATAAGTTCCAGCCGTATTTTTAATTACATGCCCCACCAAAGACTGGTTTTTACCATATTTAGTAACCATATTTTGTGTAATGGTATAATCAGCCCATCTGGAATTATAATATTCTGTGAAGAACGTTTCTTCAAAACGGGTATCGGCAGGATTTTTTACCGGTTCAAAAACTTCAGTTAAAAGATATTTTGTCGGTTTCAAACCTCTGTCATTTGCTCTACCGTACCAGGCACAGTTTTTTTCCGTAGTTCCCCATTCGGCACCGATGGTTTTTAAATCCATTAAATAATATTGACGGGTACGACCACGGTTACTTGATTCCGGATTTAAGAAGTTAACCTCATCATTAGATTCTAAAAACAAAAACTCTTTATTGTTTTTATTATTTGATCCATCCCATAATTGTTTGTAGCCAGACTCAGTTGCTGTACTAGTCCAAAGTCCACATCCATAAGAAGACTGATTATCAATCAATTCCTTAGCTGTCGCTAAAGCTTTTCCAGCATACAAAGCCTCATCTCCTAAACGGGTTCTTTGCAAATAAGCTTTAGCTAACATTCCCAACGCTGCTTTTTTAGAAGCCCGCCCTTTTTCCGCACCCTGACTAACCGGAAGATGAGCGGCTGCAAATTCCAAATCACTCAAAATCAATTCATAGATTTTTTCTTCACTACTACGAACCGGGAAATTCTCCGCTTCGGTATTTACTGTAGAAGGCAAAGTACGCAATACAACTGCTCCATATTGTTCAACCAATTGCAAATAACTCCAACCTCTTAAAAAATGAGCCTCTGCTACTTTAGCTTCTCTTTCCGCCTGAGTATAACCCACAACTTTGTCAACATAATAAATAGCTAAATTAGCATAATTAATTGTCGCATAGAATCCTTGCCAAAACACCTGATTTTGCCCTTGCGTTGTTGACAAATCACTTCCGTATTTAACAAAACCAGCCAAATACGATTCTGCCCACCATAAATCGGTTCCCATTTCCTGAGGACCAATTCCGTCTAATTTCCCATAGAAATAATACAAAGCATCATATCCATAATTAACTAAACTTTCAAAACCTTCCGGCGACTGATATGCAATTTCAGTATCGGCTGTTGAATAATTGGTTTCATCCAAATTACAAGCTACCGCAAAAAACACTAAAACAATGGCTAGTGCTGTATTTTTTATATTCAATATTTTTTTCATCTGTAAAAATTTAAAATGATAGATTTAAACCAAAAACCAACTGTTTGTACAATGGGAAAGAATCCGAAGCCTGAGTTTCAGGATCAATTCCTTTAAGCAAATGACTTTTGGCAAAAACAAACGAATTATAAACCGTCCCATAAACTCTAAAGTTTGTCGCACCAATAGCTTTAGTAACACTTTCCGGCATTCTGTATCCTAATGTGATATTTTTAATCTTAACAAAAGATCCATCTACATAATTAAGCCCTGCTACAGAAGGAGAAGTTGTAGTTCGAGCAGCTGCGTATGGTCTTGGAAAATCATTCGTAGGATTAGTTGGTGTCCAATAATTATAATTATCCAAAATATTTACTCTACCATAACCAAAATAACCTAACAACTGACCATCAATCATTTGTCCCCAACGTGCTGTAGCAAATACACTTAAATCGAAATTTTTATATTTAAATGTATTTAACAAACCTCCGGTCCAGGAAGGTGCAGCATGTCCTAAAATTTTTCTATCCTTAGCCAGACTAATTGCATATTTATTAGTCGCAGTATACTCTACTTCATTACCGGAACTATCTAATCCTACCCAAACACCATCAGCTTTTTTAGTCAAATCGGTTTGAATTTTCACATCTCCCGGTTGCAAACCAAAAACAGCGGCATCAGCCTCTTCTCCTAACTGCCAAATTCCAACTTTCTTATAATCATAAAAAACATCTTTAGGAGAACCAACAAATAATCCTAATGAAATCAAATCATCCAAATTCACATTTGGCCCTAAATTAACTGCTTTAACCTGTTCTTTATTTCTGGCAAAAGTTAAAGTGGAACTCCACTGAAAATCTCCTTTTTTAACATTTACTGTATTCAAAGTTAACTCCACCCCTTTATTATTCATCTTGGCAATATTACCATTTTGCACATATAATTGTTTTGGACTAAAACTTCCAAGAGTTGAAGGCAGAGATCTCGAATAAATAACATCTTTTGTATCTGTATTATAAAACTCTAAAGATCCGTTAATGCGATTATTCATGAATCCAAAATCCAATCCTATATTAGCATTGTATGATTTTTCCCAACCCAAAAGATCATTCCCCACTACTCGTGTAGGTACTGAAGTCAACACTTGTCCTCCTCCCAGGTTCAAAACATCATTTCCATTAGTTGTCTCTGATTTAGTAGCATACGCATTTATATTTGAGTTACCCGAAACCCCATAACCTACACGTAATTTCAACTCATTTAACCAATTAACATTAGTCATAAAATTTTCATCCGAAATTCTCCAGGCAAAAGCTCCGGCAGGAAATACATCCCACTTTTGAGCCAATTGCGATACTCCGTCATATCTAACAGATCCCGTTAAAAAATACCTGTCTTTAAAACTATAATTTAGTCTTCCTGCAAAAGACAAACGCTTAAGCTCACTAAAATCACTACTCACCTGTTTATTAACTCCGGCATCTAAATTATAAAACGAAAAACCGTCATAAAGAAAGCCCTCACTATAAGCAAACGAAGATTCACTTTGACTATTAAAATAAGAAGTAATCAAAGTAGTTTCTAACTTATGATCTTCACCAATATGTAACTTATGATTCAAAATATTTTCCCAATAATAGGTGTAATTCAAAGAAGTATTATACTGCGCATTTCTAATGGCATTTTCACTACCGGTTAACATTAAATAAGTATGGTCACTATTAAAAATTCCGTTACGACTATTGGAAACAGAAATTCCTAAAATTGATTTAAAGCTTAAATCTTTAGCTAAATTAAATTCAGCATAAGGGTTAGCTGTTACATTAATTGACTTTGTATTATTAGACAAAGTTCCCGGAATATTATTAGCAAGTACACTTACAATTCCCGGCTCTCCTTCAACAGGAAATTGATTAATGTTCCCATTTTCATCATACACATCTCCAAGCGGAACCATTCCAAATGCTTTGTTTACACGGCTTCTGTTATTATTTTGATCTCTAAAAATAATCCCTGAAGTCAATCCAAATTTAGCCCATTTAGCCGCCTGAATACTCAAGTCGCTTCGCATTGTGTAAACGTTTACATTGTCGCCCTGATAAACACCTTCCGTTCTATTACGCCCTAAAGACAAGCTCGCTTTGACTTTTTCATTTCCACCACGAATAGACAAAGTATTATTTGTCTGAATTCCTGTTTGAAAGGTTTTATCTACCCAATTCACATATTTACCATTATCTAAATAAGGATTCAAACGTGTGGTTGATAAATTCCATCCTCCTAACAAAGCATCTCTGTTAGCTGAAGGAGTTCCATAGGTAGCCTGATAACCTTCTTCCAAATACTTTAACCATGAATCTCCTTGTAAAGCACTAGGAAAAGACGGATTACTATTAACACTTACATAAGAATCAAAATCTATTTGAACTCTACCTTCTTTGGCCGTTTTTGTGGTAATAATAATAACCCCATTGGCACCTGCCGAACCATAAATAGCAGTTGAGGAAGCATCTTTCAAGACATCAATAGAAGCAATATCATTTGGATTCAAATTATTAATATTTCCCTGAATTCCGTCAATAATATAAATCGGTTCGCTACTAGCCGTCAAAGAACGATTTCCTCTTAATAAGATATTAACTTTTCCACTGGTATTTCCGGCATTACGGGAAATATCCAATCCTGCTACACGTCCCTGAATGGCCTCTATAGGACTTGTAACTGGTGCCATTTTAATATCATCTCCTTTTACTGAAGAAACAGCTCCGGTTAAATCGCGTTTTTTAACAGTACCATACCCAATTACCACTACATCTTCTAATTGAGATATATTTTCTTTCAAAATAATGTTAATAGTAGTCGATTTTACCACTGTAACTTCCTGAGGAACATAGCCTACAAAAGAGAAAACTAAAACATTATTTCCTTTTAGTGTAATAGTGTAATTCCCGTCAAAATCGGTTTGAGTATAGGTATTCGTCCCTTTTATCATAACATTTACACCCGGAATAGGCATATTGTTAGCGTCTTTTACAACTCCATTTATTTGGATTTCCTGTTGTATGAATTTATTATTTGTAGATATTTCATTCCTTTTGATAACAATAGTATTATTATCAGACAGCTCAAAATCAAGGTTATTCAACGCCAGACTCTGATTTAATAGATTGCTGAGATCAATTTCTCCTTTTAATAATTGAATTTTCGGAGCTCCAACAAAAATATCTGCCGGATACAAAAAGTGGTAATGCGTTTGGTTTTTAATAATCTTAAAAACCTCATCTACAGTTACTTTTTTATTTGCCTCTATAACTATCTTTTCCTGCGAAAAAGTAGTAATGGGCGAAAATCCAAATGCCGTCGAGCACAATAATAGGATAAATGTTCTCATAATGATTTTTAAAAATCGTCTCCTGTGATGGAAAGCGGGGTTAGTAAACTTAATTTCCATAAATTTGCAATGTGTTGGTTATTTATTAATTAATACTCTGGTAGAGAGGACGAAGTATGAGACGGCCAAATTTCAAAACTTCGTTCCTCTTTTACTTTAAAACAATGGTTTTATCTTTTATTTCATAATCTTTTATATTTCCAAATTCCTTAAGTGTATTTAAAATCTCTTCGATTTTTTGATTTCTCCCTAAAACCCCCACAAATTCCTTTTTCTCTATTTCGGGTTTGGTAAAAATTACCTTAAAATCATACCAGCGGGACAAAACAGTCATAATCTCTTTCAAAGACTTTCTCTCAAAACTAAAGACACCTCTTTTCCATGAAACCTCATTGCTCACATCAGTTTGATGAAAAGTCAAAGCCTGCGACTTAACATCACAAATTAATTGCTGACCCGGCACCATTTTTTCAACATTCCCAGCCGAAGTCACCATCACTTTTCCTTCTACCAATGTGGTGTAAATAGCCGTTTCGTCTTTATATGCTTTGATATTAAACTGGGTTCCTAAAACTTCAACAACTTGTTTTTTAGTAAAAACTTTAAAATGAGAACCGTTGTTTTGAGTACTTGGCGACACATCAAAATAAGCTTCACCATAAACTAATTCAACTACTCTGGTTTTACCTTCTATAAAACTTGTTGGAAATTTCAATTGTGATTCGGAATTTAACCAAACCTGAGTTCCGTCGGATAATTTAAGATAATACTGCCCTCCTCTGGGCACAGTTAAATAGTTATAAGTTACTTTACCCAAAGCAACTCCTGATTCTTTGTATAACAATTCCTTACCTGTACTGTTTAGGTTTCTATCCTCATAGGTTTTTCCATTTCCCAAAATAACATTGGTACCATCTTCTAACGTCAAAGTAGCTTTATCCGTTCCTATTTCAATTTTATGGGAATTTGCTACAGGAAGCACATCCTGTTTTTGCAATTTAAAAATTGTCGTAAAAGTGACAAACAATACCAGAGATGCAGCCACAGCATATTTAAAGAAAGGTTTACTGTAAAATGGAATAACTTTAACCGGCTTTTGATTTTCAAAATGCAATCCTAATCGGATTTTTTCATGGATTCGTTCTTTCACTTCTTCTTTTGAACCCAAATAATCCGGCCAGTTTTCAATTTCCTGATTATTTAAAAAGAAGCGCAATAGCTTATCAAACTCATTTTTGGTTATCGAACCATCCAAAAGTTTCGCTACTAATTCCGAAATATATTGTTGTGGATTTACCTTCATGGATCCGTTTTTTTATGTGCCTATATAACTAAGTCTCCAAAAAAACGTTTCACACCTGCTCAATTAGTAAAAAAATTTACTTTTTTTTCACATATCCTTTTTTTTATCTTAAAAAAAAGTAAATAAACTCAATACTGACCGCTACTCCGAGGGATTCTTTTAAAATTTTTAGTGCTTTAGAAATATGCCCTTCAACGGTGCGTTGCGAAATATTTAACTGCTCAGCAATTTCTTTATTAGTTAACATGTTTTCTCTACTGAGCTTATAAACTTCTTTGCATTTATCCGGCAAAGTTTCAATAACAGCATCTAAATGACCTATTAATTCCTGATGCATTAATCGGGTTTCCGGATTAGAAGTTTCAATTTTATTCTCAAAATCATCAAACAACTCATCCGTTGCCATTTTCTTATTTTTATTAAAATGGTCATACACCTTATACACCGTACTGGTATATAAATAACTTTTTAAGGACGCTTTTATCTGCAACTTTTCCCTTCTTTGCCATAAGGAAATAAAGACTTCCTGAACAATATCCTCGCATACCGACTGGTCTTTAACAAGATTGTAGGCTGCCAAATACATCACCTCCCAATACTTATTATAGATTTTTGTCAAAGCCTCTTCTTCACTATTCTTAAGTCTCTCAACAAGCTCCCAATCAATATATTCCTTTTCTGAAGTCATTAAAATACACTTAGTGTTATGTGGTTCGTTGGTTTCAATCAAAAATAAATAATTGATTTTAGAATATCTTAAAATTTTAACAGAATTATTTATTATCTAAAAAATACATTCCTTAACCAAAAACCAAAAATATGATTTCTAAAAAAATCCGCTGTCAACCAAGCTATTTTTTCTTTGTACTCAATCCTATCAAAGCGTAGAAATTCTTGTCATTAGTAACAAATAATACACTATTTTCGTAATCACTTTATAAAACCAATAAAAAATGACCTATATCCCGGCAGCCAACCGATACGAAAACATGAAATACCGCCGTTGCGGCAACTCAGGACTGAAACTTTCTGCTTTTTCTTTGGGGCTTTGGCACAACTTCGGCTACAACAGTAATTTTGAAAACAGCCGCAATTTAATCAAAACCGCTTTTGATAACGGCATCACCCATTTTGATTTGGCCAACAATTATGGACCGCCTCCGGGGTCAGCGGAAGAATGCATGGGAAGAATTTTAAAATTAGATTTTAAAAACTACCGAGACGAAATGATTATTTCCTCCAAAGCGGGTTACACCATGTGGGACGGACCTTATGGCGATTGGGGTTCTAAGAAATACTTGGTTTCCAGTCTGGATCAAAGTTTGAAAAGAATGGATTTAGACTACGTGGATATTTTTTACCACCACCGTCCGGATCCGGAAACTCCATTAGAAGAAACTATGGCTGCATTGAATTTAATTGTGCAGCAAGGAAAAGCTTTGTATGTAGGAATTTCCAATTACCGTCCGGCAGAAGCCGCAAAAGCCATTCAATTATTAAAAGAAATGGGAACGCCGTGCCTGATTCACCAACCAAAATATTCGATGTTTGAGCGTTGGGTTGAAGACGGACTTTTGGATTTGCTAGGCAAAGAACAAGTGGGTTGTATTCCGTTTTCGCCTTTGGCACAGGGATTATTAACCGACAAATATTTGAACGGCATTCCCGCCGATTCCAGAGTAGCCACCAGCGGACAATTCCTGAAAGCCGACCATATTACCCCTGAACGAATTGAAAAAATTGTTGCCCTCAATAAAATTGCACAGCAAAGAGGACAAAAATTAGCTCAAATGGCACTCGCCTGGCTCTTGCGCGACGAGCGAATCACCTCTGTCTTAATTGGTTCCAGCAAACCGGAACAAATTACCGATTCTATCAAAGCCCTGGATAACATTATTTTCAGCAAAGAAGAACTGGATACCATCAATCAAATTTTAAAATAAAAAAACGAGCCATAAACAATCTTTATGGCTCGTTTTCTTTTTGTAGCTGCAAAAAAACTAGTATTTATCCAGTTCATTTTCGATAATATCATAAAACCGATGTGTCCTTTCTAAGGTTGGTACACCACTGGCTAATACAATTTCATCAAAAATCCGCAATCCCGACTCTTCTTCAATGAACAGCTCAAAGTGGCTTTCCATATCTTCCCAACCAAAACTAAATTTTTTCTCGCTTGCAATTTTACACAAATAGGAAGAGCGTGTTTGCAAGTCTTCTTCTGTTATAGTAACTGACTCATCCATAGTGATTTATTTTTTTTAAAGCATTTCAAATATATGAAATTTTACAACAAAATAAAACACAAAGAAACTCATTTTCAATAAGTTAAAAACACTTTCTAAGTAAACTGATAGTTGCCGGATTATGACAGCCTAAATCTTCTAAAAAAACAGCTTCGCTAAGGAAATTATTAGACCATAATCAAGGCATGGACTATCTACGGGGTATGTATGGGATATGTACGGGATATGTACGGGATATCCCCTAGTGAAAAAATGGCTCAAAACGAGCAAAAAAAACAAGAAACTTCATACAGTATATTTTTAATTCCTTTTTTGTTTTTAAAGACTTTTATGAACTGAGTGTAGAGGGTATGAATACGAAGGAGACTTCACATAGCCGTCCTATTTAAAATTATCCTTTTTTTCTTATTGAAATTGAAATCCCTTATCTTTAAATCATTAAATCAATTCATTATGAAATGGTCCGCCAAAATTATCAAACACAATAGAGAAAATAGAATTGCAGTTTATTTTCAAAAGAATACTGATTTAATTGCACGCATTAAAAAAATTGACGGTGCCAGATGGAGTCAGACACTTATGGCCTGGCATATTCCGGATACCGAAGAAAACAGAATCCGTTTTAAAATAATACCATTATCACATACCATTCCTTCGGAAGAAGCAATAGTACAAATAGAAAAATTCCAACAATGGATGCGTTCCAAACGTTATAGCGAAAGCACTATTACTACCTATTGCGAGGCTTTAAAATCATTTTTAGTATTTTATAGAGAAAAACCAATTTCTGAAATTACAAACGAAGATGTGATTATCTATAATAACGATTATATTTTGAAAAATAATCTTTCAGCTTCCTATCAAAATCAAATAACTAATGCAATCAAACTTTATTTTAAAACTATTCAAGATACGAAAATTGAAGTTGATAAAATACACCGACCAAAACGAGCTAAAGTTTTACCAAACGTTCTGAGCAAAGAAGAAATAAAATTGATTTTGAATGCCCACAGCAACATCAAACACAAAACGATGCTTTCGCTGATTTATAGTTGCGGTTTGCGCTGCGGCGAATTATTGGCACTCGAACCCGTTCATATCGACTCCAAAAGAAACCTAGTTTTACTCAAAAACGCCAAAGGAAAAAAAGACCGCATTGCTCCATTATCGCCAAAAATTTTAGAAATGTTACGAGAATACTATAAAGTACACCAACCTACAACATACTTATTTGAAGGACAAATAAAGGGACAACCTTATGACGCCAGAAGTTTGCAACTCATATTGAAACAAGCCTTACAAAAAACAGGAATTACAAAACCTGCGACATTGCATTGGTTGCGACACAGTTTTGCGACACATTTATTAGAAAGTGGAACCGATTTGAGATACATTCAAGAATTATTAGGACATAATAGCAGCAAAACCACTGAAACCGAAGTATGAGGTTCATGAACACCTATAAAAAACCATTAAAAAGTGAATAAATATACACACACGTAAGTACCAAAAGCATTCAGCAAATAAAAAGTCCTTTTGATGATTTGTAAGAAAAAATTAATACATTTGAAAAACAAAAAAGCGAAACAAACCTTCGCATATACACCCAAAATTGGGTAGATTGGCGAAGGTTTGTTTCGCCTATATACAAGTTATAGGGCATTTTAAAAAGACGACAACGTGACAAGGACAACCAAAATATTAAATATTATTTACGGCTTGACAGTTGTGTTATTCCTATTTGACAGCTTGACAAGTTTCGACATTAAGAGTCAAGGTTTAAAGTCTTTCGTTTACATTGGACTTTTAATAGGAACTCCTTTGACTTTGATTTGGAACGCTGTTACAATTAAGCCAAGAAATCGAAAAATCAATTGGACTATTTTACCAACAGCAATTCTGATATTTATTTTAATTGTCGGACCTATGAAGCTTTACTTTTCAACGGGGGCTTGGCGGACACAGACAATTTTATATCAAAATGGACACTTATCTTTTAAGACTATTGAGTTTCAAATGCAAGATGTTGGAGCTTTCGGTTATAACAAGCGGACAGTTGAAGTTTTCTATTTGACACCGCTTTTTATGATTACAAGCGAAGTTCCGACCGACATTGAAAAAAAAGTAGAATGGATTAAAGTTGACAAAGAAGTAAACGAACTTGGGCTTAAATTTCCATAGACAATGAAAAGAAAAACGCCCTATAATCGAGTAGACGGCTCTGCCAGTAACTGACAGAGTGCGCCTCTCACACCACCGTACGTACGGGTCACGTATACGGCGGTTCGTAAAATGATGGATTAAGTTCGATATAAACATCCGTTAAGGATTGATAACCACGTTGTTTCAGGCGTTTCAAAGTAATGGTAGTACTCAAAATGGGACTTTGTGCAATTGCCCAACCACCTTTACGGGTGCGACTAAATGCGTAGGCATGGTCTGGGTCTACTCCCAATCGAATCAGGTTTTTCCTTTTCCGTTCGGGTTTTTTCCAATCATGCCAA
>NZ_NASZ01000021.1 GCF_014596575.1 Flavobacterium pokkalii | reverse complement strand
CGGATAGGGTTTTTGTTTTATACGTATTTTTGAATTATCAAAGAACTATTATAAGATGACTAAAGAAAAACTTGTCGATATGACTCGTGGAGCTATTGTTCCGCAAATTATTCATTTTACTTTACCTTTAATCGTTGGTAATTTTTTTGTGTTGACTTATAATGCGGCCGATTCCGTTATCGTTGGGCGTTATGTTGGAGCGAATGCTTTGGCTGCTTTAGGAGCTGCCAGTCCGGTGATGAATGTGCTCCTTTTTTTGATTATTGGCATTTGTTTAGGGATGTCGGTATTGATGGGGCAGTATTTTGGTGAACAAAATTTGGATAAGCTAAAAAGAGTTATTTCTACTTCATTGATTTCAGGTGGAATTTTTACTTTAATATTGGTCACTTTTGGATTCTTTTTTTCGAGGTATATCCTTCTTTTATTGGATACACCTGAAACTATTCTGGAAGAGGCAACTTCCTATCTTCAGATTATTTTTATAGGTCTTATTTTTACCTTTATCTATCATATTTATGCTTCAACTTTGCGAAGTATGGGAAATTCAAAGGCTTCACTTTATTTTTTGATTGCTTCAGCCTTGTTGAACGTATTGATGGATCTTCTTTTCGTTGTAGTTTGGAAGCAAGGTGTGGAGGGAGCTGCTTGGGCAACGGTCATTGCTGAAGCTGTTGCCGCTTTATTTTGTGTATTATATGTACGGTATCGGATTTTAATTTTACGATTTTCATCAAAGGATTTTATTTTTGACAGGAGTTTGTTTCAAATAATTGTTAGTTATAGTTCGGTTGCAGCTATGCAGCAAATTACGTTGCATTTGGGTAAATTTTTGATTCAGGGTGCAGTGAACCCATTAGGTGTAGTCAATATTGCTGCTTTTAATGCGGTAAGTAAAATTGATGATTTTGTAATGGTTGTTCAGCAAAATATAGCGCACGGAACGACAGCTTTTTTAGCTCAAAATAATGGTAAAGGAAATTTTGCCCGCATTCGAAAAGGTTTTTTAACAGGGCTAAAAATGGAACTAGTGTATTCTGTTTTAGCAATGCTGGTTGTGCTGTTTTTTTCCAGAGCGCTTATTTCTTTGTTTCTAGGTAAAGAGGGACTAGAGGTGGTAAACGAGGGTGAAAATTATTTGAAAGTAATGGTTTTTCTTTATTTGCTTCCGGGAGTTACCAATGTGATACAGGGTTTTTTCAGAGGTTTAGGAATGATGAAAATTACTTTGAATTCAACTTTTGCACAAATGTTGGGCAGAGTTGTTGCGGCCTATATTTTAGCTCCGCATTTTGGGATAGAAGGTATCGCTTTGGCCTGTTTGGTAGGGTGGATTTGTATGTTGTCCTATGAATATCCGTTGTTTTATAGAAAATGGAAATCGATAGAATGATGTTTCTATGGTTTCCGGTTTTGCGTTAGGGATTGAAGCGGCATCCTTTTTATTTTGTCTTTCAATATTTTGAATTTGACAAAATAAAAAGATATAGCGTCCCGATAGCTATCGGGAAGCCCGACCCGAAGGGAACGCCACAAAAAAAGAGTTTAACGATGTGCTAAACTCTCTTTATATTAGGCTATTTTATAGAAGAATTTATTCTTCGTTTTCTTCCATAGTATGATAAACGTTCATTACGTCATCATCTTCTTCGATTTTCTCGATTAATTTTTCAACATCTGCAATTTGATCTGCATTTAGTTTTTTAGTAATCTGAGGGATTCTTTCAAAACCTGAAGAAAGAATGTCGATTCCTCTGTTTTCCAATTCTTTTTGGATGGTTCCAAAGCTGTTGAAAGGAGCGTAGATTAAGATTCCGTCTTCGTCTTCAAAAACTTCTTCGGCACCAAAATCGATAAATTCTAATTCTAATTCTTCGGCATCCAAACCTTCTTTAGGAATACGGAAGTTACAAGTGTGGTCGAACATGAATTCTACCGACCCTTGTGTTCCTAAAGTACCGTTGCATTTGTTAAAATAACTACGAATGTTAGCTACCGTTCTGTTGTTGTTGTCTGAAGCTGTTTCAATCAGGATCGCTATTCCGTGAGGAGCATAGCCTTCGAATAAAATTTCTTTATAGTTAGCGGTATCCTTATTGGATGCATTTTTTATAGCGCGTTCTACGTTATCTTTAGGCATGTTAGCAGCCTTAGCATTTTGGATAACGGCTCTTAATCTGGAGTTGGTATCAGGGTTTGGACCGCCTTCTTTAACGGCCATTACAATATCTTTTCCAATTCTGGTAAACGTTTTAGCCATAGCAGCCCAACGTTTCATTTTTCTTCCTTTTCTAAATTCAAATGCTCTTCCCATTTCTGATTATTTTTTTAGCAATGTAAAAATAAGTTTTTTGTTTTTAGTTTTTATAAAATGGCATTTTTACCACTTTGGCTGCAACATCTTTTTTTCTGATTCGAATGAAAATATCTGAATCAATCGCAGCATTTTCGATAGTAACATAACCCATTCCGATTCCTTTGTTTAAAGATGGTGACATGGTTCCTGAAGTTACAATTCCGATGTTGTTGCCATTAGCATCTACAATTTCGTAATCGTGTCTTGGAATGGCTCGTTCCTGCATTTCAAAACCAATTAGTTTTCGGCTAATTCCGTTTTCTTTTTGCGCTTTTAAATTGGCTGAATTGGTAAATTCTTTGTTGAATTTAGTTATCCAACCTAATCCTGCTTCAATTGGTGAAGTCGTGTCGTTGATGTCGTTTCCGTATAAGCAGAATCCCATTTCCAAACGTAAAGTATCACGAGCAGCTAAACCAATTGGTTGGATTCCAAAAGGAGCTCCGGCAGCAAAAACTTTGTTCCAAATAGCTTCTGCTTGATTATTTTTGCAATAAATTTCAAAACCTCCGGCACCGGTATATCCTGTTGCAGAGATGATAACATCATTAAATCCGGCAAAATCGCCTATCTGAAAGTGATAATATTTGATAGCAGCTAAATCTACCGAAGTTAATGATTGTAAGGCTTCCACTGCTTTAGGTCCCTGAATGGCTAAAAGTGAATAATCATCGGAAAAATTTTTCATATCTACGTCTAAATCATTCTGAGCCGAAATCCAGTCCCAGTCTTTTTCAATATTAGAAGCATTTACAACTAATAAATATTCTTCGTCTTTGATTTTGTAAACCAATAAATCGTCAACAATTCCTCCTTTATTATTTGGCAAACAAGAATATTGTACACGACCGTCAGTTAGGGTAGCCGCGTCATTTGAAGTTACTTTTTGGATTAAAGCCAAAGCATTTGGTCCCGAAAGTATAAATTCTCCCATGTGAGAAACATCAAAAACTCCTACAGCGTTGCGCACGGTTTCGTGTTCGGCATTAACGCCTTCGTAAGTAATAGGCATATTGTATCCGGCAAAAGGCAGCATTTTAGCCCCTAAAGCCTCGTGGATGTGCGTAAGCGCAGTATTTTTCATTATGATTTTATGTAAATTTTGACGTCGCTAATTTATTGTTTTTATTTTGAGTAACAAAGGCGTATTCTTCAAACTTTTGTTGTCGGATGATTAGCTATTTTTATTGAAATTAATTTTTCAATGCATTTTCTTTTCGAAGAAATAAAACTAACTTAGAGTGTTAAAAATTAAAGCTATTTTTATGTTAGCGAAAATTGCTGTTGATAAGAAAGAAATTCTAAAAATTTATAAAAAAATCGCTGTGGATACTCATAAAGGTATTCAGGGACATGCTTTGCTTATCGGAGGGAGTTATGGAAAAATAGGTGCTGTTTGTTTGTCTTCCAAAGCTGCGCTGAAAACCGGTTGCGGATTAGTTACTGCTTTTGTTCCCAAATGTGGTTATGAAATTCTTCAAATTGCGATTCCCGAGGTGATGGTTTTGATCGATATAAAGAAAAAGCGTATTTCTAATATCCAGTTTGATTTTCAACCCAATGCTATTGGTATTGGTCCGGGAATTGGGCAACATGAGCTGACGCAAAAAGCATTTTTGAAGTTTTTAAATGCGAATAAAATTCCTTTAGTGATTGATGCTGATGCTTTGAATATTTTATCCAAAAACAAAGCCTGTTTTTTATTGTTACCAGCTAGAACAATTTTGACACCGCATCCCAAAGAATTGGAACGATTGATAGGAAGTTGGAGTTCAGAAGAAGAGAAGTTCGAAAAAACTATTTCTTTTTCCCTACAATACAATGTGATAATTGTAATGAAAGGCGCTCCCACACATATTGTTGACGGAGAAACAATATATAAAAATACCACCGGAAATCCAGCCTTAGCCACAGCCGGAAGCGGCGATGTGTTGACGGGAATTATTACAAGTTTGTTGGCGCAATCTTATGAAGCTGTGTATGCTGCTATTTTAGGAGTTTATCTTCACGGATTAACGGCTGATATTGCTGTGCCTAAAACCGGATTTCAGTCCTTTATCGCTTCGGATATTATTGGGTATCTTGGAGAAGCTTTTTTGAGTTTGGAATGAAATAGCTGAAAGCCAAAAAAATTAAACCTTAATTTTACTGTTCGAAGTCAGGAGACTTTACTTCTCTGGAACTTTGACCACAAACTTGTCATCCTGACGAAGGGAGGATCTCAACAAAGTTACTCATCTTTGTGGGCACGGAAAGAATTTCCGCGCTATCGGGTTGTTTTATTTTGTTTTTTGTGAATCATATCTATAACTATAAATTAAACGATATAAATTATATGTAGCAGTAATCATATATTCCAAATATTTTATTTTATCTGTTTCGGAAATTTCAAATTCATTTCCTATTAAAGTTTCTACATTTACTTTACCGTTTTCTTCATGTTTTTTATTATTCAAGTTTAAGTGTTCAAAAGAAAAATGCACAAACCCACAAGTTTCATCATATAAAGTTTTAAAGTTTGGTAAAATATTATCTAGCTTTGATATTAAATAACTATCATACATTTTCTTTCCGTCTCGGTCTTTTATATCTCTGATTGAAGTGCCTTTTTCAACTTCTGTTAAAAGTAAAATAGGATTACATAAACTTATAGCGTAAAGCCTCAGGCAATTATCGATTTGCATTCTGATAAGAGATATTGCAGTGGAGTAAATATTATTGTTAAAAAGCAATTCAAAACTTTTTATTAATGAATTACCTCTAGTTATTATTGAAGCAGCATAATGAGCAACATGAGAAATACCATTATTGTTTTTAAGTTCATAATTATAAACCAATATAATCTCATTTAAACATTTGATTTGTAAATCATGTAGTCTCTCAAATTTTTCTTCAATCATAATTTATTGTACTGTTTATTTAGCCTTGCACATAACTTGTATGTTAGGTTTGACAGAATCAGATTTATATCCCTTAAATTGGACGGCTTTGCTTGATAAACGACAGTGTTTATTCTTTATTCAAATATAGAAATTAAATCTTACAAACCACAACTTTGATTATTAATGTGTTTTTTGGGATATGTAGAGTTAAATAGGGCTTCCGAAGCAAAAATAATGCCCTGACGTATGCTTCCGTCAGCCTAATGCGAGCTTCCGTTGCTTTGATGTATGTTTCGTATAGCTTAGTTGATCTTCAGCAAGACCGTTGGCATAAAAAAAGGCTTTAGCCAAATCTTGATTTAGATTTCGGCTAAAGCCTTTTGAAAGCTTCAATTTGTAAATCGGGCTAAAGCCCAATTCTATTCAATTTTAATTAAAAAAAGATCCGTTTAAATCTGTTTAATCAGCGTTCCAAACCTTTTTAGTACTTCCACACCAACACATCAGCTGTTTTCATGGCTTTTGTTCCAATGATAATTTCAGCATTGGCAGGCAATTTCATTTCATACACTTTATCCGAATAGTTTACCGCAATCCCAAAACCATCACGGTATTCTACCAATATTCCTTCCGGATAGTTTTCGATAGCGATATTTTGTTGTTGGTATAATTTAGTTAAAACCTGTTTCTCCAAATCTCCTTTTTTCGAATCCACACCAATATAAGTTACCGTTCCTTTGCCTAATTTACGCGAAGTTACCGCAGGAGTTCCTGCATAAAAATCACCTTGAAAAGTGCCCCAGATTTCTGTTCCTTTGTTTGGTTTTAATAAATCGCCCCAAGAAACCCAGTCAAAATCCTGATTGTTGAATTTAATTTTGTCCGGTGATTGCGGCATCAATAAATCATAAGATTCAATTTCGGAACCAATTAATTGCCACATCGGTTCGTAGAATTTGGCTTCCCAAAGATGTCCTTTTCGATTTTGAATTCCGGAACGACAGCTTAAGACTAAGTTCCCACCGTTTTTAGCATAAGCAGTCAGTTTGTTAATCATTTGCTGGTCGATCATTTGATAAGCAGGAACAAGCAATACCGGATATTTAGAAAAGTCAGTGGTATCTCGAACAAAATCCACCGGAGCACCAAAGGATTTAACCGCTTTGTAATATTTGGTAAAGTGATTAATAGTATTCCATTGACTGGTTTGTTTGTTCAGTTCAATTCCCATTACATTATCGGTATTGAACAGAATTCCGGTTTTACGATGTACATATTCCTTAGGCAATTGCGCTTTCGGATTGTATTTTTTTCGCAAAGTAGTAATGTCTTTGATGAATTGGCTGAATTCCTGTCCGCCGGGAGTAGGAGTCACTCCGTCAGTACCTACAATTCCGTAATGAAACTGTTCGTAACCGTACAAGGGCGCGCGATAGCGATAGGTGCAGGTAAATTTACTTCCGCCGGCAAAAACATGCCATAACCACAATCTCATTGCGCCCGGTAAGGGTTGTGGATTGATACTTCCCCAGTTGACCTGTCCCGGTTGTAATTCCATTACACCATAAGCGCCTTTAAGGGGACGGAAAAAATCGTTCGCAAAGGCAATTCGGGAATATTCTCCCACTCGGAAACCTTTTGCTCCAATGCCTAAATCACCACCATAAACCATATAGCGGGTGTAAGAAACAAAGTCCAGTTCTTTACTGGCTCCTACATAACCCACGTCGTACATCGGAATATAATTAGAAGTTATCCATTGATTTGGATTCGAATATTTACGGATTTCTTTGGCCTGATCATCTAAAAAAGTAGCGGTTTCATCATCTGCAAAACGATAATGATCTAATTGCGAATGCAAGTTCATTCCCCAAAGACTGTGTTTGGGGATATTGATTTCGTCAAAATCAGAATAAGTACCACTCCAGAAATTGTTACCCCAGGCTTCGTTTAAAATATCAATGGTTTTATATTTTTCTTTTAACCAGTTTCTAAAACGTTGTGGTGCATCCTGTCCGTAATCCAGAAAACGACGTGGTTCATTATCCAATTGCCAACCTATTATGTTTTTATCATTACCATACCTTTTGGCTAATTCAGCAATCATTTTCATCGAATAGCTTCGATAATAATTGCTCGAAAAAGTAGCATGTTGCCGGGTTCCGTGATCCATTTGAGTACCATCTTCCATTGTGGCTAGTACTTCGGGATGCTTGCGTACCAACCAAACCGGAGGCGTAGCAGTTGATGTACACATAATTACTTTAAGATGGTATTTTTTAGCTAATTCTAAAGACTTGTCCAACCATTTAAAATCGTATTTGCCTTCTTCGGGTTCAAGTTGTGCCCAGGCAAATTCGCCAAAATGTGTGAATTCAAAACCCATTTTTTCCATGTTTTGAAAATCACGTTCCCATTGTTCCGGATTCCAATGTTCCGGATAATAATAAACGCCTACCGAGGTTAAATCTTTAGAGGGAAAAAATTGAGCTGTTTTTTGAGCAAAAATTACTGAGCAAATTAATAGCAGCAATCCTAAAAAAAGAGTTTTAAGGAAAGGGTTGGTTTTCATGGTCATAGTTAAAAAAAATGTTGAGGGTGGTTAAAAGTTAAAGTTAATTATTTTCGGGTATAAACGGTGAAGTTTTTATAAATAGCCGAACGGCTAAACATTTGGCGGAGGCCAATTCGTCCTTCGTCAAGTAGTTTAGAATTGCTAAGATCCCAGAAGAAAAGTTTAGAAATATTCTTTCCTGTTACTTTGAAATAAATTCTCTCAGTGGTTTTGATGATGATGATTTTATAGGTTTCTCCGGTTTTGAAAAGTCCTGTTTCAAAATAAGGAGACGGAATTTCGGTTGTGGTATTGAAATTTTGTCCTTTTTCCACCGGATATTGCCGCACTCTGATATAATCTTTGTTTTTATCGGTATTATAGTTGTCAAAAGAAGCGTAGCTGATATGCAAAGCTTTCATGTTGTTGAAATAAGTTTTCATCGCCGGAATTTCTCTGAGTTTGTTCCATTTGGAAATATCAGCATCATAAGGAGAAATGTCAATTCCGGTTGCCTGAAGGTATAAAATACAAGCCCAGGTAGTTTTTTCATCGGTTCGGGTAAATTGGTATTCTATTTTTAAATCGCCTTTGAAAGATTTTTTGGTCCATAAAACGGCATGATGCGCATCATTTCGTTCTTCCGATCCGGCATTAAAAATCATGCCTTTCGGAGTGTTTTTTATTTGAGCAAAATGTCCGTCCAAAAACCAATTGGATTCCCAGTTTTTAGTTCCTTTATCTTTTAATTCTAATTGCCAAATAGCTGACTGGTTGAGCTTGTTGAAAGCTTCTTCATCCGGTTTTTGAGCAAAAATCGAAATACTAAAAAAGAAGAATAGCAATGGTTTGAACGTCATGTTGTGGTTTTTTGGTAATTAGATTTTTAAAGAAGCCCGAAATCCTCTGGCAGCATAATAAGATTCGGCACCATTGTGGTAAATGAAAATGGTGTTATATCGAAAATCAGCAAAAATAGCACCTCCCAGTTCTCTGATTTCTTTTGGCGTTTGAATCCAACTGGATGATTTGCTGTCAAAATTGCCTAAGCTTTGTAGAAAGCGATATTCTTCTTCGTTCAAAAGTGATATTCCCATTGCTGCGGCAACATCCAATACATTGTTTTTTGGCTTGTTTTCTTTCCTGAAATCTAACGCTTGTTTGTCATAACATAGGCTTCTACGTCCTTTTGGGCTTTCAGGAGAACAATCACAGAAAGTATAGGTGTTAGTTTCTGTATCATAATGAATGACATCAGCTTCGCCTTCGGTGAGCTCCATTTGATTTAGTGACCAAAGTTTTTCAGGATTAGCTTCCAGTTTCGTTTGGATTTTATTCCATTCTAAATCAGGATGGCGGTTTTTGTTTTTTTCAAAACGGTTTTTTAAAGTAACTAATAAAGCTTCAGATTCTGTTGCAGTTAATTTCTTTTCCATAATTGTAATTTTTTGTTATTGCCTTGCTTTACAATTCCGTTCGCATAAATCAATAATTTGGGCAATTCGGTTTTGTCTGGTTGCTGACCGTTTGGCTTGGTTTAACCAATACAAATAACTTTTGCGATAGCTTTTACTAAAGTTGTTGTAATTGGTAAAAGCTTCCTGATTTTTATCAAATTCGAGTTGTAAATCTTCAGGGATTTCTAAGTTTTCTACAGCATCCAGACTTTCCCAGGAACCGTTTTGCTTAGCGATTTCAATTTTTTTCAAACCGCTTTCGTGCATTAAGTTGGTAGCAATCAATTCCTCTATGTAATTTTTGTTGACTTTGCTCCAAACACTTTTGTCTTTTCTTGGGGTGAATAGTTGGAGTCTTCGGTCATCGTCCAGTTTTTTTACTGTCGAATCAATCCAGCCATAACAAATAGCCACTTTTACCGCTTCTTCCCAGCGCATGCTTTCGGCTTCGTGAGCTACTTTGTAAAATACTAAATAAACGGCTTTGTATTTATTGTAGTTTTCGTGCAACCAAGTTCTCCATTCGGCATTGTTTTTAAAATAGAGGATTGGTTTTTCGTGCATTTTTTAGAGAAAAGTTTGGTTTTATATTTTCAAATATAACAAAAAATCCTCTCAGGTCAGAAGGACAACCTAAGAGGATTTGATTTATTTAAAACTAATATTTAAGTCAAAACTTCGATTTGTTTGGCTAAAACAGGTTCGTTTTTATTCATCATTTTTGTAATGATAAGATGCATCCAAACCAGGCAAATTACTGAGAATAATAACACGAATATCCACGAACTGGACCAAAGTCCGGTGAATTCAAGTAAATAACTAAAAATAATTGGGCAAAAGAAACCTCCAAGTCCACCCAATAGTCCTACCATTCCACCTACAACACCTACTTCGTTTGGGAAATATTCCGGAATGTGTTTGTAAACCGCCGCTTTTCCAATTCCCCAGGAAATACCAATTAAAATAACCAGAATTAAGTATACCCACATGTTGGCATCAAATTTAATTTGAGTAATTCCGCGTGCCAGTAATTCCTTTTTGGCTACATTTTGATTTTGTGCTACCACGACTTCCTGCCAGGAAGTTTTGCTTGGTAAAATGTTATTTCCGTCACTTGCGATTTCTTTTTTAGCAGTTAAAGGAAAATCCGCTTCTCCAACTTTGATGTTTGTAGGGCTAATTTCTGTAATTACACCGGCTTTTTTAGCCATAATTCCTGAACCGGCTGTTGTAATTTCCATTTTTGGAACCATTAATAAAGCACTAAATAAAGCGGAACTTCCTAAAACCCAATACATCACTTTACGCGCTCCGTATTTGTCAGACAAGTAGCCGCCAAAAGCACGAATGACTCCGGATGGCAAGCTGAATAATGTGGCAAACATTCCTCCCATAACTAAGGAGGTTTGGTACACATTCATGAAGTTTGGCAATAACCATTGTGAATAAGCCACAAAGCAACCAAAAACTAAGAAATAGTAAGCTCCAAAACGCCAAACACGAACATTTTTTAAGGTATTTAGCATTTGAGGAATGCTTTTGGTTGATTTTTCTATTTTTTTATTTTCAGCAAAAACTAAAAACAAAATACCAATTGCTAAAAGTACAGCACCATAGATAACGGGTAAAATTTTCCAGCCGTTTTCAGGATCTGTTACTGCAAATTCATTCAATAAGGAAGGAGCAATAAAAGTGGTAATTGCTGCACCCGCATTTCCCATTCCAAAAATACCCAAGGCTCTTCCTTGCCATTCTTTTGGATATAGAATAGAAGTATATCCTACTCCCACAGCAAAACTGGTTCCAACCATTCCAAAAAGAAAACTTAAAAAAGCAAACATATAAAAGTTAGTGGCCAACGGAAGTAAAAACAACGGAATAGAACACAGCAATAATAATAAGGAGAAAACATATTTTCCGCCAAATTTATCCGTTAAGATACCCATTGGTAAACGCATTACAGCTCCGGTTAAAATAGGAATTCCTAGTAACCATCCTACCTGAACCACACTCCAGTTGAAAATACCTTTATCGACCAAATAGGTTACTAAAACACCATTTAATGTCCAACAGGCAAAACAAACGGTGAAAGCTAATGTATTGAGAAATAACATTCGGTGCGATTTTGAAAGGGAAGTTGTGTTTTTCATACTACTTATATTTTTTTACAAATTTAAGTAGTTTAAACTGGCGAAAAGTTGCGAAAACGCAGTTTTTGAAAAATAATTACGTAAAAATACTTATTTAAATACGTATTTTTTGTTTTTAAGATTAGTAAGTAGTTTGTTTAGTGAGATTTCCGAAAGTATTCTGCTCAGTTGCTTTATGAGGTTTTTTAAGTGGAGGTAATGCCTATTTAGAATTGCCAATTAGCAAAAAATCCTGTTTTTCGTATCCAAGATAGAAAAACAGGATTTATAATAATTTTTGAAAGTTAATTACAGGAAAGACTGTATGGCTAAATCATAACTTTTTAAGCCAAAACCTAAAACTACTCCTTTGGCATTTCCGGAAATATAAGATTGATGGCGGAAACTTTCTCTGGAAAAAGTATTAGAAATATGTACTTCAACCACCGGAGTGGTGATTCCTTTTACAGCATCACCAATACCAACAGATGTATGGGTGTAAGCTCCGGCATTCAATATGATTCCGTCATAGGTAAAGCCAAATTCCTGTATTTTATCAATTAATTCGCCTTCAATATTACTTTGATAATAGTTGAATTCGACAGATGGAAATTTTTGTTTTAATTCTTCAAAATAGGCTTCGAAAGTCAAACTTCCGTAAATTTCAGGTTCGCGTTTTCCTAATAAGTTTAGATTAGGTCCGTTTATAATGCTAATTTTCATTTAAAATCTTTTTTGTAAAAATATAAAAAAACCGTGTCGTTAAAAAAAATAACGACACGGTTTAAATTAAAATTTGTTTCGGAAAAAAATTTTAGAACATTATACCTGCTGACAACTGAATTGTTGAGTTTTTTATGTCGGCATCTTTAGTAGCTTCAGTTAACCCAAGTCCATAACGTGCTTGTACGAATAGGTTTTTAGTGATATTTAATCCTAAACCACCAACTGCAGCAAATTCAAATGTGTTAGCATCTCCTGGATCGAAATTTTTTCTGTCTTTTAACAGAAAAGATGCCTGAGGGCCTAGTTCTAAACTTAGGCTTTCGCTTAAATAAATTTTAGCCAATACAGGAATAGATAAGTATCCTAATTCATTTTTAAATTCTTCACCTGCATTTTTGTAGCTAGCACCTTGTGTAGAATATAAAAGTTCAGGTTGGATAGCAAAGCGATCCATCAATTTAACTTCTGCAACTAAACCCGCATGGTAGCTTGTGATTCCTTCTTTGTTAACATCTGGTACATCGTCTCCATTTTGATTCGCAAAATTGGCTCCACCTTTAATACCCAAACGAATGGATTGTGCTTGTATTGCAGCTGTGGTGCTAAAAAGCATAATTGCTGCTAAGATTAATTTTTTCATTTTTTTTTGTTTTAAGATTTGAGATTGTAAATATAAAACAGATAAATGACTTATTTTATTGTAATACTTAATATAAATAAGTCAAAAAACAATTTTTAAGTCTTGATTTATTTGTAAGTTAAAACTTCAGAAATGATTTTGTTTAATTTTTTCAAAAAATCACTAAATTTAGTGATATGATAGGTTTTAAATATCTGATTTGTAGTTTGTTTTGGTTTTTATATAATATGTTTTTGAGTTATTTAGCAGTTTTTGTTTTAACATAAAATTTGGTTTTTAAGTAGTAAATGTTTTAGGTTTGCAGCAAAATTTTAACAAATAAAAAATTATGAAAAAAATTATTTTAACAGTAGCAGCAATGTTTGCTTTTGGATTCGCTAACGCACAAGAAGTAAAATTTGGAGTGAAGGCAGGCTTGAACTTATCTAACTTTACTGGAGATGTTGAAAACAACTCAATCAAGGCTGGATTTCAAGCAGGAGGTCTTGTTGAAATTAAAGTTTCTGATAAATTTTCTGTTCAACCTGAGGTTTTGTATTCTTTGCAAGGAACAAAAATTGAAGAAGAAGGAACAGATGTGAATTTCAATATGTCTTATTTAAATGTTCCGGTAATGGCTAAATTTTATGTAGCTGATGGATTCAGTTTAGAAGCTGGACCTCAAATTGGGTTTTTATTATCGGCAAATGGTAAGGCTGAAGGAGTTAGTATAGATATTAAAGATTATTTTAAAAGTACTGATTTTAGTTTAAATGTTGGTGCTGGTTATGATGTAGCTGAAAATGTAAATATTGGTGCCAGATATGGTTTTGGTTTAAGTAATATTGCAAAAGATTCAGGAAGTGAAAAATTGCACAATAGTAATATTGCTATTGCAGTTGCTTACAAATTCTAATGAATCTAAAATGAAACATTCTTAAAAAGCTATTCATTTCGAGTAGTCTTTTTTTATGTAAATTTTATACTTGTTAAATACTTGTTAATAGAAATGTTGATAAGTTTTTTGTAGGTGTCGCTTTTGTTTTTTAAGTATTTGATAATTTTAATTAAATAAATTATTAATTTAATAATCACAACCATGAAAAAAATCATTTTAACAGCAGCAGCATTGTTTGCTTTTGCATTTACAAATGCCCAAAGTGGCGCTTTTAAATTAGGAGCTCATGTAGGTTTGCCTACAGGCGATATTAAAGATTGGTATTCTGTAAACTTAGGAGCTGATTTGAGTTATACCTGGAATGTGGCTGAAGGTTTGGATGCGGGTATTACAACAGGCTATACAGCTTATCTTGGTAAAGACGGAGTTGATGCAGCTGGTTTTATTCCTGTAGCGGCGACAGCTCAATTTACCTTAGAAAATAAGATGTTTATTGGCGCTGATTTAGGTTATGGAATTGGAGTTAATCCATCAGGTAATGATGGCGGATTTTTATACCAACCAAAAATTGGTTACCAAATGGAAAATGCTGGACTTTATGTAGCTTATAAAGGAATTTCAGTAGATGGCGGAACTTTTTCATCGGTTAATTTAGGTGTAAATTTCAAATTGTAAAAAAAATAATTTCAATGAAACCTCTTCTGAAAAGGAGAGGTTTTTTTATGTGTATAAAAGTCGTTTATTTGTAGTATGAACTGGGATTTTTATATTAAAAGTTATCAAAGTTATCTTAAAATAGAGCGCGGACTGTCAAAGAATACAGTTGCTAATTATTCTTTTGATATTGAGCGTTTGTGTTTGTTTTTGGAACAAAATAAAGTGGATATTTCTCCTTTGAAAATTAAGGAAGAAACGATTCAGCAGTTTGTTTACATGATTTCGGCTCAGGTTAATGCGCGTTCTCAGGCGCGAATTATTTCAGGATTGAAAAGTTTTTTCAGCTATTTAATTTTTGAAGATTATCGGGAAGATAATCCGATGGAATTGATTGAATCTCCTAAAACTACCCGAAAATTACCGGATACTTTGGCGGTTGAAGAAATTGACGCTTTAATCGCTGCAATTGATTTATCTGCGAAGGAAGGCGAGCGCAATCGGGCGATGCTGGAAACGCTGTATGGTTGCGGACTTCGGGTTTCGGAATTGGTTTCGCTCAAAATATCCGATTTGTTTTTTGAGGAAGGTTTTATAAAAGTGAGCGGAAAAGGAAATAAAGAAAGATTTGTTCCAATAGCGCCGATTACTCAAAAATATATTACGATTTATAAAGAAAATGTCAGACCGGAAATTCCTTTTAAAAAAGAGTTCAGTGATACGTTGTTTTTGAATAGAAGGGGAGGGCAGTTGAGTCGCGCAATGGTTTTTACCATTATTAGCAATCTGGCTTCTAAAATTGGTTTGAAAAAGAAAATCAGTCCGCATACTTTCAGGCATTCATTTGCTACTCATCTTTTAGAAAACGGTGCTGATTTGCGTTCGATTCAATTAATGTTAGGGCATGAATCGATTACAACCACAGAGATATATCTGCATTTGGATCGAAAATTTTTAACCGAAGTTTTACAACAGTTTCATCCCAGAAAGAAAATGTAAAAGCAAAAAAAACATCCCTTTTGAGGATGTTTTTTAATTTCTATTTTTTAAAGAGAGTAATTATTTCGCAATATTTACTGCTCTGGTTTCTCTGATTACTGTTACTTTCACCTGACCTGGGTAAGTCATTTCGGTTTGGATTTTTTGAGAAATCTCAAAAGACAAAGTAGCTGCATTGTCATCAGAAACTTTTTCACTTTCAACAATTACACGTAATTCTCTACCGGCTTGAATCGCATAAGCGTTTTTAACTCCGTTGAATCCGTAAGCAACATCTTCAAGGTCTTTCAAACGTTGGATGTAAGAATCTAAAACCTGTCTTCTGGCTCCTGGTCTGGCTCCTGAAATAGCATCACAAACCTGAACAATCGGAGAAAGTAATGACTTCATTTCAATCTCATCGTGGTGTGCTCCAATGGCATTGCAAACCTCTTCTTTTTCGCCGTATTTCTCGGCCCATTGCATACCTAATAAAGCGTGAGGCAAGTCGCTTTCTGTATCCGGAACTTTTCCAATATCGTGTAATAAACCGGCTCTTTTGGCCAGTTTTACGTTCAATCCTAATTCGGCAGCCATTAATCCGCAAAGTTTAGAAACTTCACGAGAGTGTTGTAATAAGTTTTGACCGTAAGACGAACGGTATTTCATACGACCAACAACTTTGATTAATTCTGGGTGTAAGCCGTGGATTCCTAAGTCAATAACGGTACGTTTACCTACTTCAATAATTTCGTCGTCAATTTGTTTCGCAGTTTTAGCCACCACTTCTTCAATACGTGCCGGGTGAATACGTCCGTCAGTTACTAATTTATGTAAAGACAAACGCGCAATTTCTCTACGAACAGGGTCAAAACAAGAAAGGATAATTGCTTCCGGAGTATCGTCAACAATAATTTCTACTCCCGTAGCAGCTTCTAAAGCGCGGATATTTCGTCCTTCACGACCGATAATTCTACCTTTTACGTCATCAGATTCGATGTTGAAAACCGAAACACAGTTTTCTACTGCTTCTTCAGTTCCTACACGCTGAATAGTGTTGATGATGATTTTCTTAGCTTCTTGTTGTGCTGTAAGTTTAGCTTCTTCAATAGTGTCCTGAATATGAGACATGGCTTTGGTTTTAGCTTCTGCTTTTAAACCTTCTACCAATTGCTCCTTAGCTTCTTCCGCAGATAAACCAGAAATCAATTCTAATTGTTGTAACTGACTTTTGTGTAGTCTGTCAACTTCAGCCTGTTTTTTGTCTAAAAGCTCCACTTTAGCCTGTAATTCGGCTGTTTTTCTTTCAAAATCATCGTTGATTTTCTTAGCTTTAGATAGTTCATTCGAAATTTGAGATTCTTTGTCTCTCGTTCTTTTTTCAACTTCAGCTACTTTTTTATCACGAGCCAAAATTACTTGCTCGTGCTCTGATTTTAATTCGATAAATTTCTCTTTTGCCTGAAGAATTTTATCTTTTTTTATGTTTTCGGCTTCAAAATTAGCGTCTTTTAAGATTGAAGCAGCTTCTTTTTTTGCGTTTTTGATAAGGTTAGAAATGTTACTTTTTTCAATGATTTTAGCAATGCTAAAACCCACTGCAACACCTATAATTCCCGAAATAATGATCGTTAATATGTCCATGTTTGTTTAAAAAATTAATATATAAAAAAAGCCTACATTAAGTGGTTTGTATAAACTCGTAAAGACAAGTTTTGAGCTAACTCACTGTTCAAGCTTCCAAACTGAATTGGCTTGCTATAGTAGTGACGATTTGCTCATTCTAATTTGTTAGTGTTGAGTTTATCAAATAGGTACTAATGTAGGCAGTATCTTAGTTATGTAAGAACGTCTTGTTTTTTTAGAGATTTTCGTCTAAAAATGCATTAATTTTCTGAATTCTGTCAACCGTTTCATCTGCGTTGATAGCGTTGTCAATCTGTTTTTGCTCTACCTGTGATGCAAATTGCAGGGCACACATGGCTAAAACGTCCTGTTTGTCGCGAACAGCATAATTTTCTTCAAATTGCTTTATCATAGTATCAATTTTTCGGGAAGCACTTCTAAGTCCTTCTTCCTGACTCGGATCCACCGTTAAGGGATACACGCGGTCTGCAATTGATATTTTAATTTTAAGCTTTTCGTCCATTTTTTATACTAATCTGATAACTGAGCGATACAGTAATCAATTTCACGAATTAATGAATTTATTTTAAGCTTTGTATCTCTTTTATTTTCTTCGCTGCCTAATAATGAATTGGCAATTTTAAGTGTTTCATACTGTGCTTTTAAAGCTTCAATCTCCTGAGATTGTTTTTGTATGATTTGTGCAGATTTATTTAATTCGACAGTTAAATCCTGATTGTTTTTTTCTAAATTTTTTAGTTTTAGAATCAGTTTTTCAACTTTACTTTCAAGAGTATCAATTATTTCTGCAATTACACTCATTATTAATCCTAATCATTACTTAATATTACAAATTTAGTATTAGTTTTTATTATTCCAATATTTTATTGTTTTTTTTATTATAAAATAATCAAAATGTTGTCCTGTAATTGGTTACAAAAAAATCTTTTTTCTAAAGCATTCCTAATTAGTTTTTTTATCTTAGCAAAAACGACATCTATGAGATTTTTTCTTTTTTTTCTATTGATTTCCAGAGCAGTTATTGCTCAAACAGTTTATCCACAGGATTATTTTCAGCCCCCGTTAGCGATTCCGATGCAGTTGTCGGGAAATTTTGGCGAATTAAGACCTAACCATTTTCATGCGGGTTTTGATTTTAAAACCCAGCAAAGAGAAGGGCTCGAAGTTCACGCCGCCGCCGATGGTTATGTTTCCCGTATTAAAATTTCGCCTTTTGGAAACGGAAAGGCTATTTATATCAATCATCCCAACGGATTTACAACGGTATATTGTCATTTGCAAACAGCTACCGGAGCGATTGAAGCATACATTAAAAAAACGCATTACAAAGAGCAGTCTAATGAAATTGAGATGTTTCCGCAAGCCAATGAATTAGTTGTTAAAAAAGGAGATGTGATTGCCCTTTCCGGAAATTCAGGTTCTTCCGAAGGACCACATTTGCATTTTGAATTCAGAGATACAAAAACTGAAAAAATTATCAATCCGATGTTTTTTGGTTTTGACAAAAATTTTAAAGACACTAAAAAACCAATCGTTTCGGCGGTGTATGTTTATCCGCTAGACGGTGCCACGGCTAATAAATCCAAACAGCCTTTGATGCTGAATTTAAGTTTGCAAAAAGACGGAACTTATCTGGCTAATAAAGTTTTGGCTAACGGAGCTATTGGTTTTGGGGTTTCAGCGGTTGATTATGATAATGTTTCCTGGAATAAAAACGGTGCTTTTAAAATTCAATCTTATTTGAATGGAAAAGCTTCTTTTGGTTACCAGTTTGATACCTATTCTTTTGACGAAATGCGTTATGTGAATGCTTTGATAGATTACGGTCGTTATAAAAAAACATCGCAAAGGGTTCAGAAATTATTCATGAAAACGCCATATAATCTGAGTATTATTAAAACTGACGCAACCAATGGAGTCATAACAGTTTTGCCTAATTTAAGTTCAACCTATCGTATTGAAGTGGCTGATTATTTTGGAAACACCACAATTATCAATATTCCGATTGCTTTTGATGCTTCCAGCCCGATTGTGGAGAAAGAAAAAGTGGAGTCTAATTATTTTGTAAAAGCCAATAAGGATAACATCTTTTCAAAAGAGAATATGACGGTTACTTTTCCAGCCGGAACTTTCTATGATGATTTTGCGATGAATTTTGCGGTGAATGGGGCTGCTTTAACCGTTCATGATGATACTGTTCCGGTACATTCCAGTTTTGAAATAACAATGGAAAGCGACAAATATTCGGAGGAACAAAAAAGTAAAGTATATATTGCCAGTTTAAGTTCTAGTGGGCGATTGGGGTATAATTCAACTTCCGTAAAAGGGAATTTGTATGCCACAAAAGTGCGTTCTCTGGGAAAATATACTTTGGCAATGGATACGACTGCGCCAACAATTAGTATGGCAAAATCTATTGAAGGTCGTTGGATTAGTAATGATAAAACGATTCAGCTTTCCATCAGTGATAGTGGTTCCGGAATTAAGTCGTACAACGGTTATTTGAACGGAAATTGGATTTTGTTTGAATACGATTATAAAACCCGAAAAATAACCCATCATTTTAGTGATGGAATTGTTGCCGAAGGAGCCAATGATTTAAAAGTAATTGTAACCGATCAGGTAGGGAATGCAGCCACTTTTGAGACGCATTTTTTTAGAAGTCAAAAATAATAATCAGGTACTTTGAAGAGCGTCAGATTTCGTTTCGGTTTTATTTTGTTTTGGGTTTCTTTTTCAGCTTTTGCACAGTTGGCAAAAGTAAAAGGAATCATCTTTGATGCTCAAAATCGACCTGTGAGCAATGTAAATATTTCATTTTCTGGGCATACTACCCAATCGAATGCGAAAGGGTATTATTCTATAAAAGTTCCGGTAAATAAGAAAGTTAATTTACTTTTTACACATCTAACCTATAAAAAGGCTACTGTTGCTTTGTTGTTGAAAAACAGCTATGATTACGAGTTAAATTTGGTTATGAACGAGCAGGAGGAACAAATGGGTGAGGTTTTGGTAAGCAGAGACCGGAAATCTCAAATTCAGGGCATAACCACACTTTCGGCTGAAACGATTAAGAAAATTCCGGGAGCGAATGCCGGAATTGAAAATGTGTTGAAAACAATGGCAGGAGTGAATTCTAATAACGAAATGAGTACGCAATATGCGGTTCGTGGCGGAAATTATGATGAAAATTTGGTCTATGTCAACGAAATTGAAATTTATCGTCCGTTTTTAATTCGTTCCGGACAACAGGAAGGTTTGAGTTTTACGAATACCGATTTAGTTCAAAATGTAAATTTCTCAGCCGGCGGATTTCAGGCAAAATACGGCGATAAGTTGTCTTCGGTTTTAGATATTACGTATCGCAATCCAAAGCAGTTTGGAGCTGCTTTTGAAGCCAGTTTTCTGGGCGGAAGCCTGGCTCTGGATTTGGTTTCAAAAGATAAAAAATGGTCTTCGGTAACTGGTGTTCGTTATCGAAATAACAGTCTTTTAGTAAATAGTCAGGATACGGAAACGAATTATACGCCTTCTTTTGCAGATGTTCAAACCAATGTAACTTATAAAGCATCGGATAAGTGGCAATGGGGTTTTTTAGGGAATCTTTCGCAAAATAAATACAATTATCAGCCTTTAATTCGTCGGACAAGATTCGGGACGTTGGATACTCCAAAGGTGTTAACGGTGTATTATGAAGGGCAGGAAAAAGATGAATATAAAACGTATTTAGCTGCTTTAAAAACGACTTATAAAGTTTCGGATAAGTTGAAATTCAAATTTATTAATTCCGTTTATCACACTCAGGAACAGGAATATTTTGATATTTTGGCACAATATCTTTTAACGGATAATACAAGCAGCATAGGTTCTGAATCTTATGATGCATATTATGCCAGCGGAATTGGTTCGCAACTGAATCACGCCCGCAATGATCTGGATGCTTTGATTGTAAACAGCGAGATTAAAGGTTTTGCCGATTGGAAAAAAAGCAATTTGGAATTTGGTGTTAAATATACCCGCGAATCTATTCGGGACAAAGTAATGGAGTGGGAGGTAATTGATTCGGCGGGATTTTCAATCAATCCGCCAGTTTTAGAATTTTCCAGAGAAGATCAGCCTTATACTTCTTTTGTTGGGCCATTAGCGCCTTACAGAAGTGTTTTTGCAACAAATTATAATACAATTAACCGCCTTTCCGGATATGTTCAGTGGAATGCTAAAACTGATTTGGAAAGTGCGGAACTTTGGTACAGCATTGGTGCCCGAATGCAAAATTGGAGCATTAACGGTACAAATGCTACCGGAAAATCGCAAACGGTTTTTAGTCCCAGAGGACAATTGACCTTAAAACCGGATTGGGAAAAAGAAATGTTGTTTAGAATTTCCGGTGGTTATTATTATCAGCCTCCTTTTTACAGAGAACTTCGGGATGCTTCGGGAGCGGTTCAGGAGAATGTTAAGGCGCAACAATCGGTTCAGCTGGTTTTAGGGAATGAATATGATTTTAAAATGTGGAATCGTCCTTTTAAGTTGGTTTCGGAGTTGTATTATAAATCGTTGACGGATGTAAATACGTATACAATAGATAATGTCAGAATACGTTATGTTGCTACAAATAATGCTAAAGCCTATGCGCAGGGAATTGATTTTCGACTGAATGGCGAATTTGTTCCGGGAACGGAATCCTGGTTTAGTTTTGGTTATTTGAAAACAGAAGAAAATAGTGCAAATAAAGGTTATATTGCCCGTCCTACGGATCAGAGATTGAAATTTGCCGTATTGTTTCAGGATTATATGCCGGCAATTCCCAGTATGCGATTGTATTTGAATTTGGTTTACAATACCGGATTGCCCGGAGGTTCGCCTTCTTATGCCGATGCGTATCAATATCAAAACCGCTTGAATGATTATCGTCGGGTGGATATTGGTTTTTCTAAAGTCTTAATTGACACCGATTTGATGAAAAATAAAAAGAACTGGCTTGGAAATTTTAAAGAATTAGCTATTGGTTTGGAAATTTTTAATTTGTTTAATAATCAAAATGCGATTACCAATACCTGGGTGCGCGATGTGTATTCCAAAAATGAATATGCAGTGCCCAATTATATGACCACAAGAGTTTTTAATATAAAGTTGAATGCCAAATTGTAATGAAAAGATGTTTTTTCTAAATTCATAAAATACTTTTAAAATTCGAAAGCCTTTTTAAAAATCATTACATTTGAAAATATTTTAATATCACAGCCCTATGAAAACTGTACAAATAGCCCTGATCAATATCGCCATCCTGCTTTTAGTAAGTTGTAAAGAAGAAGTGGAGAAACCAAAAGTGATTTATGATGCGGCTTCCAAAGAAAAAGCTGTTTCTAAGGTTGATTCTACCCAAATTGCCATTGCCGATTTGCCAATTCAAATGGAAGGAACGGATTATTTAATTCACCCTGTGGGCGATTTAAGAGTGTATGAAAGAGGAGCGAAGGCAAAATATGGTTCTTCGAGTGTGATTGATTTGAGTTTTACTATTTCTAATTTAGGCGATGAGGAAATAACCGGTTTTTTACAAAATTTAAAATTTCAAAAGATAGATTCTGATTCGATTCATTCGTTAACGGATAAACCTGCATTGATTTTAACGGCTACTTATTTGAAAGCAGTTGCTGATAAGACCAAAAAACAAATTTTGGTTTATACCATGTATGATGTCGATACAAATAAAGACGGAAAATTAGATACCAGCGATATTAAATCGTTGTATTTGAGTGATATTAGTGGTACTCATTTTACTAAGATTTCGGCTAATTTTGAAGAGTTAATCGATTGGAGTTTGATTGAATCTAAAAACCGATTGTATTTTAGAACAGTAGAAGATACCAATAAAAACGGGCAATTTGATAAAAATGATGTGTTACATTATAATTATATCAATTTGCTGGATGCTAATTGGGAAGTGAAAAGTTACGAACCGATTTAAATCAAAATATCACTTTCTAAATCGGATTTTTCAATGGTAAAATCAAATCCCAGTTGTTTTACCAATTCGATCACCAGATTCTTATACCAGTTTTCTGATTTAGGATGAATGTAAATTTTCTCAATCAGTTGGTTGATGTCCACGTTGATTTTTAAGCCGTCATTTAATTTGATATTATCGTTCGAAACATCTGTAATGACGCGTACTTCCCGTTCGTACTGAAAACTTTTACGTTTAAATAAAAAGGGAAAGAAGGTATCGTCAAAAGGGATGTATTCTTTTTTATAGTCAATATAATTGACCTCACCAATGTATTGTTTAAAATTGGTTTCAGGATGCAGCGCTTTTTGCAAACGACCGATGGTGGACTGAATAGCTAATCCTTCGCTATTTTGAGTGAAAATTTGCCACATGGCAAATGATTCATATTCATTAATGTGCCAGCTGCTAATGGCAACTTTTTCACGATGTGTTTTATAATAGTTAATGAAATCAGGATTGTCAATCGCTAATTTTTTGATTTCTTCATAAGTAGGTTCGCTAAAAGTGCCTTCGTATTGGTCTTCAAACTTGTCTGAACGGGACATGAATAATTTTTGCGAAAGCAGTAAATCTAAAAATTTTGACAAATCCAAATATTTCCACACGACTGTTTCGGTGTTTTCAGGCAGTTTGATATTTGGATTGTTTTGATACATTCTCTTAGATTTAAAAGGTACTATAAAAGTATGATTCGTTTTTGAATCTAAAATAAGCTGATGTTAAATTATAATTATTTATTCAAAAGATTGCATCATCACGAGTTTATTGTAAGTGCCGTTTAAGGCTACTAATTCGTCGTGTGTACCTTGTTCTACAATTTTACCTTTTTGCATAACCACAATCGTATCTGCTTTTTGAATCGTCGAAAGGCGATGTGCAATGACAACTGAAGTACGGTTTTGCATCATGTTTTCGAGTGCCAGCTGAACCAGTTTTTCGCTTTCGGTATCTAATGCGGAGGTGGCTTCGTCCAAAATCATAATTGGCGGATTTTTAAGTACGGCACGGGCAATAGAAAGGCGTTGTTTTTGACCTCCCGAAAGTCGGTTTCCGCTGTCTCCTACATTAGTGTGAATGCCTTCCGGCAAATCTTTTACAAATTCGTAAGCATTGGCAATTTTTAAGGCTTCAATAATTTCTTCGTCAGTTGCATTCGGTTTTCCTAAAGCGATGTTGGCTTTGATGGAATCATTGAACAAAATAGAATCCTGAGTAACTAATCCCATCAAATCGCGAAGGGATTTCATTTTAAGACTTTTGATGTCAATCCCGTCCAGAGTGATTTTACCTTCGTTTACATCATAAAAACGGGTTAGTAAATTGGCAATGGTACTTTTTCCGGAACCTGATTGTCCTACTAAGGCGACTGTTTTTCCTTTAGGAATGGTTAATGAAAAATTGTCTAAAACATTGTCTTTTTTGTAACGGAAATTGATATTTTCTAAACGAATAGCTTCTTCAAAAGTTTCTTTTTCGGCTGCATTTGGCAAATCAACAATAGTGTTTTCTTCGTCCATAAGGGTAAAAACTCTTTCTGCAGCAGCCAATCCTGTTTTTACCTGATATGAAGCTTTCGAAATGGATTTAGCAGGAGTCAAAATAGTGTAAGCAAGAGCAATATAGGTAATGAAGGTAGCCGAAGAAATAGAATGTTCTTCAACTACTAGCTGAGCTCCAAACCATAATAATACTGCAA
The DNA here is from genome assembly GCF_014596575.1 of Flavobacterium pokkalii. Lineage (GTDB taxonomy): Bacteria > Bacteroidota > Bacteroidia > Flavobacteriales > Flavobacteriaceae > Flavobacterium > Flavobacterium pokkalii. The sequence goes on along the minus strand of NZ_NASZ01000021.1, from coordinate 48,898 downwards.
TGGTAACAATTCCCAGAAATTCGCTTAACGGTGAAGCTAAGTTGTTTTTGTTTCCAATACTGTTAGAAAGGTTTAGCAGACGATTGATGGAATTGTTGAATTTTTCGATAAATGAATTTTCGGCATTATATCCTTTCACCACTTTAAGTCCACCCAGAGTTTCGTCTAAAATAGAGATGAAAATTCCGTTTTCGTTTTGTGCTTTTACCGATTTGGCTTTTAGGTTTTTACCAATTCGGGAAATGATAATTCCTGAAACCGGAATAAATCCAAAAACAAAAAAAGTCAGTGTGGGACTAATGATAAACATTGTTACAATTGAAAAAATAATTGTCAATGGTTCGCGGACAACTAATTCTAAAATTTGAAAAAAAGAGTTTTGGACATCATTAATGTCGCCTAACATTCTGGCCATAACATCTCCTTTTCTTTTTTCAGAATAGAAGGAAACCGGCAGGTTGATGATTTTGGCGTATAAATTTTTTCTTAAATCTCTCAAGACTCCGGTTCTTAATCGGGTAACGTGGTAAGAAGCAAAATAATTGGTTACGTTTTTTAAAAAAGCGGTGATGATAATAATTGAAATTACAAACAGAAGTGCAATTTTAAATCCATTAACTTCGGTAAGTACAGTGATTTTGTAATTCAAATATTCCTCGGCATAGCCTTTTATTTGCCCAATTCCTTTATAAACCGGAGCTTCATGCACTTTTTTGTTTAGTCCAAAAAGTACATTTAGTGTAGGTATCATGGATACCATAAGCAGGGTAGAGAATAAAGCATAGAAGATATTAAAAAACACATTTAAATAAATGTGTTTTTTATATTTTGAAACAAAAGGAATAAGCTTTTTTAAATTGATATCCATTATTTTAATTGCATTTCAGCAATGATATTTTTTATTTTTTCGTTTAAAATTTGTTCTGTTTCGTTGAAGTTTTCAACGCTCTCCAGTTCGGTGTTTACGCTGATGTAGAATTTTATTTTTGGCTCAGTTCCACTAGGTCTGGCGCAAATTTTAGAACCGTCTTCTGTATAATAAATCAATACGTTTGATTTTGGCATGTCAATTTGAGACTCTTCACCGTCCAGTAAGTTTTTAGCAATAGACGATTGGTAATCTTCAACCATTACCACACGTTGTCCGTTGATTTCTTTTAGTGGATTTTCTCTTAAATCAATCATCATTTGGTTGATTTCCTGTAAACCTTCCATTCCTTTTTTAGTCAAGGAAACTAAGTGTTCTTTAAAGAATCCGTGGTCAGCGTATAAGTTTAAAAGTTCTTTGTAAACCGTGCTACCATTAGCTTTTGCCTGAGCGGCAACTTCGCATATTAATAAAGTAGCCGCAACAGCATCTTTATCACGAACAGCATCGCCTACCATATATCCAAAACTTTCTTCTCCTCCGCCAATGAATTGTAATTCCGGGAAGTCTTTAATCATTTTGGCAATCCATTTGAATCCGGTTAAACCTACTTTGAATCCTACTCCGTAAGCTGAAGCTAATTCCATAATCATAGGAGTAGAAACAATTGTAGAACCTACAAACTGTCTTCCGTTGATTTTGCCTGCTTTTTTCCATTTTTCTAATAAAAAGGCAGTCATTAAAATCATGGTTTGGTTTCCGTTCAAAAGGGTCATTTGTCCCTCGTTGTTTCTAACGGCAATTCCTAAACGGTCACAATCCGGATCGGTTCCAATAACGATATCAGCGTTTGTTTTGTCAGCAAGTTCTAAAGCTAAAGTAAGTGCTTCCGGTTCTTCCGGATTTGGTGATTTTACTGTTGGGAAATCTCCGTTAGGAACGGCTTGTTCTTCAACAATGTGAACATTTTTATAGCCTGCCTGGGCCAAAGTTTCAGGAGTAACCGTAATAGAAGTTCCATGTAACGAAGTAAAAACAATGTTTAAGTTGTCTTTGGCTTGTTGTGGTGTTTCAAAACTGGCGTTTTCAATAGTCGATTTTATGAAAGCCTGATCGATTTCTTCATCAATATATTGAATCAAATCTTCGTTAGCGTCAAATTTGATTTCGTTGTAATTTAATTTTTCAATCGCATTGATAATCGCTTCATCTTCCGGAGGAACAATTTGGCCTCCGTCCTGCCAGTACACTTTATATCCGTTGTATTCCGGCGGATTGTGTGATGCAGTAAGTACAATTCCGCATTGGCATTCTAAATGTCTTAAAGCAAAAGAAAGTTCCGGTGTAGGTCTTAAATCTGAAAATAAATAAACCTGAATTCCGTTGGCCGAAAATACATCAGCAACTACTTTGGCAAGTGATTTACTATTGTGGCGACAATCAAAAGCAATAACCGCTTTTATTGGTTGGTTTGGAAAAACAGATTTTAAATAGTTAGACAATCCCTGAGTGCTTTTTCCTAGGGTGTATTTGTTGATTCGGTTGTTTCCTACGCCCATAATACCGCGCATACCACCTGTACCAAACTCAAGATTTTTATAAAAGCTTTCTTCTATTTCTTTTGGTGAAGTAGCTAATAATTTATTAAGCATTTCTTGTGTTGTTGTATCAAACAAAGGGCTTTGCCATTCTTTAACAGCATCTAAAATGTTTTGTTGTAATTCCATTTTGTCGCGTTTTTAGTTTTTTATTTTCAGTTGTTTTTAGTTTTTTGAATTTGATTTAAAGGAAATTAATCTCGTTAGAGATTTTGTAACGCTCCTCGTTGCTTTTAGAACGTAAAATAATTTCGCCTAAAAATCCGGCTAAGAATAATTGGGTTCCTAAAATCATGGTGGTTAATGCAATGAAAAACCAAGGATTGTTTGTTACCAAGCTATAGCGCATGTTGTTGTACATGTGGTATAATTTAGAAACACCAATATATCCGGCTAATAAAAATCCGATTACAAACATCAAAGAGCCAATAGCTCCAAATAAATGCATAGGTCTTTTTCCAAATCTAGACAAAAACCAAATAGTAATCAAGTCCAGAAAGCCATTTATGAAGCGTTCCATACCAAATTTAGTTTCGCCGTATTTTCTGGCCTGATGTTGTACTACTTTTTCACCAATTTTTCCAAAACCGGCATTTTTCGCCAAAACCGGAATGTATCGGTGCATTTCGCCTGAAACTTCGATGTTTTTTACCACAACATTTCGGTAGGCTTTTAATCCGCAGTTAAAATCATTCAATTCTACTCCGGAAGTTTTTCGTGCTGCCCAGTTGAATAATTTGGAAGGTAAATTTTTAGCCACAACCGAGTCGTAGCGTTTCTTTTTCCATCCAGAAACTAAATCGAAATTTTGTTTGGTAATCATTTCGTATAATCCCGGAATTTCTTCCGGACTGTCCTGTAAATCGGCATCCATAGTAATGATGACGTCTCCCTGTGCTTTGGCAAAACCAGCATGTAAAGCCTGCGATTTTCCGAAATTTTTCATGAATCGAATGCCTTTTACATGAACATTTTCGGTAGCAAAGCTTTGAATAATAGACCAGGATTTGTCGGTACTTCCGTCATCCAGAAAAATAATTTCATACGAATAACGGTTTTCCTGCATTACTTTTATAATCCAGGTATAAAGTTCTTTAAGTGATTCTTCTTCGTTAAGAAGAGGTATTAGGATGGATAAGTTCATCGATTTTATGCTTGTGATGAGGATTTACTTTTAAAGAAAGCCGCCAAAATTAAACCAAAAATGGTACAAAAAACAATATTGGATAAAGAACCTTTTAGTAATCCTACAATAGAGAATTGGTCGTTTTCTTTTAAGTCGGCAATAGTTTTATTGATGGCAGCTGCCGGAGCATTGAATTTCTCCAGTGCTGAAACCATATATTTAATGGTTAATTCTTTAATGGTATCTTTTGCGGCAGGATCAATTAAATTAAATAAAATGATGTTGAAAAGAACAGAAATCGCAATTCCGATTAATGCAGAAATAAAATAAGTGGTAAAAGCATCTTTAAAACTAAAAATTCCTGGGAATTCTTTCTTTGTTTTGATTAGTAAAACAATCGCTAGGACTAAATAGATGGCTAAATTGCTAAAACCAATCCAGGGAGAGGTAAATAAATTTAAATCAATAGCATAGATAAAAGTAGTTATTAAAACGGAGGTTAATCCGGTTATAATTCCAAAGGTAATCCCGTTTTTTTTGATGATTTCGTGTATCATTTTACGCGTCTTTCAATTAAGCAACAAATATAGTAATTCCCGTTATACGGAAGTGTAAAAAACTGTTTTTAGAAGATTATATAAAAAAATGAAACATTAGATTTGTTTATTGAAAAATAATTGTATTTTTGCATCCTCAAAATAATAATTAAAAAAACAAAAAGTTATAGTTTGTTTACACCTTTTCACTAAAAAAGAAAAGCTTCGGAATAAATTATAGCCAAACAAATAAAAAAGATTCAAGATGAAAAAAGGTGTTCACCCAGAGAATTACAGATTAGTTGCATTCAAAGACATGTCTAATGATGATGTTTTTATTACTAAATCTACAGCAGAGACTAAAGAAACAATTGTACATGAAGGTGTTGAGTATCCAGTTGTAAAAATGGAGATCTCTAGAACTTCTCACCCTTTTTACACAGGTAAATCTAAACTTATCGATACTGCAGGACGTATTGATAAATTCAAAACTAAATACGCTAAACACATTAAATAATTTTAATTTGTTTCTTGATAAAATAAGCCTTCCATTTGGGAGGCTTTTTTGTTTTTATCTATGACAATCTTTGTAACTTTGGCTCGGGCAAAAAAAACACACCACTTAAAAAAAACAGACAATAATATGAACTATATACTTTTTGACGGACCGGCACGAAATGCTTTATTGCCATTTACTTTTACCCGTCCTGTGGCTGATATTCTTATTGGAATTATGACCATTCGTCAGAAATGGGAACGTTATTTGGGTTCTACAATTACAACTTTAACGGAAGAATATTTATCGGATAAATATCCAATGGTAGAGTTGGAAGAAAATGTGATGATTAATGCTTCTTTTCTTCCTAATGAAGTTTTGGCTGAAATGGTTTCTAACTTAGAACCTAATCAGGCTATTTTTAAAGGAGAAGAAGTGATTGCTTTTTTTACAAATGATAGTCAGGAAGAAGTAGATTTTGATAATTATGAAATTATCGAATACAATGAAGATTGTATTACGGTTATGAATACCTGGGATATTTTTTCTAAAAATGGAGCTGCTATCCGAGAAGATTTTGAGTTTTTGACAGATGACCGAAAATCACAGCCAATTCCTAAAAGCGTCAATGTAATTGCGCCGGAAAATGTATTTATTGAAGAAGGGGCTAAATTAGAATATGTTACTTTGAATGCTGCTACCGGACCAATATATATAGGTAAGGATGCGGAAATTATGGAGGGTACAGTAATTCGTGGTCCATTTGCTTTGTGTGAGGGTGCTGTGGTTAAAATGAGTGCCAAAATTTATGGACCAACAACGGTAGGGTCTTATTCTAAAGTAGGCGGAGAAATTAACAATTCAGTCTTATTTGCACATTCTAATAAAGGTCATGATGGTTTTTTAGGGAATTCGGTGTTAGGAGAATGGTGTAATATAGGTGCGGATAGTAATAATTCGAATTTAAAGAATAACTATGATGAGGTTAGATTGTGGAGTTACGAGACTGAAGGTTTTGCTAAAACAGGCTTGCAGTTTTGTGGTTTGATGATGGGAGATCATAGTAAATGCGGAATTAATACGATGTTTAATACCGGAACAGTTGTAGGAGTTAGTGCTAATATTTTTGGTGCCGGTTTTCCGCGAAATTTTGTTCCGAGTTTTTCCTGGGGAGGAGCAGCAGGATTTACCACTTATGTGACCAAAAAAGCTTTCGAAACAGCGAAGTTGGTTATGGGAAGAAGAAATATAGAATTTGATGAAAAAGAGGCTGCTATTTTGGAACATGTTTTTGAAATAACTAAAAAGTGGCGGAAAGAATAATTGTCATTTGTTTTTGAAATTTATTTTATCAATTGAAATACTTTATCTGTAAGGGATAAAGTATTTTTTTATTTGTAGTTGATAATTTTTGAAAAATTCTTTGAAATCTGAATGCTTTGTTGTTTTTTTGATGGAAAATTAATCAACCATATGAAAAACCTTGTAGAATTTTTAAACGAAATAGTTTGGAGTAATGCTCTGATTGTTTTGTGTCTGGGTGTCGGACTTTATTTTTCAATACGAACCCGTTTTTTGCAATTGCGACATATTAAGGAAATGTGGCGTCTTTTATTTGACGGAGAAAGTACTGATTCCGGAGTTTCTTCTTTTCAGGCTTTGGCAATGTCTTTGGCAGGAAGAGTAGGTACCGGAAATATTGCCGGAGTGGCTACAGCTATTGCTTTTGGAGGGCCGGGAGCAATGTTTTGGATGTGGCTGGTTGCTTTTTTAGGGGCGAGTACTGCTTATGTAGAGGCAACATTAGCGCAAATTTATAAAGAAAAACATTTAGGGGAATTTAGAGGAGGTCCCGCTTTTTATATTGAAAGAGGTCTAAATATGAAATGGTTTGCCGTATTGTTTGCGGTTGTTTCTGTTATTTCTGCCGGTGTTTTTTTACCGGGAGTTCAGGCAAATTCAGTTGCTGAAGGAGTTAAAAATGCGTTTCATTTGGAAACCTGGATTTCGGGTCTGGGAATGGTAATTCTGTTTGGAGCTATTGTCTTTGGAGGAGTAAAGAGGATTGCCCGATTTACAGAATATGTGGTTCCGTTTATGGCGATTGGTTATATTTTACTGGCTTTAATAATTATTGTGGTTAATTATGATCAGTTGGTTAGTGTAATTAGCTTGATTTTTAAATGTGCTTTTGATTTAGAAGCAGGTTTTGGAGCTGTATTTGGATTGGCAATTCAGTGGGGGGTGAAACGCGGAATTTATTCTAATGAAGCCGGTCAGGGAACAGCACCTCATATTGCTGCTGCGGCTAATGTTTCGCATCCGGCTAAACAAGGGTTAGTGCAGTCTTTTTCGGTTTATATAGATACGTTATTTGTTTGTTCGGCTACCGGATTTATGATTTTGATAACCGGAATGTATAATGTTCAAAATCCGCTTTTTGGAACTAATGGAGCGTCGGAATTTTTATATCATGGTGTGGATGTGGCTGTAGGGCCGGCTTATACACAAAGCGCTATGGATACTGTTTTTCCGGGTTTTGGTTCTTATTTTGTGGCTACGGCATTGTTTTTCTTCGCTTTTACTACGGTTATTGCTTACTACTATATCGCGGAAACGAATATATCCTATTTGACCAGAAAAGTAGAATCGCCTAAGTTTTACTATGTTTTAAAAGTAGTAATGATGGTTGTCATTATGTATGGTTCGGTCAATCAGGCTACATTGGCATGGGCAATGGGTGATTTAGGGGTTGGTTTGATGGCCTGGTTTAATATTATTGCTATTATTTTGTTGCAAAAACCGGCTTTGAAATCATTGTTGGATTATGAAAAACAGAAAAAAGAAGGGATTGATCCGGTGTTTATTCCTGAAACAATAGGTGTTTCTAATGCGCATATTTGGAATACATTGAATAAGGATAAAGAAAAAGAATAACAAAAATTACAAACTTTTTTTGAGAACTTCCGATGGCAGATTTTTAACTGTATCGGAAGTTTTTTATGATGGCAAATCACTTAATTCATTTATCTTTGCAGCTTTTAAATTTATTGAGAACGGGACTTCCGATCTCTAACTTCTAACTTTATATAATGATTACAATCAACGATATCTCGGTACAGTTTGGAGGAACAACATTGTTTAGTGATGTTTCTTTTGCTATTAATGAGAATGATAAAATAGCCCTGATGGGTAAAAATGGTGCAGGAAAATCAACTTTGTTGAAAATTATAGCCGGAAATTCTAAACCTTCTACGGGAAATGTAGCAGTGCCTAAAGAAGCTGTAGTGGCTTATTTACCACAGCATTTGTTAACAACCGATACGGCAACGGTTAAAGAAGAAGCTTCAAAAGCGTTTTCGGAAGTTTTTTCAATGAAAGCTGAAATTGACGAAATCAATGAACAATTGACCGTGCGTACTGATTACGAAAGTGATGAGTATATGAAGTTGATTGAGCGAGTTTCTGATTTAAGTGAGAAATTTTATGCGATTGAAGAAATAAATTACGAAGCAGAAGTTGAGAAAGTTCTAAAGGGATTAGGATTTGTAGCTGCTGATTTTGATCGAAAAACTTCGGAGTTTTCAGGAGGTTGGAGAATGCGTATCGAATTGGCTAAAATTTTATTACGCAAACCCGATTTGATTTTGCTGGATGAGCCTACGAATCACATGGATATTGAAAGTATTCAATGGTTAGAGGATTTTTTAATTAATTCGGCTAAAGCGGTTGTGGTAATTTCTCACGATAGAGCTTTTGTAGATAATATTACGAATCGTACTATTGAAGTAACAATGGGACGTATTTACGATTATAAAGCCAAATATTCTCATTATTTGGAATTGCGAAAAGATCGTAGAATTCACCAACAAAAAGCGTATGATGAGCAACAAAAAATGATTGCGGATAACCGTGCCTTTATTGAGCGTTTTAAAGGGACTTTTTCTAAAACCGATGCGGTGCAGTCACGTGTAAGAATGTTGGAGAAATTAGAAATTGTTCAGGTCGATGAGGTAGATACTTCGGCTTTGCGATTAAAATTTCCGCCGGCAGCGCGTTCCGGACAATATCCGGTGGTGGTGAAGGATTTGGCAAAATCTTACGGAGATCATGTGGTTTTTAAAGATGCAAATATTGTTATCGAAAGAGGACAAAAAGTAGCTTTTGTGGGGAAAAATGGAGAAGGAAAATCAACGATGATTAAAGCTATCATGAAAGAAATAGGGATTGATGGCGGCAGTGTTGAGATTGGTCATAATGCTCAAATTGGTTATTTTGCTCAAAATCAGGCTTCGTTATTGGATGAAAACGCTACTATTTTTGAAACAATCGATAATATTGCTGTGGGGGATATTCGCACTCAAATTAAAAATATTTTAGGTGCTTTTATGTTTCAGGGTGATGATATTACGAAGAAGGTAAAAGTACTTTCCGGTGGTGAAAAAACGCGTTTGGCAATGATTAAATTATTGTTGGAGCCGGTGAATTTATTAATTCTGGATGAGCCTTCGAATCACCTGGATATGAAAACCAAAGATATTATCAAGGATGCGTTACGTGATTTTGACGGAACTTTGATTTTAGTTTCTCACGACCGTGACTTCCTGGATGGTTTGGCAACTAAAGTTTTCGAATTTGGAAACAAAAGAGTAGTGGAGCATTTTGAGGATATTACCGGATTCCTGGCGCATAAGAAAATGGATAGCATGAAGGAAATAGAAAAATAATTTTTTGACTAAAAGTCATTTAAAAAGGCATAAGTTAGTTCTTATGCCTTTTTTATTGGTTTTAAATTCGAATTCCGGGAGGAAGAAGTTCTTTGTACGAAGGATTTTTTTTGAAAAACTGAACAATTCTGGGATAGGTTGGAACTACTTTTATCCGTTGTTCGATGGCGTTTTCCAGAATATTTTTGATTACTTTGTCAATAAAGTTTTCGTTTTCAAAATGTTCCGGAGTATTTATTTTGGTTAAAAATATTTTTCTTTCCTGAAGCGAATATTCAATGGTGATAAGTCCTTCCGGAATAGTGGTTTCAAATTGTCGGGCAAAAGTGTTGTCTTTAATTTCGATTGTAGCAATTGTTTCCATATTGTTGTTTTTTGAACAATGAATTAAAAAATAAATGGTTTTCGGATTTTTTGTCCGAAAAAGATGTTTTTTACGTTTTTTTATCCAGTGATATTTTCCTAAAGAAAAAGAGGGAGTGTAAAGTTAAGTATTTGATAACCAAAATCAAACAATTTTAACGTATGCTTTTTGAGCTGTGAGTGTTAAAGTAAGTGCTTGTTTGTTTTTTAAGTTTTGTAAAATAATATGAAAAAACTTTAAATTAGTATTTTGGTGTTGTCGATTTGAAATTTCATTATGAGCAAAATTCCTGTTTATTTTATGCCCGGATTAGCAGCAAATCCTTTGATTTTCGAAAGGATTAGGCTTGATGATGCGCGTTTTGATGTACATTATTTGGAATGGGAAATTCCGAAGCCAAAAGAAACTTTGGAGGATTATGCAGAGAGAATTGCTTTGCATGTCAAGCATAAAAATCCAATTTTGATAGGTGTTTCTTTTGGAGGGATTTTGGTGCAGGAAATGGCTCGCTTTCTGGAGGTGCAAAAAATAATTATTATTTCGAGTGTCAAATCGAAGTCAGAATTTCCTAAAAGAATTCGTTTTGCCCGAAAAACATTGGTTTATAAACTGATTCCTATTCGGTTGATTTTGAGTTTTGGCAAATTGGCGCAATTTGTTTTTGGCGAAAAAATGTCACATCGCATGCAATTGTATGATACTTTTTTGTCGGTTCGGGATCTGTATTATTTAAAATGGGCGGTTGAAAAAGTGGTTTTGTGGGACAGAGAAGAAATTGATAAACGGGTGATTCATATTCACGGCGATAAAGATGAGATGTTTCCAATTCAAAATATAAAAAAATGTATTGTAGTTGAAGGAGGAACTCATGTGATGATTTATGTGAAGTATCGCTGGTTTAATGCTAATTTGCCGGCAATCATTTTGGATACTAATAATTTGTGTTACAATTAAAATTCAGTAAAAGCATAAAAAAAACGTCCCGTTCTACTGAACAGGACGTTTTTTTTTTGTTTGAGTGAATGAAAATTAGATTTTTTTCATTTGTTCTTTCATCATGTTGATTTGATCTTTCAACATGTTTTGTTTGTCCAGCTTTTTAACTTCTGCAATTAAATTAGTGGCTTCAATTTTTCTTCTTCTTGATAAAGCGATTCCTGCTAAGTTTAATTTGGCTACAGCCAAATCCATATCCATTGATAAACCTAATTCGATGGCTTTTTTGAAATATTTCTCAGACTGATTGATGTTCGTTTGCGAAAGCATAATTCCGTGAAGGTAATTAAAGTAACCTTGTTGTTTTTGGGTTAAAGCACCTTCCGGGTTTTTAATTTTAGAAAGCCATTTTTGAGCGCCTTCAAAGTCTTGTTTTCTTAATTTTAAAAAGGCCAATAAGATGTATTCGTTTCTGTAATAAAGAAAAATAGGAATTATGGTAAGTAATAATAAGAAGATTCCGTTTCCGATATTGTTTTCAGTAAATTGCCAGATACTGGCCGCTACGATAAGTCCGGCGATGATAAGTTTAATATTCTTGTTTAACATGATGGGTTATAATTTGTGATTGCAAATATAGTAAAAGGAATTAAAAATATTTTTATAAAACTTCTTGCCAGAAAAAAAAGTCTTTGTATATTTGCACTCGGTTTTGAAAGAACCACTATTTGAAAACAAAAAGATACATATAATTAAGATTTAAAGATACAAAGCAATGAGCAAGAGAACGTTTCAACCATCGAAAAGAAAAAGAAGAAATAAACACGGATTTATGGACAGAATGGCTTCTGCAAATGGAAGAAAAGTTCTTGCGCGTAGAAGAGCTAAAGGAAGACATAAATTAACTGTTTCTAGCGAGCCTAGACACAAAAAATAATGTTTGTAAAAGCATAAATAAGGGCGTTACTTTTTTTAGTATCGCCCTTTTTTATACCTTGTCTGAAATTAAACTCAAAATTAAGATTTATAGCGGGTTATGTCGTTTTAATCTTGAGGGATAAAAAAACTTGAAAAAACAATAATTACATCATAATGCCAAAAGACACTTCAATCAAATCAGTTTTAATTATAGGTTCAGGTCCTATTGTTATTGGTCAAGCCTGCGAATTCGATTATGCAGGATCGCAATCAGCTCGTTCTATTCGTGAAGAAGGAATCGAGGTAATTCTTATCAATTCGAACCCTGCTACAATTATGACCGACCCATCTATGGCGGATCATATTTACTTGAAGCCTTTAACTACTAAATCGATCATTGAAATTTTAAAAGAACATCCACAAATTGATGCCGTATTGCCTACAATGGGAGGTCAAACAGCGCTTAACCTTTGCTTGGAAGCTCAGGAAAAAGGAATCTGGGATGATTTTGGCGTAAAAATGATTGGGGTTGATGTAAATGCAATCAACATTACTGAGGACAGAGATCAGTTCAAAGCCCTTTTGAAAAAAATTAATGTGCCAACAGCTCCTGCTGAAATTTGTACTTCTTACTTGAGAGGTAAAGAAATTGCTCAGGAATTTGGTTTTCCATTAGTTATCCGTCCATCGTTTACACTTGGAGGAACCGGAGCTTCTATCGTTTACAAACCGGAAGATTTCGACAGATTGTTAACTGCGGGTCTTGAGGCTTCTCCAATTCACGAAGTCTTAATTGATAAAGCTTTGATGGGATGGAAAGAATACGAATTAGAGCTTTTAAGAGACAAAAATGATAATGTTGTAATTATTTGTTCCATCGAAAATATGGACCCAATGGGAATCCATACCGGAGATTCGATTACGGTAGCTCCTGCGATGACATTGTCGGATACTACTTTCCAAAAATTACGTGATTATGCTATCTTAATGATGCGTAGTATTGGGAACTTTGCCGGAGGTTGTAACGTACAGTTTGCGGTTTCTCCGGATGAAAAAGAAGATATCGTGGCTATCGAAATTAACCCACGTGTATCTCGTTCTTCTGCATTGGCTTCTAAAGCTACCGGTTATCCAATTGCTAAAATTGCTTCGAAATTAGCTTTAGGGTATAACTTAGATGAATTACAAAACCAAATTACTAAATCTACTTCTGCTTTATTCGAGCCTACTTTAGATTATGTAATCGTTAAAATACCTCGTTGGAACTTTGATAAATTCGAAGGTTCTGACAGAACTTTAGGGCTACAAATGAAGTCAGTAGGTGAGGTTATGGGTATTGGACGTTCGTTCCAGGAAGCTTTACACAAAGCAACCCAATCCTTAGAAATTAAACGTAATGGTTTAGGCGCTGACGGAAAAGGATATACGAATTATGAGCAAATTATCGAAAAACTAACTTACGCAAGTTGGGATCGTGTATTCGTGATTTACGATGCGATTGCGATGGGAATTCCTTTGAGCAGAATTCATGAAATCACTAAAATTGATATGTGGTTCCTGAAACAATACGAGGAATTATTCATTTTAGAAAAAGAAATTTCTAAATATACAGTTGCTACTTTGCCAAAAGAATTTTTGCTTGAAGCGAAACAAAAAGGTTTTGCCGACAGACAAATTGCTCACATGATGGGATGTATGGAAAGTGAAGTACATGCGCTACGTATGGAAATGAACATCAACCGTGTATTCAAATTGGTAGATACTTGTGCGGCTGAGTTTAAAGCAAAAACACCTTACTATTACTCAACTTTCGAGGCTGAAATTGAAAAAGCTGACGGAACTCGTTTTGTAGACAATGAAAGTATTGTAACCGACAAAAAGAAAGTTATTGTATTAGGTTCAGGACCAAACCGTATCGGACAAGGTATTGAGTTTGATTACTCTTGTGTTCACGGAGTTTTAGCTTCTAAAGAGTGTGGATACGAAACGATAATGATTAACTGTAACCCGGAAACGGTCTCTACTGATTTTGATACAGCAGACAAATTATACTTCGAGCCAGTATTTTGGGAGCATATTTATGATATTATCCAACACGAAAAACCAGAAGGTGTAATCGTACAGTTGGGTGGTCAAACTGCACTTAAATTAGCGGAGAAATTATCTAAATACGGTGTGAAAATCATCGGAACTAGTTTTGATGCACTGGATTTAGCGGAAGACAGAGGACGTTTCTCTGATTTATTGACCGACTTGAAAATTCCTTTCCCGAAATTCGGAATTGCAGAAAGCGCTGAAGAAGCTTCTAAATTGGCAGATTCTTTAGACTTCCCATTATTAGTACGTCCTTCTTATGTATTAGGAGGTCAGGGAATGAAAATTGTAATCAACAAACAAGAATTAGAAGAGCACGTAATCGATTTATTGAAAGCGATTCCAGGTAACAAATTATTGCTAGACCACTATTTAGATGGAGCTATCGAGGCGGAAGCGGATGCCATTTGTGATGCTGACGGAAATGTGTACATCATCGGAATTATGGAGCACATCGAGCCTTGTGGAGTTCACTCCGGAGATTCTAATGCGACATTGCCTCCATTTAACTTAGGTGAGTTTGTAATGCAACAAATTAAAGATCATACTAAGAAAATCGCGGTAGCTTTGAAAACAGTAGGTTTAATCAACATCCAGTTTGCTATCAAAGACGACACTGTTTATATCATCGAGGCTAACCCAAGAGCTTCCCGTACCGTTCCTTTCATTGCAAAAGCTTACGGAGAGCCTTATGTGAACTACGCTACTAAAGTAATGTTAGGACACAGTAAAGTAACTGACTTTGATTTCAATCCGCAATTAAACGGATATGCTATCAAACAACCGGTTTTCTCTTTCAGCAAATTCCCTAACGTAAACAAAGCTTTAGGACCTGAAATGAAATCTACAGGAGAAAGCATCTTGTTTATCGAAGACCTGAAAGACGATCAATTCTACGAATTGTATTCCAGAAGAAAAATGTATTTGAGTAAATAATCTCAAATCCTGATATAAAAAAAGCTCCAAAACTGGAGCTTTTTTTATTTTTTATCTGTTGTTTGGATATTTATCAGGATTTTGAGAAGTGTGAAAAACAGCGTTTAAAAATACTGTTTTGCCTGGTTCATCAATGATGAAAAAAGCAATATAAGGAAATTTTTTAAACGGAATTAAATGATAATTTGAGTCGTGAATTTGATAAAAAGGATTGATTTGTAGTGCTTTGTATATTTCTTTGTAATCGTCTAAAAAATCTAATGCAACTTTTTTTGAAGCTTTACTGATGTAGTACTCAACTGCATCTTCAATATTTTTTGAAGCAATAGGAGAAACGATAACCTTATAATTCATACTTCTTTTTTAAATCAGAATAAAGCGTTTCTGCTTTAGTATAAGTTGATTTGTCAGAATTGATTTGATTATCTAATATTTCTTGTTGTTCTTTAGTTAAGCTGTATGTTTTAGAAATGGAGTTTGGTTCTGTCATCAGGGAATCAACATAAGCCATAACGCGTTCTAATACGCTTTGTGGAGCGTTTTTAAGCTTGTTAGTAAGTAAGTCAAAAGTTATAGAGTCCATTTCTTTAATTGTTAAAAGTCTGATTTTAAACAAAGTTAGAAAAAATAGATCAAATTTTTTTTATTATTTAAGTTTAATCTTTTTAAAAGCTAATTTGTTTTAAGAATTCTTTATAGGATTTGAGTAAATAATCTCAAATCCTGATATAAAAAAAGCACCAAAACTGGAGCTTTTTTTGTTATATGATAAGTTGTGCTTTTATCTAATTTTAATATTTTAATTTCTTACGGGCACAAGCGTGACGCTTGCGCAAGCAGAGAGGGGATGCCGCTTCCATCAGGGCTAGCCACTGCAATTGTCATTGTGAGGTACGAAGCAATCTCAGCCAGTAATTCGACAAAATAGCTCATTGTAGCGGGTACGGATTGTAATCCACACTATCGGGTTTCTGTTAAATACGAGTCTTTAGCTAGTGAGAGCGTCACGCTCGTACCCGTTTCTTGTGTCTTTTATTTTCGATGTGTGCACAAGCGTGACGCTTGCGCTAGCTTGGGGCTTTTTTTGTTATATGATAAGTTGTGCTTTTATCTAATTTTAATATTTTAATTTCTTTACGGGCACAAGCGTGACGCTTGCGCTACTGGGGGATTTTTACCACAAATATTGATGCGGAGAACCAAACTTTGATTAACCACAAAACTGTCTGCGGAGAACGGAATCGCCAATTTCTTGTAGGTGCTGTTATAGGGCGTTTTTTCTTTCATTTGTTTCTGTTGTCCTCTGTCACACGAAATCGAAATTCTCTATCAATTTCATTTCCCTTATCGTCAATTTGCGTAATATAATTAGCTTTTGATTTTATTAGGTCAATGCTGTCTTTTTGATAATAACTTTCAGTTCTTATAACAAGTTTGTTCGTCTTTATGCAATTGTCAATATTTGATTTGTCAATTGTAATAATGCTGTCTTTCAAATTGTATGTTCCATAAAAGTAACTCTGTCCAAGTCCGCTTCCATTTGCCATTACGTAATTTCCGTCTGTCTTAAAGTCTACTGAAAAACCATTAAAACCACCGTCATAAAAACCACTAATTAAAGTCGGTGCATTTGTCTTGCTGTCTTGGTAATAGAATAAGCCAATGTTTGTCAGGATAAATAAAAGTCCAATAAAGGTCGGTAAATAGCTTGTCAATTTTTGTGAAGTCTTAAACTCCTTTCTGTCTTTACGTATTGTCCAAATAAAGATTAGAAATCCAATGAATGCAATTACTAACAAAATAATTCCGTCAAGAAAGAAGTCGTCTTGAGCTGTCTGATACAATTTGTATGCGAACCAAGTCCCGAAAATTGTCAGCAGAATAATTCTTAATATTTTGTTGTCTCGTGTCAATTTTGTCGTCTTTTAAAATGCCCTATAACTAGTATATATGTGCTATAAAGTAGCGCCTATACACCCAAAATCAGGCAGATTGGCGAAGTTTTATTTCGCTTTTTCAAATATAGAAAATAAAACTTACAAAAAAAGTAATGGTAATAAAAAAACGACTGAAAAACAGCTTATTGTTCTCAGTCGTTTTATGTTGAGTAATGATATTAAATATGTACTTCTCTTGCGGCTAAACGGGTTAAATCCATGTTTTCCGGTGTGTGGAGAATCATAGGGAATTTTTCAATTTTCACCGAACTACTGTCCAAACCAAAGGCGCTTTCTTCAGATAAACTTAGTTTTTTGATTAAAAAATAAGAGTTCATAATGATGTTTTCGTGCCATTTTAATTCGTTATCATTGGATAGGAATTTCTCGGAAAGCACAAATTTGAAGTCACCAATAATGTTGTTTTTGTTTAAGGATTCATAACGGCTTCGGATATCTACTTCGCCATTTTTCACCATGTCTTTAATCACTTCTTTGAACATCAAATTGATTTTGGTAGGTTCTCTAAATCCTAAATTAAAATCCACCCGATATAAATCGTCTTTAAGAATTTCGGTTACGCGGTATTCGGTTTTATAAGGTTCGTTTAGAATATTTACGTGTACAAACCAATAAATATCGGCTCTTTTGGGTCTTTTTTGCAAAATAGAATACATTACTTTTTCTTCTATTTCATCGGCTCGTCCGGCGTTAGTCATATAAACTAAATGGGTTGCGTATTTTGGAATACTTAAGTCAACACTCAATTCGCTTAATACTTTTTTATAATCGTGTATTTTAACAATATTGGTGTAGCTTTTCGTAATTTTTTTGGCTGAAAACCAAATTGACATGATGCTAATCAATACAGCAGCAATAATCAAGGTAACATAACCACCGTCGGCAAATTTAGTTACATTGGCAGCCAAAAAGCTAAATTCGATTAAAAGGTAAAGCGTGATTAATGGTACCATGATGTACAATTTTACTCTTTTCATAATAAGAAAGAAATTAAGTAAAATAGTAGTCATAATCATACAAAGAATAATAGCCAAACCGTAAGCATGTTCCATGTTACTGGATTCTTCAAAGTGAAGTACGATTCCGATACAACCTAATAATAATAACCAGTTGATTGACGGGATGTATAATTGTCCTTGTAATTCGGTTGGATATTTGATTCTTACTTTTGGCCAGAAATTCAATCGCATAGCCTCGTTTATTAAGGTAAATGAACCGCTAATTAAGGCTTGGGATGCAATTACCGCAGCTGTAGTGGCAATTACAATTCCAAAAGGCTGAAACCAGTCTTCCATGATTAAGTAAAATGGATTTCCATTTTTTCCGCCTAAACTCATAAGGGTTTCTCCTTCGTTATGAATTAAATAAGCTCCCTGTCCGAAATAGTTCAAGACTAATGTTGTTTTTACAAAAACCCAGCTGATACGAATGTTTTTTCGACCACAGTGTCCCATGTCAGAATACAAGGCTTCAGCTCCGGTGGTACAAAGGAAAACAAACCCTAATACAAAGAATCCTTCCGGGTGAATTGTCAATAAATGGTAAGCGTAATAAGGATTTAAGGCCTTGAAAACTTCAGGATGATGAACAATTTGGATAGCTCCTAAAACCCCAAGCATGGTAAACCAAATAAGCATCATTGGAGCAAAAAATTTACCTACAAGCTTAGTTCCAAATTGCTGAATGGTAAAGAGTACCACTAAAATTCCAATTACGATGGGAACGGTATTAATTTCAGGATAATAGGTTCGGATTCCCTCTACGGCAGAAGATACAGAAACGGGAGGAGTAATAATTCCGTCGGCAAGCAGCGCACTTCCTCCAATAATAGCAGGAACAATGAGCCATCTGATTTTTGTCTTTTTAACAAGGGCATAAAGGGCAAAAATTCCACCTTCACCATGGTTATCGGCATTTAACGTAATGAGTACGTATTTTATGGTGGTTTGTAAGGTCAGAGTCCAGAAAACGGCCGAAATTCCTCCTAAAACAACATCGGCATTAATGACATGATCTCCTAAAATGGCTTTCATTACATAGAGAGGGGAAGTCCCAATATCACCATATATAATTCCTAAAGTTACTAATAAACCGCCTAATGTTAGTTTGCTGTGTAAATTTTTATGTGATGCGCTCATTTGTGTTTTTGTAAAGGCCTCAAATTTACTCATTTTTAAATAAATCAAAAGTGATTGTCTTTAAAAAACTAAAAAACCCGACCAATTGGTCGGGTTTTTCATAATCCTTTTTTGTTTTGTTAAATTCTTCTGTTGTTATCTCTTGAAGAGGAGTTGTTTTCTCTCTGGTTACTACTTCTGCTTCTGCCGGATTCAGCTCTTTGAGGAGTAGCATTTGGAGTGCTCGGTCTTGAAATCATCCCTCTGTTAGAACTATTTCCTCTTGGAGTTTGAACTCTTTGCGCATTGTTTTCCTGTCTTGGAGCATAGCTTCTGGTGTTTGGACTTGGATTGCTTCCCTGACTTTGATTATAGTTTCTGCTTGGAGTTCTTGCCGTTTGATTTTCTCTGGAATTATTATTGTTTTGATTGTAATTTCTGCTTGGAGTTCTTGGGGATTGACTTTCTCGGGAACTATTATTGTTGTTCTGATTGTAATTTCTGGACGGAGTATATGATTTGGTCGTAGCCGATTTGTTGCTGTCATATCTTCTGTCGGTATTGTTTCCCGGGGTCGAGTAATTTCTGGACGGTGTGTTTCTTCCGGAAGAATACTCTCTTTGAGGAGTTCTTCCTGTTGCCGTATTATTGTACTGTCTTCCTGTATTGTATCTTCCTGAAGACGAGTAAGTACCTCTTCTTCGGTCTATATCATGACGATTGGTATAACTACTGTGTCTTCTTGAAAAAGCATAGTTAGGATAGCGTCTTTCATACGCATTAGAACGACGGGCGTTATAAAGAGAAATAGCCAAATTACTTCTTCTGTAACTTACATAATTGTATCTGTTATTGAAATTTAGACACAAATGAATGTTGTTTTGGTATCTGTACAAAGGATACGGATTCCAGGCATAGTAGTAAGAAGGATAATAATTCCAATACCACATAGAAATATACGGACGATAATTGCTCACCCAAAAAGAGGTATATATTAGAGGTGTGGTATAATATACGGGTTCATAAATGTAATTTGGTCCGTAAATGTATTCGTTACCAATAAATTGTACCTGAACATTGTTGTTATTTCTTTCAATGTCTATCGTTGCAACGTCCTGATAAACATCACGATCTAAAACCGATTGAATAATCACCACGTGAGTATTGTATTCTACGGTTTCAATTACACGTAAATAATCTACTTCGTTATCGTTATTAAGATCCAGATTAGAGATTTGAAGTTCAGGGTCGTTTAGACGTCTTTCAAAGTCTTCTAAGTTTTGGGAGTCTCCAAAAATAGAGGCAACGGCTCTTAGATCGAGGTTGTCGCTAATTTCATTACTCATCGCATTTACTGTGGTTCTGTTTTGGGCTTCTGTCGAAGTCGTAAAAACAGCAGCAATCATGCTCAGGATTAGGATTGTATTTTTCATGATAATTGTTTTTTTGCATTCATAATTGGTCATATTCAATTACTGTGCCAATTAATTAAACTTCTTTTGCAACCGAAGTTTAACAACGCAAAAAATGAATTTGTAGTATCATAAAAAAAGCCGTTCCAAAATGAATTAGAACGGCTTAATTATCTGTTTGTTTTGTTTTATCTTCTTTTACCTCTGTCACCGTATTGTTGGAGTAATTTTCTATAAAAATCATCTTCGGCTTTTTTAAGTTTCAGGATTTTTGAAGCGGGTAAAATTGTTCTGAGACTTTTGCTGAATTTTTTTCGCAGATAAAATAACTCTTCATCGGCAGCTTCCATTTGAGTTAGTAAAATGTTGGCATCTTTTTCGCTTATTTTGTTTAAAGACTCGCTGTTTAATCTGTTTTTGAAAGCTTTCATCTTTTGATGTCTTATTTCAAATTGTTTGTCGTCATAAACATTGTAAAGCGGCCAGAATTTCTCGGCTTCTTGTGTACTAAGATCTAATTCGGAAGTCAAAAAGGCAACTTTTAAAGCTTTTACCTGCTCTTTTTTGTCTTTCATATTGTCTTGCGCATACAGACTACAAGCGAATAATAATAGCAGGGGTAAAATTTTTCTAAAATTCATCATCTTTTCTTTTTTTTGGTAATATTATTCTATAATGTAATGTTCTAAATTATTGTTGCTTATTAAAATTTCTTCTATAGTTTGGTCTTTCAGCACAATATCGGTGTCTATTTTGTCAATCTCTTCTAGGTCTAATTCATTAATTAAATCATCCTGATTGATAGTGGACTGATAACTCAGGTAATTTTCGAGTGTTGTGGTGTCTAATTCGTTAGAATGACTGGCATTTTTTATTAAAACAGGAATTGCTAAAGCAAAAACAAAAACGGCGGCAACCATCATTATTATATTTCTTTTATTTTGTAATAATGAAATTGTTTTGGGTTCGTTTTTAGGTAACTGACTTAATAAATTAGCTGAGAATTTGTCAAAATAAGCATCTTCCGGCGTTTTTAATCCGGAGCTGATTTTAGGGCTATTATTTAATTTAAATTCTTTCATGATAGTTATTAGACCAAATAAAAGGCAAAAGGTTTAATTAGTTGTTAATAATGCTTCTATTTTTTTTACGGCATGATGGTAAGAAGCTTTTAAGGCTCCTACCGAAGTTCCCAGAATCTCTGAGATTTCTTCGTATTTTAATTCTTCAAAATATTTCATTTTAAAAACCAGTTGTTGTTTTTCCGGAAGAGTTGCAATGGCTTTGTGTAGTGCAATTTGAATTTCGTTTCCGTCAAAATAAACGTCGGCTTTGAGTTTGTCTATGGTGTTGTTTTGCAAAGTTTCTGATGAGATGCCGCTTTTTTTTGCTTTTTGGTTTAAAAAACTTAAGGCTTCATTGGTGGCAATTCGGTACATCCAGGAAAATAATTTACTTTCTCCTTTAAAATTTTTAATATTCTGAAATACCTTTATAAAGGTGTTTTGTAAAACATCATCCGTATCGTCATGATTTAAAACGATGTTTCTAATATGGTTGTAAAGTGGCTTTTGGTACAGATGCAACAATTTCTGAAAAGCGTCATTCTGCGTTTTCGGATTTAATAATTGTTGTATGAATTCCTTTTCGTCCAGCAAAGTTTTTTTAGAATTAGATAAAATAGTGGTGCAAAGGTTTAAAGAAGAAAGTTGCTAAAACTGGAATTCTTCTTCAATTTTTGTGTTTGGCTCTTCCTGATGCGGATTTGGATTTGTTGCCGGAGCAGTTTTTACTACCGGAGCCGGAGCTACTTTAGGAACAATTGGGATGTAAATTTCCGTAACCCATTTTGACGGATTTTTTACTTCATTTTTACCGGTTGAATAAATTTCCAAAAATGAAAAAATAGGATTTGGACTTAATTTGTTTTGGTTCAAAAAGTTAACGGTTTTGTTGTAAGCCGCTTTTAAGTGCGAATAATCTCCGGTTAAAGTTGTTTTGGCACCTTCAAAAGCCTCAATTTTACCCGATGAGATGTCGCTGCCGGAGCTTAAAAAGATAGCGTTTTGAATACCAACTCCAATAGTAATTCGGGCGAGTCCTTTTTCAGTGTCATAAGTATGATAAAGAATAAAAGGCTTGCCGTTAATAGTGATATTGTTTTTCTCGCAAAAAGTTTTCAGTTTTGGAATGACAATTTTGAAATTTTTAGTCACTTTAGCCAGTTCACTGGTAAAAGTTTGCCCAATGTAGTTCATAGCCGGTTTTTGAACCAATCCATTTTCAATGGTTGAAAAAGTGTTGATTTCGTAGTCTAAAGCCTTATCCAGATTAGCTAGGCTTTTTTCATAAATAGTACCAATTACCCTGTTGGTTCCGCCATTTAGAGCAGCATAAATTTTGAAGAAAAAACTCATTTTTCCTTTAGACCTCCAGGTTACTTTTGTACCTCCAATGGTGTCTTTAAAATGCCAGCTTATGGTAGAAGTGGTTCCTTCAAAATCCAGAGCTTGGGCAATGCTGTCATTTTCTTTTACGGCAATGGTGCGAATTTGTCCCTGACCATCTTTTCCTTCCCAGGAGTAAGAAGCGCCTTTTCCAATGGTGTTTGGAGCGTAATTTATTTTAATTTCAGGATCTTCGGTAGTCCAGGAACCAAAGTCGTTCCAGTTTCGGTAATCATTGACATAGTTGTAAACCGAAGTTACGGGAGAATTAATAATCTTACTTCTTTCAACCAGGAAATCTCCTTTTTGTGTAGCGATGAATATCGATAAAGCCACAAGGCTAAGTAATAATAAAAGAAAGATATATTTTATAATTCTCATAATTCATTGATTATTTTCTGATGTAAAGTTAGAAATTTTATCAATATGCAAGACTATGAGTATAAAAAATATAAAAAGAGATAATTTGTTGAATTAATACCAACAAACTTTTGAAAAATTCTAAAAAAACGCAGTAGTTTTTGAATTGCGTAATTTTCTAATTTATTTTTTTTTTTTTTTTTTTAGGGTCGTAAATTACTGTTTTTTAGTGCTTTATTTTGTTATCGTTTTAAAAATATTTTAATAACAAATAATAATCCGATGAAAATAAAGAAGCCAATTAAGATTTTGTAATTTCCTTTATAAAAAAGCTTATGCGTGTTAATGTCTTTTCGATAGGAAAAAATCATAACAATGATAAAAGCGATTAGAAAACAAATTGCAAAAATTAATTGACCCTGACTAAACATAATTTGAAAAATTTATTGCAAAAATAATCAATTGTTTAGGATTAGTTGCTAATTTGCAATTCATTTAATTAATAATAATTATGCAAAAGCAAATAAACTCTGTTAAAGAATTTCATACAGCATTCGGGATAGGACATAGCGAAGAACCAATTGCCGATTTAGGAGAAACTAAAAATACGCTTCGTTATCATCTGATGAAAGAAGAGAATGAAGAATATCTGGAAGCGGTTAAAAATAATGATTTGGTTGAAATTGCGGATGCTTTGGGAGATATGATGTATATTTTGTGTGGAACGATAATAGAGCACGGACTTCAGGATAAAATTGAAGCTGTTTTTGATGAAATTCAAAGAAGTAATATGAGTAAGCTGGGCGAAGATGGTAAACCTATTTATCGCGAAGATGGAAAAGTGATGAAAGGGCCTAATTATTTTAAACCCGATTTTTCGAAAATATTAGGAGAGATTTAATAAAAAAGTCGATTTTCAAATTTTGAAAACCGACTTTTTTAGGTTTATTACGATTAAATGACGATATTTCATAAAGAAAGAATCCCATCTCGTTTAGAACAAGATGGGATTTTTTATATGGTATAAAGTTAGAATTATTTTTTTCTAGCCATTACTTTTTCTACAGCTTCAACAATCGCTTGATTGTTTAACTTGTATTTTTCCATTAATTGCTCAGGAGTTCCAGATTCACCAAAAGTATCTTTAACAGCAACAAACTCTTGTGGAGTAGGGTTGTTCAAAGCTAATACACCAGCAATACTTTCTCCAAGTCCGCCAAGGTAGTTGTGCTCTTCAGCAGTAACAATACATCCTGTTTTAGCAACTGATTTTAAAATAGCTTCTTCGTCAAGAGGTTTAATAGTGTGAATATTGATAACTTCAGCAGAAATTCCTTTTTCTTCTAGTTTTTCAGCCGCAATTAAAGCTTCCCAAACTAAGTGACCTGTTGCAACAATAGTTACGTCAGTTCCTTCGTTTAGCATAATCGCTTTACCAATTACGAAAGGCTCGTCAGCAGGAGTGAAATTAGGTACAACCGGACGTCCAAAACGCAAGTAAGCAGGACCGTGGTGATCAGCAAGAGCAATAGTAGCCGCTTTAGTTTGGTTGTGGTCACAAGTGTTGATAACAGTCATTCCTGGTAACATTTTCATCAAACCGATATCTTCTAAGATTTGGTGAGTAGCACCGTCTTCTCCAAGTGTTAAACCAGCGTGAGAAGCACAGATTTTCACGTTTTTTTCAGAGTAAGCTACTGATTGACGAATTTGGTCGTAAACCCTTCCTGTAGAGAAGTTAGCGAAAGTTCCTGTGAAAGGAATTTTTCCACCTATAGTTAAACCGGCAGCAATTCCAATCATGTTTGCTTCAGCAATTCCGATTTGGAAAAAACGCTCCGGGTGATTTTTTTTGAATTCGTCAAATTTTAACGAACCAATTAAATCCGCACAAAGTGCTACTACATTTTCATTTTTTTGACCTAATTCAGCCATTCCCACTCCAAAACCTGAACGGGTATCTTTGCTTCCTGTATTTGTATATTTTTTCATTATTTTTTTAAATTGAAAGATTAAAAAAAATTGAAAGATTAGTGGATTCCAAATCAGAAACCGTTAATCTGCAATTTTAATTCTTAATAATCTGAATTGCCTCCAGTATTATAGTTTTGTCCTAAAGCGTTTGCCAATTGCTCGTCATTTGGTGCTTTACCGTGCCAAGCATGACTGTGCATCATATAATCTACACCATTACCCATTTCGGTATGTAGTAATACACAAACAGGTTTACCTTTTCCTGTTCTGGCTTTCGCTTCGGCCATTCCTCCAATAATAGCTTCTATGTCGTTTCCATTAGTGATTTCAACCACTTCCCAGTCAAAAGCTTCAAATTTAGCACGAAGACTTCCCATGCATAAAACTTCGTCAGTAGTTCCGTCAATTTGTTTCCCGTTAAGATCCACAGTTGCAATGATGTTGTCAACACCTTTTGCAGAAGCATACATAATTGCTTCCCAGTTTTGACCTTCCTGCAACTCTCCGTCACCGTGAAGTGTATAAACGATATGTTTGTCGTTGTTTAATTTTTTTGCCTGAGCAGCTCCAAGAGCTACTGATAATCCCTGACCTAAAGATCCCGAAGCAATACGTACACCAGGTAAATGGTCGTGAGTAGTTGGGTGTCCTTGTAATCTTGAATTTAACAAACGGAAAGTTCCTAATTCAGATACAGGGAAATAACCGCTACGTGCAAGAACACTGTAAAAAACCGGTGAAATATGTCCGTTTGACAAGAAGAATAAATCTTCTCCGATTCCGTCCATGTCCCAGCCTTCTTTGCGTTCCATAATGTTTTGATATAAGGCTACCAAAAATTCGGTACAACCTAGAGAACCTCCCGGGTGCCCTGAATTAACAGCGTGAACCATTCGAAGGATGTCTCTTCTTACTTGGATAATTAAATCGTTTAATTGTTGAGTGTTAGGTTTCATTTTTAGTGTAATAGTTAAACTGCTGCAAATGTAAATTTTATTTTTCCGTAAGACAAGGGATTTTAAGAATTGTTTAGGATTAAATAAATAAGGGCATAAAAAAAGTCCGAAATAGGACTTTTTTTGAGGTTTTAGATATTGATATTCGTTTCTTTTGTTTAAGAAACAATTTCCGAAATAATTACTCTCGGATTCATTGCGACCTTTGATTTGATCGAATTTGAAATTAAGCAGGCAGCTTCTGATTTTGCTAATATTTTTTGCGCTTTAGCCAAATCGTTTTCAGAATTAATTTCTAAAGTTGGTTCCAAAATTATTTCAGTCATTAGAAATTTTCCATCAATTTGCTCTATTTTTCCTTTGGAATCACATTTGAAATTTTGAAACTCTAATTTCGAATTTTCAGCTATGGCTAAAAAAGTAGTCATAAAACAACTCACCACAGCAGCGGTTAATAAATGTTCCGGCGACCAAATGCCTGCTATTCCGTGTGGAAAAGGAGGAGGTGTAGCTACTTCTATATTTTGATTCAATTCAGGTGAAGAAAGAATTCCTCGTCTTTCAGATGTCCAGTTTAAATTTACATGGTAAGTTGCTTCCATAAGTATGTTGTTTTGGTAGTTTTTAGGCTATTTTATTGGCTAAACTGTTCCAGCCGCCGCCATTATGTATTCGGGTGAAATGTTGAGATTTTAAAAATCTTGCGGCCGAAGCGCTTCGCATTCCCGAAGCACAGCAGGTTATAATGGTTTGGTCTTTTTTTAATTTTGAAATGTGATTTTCTAATTCGTTGAGAGGCAGATTTATCGCGTCTTTAATGTGACCTTGTTTGAATTCGGCCGGAGAGCGTACGTCTAAAATAACGGCTCCTTCTTTTACTAAGTTTGCAAAATCGGTTTTAGGGCTGCTGCCAAATATTTTTTTAAATAAATTGATCATGTTATTCTTGTTTGGATTGATAATAATTAACGTCTAGCCAAGAACCGCCGTTATAGCATTCGATTCCGAGTTGCGATAGAAAATGTTGTGCCTGGCCGCTTCGGTTGCCGGAAGCGCAACAAAGAATTAAAGGTGTTTTGAGTTGTTTGATTTTTTCAATTCTTTCCGGAATTTGATTTAAGGCAATGTTTATCGAACCCGCAACATGACCTTCCATAAATTCACCATAGGAACGAACATCGACTATAGTTCCTTCGTTTGTCTGTATTATTTTTTGTAAGTCCATTGTTTTTGTATTTTGTTACTGTAAAACTATTTTAAGAAAACAAGTCGGACAGTAACTTTAGTTACACAACAAAAAAATTAAATAAAAAGCCTTGCGATGGGCAAGGCTTTAAAGTTTTTTTGCGAAAATTAATTTTTAGGTTCTTCTTTATCAGGGGTGATAATCTCAGTTTCAGTTTGATTTTCTCCTTTCAAATAACTAGGTAAATTTAATCCTGCCATGTTGAATAAATCGTTCAAAGGCGGTACGGTTTTCATCATGCCGGAAACAAAATTAGCTGTAGAGCCATTTCCGTTTTCATTATTTCCTGAATCCCAAACGGTGATTTTGTCAATCTTGATGTTTTTCACGGCTTCCACCTGCGTTTTAACCAATTCAGGTAATTTTTCAATTAACAATAATTGGAATGCCTGACCGGGGTCGCCTCCGGCAGCTTCCACCACTTGTTTGTAACCTTCGGCCTGTTTGGTAAGAATTTCGTAAAGACCTTTGGCTTCAGCTTCCATCTTAGCATAAATCGCGTCCGCCTCTCCTTTGGCATTTTCTCTGATTCTTTCGGCATCGGCCTGAGCTTCGATAATGGCGCGTTGTTTAGCAATTTCGGCAGGAACTACTACGTTAGCAATTTGGGTAGAACGTTCTCTTTCAGATCGGGCTGTTTCCGCTTTTTGCTCTGCGATATACGATTCTTCCAATGCTTTTGCCTGTTGTACTTTTTCAGCTGCAATGGCAACGCGCAAAGATTCAGCTTCTTTTTCTCTACGTAAAGCTTCCGAATTGGCAATGGCAATTTTAGCCTCGTTTTCTCCTTTGATAGCTATCGCATTGGCTTCCGAAGTTTTTACTCTGGTGTCTCTTTCGGCTTCGGCTTTACCAATGGCTTCATCTTTTGAGGCAGCGGCAATACTAATTTCGCGGTCTTTTTGTGTAATAGCAATTTTTACATCACGATCTCTATGTGTTTCGGCAATTTGAGTATCTTTTTCTCTGTCGGCTAAGGCTTTTCCGGTTTCCCCGATTTTTTCCTGTTCGGCAACCGAAATTTTCGCCTCGTTAATCGCTTTGGCAGCAGCTTCTTTTCCTAAAGCTTCGATATAACCGGACTCGTCTTTGATATCGGTAACGTTTACGTTGATTAATTTCAAACCAATTTTACGCAATTCGCTATCCACATTTTTAGAAATATTGTCCAAAAATTTATCTCTGTCGGAATTAATTTCTTCAATCGTCATCGTAGCAATTACCAAACGCAATTGTCCAAATAAAATATCTTTGGCTAATTCCTGAATTTGCTCCGAAGTCAATCCTAATAATCTTTCTGCAGCTGTATTCATGCTGTCAGCTTCGGTAGAAATAGCAATGGTAAAACGACAAGGAACATCCACACGAATGTTTTGTCTACTTAAAGCATTGGTTAGGTTGGCTTCAATAGAAAGTGGTTTTAAATCTAAAAAAGCATAATCTTGGATTACAGGCCAAATAAAAGCACCTCCGCCGTGCACACATTTGGCCGAAGTGCCTCCGGTTTTTCCATAAATTACTAATATTTTGTCAGATGGACATCTTTTGTAACGGGAAATTAAGGCTGAAATAGTTACAAAAAAGACAACTGCGGCAACCGCAATAATTAAAACTGGTGTCATGGATTGGATTTAAATAGGTTGAACGATAATAATATTGTTGTTTTCAATTTTTACAACTTTTACGGTACTTCCGGAAGCAATTTTTTCGACATGTTCCGTCATGGCATCCAATTCGTGAAAAGCACCATTGATAGAGATCATAATTTTCCCTTTTCCGGATTTGTTTTCCGGAATAGTTAAATATACCTCTGCTGATTGGTGAAGGGTATTTTCGAGTTTAAAGGAATTGTCTTCTTCTAATTTTTGAACCTGTTTAATAATAAGGAAGAAAACAAAGACAAACAGACAACCTATTATTACTGCAAGAGCTATTAAAAGGCTTGAATTTTCGATGCTGTTGTAGAGTGAAATTCCTGACCAACTGAAACCTAGTAAAAAGTTGATGAGATTTCGAAGCGAAAATAATTGAAAAGTAGAATCGCCACCTTCAAGGTCGCCATCAAAATCGGCTTGAAGACCGTCTGAGGAATCAACTCCTGAAAAGGTCATTACTGCCTGAATGGCAAAAATTAATGAGGTAGGAATAGCAATGTACCAAAAGGTTTTGAGTAATACAGGCAAATTTTCCAGTAGTTCCATAATGTATAACTTTTGTTAGTTATACAAACATAATGAAATTACTTACTAAAGCAATGCGAGTAGTGTAAAAAAATTAGGATGTTTTTTTATGTTGCCATTATTTTGTAATGGATTGCAATAAAGATTCCAGAATTTGCTGGCCTTCTTCCCAAAGTCCCAGTTGAGATTCAAAATTTAAATGACCTTTTGGACCCACATTATAAAAAAGGCTTTCCCATTTATTAGCTAAAAATTCCGCTCTTTCAACCGAAATATAAGGATCGTTAGAACTGCTAATTACGATAGAAGGATAATTTAGTTTGTTTAATGGAATAGGAGCAAAGTTCCAGGTTTCTTCCGGTGTGTGCTTAGAAGATTCTACATCGGCGGGAGCTACGAGTAAAGCTCCTGCTATCTTACTTGTATCGTTTTGTTGTGACCAATGTGTTACTAAAGAAACAGCCAAACTATGTGCTACAATAACAACAGGTGTTTCAATAGAATTTATAGTCGCATCCAGATTTTTTAACCAATCCTGTAATTGCGGTTGATTCCAATTATTCTGAACTACTTTTTTGGTGTTTGGAAAATGCTGTAACCAATTGTCCTGCCAATGTCCGGTTGTGGAATCGCCTAAACCGGGAACTATTAATAAGGTATGTTTCATAGTTTTTGTAATTTTATAAGGATGATACAAAACTATAAAATTCGCTTTACTATATCAAATTAGTATAATAAAAATAAATGAATACACTGTAACAAGTTTTATAAAAACAGAATTCCGCAAAACTGAGGAGTCAATGCGGAATTCTGTACTATAAAAAATCAGTTTAAAATTGTTTACCAGGAGGAGGAGGAAAATCATTTATCTTTATTGAATTATTTCTTGAATCTAAATGATTAAATTTTTTTTCTTTCCCTTTTTCGTAATAAATTATTTTACAAAACTTCACCCTCCCTTCTTGTGATTGTTTATATGTTCTAATAATCGAATCTATTGTCGTACTCTTTTCATATCCGTTGATGTAATATTGTTTTGTTATAATATAATAATCATTATCGATTTTCTTTACTTGTAGATTTCCTGAAGCAAAAATTGTATCTGTGTCTGATTGAAATTCGAATTTTTGTCCCTTGACGAGTGTTGAAAAAACAGTGTCACTTTTTGGGTTAATATACAATTTGTAAGTGTACATTATTCCATCTGAATTGACCTTTTTAAAAGCGTTTGTGTAATTATAATCACCGATTTTTTCTGTGTGATTACAGCTGAAATTGATTAAAAGTGCAAAAAATATTATTTTTTTCAAATTTCTAGTTATTTATGTTTAAAACAAATCTAATAAAAATATATTTTGTTTTTTCTTACAAAATAAAAAAGTACAGCTTTCACTGTACTTTTAAGATTTGATATATTATATTCAAAACTAAGAACTACAAGACAACATCGAACAACCTACTTTATTTCTTGCCCATTCCGGACGTTTAACAAACCATTTTTCTTGTTCTTTTTGTTCGGAATACGGGTTTTTTAAGAGATTGAAAAGTTCGTCAATCAGGTTGTAATCGCCTTTGTTGGCGGCATCGATAGCGAGTTGTGCTATGTAATTCCGTAATACATATTTTGGATTGACGCTGTTCATTTTTTCAGCGCGTTCAGTATTGGTTGCTGTTTCTAATTGCAAGCGTAAGCTGTATTGGTTGAACCAATTGTTCCAGGCTTCTGTGATTTTTGGGAATTCTTCAATGGAATTGTAGAAAGCAGCTGCAATAATTTTTAATCCTTCTTCCGGTTTTTCTTTTTGGAACTGACTTAGATTTCTGTAGAAAATGCTCATGTCGGTTTCGGTTAGGTGCAAATTGTTTTCTAATTCCTGAATGAGTTTTTGGTCGTTCTCATTTTGATTGAAAAGTCCAATTTTAGAACGCATCATGTCTAAATATTGGATTTCGAAATTGGTACCAAAATCAGCCAGAATTTTTTCCAAACCTTCGGCTTCGTTGATTAAAAGAAATAAAGCATTTGCCAATTGGTACAAATTCCAAAGGACAATGTTGGGCTGGTTTCCATAACGGTAGCGCTTGTGTTGGGAGTCGGTGGTGTTAGGTGTCCAACCGTAGTCGTAACCTTCGAGCCAGCCATAAGGACCGTAATCGATGGTGAGTCCCAAAATGGACATGTTATCAGTATTCATTACGCCGTGAACAAAACCTACCCGTTGCCAATGAATAACCATTTTCAGACTTTTTTCGGCGACTTTTCCGAAAAATTGCAGATAGCTCTCTTTAGAAGGTTCTCCTAATTCCGGGTAAAAATGTTTGATGGTATAATCAGTCAGTGTTTTTAGAGTTTGCACATCTTTACGTGCGGCTAAGATTTGGTAGTTTCCAAAACGTAAAAAACTAGGTGCAATACGACTTACAATAGCTCCTTTTTCATAAGCCGGATGACCGTTGTAGAGCATATCTCTTAAAACTTCGTCGCCCGACAATGCAAGAGATAAAGCACGAGTAGTAGGAACACCTAAATGAAACATGGCTTCGCTGCATAAATATTCGCGGATGGAAGAGCGCAAAACTGCCAATCCGTCGGCAGTTCTGGAATATGGTGTTTTTCCTGCACCTTTGAGTTGGATAGCCCAACGTTGATTATTGTGAACGATTTCGGTTAAATTGATTGCACGTCCATCGCCTAGTTGTCCTGCCCAGTTTCCAAACTGATGTCCGCCGTAGCACATGGCATAGGGTTGGGTGTTTGGTAAAACTTCGTTTCCAGTGAAAATATTTTTGAATTCTTCGGATTGAGCGTCTTCTTGTGATAATCCTAAGTTTTCGAGCATTTCCGGAGAAACGTGAAGTATTTCAGGATTGGCTGTTTTTACAGGTGTTACAAATGAAAAACAAGCGTTTTCGACCTGTCTGACGTAGTTTTCGGTAATTGGGTCGGCGGGTAATTCTTTGTTGAAAGTATCTTGAATGTTGATTTTCATTGTATTTGTAATTATTGATAATACAAAGTTACAAATATTAATACCACTATAAATCTTCAATTTTACCATTTAAGGAGTTAAGGAAATTTATACTTAATGATTCTTAATTTCTTAATGGTTTGTGTAAAAATCAGCCACGAATTCACTAATTTTTTGATATTATCAAATTTTAAATGGAATTGCACAAATAGAATTCGTATCGAATATCATGCTGTTATTAATTGTCAGGTTAAAAATAAGTTTAGTGAAGAATTTGTGTAATTATAAACGGTTAGTAATTTGTGTTTATTAGTGTAATTCGTGGTGGAAACTTTTAAAAAGGAGGGCTCTTATTTTGCTGTTAAAAGATGTAGCTTTTTTCTAAATTAAACTATCTTTGCGCTCCCGAATAGTCGGAAAAACAATCGGTAGAGAAACCAGTATGAAGTTTGATTTATTACAAAAAGACCCACTTTCTAAAGCCAGAGCGGGAAGTATTACCACTGATCACGGTGTAATTGAAACGCCTATTTTTATGCCTGTAGGAACGGTAGCTTCTGTAAAAGGAGTGCACCAAAGAGAATTGAAAGACGATATTAATCCGGATATTATTCTTGGAAATACTTATCATTTGTATTTGCGTCCGCAGACTAAAATTTTAGAGCAGGCGGGAGGATTGCATAAATTCATGAATTGGGATCGTAATATTTTGACAGATTCTGGAGGTTATCAGGTGTATTCGCTTTCCAATAGCCGAAAAATTAAAGAAGAAGGAGTAAAGTTTAAATCACACATTGATGGTTCTTATCATACTTTTACTCCGGAGAATGTAATGGAAATTCAGCGTACTATTGGAGCTGATATTATCATGGCTTTTGACGAATGTACTCCTTATCCTTGCGATTATCATTATGCCAAACGTTCGATGCACATGACCCACCGTTGGTTAGACCGTTGTATCAATCATTTGGATAAAGTTCCGGTAAAATACGGTTATGATCAGGCATTTTTTCCAATTGTTCAGGGAAGTACTTATAAAGATTTACGACGTCAGTCGGCGGAATATATTGCGAATTCCGGTCAGGTAGGAAATGCTATTGGCGGACTTTCAGTAGGTGAACCAGCCGAAGAAATGTATGCGATGACCGAGGTGGTGACTGAAATTTTGCCGGAAGACAAGCCTCGCTATTTGATGGGTGTGGGAACACCAATTAATATTTTGGAAAATATTGCTCTGGGAATTGATATGTTTGATTGTGTGATGCCTACGCGAAATGCCCGAAACGGGATGTTGTTTACGGCTAATGGAACAATCAATATTAAAAATAAAAAATGGGAAGCCGATTTTTCGCCAATTGACGAAATGGGAATCACCTTTGTGGATACGGAATATTCTAAAGCTTATTTGAGACATTTGTTTTCTGCTAATGAATATCTGGGGAAACAAATTGCAACGATTCACAATTTAGGGTTTTATATGTGGTTGGTTCGCGAAGCCAGAAAACATATCTTAGCCGGAGATTTCAGACCGTGGAAAGAAATGATGGTAAAGAATATGAGTCAAAGACTTTAAAATATGTTGATTTGTTTAATCGTTTATTCGGTTAAACGATTAAACAAATAATCAATTAACGCTATTATGTTAACAATACTAGATAAGTACATTCTGAAAAGATATTTGGCCACTTTTGCGGCTATGTTGTTAATGTTTATTCCAATCGGGATTATTATTGATGTTTCGGAGAAAATCAATTTTATGATTGAGAATAAAGTTCCTTTTCTGGCTATTGTTATCTATTATTATCATTTTACGATTTATTTTGCCAATGCCTTATTTCCGATATTTCTCTTTTTATCGATTATTTGGTTTACTTCAAAATTGGCTAATAATACCGAAATCATTGCCATATTGAGTTCGGGAATTTCCTTTAGCCGTTTTTTAAGACCATATTTTATCGGAGCAACCATTATTTCGATTTTTGTTTTGTTAATGGGATTTTATGTAGTTCCGGTTTCGAGTGAGGGTTTTAATAATTTCCGTTATACTTATTTGAGAAGAGATGGAAAAGAACGAATGCGGGGCGATAATACCGATGTGTACAGGCAGTTGAATGACAAGGAATTTTTGTATGTAAGTAATTTTAATCCAACGTCGAAAATGGCGTTTAATTTTGCTTTGGAAAAATTTGAAAAAGAAAAAATGGTTTCCAAAATTACCGCCAGCCGAATTAAATACAACGAAAAAGACAGCACTTATACCTTGTATGACTATACTAAGCGAACTGTAGGTAAACTAGGCGATAAGATTGAAATTTTGCCTGAAAAAAATGTGAAATTTAAATTTGAACTCGAAGATTTAACTCCGGTAGTTTACATAGCAGAGACGCTGCGACTGGATAAACTAATTGATTTTATTGATAAGGAAAGGAAACGTGGTTCGTCTAATATCAACGTTTATTTAGTGGTTTTCTATAAAAAATTCAGTATTCCGGTTTCGGCCTTCATTTTGACCATTATTGCAGTGGCAGTTTCTTCGATGAAGCGAAGAGGAGGGATGGGAATGAATTTAACCATCGGTATTGCCGTAGCTTTTGGATTTGTGTTTTTTGATAAGATATTTGGCGTATTAGCCGAAAAATCGACTTTTTCACCTCTTGTAGCGGTTTGGTTCTCTAATTTTGTTTTTGGAATTCTGGCTGTTTATTTGTTGCGCAATGCCAAACGATAGAATTAAAAGTTATTTCAATCTCCATCTGATTGTTTTTATTTGGGGGTTTACAGCCATACTTGGCGCTTTAATTACTATTGCCGCCGACTCGATTGTTTGGTATCGAATGCTGATGGCTTCTTTGTTTTTAGCAGTTTACATTTTCTTTTCAAGAAAGTCTTTCCAAATTCCATTTACCGCTTTACTTCAGTTGACTTTTGTAGGGCTGCTAATAGCGCTGCATTGGATTTTTTTCTTCCATGCCATTCATATTTCTAATGTGTCGATAACTTTGTCTGTGTTTTCTTTAGGTGCTTTTTTAGCATCCCTGTTAGAGCCTTTGTTTTATGGACGAAAAGTCCTTTGGTATGAAGTGTTTTTTGGGTTGGTTATTATAGCGGCTTTATCTGTAATTATGCAGGTTGAGGCCGGGTATTTTAAAGGAATGCTCTTTGCCTTGGTAGCCATTGTTCTCGGGGTTTTGTTTACTTTGTTTAATGGTAAATTGATTCAAAAACATGATTCGGCAGTGATTACTTTTTATGAATTTGTAGCCGGTTTTCTTTTTATAACGATTTATTTTATTGGTCAAAATAAATTTAGTCTGGATTTTTTCAGCATTTCAACTAATGATTGGGTGTTGCTGTTGGTTTTGTCTTCGGTTTGTACAGCTTATGCTTTTACGGCTTCGGTAAAAGTGATGAAACAATTGAGTCCTTATACTGTTATGCTGACAACCAATTTAGAGCCGGTTTACGGTATTCTTTTGGCTTATTTTATTATTGGCGATAAGGAAAAAATGAGTGCTTCTTTTTATGCGGGCGCTTTGATTATTCTTTTAGTGGTGATTTTAAACGGAATTTTAAAACACAAACGCAACCTGAAGTTGAAAACAAAAAACAGCAGTTAAGAGTTTTTCTTTTTTAAATAATTACAGCAATCCTTCTATAATTTTATATGTCAAATGAAGAAAATTAATTTTATCAAACCAGTACTGAATTTCTTTTTTATTGGTTTACTGATTACAACGCTCAGTCGTTTTGCTCTTTTTTTAGTATTTAAAGAGCGTGTAATGCAAACACCGGATTATTGGATGTTGTTTCCAATAGGTTTACGAATGGATATCATTTTGCTGAGTTATATTTCATTTTTGCCAACATTATTATTGTCGGTTTTGCCGGATAATTATTTGCAAAAAATAAAGAAATTTTTCAGCGTTTACTTTATTTTCTTTTTGTTTTTGTTGTTTTTCATGGAATTAGCCAGCTATGATTTTATCAATGAATATGATACACGTCCCAATAAATTGTTTATTGATTATTTAATTTACCCTAAAGAAGTTGTGGGAACTTTGATTAAAAGTTATATGACTTCTATGGTGGTTTCGTTTTTGGTTTTAGGGTTGGCACTTTATTTTGCAATTAAAAATGCTGCTACCTGGTTTTACCCCAAAAATATGGCTTATCGTACTAAGTTGCTTTTGTTTCCTCTGGCGGCTTTTCTGTTGTTTTTTGGGGCAAGATCAAGCTTGGTCTCTAAAAGACCAATAAATGCCAGTAATGCTATTTTTTCAACTGATCAATTGACGAATACTTTAGGGTTGAATTCCTTATATACCGTAGGTTTTGCATTGTATTCACTCAAAAACGAAGGAAATGCGGCAAAAATGTATGGTAAAATGGATGCTGAAGAAGCAATCAGGCGGGTTAAAAAATATATGGATGTTCCCGAATCAAATTTTACGGATGCTAATTTACCTTTAATGCATTTGCAAAAAGCGGATACTGTTCTCGAAAAACCTTACAATATTGTGGTTTTTTTACAGGAAAGTTTAGGTGCTGAGTATGTTGGTTGCTTAGGAGGATTACCTTTGACTCCTGAATTGGATAAACTTTCTAAAGAAGGTCTTTTGTTTACTAATATGTATTGTACCGGAACGCGTAGTGTAAGAGGTATAGAAGCCGTAGTGACGGGGTTTCTTCCTTCGCCTTCGGAGAGTGTGGTAAAATTGAGTAATTCGCAAACAGGATTTTATACGCTTGCTGAAAATCTTAGGGAGAAAGGTTATCAAACTAGTTTTATTTATGGCGGAATGGCTAATTTTGATAATATGGCTGCTTTTTTTAACGGAAACGGTTTTAGTAAAATTATTGATGAAAAAGATTATGATAAATCTAAAGCAGCATTTAAAGGGACTTGGGGATATTCTGATGAGGATTTAGTTGTAAAAGCCAATGAATATTTTAAATCCATGGGGAATAAATCTTTCTTCTCTCTGATGTTTTCAACATCTAATCATGAGCCTTTTGAATTTCCCGACGGAAGAATTCAGTTGTATGATAAAAAGAAAAATACCGTACATAATGCTATGAAATATGCCGATTTTTCAATCGGGAAGTTTTTTGAACTGGCTAAAAAAGAAGCCTATTTTAAAAATACCATTTTCCTTGTTATTGCCGATCATAATACCAGAACTTACGGGAAAAACTTAGTACCTATTAACAAGTTTCATATTCCGGCTTTATTGATTGGTCCGAATGTTCCTAAAGGTAAAAAATATGATAAATTATGCAGTCAGATTGATATTGCGCCAACGGTATTGAATTTTATAGGTATGGATATCAGTGATCCAATGCCGGGAAGAAATTTAATGCATCTTGCTTCAAATGTTCCCGGAAGAGCCATCATGCAGTTTCATGATAATAATGCATTTCGAATAGAAAACAAGGTTGTTGTTTTGCAACCGAATAAAGAACCTTTGGAGTTTGAAATGAAAAATGATACGGTTTTAATGCCAACAAAATTGGATAAAGAAATGGCGAAAGACGCTTTGGCTCATGTTACCACAGCTTCTTATTTGTATAAGGAACGAAAATACAGAATGAAAAATCAGAAGTAAAATAATTATGTTTTACGGGTTGATTTTCAGTAAGATGAGGTTTTGAGAGAAGTTTGTCTAAGAATAGTATAATTGGTTGTATCTTTGTCGGGATAGACTAAAATAAAAAAATTAACGGGTGTAAATGATTTAATATTTTATATTTGCACTTCCAAATAAAATAATAACGCACAAATCCTATGGAATATTTAGATTTTGAGCTTCCAATAAAAGAACTTGAAGAGCAATTAGAAAAATGTCAGGTTATTGGACAGGAATCAGAGGTTGATGTTACCAATACATGCAATCAAATTAATGATAAATTGATTGAGACCAAAAAGAAGATTTATGGAAATCTTACGGCTTGGCAACGTGTACAACTATCAAGACATCCAAACCGTCCTTATACTTTAGATCATATTAGAGGACTTTGCGGAGATACTTTTTTAGAACTTCACGGAGACAGAGGATTTAAAGATGACAAAGCCATGGTAGGTGGTTTAGGGAAAATAGGAGGTCAGTCTTTTATGATTATTGGTCAACAAAAAGGATACAATACTAAAACACGTCAATATAGAAATTTCGGGATGGCTAATCCTGAAGGATATCGTAAAGCCTTACGATTGATGAAAATGGCTGAAAAGTTCGGAATTCCAATTATTACTTTAGTGGATACTCCGGGAGCTTATCCAGGTTTAGAAGCAGAAGAACGCGGACAAGGAGAAGCGATTGCCAGAAATATTTACGAGATGGTTTTGCTTAAAGTTCCTGTAATTACCATTATTGTTGGAGAAGGAGCTTCAGGGGGAGCTTTAGGAATTGGTGTTGGAGACCGTGTTTATATGTTAGAAAACACTTGGTATTCGGTTATTTCTCCGGAATCTTGTTCTTCTATCTTATGGAAAAGCTGGGAATACAAAGAGAAAGCTGCCGAAGCATTAAAATTGACTTCTGCCGACATGAAAAAACAGCAATTGGTGGATGATGTAATTCCGGAACCACTGGGAGGTGCTCATTATGACAGAGAAACTACTTTTAAAACTGTTGAAAAATACATTTTGAAAGGATATGAGGAGTTGAAAAAATTATCAACAGCTGACTTAATTGCACAGCGAATGGATAAGTACACTAAAATGGGTGAGTTTAAAGAATAATAAACCCTTTTACGAATATAGAATCCGAAGCCTTACCGTTTCGGATTTTTTTTTTGGAGGTTATAAACAAATTGGAGTTAGTTATAAACATATTGTTGTAATAACTAAACTGTGTTTTTTTTAAAATTTATGCTACTTTCGTGCTATGGAAAATTTCAAGAATGTAAAGCCGGTAAAGGTCGATAAATCTACAATAATAAACCTGGAAAAAGGGAAGTTACCTCCTCAAGCTGTTGATTTAGAGGAAGCTGTGTTGGGTGCAATGATGATTGATAAAAAAGGGGTAGATGATGTAATTGATATTTTGCAACCAGATGCCTTTTATAAAGAAGCCCACCGACATATTTTTGAAGCCATTGTGCAATTGTTTACCGAAACGCAACCCATCGATTTGCTTACGGTTTCTGCACAGTTAAAGAAAAATGGAAAATTAGACTTAGCAGGAGGTGATTTTTATTTAATTCAGCTTACGCAAAAAATCTCCTCTTCGGCCCATATCGAGTTTCACTCCAGAATTATTCTTCAGAAATTTATTCAAAGAAGTTTGATTCGGATTTCCAATGAAATTATCGAAGATTCCTATGATGAAACAACCGATGTTTTTGATTTGCTAGACAAGGCCGAATCCAAACTTTATGAAGTAACTCAGGGAAATATTAAGCGAAGCTCGGAAACCGCACAAAGTTTAGTATTACAAGCCAAAAAGAAAATTGAAGAAATTAGTAAAAAAGAAGGTTTGAGTGGAGTTGAAACCGGGTTTACTAATTTGGATAAACTAACTTCAGGATGGCAGCCGAGTGACTTGATTATTATCGCAGCACGTCCTGCGATGGGAAAAACAGCCTTTGTATTGTCGATGGCTCGAAACATGGCGATTGATTATGGACACGGAGTAGCTATATTTTCGCTGGAGATGGCATCCGTACAGCTTATTACCCGTTTGATTTCTTCTGAAACTGGTTTGTCTTCTGAGAAATTAAGAACCGGAAAATTAGAACCACATGAGTGGACGATGTTGAGTACAAAAGTAAAGGACTTAGAAAAAGCGCCTTTGTTTATTGATGATACGCCTTCGCTTTCTATTTTCGATTTACGTGCCAAAGCCAGACGTTTGGCTTCCCAACACGGAATTAAAATTATTATTATTGACTACTTACAGTTGATGACAGCCGGAGGAAATGCCAAAGGTGGAGGAAACCGTGAGCAGGAGATTTCGACAATTTCCCGAAATTTAAAAGCTTTGGCAAAAGAATTAAATGTTCCGGTAATTGCACTTTCTCAGCTTTCGCGTGCGGTGGAAACTCGTGGATCGAGTAAACGTCCGTTGCTTTCCGACCTTCGTGAATCGGGAGCGATTGAGCAGGATGCCGATATTGTATCGTTTTTATACCGTCCGGAATATTATAAAATTGACGAATGGGATGATGATGAAGCGGCTCCAACCGCCGGACAAGCCGAGATTATGATTGCCAAACACCGTAACGGGGGAATTGAAAATGTGCGTTTGAAATTCTTAGGGCATTTAGGAAAATTTGACAATTTGGATGATTACAGTGGAGGCTATGATGATGACTTACCGTCATCGATGAATCAGGATGATAATTCGTTTATTACTAAAAATTTGCCTTCGCCTCACGAAGCTTTCGGAAGTAATTTGAATGATGATGATGACGATGATATGCCGTTTTAAGGTAAAAAGCGCTATATTTGGAATAAAACTTTCCTAATGGTTTTTAGAAATATAGCGCTTTTTATTTTTATTTTATTTTCCTTCACAGCTAAGGCTTCTTTTATTTTGTTGCCAATGGATGAAACTTCGCAGCAAAATCATCTGAAAGCTTACGGAATTACCTATTGGTGTCTGGATAAAAAATACAAAGCGAGTTGGTTGCTAAATTATCGCGGTGGTTCTTTTTTATTACCCGATGCAAATGAAATTCGTAAAGAATGTCAAATTAGAGGTGTAAGTTTTGAAATTCTTTCTGATGCTGATGAACAGGCAATTTTGAACGAAATTGCCAGCCCTTCGCAAAATATGGAAAATGTTATCCTCGAAAAAGCTCCTAAAATTGCAGTTTATACTCCAAAAGGCAAACAGCCTTGGGATGATGCGGTTACTCTGGTTTTAACCTATGCCGAAATTCCTTTTACACCTATCTATGATACCGAAGTTTTAAGTGACCAATTGGTTTTATACGATTGGTTGCACTTACATCACGAGGATTTTACCGGACAATATGGAAAGTTTTATGGATCATATCGCAATGCGCCTTGGTATATTGAACAAAAAAAAGAAGCTGAAAATTTAGCGCATCAATTAGGTTTTTCAAAAGTGTCGCAGGAAAAAGTAGCTGTAGCTAAAAAAATCAGAGATTTTGTGATAGGAGGCGGTTTTATGTTTGCCATGTGTTCGGCTACGGATAGTTTTGATATTGCTCTATCAGCTGAAGGGGTTGATATTTGTGAATCTATGTTTGATGGAGACCCAAGTGAAGCTAATTATCAATCGAAATTGAATTACTCAAATTCTTTTGCTTTTAAAGATTTTATTCTGGAACGCCGACCGGAACGTTATGAGTTTTCAGATATTGATATGACTGAAAAAAGAACGGTTCCTATGGAAAAAGATTATTTTACTTTGATGGAATTTTCGGCAAAATGGGATCCAATTCCCAGTATGCTTTGTCAAAATCATACGCAATTGATAAAGGGATTTATGGGGCAAACTACCGCATTTGATTCTAAATTAGTAAAATCGAATATGTTAATTTTGGGAAGTTGTGAGTTGAATGGCGAGGTACGGTATCTTCACGGCCAAAAAGGAAAAGGAATGTTTAGTTTTTATGGCGGACATGATCCGGAAGATTATCAGCACAAAGTAGGGGATGCGCCTACAATGTTAGATTTGCATCCGAATTCTCCGGGCTATCGTCTGATTTTAAATAATGTATTGTTTCCGGCAGCACGAAAAAAACAGCAAAAAACCTGATTTTAAAAGTGATTATTCGTCGTCAAGTTTTAATCGGTATTGATAACCATTGATATCGGTTGCAATAATTCTGTTGGCATTAATGTGTTCGCTTACAATTTCAATTTCTTTAGTATCATCTTTTTTTACGATTCCAATGCCAATTTCGTCTTCAAGATTGATAACGCCGTTAACCTGATTTCCGTTTTCATCTTTTCCACTAATTTTATGATTGAATTTGGCATTACTGGTTTTTATATAATAAGACGGTTCTGAATTGGTTAAAGTTATTTTTTTTAGAGCATCTTTTTTGGAGCTTATTTCTGTGGTTAATTTTTTCTCTGTTTTTATATTCTGAATTTCTTTTTTGCAGGAAACGGTGCAAATTAATAGTCCAATAGAGATAAATTTTATATAAGTGTAGGTGTTTCTCATAGACGTTGCTCAATTTGTTTCTTTTAAATTGAAAAGGATTTTAATAAAAGAAAGCCAAATTTAACACTTATATAAATGAATTCTTTACGGAAAACCGTAAGAAGTTTGATTTTACGATTGTTAATGAGATTAAATGTAAATGCGAATGTTTTATGTTTTAGATTAATCCCATATCTTTTGTAATAGCAATAAGATGTACATTGTTATTGGCTTTGAAATACATTTTAAGTTTGTTAAGGCGTTTTTCAATACTGCTGTTTCCGCTTGGATGAATCCCCGAAATTTTAAATTCATTGGCAATTTCGTTAATGCTATAACCTTTTGAAAGTGATTTTAATAACTCAATATCATAAGCTTCGATTTCGATAACGGATTTTTTATGTGTTGAATTTGCTGTTGTTTGCGGAAAAAGGAATTGAGCTTCATTATTGTGATAAGTTGTTTCAATCGCTTTTTTTAGCTCCTCAATACTGTTTCTTCCCTTTATAACATATGCGTTGATTTTTAAATCTTCAAATAAAGATTTTATTTTAAAGGATTTGTCTTCAATTGAGAAAACAATTATTTTAATATCAGGCTGATTTTTTTTGATTTCGCTAATTAGTTGTTCACCATTTTTTAGTTTGTTTTCCCGATGATCTTCTTTAAAAGATAAATCGGTTATTAATAAATCAAAAGGTTTGTTTTCGTGTTGCGCTTTTTTGATTTTCAAAAAAGCATCATCGCAATATTTTGCTGTTTGTATTTCACCGATTGATAGATTTTTTAAGGTTTTTGTCGTACTTAGTATGATGGGATCTAAATCTTCTACAATTATTACTTTTTTAAACATTTTACAGTTGTTATAATGGAATGACAATACTGGTTTTAACTCCTTTATTTTGGTTGCTATCAAAAGTTATGGTTCCATTAATAGCTTCAATTCGGTTTTCAATGTTGTAAAGTCCGCTTTTCTTTTTAGTTTGTTTAAAATCGATTCCTTTTCCATTGTCATAATAATTTAATAGTAGATTATTTTCTTGAGTTTTAAATGAAATCAGAACTAAATTACTTTGGCTGTGTTTTTTCATATTAACTAATAATTCTTGTATGACACGATAAATAGCAATCTTCTTCAATTTACTTGTTTTTTTCCAGTTGATTTCTTCTAAATTGTTAATTATTATGTTTACGGTTTTGCTTCCAAAACTTGTAATCATTTCTTTTAAATCATTTTCGAATTGTTCTCCTGTTTCAATTTGGTTATTTTCTTTTGAAATATTTCTTGTTGTTGAATATATAGAATCTAGATTTTCTAATAATTTTCCTGATATTTCAGGTGAAGATAAATCCTGTGTTTCAGCGAAGTTGATCGTTTGGAAAATTTCATTAGCTAATTCATCGTGTAGCTTTTTGGCAATTCTGATTTCGGTATTGTATGCGGTTTGGATTTTTTCTTTTTTGTTTTTTTGAATAAGATAATAATAAATAAAGGCAGAAAGAAGTATAATGATGATAATGATAAAAGTAATTACGATGTTTTTATTTCGTTCTAATTCCTGTTGTAATTCTTTTTCAGCCTTTAGTTTAAGGTTTTCTTCTTTTTCTTTTTTAGAATCGTATTTTAATTTTGCAAAATAATTTTTCGCCTTTTGCCTTACTTCGGTAATGCTGTCGTTTAATTTTACATATTTTAAGGCATAGTCTTTTGATTTTTTGCCTTCGGTATTTTTAACTAGAAGGCTTAGAGCTAGCAGTTGGTCATCTGTGTTATCTACTTTTTTTGCTGTTTTGTACAGTAAATAGGCATATTTAATAGCCTTTGAAAAATCCTTTTTTTCTGTATAATATTCGTATAAATAATAATAGTTAGCTGTTAACCCCCAATCGTCCATAAAACTTTTGGTATTTTTTAATCTAATTTCTAAAGATTTTTTTAAAAAATGAAGTGCGTTTTTTTTATGAGTTTTGAAATAGCAATATCCTAAATTATTCATTACTACAGATTGGAATTCTGGATCATTTATGATTAGTTTTTGGTGTGTTAAAAATTCTAGTATTTTAATTGCTTGATTATATTTTTTCTCTCTGATATTTAGATAAGAGAGACTTATTAGTGTGCAAAATCTGCGTTCTGAATCTATTTTTAGTTTTAATGATTTAGAGTGGTAGTATTTGGCATTATTAAAATCTAATAGTTTGGCATAATTTGTCGCTAGAATGAAAAATATTCGCCATTTGTATTTTTCATTTTTTACATGTACAATATATGGTATAGCTTCTGTTGCTATGTCTTCACAGTTGGCATAATCACCATTTAGTTGTGATATTGAACACAAATAGGTGGTACTGTAGATGTATTCTTTTAAATCTTCTTTACGATTGCAAATTGTTTTAGCTTTATTGAAATAAAAAAAAGCACTATCATATTGAGTTTTTTTATAAAGAAGTTCTCCTTTTTTTATTAAAAAATCTATTTTTCTTTTGTCTTTTTTATATTCATTAGTTGGCCTTTCTTTTTGTTTACACGAATATAGCGTAAGCGATAAAACTGCTAAAAGAATGCTTAATATTCTTAAAATTAATCTTGGTAAAATCATTTTACTAAAATACTATTTTTCTTAATAACCAAAAATTGAAAAAATATTTTTTAA
This sequence comes from Flavobacterium pokkalii, assembly GCF_014596575.1. Classification (GTDB taxonomy): domain Bacteria; phylum Bacteroidota; class Bacteroidia; order Flavobacteriales; family Flavobacteriaceae; genus Flavobacterium; species Flavobacterium pokkalii. The sequence continues at coordinate 3,905 of NZ_NASZ01000021.1, read as the reverse complement.
GGTTATAGGGCATAAAAAAAACCTCATTTGCATGACAAATGAGGTTTTCTATATAAGTAAGTAGTCTTAAATTGAGTTGATAAAACGTTTATTTTACTTTGTTAAGTACAGCTTTGAAAGCTTCAGGGTGGTTCATTGCTAAATCTGCAAGAACTTTTCTGTTCAATTCGATTCCGTTAGCTTTTACTTTACCCATGAATTGAGAGTAAGACATTCCTTCCAATCTGGCTCCGGCGTTAATACGTTGAATCCATAATGAACGGAAGTTTCTTTTGTTCTGCTTTCTGTCACGGTAAGCATAAAGCATTGCTTTTTCTACCGCGTTTTTAGCAACTGTCCAAACGTTTTTACGACGACCAAAGAAACCTTTGGCTTGTTTCATTATTTTTTTTCTTCTTGCTCTTTTAGCAACTGAATTTACCGATCTTGGCATAATTTTTACTTTTATTTTTGTAGCAGGCGACCCGAATTTAATCAAGGGTACTTATTGGCCATACTCCAAGGTTATTAAATTGTTTTAACCTAAAGAATTTTAATTGACAAATTGTCGATTAGATAATTCTTAATTGTTTTTTGATGCTGTTCATATCTGATTCGTGAACTAGCGCTGAGTGAGTCAAAGCTAATTTACGTTTCTTAGATTTTTTAGTCAAGATGTGACTTTTAAAAGCATGCTTTCTTTTAATTTTTCCAGAACCAGTAACTTTAAAACGTTTCTTGGCGCTAGATTTGGTTTTCATTTTAGGCATTTTTTCCTAGTTTTTTAATTTATTCTTACTTACTTGTCTTTGCGAGCTGCGCGAAGCAATCTCATTGTATTTTATTCAATCTGCTTTCTGCAGACTAATATCATTTCTTTTTCTTAGGTGCAATGAACATAATCATTCGCTTTCCTTCAAGAACCGGCATTGCTTCAACTTTACCAAACTCTTCTAAATCCTGAGCCAGTCTTAACAATAAGATTTGTCCTTGGTCTTTATAAATAATAGAACGGCCTTTGAAGAATACAAAAGCCTTTAATTTAGATCCTTCTTTCAAGAATTTCTCAGCATTCTTTCTTTTAAATTCATAATCATGCTCATCTGTTTGAGGTCCAAAACGGATTTCCTTAACTACAATTTGAGCTGATTTGGCTTTCAATTCCTTTTCACGTTTTTTCTGCTCATAAAGGAATTTTTTATAATCCATAATCTTACAAACAGGCGGTTCGGCATTAGGAGAAATCTCCACCAAATCCAATTCCAACTCATCAGCTTTACGCAAGGCATCTGAAATTTTATAAATCCCAATTTCTACGTTTTCTCCTACGAGTCGTACTTCTTGTAAACCACGAATATTATTATTGATTCTGTGGGCATCCTTTTTTTCTACGCGAGGTTGAAAACCTCTGTTGCTTCTTATTGCTATGGCTTTAAAATTTAAGTTAAACTGTAAATACTTTTAATGTCTTTTCTATTTCTTCTTTTACAATTGCTGCAAATTCTTCAATTGTAACGGTACTATTTCCTTTTCCTTCCTGACCATGACGACGAATGGAGATGGTTCCGTTTTTCTCTTCTTCTTCTCCTACAATCAGCATAAATGGGATTTTTTGAATCTCTGCATCCCTGATTTTCTTTCCAATTGTTTCGTTTCGGTTGTCAATTAGCCCGCGAATTTCGTGATTTTCTAGCAATTCTAAAACTTTTTTGGCATAATTTTCATATTTCTCGCTCAAAGACAATATTATAGCCTGTTCCGGCATTAGCCAAAGAGGGAAATTTCCTGCTGTATGTTCTAATAAAATTGCGATGAAACGCTCCATAGATCCAAATGGTGCTCTGTGAATCATCACTGGACGATGAAGTTCGTTATCTGAACCTTTGTAGGTTAGCTCAAAACGTTCCGGAAGATTGTAGTCAACCTGAATGGTACCTAATTGCCATTGTCTTCCTAAGGCATCTTTAACCATGAAATCCAGTTTTGGACCGTAGAAAGCGGCTTCTCCGTATTCTACAACGGTGTTTAAACCTTTGTCTCGAGCGGCATTGATAATGGCGTTTTCGGCTTTTTCCCAATTTTCATCAGTACCAATGTATTTGTCTCTGTTGTCTTTGTCTCTTAACGAAATTTGAGCGGTAAAATTTTCAAAACCTAAAGAGCCGAATACATACAATACAAGGTCGATAACTTTTTTGAATTCTTCGTCTAATTGTTCCGGAGTACAGAAAATATGAGCGTCATCCTGAGTAAATCCACGTACACGTGTTAATCCGTGTAATTCACCAGATTGTTCGTATCTATAAACGGTACCAAATTCAGCATATCTTTTTGGTAAGTCTTTGTACGACCAAGGTCTGGTATTGTAGATTTCGCAGTGGTGAGGGCAGTTCATTGGTTTTAATAAAAACTCTTCGCCTTCTGCAGGTGTATTAATAGGTTGGAAGCTGTCTGCTCCGTATTTGGCATAGTGTCCGGAAGTAACATAGAGTTCTTTTTGTCCAATATGTGGAGTAACAACTTGCTCGTAACCGGCTTTTTTCTGTGCTCTTTTTAAGAATTGTTCTAATCGGTCTCTTAAAGCGGCTCCTTTTGGTAACCATAACGGTAAGCCTTGACCAACTTTTTGAGAGAAAGCAAATAATTCTAATTCTTTGCCTAATTTTCTGTGATCGCGACGTTTTGCTTCCTCTAATAAGGCTAAATATTCAGTAAGATCTTTTTGTTTAGGGAATGAAGTTCCGTAAACACGAGTTAATTGTTTGTTTTTTTCATCACCACGCCAGTAAGCGCCTGCAACGCTCATTACTTTCATGGCCTTGATGAGTCCTGTGTTTGGAATGTGTCCTCCGCGGCATAAATCAGTAAAGGTGTCATGGTCGCAAAAAGTAATTGTTCCGTCTTCAAGATTGGAGATCAATTCCGTTTTGTATACGTTGTCTTTGTAGGTTTCTAAAGCTTCTGCTTTTGAAACAGGTCTTAATTTAAATTCGTGTTTACCTCTTGAGATTTCAAGAACTCTGTCTTCGATTTTTTTGAAATCGGCCTCAGTGATTTTTTGGTCTTCAAAATCTACATCGTAATAAAACCCATTTGCGATTGCGGGGCCTAAAGTTAATTTGATACCTGGATACATTTCTTCTAATACTTGCGCCATTACGTGCGAAGTGGAGTGCCAGAAAGCTTTTTTCCCTTCCAGGTCATTCCATGTATATAATATAAGACTGCCGTTCGTGGTCAAGGGAGTTACTGTTTCCACTGTTGTACCATTGAAAGATGCCGAAATTACATTTCGTGCGAATCCTTCACTAATGCTTTTAGCAACATCCATCGGAGTAACGCCGGTAGCGAACTCTCTAACTGACCCGTCGGGCAAAGTAATCTTAATCATTATTATTGTTTTATTTGAGAGTGCAAATATATAGTATTAGAAAAATACATACAATATATATTATAGTATATGTTGTTTAAAATAGAAATGATTTTTTGAAGCTTATCCTGCTTTTCGCTGTAGCTCCAGTGCCGAACCCCGGCACAGGAGGCTGTCGCTTCAATCAGGGCTAGGGTAAGAGTTTGAAAAGAGGTTTCTACTTATATTATAGTATGAATCTTTGTTTTCTTGATTTTTTCTTTGTGCCTTATGTGGTAAAATTAATTTTATATAGTGAATAACCTTAGTATACTTCGTGCTTTCTTTGTGTTCTTTGTGTTTAAAACGATTTTAATTCTTCCAAATTCCTACAAACATAAAAAGCTTCAAAATAGAAAAGCTTTGTTGTCAGGTTATTAAAAAATAGTGAGTAAAATAGTTTGCAAAAGGTGTTGTATAATTGAATAAAGGTGTTACTTTTGCACCCGCAACAGCGAAAACGTTCTGATAGACATACTGAAAAGCGAAAGAGAATTTAAGAAGAAATTTTTAAAAA
>NZ_NASZ01000003.1 GCF_014596575.1 Flavobacterium pokkalii | reverse complement strand
TAAAGCTGAATTTAAAAGGAATGAGCCCGATACAATATCGAGCTCATTATTATCAAAATTAATTATAAATTTGTCTAAACTTTTGGGGGCAGTCTATTTCTTCACCGCACTAGGGTTTATATTCCGTTGTTTTTTAAAATAATTGGAAAGATGGCTTTCATCGGTGAAACCAAATTCGTAGGCAATTTGTTTTAGCGACAGTTGTTTGTTTTGGATTCTTTTTTCTATTAATTGAGTTCGTAGCTTGTTGCAATATTCCCGATAGCTTATGGTGAAATTGCGTTTAAAATAACTTCCGAAATAATTTTGAGAAATATTAAAATGAGCAGCAATCGTTTTTATTTGCACCAGTTTTGGGTTGTAAATATTTTGATGAATGTAAGAGATAATCTGATCGTTGTCAATTCCGAAGCCTGAAAATTTGATGTTTTGTTGCTGCAAACTTTCTTTGATTAAACCAAAAATGGATAAGATTTGATAAAAAGCAATTGGCGAAGTTGAAATATTTCCGGTGTTATTGTAGGTTCGGATGTTGTCGATGGTGTTTTTTAAAATAGCAGCACAACTTTCGTTGAGCTTTAAAACATTTTCTTTCAGTGACTGTTCGCGCATAAAATTTTCCGGTGTGTTGAGTAAAAATTCGTCACAGGAAAGTTTTTTATTCGAATTAAAATAGGTGTCGGTAAATTTGATAAAGAAAAACCGGGTGGTTTCTTTAATATCAAAATAATGTTCGTCATCGGTTGAAAGTAAAAATAAATCTCCGCTTTGATACGGAATCAGGTTTTTGTTCAGTTGATGGATTCCACTTCCTTTGATGATGTAAATAATCTCGTAATAGGTATGGCTGTGCCGGGGAAGATGGTATTGATCTTCCTCAAATTCATCGATGACTAAGGTGTCAAATTGATTTAATTTTTTCATAACCTAAAATTGCAAGTTTATGTTGTAAAATTACAATTTATTTGAGGTAGTTGTCAATAAATTTGCAAAGTAAAAGAGGTTGTCTTTTTAAATGAGAAATCTCTAATGTTAATTTTTTAGGTAGAATGTTATGAAAAAAAGTTTGCTGGCACTGGCTTTGGGAGGTTTGACTATTGGGATTACGGAGTTTGTGATGATGGGAATATTACCGGATGTTGCTGCTGATTTAAATGTGAGTATTCCAATTGCAGGATATTTAATTTCGGCTTATGCGCTTGGTGTAGTTATTGGTGCGCCTTTATTGGTAGTTGTTGCCCGAAATTATCCGCCCAAAAAAACGCTTTTAATTTTGGCAGGAATGCTTGCGTTTTTTAATTCGCTGTCTGTAGTTGTGCCAAATTATGGTTTTTTTGTTTTAACCCGATTGTTGTCGGGATTGCCGCATGGAGCTTTTTTTGGTGTTGGGGCAGTAGTAGCCAGTCGCCTGGCCGAAAAGGGAAAAGAAGCTCAGGCAATTTCGATTATGTTTGCGGGATTAACAATTGCCAATCTTATCGGGGTGCCTATTGGAACTTTTATAGGTCATCATCTTTCCTGGCGTTATACTTTTATCTTAATCGGAATTTTGGGAGTATTAACACTTGTTTCGCTTTATTTTTGGATGCCAAATTTACCTTCTAATGATCAGGTGTCGATGAAGAAACAAATGCGGTTATTTACTAAAATTGAAGCTTGGCTGGTGATTTTGATAACTGCTATTGGAGTGGGAGGATTGTTTTGCTGGATTAGTTATATAGCGCCTTTATTGACTGATATTTCAGGTTTTTCTGCAACGAGTGTTCCTTATATCTTGATTTTAGCTGGTGCCGGAATGGTTGTTGGGAATATGATTGGAGGTAAATTAGCTGATACATTTCAGCCTGATAGAACACTGGTTGTGTTGTTTTTGTTGATGGCTTTGGATTTGGTTATGGTATTTTTATTTTCTTATAATCCTTATGTTAGTTTGTTTTTAGTGTTTTCAACCGGATGTATTTCGTTTACATTTATTGCATCAATTCAAATGTTAATGATTCAGGTTGCGGTAGGAGCCGAGATGATTGCTTCGGCAGCTATACAGGCATCATTTAATATTGGTAATGCTTTGGGGGCTTTTCTTGGTGGTTTGCCATTGGTTGCCGGTTATAGTTATGCTTCGCCAAATTTAGTGGGGATAGGAATGTCCTTAATGGGGGTTTTGTTTACGGTGTTGTTTTTGCAGAGAAAACAGCGGGCTTTGAAGTTGCAAAGTATTTGATTTAAATTTTAGAAATAAGACACAAAAAAACCGCTAATCTCACGAAAAGCGGTTTTTTGTTTAGTCTTCTGTAATAGCATTTCCTTTATTGTCAAAGAAATGATATTCTAAATACGTGTAAGCGTCACGTGGTATAATTTTCACCCATTTTTTATGTTCAAGAAACCATTTTGAACGTAATGATGGAAAACCTTTGCTGAGGTATGCAGCCACAAACGGGTGTACATTGAGTACTACTTTTTTGTGGGTTTTTAAAACTCTTTCCAGATCGGCATTGATTTTATCAATGATTAAAATTGGTGCTTCAATTTCACCATTTTCATTGTTTGGATCTTCTTCTCTGGTTTTAATATTTCTTTCCGGTCTTACTCTTTGTCTGGTAATTTGGACTAATCCAAATTTACTCGGAGGTAAGATTTTGTGTTTTGCTTTATCATCGCTCATTTCTTCCCTCAGGAAGTCGAAGAGGACTTTGCGGTTTTCGGGATTCGACATATCGATAAAATCTACTACGATTATTCCGCCCATATCGCGCAAACGCAATTGTCTGGCTATTTCGGCTGCGGCAATCATATTAACTTCCATGGCTGTGTCTTCCTGATTAGTCGCTTTATTCGAACGGTTTCCACTGTTCACGTCTATAACGTGTAAAGCTTCGGTGTGTTCGATAATTAAATAAGCTCCTTTACTCATGGAAACGGTTTTTCCAAAAGAAGTTTTGATTTGTCTCTCTATATTGAATTTCTCGAAAATAGGCGTGTCGTTTGATTGATAAAACTTCACAATTGATTGTTTGGATGGTGCAATTTCTTGCAGGTAATCCTTGGTTTGATGGTACAACTCTTCATCATCTATTTGAATACTGGTAAAAGTATCGTTGAAAACATCTCTAAGTATTGAGGAAGCTCTGTTGAGTTCACCCAAAACTTTTGAGGGATGATGAGCAGTTGGTAATTTCTTATACATTGCAGACCATCTGCTGAGCAGGTTCTGCAAATCTTTTTCTAATTCGGCTGTATTTTTGCCTTCGGCTACTGTGCGAACAATAACGCCAAATCCTTTTGGTTTGATAGATTGTACCAGTTTTTTAAGTCGGTCTTTTTCTTTTTTGTCTTCTATTTTTTGAGAAATAGAAACGCGGTCAGAGAAAGGGACTAACACAATAAAACGTCCGGCAAGAGAAAGCTCAGCGCTTATTCTTGGGCCTTTGGTTGATATTGGTTCTTTTACAACCTGTACTAAGATAGATTGATTGGCATTGATTACATCAGTAATAGTACCGTCTTTGTCTATCTCTTTTTCAAACTGAAAGTTTTTTAGGGAGAAATCTTTTATTTTACCTGCGCTTACAAGTTTTATGAATTTCAGTTGGGAAGTTAGATTAGGGCCTAAGTCGTGATAATGTAAAAAAGCGTCTTTTTCAAAACCTACATTTACAAAAGCAGCGTTAAGTCCGGCAACAGGTTTTCTGATTTTAGCAATAAAAATATCGCCTACCTGAAAATTGCTGGTTTCTTCTTCTTTGTGTAATTCAATTAGTTTTCCATCTTTTAATAAGGCAAAATCTACGGAATCAGAACTAGATCGAATGATTAATTCTTTATTCACGTTGTAAATTTTTATCTGTTTTTTCAGAAAATAGAATATAGAGAATAGAAAATAGACTTGAAAAATCTAAAATCTGAAATCTGAAATCTAAAATCTTATTTACAGATGGATTAAACAATATTTTGAACAGGTATTAACCCGGAGGAATTCAGTGTGCAGTATTCAGTAAGCAGAAAACAGTTTTATGCTGCGGTCTGAAATCTAAATTCTGAAGTCTGAAAACCAAATTTCAATGAACGTTTAAAAAGAAAAAAGTAGTTATAAACTACTTTTTCTTTTTGTGACGGTTAGCTCTCGCTCTTTTTTTACGTTTGTGAGTCGCTACCTTATGTCTTTTTCTTTTTTTACCACTTGGCATATCTTGTCGATTTTATGATTAATTAATATTATTTTGCTTCGTTGTTTGTTTTTACTCCTTCTACAAATACTTTTGCAGGTTTGAAAGCAGGAATATTGTGTGCAGGAATTTTGATGGTAGTGTTTTTAGAGATATTTCTACCTGTTTTCTCTGCTCTTGTCTTTACGATAAAGCTACCGAAACCTCTTAAATATACATTGTCTCCAGTTTCTAATGAAGTTTTTACTTCCTCCATAAAAGTCTCAACTGTTGCTTGAACATCACCTTTTTCAAGACCTAATTTTTCTGAAATTTTCGCTACGATATCTGCTTTCGTCATTTTCTTTCCTTATTTATTATTCTGTAATAATTTTTTTGAGTGTGCAAATATATGAATTAAAAAAACAATTATTCAAGCTAATTCATTAAATTTTAATTACATAAACTTTTACTTTTGTCAACAAATTTTTTATAATGATTTTTTATAACTCGTTAATAAAGTGGTATTTAGAAAATAAGCGTGATTTGCCATGGCGAAAAACCACTAATCCATACCATATTTGGCTCTCGGAAATTATGCTCCAACAGACGCGAGTAGCGCAGGGATTGCCCTATTTTTTGTCTTTTGTTGAAGCTTTTCCAACGGTTTTTGATTTGGCAAAAGCCGAGGAAGAACAGGTGTTGAAATTGTGGCAGGGATTAGGTTATTATTCCCGTGCCCGAAATCTGCATAAAACAGCTCAATATATTGCGACGGAATTAAACGGAGTTTTTCCGGACAACTATAAAGATTTGTTACAATTAAAAGGAGTGGGCGATTATACTGCTGCGGCCATTGCTTCTTTTTCCTATAATGAAGCCGTTCCTGTAGTGGACGGAAATGTATTTAGAGTACTTTCCCGTTATTTTGATATGGATACCGATATTGCTCAGGCTACCGCCAAAAAAGAATTCGCAGCCTTAGCTTTTGAATTAATGCCAAAAGATAACCCGGCTATTTTTAATCAGGCTATTATGGAGTTTGGTGCTTTGCAATGTGTGCCTAAAAATCCGGATTGTGCGGTTTGTGTTTTTAACGAAAGTTGTGCGGCTTTGCAAAAAAAGAAAGTTGAGTTATTGCCGGTGAAATCCAAAAAAGTAAAAGTGAGGAATCGCTACTTTAATTATATTATGGTTTCGGATGCCGATGAGAAGACTTTGGTGCAAAAAAGAACTGCGAAGGGAATTTGGTATAATTTATACGAGTTTCCTTTGATTGAAACTTTGCAGGAAGAAGACTTCGAGTTCGTTTCTAATGCGGTCGCTACGAACTCTTTTTTTGCTAATCCTGTTATAAGTATGCAGGCTTGCAACGAAAAAAGTATTGTGCATAAATTGTCGCATCAGCATTTGCATATTAAGTTTTGGAAGCTGAATGTAAAAGGGGAGTTGGTCAACGGAATTACCAAAGAGGAATTAAAGCAATATCCGTTTCCAATTGTGATTCATAATTTTATTGAATCGGAATAGAAAATAAGGAGTAAAAAATGTATCTTTGGTAGCAATACCAGCTTATATATTATGAACGGAACATTAAATAAGGTGATGCTTATTGGTCATTTAGGTGACGATGTTAAAATGCACTATTTTGATGCAGGTAATTGTATTGGAAGATTTCAATTGGCTACGAATGAAGTGTATATTAATAAGACAACCAATGAGCGGATTGTTTCAACCGAATGGCATAATATTGTAGTTCGTAATAAAGCGGCTGAAATATGTGAAAAATATTTGTCAAAAGGAGATAAGATTTATGTAGAAGGAAGGATTAAATCCCGTCAATGGCAGGTAGAAGATGGTTCGACGAAGCATACTGTTGAAATTCAGGTAACGGAATTTACTTTTTTAACAACTAAAAAAGAGACTGAAAACAATAAACAAATTCAGCATCCGGATGCTACTAAAAACACTAATTTTGATACGCCCAATAAAGGCTTACCTATAAATGATTTGCCTTTTTAATTGTTTAACTAATCTTTTCTAATTTGGACCCGGAGCCCAGTTTTAATTTTGTTTATACTTTAGATGTAAATCTATTGTTCGGTTTTGCCGGAATATTTGTGTTGCTTTTTTGTTCAGCAGTTGTTTCCGGAGCCGAAGTTGCCTTGTTTTCGCTTTCGCAAAAAGATATCGATGAGGCACTTCAGGAAAATCTTTCTACCGGAAAAATTCTTTCAGAGCTATTGCAGCGACCTAAAAAATTATTGGCAACACTTCTCGTAGCGAATAACTTTATTAATATAGGAGTCGTTATTCTTTTTTCTTTTATTGGTTCCGATTTGTTTGCAGCCATTACTTCGCCTTTGTTGAAATTTATTTTTGAGGTAATTGTGGTTACTTTTCTGTTGTTGCTTTTTGGTGAAGTTTTGCCAAAAGTATATGCCAGCCGAAACAATATCAAATTTGCCAAAACGATTGCTTATCCTATTTCGGTTTTAGATCAGTTTTTGTCTCCAATAAGCATTCCAATGCGTTCGGCTACGGTTTACTTGCATAATAAATTAGGAAAACAAAAAACTAATTTTTCGGTTGACCAATTATCACAGGCTTTGGAATTAACCGCTGCTGATGAAACTTCGACCGATGAACAGAAAATTTTGGAAGGAATTGTGTCTTTTGGAAATACTGATACCAAACAGGTGATGAGTCCCCGAATTGATATTTTTGCGTTGGAAATTTCGGAGACTTTTGAAGAAATTTATACCAAAATTTTAGAAAAAGGTTATTCCCGAATTCCGGTCTATCGGGATAATATTGATCAAATTGAAGGGGTTTTGTTTATCAAAGATTTGTTGCCACATATTGACAAGCAAAATTTTAACTGGACAACTTTGATAAGAGAGCCGTTCTTTGTGCCGGAAAATAAAAAGTTAGACAATTTGTTGAAAGATTTTCAGGCAATGAAAAGTCATTTGGCTATTGTGGTGGATGAATATGGCGGAACTTCCGGTTTGGTTTCTTTGGAAGATGTTATCGAGGAAATCGTTGGTGATATTAGTGATGAATTTGACGATGAGGATATTAATTTTTCACAAATAGACGAGCGTAATTTCCTTTTCGAAGGTAAAATTAATCTTAAGGATTTCTATCGAATTGTTGATGTTGACGAAGAATCGTTTGAAGAGAAAAAAGGAGAGGCCGAAACTTTAGCGGGGTTTATTTTGGAAATTTCAGGTAATTTTCCGGCTAAAGGACAAAAAATTGCTTTTGAAAATTGTGTTTTTACGATTGAAGTGGTGGATAAAAAACGTATCAAACAGATAAAAGTTACTATTGATGTTTAATTTAAAGTGTGTGGATAAGAAAAAGATTTTAGTTCAGTCTGTTGTTGTGTGTTTTATAGTGCTGTTTTCGGCTTGTAAAAAGGAAGTTTTACCTAAACCGGCTGCTTATTTGCGATTAGATTATCCGATGGCTCAGTATGCGCATTTTGAAAATAGCTGTCCTTTTGCTTTTGATATTAATGCAAAGGCGATTATAAAAGGTGAAAAGGATTGCGGATTTACGATTTCGTACCCAAAGATGAAAGCAACCATTTATCTGACGTATAAGCCGGTAAATAATAATTTGAACAAATTGTTGCGTGATGCTCAAAAACTAACTTTTGAACACGTAATTAAAGCGGATGATATTTTAGAACAACCGTATTTAAATCCGGAGAAGAAAGTGTACGGAATGTTTTATCAGGTGGATGGAAATGCGGCGACAAATTCACAGTTTTATTTGACAGATAGTACCCGACATTTTTTAACGGGTTCAGTTTATTTTTATGCTAAACCTAATTTTGATTCCATTATGCCGGCTGCGAGTTATATTAAAAATGACATGCAGCATTTGATGGAAACTTTATCATGGAAATAGTATTTTGTAATTGGAAAGAAATAAAAAAGGATTCGCAGCTGCGAATCCTTTTTTGTTGGTAATTATTCAAAAACCGGTTTGTCAACCGGATTGGCATATTTGTCAAAATAGAAAATAGGAATGTTGAGTTTTTCCAGTGCTGGTATCACTTCTTTTCCTTTGCCAACGATAATTATTCTGGAATTGTCCAGTAAAAAATATTTGTTGGCAGCGGCTATAACATCTTCTTTGGTAACGGCGTTGATGGTTTTGATGTAGTTTTCGTAAAAATCAGCAGGAAGTTCCTCGATTTCTGTGTTTAGAGCGTATCGTGCTACCGATTCCGGTTTTTCGGCTTTCATTACAAAACGACCAATGTAACCGGCTTTGGCACTTTCAAGGGCTTCGGTTGTTACTTTTTCGGTTCTTATTTTTTTGATTTCTTTGATGAATTCTACAACAGCACTGTCGGTTACATTGTTTTTTACGGCAGAAGTCGAGCGAATACTGGTTACGTGTTTTCCTGCTCCAATATTCGAACTTGCTCCGTAAGTCCAACCGTGAGCTTCTCTTAAATTCATGTTTAGGTAACTGTTAAAACCACCACCTAAGATGTAGCTGGCAATAACGGTTGGGAAGAAATCCTTGTCGTTCATTTTTAAGCGGTATGAGTTTACAACGGAAATATCCGATTGTACGGCATTGGGAACATCGACAAAGTTGATTTGTATGTTGGCTACATTTTTGGGATCCGGATAAGTAATGTCGTTATTGGATGTTTTTTTCCAGGAACCAAAAAGCTGCTCTACAAGTGGTTTTATTTCTTCGAATTTAATGTCGCCTACAATGGCTAAATAAGCGTTTTGAGGAACAAAATGCGTCTGATAGTTTTTTATGACATCTTCTAATGTGATGTTTGATAGGGAGTTTTCGATAATAAATTCGCCCAAAGGATGGTTTTTTCCATAAGCTAAAGCGTTAACCACTCTGCCGGCAATTGCTGAAACGCTTTTTTCCTGAGAGCGTAAGCCTTCAATTAATTTGGCTTTTTCTTTGTCAAGTTCTTCCTGAGTAAAATTAGGAGCCAAAGCTCCGTAAGAAAGAAGTTCCAGAGTTCTTTTTGCAAATTTAGACAGGGCGCTGGCGTGAGCACTGCCGGAACTAAAAGACATATTAGCGCCCATGAAATCAACCTCTTCGTTAAAGTCTTCTTTGGAAATTTTGGTACTTCCGTTACCTATTAGATTGCTGCATAATTCATCGACTCCTTTTTTATCGCCTTCGGCAAATGGAGGTGTGTCTATCGTGAGGTTGAAAGTTACTTTGGGTAGTTTGTGGTTTTCAACAACCATAACTTTAAGTCCGTTGGCTAAGGTAAAAGTTTGTGGTTTTTTTATGTTTACTACCGGAGGTTTTCCGGCTGTAGGTTGTTTGCGGTCTTGTGCTGGCATGATTGCGGTAACTAATATTAGGATGAGTAATATACTTGATTTCTTCATGGTTCGAAAGGACTTAGTTTTCGTTTTTTTCCGGTGTAGGAATGTAATCCAATAGTAAACGTTGATTTGGATTCAGGTATTTTTTTGCTGCTGTTCTGATTTCTTCTCTGGTGATGGAATGATAAATGTTGATGTCGTTATTAATAAGATTTACATCTCCGTACAACAGATAATATTTGGCTAGATTTTCGGCAATTCCTTCCACGTTTGAATTGTCGTTTACATAAAGATTTTCAAATTGATTCAGAAGTTTTTGATAATCTCTCTCTGAAATTAAATCCGTTTGGAGTTTGGTGATTTCTTCGTCAATTTCCTGAAGTAAATCCTGACCGGTGTAGTTGGTCATCGGTAATCCGTAAACAATGTACATGCCGTAGTCTTCTTCATTAAAACTTACGGCGCCAATTTGAAGTGCTTTTTTCTTCTCGTCCACTATTTTTTTATATAGTTTAGAACTTTTTCCGTCGCTTAAATAGGCGGAGATAAAATCTAAAGCGCGCGCATCTCTGGTTTTCATAGAAGGGGTGCGGTAAGCCGAGATAATCATCGGAATTTGGATATTGGGATCGATGTGTGTGGCTTTGATTGTTTCGGTAATTGGCTTTTCAACAAATTTTTCTCTTACAATATCATTTCCTTTTTTAATTGGTCCAAAATAATTTTGAATCCATTCTTTGGCTTGTTTTTGTTCAAAATCCCCGGCAACTACTAAAACGGCATTGTTGGGAACGTAGAATTTTTCGTTAAAAGCTTTGAAGTCTTCCAACTTAGCGGCTTCCAAATGTTCGGTAGAACCAATTGTGGTCCAACGATACGGATGGTTTACAAATAGGTTTTTTTTAACTGCTTCGATAATTCTTCCGTAGGGTTGATTGTCATAGCGCGAATTTTTTTCTTCTTTGATAACTTCTTTTTGAGTGTCAACTCCTATTTGGTTAATAATAGGATGCATCAGTCTTTCTGATTCCATCCAAAGTGCCAGTTCTAAATTATTAGACGGGAAAACTTCGTAGTAATAAGTTCGGTCGTCGGAAGTGTTGGCATTGTTTACTCCGCCATTAGAAGTTACGATGTTAAACCATTCGCCTCTTTTAATATTTTTTGTTCCTTCAAATAATAAATGTTCAAAGAAGTGTGCAAAGCCTGTTTTGTTAGGGTTTTCGTCTTTAGATCCTACGTGATACATTACCGAAGTGATTACTACAGGTGCGCTATTGTCCTGGTGTAAGATAACGTGTAGACCGTTGTCGAGGTTGTATTCCTCGAAGTTTATTTTTTGAGCTGTGACAGCACCGCTAAGTAAAAGTGTAGAACTAATTGACATTATTAATTTTTTCATACAGATTAATAAAAAGGAGTTGACAATACATGGCTGTGTATTATTATTGTTTCAAAAATACCTTTTTTTAGTTTTGATTCAATGATTCTGTTTTTTTTAACAAAAATATAAGTTGGTTGCCCGTTTCTAAGGTGCTGAAAATAAAGCACAAATGAGAGAAAATATTTTTTTAAATTAAGTGATTGTGTGGTAAAAAAATAATTGTATATTTGCAACCTTAAAAATCAATAAATCAATTTGGTATGTATGCAATCGTAGAGATAGCAGGGCAACAATTCAAAGTAAGCAAAGACTTAAAGGTTTATGTTCACCGTTTAGCTAACGAAGAAGGATCAAAAGTTTCTTTTGATAAAGTTCTTTTGTTAGATGACAATGGAAATGTAACTTTAGGCGCCCCAGCTATAGAAGGTGCTTCAGTAGAAGCTAAAGTGTTACAACACTTAAAAGGAGACAAAGTTATCGTTTTCAAAAAGAAAAGAAGAAAAGGATACAAAAAAAGAAATGGTCACAGACAATATCTTACTCAAATTGTAATTGAGGGTATTACTGCAGCAGGTGCTAAAAAAGCGGCTTCTAAAAAAGCAGCAGCTGAAGCAACTGTAGAAACAGCTGAAGCTCCAAAGAAAAAAGCGACTAAAGCTAAAAAAGAAGATACTCAAGAATAATAACAATATTAAAACTTAAACATCATGGCTCACAAGAAAGGTGTCGGTAGTTCTAAGAATGGTAGAGAATCAGAATCGAAACGTTTAGGTGTTAAGATTTTTGGTGGACAAGCTGCTATCGCAGGGAACATCATCGTAAGACAAAGAGGTTCTAAACACAATCCAGGTGAAAATGTTTACATCAGTAAAGATCACACACTACACGCAAAAGTAGACGGAATTGTGAAGTTCCAAAAGAAAAGAGATAACAAATCTTATGTTTCTATCCTTCCATTTGAAGTAGAAGCTTAATTGATTTTCTCAGAATTATTTAAAAAACCCATTCCTAGCGAATGGGTTTTTTTATGTTTAAAAATGAATGAGGGTAAATAGTTTAGTTGTATTTTAATAGCGTATCTGATTACGGCTCAGAAGGCTACAGATATGAATCCTGGGTCACCAGCTAAAGTTTAAAACATTTTTTGTGTCAGGTTTAAGACAGGTTTTTAAAGTAAGGAATAATAGTTTTAATAAACAATTTGCCGTTTTTTTCAGAAGTTGGTACAAATAACAAATCCCCTTGTTTTCATTTAAAACAAGGGGATTTATCGTTGAAAACTGAATTAATAATTATAGCAGCTTAATCCATTGGGCCTCCGGGTCTGCCGCCACCAAATCCTCCCGGTGGGCGATTGCCTCTGTCCATGCCTTCCATGTTACGGTTGTTTCTTCCGGGAGCTTTTTGTGTTCCTGAGAAGTTTTGAATTTTATAAGTAAGTGAGAACATTGCATAGCGTTGTAAAACCGTATTGTAGTTGTCAGTAACTGCCGTTGATGAAATGCTTCGGGTGATACTTTGGTTTTGGTTTAAAATGTCATAAACTTTTACCTTGGCAACAAAGGTTTTGTTTAAGAAAGTGTATGATAAACTGGTATTCCATAAGTAGAAACTTTGATTGATGGAGTTGTAAGTGTAACCAAAATCATTCCCCCAAATCCAATTGGTTGGCCAATATGATGTTGTTTGCAGATTAATTCGGTGTACTACATTGGATCTTGATTTAAGCGAACTGATATCATAATCGGTTTCATTATAAGAGAAATTATAAGAAGGAGCGACAGTGAAAAATTCGCCATAATCATAATTTAAATAGATTCTTGGTGTAATTCCTTTGGAAGTAGCTCCGTATAAAACGCCATTGGTGAATCCTTTGTCGAAATTATAATTTGCGTTTAAGGCAATTCCGTATCTCAATAAATTAGATTCCTGTTTGATAGATTTATTCCAACTACCACCTCCGGAAAAGGAATAGGTTCCTGAAATATTAGTGTAAGTTGTGGTACGGCTGTTATCAGTATTGTAAATAGAAGTGCTAATAACATCGTTTTTGTTATAATTGGCATTCAAATAAAAGTTGTATCCGGAACGGGTGCGGAAATCAAAATTTCTATAGTTTAATCTTGCACTATGGGTTTCTGTAGGATTCAAATCCGGATTTCCGGTAACAGTATTTAAAGTGTTGGATACGTTTTGAATTGGCAGCAATTGGGATGCCGAAGGTAACGATTGATCGTAGTTGTATCTAAAAGTCAAATTTTTAGAACGATCTGCTCGGTATCGAATTTGTAAAGCATTGCTTGGTAATATGTATTTTTGATTCAAATCGATGGCATTTCCTTTGTAAAACGAATGGTTGTCGTATTGTAAGATAGAGGCTGATGAATTGATGTCAAAAGTGAATTTGTTTTTTTGAAAACGAATCCCTGTTTTTGGAACAATACTATTTTGTTTAGAAGTCAAAAAGGTTGTTTGATCTTCGTTAATATTGGTGTAAACATCGTTTCCGATATCATCAAAAGTTTTATTATCGTTAATGTTGTTTTGGTAATTGTATTCTACTCCAATTTTAAATCGAATGGAATCGGTTACGGGTTCGGTATATTCAATTTCGGCAGAATAAGAATCGCTAACACTTCTGTTTTTAATGTTTTGGTCTCTTAGAATCTGTCTGTTGGTCGTGTAGAAATTTGTTTCAGATTCTATGAAGTTATTCGAATTCGAATTCGAATTGTTGTTATTGAATACGAAGCTTAAATTTCGGGCTTTTTTCTCAAAAGATTTATTGAAGTTAATCGAGTTGCTAAAACTGTTCGATTCACTTCTGTTAGCAGATTTTGAAGAGGCGTCATTAGCAAGACTATCATCTGTTAAATTAGTACTGCTACTGCTGGATTCCGGATTGCTTTCGGTAATAGAGGTGTTGAATCTGGGAGCAACAAATAATCGTACCGTTGGTGATATTTTGTATTCTAATTCTACATTGGCTTTGTGGCTGCTGTTTCTGCTGTCTGTTTTGGAATCGGAAACGGTAAAATAGGAATTACCATCCGGACGTAACTCAGTTGATTCAGAATAGTGTTTGTTTTCAGTATGGGCATCTGCATAGTTATAACTTGCATTAGAATTAAAATTTTTGATTAATTCGTCAGAATAGTTAAAACCAAGTAAATTGGATGTAGTGATTCCATTCGCCTGACTTCTGTTTACGGTTGATCCGCGGCTGTTTCTTCCGCCGCCCATGTTGTCAAAAACTTCGTCCTGCGAAAATCCCTGTGCATTAATATTGTTAGAAGAACCTAGCAGACTTATTTTTCGTTTATTGTTAAAATAATTCAGAATAAAACTGGATTCATAGCGGTCGTCAGTACCATAACCACCCATGAATTTTCCAAAATAACCTTTGTTTTTATCTTCATCAATCGTCAGGTTGATACTGGAATTGTCTGAAGCAGCCTGGTCTTTAGAATATTCTTCTTTTTTAGTTTTAAAATCAGAAATTTGAACTTTATTAATGATTTCTGCAGGAAGATTTTTTAAAGCCATAGCACCATCACGGTCAAAGAAAGGTTTGCCGTTCACTAAAACCTGTGTAACTTCCTTACCATTAGCGGTAATTTTCCCGTCGCTATCCACTTCAATTCCGGGAAGTTGTTTTAAAAGAGCTTCTACGTTAGCATCCGGACGTGTTTTGAATAAGGAAGCCTTGAATTCTATGGTGTCATTTTTAATTCTAATAGGAGGATCTTCGCCTTTTACGGTTACTTCGTTCAATGTGTTAACTGATTCAGAAAGATAGATGTTGTTAAAATCTTTATTAGATGTAATTCCTTTTTGTTCTTCGATAAAAGTGTCAAATCCCATGTAAGTGACTTTCAAAAATACAGGTTTGTCGTTTTTCTTCGCAGCAAAATTGAAGTCTCCGTTTTTATCGGTTAAAGTGTATTCTAAAACTGTAGAATCTTTTACGGTTGTAATGTATACAGTTGCCGATTCCAGCGGAAGTTGGTTGTTGATGTTGAGTACTTTTCCTTTTAAGATGTAGCTGCCCTGAGCCGATGCTAAAAAAGGAAAGCATAATAAGAACAGAAATGATAAATATTTACACATAATAATTTGGTTAAACTTAACATAAGATGTTAATTAACCGGAAAGGTTTAATTAAAAGTGTAAAAATTATATTTATTGGGGCTTATTTGATTCTTGAGGTGGCTATTTTAATATCTGCTGTGGCCCAGCTTTTGGTTATTTTACGGTCTATTTCTTTGGCTAAATTTTGTTTGCCTAATTTTTCATAAGCTAATTTTAATCCTTGATGCGCCCATCCGTTGTTTGGGAATTGTTTGAGATCTATTTCGTAGGTTTTGATGGCTTCGTTATATTTTTTGGCTTCAATTTGAACAGCTCCTAAATGATGTCTTACCGAGAAAAACCAATCCGGAGGTTCGTTGTAGTTGAGATTGTCTTCTGTTTTTATAGCTTTTTCAAGTAGTGAAATACTTTGGTCGTATTTTTTTTCAGAAGCTAAAATTTCTCCTTTAAGAACCTTAGTTGCAATTTGCAGAATATCATACATGGAGTTAAGTTCCCAAATGGTCATTTTTTTCATGGAGGGATCATTGGCTAAAATTTCGAGTTTGACCAATTCGGCTTTGGCTTTTGTAAAATCTTTTTTACCAAGATATGCCATGCCTTTTGCATAATGAGAAATAGCTAACGGATATTTTAAGGTGTCTGATACTAATTTCATTTTTAGAATTTCGTTCCATTTTCCAAATTTTACAGCTACAAAATAGGGGATTACATAATAATGTTGCAGCGTTGACCATCCGGGTTCAATCATAGTTTTAGGATGTACAAGTTCAGAGGTTTTGTTGGCGGCCAGCATTGCCCATTTGTAATTTCCTTCTAATGTAGCGCAAGCAGCCATAAAATGATAATTGTGCGGATAGTAAGCCAGCGGATAAGCTCCCTGTGCGTGGCATAAAGTTACATAACTGCTGTCTTTTTTGACGGCGTTTATATTGGCAACTGTGCCTTTATGATATTCACCGGTTCTGATGTAAATATGAGAAGGCATGTGAATCAGATGTCCTGAGCCGGGAACAAGGCCTTCGTCAAACAATTTAGCAGACTGATTGCCTCTTTCGGGAGAATTGGACGCTTCTACGGCATGGATATAGAAATGATTGGCGCCAATATGTTTGGGGTTTCGAGCTAGTATTTTTGTTAATAAGGATTCGATTTCAGGAGTCCATTTTTTTGGAGTTCCATTTTTCTCATACAAGTCCCAAGGATGTAAATCCATTATCGATTCGACATAAATGGCTGCAATATCATCGTCATCAGGATAATTTGCTGCAACTTTTTTCATAGCCTCAGAATAAGCTTTGTCTAAAGAACTTCGATCTTCTACTGGTTTGGAAACATATCTTTTGGATAAAGCCATAATTAATGCTTTTTCTTTGGTAGTAGCCTTATCTGAAAGTTGAATCGCAGTTTGAATGGCTTTGTATGCCCGTTCGTAATTATCTGGTTCCATTCCGGCATTGTAATTAGGACCTAGCACATAGGCATATCCCCAAAAACACATGGCGCATTGCGGATCTAATTTTGTAGCATAATAGAATGAGCGTGCTGCTTCTGCATGATTAAAACCGTAGGCAAGGGCTAATCCCTGATTGAAATATTTTTGAGCTTCAGTATTTTTAGTAGATATTGGAAAGTGGATAATATCCAAGCCATCAAAAAGAGGTGCTTTGTTATCGGTTTCAAACCATTTAGTATCGGTAGTAGCAGGAGCACAACTTAAACTGTTTTTTCCTGCAACGATTTTCTCTTTTTCAGAGGTTTCTTTTTTACAAGAAAAAAATAAAACACAGACTATTATTATTTTTAAAATAGTTCTCATGATTTCTGAATTTGGCTATTCAAATTTAAGTCAAATAAGCTTTAAATCAAATAATTATATGTTTTTTGATTTTTTTATTTTGTAACTTTAAGGAGTGAATTATTGATTTTTTTGTCGTGAAAAAGTTGGTTTTAATATTGTTATTAGTGTCGTATTCTTGTGGGACTGACGCAAGTGGACTTGATGATTATGAACATTCGGGCGGAGTCGTCCCTTATGCTTTAAGCACAAAATTGAATGCTTCAACTTGGAAAATTACTTTTTTTAGCAATAATGGATTAGAAGAGACCAGTCTTTATTCTTCCTATGTTTTTAAATTCAATAAAAATGAAGATGTTTTAAATGTTAATTCTGGAAAAGTTGAGGTTAATTATCAAGCAAATAAATATGAGGGTATTTGGTCTGTTTATCAAAAAATTATTAGTTACAATCCTTCTCAAGAAGTCTTAGAATTTGGTTGTTTTATTGCATTAAGTTTTGTTTCTCCAAATGATCTTTTGAAAATTGAAGGAGAGTGGCAATCTGTTATGGAAACAAATACTAAGATTGTATTCGTGAAAAAGTTTAATAATGAAATAGTTTCATATTTAACTTTTGAGAAATATTAATTTCGTATAAAAAAACCCTCACATTTCTGTAAGGGTTCTATCTTAATACTTGATACTAATTACTTAATACTAGTATCTGTAATATTCCGGTTTGAATGGGCCTTCAACAGCAACACCAATATAATCAGCTTGTTCTTGAGAAAGTACTTCCAATTCTACACTTAATTTTTTAAGGTGTAAAGCAGCAACTTTTTCATCTAAATGTTTTGGTAACATATATACTTCGTTTCCGTAAGCAGCTGAGTTATTCCAAAGTTCAATTTGAGCTAAAGTTTGGTTTGAGAATGAGTTAGACATTACAAACGATGGGTGACCAGTTGCACATCCTAAATTTACCAAACGTCCTTCAGCAAGGATGATAATTTCTTTTCCTTCTACGTTATAAATATCAACTTGGGGTTTAACTTCTGATTTAGTTGCACCGTAGTTAGTATTCAGCCAAGCCATGTCAATTTCGTTATCGAAGTGTCCAATATTACAAACGATAGCTTTATCTTTCATTTTTAAGAAGTGCTCTCCTCTTACAATGTTAAAGTTACCCGTTGTAGTGATGATGATATCTGCGTTATCAACTACAGTATCTAAACGTTTTACTTCATAACCGTCCATTGCAGCTTGTAAAGCACAGATTGGGTCGATTTCAGTAACAGTTACGATAGAACCAGCTCCACGGAAAGAAGCAGCTGTCCCTTTACCAACGTCACCGTATCCGCAAACAACCACTCTTTTTCCAGCTAACATCACGTCTGTAGCACGACGTACAGCATCAACAGCCGACTCTTTACATCCGTATTTGTTATCAAATTTAGACTTAGTAACAGAATCATTTACGTTGATTGCAGGCATTACTAAAGTTCCGTTTTTCATTCTTTCGTATAAACGGTGAACTCCTGTAGTAGTTTCTTCAGAAAGTCCTTTGATGTCTTTTGTTAATTCAGGGTAACGGTCAAAAACCATATTAGTTAAGTCTCCACCATCATCTAAAATCATGTTCAATGGTTTTCTGTCTTCACCAAAGAATAATGTTTGCTCAATACACCAGTCAAATTCTTCTTCGTTAAGGCCTTTCCAGGCATAAACCGGAATTCCTGCAGCAGCAATAGCAGCAGCAGCATGATCCTGAGTAGAGAAAATGTTACAAGAAGACCAGGTAACTTCGGCTCCTAAAGCAACCAAAGTTTCGATTAAAACTGCAGTTTGGATAGTCATGTGTAAACATCCTGCAATTCTAGCACCTTTTAA
Organism: Flavobacterium pokkalii; assembly: GCF_014596575.1. Classification (GTDB taxonomy): domain Bacteria; phylum Bacteroidota; class Bacteroidia; order Flavobacteriales; family Flavobacteriaceae; genus Flavobacterium; species Flavobacterium pokkalii. The sequence continues at coordinate 260,661 of NZ_NASZ01000003.1, read as the reverse complement.
TGGCTGAGAAGGACCGTATTCTTCACGAATTGCCATTAATCCTGGCATTTCAGCTTCAGCTAATTGAATTTCTTTTCTTCCCCATTCAGCCAAAGCAATGTCTTTAACTTTGTATGGTACATATGGAATTGTTGTAGTACTCATTTATAGTATATTTGTAATTATAAATTTTTTGCAAATTTACGTAATAACTTTAGAATTAAACTAATTTCTAAAATATTTATGAATTGTTTAAGGTCTTAATATTTAGAACTTTAGTTTAAGAATGTTTTTTAGAAGCTAATCCTGCCATTCACTGTATCTTTCCAACCGAACCCCGGCAGGAAAGGATGTCGTTACTGTCAGGGCTAAAAGTATTCAGAGCGAAAGTTGCATCTAACAAATCACAACCTAGAAGAATGCCTTTATTCAAGAAGATAGAATTTAATGCTACGACGCACATTTATATTTGGAAAATAACCGAATCTTTTGAGCAATTGGTTCAGGAAGTTCGTTTAAATCCGGTGTGTCAGGAACGCATTAGTAATATGAAATCCGAAATGCACCAACGCGGATTTCTGAGTGTACGTAAACTGTTGGAAGAAGCTGGTTATACCGATTTTGATTTGTATTATGATGCCTTTGGAAAACCACATTTGCATGATGGAAAGCATATTTCAATCACGCATTCGCATCAATTTTCGTCAATTATTGTTAGTGATGAGGTCGTAGGAATCGATATAGAATTGCAAAGGGAGAAAATTATTCGAATTGCCGATAAATTTTGCGATGCCGAATTTCAATATTTAAACCGCGAAGAAACCGCAGAGTATATTCGGAAATTAACGGTAATTTGGGGAGCCAAAGAAGCAATTTTTAAAATTCAAAACGAAAAAGGAATCAGTTTTAAAGATCATATTGCTGTAAATGCATTCGATTTGAATCAGACGGAAACTTTAGCAAATCTTCATTTTTCGGGTTGGAATAAAGAGTTCCAAATCTTTTTTGAAGAAGTGGAAAATTTTACTTTAGTGTATGCTTTAGAGAAATAGACAGATTTGACAACTTTCAAAAAGTTGTCAAATCTCACAAACAAAATGAATAATAATGGCAAAAACAGAACATTATTTTACTCGTTTTGAAAACAATGGAATTTATCATGTCTATAATAGAAGTATAGATAGAAAACCAATGTTTTTGTCTGATAGAAATTATCATTTTTTTATTCGACAATTTGATAAATACCTTTCAAATTACATTAAAATATATGCTTATTGTTTGTTAGGTAATCATTTTCATTTTTTGATAAAAATAAATGATTTGACAGATTTGACAACTTTTGAAAAGTTGTCAAATTTTAAAAAATCAAATGAATCATCAACAACACATGATATTATAAGTAATCAATTTAAGAAGTTTTTTCAAAGCTATGCTATGGCTTTTAATAAAGAAAATAGCAGAGTAGGTACTCTTTTTCAAACACCTTTTAAAAGAGTAAGGGTGGAAGAAGAAAATTATTTAAGAGAATTGACCTGTTATATAAATACGAATGCGCAAAAGCACAGTCTCGTTAAGGATTTTAGAGATTGGAAATGGTCATCCTATCATAATTTAATTTCTGAAAAAGAAACTAAATTATTCAAAAAAGAAGTTTTAAGTTATTTTGATGATGTTGATAATTTTACATATTCGCATATAGAATATGTAAAGAGAATGGATTCAATAGAAAGAGATTTTTATATTGAAGATTGAAAATTAAAATTTGACAACTTTTTAAAAGTTGTCAAATTATTGCGCTGAAACAATTCGGTTTCTAAACATATTAATGTAAATATTAGTGCCCATTCTTCTGGCTCTGTATTTCAGGATTTCTACATTTTGACCTTCAAAAAGACTGTCTAAAGTTTGGAACCAATAGTTCAGCCAAATACCAAATTCGTTAGCGCTAATTTGACTATTAAAATATTCGTCTACTTTGTTATGAACGGCAATTGGATTGCCTTTGTATTTACGGATGCCGAATAAATTAGTTTCCCAAAAATCAATTAGCTTTTCTAGGTGGGAGTCCCAGTCAGCAATGAGTTCGTTAAAATAAGGGCTAATTTCTTCATCAGCCCTTATTTGATCATAAAATTGATGTATTAGAACCGAAATATCAGCTCTGTTTTCAATGTCTTTTTTCATTTATAAATTGTTTATAATGATGAAGAATACGCTTGAAATCATGCTTAACAAAACGGCATTAAAAACAACTTTGTGTTTCATTTGTGCTAAAATAGAAGTATTCGCTAACATTGAAATAAATACTACAAGCACCAGTTGAATCATTTGTGTTAACGAAGTTCCGTTGGCTAATACAGCCATTGCTGCAGCACCTCCTAAACAGCTTTGTACCAAGATACTTAAAGTTGCTGATGCAAAATAATTAGAGTCAAATTTTTCGAAGGTATGGTTGTAAAGTGTCATAATAATTTGTTTTAATAACACAAAGTTACGACGGCTTCCAGGTCATATTTTATGACTTAAATCATAAAACGAAATTATCGGTACACTTTTCGGTTAATTATTTTCAAATCGCCTTTTTTCTCCAGTGATTTAATGGCTCTGATTACGGTTTCTACCCGCAATCCGGTTAAATCGGCTATTTGCTGGCGGGTAAAATGAATATGAAAACCGGCCGTTTCTTTCTTGAAATTCAATTGTTTTATCGAATAATCAATTAGTCTTAAAATGCGATGTTCGGGATCCTGTGAGGAAATTTCAGCTGCCATTACCGATTTGTAATACAATCGTTGGGAAAGATTTTTGATGAATTTTAAACTAATATCTGAATGATTTTGCAGCAAATCCAATAATTGGTTTTTGGTAATCACAATCAATTCGGTGTTAGTAACAGCAACAGCGTTGGCGGGATAAACTTGTTCAATAAACAAGGGAGGTTCGCCAAAACATTGGTTTTCATAGAAAATTCCCTGAATGAATTCCTTGCCTTCTTCGTTATAATTATTCATTTTTACTTCGCCCGAAATGATTTGGAAATACTGTAAAGCCAAACTATTTTCTTCAAAAATGAGTTCGCCGCTTTTGTAGTTTTTTTTAATTCCGCCATATTCTTCGAGCAAATCAATTGCAATCATAGTTAGGAAATTTTTAAGGTTTTTGTAGAAAACAAATATAATTCTTTCAAAATGGTTCTTGTGCTGTAAAAACTTTTTACTTTTACCTCAGAGATGAAAAAAGCAACAATATACAAGGAAATACTAACTGCTAAGGAAACAAATAAGAAGTTATTAGCAATACTTTTGGATCCAGATAAAATAGTTTTAGAAAATGTAACGGCCTTAATTGAAAAGATTAATCAATCCCCGGCTACTCATGTTTTTATTGGCGGAAGTCTGGTTGGGAACAGTATTCTTGATACCTTAATTCAGCAAATAAAAAAACACTGTACGTTACCAGTTGTGCTTTTTCCAGGCGATGCTTCACAAATTTCCAATCATGCCGACGGAATTTTATTTTTGTCTTTGTTATCTGGTCGAAACCCGGATTATTTAATTGGTCATCAGGTAAAAGCAGCTCCGATTTTAAAAAAAATGCAACTTGAAATTATTCCAACAGGATACATTTTAATTGAAAGTGGCTCGCAAACCGCTGTAGAACGTGTGAGTCAAACCAAGCCTTTGGATAGCAATAATTTAGATTTAGTATTGGCAACGGCTTTGGCAGGGGAAATGTTAGGGAATAAATTGATTTATTTAGAAGCCGGAAGCGGTGCTCAAAAAGCCGTTTCGCAGGAGATCATTAAGTTGGTCGCTCAAAACACTAACATTCCTCTTATTGTAGGTGGTGGAATTACAGATCAAATAGGAATTCAAAAGGCTTATGATTCCGGAGCGGATTTGGTGGTGATAGGAACAGCTTTTGAAAGAGATAATAATTTTTTTAATTTTTCAATAAAATAGTAAATGATAGCGTTTTTTCTGGATGCCTATAAAAATGTTCCAACATACCACATTGTATTGGAGTTTATAGCCTTTGTATGTGGTATTTTGAGTGTTTGGTTTGCTAAAAAAGAAAATATTTGGGTTTACCCCATAGGATTAATTGCTACAGCTATTACCACTTATTTGCTGTATCTTGCGGGTTATTTGGGGGACATGTTAGTCAATGGATATTTTGCTATAATGAGTATCTATGGCTGGTATTATTGGGTTAAAAATGGTAATCAAACAGATGATTTTCCTATAACGAGAACTAATATTAAAGAAAAAATAATAGGAATTGCATTGTTTTTTCTAACAATAATCGTAGTTTTCTGCATTTATACTTTTTTTGATTACGAAATTAAAAAAGATAATTATATCGATATTTTTACTGCAGGTCTGTTCTTTACAGGAATGTGGTATATGGCGAAGAAAAAAATTGAGAATTGGACACTTTGGATTGTAGGTGACTTTATAGCGACACCTTTATACGCTTATCGTGGACTGGGGATGTTATCTTTTCAATATTTAATTTTTACAATTTTGGCTGTTTCAGCTTATTTAGAATGGAAGAAAATTTTAAGTGATCAAGAGACAGTTTGTTAAGAATAATATTTCTGGAATAATATGGATGAAAGAGGAATTTCAATAGTAGAGAAATCAAAGTCAGTTGATGATTTAAAAAAAATAAAAAGTATGGGCTTGTCTGAACAGGATTTGGAGCAAATCAATGAACATGGTGTTTCGATAAATGCTATAAAAAAACAGCTTGCTATTTTTAAGAAAGGGATTGCTAAGATGGAATTGCTGGATGCGGCAACTGTGGGCAACGGAATTTTGAAATTGACTAATGAAGATTTTGTTGAAAAAGCGCATTTTTTTGACGAACATAAATCAGACTTAAAATTATTGAAATTTGTTCCGGCTTCAGGAGCTGCTACCAGAATGTTTAAGTTTTTGACAGCTTTTTTGAATGATTTTAATATCGAAAAGGAGACTATCAACGCTTATATCAATAGAAAGAAAGACAGCAAACTACCTGTTTTTTTAGTGGGTATGGAAAAGTTGCCTTTTTTTGAAATTATTTATAAAAAACTGAAAGAAGAAATTCAGGATTTTGATTCACTTTCACGGGATTATAAAAATTATTATTTTATAAAATTCATGTTGGATGCAGATTATTTTGATTTTGCTTCCAAACCTAAAGGAATTTTGCCTTTTCATAAATATGCCACGCGAATTGCTACTCCAATTGAAGAACACTTGTACGAGTGCGGGTATTATTCCACAACCATTGGAAAATCCTATCTGCATTTTACCGTTTCTGAATCACATCAAACGCAATTTGAACAAATTATTAATGAAGTAAGAAGTAATGTTGAGAAAGAAGCACATACCAGTATTGAAGTCAGTTATTCCTATCAGGATAGAAGTACCGACACGATTGCGGTGAATATGAATGATAAGGTGTTTAGAACCGAAGATGGTAAATTACTTTTTCGACCTGGCGGACATGGAGCTTTAATTGGCAATTTGAATCGTTTGGATGCCGATATCATTTTTATCAAAAATATCGACAATGTGATTTTGCATAATAATGAAACTATTGCATTGTATAAAAAAGCTTTAGCCGGAATTTTGCTGGAATTGCAGCAGGAAATTTTTGCCTGTTTGAATCTCATGGATTTGTACACCATTGATGATAAACAAATCGAAGAGATTAAAAATTTCCTGAAAACGAAGTTGAATGTTAGTGTAAAAGCTGATTTTGATTTATATACTTTTGAAAATAAAATCAAGGTGTTAAGAGAAATTTTAGACCGACCAATCAGAGTGTGCGGAATGGTAATCAATGAAGGCGAACCGGGTGGTGGCCCTTTTTGGGTGAAAAATGGAGGAAAAGGAGCTTCTTTACAAATTGTTGAATCTTCACAAGTGGATTTAACGAATAAAAAGCAGGCTAAAATTATGGCGAATGCCACGCATTTTAATCCGGTGGATTTGGTTTGTGCAACCAAAAATTATAAAAATGAAAAGTTTGATTTACATCAGTTTGTTGATGAAAATGCTGGGTTTATTGTAGAAAAAAATTATCAGGGAAAAGATATTAAAGGTTATGAATTACCGGGATTATGGAATGGAGCTATGGCCAATTGGTTAACCGTTTTTGTTGAAGTACCTTTGATTACCTTTAATCCGGTGAAAACCGTCAATGATTTATTAAAAGAAGCACATCAGTCCTTATAAAAAGTGGAAATTCAAAAAATCATATCCGAGTTACAATTCAAGGCGGTTCGCAGCAGTGGAGCCGGCGGACAAAACGTGAATAAGGTTTCGTCGAAAGTTGTATTGTCATTCGATTTGAAAAATTCTCAGGCTTTGTCAGAAGAAGAAAAAGCATTGTTAGAAATAAATTTAGCTTCCAGATTGACCGGAGATTTGATTTTGATTCTCAATTGTGATGAAGACAGGAGCCAACTTAAAAATAAAGAAATAGTTATAAAACGTTTCTTGGAACTCATCAAAAAAACATTAGTTGTTCCAAAAATCAGAAAGGCTACCAAAGTTCCAAAATCGGTAATTAGAAAACGAATTAAGGATAAAAAAAGTCTTTCTGACTTGAAAAAATCTAGAAGAAAGCCTGATTTTTAGTATTAAGAGTTAGGGAATTAAGTGTTAAAATAATCTGATGAATCAAAAATCTTTGTACTTGATACTTTTATCTTAATTCTTTTTATCTTTGCACCGTCTCAAAGGGGTGCTCTAAATAACGAGCTGAGATCATACCCAACGAACCTGAGCGAGTAATGTTGCTAAGGGAAATTAAGATGAATTCATGTAGAAAATCATGAGTTTGTCAGTTGAACAAATCTATTTATTACATTAACAAAAAGAATAATTCCCCCTTTTATTCGTAAAAAAAAATTACGGATGAAAACTTTTTTTCAAGTAACAAAGTTGCAAAGTTGCAAAGGTTTTAAGTGCAACAAAAAATCAATTTTCTATTCTCTATTTTCTGTTTTCTATTCTCTTTTTTCATTTGCTCAGCAAAAACAAAAAGACAGTACTCAGGTAAATCAACTGGATGTAGTACTGGTTTCAGCTGTTCGCGTTACTTCTAAAACGCCGGTAAGTTTTTCTGATTTAGACAAAAAGGATATTGCACCGCGCAATTTAGGTCAGGATATTCCGATTTTGATGAATTATATGCCGTCGGTGGTGACTACTTCAGATGCTGGAAATGGTTTTGGTTATACAGGAATTCGCGTGCGAGGAAGTGATGCTACCCGTGTGAATGTGACGATTAATGGAATTCCGTATAACGATGCTGAAAGTCATGGGACTTTTTGGGTAAATATGCCTGATTTTGCTTCTTCATTACAAAGTTTACAATTGCAACGCGGAGTAGGAACTTCAACAAATGGTTCGGGTGCTTTTGGAGCGAGTTTGAACATGTTGACGGATTCTTATTCGAAAAAAAGCAGTGGTGAGATTTCGAATTCTTTCGGAAGTTTTAATTCGCACAAACACACTGTGAAATTCAGTACTGGTTTGATGAATGATCATTTTGAAATTGCCGGACGTTTATCCACTTTAAAATCGGATGGTTATGTGGACAGAGCTTCTTCTGATTTAAAATCGTACTTTTTACAGGGAACTTATGTGGGTAAAACTACTTTAATCAAAGCCTTGGTTTTTGGTGGAAAAGAAAGAACGTATCAATCCTGGAACGGAATAGATGCAGCTACGATGGCTGTGGACAGAGAGTATAATTCTGTTGGAGAAATATTTGATAATGATGGTAATTTTCAGGGATTTTATAAAGATCAGGTAGATAATTACAACCAGGATCATGCACAATTGCATTGGAATGAAAAACTTTCAGATAAATGGAATACCAATTTGGCTTTCCATTATACCAAAGGAAAAGGCTATTACGAAGAATATGTAGATGATTGGAAGTATACCAATTTGTATTATGCCGAGGATGCACAATATTCATTTTTAGGTTTAGATCCAATTGTTGTTGACGGACAAACCATCTCTTCAACCGATTACACCAGAAGAAAATGGTTGGATAATGATTTTTACGGGACAACTTTTTCAGCGAATTATACAGATGAAAAACTGAATGTAATTGTAGGAGGTGGAGCCAATCGTTATGAAGGAGCACATTTTACCGAATTATTATGGTTGCAATATCCATCAACCATTCAAGCGGGTGATATCAGAGATTATAATAAAGCGACTAAGAATGATGTGAATGTTTTTGCCAAAGTAAATTACCAACTTTTACCAAGCTTGAACTTCTTTGCTGATTTACAATATCGCAATGTACATTACAAAGCCAATAGTCCTGAGACAGGGATTGTAAATGATAATTTCAATTTCTTTAATCCTAAAGCAGGTTTGACTTATACCGTTGATAATGCTAATGCGATTTATTTTTCGTATGCCAGAGCGAATCGTGAACCCAACAGAACTGATTATGAAGGCGGAAGTGTAAAGCCAGAGCAATTAAATGATTTTGAATTAGGTTGGCGATTTGTGGCGCCTAAAGCACAAATCAATCTGAATGGATTTTATATGCTATACAAAGACCAGTTGGTGCTAACAGGAGAATTGGATAATGTAGGAAACCCAATTAGAACAAACGTAGGTAAAAGTTACCGTTTAGGTTTGGAAGTAGATGCGAGATTTCAATTGGATAAAAAATGGTCAATCGCTCCTAATTTTACTTTGAGTGATAATAAAAATATCGATTTTGTTTTGGAAGACGGAACGGACTTAATTGGATTAGGAAATACCAATATTGCTTTTTCGCCAAAATTAATTGCAGCAAATAGCGTGCTGTTTTTACCAATTGAAAATTTACAATTGAATTTATTGTCAAAATTTGTGGGGAGTCAGTATATGAATAATATTAATGACGGTCAGGGTAAGTTGAAAGATTATTTTGTAAATGATTTTAATGTGGTTTATACTATTTTCCCAAAAAGCGTTTTTGAATCAATCAGTATAAGCGTGTTGGCTAATAATTTTGCTAATAGAAAATACATTTCTAATGGAGCCGATTATGGAGGAGGTTATGTGTATTATTATCCGCAGGCCGGAGCTAATTTCCTAGCTGGGTTGACCTTGAAGTTTTAATTTGTAGTTTTTATATTCAAAGCGGGCTGAAAATTTAAATTTTCAGCCCGCTTTTTTAGTTATAAATCGTAATGTATTTTCTGTCCCCGCTTATTTCAACACGATATTGTTTTAGAGGATATTGAAGATTGCTTTGTCCGGTATATAAATTGTATTTTTCATTGCCACAACTGCATTTTAAAGATATTTTATCAGTATCTAAAGTTAATCTGTTAGTGCAACTAGTTGAAGATTGATTAGGACAAGCAGCATCAAATGCATTGTAATTAGTTCCGGAAGTATTAATGATGAAAACTCCTTTAGGACCTACATCAACACCCGAATAGTAAATGACACCACCTGGATAAGTGAGGTTTTGATAAAATGCCAAATTTAAGGTTGTTGAAAAATTATAGTTTGGGATATAGGGATTATTGTTCTTAAAACCATTGTCAGAACAGGAAAAAAATAAGAGACAAATAGTAAAAAGTGTGATGATTTTTTTCATGTTTTAATTTGTAAAAGTATTGTTGAAACAAATTTAATTTATTTACATTTGAAATAATATATGGTTAACATATAATTATATACTATAAAAAAATATAGTATCTTTGTGGAAAGAAATCCCGTTCCGATGGGATTTTTTGTATTTATATAAACGATGAAATTATGAGTAACGTATCTTATTATACTGCCGAGGGATTAAAAAAGTTAAAGGAAGAGTTAGATTATTTAAAAGCAGTAATGCGTCCAAAAGCGTCTCAGGACATTGCTGAAGCCCGTGATAAAGGTGATTTGTCTGAAAATGCAGAATACGATGCTGCTAAAGAAGCTCAGGGATTATTAGAGATGAAAATTTCTAAACTGGAAGAGTTATATGCTAATGCAAGATTGATTGATGAATCACAATTAGACTTGTCCAAAGTGTTGGTTTTATCCAGTGTAAAGATAAAAAACCAGGCCAATGGCATGGAAATGAAATATACATTAGTTGCTGAAAGTGAAGCCGATTTAAAATCCGGAAAAATTTCGGTAACTTCTCCTATAGGGAAAGGATTGCTTGGGAAATCAGTTGGTGAAGTAGCGGAAATTACGGTGCCTAACGGAAAATTGAAATTCGAAATTTTGGAAATTACCAGAGAGTAAATTTTAGTTTAACCGTTTAATCGTTAAAATCGGTTAAACGATGAATCAAATAAACGAATAAACTATGAGTTCTATATTCACCAAAATAGTAAACGGAGAAATTCCATGTTATAAAATCGCTGAAGACGAGAATTATTTTGCGTTTTTAGATATTAATCCAAATGCAAAAGGACATACTTTGTGTATTCCAAAAGCGGAAGTTGATAAGATTTTTGATTTGGACGAAGAAGTTTATCTGGGTTTGATGCAGTTTTCAAGAAAAGTAGCTAAGGCTATCGAAAAAACCGTTCCTTGTAACCGAATTGCCATTTCGGTTATTGGTATAGAAGTGCCGCATGCTCATGTGCATTTGATTCCGCTAAACAGCATGGAAGACATTCGCTTTCAGAAAAAGGTAGCTATGAGCCAGGAAGAATTTGAAAATTTAGCTCAGGAAATCAGAGCGAATCTTTAATCTATTCAATAGTATAAAAAGAAGCACGAATTTGTTCGTGTTTTTTTATATAAAAACTGAACCAATATGAGAAAATTTGTTCCTTTTATATTCCTGTTCTTATCTGTTTTAAGTGTTGGGCAAACAAAAACGGGGTATACTGATATTGATAATAAAATTTCTAGAATCCCCGTTGAGTTGAGTTCTTCAACAACCGGAATCGCAAAATTTATATCGGATAGTTTTAAAACAGATACCGAAAAAATTCGGGCGGTTTTTTATTGGACGGCTACTAATATTTCTTATGATGTGCCCAATATGTTTGAGCCAAATCAATTACAATCTTCTCAGGAGAAAATAGAAAATACTTTAAAAACTAAGAAAGGAGTTTGTATTCACTATGCCGAAGTTTTCAATGATATTTCAAATAAAATTGGAATTAAATGCCAAATAATTCAGGGTTATACCAAACAGAATGGAAAGGTAGCTAATTTATCTCATGCCTGGTGTGCGGCTCAAATTGAAAATAAGTGGTTTGTGTTTGATCCTACTTGGGGCGCCGGAGGTGTAACTAATGGAAAATTTGTAAAGAAGTTAAACAATACTTATTTTAAAGCGGAGCCTTCCAAAATAATTGCCTCACATATGCCGTTTGATTATTTATGGCAATTTTTGAACTATCCTATTACTAATGAAGAATTTTATGCAGGTAAAATTCAATTAGATAAGACAAAAAAATATTTTGATTTTGAGAAGGAGATAGAACTTTATTTAAAAAAATCAGAAAATGATCAGTTATTTGAAACGGCTGAAAGAATTGAAAAAAATGGGATAAAAAATGCTATGATTTTAGAATCATATAATGTTAAGAAGAGTCAGTGGAGTACTGCAATGCAAAATACCAATGTAGAGAAAATTAATAGCATTGTAGCTGAACTTAATGAGGCGGTATTACTATTAAATGACTTTATAATGTACAGGAATAAAAAATTTAAACCCACTTTCTCTGATGAGAAAATTAGTCAAATGATTCAGACTCCGAGAGAGAAATTGTTAAAATGTCAAAATGATGTTTTTAAATTGGTTATGGTGGGTAGTGATAACACTGCTAATGTAAATTCAATAAAAAATAGTATTGCTCAAAACTTGATTTTAGCAGACGAACATGCATCCTTTGTAAAGGAGTATTTGAGTAAGTCTAAATTGATGCGAAAGACAATGTTCTCGAGAGTGTCTTGGTTTGGAATACCATTGAACTAAAATGTTTTAAAATAAAAAAGCTTATTTAAACTAGTTTTTTGAAACTGATTTGCATTGTAGTTCCTTTTCCCAGTTCCGAATGCAGCACTTTAATATTGCCTTTGTGGTATTCTTTTACAATGCGTTTGGTTAACGAAAGTCCAAGCCCCCAACCTCTTTTTTTGGTGGTGAAACCGGGTTCAAAAATGGTGTTGAATTGGTTTTTAGGAATTCCGATTCCGGTGTCAGAAACGTTGATTTTTACGGTTTCTGAATCCTCCTGAATGCTGACAGCTATTTTGCCTTTTCCTTTCATGGCATCGATAGCATTTTTGATGAGGTTTTCTATCGTCCAGCTGTGCAAAGTAGGGTTGAGTAAGGTGTAAATATTTGATTTTGGACTTTCAAATGAAAATTCAATTTGTTTGGAAAATCGCGATTGCAAATAGTTGTAAGTTTGAAGCGTGCTTTCGATAATATCGACTTTTTCTAAAACCGGTTCCGATCCAATTTTTGAAAAACGCTCGGTAATGGTTTGCAAACGATTGATGTCTTTTTCAATTTCTGAAGTGGTGGTTTCATCAATGTTTTCGGTTTTTAAAATTTCTACCCAGCCAATTAAGGAAGAAAGCGGTGTGCCTATTTGATGTGCGGTTTCCTTAGCCATTCCCGCCCAAAGTTTGTTTTGAGTGGCAATTTTGGTACTGCGGTAAAAATAATAAATCAATGCCGAGAACAGGAAAATAATCAAAAGCAGAGCAATAGGATAATATTTCAATTTATTGAGTAAAGCCGAGTTGCCATAGTACCATTTTTGGAATTTATTAGGCGCATATTCAATAATAATCGGCTCGTTTTCTCTTTTTAATCCGGCTAAAAAAGCCCTGGCTTTTTCCTTGTCTTTTACAATATGTTCGTCGATGTTGAGGGTGTTAATAATGCTGTCGTTTTCGGTAAGAATCACCGGAATAGAAGTGTTGTTGTTGAAAATTTGCAACGGAAGTTCTACATCGGTATTTTCATCGGCATTGATGAGTGTTTTTTGGGCTTTTGCCAAAAGATTCATCTTTAAACGTTCTTCATTTTTAAAAATCTGAAAAAAAGTATAAGTGTTCCAAAGGATTAAGGAAATAATAAGAAATGAAGCGAATATAAGAATCCACCTTCCGGTACTTCTTTTATCAGAAAATTGCATAAATGATATTTTGAGCTATAAATATAACGAAATATCCCTGTTGTTGTTTTAGTTTAGCTTACAATTTTGAGGATAGTTCGCCTCAAAAGCCCAATCATTCTTAGAAAAAAGAATTTGTTAAGCAAGTTGTTAAAAACTATCATCGAAATAGTAAAACAAACATTATTATCACACAGAAGAAGTTGTTATATTTGTAAATCAAATGTTTTTCCGGAAGAGTTTTGCATTCCTTTGATTTTGAGGAAATAAAAATTTGAAAGAAAAAAGTTGTTTTCCGGTTTAGGAATACTTTTGAAAAATAATATTATTTAACAGTTAAAATAACGAAGATGGAAGTTACAGGGAAAATTAAAGTTGTCAATCCGGAGCAACAGGTAAGTGCGTCATTTAGAAAGAGAGAAGTAGTTGTAACTACAGAGGAACAATATCCTCAACACATATTGATTGAATTTACACAAGATAAATGCGATTTATTAAGCAATTATAATATTGGTGAAGCAGTTAAAGTTTCTATCAATTTAAGAGGTAGAGAATGGGTTAATCCGCAAGGAGAAACCAGATATTTTAACAGTATCCAGGGATGGAGAATTGAAAGACTGGCTACTGAAGCACCTGCTGCTCAAATGCCACCTCCAATGCCGGCAGCTCAGGCATTTGCTCCCGCTACTAATTTAAATGAAGATGAACCGGACGATTTACCGTTCTAAGAATTAAATTCGAAATTTTTAAATTCCAAATTCCAATTAGATATTTATTAATTGGAATTTGGAATTTCTTTTTTAATTGGGATTTTTTTTATTGTTATTGATTTTTGCCATTGTCATTGCCATTGAGTTATGTTTTATTTAACCGAAGAATTATTCTTTCCACCTGTTCATTTAGCTCATTCCTCTGGAATTATTGGGCTTGGTGGCGACTTGTCTCCCGAACGATTGCAACTGGCTTATCAAAGCGGAATTTTCCCCTGGTTTGAAGATGGCGAACCCATTACCTGGTGGTCGCCTAATCCCAGAATGGTTTTGTTTTTAGACGAATTGGTGATTTCTAAAAGCATGCGGAATATTCTGAATCGAAAAATATTTACGGTAACATTCAATCAAAATTTTAGAGCGGTAATTTCAAATTGCCAAAAAATAAAACGTGAAGGTCAAAACGGAACCTGGATTACTGATGATATGATTGAAGCTTATTGCAAACTACATGAATTAGGAATTGCTAAATCAGTTGAGGTTTGGCAAAATAATGAACTTGTAGGCGGATTATATGGAGTTGATTTAGGTCATATTTTTTGTGGAGAAAGTATGTTCTCCAAGGTTTCTAATGCTTCCAAAGTCGCTTTTATTGCTTTGGTAGAAAAATTAAAAAATGAGAATTACAAACTGCTCGATTGTCAGGTGTATAATGAACATTTGGAAAGTTTAGGCTGTCGCGAAATTGAGCGAGAACAGTTTATGCAAATACTTCAAAACCGTATTTAACCGCAAAGTTGGCAAAAGTTTTTTCGCAAAGAGAAATTAGGTGTCAGAATTTCCAAGATTTTGCAATCTGTGTTTCTAAAAAGCATTTAGATTAAAATAAAATCTGTGTTTATCTGTTGTATCCGTTTTATCTGTGTTCCATTTTTAAAAGCTCAACTTGGTAAAACTCCAATCCAAAGTTTTATACAAAATCAATTCATTCTTTAAACTCGGCAAACCAATAATTAATTTTAAAGTTTCGTGTGCCATCATTGTCCCAATCATCCCCGGTAATGTTCCCAGAACACCGTTTAAGCTGCAATTAGGTACATCTTTTGGATTTGGTGGTTCCGGAAATAAATCCCGCAAATTTTTACTTCCCTGATGGTTAAAAACCGCAATTTGCCCTTCAAAACCAAGAATACTTCCATAAACCAATGTTTTATGGAATGCTACACATGTATCATTGACCAAATAACGTGTGTTGAAATTATCCGAACCGTCCACCACAATGTCAAAATCGGCAATGATTCTGCTGGCATTTTCAGCGGTTAGTTTTTCTTCTAAAACCTGAACCTGAATTAACGGATTCAGCTTTTCAACCGTTTCTTTGGCGGTTAAAGCTTTCGATAAACCTATTTGTTCTTCGGTATATAAAATTTGACGGTGTAAATTGTGAATTTCAATTTTGTCAAAATCAACAATCCCAATAGTTCCCACACCTGCCGGTGCTAAATATAGCAAAATAGGACAGCCCAAACCGCCAGCGCCAATGACAAGTACTCTGGCTTTTTTGAGTTTTTGCTGGCCTTCTTCGCCAATTTCAGGTAAAATAACTTGTCGGTTGTATCTTAAAAAATCTTGTACTATACTCATCACATCTGAAATCTGAAATCTAAAATCTAAAATTTTTATCCCAATCTTTCCAAACCGGTTCATATCCCTTTTGGGTAATTATGTTTGCAATTTCAGCTACCGAACGTTCATCGCTGATTTCAAATTGTTCCAAAGATTGCGGATCCACCACATAACCGCCCGGATTGGTTTTGGAACCCGCACTCATACTGGTGGTTCCAATTGAGATAATGTTGTTGCGGAATTTTTCATTTTCACGGGTTGAAATCGAAATTTCCAAATCTTCATTCCACAGACGATAAGCGCAAATGAGCTGGGTTAAATCTTTATCATCCATAATAAAATTGGGCTCGATAATCCCTTCTGCTGGGCGCAATCGTGGAAAAGAAACAGAATATTTGGTTTGCCAATAGGTTTTTTGCAAATAATCCAAATGCAAAGCATTAAAAAAACTGTCGGCTCTCCAGTCTTCCAAACCTAGTAAAACGCCCAAACCAATTTTATGAATTCCAGCTTTTCCAATTCTGTCAGGAGTATCGAGTCTGAAATCAAAATTGGATTTTTTGCCTTTGGTATGGTATTTTTTATAAACTTCCTGATGGTAAGTTTCCTGATAAACTAAAACGGAATATACCCCCGCTTGGTGTAAACGCTCGTATTCTTCCTGGGAAAGAGGCTGTACCTCGACCGAAATAATAGAAAAATCCTTTCTGATTTGTTCGATTGCATTCAGAAAATAATTGATATTTACGGTATAATTGGCTTCGCCCGTTACCAATAAAACATGGTTGAATCCCATATTTTTTAAGGCTTGAACTTCCTGTTTGATTTCCGAATCAGTTAAAGTTTTTCGTTTGATTTTGTTATCCAGACTAAAACCACAATAGGTGCAAATGTTTTGGCATTCGTTACTCAAATACAAAGGCGCATACATTTGGATAGTTTTTCCAAAACGTTTTTTGGTTAATTCATGGCATTTTTGGGCCATCAGTTCCAAATAAGGTTGCGCCGCCGGAGAAATCAGGGCTAAGAAATCATCCAGATTTCTTTTGGATTTGGCTAAGGATTGCTCAACTTGTTTAACTGTAGTAGAGTAAATTTTGGTTTGAATATCTTCCCAATTATATTTTTCAAAAACGGATTTAAATGTTGTCATTTGATTTTGGTTTATACTGTGAAGAAGTAGTTTTTTGCGATTTTTTAACCGCAAAGTCCACAAGGTTTTTTCGCAAAGTTCACAAAGCTTTGAAAACTTATTAATAAACTTAGCTAAGCGAACTTAGCGTAAGTCTTAGTGTACTTTGCGGTTAAATAATTATTCGTATAAAAATGCCGTCAACGGACTCGAAGCCATCGCCTGATTGAATTGTTGTCCCAGTTTGGCTTCAAATGCTTTTCTTCCTGCAATAACGGCTTCTTTAAAAGCTTCTGCCATCATTTTTGGATTTCCGGCTACGGCAATTGCAGTGTTTACTAAAACCGCATCGGCACCTATTTCCATTGCTTTAGCCGCATCAGACGGAGCGCCAATTCCGGCATCAATAATCACAGGAACTTTAGATTGTTCGATAATAATTTCCAGAAAATCAATAGTTTTTAAGCCTTTGTTGCTTCCAATTGGCGAACCTAAAGGCATTACTGCTGCGGTTCCGGCATCTTCCAAACGTTTACACAAAACAGGGTCGGCATGTATGTATGGCAAAACAATGAAGCCTAATTTCGCTAATTCCTCAGTGGCTTTTAAAGTTTCAATCGGATCAGGAAGTAAATATCTTGGGTCGGGATGAATTTCCAGTTTTAACCAATTCGTTTCTAAAGCTTCTCTGGCTAATTGAGCTGCAAAAACCGCTTCTTTGGCATTTCGGGCACCTGAAGTATTGGGTAATAAATTGATTTTAGGATGTTTTAAATGTGATAAAATCGCATCGGTATCGGTTTCTAAATCCACACGTTTTAGTGCAACGGTAACCAATTCCGATTCGGAAGCCAGTATGGCTTCTTCCATCTGAGTATTCGAACCAAATTTTCCTGTTCCTAGAAACAAACGCGATTGCAGTTCTTTATCGCCTATTTTAAATAATGACTGACTCATATAATTTTTCGTTAAGTGCTGTTATTAATTCGTTTTTATGGTCACTTTGAGTGATTAATCCCGAAACGGCAATACCATAAACTCCAGTTTGGATAATTGCCGATACGTCTTCAAATTGAATCCCGCCAATGGCATAAACCGGTGTTTCGATTCCTTGTAATTTTAGTTGGTCCAAAATATTTTGGTAGCCTTCCAATCCTAAAATTGGACTTAGGTTTTCTTTGGTTTTTGTAAATCGGAAAGGACCTAAACCAATATAATCGGCTCCCTGATTTATTTGTTTTTTTATGTCTTCCAGAGTATTGGCTGTGCCGCCGATGATCTTGTCTTTGCCTAAAATTTCGCGGGCATTGGCAATTTTCATGTCTTTTAATCCTAGATGAACGCCGTCGGCATCGATTTTTTGCGCTAGCGGAACATTGTCATTAATGATAAAAGTAGCCTGATGTTCTTGGCATAAGATTTTTACGGCTTCCGCCAAAGTAAAAATGTCTTCGGAAGTTGCATTCTTAAAACGCAGCTGAATCCATTGGCAGCCTTGTTCTAAGACTTCCCGGATGTTGTGCAATTGCTCGTCAATGCTGTTCCCTTGTGAGATGTATTGTAAACGCTTATACATAATGATTTCCTAATGATGTTGGGGTTGATAGTAAAAAGTTTTCGGTGTAATTTTTGCCTTCTTTGCATGCCAATAAAAGCTCTTTTCCTAAGGCTATATTAGCCGTAATAGCAGCCGATAAAACACAGCCAGAACCGTGTTTTTGATAAATCGAAGTGTTTTTTGGCGAAAGCCTGAAAAACTGATTTTGGGTGTGTAAATAATCGGTTCCAGTTTCTTTAGGATGATGTCCACCTTTTAATAAAATGGGGCAGTTTTTGACTAATTTTTCTATAATCATTTCGACCGGTTTTTCTTCCGGATTCAATTTCAGAATTTCGTTGTAATTGGGCGTGATGAGTTCGATTTGGTTTAAAATAGCTAATAAATCTTGCTGATTTTCAATTTGTAAAAAGTCAAATTCGGTAGTTGATTTCAGAACGGTGTCCCAAATTATTTTGGTCTTAGGAGAAAGCCTTTTTATCAAAAAAACAATCGATTTTAAATAGTTTAACGAAGGAATGATACCAATTTTAACCGCCTTGATTTCATAAGTGCCAAATAATGTTTCAATGGATTGCAATACAAAACTAAGTTCTGTCCACTGAATGGCGACAAACTTATTTTCAGTTTGAATGGTATTGGCAGTATTGATGGCAAAACCATACACCTGATGCTGTTCGAATGTTTTAATATCGGCTAAAACACCTGCTCCGGCCGAGGGATCAAAACCCGCAATACTTAATACGAAAGGACGATTTGTTGGCATAATTTAAAATTTTGTATTGGGTTTTCGCTGTTCCAAATGCTTCCTAAAAGTGCGACTTCATCAAAACCAAGCTGTAAAGCCTGATGGAGATTTGTATCTTGTATTCCACCTAAACCAATGAGTTTTGTTTGGAAATTGATTCGTTTTTTTATTTCGGTTGCCCAATTTGTCTTCGGCTCGTAATTTTCTTTGGAAATACTTTTGAAAACAGGGCTCAAAAAAGCATAACCAAAATCTTCAGACAAAGCATTGAATTCTTCGATGGAATGTGTCGAAGTAGATACTGTAAAACCGTTAGGTTTTGAAAAGTTATCAGGTCTGTTTGTTGAAGAAAAGTGAATCCGATTTATTCCAAATTCTTTAGCCAAATGATGGTAACTGTGTAAAACCAACCGATTTCTAAATTCCAATCCAATTGCAGCCACAAAAGCTTTCATTTCTTCTTCAGAAAACTCAGGCTTTCGAATATGAAATAATTCCAGTCCATTTTCAAAAAGAGCATGGACGGTTTTGATTTCGTTTGCAACAGCAATTGGATTGGATATGATGATCATTTTTAAATATTAGATTATAGAATATAGAAAAGAGAGAATAGACAGTAATCGGAAATGAATCAAATCTATATTCTCTTCTCTATGTTCTTTTTTCTTTTTTAGATATAAATCTCTTTTCCTTGTTCGATAAATTCTTCTGATTTGGCCTGCATCCCCTTTTTGGCTTCTTCGACATCACGAATTTCCTGTGAGATTTTCATCGAACAGAATTTTGGTCCGCACATCGAGCAGAAGTGGGCAACTTTAGCGCCATCAGCCGGAAGCGTTTCATCGTGGAATTCTCTGGCTGTGTCCGGATCCAAGGATAAATTGAACTGATCTTCCCAACGGAATTCAAAACGGGCTTTACTCAGGGCATTGTCTCGGTATTGTGCTCCGGGATGTCCTTTGGCAAGGTCGGCTGCGTGAGCCGAAATTTTATAAGTAATCACGCCGTCTTTTACGTCTTTTTTATTGGGTAAACCAAGGTGCTCTTTTGGTGTTACATAACATAACATAGCACAACCGTACCAGCCAATCATTGCAGCTCCAATTCCTGAGGTAATATGATCGTAACCCGGTGCAATGTCGGTGGTTAAAGGGCCTAAAGTATAGAAAGGTGCTTCGTGGCAATGTTCCAATTGCTTGTCCATGTTTTCTTTAATCATGTGCATTGGCACGTGACCCGGACCTTCAATAAATACCTGAACATCGTGCTTCCAGGCAATTTTTGTCAATTCACCCAAAGTTTCTAATTCGGCAAATTGAGCAGCATCATTGGCATCAGCAATAGATCCCGGACGCAAACCATCTCCAAGAGAGAAAGCAACGTCATATTGTTTCATGATTTCGCAAATTTCCTCGAAATGGGTATATAGAAAGTTTTCTTTGTGGTGGAACAAACACCATTTTGCCATAATCGATCCGCCACGAGAAACAATTCCGGTAACACGATTAGCTGTCAAATGGATATAACGCAATAATACTCCGGCGTGGATCGTAAAATAAGAAACCCCTTGTTCCGCCTGTTCAATTAAAGTATCACGGAAAACTTCCCAAGTTAAATCTTCAGCAATTCCGTTTACTTTTTCCAAAGCCTGATAAATAGGCACCGTTCCAATCGGTACCGGAGAATTTCGGATAATCCATTCTCTGGTTTCGTGGATGTTTTTACCGGTAGACAAATCCATAATGGTATCGGCTCCCCAACGACAAGCCCAAACGGCTTTTTCTACTTCTTCTTCAATAGAGGAAGTTACGGCGCTGTTTCCAATATTAGCATTGATTTTTACCAAAAAGTTACGTCCTACAATCATCGGTTCACTTTCCGGATGGTTGATGTTATTTGGGATGATAGCGCGACCTGCTGCTACTTCGGAACGAACAAATTCAGCAGTGATTTTGTTCTTCGGCGTATTGGCGCCAAAACTGTGACCTGCGTGTTGACATTGCATCGCTTTTTGAGCGGTTTCTAATTGTTCGATGCGTTGGTTTTCACGAATAGCAATGTATTCCATTTCGGGAGTGATAATTCCCTGTTTGGCATAGTATAATTGGGTGACATTAGCTCCTTTTTTGGCACGCATTGGTTTGTGTAAATATTCAAAACGCAAATGATTTAATTTTTCATCGGCAAGGCGTTCTTTTCCATAATTTGAAGTAATTTCGCTCAATTCTTCTACGTCATTTCGGTCTAAAATCCACTGTTCGCGAAGGCGTGGTAATCCTTTTCTAACATCGATTTCGATATTTGGATCGGTGTAAGGACCAGAAGTATCGTAAACCGTTACAGGAGGATTTTTTTCAGTGCCGCCATTTGAAAGTTTAGTGTCTGATAACTGAATTTCGCGCATGGCTACTTTTATAGGATGAATTTCGCCATCGATGTAAACTTTAGTCGAATTAGGGAAAGGTTGTCTGGATATTTTTTCTTCGTTGTTCATATTTTTTTATTGAAAGATTTAATAATTAAAAAATTTAAAGATTGAAGAAAGGATTGACAAATATTTTAATCCTTAAATTTTTCAATCTTTAAATTAAAATGGTTATCATCCGCCTTGTGTAGCCGAAATAATTAAAATGTCGTCAGTTTCTTTTAGGATGTGGTTATTCCAATTGGATTTTGGAATCACATTGTGGTTAATGGCTACGGCAATGCCATTTTGTTTTTGTGGAAATTCAATGTCAAGCAAGGATTGAATACTTAGTGTATCTGCTTGAAAGTGTTTGGATTGATTGTTGATTTTTAGTTCCATTCCTTGATTTTTTAAAATAAAAAATACTTTAGGAATGGCTACAAAATGTCCGAAAATTGGACGATGGAAGTCATCTTACTTTTCCCTACGCTAGTATGAACTAGATCAGGTTCAGAGGGTAAAATCTCAGCCTTTTTCCGGTTTTCCGGAAGCAGACACCCCTAAAGTGTGTGACAAATGTAATTAAAAAGTTAGAAGTTGGTAGTTAAAAAAGAGAAGTTTAACAATTTTGTGCTGAATACTTTTAAAATTGAACGCTGATTACTGGATTCTCGTCCAACATTCTTCAACGTGGTCGTTCACCATTCCGGTGGCTTGCATGTGGGCGTAAACTACGGTGGAACCCACAAATTTGAATCCGCGTTTTTTTAAATCCTTGCTGATAGCGTCCGAAAGTGGAGTAGTGGCAGGAACTTCTCTTAAAGTTTTAGGATTATTATCAATAGGTTTTCCATCAGTAAATGCCCAAATGTATTTTGAGAAACTGCCAAAATCTTCCTGAACTTTCATAAAGGCAATAGCATTTGTAACTGTGGCACGTATTTTTAATTGATTGCGAATAATCCCAGGATTCTGCATTAATTCCTGAATTTTAGCTTCAGAATAGCTGGCAATTTTTTGACAATCAAATTGGTCAAAGGCTTCGCGGAAACTTTCTCTTTTGGCGAGAACAGTGTACCAACTCAATCCAGCCTGAAAGGTTTCCAGTGTTAAGAATTCAAATAATGTAGGGTCGTCATACACGGGATTTCCCCATTCTTCATCATGATATTTACGATATAAATCGTCTTTTTCGCACCAGGCGCAGCGTGTTTTATTTTCCATTTTTTATTTTTAAAGGTATAAAAAAACCTCAAATTTTACTTTGAGGTTAAATCTTTGATCTATTAAAAAGTTATTTTCTTTTATAAACAGTGTACCATGTTCCTTCTTCATCTACTTCTTTTATTGTTAATGTAGATTCGTTCAATTTTATTATTGTGTTTGTGTAAGTTTCACCGTCATACACTTCTGAAATTATGTTTCCATTTTTAGTAAAAGTTCCAGACTCAGTTTCTTCTTTGCATTCTGAATTTTCGGTATAAAAATAACTTGATTCGTAGCTATAGGTATTGCCTGATGATCCTTGTTTTTGAATTTTAATATAATCTTTTCCACAATCAATAGATTCGTGTTCCCATAACTCTAGATCATCTAGATCTTCACCTTCTTGATAGTATTCCCATTCTCCAACGATAGAAGCAGATATTGAATTGTCATCATCATTGCTACATGATGTAACAGTTGCTAATGTAAGCATAGACAAAAATAGTACATTTAATTTTTTCATGTTTGATAGTTTTTATGTTAATGATGCATCAAATATACTATTTTATTTTGTAATATAAATACTGGTAATTATTTTTTTCACATTATTTTTCTTGCTTAAAATTTTGTTAATATAAGAAGTAACTTTAATTTTTTCAATTTGTTTTGTTGCTTTCTAAATATTTTTCAATAAGTGAATGTCCTAAATAAATTAGAGGAGTTAGTAAAATGGCGATTATCAATTTGACAAAATAACCTGTAAATGCCGAAGCAATATACTGTTCGGTGTTGATTTTTCCTGTCATCCAAAAAGCAATTCCCAAAACGATAAAGCTATCAAATAATTGAGAAATAACTGTTGAGCCGGTGCTTCTTAACCATATCATTTTGTTGCCGGTTCTGTTTTTGAAAAAATGGAAAATGCTCACATCAATTAATTGGGAAGTTAAAAACGCTGTAATACTCCCTACAATAATCCACATGCTTTGTCCAAATACCGCATGAAATTGGTCGTCAGTCACGAGTCCATTGCCTTTAACAGCAGGGATTTTTAGTGCAAAAAATAATAAAACAAAACAGTAAGCAATCAGGCAGGCGGTAATCAGAGAGAGTTTTTTGACTCCTTTTTGCCCAAAATATTCGTTGATTAAATCGGTAGTTACAAAGACAACCGGCCAGGGTAAAATCCCGATACTCATTAAATAAGGACCGACATAAATGAGTTTTCCACCGATTAGTTCGGCAATAACGGCATTGGTAATGAATATTCCGGCAAGGATTATGTAAACAAGGTCTTTTTTGGATTGAAACATATTTTGGTTTTTGATGCAACCAAATTTAGTTTATTATTTTTAGAATTGATTAAATGATTTATTTGCCAATAAAGGAAAAAGTTCCGCTTTTTATACAAAAGGGAACTTAATCAAAGTCACGGTTAGGGTTTTAGTTTTGTGTTTTTTCTTTAAATTTTTTCCACCTGAATATTATCCGGAAGATGACCCAGATGTTGCAGTTTTATGGCTGCTATTTTTTGAGCAATAGTAATGCATTCAAGAGGCGTTTTGCCCTTAAGTTTTCCGTATAAAAATCCGGTCCAAAAAGCATCTCCGGCACCCGTTGTGTCTTTAATGTTTTCTACAAAAGGAGCTTCTTTGTGTAAAACACCTAATTGAGAATCCCAATAGCTCACTCCGTTTTTTCCTTTGGTTAAACAAATTGCTGATGCCCCTAGATTTCGAAAATATTCAATAATTTCTTCGTCACTTTTGGTTTCGTTAAATAATCGGAAACAATCGTCATCGCTTAATTTCACTAAGGGTTTTGTGTCTAAATATGCTGCAATCACCTCTTTGGCTTCTTTTCTGTCAGACCATATTTTTTCGGAATAATTGAGATCAATACTCGTTTGTAAGCCTAATTGAAGGGCTTTTTTAGCTTTTTTCAAAATGGTCTCTCGAGCCGGATTCTTGCTTAAGGCAAAACAGGTAGTATGAAAAATTTGGGCTTCTTCGAGGACAGTGTCCGGAATTTGAGCTTCATTAATGTGGAAATCGGCTTGTCGATAAGCTATGAATTCAGGGGTGGCATTTGATTTTGAAACAAAAATCACCGAAGAGGGGTAATCGTTTGTTTTTTCAATAAGAGTTGTCTTTACCTGATTTTGGTTTAGTTTTTCAACCATAAAATGACCTAAACCATCATTGCCGCAACTTGCAGCCAGAGTAGTTTTCAATCCTAATTTTGCACCATAAATAGCAACATTAGTTGGAGAGCCACCAAGGAAGCGTTCGTAATTTTCTATCTCTGAAATAGGGGTGTTGATTTCATTGCCAATAAAGTCAATGAGCAATTCACCTGCACAGATTATGTCGATTGTCTTTTTCATTTTAAATCAATAATTTAAAATTGGCATTAATCCCCTGATGGAGCATAACGGTTGCCGCAGCACTCCAGGTACAAAAAGGGACTCCGTTTGGTTTTTGGGTCTCGGTATTGAAATTTTCGTAAAAACTAAAATCTTCTTTTGCATTGGCTTCATTTATTGAATTTAGAAGATTCCGTGCAATATTATTTTGCTGTTTTGTAAGGAGGGCAACTCCATAAAAACCATTCACCATTGGCCAGCTCCCTCCATTGTGGAATTCATTAGGATAATTTCTAAATTCATATTTAAAATTGTTCTTCAGTAAATTCCAATCGGCATCTGTTTCTTTTATTGGAGGCCAAAAAGCCGGGAGTATTTTCAGTGCTGTTTGAGTTCTTGTTTTTTCAGTATGTTGAATAATCTTTAGCTGAAATTCCTCTGAACCGATATTTAACAATAATGCTAAGGAATGCGCAAACGAATCAAACGGTGTTTTGTATCCTGCAGGAGAGAAAGAACAAGGCATGAAGTCTTTTATGTTTAATTCGTTGTAAGTTCTTTCGTGGTATTTCTCTCCGGGTGAATCAGGAATGAAATTAGATTCTATTTGTTCGGTTATTTGTTTGATTTTTAAGCTGATTTCATTGTTTTTTGCAAAGTAATTATAACTTTTTAGCGCCCAGATGCGAAGCAATTGGTCGTATAAAACATAGCCATCTGTAATGTACTCATCGGCCCAGTTTCCTGATAATGGAACATACATCAGGTGTTTGTTGTTAAATTCCCAAGCTTCCATTAAGGTTAGACATTTTTGGATATGGGATTGGTGTTTTTCAACAAAGGAAACCTCTTTTTTGTAAAAAGCATATTGACAAACCCCGATTATAAACCAGGTTACCGCATCGACTCTTCCGGCTAATCCACCATAACTTACTTCGACATTATCTCCGTTAGTCATTACATTTGAAGGAATTGTACCTGTTGGATGTTGATTTCTTGCCAGAGTTTCTAATGTTTTTTCGAAGGTATCTATCAAATTTTTATCTCCGGAAGCCAAGGCTGCTAATCCACATATCACACCATCACGTGCCCAAACTCTTTTGTAATTGGAAATGTTTTGTGCACTCGCTAAAAAACCTTCTGAAGAAGATGATTTTTCGAGCAGTTCAATTGCTTTTTTGTAGGTAATATTAGTATTCATGTTGTTAATTTGCTGTTTTGTGTGCTTTAATCAAAAGAGTGCTTAGTGAACCCAAGATTAGGAGTACTCCGGCAAAGCTTATTGCTAGTCGGGGATCATTATTTAAAAAATTCTTTAAAATGTAACCAAATGAGATATTTTGAAAAATCATTGGGATTACAATCATCATGTTGATAATACCCATATATACACCATAACGTTCTTTAGGAATGGTTGCTACAACTATTAAATAAGGTATTCCCATCATACTTGCCCAGGCTATTCCGTAGCCTATGATTACGGCAAAAAATAAATATTGGTTGTGTATCAAAGGGAAAAACAGAAAGGAAATAGCACCAAATAGCAAGCAAACAAAATGTACCATTTTTGAGCTGTGTTTTTTAGCCAATTTTGCCAAATAAAAAGCTACTGAAAAGGTAACGATAAAACCAAAAGCTCCTATTAATCCCATCCATTCTACTGCTTTTTCATAACCTTCTTTGTTTGCCGGAGTAACATCCCAAACCGATAAAGCAATACTTTTGGAGTTATTTTGCCAGAAACACATCAGCGCATACCATTGGAACAAATACACTAAAAAAAGTTGCCACATTACCTTTGGCATTTCTAAAACAGCATGATAAATATCTACAAACGGACTTAAAAGATTTAGAGGTTCTGCTTTGATTTTTTCAATTTCTTCGGCTGTTGGTGGAATTTCGGCTGTTTTTTTCATGCTCCACCAAATGGAAGTTATCGAAAGAATTGCTCCCAAAAAGAAAGAAGCATAAATCCAGTTGGGTAACTCTCCTGTATAACCTGCAAAAATAATTGGAAACAAAAACAGTGAGATATAGGATAAAAATTGTCCGAAACCTGTGAAAAAACTCTGCGCCTGAAAACCGATTGGTTGTTGGTCCTCATTAAGCGTATCTGCAATAAAGGCTCGGTAAGGTTCCATGGCAGTATTATTTCCAACATCTAAAATCCAAAGTAAACCTGCTGCCATCCAAAGTGAACTGCTGAATGGGAATAGGAATAAGGTGATGCTGCAAATGAGTGCACCGATGAAAAAATAAGGTTTTCTTCGTCCCCATTTAAGATGCCAGGTTTTATCACTCATGGCGCCAATAATCGGTTGGATTAATAATCCGGTTAATGGTCCGGCTAAATTTAGAATTGGAATTTGATCCGGACTGGCATGCAAAAAATCATAAATTGGATTTACGGCACTTTGTTGCAAACCAAAACTGTATTGGATGCCAAAAAAGCCAACATTCATATTGATTATTTGCCAAAAACTTAATTTAGGTTTCACGAATGCCATAATTGCGATTTTAAAATTTTTAAATGAATTCCTGTACTTTTTATGTTTTATTATAGTACAGGAATTGCCAACCAACTATTATGAAAAAAATTATTTAGAATTTATAGGCTAAACACATCGATACTGATCTTCCTGTTAAAGATCTTGCTCTTACATAATTCACTGTGTTTTCAGTGATACTCCCTTCTTCAGCTTCAGTTATTGCTAAAGTATTAAATAGGTTGTTTCCTGAAACATTTAAAGATAAACCTTTTGCAATGCCCACTTCTACAAATCCGTTTACAATTACAAATCCGTTCATTATTAATTGATTGGAATCTTGAGCGTATGCTTTTGACTGACCAATGAAACTTAGTCCTAAGGTGTTTTTGTTGTCCATAAATTTGTAAGTAGGGATAAAGCTATACATTAATTTTGGCTGTCTTCTTGGTTGGTTTCCATCGTTAGCTCCAGAAGTAATTTCAGCTTTAGTATACGTTAATGAACCTCTTAAGTTTAAATTGTCAACAACATCGTAAGATGATTCTAATTCTAAACCAAGTGATTTATAGTTGTTTTGGATAATACTGTTTGAAGTTGCTTCAAATCCACCTTGTTCGTCTGTTTTCGAATGGAAAGCAGTAGCGTAAAAATAACCTTTGTTGAATTTTTGTTTGTATCCAATTTCAGCTTGTTGTAAGAAATCCAAAGCGTTCATTTTATCTCCGTTAAGGTAATCTAAATCACCGTTGAATAAAATTCTGTCCGCTTTAGCAGATGCACCACGGCTGTAACGAGCAAAAACCGATTGTTTGTTGTTGATTAAAAAGTTAGCTCCTAAAGTATAAGAGTAATAATCGTAAGCGTAGTTTACAGTTGTAGCATTTGCATTGTCTACTGCATAAACATTTTGTTCAGGAACTGAAATCGTACCATCGTTGTTAATGTCGTAAGTAGTTGATGTTCCGCCTGCAAAAGATCCGGTTACTTTACCTTTGTCATAACGTAATCCACCTTCTAAGGATAATTTGTCGGTTGCATCGATGGAAATGTTTACATAAGGTGCTGAAACATTATATTGTGTATCATAGTTTCTGGCTAAATTACCCCAGGCAGGTGTTCCGTATGCATATAATCCGTTTTCTGATAATAAAGCGCCGCCAGCATTTTTAACGTTAATTAAACGTGGGTTGTTGTCTGATACTTCCTGTAAATAAGAGTTCCATAGCCATGACATGGAAATGTTTTGCATGGATTTAAACAAACCTGCAGTAACACCTACTTTGTTAAATTTTTTGGTTAATCTTAAATCATTCATGAAATTCCCCATATTGTTTAATTGGGTATCAAACATATGGATGCGAGCTACTAATCCATTTGGATTGTTAAATGCGGCGCCGTTATCTGCATAAACTAATGTAGAGCCGGTACCAAATGAATTTGCAATTGTAGCAGCAGTTGCTAACTCGGCAGGGAAAGGAGAAATAAAACCTCCTGAATTTGATGTGAATCGGATGTTATCTGTTATTTTCCAACCTCCGTCTAAGTCAAAATTTGCATTAGCACCGATAGATTTTGAAACAGGATGCATACCATTGGCTACTGCTTCTCTGCGAACATTTCCGTCAGGGCCTAATCCTAGATTATGAGTTAAATAAATAGATTGTAAAGCTCCTGTTGTTGCATCGTATCCGTTAACACTTTTCCAGGTTGGATTGGCATTTGTTCCGGAAACCGCAACAGGCATTGGCATGTAAGCAGCAGCTCGGTCATTTAAGAATTTAGCGTAAACAGTAATCGAACCGTTTTCAAATTCTTTGGTAATGTTGAATTTAAACTGACCACCATTATTGCTGTTGAAACCTGTTTTTCTAACACCTTCACCAGTTCTGTAAAAACCACCAGTGTGGAAATATAAGCCTTCACCAATTTTTCCTCCGTAGTCAATATCAGTTCTGAAATTTCCATAATCCAGACCGAAAGTTGTGCTTATATTTCCGCCTTCTGTTTTTCCTGTTTTACTAATAAAGTTGATAATACCACCAGGAGAATTCGAAGAAAGTGTAGATGCCGAACCTCCACGAATAGCTTCTACTTTGGCAATATTTCCGTCAAATCTTGTAAAAATATCTGCTGTAGCAAAGGCAATATCTCCAAATAATAATACCGGAAGACCATCTTCCTGAAGTTGTAAATACTTAGATCCACCGGATGAAATTGGCACCCCACGAACTGAAATATTTGAATTTCCTTCACCTCCTGATGATTCTGAACGGATACCCGGGATGGTTCTGAAGATTTCCGCTGTTGATCTCGGAGCTGATTGGTTGATTTGTTCTGTTCCTAAAGAGGTGATGGAAACACTGGATTTTATTTTAGCTTTAGGATTTACAACCCCTGTGATTACCACATCTTCCAGAACATTAGCGTCTTCTGTCAGGGTAATATTTTGAACTGTGTTTCCATTAACGTTAACGCTGATTTCTGTTTTTTTGAATCCAATATAAGTAGCAATAAGTCCAATGCTGCCATTTTTTAAATTGTTAAATGAATATTTTCCATTAGCATCAGTGGCTATTGCTTTTGAGCTGTTTTTAATGGCGATATTTACTCCCGGAAGCGGTGCTCCTGAAGCATCGGTAACAGTTCCTGATAAATTTGAATTTTGTGAAAAAGAAGCATTGAATAACAATAGTGCTATGAGCAAACCTATTCTTTTCCATAGTAAATTATCTGTTTTCATGGTTTAAAATTGTTTAGTTAATAAAATGTTTGGTTATTTTTTATCAAATCTATTTTTATTTAAGTTAAAAATAACAATAATTTTCATCGAAAACGTTTTCGAAAACACCGAAAACGTTTTCGATTTTAGAAAATTATTTTGATATTTGTTTGCATGAAAGAAGCCACTTTAAAAGAGATTGCCCATCAATTAGGGATTTCAATAACGACTGTTTCAAAAGCACTTAAGAACTATCCTGATGTTAGTGAAAAAACCAGGAAAGCGGTTATTGCTCTTGCCGAGGAATTGCATTATACTCCTAATAGTTTTGCTGTTAATTTAAGAACCAAAGAATCTAAAACCATTGGTCTTATTATTCCGGAAGTGGTGCATCATTTTTTTTCGGGTGTAGTTAATGGCATAATTGCTGAAGCTGAAAAGAATGGTTATTTAGTAATTATTCTTCAATCAAATGAATCGTTGGAACTGGAAAAGAAGCAGGTGGCTTTGTTGATTAATAAGAGGGTAGATGGTATTATTATGTCGCTTTCAAATGAATCTAACAATGATGCTCATATTAAGGAGATTTTACATAAAGAAATTCCTTTCGTGCAGTTTGATAAAATTTCAAAGTTGATTCCTAGTTCCAAAGTGATTATTGATGATCAAAAAGCAGCTATGGAAGCGGTGCAGCATCTAATTGATATGGGTTGTAAAAAGATTGCTCATATTCGGGGACTGGCTAATCCGCAAAATTCTATTGATCGGTTTTTAGGTTATAAAAAAGCTTTGGAGAAAAACGGAATTCCGTTTGATTCCAGTTTAGTTTATTCCTGTAAGAGTATCACTTTTGAGCAGGGAGTGGATTTTGCTAAACAGATTCTGGAAGAAGATAAAGGGATTGACGGAATTTTTGTAATTACTGATTTAGTAGCAGTTGGGGTTTTGGCACATTTTAATGAAAAAGGAATTCAGGTGCCGGATCAAATTGCAGTAATTGGTTTTAGTAATTGGTTAGTTTCTCAGGTTATTACCCCAAAACTAAGCACCGTAGATCAGCCAAGTTAT
Organism: Flavobacterium pokkalii; assembly: GCF_014596575.1. Taxonomy (GTDB): domain Bacteria; phylum Bacteroidota; class Bacteroidia; order Flavobacteriales; family Flavobacteriaceae; genus Flavobacterium; species Flavobacterium pokkalii. Next base: position 229,549 of record NZ_NASZ01000003.1, on the reverse strand, counting down.
GAAATGGGAGTTGCGGCTTTTAATTTGTTGTTAGAAGAAATGGTTTGTAGAAAAGAAGGAAAGATTTTTGAACCCAAAACAATTGAGTTGCCTACGTCAATTATTATGCGTGAGTCTACTATGAAAAAAATAGAAGCATAAAAAAAGCAGTTTGTGATCAAACTGCTTTTTTGCATAAAATGGTTTAGGATTATCCTAAAGTTACTCTTTTGAAACCAGTGATTTCAACGTTGAAACCTTTAACATAATCACCTACTTTTTTGCTGTCATCTTTGATGAAGTTTTGATCTAAAAGAGCTTTCTCTTGATCTAAAGTAGTGTTGTCAGAGATAAAACGTTGTACTTTTCCAGGGATAATTTTGTCCCAGATTTGTTCTGGTTTACCTTCAGCTTTTAATTCAGCTTTAGCATCTTCTTCGGCTTGTTTGATAACTTCTTCAGTCAATTGAGCGTAAGAGATGTATTTAGGTACATTTTTCAAAGTTTTTCCTAAACGAGCAGCTTCTTCATTTTCTTTTTCGATTACAGCGATACGAGCTTCAAGTTCAGAAGCGATGAAAGCAGGATCGAAATCTTTGTAAGATAATGTGTCAGCACCCATAGAAGCTACTTGCATAGAGATGTCTTTTGTTAAAGTCTCAGCGTTAGCAATTGGAGCAGAAATAGCTGTTAAAGCAGCAATTTTGTTTACGTGAACATAAGATCCAACGAAAGCACCTTCAATGATTTCAAAACCACCGATTTCGATTTTTTCACCGATAACACCAGTTTGCTCGATTAATTTCTCAGCAACAGTGATTCCGTTGAAGTCAGAAGCTAAAAATTCTTCTTTAGAAGAGAAATTGATTGCTTTTTCAACTAATTGTTTAGCTAAAGTTACGAAAGCTTCATTTTTACCTACGAAGTCAGTTTCGCAGTTCAAAGTGATGATAGCTCCTTTAGTGTTGTCAGCGTTGATAAAAGAAACAGCAGCTCCTTCAGAAGACTCACGGTCAGAACGGTTAGCAGCAACTTTTTGTCCTTTTTTTCTAAGGTTTTCAATAGCTTTATCGAAATCTCCTTCAGCTTCAACTAAAGCTTTTTTACAGTCCATCATTCCGGCACCTGTAGCTTGTCTTAATTTATTTACGTCTGCAGCAGTAATTGTTGCCATAATATATTTTATTATTTTAATGTTAAAAGTAAAAATTCCAATCTTCAAATCCCAAATCCCAACGTTATCAGATGGTTAAAAATCTGATTTTGGAATTTGGAATTTAAAATTTGGAATTTAAATTGATTTATTCTTCAGTAGCCGGAGCTGCCTCAGCAGCTGGAGCTTCTTCTGTAGCTGCTTCTGCAGTTTCTTTTTCAGAACCTCTTTCAGAAAGTCCTTCAACAACAGCAGTAGTTACTATAGATAAAATTTTCTCAATTGATTTAGAAGCATCATCATTGGCTGGGATAACGTAATCTACTTCACGTGGATCAGAGTTAGTATCAACCATTGCGAATACTGGAATGTTTAATTTTTGTGCTTCTTTTATTGCGATGTGCTCAGCTTTGATATCTACTACGAACAATGCAGCTGGAAGTCTAGACATATCAGCGATTGAACCTAAGTTTTTTTCTAATTTAGCACGAAGACGATCGATTTGCAATTTCTCTTTTTTAGAAAGAGTATTGAAAGTTCCGTCTTTCTTCATTTTATCAATAGAAGACATTTTTTTAACTGCTTTACGGATTGTAACAAAATTTGTTAACATTCCACCTGGCCATCTTTCAGTGATGTAAGGCATGTTTGCAGCTTTTGCTTTTTCAGCAACGATGTCTTTTGCTTGTTTTTTGGTAGCTACGAATAAGATTTTTCTACCTGATGCAGCGATTTTTTTCAAAGCTTCATTAGCTTCTTCGATTTTAGCTGCAGTTTTATATAGGTTGATAATGTGAATTCCATTACGCTCCATATAAATGTAAGGAGCCATGTTTGGATCCCATTTTCTAGTCATGTGTCCGAAGTGAACACCTGCTTCTAGTAATTCTTTAACTTCTACTTTGTTTGCCATTTTTTTAACTAGTTTACGTTCTGTTGATTAGCAATGTATAAATGGCGTTAATCGGCTTTATACATTTAGATGCTAAACTAAATCCTACCTCGATAGGAGAGCAACAATAACTGTGTTTTTTAATTTCAATAAATAATTGATAAAGTCTTGCACCATCTGTACAAGACAGGTAGTATTAACGTTTAGAGAATTGGAATCTCTTACGAGCTTTCTTCTGACCGAATTTCTTACGTTCAACCATTCTTGGGTCTCTTGTTAATAAACCTTCTGGTTTCAAGATAGATCTGTTTTCAGCGTTTGCTTCACACATAGCGCGAGCGATTGCCATTCTTACAGCTTCTGCCTGACCAGTAACTCCACCTCCGTAAACATTTACATTTACGTCAAAGTTTTCAGCGTTTTCTGTCATAGACAAAGGTTGCATCACTTTGTATTGTAAAGTAGCTGTTGGGAAATAAGTGGCTAATTCTTTTTTGTTTACAGTGATTTTTCCTGTTCCTTCTGAAACATAAACACGTGCAACAGCGGTTTTTCTTCTACCGATTTTGTGAATAACTCCCATTACTTAAGATCGTTTAGGTTAACAGTTTTTGGTTTTTGGGCCGCTTGTTTGTGCTCAGAACCAACAACAACATTTAAATTTCTGAAAAGTTCAGCTCCTAATTTGTTTTTAGGTAACATTCCTTTTACTGCTTTTTCTACTAAAGCTGCAGGGTTTTTAGCTTGCAATACTTTAGCGGTTAAAGTTCTTTGTCCTCCTGGATAACCTGTGTGACGTAAGTAAATTTTCTCGTCCATTTTGTTACCTGTAAGGTTGATTTTCTCAGCGTTAATAACGATTACGTTATCTCCACAGTCCACGTGTGGGGTATAGCTTGGCTTGTACTTTCCTCTTAAAATCATAGCGACTTTAGAAGCAAGACGTCCTAAGTTATGACCCTCTGCATCTACAACGATCCACTCTTTGTTAGAGTTTGCCTTTGTAGCTGAAATTGTCTTGTAGCTTAATGCGTTCACAATAAAAATTTTTTAATTAAACATTCCGTCCCCAATAAAGGGAGTGCAAAAGTACAATTAATTATTTTAAATACAAATCCTTAAAAGAATAATTTTTTTTGGTTTTGAAGCTGATTATCAATCGGATATTTATTGCGGTGGCAGCATTGTCTTTTTTCTAATTCGAGTTCGTGCTTTGGTTTTAAAATTATCTTACATTTGATATGAAAAATAATTTGATTATCTTGCATTCTTGCGGTGGAAGAAATGAAGCATGAAATCCTGTTTTAAGGTGCCGTTAAGTTGTATTGCGCTTTTGTGTAATACTATTTTGAAAATGACTAAAAAATAAGAACAATATAAACTATTATGAAAGTTAAAGCAACACTGAAGCAAATTGCAAAGGAACTTAATGTTTCTGTTTCTACAGTTTCTAAAGCGCTAAACGATAGTCCGGAAATTAGTAATCAGACTAAAGTTAAAATTAAAGAGTATGCTAAACTTAAAAATTACAAGCCCAATATCATTGGTTTGAATTTAAAAAACCGAAAAACCAGAACGATTGGGGTTATCATCCCGAATATTTTAAATTCTTTTTTTGCCAAAGTATTCAGCGGAATTGAAAAAGTAGCCGATGCGAAAGGTTATAATGTAATCACCTGTATTTCGAATGAATCATTAGTGAAAGAAATTAATACTTTAGAAATGTTGAGTAATGGAACTACTGATGGTTTTATATTATCGGTATCTCAGGAAGCGCAAAAACTTCAGGATTACTCTCATTTTAATGATATTATTAATGAAGGGACTCCAATTGTGATGTTTGACCGTATTGCCGATGAGGTAGAATGTGATAAAGTAGTAGTGGACGATTACGATTCGGCTATAAATGTTACCCAACGTTTGATTGATATCGGGTGTAAAAATATTGCTTTGATTTCCTCAGTTGATGATTTAAGTGTGGGTAAATTAAGAACTGAAGGTTATTTGAAAGCCTTAGCAGATAATGGAATTGCGGTCAATGAGAATATTATTCTTCGTACTAATTCAGAAGATGATATGAAGAAAAAAATTGAAGCTGTTTTTGAAAACAATACGATTGATGCGGTTTTTGCTTTGGACGAACGTGATTCAGTGGCGGCTTTAAAACTGGCGATAAAAAAAGGTTACAAAATTCCGGAAGAATTATCTATTATAGGTTTTGCCGACGGAATTTTAGCTTCCCGACGTTTGACGCCAAGTTTAAGTACGGTAAGTCAGCACGGAGTGGAGATTGGAGAAGTGGCTGCCAAACTCCTTATCGACCGCCTTGAAGCCGAAGAGGAAAACGAAGCGCCTTATCAAACGGTTGTGATTAAAACAAATTTAAAAGAAAGAGAATCTTCCAGAACAAAAAAATCCATTTCTAAAAAGTAGTAGAAATGGATTTTTTATTTAAAGTAGTTTTTTTGAGTTTTACTTTTCTTGTAAAAATATTCTAAGAATGTTTTCGAATTGAATTAAAAAGTTAAATTTGATTTTGAATTTCATTTCTTACATTATGACAAAGCCTAGATTGTTATCCAATTTACCTATTAAAGATTTAACTTCTGAAAATGATTATTTAGGAATAATTGACAAAGGAGATTTAATTAAAGCTTTTTTAATTGGCAATAAAGATCAATTTAACGAGATAAAAATGTTTTCGCTTTACGGTGAATGGGGAAGTGGGAAAAGTAGTTTAATGAAATATCTTGAAAAAGAATTAAAAAGTGAATTCAATACTTTTTTCTTTGAAGCTTGGGAATTTGAAAAAGATGAGAATCTCGCTATGTCTTTGTTGGAATATATAACTTCAAAAAGCATAGATACTACAGAAGAGCTTTGTTCTGATTTTATTAAATATGGAGGAAGGATTCTTAGAGGTTTAGGAAAATCTGTAAAATTAAATATTCCTTTATATCCTAATGGTCCAGGAATTGAATTGGATCCATCAGCATTTGTTGAAGAGCTTTCAAAAAATGAAGAATTGACTTTTTATAAAGCTTTAGAAAGTTTTAAAACTGAATTTATAACATTTGAAGATAGAATTACTGTTGAAGGAAAACCACAATTTAATATTGTTTTTATTGATGATTTAGATCGTTGTGAGCCTGAACAGGTTCTGAACTTACTTTCTGCTATCAAGCTCTTTTTTACTTATGGTAATAAAACTATTTTCTTTTTAGGAATAGATAAAAAAGCGATTGAACAAGCAGTTAAAACGAAATACGGAGAGATTGTAAAATCAAGCGAATATCTGGAAAAAATATTCGATCTATCTTTTTCTATGCCAGAACATGATAATGTTTTAAAATTAGTAAGTGCTTATTTTGATAATAGAGAGTTGAAATATGGAGATTTTGAAGGTAAATTAGATGAGAAAATTGCTGAGTTTTTCTGTGAAATAAATTTCACTAATCCTAGGAGGTTAAAAAAAATATTGAATAAGTATTTGATATTGTCAAATTTCAAAACGATTTTAAAGGATGATCTCAATCATAAGGATAGTGTTCCAAATGTTTTTATTGGTAATGATGGAAACTTTTTTGAAACAGTGCTTACTTTGTATCTCTTGTGTCTGTTTGAATTTGAAAAAGATTCTTTTGAACTATTTAATGATTTGAATTTAAAAAAGCAAGCGGTTAAATTAGCTGCAGAAAGATACCAAAGTTTATCTATTAACAAAGATATTTCAAAATATATTTCAATTACGGTAGGTGAACTAACCAGGAATGATTACAGCTTGTCCTTTGTTTCATGGTATGACAAATGTATAAAAAATGAAAATGGTGTAGTATTAGTAGATAATAGTGAACGCATAAAAAGAGTACAGTCAAGATTTATAATGCATTTTGTAAATGGTAATGATTGTGAGTTTGAAACTGGGTTTCTACATGATTTGCTTAATTTTGAAAAATATTATAGAGTATCTACTAAAAAAATTGATTACTTTTTTAGTAGATACTTAGTGGTTAACTTCAAATCTTTGATACAAGCTGATAATTTGTCAAATTTCTCATTGTCAAGTTTTAAAGGAATGATAGATAGATTTCTTTAAAATTTACTACCAACTGCTATTGAGATCTAAAATCTTAATGCGCTTCCAGCCAGTCTTTTCCTATGCCTAAATCGACTACCAAAGGAACTTCCAGTTTAAAGGCATTTTCCATTTCGGCTTTAATCATCGGTTGGATTTTTTCCAGTTCATCATTATGGACATCAAACACAAGCTCGTCATGTACCTGCAATAACATTTTTGATTTCCAATTTTCGGAAACCAATTTATGATGAATATTAATCATCGCAATTTTGATAATATCGGCAGCAGATCCCTGAATAGGGGCATTTACTGCATTTCGTTCAGCGGCACCTCTGACTACTGCGTTTTGGGAATTAATATCTTTCAAATAACGACGACGTCCTAAAATGGTTTGCACATATCCGTGATCTCGGGCAAAATCAATTTGCTCATTAATAAAGGATTTCAATCTCGGGTAGGTTTTGTAATAGGCATCAATCAATTCAGCACTTTCTGAACGGCTCAGGTTGGTTTGGTTCGAAAGTCCAAATGCCGAAACCCCGTAAATTATTCCGAAGTTCACCGTTTTGGCATGGCTACGTTGTTCACGAGTTACTTCGTCCAAAGGGACATTGAAAACCTTTGAAGCCGTAGATTTATGAATGTCTTCGTTGTTTTGGAAAGCCTTAATCATATTTTCTTCTCCACTTAAAGCGGCAATAATACGTAATTCAATCTGAGAATAATCGGCAGAAACCAGCGTGTAATTTTCGTTACGAGCAATGAAAGCCTTACGAATTTGACGTCCTCTTTCGGTACGAATCGGAATGTTTTGTAAGTTTGGATTATTGGAACTTAAACGACCTGTTGCAGCAACAGTTTGCATATAATCGGTATGGATGCGTCCTGATTTTTCATCCACCTGATTAGGTAAAGCATCAATATAGGTGCTTTGTAATTTCACCATTTGGCGCCATTCCAGAATATCACGTACAATTTCGTGGTCGTTAGCCAGATAACTTAATACTTCCTCTCCGGTAGCGTACTGTCCGGTTTTGGTTTTCTTTTGTTTGGCACCGCCAATTTTTAATTTGTCAAATAAAATGTCGCCGAGTTGTTTTGGAGAAGCCAAATTGAATTTTTCTCCGGCAGTTTCGTATATTTTTTGTTCCAGCGCCTTGCTTTCGGCAGCCATTTCTACCGACATTTTTTTCAAAAATGGCACATCGAGATTAATTCCTTCCGATTCCATGGCTGTCAAAACTGGTATAAGCGGAATTTCGATTTCGTCAAATAATTTTTGAGTTTCAGTTTTTTGCAAATCAAGAGCGAATACTTCTTTTAGTTGCAAAGTGATATCGGCATCTTCAGCTGCGTATTCTTTGATATCTTCCAAATCGACTTCACGCATCGATTTTTGATTTTTCCCTTTTTTACCAATCAAATCTTCAATTGATTTCGGGGAATATTTTAAATAAGTTTCTGCCAGAATATCCATGTTGTGTCGCATATCCGGATTAATCAGATAATGCGCAATCATAGTGTCGAATAATTTTCCGGCTACTTGAATACCATAATTAGCAAGGATTTTTAAATCGTATTTGATGTTTTGACCGATTTTTTCAATGTTCGGATTTTCAAAAAACGGAATGAATTTTTCGGCCAAAGTTTTTGCTTCTTCCTGATTTTCCGGAAACGGAACATAAAAACCTTTGCCTTTTTCGTAAGAGAATGACATTCCAACTAATTCGGCATGCAAAGCATCCAGTCCGGTGGTTTCGGTGTCAAAGCAAACGGAAGTTTGTTTTTGTAAATTTTGCAACAGCAAACGAATTCCTAAATCACCCTGAATGATTTGGTACGAATGCGGCGTGTTTTCTAGTGTGTTGTAAAATTGTGTGTGCGCGATTTCAGCATCCTGACCCGGAGTACTTGCCGAAAACAAGTCAAACTGATCTTCGTTTTTAGGTGATGTTTTTTTGTAAAGTTTAGCTTCGTCAACGGTGTTTTCTACGTTTGCGGAAGCTGGTGATGGATTTTTGAAAATCGCATCAAATTGTTCTGCCATTCTTCTAAACTCTAATTCGTTGAAGATAGCATCTGTTTTTTCAACATCAGGTTTGGATAATTCATAATCTTTCTCGTCAAAAGTCACCGGACAATCCAATAGGATAGTAGCTAGTTTTTTTGATAATAATCCTAATTCGGCATTGGCTTCTATTTTGGTTTTCATAGCCCCTTTTAATTGGTGCGTATTTGCTAAAAGATTTTCCATCGAACCGTATTCGGCCAGGAATTTTTTAGCGGTTTTTTCACCTACACCCGGTAGTCCCGGAATGTTATCGGCGGAGTCGCCCATCATTCCCAAATAATCAATCACCTGATCCGGTCTTTCGATTTCAAATTTTTCTAAAACCTCCGGAATTCCCCAGATTTCGATTCCGTTACCCATTCGGGCAGGCTTGTACATAAAAATATTTTCGCTTACCAGTTGGGCAAAATCCTTATCCGGAGTCACCATATATACCTGGTAATTTTGTTTTTCGGCTTGTTTAGCAATCGTACCTATCAAATCGTCGGCTTCGTAACCCGACACTTCAATAATAGGAATGTGCATGGCGCGCAATAATTCCTGAATATAAGGAACGGCAATTTTGATAGCCTCGGGAGTTGCATCACGGTTAGCCTTGTATTCCGGGAACATTTCGTTGCGTAAATCACTGCCTCCTTTGTCAAAAGCTACCGCCAGATGATCCGGTTTTTCGCGCTTAATCACATCCATTAATGAATTCATAAATCCCATAATGGCCGAAGTGTCCATGCCTTTAGAATTGATTCTTGGATTTTTGATAAAGGCGTAATACCCTCTAAAAATTAAAGCATAGGCATCGAGTAGAAAAAGACGTTTTTGTGACATTGATTTATAAATTGAATTTAAAATGTAAAAATATAGAATTCAATTTACTTTATGATTATTTCTAATTGCTTTGTTGAGATTGGTTTGTTTATGAAAAGTCATTTTATCTTAATCTTGTTAAGTAGCTTTTTCTTTTTTGCTTGATCAAAAAAGAAACAAAAAAATCAAGTCTTACACTTCCTCATCGGTCAAATTGGTTTTCGAATTAGCTTTGCTCTGTTCGCCTTCGGCTCGAGTCTAAAAGAAAAGAACTCGCTTCGCTCAAACAGCTTTTCTTTTTACGTATTCTTCAAACATTTGACACTCGACTGCGGAAGTTAAGGACGGGTGAAAATTTTAAGGTACAATGTTCTGTTTTTTTAGTAGAAACCTCTTTTGGGAGACAATTATTCACAATCTTGTCATCCCGAAGAATGAGGGATCTCATCAAGTAGCTCTGCAAAGATTTAAACATACCACACGAAAGGATTCGTGAGGAAGCGAGGAATTAAAATTTGGTTACTCTCAGAAATTTGACAACTTCCAGAAAGTGGTCAAATTAAAATCAATCAAAAATTTAGAATATACTTTTTGCCAATTTCCATAAAACACTAACAAAGAAAATTACTTGAATAAGAAGCATGCTTAAAAATAGTATGATGCAACTAAAATTCAAATATTCATTGATGCGCATAATTTTAAGTGTTTCTTCAAAATTTTGTTGGGGCGCATTGTTGATTAATTTTGATAATATCCAAATCAAAATTAATCCCCCAACTGATAAAATGGTATGCAAATAAATAATCCAATTGCTTATTTCTATGCCTTTTTTTGATATAAAAAAATGAATAAATCCAAGTAAAAAATAAAAAACACTTAAAATAATTCCTAAGTGAGCATACTTGATGACAAAATAAGTGTCGTGAATATTGATGTTAAATATTCCTTTGGATTTACTAAATCCAAAAGCCAAAATAATAGGGGCTATTAAAAAGAAAAAATGATAGGGTTTATTAAGAGCTATATTCATCTTTGATGTGTTTTTTCTTTCAAATATATTAAAATATTCTTACAAATAATAATTCGTTAAAACCTAGGAGGTTCAATTCAATTCTTAAAAAAATCAAGATTCCGTTAAAGTTTAATTAAGTAGTTCTTAATTAAACGGTAGAAGTTGTTATTTTGTAAAAAAATGTATTGACATGGGTTTTAGGTTGCTATTTTTTATAGTATTTCTTTTTATAATCGAATTGTATGCTTTTCAGGCTTTCAAAACAATTCTGAAAGATAAATGGTTTTTGATTGGATACGCTGTGTTAAGTCTGGCGATTTTAATTTATATTATTTACGGTTTTATGAATTTCGATCGTTCCGTAGGGCAAACCAAGCAAACGATGTTTGTGATGGGATTGATGCTGGTGGTTTATGTACCTAAAATTGTGTTGGCCGTTGTGTTGTTGACCGAAGATATTTTCAGGCTGGTTATGGGGTCGGTGAATTATTTTGTAGAGAACAGCAATGAAGGATTTCTTCCTAGCCGAAGAAAATTTGTGAGTCAGCTGGGATTGGGATTGGCAGCTGTGCCTTTTTTGTCGCTGATTTATGGTGTGACGATAGGGAAATACAATTATAAAGTAATTAAACAACGTATCTTTTTCCCTGATTTGCCGGATGCTTTTGATGGTTTTACGATTACTCAAATTTCGGATGTGCATTCCGGAAGTTTTGATAATGCGGACAAAATTAATTATGCTATTGATTTGGTGAACGAGCAAAATTCGGATATGATTTTGTTTACCGGAGATATTGTAAATACACATGCTACCGAAATGCATCCGTGGGTTGAAACTTTTAATCGTATCAAAACACACGAATATGGTAAATTTTCCGTTCTGGGTAATCATGATTATGGTGAATATGTGACTTGGCCTTCACAGACTGCCAAAGATCAGAATTTTAAAGAAATTAAAGATTTGTACGGGCAAATTGGTTTTCAGTTATTGTTGAACGAGCATACTTTTATCAAAAAAGGAAAGGATAAAATTGCTTTAGTAGGGGTGGAAAACTGGGGAAAAAACTTTAAGCAGGCCGGCGATTTAGAAAAAGCCTCTGAAGGCTTGAGAGGAAATGAGTTTAAAATTCTGATGAGTCACGATCCGAGCCATTGGGAATACGAGGTGAAAAATGATGATATGAATTATCATCTTACACTTTCCGGACATACACACGGCATGCAGTTTGGGATTGAAATTCCCGGCTATTTTAAATGGAGTTTGGCGCAATATGTCTATAAACAATGGGCTGGTTTGTATGAGCATTTGGGGCGTTATGTGTATGTAAATCGAGGCTTTGGTTTTCATGCTTATCCCGGCAGAGTAGGAATTATGCCCGAAATTACGGTTATCGAACTAAAAAAAGGGGAGAAAGTAGCATAATTCGTTAAAAATGCTACATTTGTATGAAAGAAAAATAATTTTTTCTTAGATTTAAAAAAATAATTCGTTGGTTTTATGTCAAAATTTGGAGAACTAATAAGTGCACAAGTACCAGTGTTGATTGATTTCTACACCGATTGGAACGAATCTTCAGTTTCTATGCATGAAGTGATAAGAGATGTTGCGGCAGCTTTAGGCGATAAAGCAAAAGTGATTAAAATTGATGTGGATAAAAATCAGGAACTTGCTGAAGCATTGCGAATTAAAGGATTACCAACCTTAATGGTGTATAAAAACGGTCAGATGGTTTGGAGACAATCCGGAGAATTAGATGCTAATTCGTTAATTACAATTGTTCAGGAGCAGCTTTAAAAGCGAATTGCTTCAAGCTTAAAGTTGTTTTGAGTTAAATGTTTTAACACTCTGGGTAAAACATATTCCAGCTTTTTAAAAGCTTTTACACTGTCGTGAAAAACGACAATACTACCGGATTGAATATGATTAACCGCATTATTCAAACATTCTTCTTTACTGATATTTTGGTCAAAATCGGCGCTTAGAACATCCCACATGATTATTTTGTAGCCTAGTTGTCTTAATTTTTTAGATTGAGCTGGCTTAATTTTGCCGTAAGGCGGACGAAAGATTTTAGATTTTAGATTTAAAATTTTAGATTTATGATTGGAAATGATGTTTTCGCATAATTGAAAGTTTTCAATATAATCATCCGTTTCAGTTTTCCAACCGTTCAAATGATTGTGGGTGTGATTGCCTATACTGTGCCCTTTTTCAATAATTTTAGTGAAGATTTCGGGATGCGCAATAATATTTTTACCAATGCAGAAAAAAGTAGCTTTGGCATTGTGTTTTTCTAATTCTGCTAAAACCCATTCGGTTATTTCAGGAGTGGGACCGTCATCAAAAGTAAGGTAAACTTTGTTTTCGTTATTGGGGATGTCCCAAACAAAATTAGAGAATAGTTTTTTGATGATTTGGTGGGTTTTTATCCAATAGGGTTTCATCTGAAAATCATTTGATATTAAAGATAAAAAAAATGTAGCAATCTTGTTTTGTTGGGATTGCTACATTTTTTTATGATTTTTGAGTTTTACTTATTCTTTGTCTCTGCCAAAACGGTGGAAAACATCAATATAAGTATTGAATACGGCTCGGTGTTTTTGGAAGAAAGCTGTATCGTTGTTTTTCTTCATTACTTCTAATAAGGCTCTGTAGCGCTCAATATCGGTTACAATATCTATGGCTAAATCCGATTGGTCTGAAGCACTCATTTTGCTGTAATAGTTCAGGTTTTCTTTGTATTTGCCTACCAATTTGTTTAGTAAATCATGGGCTTTTGCTTTTTCGCCTACCAGATAATAACCGTTAGTGAAAGGTTCTAGCAAGGAATAGTAACCAAATTTATCTACCGGCATTTTTTGCATGGCTAAGTCGATTACTTTTTTAGCCTTGTCAATTTTACCTTCTTTAATTAATTGATCCATTAATCGGGAAAGATTAGTTCGGTAAGTGATGCTTTCACGACGGGTTTCCGGATCGTGGTAAATGTCGCCATCGCTGTTACCCCAATCCCAACTCATGATAATATTATACATTTTGTCCGAATCAATTTTTCCCATTTCCATAGGATTTCCGTCTTTAGGAATGGTGGTTTTAACAGGGATTAATTTGTAAACCATTCCGTCCAATTGCAGGTAATCTTTCATCCAAAGGTACTCTTCGTCGTCAAAAGCACCTCCACTGAAATAAATAGGTCGTTTCCAGTTGTTATTGGCAACTAAATCCAGCATCATCAATCGATTTTTGTATAAAGCGCCTCCTTTAATGTCGATATCGATATAAGGAACGATGGAATCGTAGTCTTTGGCTGCAACGATTTTGTTTTTGATGATGGTGTTTTTATCAACCGGAATTCGAACCTGATTAGTTGGGTAGAAATGGATGGTTTGTCCGTTTTGCATTTCTACAGTCGATTTAGGATGTTTGATAAAGTCCATCAATCCTTTTACGCTCCAACGGCTTTTTATTTTTGGAATATTTACAACATAATCTAATTTATCCCCTACATATTGATCGTGTGTAAACGAAATAGGTAACGGATCTGATTCGTATGTTTTTCTCTTCATTTGATCAATATACCAATCGGTCATGAAAAGGCTGGTGTTTACGATTTTTATATCGGTACGGTAGCCTTCAATTTCCTGAGCGTACCAAAGCGGGAAAGTGTCATTGTCTCCAATAGTAAATAAAATAGCGTTTGGGTCGCAGGAACTTAAGTAAGCTTTAGCCATTGCTAATGCTGTATATTTGCCTGAACGGTCGTGGTCATCCCAATTTTGGGAAGCCATAATAACAGGAGCACCTAATAATGATGCGGCTACAATTGCCGGGCCTATAAGTTTTGGAGATACGTATTTTTTAGCGCTCTCGTATAAAGAATAAACACCTAATCCAATCCAAATTGCAAAAACATAGAATGAACCTACTAAAGCGTAGTCTCTTTCTCTAGGCTCAAAAGGTCTTTCGTTTAGGTAGATTTTTAATGCAAGTCCTGTGAAAAGAAATAAAACCAATAAAACATAAAAGCTTTTTAGGTCTTTTTGGGCATGAAACATTAAACCTATTAATCCTAAAATAAAAGGAATAAAGTAATATACATTTCGTCCTTTGTTGTTTAAAGCATCTTCAGGCAGGTTGTCCTGAGAACCCAGGTGCAAAGTGTCGATAAAATTAATACCACTTAGCCAGTTACCGTCCTGGTTACCGTATCTTCCCTGATTGTCGCTTTGACGTCCAACGAAGTTCCACATTAAATACCTCCAGTACATGTAGCCAAATTGGTATTCCACCATAAAGCTAAGGTTATCGGCAGTGGTAGGTTTTTCGATAATTAAGTAGTCACTGTAAGTTTTAAGGAATTTTACATAGCCTTCGTTATCAATTTGTTTTTGAGCATAAGCCTGTCTGAATTCTGAAATGGTTTTTTCAACTTCGTTTCTCAATTGTGCAATGGCTCTGTTGTAATCTTCCTCAGATAATTTGCTGGCATCAATTCCGTAACGCGCTAAATCATTTTCATAAGGATAGTTAGGATTGATACTAAATTGCGGCGGATTAGTAAAATTGATGTAATTTTCAATGTGTTCCGTGCTCCACATCCTTGGAAGGATTGCTTTTTGAGCATTGTCGCTATTTTGCTCGGCATTTTTGTAATTGTTTACAATTTCATATTTGCCGGTTTTGTAGTTTCTTTCATAGTTGGGAGCTTTGTCAAGATAAGGTGTGTCTTTGTCTAATCCTGCAAAGGTTTCGGTATATTGAGGACCGTAAAATAATGGGTTTGAACCATATTGTTCCCTGTTGTAATAAGCTAAAACCTCACGCGCATCCGATGGTTTGTTTTCGTTAATATTCACATTGGCATTGGCACGAATAGGGAGCATTAACCAGGTTGAGAATCCGATTAAGATGAATAAAATACAAAGTATAAGGGTGTTGTAAGTAACTAAACCTTTGTCTTTAGTGTATTTTAATCCAAAGTAAAAAGCAGCAACCACTGCTAAAACGGCAATAATAGTACCTGAGTTAAAAGGCATGCCGAGACTGTTAACCGCAAAAACCTCTGCTTTGGCAAAAAAGGCCATCGTAAGCGGAAGTAATAATTTAAAAATGAATAATAATATGGAAACTACAACGATGTTAGCGATAATGAAGTTTTTAATTGTTACTGTTTTGTAGTGCTTGAAATAATATAAAAATCCTATAGCCGGAATGGTAAGCAAGGCCATGAAGTGTACACCAAACGAAAGTCCGACAATTAAGGAAATGATTAAAAGCCATTTGTTTCCTCTGGGTTTGTCCATGTCCTGTTCCCAGCGTAAGCCCAGCCAAAAAAGCAAGGCAATTAATAAGGAGGCCATAGCATATACTTCGGCTTCAACGGCGTTAAACCAAAAACTGTCCGAAAAAGTATAAGCAAGAGCACCAACAAGAGCACTTCCTAAGATTACAATATCGTTGCCTTTATTAGGTCCTTCTGAGTTTGAAATTATTTTTCTCAAAATCATCGTCGAAGACCAAAACATGAAAAGAATAGTAAAAGCACTGGAAAATACTGAAGTCATATTAACCATTAAAGCTACATGTTGGGCATCGGAAGCAAACATGGCAAAGAAAGCACCAATCATTTGGAACAAAGGAGCTCCGGGTGGATGACCTACTTCCAGTTTTGCAGCTGTGGCTATGTATTCTCCACAGTCCCAAAAGCTCATTGTAGGCTCAACGGTAAGAGAATAGGTTATTAAAGCGATTCCAAATGCAATCCATCCGAGAATAGTATTCCACTTTTTGAAATTGAAAGTCTCCTTATTCATGTAGTAAATTTTAGTTAATTTTTTCGAGTTACAAAGAAAATGTTTTTTTATTTAAGGATATAGGCATTAACAAAATTTTCTGCAAAAGCATGGTTCTTTTAAAGTCTTGATTGTGAAATGGTTTTTGGTTTTTGAAAAATTTTTTCAAAAAAAATCAAAAAAAAATTTGCGGGAACTAAAAAATGCTCTAAATTTGCACTCGCTAAACAAAACAATAGTGATGTAAGGCAAACATGGAATGGTCCATGGTGTAATGGTAACACTACGGTTTTTGGTGCCGTCTTTCTAGGTTCGAGTCCTAGTGGACCAACAAAAAAGTCCCGATTTAATCGGGACTTTTTTTATGCGGTAAATTTTGCATTTATATTTTAAAGATGATAAGTGGTTTGTTTACGTGATTAGCTAAATCTTCGCTAATGCTTCCGGTAAAAAAATGAGAAAGTCCGGTGCGTCCGTGAGTACAAAGAGCGATTAAATCGGCTTTGATTTCATTGGAGAAATGAATAATTCCTTTTTCGATGTTGGTGTCGTTGTAAATGTGGGTTTGGTAGTTTTGTATGTCGAATTCTTTAGTGAAATCATTCATTATTTTGTTGGCCAGAGCTGTAGTTTTGAAACTGTTTGGAGTGCAAATCATGGTTAGGTTGAGTTTGGCTTCAAATTTTTTGGTGAAATCCAGTATTTTGTGAAAAGGTTTTTTGATTTCTTCTGAGAAATCGGAAGCAAAAACAATGTTTTTTGGAGAGAAGGAGTCGATTTCTTCTTTAATAACCATGACGGGTGCTGTTGACAGGCGTACTACTTTTTCGGTATTGGAGCCAATAATAATTTCTGTTAGTCCCGAAGCACCGTTAGATCCCATAATGATTAAATCAATTTGATGTTCTTTGCTGTAGGAGAGAATGCCTTGAGTGGCTTTTTCTAATTTGATAGAATCTATAATGGTAATGTTTTTGAGGAAGTCTCTCTCTTTGGTGAGTTGCATGGTTTCTTTTGCTTTTTGGATAAAAAGCATGATTTCGGGTATTGGGGTAGCGCCGGTAATAGCGTCGTTCATTTGGCTGGGAATTTCCAGCATGTGTAAAAGATGAATTTCAAAATCGTTGTTTTGGGCGAGCTGTGCGGCTAATTTCAGCGCGTTATCGGCTCGGCTGGAGAAGTCGGTAGGGACTAGGATTTTTTTCATAACTTCAGGGTTTGGGATGGTGCTTTAGAAAATGAATTTGCTTGTTGAAATAAAGGTAAGGAATAATTTTACAGTAATCAATTATTTTTGGTTTATAAAAATAAACACTATATTTGTGCCGTTATTTATTAAAATCTAGATAATGAGGGGACTAAATGTCCCCTCTTTTTATAAAAAATATGACATTTAAAGAAAAAGTAAATTCATTATTGCAGGAAGTGCTTGAAGAAAGACCTTCAATTTTTTTGATTGACTTGACTATTACGGATGCGTTTAAGGTGATGATTACTTTGGATGATGATAACGGAGTGGTTTTGCAGGATTGTATTGATATTAGTCGTGCAATTGAAAGTAAGTTAGACAGAGAAGAGCAGGATTATTCTTTGGAAGTAGCTTCGGTAGGGATAGGTTCACCATTAAAATTGACACGTCAATATATAAAAAATATTGGCAGAACTTTGATAGTGACTACAAATACTGAAAAAATTGAAGCTGAATTAGTTGATGCTAATGAAGATTTCATAATTTTGTCTTGGAAAGCAAGAGAGCCTAAGAAAGTAGGGAAAGGAAAAGAAACAGTACAGAAAGAACAACAAATACCTTATACAGATATTAAAGAGGCAGTTGTTACAGTAACATTTTAATTAAAGAATTCGCATGGAAAATTTAGCATTAATCGATTCATTTTCAGAGTTTAAAGATGATAAACTTATTGATCGTGTAACGCTTATGGCAATTTTAGAAGATGTATTTAGAAATGCATTGAAGAAAAAATACGGTTCAGATGATAATTTCGATATCATTATCAATCCTGATAAGGGAGATATGGAAATTTGGAGAAGAAGAGTAATTGTTGCTGATGAAGATTTGGATTTCGAAAATGAAGAGATTACTTTAACTGAAGCCAGAAAAATTGAAGCTGATTTTGAAATTGGAGAAGAAGTTTCGGAAGAGGTAAAATTGATTGATTTAGGAAGAAGAGCTATCTTGGCTTTGCGTCAAAACTTGATTTCAAAAATACACGAACATGATAATACCAATCTTTACAAACAATTTAAAGATTTAATTGGGGATATTTATACTGCCGAAGTACATCACGTGCGTCCAAGAGTGGTTATCTTGGTGGATGATGAAGGAAACGAAATTGTTTTGCCAAAAGAAAAACAAATTCCATCTGACTTTTTCCGTAAAGGAGATAACGTTCGTGGGATTATTGAAAGCGTTGAATTAAAAGGAAATAAACCTCAGATTATTATGTCCAGAACTTCCGAGAAGTTTTTGGAAAAATTATTTGAACAGGAAATTCCTGAGGTATTCGATGGTTTGATTACGATTAAAAAAGTAGTGAGAATTCCAGGTGAAAAAGCTAAAGTAGCGGTGGATTCTTATGATGACCGAATTGACCCGGTAGGAGCTTGTGTGGGAATGAAAGGTTCTCGTATCCACGGTATTGTTCGTGAATTAGGAAATGAAAATATTGATGTTATTAATTATACGAATAATATTCAATTGTTTATAACAAGAGCGTTAAGTCCTGCAAAAGTATCTTCAATCAAGATTGATGAAGAAACAAAAAGAGCAGATGTGTTCTTGAAATTAGAAGAAGTATCAAAAGCTATCGGTAGAGGAGGGCACAATATTAAATTAGCTGGTTTATTAACAGGTTATGAGTTAGATGTTATCAGAGAAGGTGATGTTGAAGGTACTACTGCTGATGAAGACGATGTAGAATTAACAGAGTTCTCGGATGAAATCGATGAGTGGATTATTGAAGAATTTGCGAAAATTGGATTGGATACTGCAAAAAGTATTTTGAAACATGACGTAGAAGATTTAGTAAGAAGAACAGATTTAGAAGAAGAAACAATTCTAGATGTAATGAAAATATTGAAAGAAGAGTTTGATAGTTAGGTCTATGCTTCTAACAACACAACGGAATAGGTAATATTAAAAAGTTTATATGTCTGAAGAGAGAGTAATAAGAATAAACAAAGTTTTAAGGGAATTGAATATTTCTTTAGAAAGAGCTGTGGATTATCTTAAGGATAAAGGGATTGCGATTGAGTCAAATCCGAACACAAAAATTTCTAATGATGTATACGATATCCTGTGCGGTCAGTTTGCGGGTGACAGAGGGAAAAAAGAGGCTTCGAAAGAAGTAAGCGAAGAGAAGAGAAAAGAAAAAGAGGCTTTACGTATTGAGCGTGATAAAGAAGTAGAAGAGAAACGTAAGCAAGAGGAAGAATTACAAAGACAACAACAGGAAGTAATTAAAGCAAGAGCGGTAATTTCCGGTCCTGTGCAAGTTGGAAAAATTGATTTAAATCCGAAATCTACTCCTTCTCCGGTAGCTGAAGAAAAAGTAAGCGCTACTAAGCCTGAAGTTGCCGAAGAAAAACCGGCTGCTAAAATTAGCTCTCCAGAAAAAACGGATTCAGACAAAAAAGAAGAGAAAGTTGTAGCTGAAACGCCTAAAGCTGCTGTTGAAAATACAGCTAAAGCTGAAGTTAAAAAAGAGGAGAAAGCTGTTAAGGCTGAACCTCAGGCTCCGGCTAAAGAAGCTCCAAAAACAGAGGAGGCTCCGGCAGAAGATGCTATTGCAACTCAGTATCAAAAACTTTCCGGGGCTAAATTAACAGGTCAAACTATTGATTTGTCTCAATTTGAGAAGCCTAAGAAGAAAAAAGAAGATTTTAAAAATACTGGCAATAAAGCGGCTGCTCCGGGAACACCGGGAGCAAATGCTAATAAAAGCAAACGTAAAAGAATTGCTCCTAAACCAGGTGCTCCGGCTCCTAATGCAGGTAATCAACAAAGAACACCGGGTGCTCCAAATCCTAACAAGATAACACCTAATACTGGTGGAGGTTTTAACGCTAATAAAGACAGAGGCGCAAGACCTGGATTTAATAAAGGAAATCGTCCTGCTATTGTGGCTAAAGTTGAGCCAACAGAAGAGGAAGTTAAAAATCAAATTAGAGAGACTTTAGAAAAACTTCAAGGTAAAAAAGGAGGAAAATCTAAAGCGGCTAAATATAGAAGAGATAAAAGAGATACGCACCGTCAGAAATCGGATGATGAACAAAGAGCATTAGACGAAGAAAGCAAAATCCTTAAAGTAACTGAGTTTGTTACTGTAGGTGAAATTGCCATCATGATGGACGTGCCTATTACTAAGGTAATCGGAACCTGTATGTCTTTAGGAATCATGGTAACCATGAATCAACGTTTGGATGCAGAAACTTTAACAATTGTTGCTGATGAATTTGGTTATGATGTAGAATTTATCACTGTGGATATCGAAGATGCGATTGAAGTAGTTGAAGATAAAGAAGAAGATTTAGTAAACAGAGCGCCAATTGTTACTGTAATGGGTCACGTTGACCACGGTAAAACTTCCTTGCTGGATTACATTCGTAAAGAAAATGTAATTGCGGGTGAGTCCGGAGGTATTACACAGCACATTGGAGCTTATGGAGTAAAATTAGAGAATGGTCAAAAAATTGCCTTCTTAGATACACCAGGTCACGAGGCGTTTACCGCGATGCGTGCCCGTGGAGCGCAATTGACAGATATCGTTATTATTGTAATTGCTGCCGATGATGATATCATGCCGCAAACCAAAGAGGCAATCTCTCACGCGCAGGCGGCTGGTGTACCAATTATTTTTGCTATCAACAAAATTGATAAGCCAAATGCGAATCCGGATAAGATTAAAGAAAGATTAGCGGGTATGAACTTGCTTATTGAAGAATGGGGAGGTAAAATCCAATCGCATGATATTTCGGCAAAAACTGGTCTTGGAGTAAAAGACCTTTTGGAAAAAGTATTGTTAGAAGCTGAAATTTTAGATTTGAAATCAAATCCTGCCAAATTGGCTCAGGGAGCTGTTGTGGAAGCTTTCTTAGATAAAGGTAAAGGATACGTTTCGACTATCATGGTTCAACACGGAACTTTAAGAATTGGAGATTATCTGTTAGCAGGTAAACACCATGGTAAAGTGAAAGCGATGCATGATGAGCGAGGTAATATTGTTACAGCAGCAGGACCGTCAACTCCGGTATCTATTTTAGGTTTGGATGGAGCGCCTACTGCAGGTGATAAGTTTAGTGTATTTGAGGATGAAAAAGAAGCCAAACAAATTGCGGCTAAGCGTTCTCAATTGATGCGTGAACAATCCGTACGTACACAACGTCATATTACTTTGGACGAAATTGGTCGTCGTATTGCTTTAGGTCAGTTTAAAGAATTAAATGTAATCCTTAAAGGAGACGTGGATGGATCTGTTGAGGCATTATCAGATTCCTTCTCTAAATTATCGACTGAAGAAATTCAAATCAATATTATCCATAAAGGGGTTGGAGCGATTACTGAAACCGACGTTATGTTGGCTTCTGCTTCTGATGCCATTATTATCGGATTTAACGTTCGTCCTGCCGGAAATGCAAGACAGTTGGCTGATAAAGAAGAAATCGATATCCGTTACTATTCTATTATTTACGCTGCTATCGATGACTTGAAAGATGCAATGGAAGGAATGCTTGCTCCTGAGATGAAAGAGGAAGTATTAGGAAACGCATCTATCAGAGAATTGTTCAAAATTTCCAAAGTGGGAACTATTGCCGGATGTATGGTTACGGATGGTAAGATTACCCGTCAGGCGAAAATTAGAATTATCCGTGATGGCGTAGTAGTTCATGAAGGTGAATTGGTAGCCTTGAAACGTTTCAAAGACGATGTGAAAGAAGTAACCAAAGGTTACGATTGTGGTATCCAAATTAAAGGATTCAATGATATCGAAATTGATGATGTGATTGAAGCCTACCACGAAGTAGCTATCAAGAAAAAATTGAAATAATAATTCAATTATATTTTTATAAGAAAATCCCGATTCGTCGGGATTTTTTGTATTTTAGAGTTTTTGTAAATATTTTATCTACAAAATATTTTTTGAAAATTAGGTATGAATATGATATGTCAAGTGAAATAATTGATGTGATAGCGATGAGAAGTTTACTTGATTTACTAGATTATAATTAATAAAATTAAAAATGAAGAGAAGAAAAATTATTTTAATTGTAATAAGTCTGTTGCTTTGTTATGGAGTTTATTCCTTTATTTCAAAAATAGAGAAAGACAAATGGGTAAACGAACCTCCTGCAATTAAATACTCTGAGAAAAGAGAGAATAAAGTTTGGGGGGGTACATTGAGAGGATTTAATCCTGCTCTTTTTTACGGTAAACCTTTGTATGATTTAGCAAAAGCCATGTCGGGTTGGAGTTGCCTTAGGAATGACAAAAAAATAGAAAAACTCATCAATGAGTTTCCTGAAGAATATATTAATTTTCAGGAGGGTAAATTTGGTAAGACCATTGGACATTTTGCTCTTACTACAAACAATATGTTAGCAATTCGAAAACTTCTTGATAGAGGATTAAATCCTAATATAATGGATAGATACGGGGATGCAATCATCATCGATATTAATAGTTATCCTTATTGTAAATCCCCTGAAAGTTTGGAAATCTTGAAATATATGATAAAAAAAGGAGCCAATGTAAATTTGTATTCAAAGAGAGCCTACACTACACCACTAATTGAAGCAAGTAAATATGGTAGGCTAGTAAATGTAAAACTATTAGTTGAAGCTGATGCGAATCCAAATTTTATTGATGATTCTGCTGATTTTGGACCCTATAGATCTCCTTTTAGGTCTGCTTTAAGCGCTGCACTATCTTATCATCAAATAGAAGTTGTAAATTATTTAATTTTTGATCAAAAAGTAGATTTTAGAACATTAAAATTTTCAGAAGATTCCAAATTTCATCCAGGGGAGTATCAAATATTATATGATCTTAGAGAGATGTTTTTTAAAGTAAACAGTAAAAGATATCAGGAAAAAATGAAACTGGTGGCTTATTTAAAAACTCAGGGATTGGATTATTGGAAAACACCTATTGAAGAACGTTTTAGGAGTAATCCTAATTATACTCCAGAATATTTAAGTAAGTATTAATTTTTGAAAATAGCGAAATCTAACGGTTTCTGCTGGTGTATGCATATCCGATAGCGCGGATTTGCAATCCGTGCCTGCAAAGATAAGATTGGTTCACCAGTTCGCCTCGGATGGCGCTCGTTTGTCCACGTTTCTGGTGCTCGTTTGCAACGAGTACCTACTTAAATTATGAAAAAAATCGTAGCGTTTTTAACGCGGTTATAACAAACAAAGCCACTCCTATTAAGGAATGGCTTTGTTTGTTTTGTAACTATGATTTATAAATGAATTTTGCTAGTTATAATTTTTAGTATTCGTATTAAAATTGTTATAAAAAAATATCGAGCTAAAATCATTAAGATTTTAGTTCAATATTTTGATAATAGATGTAGTGTTAAAATGTTACTTTTTGGGTTTGATTAAAAAGGCATTTTGATAGACTTTTCTAATTTCAAGCAAATTTCTTTCGGCTTCAATACGGCTTTTGAAATTGCCAATCCAAACTTTATAATTAGGAGTGTTGAAAACGATGGTCCCGTCCAGGTTGGTGAAACTTTGTTTGCAGTCATTTAGGGTACTCTTGGCTTTTTCGCTGTTGCCACTAAAAATCTGGATTTTATATTGCTCATTTACAGCAATTGACGGATTTATTTTTCTTTTCTCATTAAGTAGTTGTTCAAACTTTGGATCTTGCTGAATGTTAATTTTTGATTCCTGTGCTGTTAATTTGAAAGAGCAAATTGAAAAAAAGAGAAGTGTGAATAGTGTTTTTTGAATTGTTAAAATTCTCATAATGTGAAGATTTTTAAGTAAAAGTAAAATTTATTGACTGAAACAGCAATAAAAAAGTTATTTAGAATTAATATAAATTGTTTTTTTAAAGAAGTTAGGGTTTTGAGAATAGTTCTTAAGTCGTATTTTTGTGGCTGTTTAAAATAAAGGAACGTTTTTTATGTGATTTTGTTGCATAAAAAATTGTGCCAATTTTTAGTAGATAATCAATATACTTTATGAAAAAGGTGGGTAACCATAATCCGAACTCAAGGAAAATGTTTTTAAGTTTAGCTATGATGCTGGCTTTTTCCTTCTCTTCATTTGCGCAAGATGCTGCTCCTGCAGCTGCAACCGAAGCTGCTCCTGCAGCTGCTACAACTGGTGGTGATCCGGTAAAAGGTAAGGCGCTTTTTAATTCTAATTGTGCTGCTTGTCATAAGCTTGATGCTAAATCAACAGGGCCTGCGTTGAGAGGGGTTGCTGAGAAACATGACATGGCGTGGATCTATAAATGGGTTCATAATAGTTCTGACATGATTAAGTCAGGAGATGCTGCGGCAGTAAAATTATTTAATGAAAATAATAAAGCTGTGATGACATCTTTTCCTCAATTGTCTGAGGCTGATATCGATAATATTATAGCTTATACATCTGAGCCAAAAGCAGAGCCTGCTGCTGCTTTACCTGGTGCTCAGGCTGCGGCTGGTGCTGCTGATCAGGGAGGAAGTTCTAATAATGTAATTTTAGGAGTTCTTGCTTTAGTATTAGTAGTGTTGGTTGTGATGTTATTCATGGTTAACAATGTATTAAGAAAAGTTGCTAAGGCTAACGGAATCGAAGTTGAACCAAAAGTTGGTAGAATTTCAATCTGGAAAGCTTTTGTTAAAAATCAGTTTTTAGTATTGGTTTCTTGTATTTTCTTATTGTTGGCTAGTGGGTATTTTGTTTACGGTTACTTGATGCAGGTAGGTGTAGATCAGGATTATGCTCCGATTCAGCCAATTCACTATTCGCACAAGATCCACGCTGGTGATAATGAAATTAACTGTAAATACTGTCACTCTGCTGCCAGAGTTAGTAAAACTGCAGGTATTCCTTCTTTAAATGTGTGTATGAACTGTCATAAAAATATTTCTGAAGTTGCTGA
Source organism: Flavobacterium pokkalii (assembly GCF_014596575.1). Taxonomy (GTDB): domain Bacteria; phylum Bacteroidota; class Bacteroidia; order Flavobacteriales; family Flavobacteriaceae; genus Flavobacterium; species Flavobacterium pokkalii. Next base: position 204,643 of record NZ_NASZ01000003.1, on the reverse strand, counting down.
GTCAACTGCTACTCCGGAATACAGCAAAGCTTTCTATGATGCTCAAATCCAAAAATTATATGATGCAGTTGGATGGGATAAAACGACTCAGTCTTACACTGGAAAAACACAACCGGTTAAATGGGTTCGTATTCATAACTTACCTGATTTTGTTTACTTCAATCACTCACAACACGTAACTGTTGCGGGAATTGAATGTCAAACTTGTCACGGTCCTGTTGAGACTTTTGAAATTCAAAAACAATTTGCTCCATTAACTATGGGATGGTGTGTTAACTGTCACAGAAAAACAGAAGTTAAAATGGAAGGAAATGGGTATTATACTAAGATACATGAAGAACTTTCTAAAAAATACGGTGTGGATAAATTGACTGAAGCACAAATGGGAGGTTTAGAGTGTGGAAAATGCCACTATTAATTTAATTATTAAGATTTTAATATATATATACAATGTCATCAAACAAAAAATACTGGAAAAGTGTTGAGGAACTAGAAAATGGTTCTATTGTTGAGGCGCTTAGAAATAACGAGTTTGTCGAAGAGATTCCTACGGATGAGTTTTTAGGAAATGCTGATGCGATGTCATCTTCAACATCTAGACGTGATTTTCTAAAGTACGTTGGGTTTAGTACTGCAGCAGCTACTCTTGCAGCATGCGAAGGCCCTGTGAACAAGTCGATTCCTTATGTATTGCAGCCAGAGCAAATCATTCCTGGAGTAGCTGATTATTATGCAACTTCGGTTTTTGATGGTTTTGATTTTGCAAACCTACTTGTTAAAACACGTGAAGGGCGTCCTATTAAAATAGATAATAATACTATTTCGGGAGCAAAATTTGCTGCAAATGCCAGAATTCACGCCTCAATATTGTCATTGTATGATAATATGCGTTTGAAAGCACCAAAAGTTGAAGCAAAAGATTCATCTTGGGCAGTAGTAGATTCGAAAATTAAATCAAGTATCGCTGATGCAAAAGCTAAAGGTGGTCAGGTGGTTTTCTTAACGAATACATTAGCGAGTCCTTCGACAGAAAAATTAATTGCTGATTTTATTGGAGCGAATCCAAATGCAAAACACGTAGTTTATGATGCAGTTTCTTCATCAGCTGCTTTGGATGCTTTTGAAACCGTTTACGGAGAAAGAGCTTTAGTGGATTACGATTTCTCAAAAGCTTCTCTTATCGTTTCTGTTGGTGCAGATTTCTTAGGAGACTGGCAAGGAGGAGGATTTGATGCCGGATATGCTCAAGGCAGGATTCCTAAAAATGGAAAAATGTCCCGTCACTTCCAATTAGAAGCAAACATGACTTTGTCTGGTGCTGCTGCTGATAAACGTTTACCGATGTCGGTTGCGAATCAAAAACAAGCATTAGTACTTATATATAATATCATTACAGGTTCTTCGGTTTCTGTAAACTTAGCTCCTGAATTTAAAGCAGAAGTTACTAAAGCGGCTCAACAATTAAAAGCTGCTGGCGCTAAAGGACTTTTAGTTTCTGGTATTCAGGATAAAAATGCACAATTGTTAGTTTTAGCTATCAACCAGGTGTTAGCTAGCGAAGCTTTCTCAACTGTAGGAACAAGACAAATCAGAAAAGGTTCTGATGCTCAGGTAGCTCAGTTAGTCGCTGATATGAAAGCGGGAAGCGTTCATACATTAATTATGAGCGGTGTGAATCCGGTTTATACTTTAGCGGATTCAGCTTCATTTGTTGAAGGTCTTAAAAAAGTTAAAACTTCAGTTGCTTTATCTTTAAAAGAAGATGAAACTGCTGCTGTTGCAACTATTGCTGCTCCGGTTCCTCACTATTTAGAGTCTTGGGGAGATTTAGTTTTAACTAAAGGAACTTACAGCTTAACTCAACCTACAATCCGTCCGTTGTTTGATACTAAACAATTTCAGGATGTATTGATGTCTATTAACGGACTTACAGGTTCTTACTACGATTACTTAAAAGCATATTCTTCAAATTATATTGTTGGTTCAACTTGGAATAAAGTTTTGCATGATGGTATTTTTGTAGGAGCTCCTCAGGTTACTTCTGGAGGAACTGCTGATTACGCATCTGCGGCTAATGAATTAGCAAAATCTAAAGCTGGTGCCGGATTAGAATTAGTATTATACACTAAAACCGGAATGGGTGATGGGCAACAAGCTAATAACCCATGGTTACAAGAGTTCCCGGATCCAATTACAAGAGTTTCTTGGGATAACTATGTGACTGTTTCTAATGCTGATGCTAAAACTTTAGGATTGTCTAATGAGATTGTTGCTAATGGTGGTTTGAATGGTAGTTATGCTACAATTACAACTGCTGATGGTGCTAAATTAGAAAATGTACCGGTTATTGTTCAACCAGGTCAGGCTATTGGAACAGTAGGTTTAGCTTTCGGTTATGGTCGTAAAGCGGCTTTGAAAGAAGAAATGCAGGTAGGTTTAAATGCTTACACTTTATATAAAGGATTTAACGAAGTTCAGTCAGTTGAATTAGTTAAAGCTGCCGGTGAACATGAGTTTGCTTGTGTTCAAGGTCAAAAAACATTGATGGGTAGAGGAGATATTATTAAAGAAACTACTCTTGAAATCTTCAATACTAAGGATTCTAAAATTTGGAACGAAACACCAAAAGTATCTTTAGATCACAAAGAAGTTGAAGCTACTTCGGTAGATTTATGGGAATCATTTGATCGTTCTGTAGGTCACCACTTCAATCTTTCTATCGATTTGAATGCTTGTACAGGATGTGGAGCTTGTGTTATAGCTTGTCACGCTGAAAACAACGTTCCGGTTGTAGGTAAATCAGAGGTAAGAAGAAGCCGTGATATGCACTGGTTGCGTATTGACAGATATTATTCTTCTGAAGAAACTTTTGAAGGAGATAATGAAAGAAAAGAAGGAATTGCTGGTTTATCGAGCTCACTTTCTACTTTCAACGAAATGGAAAAAGCTTCTGATAATCCACAAGTAGCATTCCAACCGGTAATGTGTCAACACTGTAACCACGCTCCTTGTGAAACTGTATGTCCTGTTGCTGCAACTTCTCACGGTCGTGAAGGTCAAAACCATATGGCATATAACAGATGTGTGGGTACTCGTTACTGTGCTAACAACTGTCCTTATAAAGTACGTCGTTTCAACTGGTTCTTGTACAACAAAAACAGTGAGTTTGATTACCATATGAATGATGATTTAGGTCGTATGGTATTGAATCCGGATGTGAATGTTCGTTCTCGTGGGGTTATGGAAAAATGTTCTATGTGTATTCAAATGACACAAGCAACTAAGTTGAAAGCTAAAAACGAAGGACGTCCTGTTGCTGATGGTGAATTCCAAACAGCTTGTTCTAATGCTTGTTCATCTGGAGCAATGATTTTTGGAGATGTAAATGATAAAGAAAGTAAAGTTGCTAAATTGGCCGCTGACGAAAGATCTTATCACTTATTAGAGCACATCGGAACTAAACCAAATGTGGTTTATCACGTAAAAGTTAGAAACACTTAAGAATAAATTAAAAATCAATATAAAGGAATATGTCTCATATATACGACTCTAGTATTAGAAAGCCTTTAGTTATAGGTGATAAGTCTTATCATGATGTAACAGTAGATGTGGCAGCGCCTGTCGAAGGTTTGGCTAATAAACATTGGTGGATTGTATTTTCAATCGCTTTAACAGCCTTTCTTTGGGGAATAGGATGTATCGTTTACACAGTATCTACAGGTATTGGAACATGGGGATTAAATAAAACAGTTGGTTGGGCATGGGATATCACTAACTTCGTTTGGTGGGTAGGTATCGGGCACGCCGGAACTCTTATCTCTGCAGTATTATTGTTATTCCGTCAAAGATGGAGAATGGCAATTAACCGTTCAGCTGAGGCGATGACAATCTTCTCGGTAGTTCAGGCAGGTTTGTTCCCAATTATTCACATGGGACGTCCATGGTTAGCTTACTGGGTATTACCAATTCCAAACCAGTTTGGATCTCTTTGGGTAAACTTTAACTCACCTCTTCTTTGGGACGTATTTGCAATCTCTACGTATTTGTCAGTATCGTTAGTCTTCTGGTGGACTGGTTTATTACCTGACTTTGCAATGTTAAGAGATAGAGCTATTACTCCATTTAACAAAAGAATTTATTCTATCCTTAGTTTTGGATGGAGCGGTAGAGTAAAAGACTGGCAACGTTTTGAAGAAGTATCTTTGGTACTTGCTGGTTTAGCAACGCCTCTTGTACTTTCTGTACACACTATTGTATCTATGGACTTTGCTACTTCGGTAATTCCTGGATGGCATACAACAATCTTCCCTCCGTACTTCGTTGCCGGAGCGGTATTCTCAGGATTTGCGATGGTAAATACTTTGCTTATCATCATGAGAAAAGTATCTAACTTAGAAGCTTATATTACTTTACAACACATCGAATTGATGAACTTAATCATCATGATTACAGGATCTATTGTAGGTGTGGCTTATATTACTGAGTTGTTTATTGCTTGGTATTCCGGAGTAGAGTATGAGCAATATGCTTTCTTAAACAGAGCTACCGGACCTTACTGGTGGGCTTACTGGTCGATGATGACTTGTAACGTATTCTCTCCACAATTTATGTGGTTTAAGAAATTAAGAACCAGTATCATGTTTTCATTCATTATTTCTATTGTGGTAAACATCGGGATGTGGTTTGAGCGTTTTGTAATCATTGTAACTTCTTTACATAGAGATTACTTACCGTCTTCTTGGACAATGTTCTCTCCAACATTTGTAGATATTGGTATTTTCATTGGAACAATTGGTTTCTTCTTTGTATTGTTTTTATTATACTCTAGAACTTTCCCTGTAATTGCACAGGCAGAGGTTAAAACAATTTTGAAAGCAACCGGAGATAATTATATTAGAGAAAGAGAAGCACATAAAGATTCACACCATGAGTAATAAAGTTATTTACGCCATTTATAATGACGATGATATATTGATGAATGCTGTAAAGAAAACCAGAGCAGCTCACCATCATATTGAAGATGTTTTTTGTCCATTTCCTGTTCATGGTTTGGATAAAGCTATGGGGATTGCCCCAACAAGATTAGCTATTTGTGCTTTCTTATACGGATGTGTTGGTATTACTGTTGCAACATCAATGATGGGTTATATCATGATTCATGATTGGCCACAGGATATCGGAGGAAAGCCAAGTTTTAGTTATATTCAAAATATGCCTTCTTTTGTGCCTATTATGTTTGAGATGACTGTGTTTTTTGCAGCGCACTTAATGGTAATTACTTTTTATATGAGAAGTAGATTGTGGCCATTTAAAAAAGCTGAAAATCCGGATGTAAGAACTACAGACGATCATTTCCTAATGGAAGTTGCTGTAAATGATAATGAAGAAGAATTAGTTTCTTTTTTCCAAGGTACAGGAGCTGTAGAAGTTAAAGTAATTGAAAAGAATTAATTTAGATATGAAAAGGGTATATAAAATAACACTATTATTAGGCATAACTGCTTTATTAGCTTCATGTCATAATGATAAAAAGCCGAATTATCAGTATTTTCCAAATATGTATGAGTCAGTAGGCTACGAAACTTATTCAGAGTCTAAAGCTTTTGCAAACGGTAAAGAAGGACAACTTCCTGCTGAAGGTAGCATTAACAGAGGTTATGAGCCTTATGAATATCCTAATACAACTGAAGGTTATGAATTAGCAAAAGCTAATTTGAAATCACCTTTAGATTCATTAGATAGAAATTCTGGTAAAGGAAAAGAACTTTTCGATATCTATTGTATTAGTTGTCATGGTGCAACTGGTAATGGTAAAGGAAAATTAGTTGAAAGAGAAAAATTCTTAGGTGTTCCTAATTATAAAGATAGAGAAATCACAGAAGGAAGTATTTTTCATGTTGAGACGTATGGTTTAAATGCGATGGGTTCTCATGCCAATCAACTAAGTGTTCATGAGCGTTGGTTAATTGCTGACTACGTTCTAAAACTTAGAAGCCAATTATAATTGTTGAACAAACTGATCGTAATAGATATGTATACATTTTCAAGTAAATTAAAAACGTTTTCTTTTATCTTAATGGCCGTTGGTATATTAGGAATTGGTTACGGTTTTTTAAACGCCCCTAAAGATATTCACGAAGTTGAGAGTATCCTTTCTGCATCATCTCATGGTGGTCATGGAGAAGCTACTCATGAAGAGGTTAAATCTCATGAAGAAGCTCACGCAACAACTAAACATGAAGCTAAAAGTGAAGTTAGTGAAGCTAATGAACATGAAGAGCATTTGAACCATGTTTTGCACCAGTTGCAAAATAAACCTTGGTCAGCTTTATATGTAGCCTGTATTTTCTTTATGTTGTTAACTATGGGAACTCTAGTTTTCTATGCTATTCAACAAGTTGCAGTTGCAGGATGGTCACCGGTTTTATTCAGAGTAATGCAAGGTATAACAGCTTACCTTCCGATAGGTTCAGCTATATTTTTTGTAATATTAGTAATGTGTGGACTTCACTTTAATCATATTTTTGCTTGGTTAAATGAAGGTGTAACTGATCCGTCAAGTGCTAATTATGATGAATTAATTGCAGGTAAGGCTGGATATTTAAATTTTGGTTTCTGGATTGCCAGAGCTTTCGTTTTCATTGCAGGATGGAATTTATACCGTCACTTGTCAAGAAAAAATTGTTTAGCTCAGGATGAATCTGATGATAATACTAATTATAAAAAGAACTTTAAATTATCTGCAGGTTTCTTAGTGTTCTTTATCGTTTCTGAGTCTATCATGTCTTGGGACTGGATTATGTCTGTAGATCCACACTGGTTTTCTACCTTGTTTGGATGGTATGTATTTGCCAGTTTCTTTGTAAGTGGTATTACAATGATTGCTATGGTAACTGTGTATTTAAAATCTAAAGGTTATTTAGAGTATGTAAATACTAGTCATATCCATGATTTAGCTAAATTCATGTTTGGTATCAGTATCTTCTGGACTTATTTATGGTTTTCTCAATTCATGTTGATTTGGTATGCTGATATTCCTGAAGAGATTACTTATTTCGTGACCAGAATTAATGATTACAACTTACCGTTCTTTGGTGCTGTTGTTATGAACTTTGTGTTCCCGTTGTTAATCCTTATCAATACCGATTTCAAGAGAATTACTTGGGTTATCGTAATGGCTGGTATTGTTATTTTATTAGGTCATTATATTGATTTCTTTAATATGATTATGCCTGGTACAGTAGGTGACCAATGGTTTATTGGTATTCCTGAAATCTCATCAGTTCTTTTCTTCCTTGGATTATTTATTTTTACTGTATTTACAGCATTAACTAAAGCTCCATTATTAGCAAAAAGAAATCCTTATATCGAAGAAAGTAAACATTTTCATTATTAATTTTTAAAGAGATAAACAGATGACAAGTTTGTTGGTAATTATAGTTTTAGTTTTATTAGCTATTGCTTTATGGCAATTGACTAAAATTTTCGACCTGACTCAAGTTGGTGCTTCTTCGGATAATTCGCAAGTAGCTAATGATAAAGATAATAATCTTCAGGGTTATTTGATGTTTGGGTTTTTAGCATTCCTTTATGTATTTACAATTTACGGTTTGCTTAAATGGGGTAACTTACCTCTTCATACTCCAGCTTCTGCTCATGGAGGTCAGGTAGATAATTTGATGAATATTACTTGGGTTTTGATCTTCATCGTTCAGGCCGTAACACAAGTATTATTATACTGGTTTGCTTTTAAATACAAAGGAAAGAAAGATCAAAAAGCTTTATATTTTGCTGATAATAATAAATTAGAAGCAATTTGGAGTATCATTCCTGCGGTTGTTTTAGCCGGATTAATCCTTTACGGATTATATGCCTGGACAAACATTATGTTTATTGATGAGGATGAAGATACTGTAGTGGTAGAAGTTTATGCTCAACAATTTAAATGGACTGCCAGAATTGCTGGTGAGGATAATGTTTTAGGTAAAGCTAACGTAAGATATATTGAAGGAGTAAATACATTAGGTGTTGATTTATCAGATCCAAATGCTCAGGATGATATTGTAGTTAGTGAATTGCATATCCCAAAAGGAAAGAAAATCCACTTTAAATTCCGTTCTCAGGACGTTTTACACTCTGCTTATATGCCTCACTTTAGAGCGCAAATGAACTGTGTTCCGGGGATGGTTACTGAGTTTGCTTTTACACCAATTTATACAACTTCTGAGTACAGAGAGTTACCAGAAATGGTTGAAAAAGTGGCTCACATCAATGAGTTGAGAGCTAAAAGAAGTACAGAATTAATTGCAAAAGGAGAATCGGGATTAGATCCTTATACTTTTGACTATTTATTGCTTTGTAATAAAATTTGTGGAGCTTCTCACTACAACATGCAAATGAAAATTGTTGTGGATACTCCGGAAGATTACAAAAAATGGTTAGCACAACAAACTACTCTAGTTAATGAAGTAAAAGCTTCATTAGAGCAACCAGCGGAGGGTGAATCAGCAGCTCCGGCTGAGGCTAAAGAGAATGATACCGTAGCGGCTGCTACAGTTGCTATGAAATAATTATTAAGAATATTTAAAGTATAATATATGTCAGCAGAAGGTCACGATCACGCTCACGATCACGAACACGAACACCACCATAAAGAGACATTCATTACTAAATACATCTTTAGTATTGATCATAAAATGATTGCTAAGCAATACCTTATTACAGGTATTATTATGGGGATTATTGGTATTGTCATGTCTTTGCTTTTCAGAATGCAATTAGCATGGCCTGAAGAATCTTTTAAAATTTTCAATATTTTATTAGGTGATAAATTTGCACCAGATGGTGTAATGGCTAATGATGTTTATCTTGCATTAGTAACAATACACGGTACTATCATGGTATTCTTTGTATTGACAGCCGGATTGAGTGGTACTTTTAGTAACTTACTTATTCCACTTCAAATTGGTGCACGTGATATGGCATCAGGATTTATGAATATGATTTCTTACTGGTTGTTCTTTTTATCAGCTGTTGTAATGATTATTTCATTATTTGTTGAATCAGGACCAGCTTCAGCAGGTTGGACAATTTATCCTCCTTTAAGTGCTTTACCACAGGCTATTCCTGGATCAGGAACAGGTATGACACTTTGGTTAGTATCTATGGCTATATTTATTGCTTCTTCTTTAATGGGATCTTTAAATTACATTGTTACAGTTATTAACTTAAGAACAAAGGGAATGTCTATGACCAGACTTCCACTTACAATTTGGACGTTCTTTGTAACTGCAATTATCGGGGTTTTATCTTTCCCTGTATTATTATCTGCAGCATTATTATTAATCTTCGATAGAAGTTTTGGTACTTCATTTTTCTTGTCTGATATTTATATCGCTGGGGAAGTTTTACATTACCAAGGTGGTTCTCCTGTATTATTCGAACACTTGTTCTGGTTCTTAGGACACCCTGAGGTATATATCGTAATCTTGCCTGCAATGGGACTTGTGTCTGAAATTATGGCAACAAACTCTCGTAAACCAATCTTTGGTTACAGAGCGATGATTATGTCGGTTCTTGCAATTGCTTTCCTTTCTACAATTGTATGGGGTCACCACATGTTTATTTCGGGTATGAATCCTTTCTTAGGATCTGTATTTACATTTACCACTTTATTAATTGCAATTCCGTCTGCTGTAAAAGCGTTCAACTGGATTACAACTTTATGGAAAGGTAACTTACAAATGAATCCAGCTATGTTATTCTCTATCGGAATGGTTTCAACATTCATCACCGGAGGTTTAACAGGGATTATTTTAGGAGATAGTACATTAGATATTAACGTTCACGATACTTACTTTGTAATTGCACACTTCCACTTAGTAATGGGTATTTCTGCTCTTTACGGAATGTTTGCAGGAATCTACCACTGGTTCCCTAAAATGTATGGAAGAATGTTAAACAAAAACTTAGGTTATGTTCACTTCTGGGTAACGGCTGTTTGTGCTTACGGAGTTTTCTTCCCAATGCACTTCATTGGATTAGCAGGTTTACCAAGACGTTATTATACTAATACAAACTTCCCATTATTTGATGATTTACAAAATGTAAATGTTTTAATTACAACATTTGCTTTAGTAGGAGGTGCTTTCCAATTAGTGTTTTTATACAACTTCTTTAGTAGTATTTTCTACGGTAAGAAAGCAGAACAAAACCCATGGAGATCTACAACTTTAGAGTGGACAACTCCGGTAGAGCATATTCATGGTAACTGGCCAGGTGAAATTCCAGAAGTTCACCGTTGGGCTTATGATTACAGCAACCCGGAGCACGAAGAAGATTTCGTTCCTCAAACGGTTCCAATGAAACCAGGTGAATCAGTTTTACACCACTAATATATTTAAAACCTCTGCTTCGGCAGAGGTTTTTTTATGCCCTATTTTGTTGTATGTATTATTTAGCAATCACAATCCGTTTTCTTTATCTTTGCTAAATGAATGAAAACTTAGACCCAACAACAAGAGGATATAATCCTGAAGAACTTGATCTGGATAAAAGATTGAGGCCGCTTAGTTTTGATGACTTTGCTGGGCAGGATCAGGTTTTAGAAAATTTAAAGGTTTTTGTTGCTGCTGCCAATCAGCGAAGAGAAGCTTTAGATCATACCTTGTTTCATGGACCTCCCGGATTAGGAAAAACGACTTTGGCTAATATTTTAGCGAATGAGTTGGAAGTTGGTATCAAAATTACTTCAGGTCCGGTTTTAGATAAACCTGGCGATTTGGCTGGTTTATTGACCAATTTAGATGAACGTGATGTTTTGTTTATTGATGAAATCCATCGTTTGAGTCCAATTGTTGAAGAATATTTATATTCGGCAATGGAAGATTTTAAGATTGATATTATGATAGAATCGGGTCCTAATGCCAGAACGGTTCAAATCAATCTGAATCCATTTACCTTAATTGGAGCTACAACTCGTTCAGGACTTTTAACAGCACCTATGCGCGCTCGTTTCGGAATTTCTTCCCGATTACAATATTACACAGTTGAATTATTGACAACTATTATTCAACGAAGCGCTTCTATTTTGAAGATGCCAATTACTATGGAAGCCGCTATAGAAATTGCCGGAAGAAGCCGTGGAACACCAAGGATAGCAAATGCCTTGCTGAGAAGAGTTCGTGATTTTGCTCAAATAAAAGGAAATGGAACTATTGATGTTGAAATTTCTAAATATGCCTTAAAAGCATTAAATGTCGATGCGCATGGTTTAGATGAAATGGACAACAAGATTCTGAATACTATTATTGATAAGTTTAAAGGAGGTCCGGTTGGACTTACCACTCTGGCAACAGCTGTTTCAGAAAGCAGTGAAACCATTGAGGAAGTTTACGAACCCTTTTTAATTCAGGAAGGTTTTATTATGCGTACACCACGTGGTCGTGAAGTTACAGAGAAAGCCTATAAACATTTGGGAAAAGTCAGAGCTAATATTCAGGGGGGACTTTTCTAATTTTGTAAACAAGTTAAAAGTTATGAGTTTAGTGTAAAACCCATAACCCACAACTCATAACCCACAACTCATAGACTTAAGAACAAAATATTCACAATTCATAAAATCCGAAGCCAAACGCCTCGGGTTTTTGTCTTGTGGTATTTCGAAAGCGGGTTTTTTAGAGGAAGAAGCTCCCCGATTAGAGAATTGGTTAAAAAATAATCGGAACGGTCAAATGGCCTACATGGAAAACCATTTTGATAAAAGACTTAATCCGACCTTGCTTGTCGATGATGCCAAAAGTGTCGTTTCGCTTCTGTTAAATTATTATCCAGAAAAAGAACAAAATCCTGATTCCTATAAAATTTCCAAATATGCTTACGGAAAAGATTATCATTTTGTAATCAAAGACAAATTAAAAGAATTATTGTTTTCTATTCAGGAGAATATCGGCGAGGTTTCCGGAAGAGTTTTTGTTGATTCGGCTCCGGTTATGGATAAAGCCTGGGCAGCTAAAAGCGGTTTGGGATGGATTGGAAAAAACAGTAATCTGTTGACTCAAAAAGTAGGTTCTTTTTATTTTATAGCTGAACTCATTATTGATTTAGATTTAGAATATGACCATGCTGTTACAAATCACTGCGGTAGTTGTACGGCTTGTATTGATGCTTGTCCAACACAGGCGATTGTGGCGCCTTATGTAGTTGACGGAAGTAAATGTATTTCTTATTTTACTATCGAATTAAAAGAAAATATTCCTCAAGAGATGAAGGGACAATTTGATGATTGGGCCTTTGGTTGTGATACCTGTCAGGATGTTTGTCCCTGGAATCGATTTTCTAAAAGTCATAACGAGCCTTTGTTTAATCCAAATCCTGAAATACTTTCCATGACAAAAAAAGATTGGGAAGAAATGACCAAAGAAACTTTTAGGGTTGTTTTTAAGGATTCGGCGGTTAAAAGAACGAAATTTCAGGGCTTACAGCGGAATATCAGTTTTTTAAAGAAATAAAAATTAAATTATTGAATCATCTTAAAGTTGTTTTTAATGATTTTTTTTTTATATTTATATCTCTTAAAAAATTCTCGATATGACTGTAAATCAAATATTAAGTACGAAAGGAAACGATGTATATTCAGTTGTTTCTACTATTAGCGTTTATGATGCTATAAAAGTAATGGGTGAGAAAAATGTTGGTGCTATTTTGGTTATCGAAGACGGCCAACTGAAAGGGATTTTGTCTGAGAGGGATTATGCCCGAAAAATTGTTCTTAAAGATAAGGCGTCCAAAACTACTTTGGTTCAGGAAATAATGATTAGTAATGTTATTACGGTTAATCCAACGGATGATATTGATAATTGTATGGAATTGATGATTTCGAGAAGGATCCGTCATTTACCGGTTGTGGAAAATGATAAGGTTGTTGGACTTATTTCGATTGGAGATGTTGTAAAATGTATTATAGAAAAACAGAAGGAAACCATTCAGTTGTTAGATTCTTATATCAATGGAACACAGTCCTGATTTTTTTTGTAAAGATATTGAATAGAAGAAGCTGCTAATTTTAGTGGCTTTTTTTATGAACTTATTTTTAGATTATTTTAAAAGAATTATGAAAATGTTAACTTTTTAAGTTAAGACTTCTATCTTTGTATATAAGATAAAACTGCTATTATGAATAAAGAAAGCAAAAGGAGAGAAGCGTTATTATATCATGCGAAACCTACTCCGGGGAAAATTCAGGTTGTTCCAACAAAAAGATATGCTACCCAAAGGGATTTGTCTTTAGCCTATTCTCCGGGTGTAGCCGAACCTTGTTTAGAAATAGAAAAAGACGTAGAAAACGTTTATAAATATACGGCCAAAGGAAATTTGGTAGCTGTAATTAGTAATGGTACAGCCGTTTTAGGTTTAGGAGATATAGGTCCTGAAGCCGGAAAACCGGTTATGGAAGGAAAAGGATTGCTGTTTAAGATTTTTGCAGATATTGACGTTTTTGATATAGAAGTAGATACCAAAAATGTCGAAGAATTTATTCAAACCGTAAAAAATATAGCACCAACTTTTGGAGGAATTAATCTGGAAGATATCAAAGCGCCGGAATCTTTTGAAATAGAAAGACGATTGGTTGAAGAATTGAATATTCCTGTGATGCATGATGATCAGCATGGAACGGCAATTATTTCGGCAGCCGGATTGATTAATGCTTTAGAAATAGCCGAAAAAAAACCGGAAGAAGTAAAAATGGTGATTTCCGGAGCGGGATCGGCGGCTTTGGCCTGTGCCGATTTGTATATTGCTGTTGGCGTGAAACGCGAAAATATTTTGATGTTTAACAGTAAAGGTTTGTTGACCAAAAACAATCCGTCACTTACGGAAATGCAATTGAAATTTGCGGTAGAAGGCGATGCAGTTCCTTTAGCTGAAGCGATGAAAGGATCGGATGTGTTTATCGGACTTTCTTCAGGAAATATTCTGTTGCCTGAAATGTTGTTGTCTATGAACGAAAATCCGATAGTTTTTGCAATGGCCAATCCAAATCCTGAAATTGATTACAACTTAGCCGTAGAAACCCGAAAAGATGTAATTATGGCCACCGGTCGTTCGGATTTTCCAAATCAAATTAATAATGTTTTAGGTTTTCCATATATTTTTAGAGGAGCATTGGATGTTCGTGCGACTAAAATTAACGAAGCGATGAAAATGGCGGCGGTTCACGCTTTGGCAGCTTTGGCAAAAGAGTCGGTTCCGGAACAGGTAAATGTAGCTTATGGAGCCACTAAATTAGGGTTTGGTCGCGAATATATTATTCCGAAACCTTTTGATCCGCGTTTAATTAATACCGTTTCTCCTGCTGTTGCAAAAGCTGCTATTGAATCAGGGATTGCTAAAAACCCAATTACCGATTGGGATAAATATGAAGAAGAACTTTTAGAACGTTTAGGAAATGATAATAAAATGGTTCGATTGATTAGTAATCGGGCTAAAATGGATCCGAAGCGAATTGTTTTTTCGGAAGGGGATCATTTGGATGTGCTAAAAGCAGCACAAATTGTCTACGAAGAAGGAATTGGTTTTCCAATTTTATTAGGAAGTCGCGACATTATAAAAGAATTAATGAAGGAATTAGGTTTTGATGCCGAAGTCGAAATCATTGATCCAAAATCCAAAAGCGAAATAGAAAGAAGAGACCGATATGCTACAGCTTATTGGCAATCCAGAAAGCGCCGGGGAATTTCGTTGTTAGACGCTCAAAGATTAATGCGCGAACGTAATTATTTTGCCGCGATGATGGTTAATACCGGCGAGGCCGACGGTTTAGTTACCGGTTATTCCAGAAGCTATTCCACCGTGGTAAAACCGATGTTGCAATTGATTGATAAAGCACAGGGAGCTTCTTTAGTTGCCACTGCCAATATGATGATGACCAGCCGGGGGCCAATGTTTTTGTCCGATACAGCGATTAACATTAATCCGTCTTCGGAGGAATTGGTTAAAATTGCGGTAATGACGGCCAAAACCGCCCGTATGTTTGGCGTTGAACCGGTAATTGCAATGGTTTCCTATTCTAATTTTGGTTCGTCAACTCATGAAAATGCCTCAAAAATTAGAGATGCCGTAGCTTATTTGCATGAAAATCACCCTGATTTGATTGTTGATGGGGATATTCAGGCCGATTTTGCTTTGAATCCGGAAATGTTAACCGAGAAATTTCCATTTTCTAAATTAGCCGGAAAAAAGGTAAATACCTTAATTTTTCCCAATCTGGATTCGGCAAACATTACTTATAAATTGATGAAAGAATTATACAAAACCGGTTCGATAGGTCCTATTATGATGGGAATGGGAAAACCGGTTCATATTTTTCAATTAGGTGCCAGTGTGGAAGAAATGGTTAATATGGCGGCTATTACCGTGATAGATGCACAGGAAAAAGAAAACAGAGAAAAAAAGTTAAAATAAATAGTTAGATAAATAGATGATTGCGCATTTACAGGGGAAGTTAGTTGAGAAAACACCAACACAGCTCGTTATTGATTGTGGAGGTGTGGGCTATGAAGTTCACATTTCACTACATACATATTCATTACTTCCTAATTCGGATTTTGTTAAGGTGTTTACTTATCTTCAGATAAAAGAAGACGCACATACTATTTTTGGTTTTGTGGAAAAATCGGAAAGAGAAATATTTAAAATGTTATTGTCAGTTTCAGGTATTGGAGCCGGAATTGCCAGAACCATGTTGTCATCATTAGAACCTAAGCAAATTATTAACGCTATTGCTTCGGCTGATGTAAGTACAATCCAGTCAATAAAAGGAATTGGAGGGAAAACAGCGCAGCGTGTAATTTTGGATTTGAAAGAAAAAGTATTGAAATTGTACGATTTGGACGAAGTTTCTATTGCTCAAAACAATACAAACCGAGATGAAGCGTTATCTGCATTAGAAGTTTTAGGTTTTGTAAGAAAGGCTTCTGAAAAAGTGATTGATAAAATTGTGAAAGAGAATCCGGATGCCTCTGTAGAATCGATTATTAAACAAGCCTTAAAAAGCTTATAAAAGCACCGCAAAAAAAATATTGTATGCATAAAATTTGTATTGTTTGGGCAGTTTTATTATGCAGTTTTGTATCCTTGGCTCAGGTAAATCAGCCGGCTCAGGACACAACTAAAGCAACCTATTCTTTAGGGAAAGTTCAGATGAAAGACCCAAAGAGTATCTTGTCGGCTTATACTTATGATCCTAAAACAGATCGTTATATCTATACGAATTCGGTTGACGGATTTTCGATAAAATATCCTGTTATTCTAACGCCAAAAGAATATGAAAATTTGGTTTTGAAAGAATCAATGAAGGATTATTTCAAAAAAAAATCGGATGCAATTGACGGGAAAAAAGAAGGAAGTGAAGCCGCTAAAAAAGATTTGTTACCCAGATATTACGTGAATTCAGGCTTGTTTGAATCTATTTTTGGAAGTAATACCATTGATGTAAAACCAACGGGTTCGGTAGAAATGGATATGGGAGCCCGATTTACCAAACAGGACAATCCTTCGTTTTCGCCAAGAAACAGAACCAATCTGGCTTTTGATTTTGACCAAAGAATCAGTATGAGTCTGATGGGGAAAGTAGGAACCCGATTGAGTGTTAATGCTAATTATGATACGCAGTCTTCTTTTGCTTTTCAAAATCTGTTAAAATTAGAATATGCGCCAACGGAAGATGATATTATTCAAAAAATTGAAGTTGGAAATGTAAGTATGCCTTTAAACAGTTCCCTGATTAGAGGAGCGCAGAGTTTATTTGGGGTGAAGGCGCAGTTACAATTTGGAAAAACAACAGTTACCGGAGTTTTCTCCGAGCAAAAATCGCAAACAAAAACGGTTGTTTCTCAGGGTGGAGGAACTATTCAGGATTTTGATTTATTTGCCTTGGATTATGATAATGACCGACACTTCTTTTTATCACAATATTTTAGAAACCGATACGATGCGGCTTTAAAAAGTTATCCTTTTATTGACAGCCGGGTGCAAATTACCCGAATTGAAGTTTGGGTAACTAACAAGCAAACACGTTTGAATACCACATCTAATAACCTTAGAAATGTCATTGCGATTCAGGATTTAGGGGAATCACAATTAAACGGACTAGATGATAATGAAGTAGTGGTTTTGAATCCTTCCACAGGAATGTTTAATGTTCCTGCTGATACACCATCAGATAATGCCAATAATAAATTTGATCCATCCAAAATTGGTCAGGCAGATGGTTATCTGACGACTTCTATTCGTGAAATGGCTACGGCAGCATCAGGTTTTAAAGTGTCAGTAACTGAAGGACAGGATTATTCCAAACTGGAAAATGCCCGCAAATTAACAACCAATGAATTTACTTACCACCCGCAATTAGGATATATTTCGTTGCAACAAAGGTTGTCCAATGACGAGATTTTAGCGGTGGCTTATGAATATACGATTGGGGATAAAGTGTATCAGGTGGGTGAATTTGGAAATGACGGTGTTGATGCTACTTTAGTAACCGGAACTCCTCAAAGTACGCAGGCGGTGGTTACCCAAAGTTTGATTTTGAAAATGCTGAAAAGTAATTTGACCAATGTTTCTAATCCGGTGTGGAATCTGATGATGAAAAATATTTATCAAATTCCGGGGGCTTACCAAATTAAACAGGAAGATTTTAGATTTAACATTCTTTATACCGATCCTTCGCCGTTAAATTACATTACTCCGGTAGCCGGAAATCCTTTTCCGGTAAATCCTTCTCCGGATGATAAAGTAGCTGAAACTCCTTTGTTGAATGTATTCAATTTGGATAAATTAAATTATAACAACGACCGTCAGGCTGGCGGAGACGGTTTCTTTGATTTTGTTTCGGGTTTAACAATGGATACTCAAAACGGGCGAATTATTTTTACCACTAAAGAGCCTTTTGGGGAATTGTTATTTAAAAAATTATCCAATAATGCCGGCGAAGATTATGCTAATGCGTCCACTTATAATCCAAATCAAAGCAAGTATGTTTTTACAGCAATGTATCGAAAAACACAGGCTAAAGCTTTAGAAGATAGTGATAAAAATAAATTCCTTTTGCGAGGAAAATATAAATCATCTGCCGGCGACGGAATCCCGATTGGAGCTTATAACGTGCCACAAGGTTCTGTGGTGGTTACAGCAGGAGGAAGAGTTTTAGTTGAAGGTGTAGATTATAGTGTGAATTACCAATTGGGGCGCGTTCAGATTTTGGATCCTTCCCTGCAGGCATCTAACACGCCGATTAATGTTTCTTTGGAAAATAATACCGTTTTTGGTCAGCAAACCAGAAGGTTTATGGGGGTAAATGTCGAACATAAATTTTCGGATAACTTTACTTTGGGTGGAACTTTTTTGAAGATGACCGAAAAACCATTTACTCAAAAATCCAATTATGGTCAGGAATCAGTTAACAATACCATTTTTGGGTTTAATACTAATTTCTCTACCGAAGTTCCTTTCTTCACCCGATTAGTAAATATGTTGCCTAACGTAGATACCGATGTACCGTCTAATTTATCGGTTAGAGGAGAAGTTGCTTTCCTAAAACCGGGAACTTCTAAAGCCGACCAGTTTCAGGGGGAATCAACTTTGTATGTTGACGATTTTGAAGGTTCTCAGTCCACTATCGATATGCGTTCAGCTTATTCCTGGAGTTTGGCTTCAACACCTGAAAATAATACGAACAGTACGTATAATTTTAATGCTTCGGCAAATGATTTAAGTTATGGTTTTAAAAGAGCAAAATTGGCCTGGTACACCATCGATCCGATTTTTTATGTTCAAAGACCATCGGGAATTTCAAATGATGATATTTCGTTAAACGCTACCAGAAGAATTTATAGTGAAGAATTGTATCCTAATCTGGATATTGCGCAAGGACAAACACAGGTAATTAATACGTTGGATTTGTCTTATTTTCCATCCGAAAGAGGACCGTATAACAATAATTCCAGTTTTAATTTGACTCCCAAAGAAAATTACGGAGGAATTATGCGTTCCATCAGTTCCACGAATTTCGAACAGGGGAATGTGGAGTATATCCAATTATGGGTTTTAGATCCTTATGTGGGTAATGGAAAATCAGACGCAACAAATACCGGTAAAATTTATTTTAACCTGGGTGAAATTTCAGAAGATATTTTAAAAGACGGAAGAAAACAATACGAAAACGGATTAGGTCCGGATCAGATTATGACTAATCCAAGACCTGTTTGGGGAGATGTTCCGGCTTCGCAATCGTTGATTTATGCTTTTGATGCCGATGCCAATAACAGAAAAAATCAGGATGTTGGTTTGGATGGTTTGAATAATAATGATGAGGCGACGGTTTATACTAATTTTGCCGGCGAATCTGATCCTGCAGCCGATGATTATACCTATTATTTGAATACTTCCGGAGGTGTTAAAGAGCGCTATAAAAATTATAATGGAGTAGATGGCAATTCGGCTGTTGATATAAACGATCCTAACCGTGGTGCTACTACCGTTCCGGATGTAGAAGACATCAACAGGGATAATACGATGAATACAATCAATGCTTATTATGAATACAGCATTGAAGTTAGACCCGATATGAAAGTGGGTGAAAATTATATTACTGATATTAGAGAAACCACCGTGCCATTACCCAATGGAGGAACAACAGATGCCCGATGGATTCAGTTTAAAATACCGGTTTCTCAGCCGGAAAATACCATTGGAAACATTAGTGATTTTAGATCTGTTCGTTTTATGCGAATGTTTATGACCGGATTTGAAAATGAAGTTACGATGCGTTTTGGTGCTTTGGATTTGGTTCGCGGCGAGTGGCGAAGATATACTTCAACTCTCGATCCAAATGATGCCAATGTAGATGATGATGGTACTGAACTAGATGTTGCGGCAGTAAACATTCAGGAAAATGACGAAAGATGTCCGGTAAATTATGTTACTCCTCCGGGCGTTACCCGCGAGCAGTTGTATAACAATAACACGCTGATTAATCAAAACGAACAATCCTTATCGTTAAGAGTTGCAGGAGACGGTTTAGAAATAGAAGATTCCAGAGCAGTTTTCAAAAACGTGAGTGTCGATATGCGTCAGTTTAAAAGACTGAAAATGTTTTTACATGCTGAATCTTTAAAAGGAGAAATTCCGTTAACAGATGATCAAATGGTTGGATTTATTCGTTTTGGTAATGATTTTACACAAAACTTCTACCAAATTGAGATTCCATTGAAAGTTACCGCTACAACGGACGGGAATTGTAAATATACCGCCAGTGAAGTTTGGCCGGAGGTCAATGAGATTGACTTGGCTTTGTCATTGCTTACCAAATTAAAAATCGAATCCATGAGTGTGGATGCAAGTACTTTGCCATTGGACGGAATTTATTATAAAAATGAAGATGAACTGGATGGAGATTTGGCTAATAAAGTTAACAAACTAAGATTAGGGATTAAAGGAAATCCTAATTTCGGAATGGTGCGTACTTTGATGGTTGGAGTTAAAAGTAATGATACGCGTCAGGCTCTTAAAGGTGAAGTTTGGTTTAACGAACTTCGTTTGGCTGAAATGGACAATCATGGCGGTATGGCAGCTGTATTGAATGTGGATACTAATTTTGCCGATTTTGCTACTGTTTCCGCCACCGGAAAAATGAGTACTGTTGGTTTTGGAACTATTGAACAAGGTCCGAATGAAAGAAGTCGTGAAGATATTCAGCAATACAATATTGTAACTAATATCAATTTAGGAAAGCTGTTGCCTAACAGATGGGGAATTAATTTACCGTTCAATTATAGTGTTGGCGAAGAAACCATTAAACCCGAATACGATCCGTTTAATCAGGATATTAAGTTGAAACAGCTTTTAAAAGAAACAGATGATGCTGATGCTAGAGCAAATTTAAGAAACCGCGCCATTGATTATACGAAGCGAACCAGCATCAATTTTATTGGGGTAAGAAAACAAAGAAGTGCTGAGCAAAAGCCACATGTTTACGATCCGGAGAACTTTACTTTTTCGCAATCGTTTAATAAAGTGGAGCGTCATGATTATGAAATTGAAGACTATTTGGATCAGCAGGCAAGTACAACCGTAGATTATGCTTATAGTTTTGAAAACAAACCGGTAGAGCCTTTCAAGAAAACAAAATTCATGAAGAAAAGTAGTTATTGGAAGTTACTGAGTGATTTTAATTTTAATTATTTGCCATCTAATATTACTTTCAATACTAATATTAACCGTCAATACAACCGTCAGCAATACAGACAGGTGGATAATGTTCCCGGTTTAGAGTTACAGCCGTTGTACCGCCGAAATTTTGGCTTTAATTATAATTATGGTTTCAACTTTAATTTAACAAAATCATTAAAATTCAGTTATGCGGCTTCAACCAATAATTTGGTTAAGAATTATTTGGATGATAGCGATCAGCCAATAGAAGATTTCTCTATTTGGGACAGCTATTGGGATATTGGAGATCCAAACCGTCATACCCAACAAATTATTTTGAATTATGATCTTCCAATTAATAAGATTCCGTTGTTTAGTTTTGTGAAGGCGAATTATTCTTATACGGGAGATTATAGCTGGCAAAAATCAGCTAATGCATTGTCGGAAATTGTTGTGGATGGAATGAATTATAACTTAGGGAATACGATTCAAAATGCCCGAACTAATAATTTGAATGCCAGTTTCAACATGGATATGCTGTACAAATATTTAGGATTGTCTCCAAAAGCCAAAACTCCGGTTAGAAAAGCGCCTGCGGTTGCACCTAAACCGGGACAGAAAATTACCGCCGCTCCTAAACCTCAGGTTCAGTCTAATCAGTTTGTGGACGGATTGTTAGGGGTGTTAACCAGCGTTAAAAATATTCAGATTAATTATTCAGAAAATAGCGGAACGCTCTTGCCGGGTTATACACCAAGTATTGGTTTCTTAGGTTCTTCAAGACCTTCGTTAGGATTTATTTTTGGTAGTCAGGACGATGTGCGTTATGAAGCAGCTAAAAATGGCTGGCTGACCAATTATCAGGAGTTTAGCCAGAATTACACGCAGGTAAGTAATAAGGTATTGCGCGCTACGGCTAATGTGGATTTGTTCCCGGATTTCAAAATTGATTTGAATATGGATCGATCGTTTTCGGAAAATTATTCTGAGCAGTACGATGTTTCAGCCGACGGAATGTACAATTCCCGTTCGCCATACAATTACGGAATGTTCTCTATATCGACAGTCTTAATTAAGACGGCTTTTTCACAAAGTGATGAAAATTCTTCGGCTGCTTTTGATGATTTTAGAAGTAACCGACTTACAGTAGCTAATAGGTTAGCTGCTGAACATCCTGAGCTTTATGCAGGAGGTATAATTCAAAGATATGATGCAGCATCGCTTCCTGCTGAGAATCCAGCCGCAGATGAAACTGATTTGGCAAATCCTAACAATCCGGAGCGAAAAAGAATTATTGTGAATGATGGATATCCGATAGGTTTTGGAAAAAATAATCAAGCGGTGTTGTTGCCTGCCTTTATAGCAGCTTATTCCGGAACGGATGCTTCAAAAGTTTCGACGGGTATTTTCAGAAATTTCCCAATTCCTAACTGGACGATAAAATACAATGGATTGATGCGTTATGAAACTTTTAAAAAGACTTTCAAGCGTTTTTCTTTACAGCACAGTTATCGGGCTTCTTATACCATTAATCAATTCCGTTCTAATTTTGATTATGATAATGATTCGTCAGGAATGGATGATAGCGGAAATTTTTATAACAAAACACTTATTTCGAATGTTAATTTAGTGGAGCAGTTTAGTCCTTTGGTGCGATTGGATTTCGAATTGAAAAATTCCTTAAAAGTGCTTACCGAGATTAAGAAAGATCGCGCTTTGTCGATGAGTTTTGATAATAATTTATTGACCGAAGTAAAAGGAATCGAATATATCGTAGGTTTGGGTTATCGCTTTAAAAATGTGGTTTTCTCTTCCCGATTAGCCGATAATCCTACGGGGGTTATCAAAGGAGATATTAATTTAAAAGCCGATTTGTCATATCGAAACAATCAAACGATAGTGCGTTATTTGGATTATGATAATAACCAATTGGCTGGCGGGCAAAATTTATGGTCTTTGAAAGTAACTGCGGATTATTCGTTCAGTAAAAACCTTACGGCGATTTTCTATTATGACCATTCTTTTTCAAAAGCAGTAATATCGACTTCGTATCCGATTACGAATATTCGTTCCGGATTCACACTTCGATATAATTTTGGTAATTAATTTGTGAAATCTACATATAATTTAAGTTGAAGATTGTTACATTTGCCAAAAAAATAAATTTCATATTTCAAATACTATTATTATGAGCATACCAGCAAATTTAAAGTACACTAAAGACCACGAATGGGTAAGTTTAGACGGAGATATTGCAACAGTTGGAATTACACATTTTGCCCAAAAAGAGTTGGGTGATATTGTTTATGTAGAAGTAGAAACTTTAGATCAAACTCTTGATAAAGATGAAGTTTTTGGAACTGTAGAAGCTGTTAAAACGGTTTCGGATTTGTTTTTGCCTTTATCTGGTGAAATCATTGAATTTAATACAGGTTTAGAAGATGCACCTGAATTAGTGAATTCTGATCCTTACGGAGAAGGTTGGATGATTAAAGTAAAGGTTTCAGATTTAGCTGAATTTGATACTTTATTAGACAGCGAAGGTTATAAAGCGTTGATTGGTGCTTAAGAAAATTTGCCTGGGAGCAGCACTCGCCTGGACAGGGAATATTATTTATCTCTGTTTGATAAAAGCCAGTGAACTTCCTCAAATAACGATTCCTTATATAGACAAGTACGTTCATGCTGTTTTCCATTTTGTATTTAGTTTATTGTGGTTTTATGCTTTTCGTTTTTCATTTAAAACGGTTCGTCGTGTAAAATTATTAAGTATCGTTTTTGTAATGTCTTTGGTTTTCGGAATTGCAATTGAGCTTTTTCAAACCTATTTAACGGTAACCCGAAACGGAGATGCAGTTGATGTTTTGGCAAATTCCACCGGAGCATTACTGGCAATTTTAACCATTCAAATTTTGAATAAAAAATTCAATTGTAAATAGAGAAATCCTGCTTCGGCGGGATTTTTTTATTGATAACTTTGTTTTTTGTTATTCAGTTGCATTTGATTTTATCAAAAAGTACAGAACAGGAATCCATTTGAAATTTAAATGTATTTTTGTGTAAACACCCATCTAAAAGCTGAAGTATGGATATCAGGTCGTATATAGATTCTACGTATTTAAAAACACTTTCGCAATCCGGACTAAATGAGGAACAAAATCAGGAAGTCGTAACAACTTTGGTTGAAGAAGCCATTCGGGAAAGCTTTAAGTTGGTGATGATTCGACCGGAAATGGTGTCATTGGCTAAGCAAATGATTGTGAATGCAGCTTCGAATGTGAAAGTGGGAACGGTGATTGATTTTCCGGAAGGAAATGCAACTATTGAGGCAAAATTAAAAGAGGCTGCTCAGGCTATTGCCGACGGTGCTGACGAATTGGATTTTGTTTGTAATTACGAAGCTTTTAAAAACGGAGCTGTCGATTTGTTTAAAGACGAGATTTTGAAAGGGACTCAACTGGCATTGGCCAATCATAAAATTATAAAATGGATTATCGAAGTAGTAGCGCTGACCGATAAACAAATTATTCAGCTTTCTGCTTTAATTAAAAACGTGGTTATTTCGAATTGTAAAGAAGCTGATTATTCGGCTGTTTTTGTAAAATCTTCCACAGGATTTTACAAAACGCCTAATAATGAACCCAACGGAGCGACTAAAGAATCTATTATTATGATGTTAGAAAATGCTTCGCCACTTCCGGTAAAAGCTGCCGGAAGTGTTCGTACTTATGAAGAGGCGGAGGCGATGATTAAACTGGGTGTTAAACGTATTGGGACTTCATCGGCTTTAGCAATTGTTAGCGGAGGAAAAGTGCAAAAAGGATATTAAGATTTAGATTAAAATATATGAAAAAAAGCTGGCTGGTTTTATTTTTTACTTCCGTTTTGGGTTTTGCCCAAAATACGAATTCTTTAGGCACCGTTAACGCTTCCCGTTTTCCGGTTTTTTCAAGTTGTGAAAATCTGGAAAATCAGGAATTGCAAAATTGTTTTTATACCGAAGTGCAGGATTTTGTTTTTCAGAATTTTGTGGTTCCTGAAGATTTAGTTCGAAATAATTTCAAAGGAAATGTAAAAGTGCTTTTTGAAGTCAATGCCGAAGGGGTTTTTAAAGTAATTTATGTGAACGCCGTTGATGAAAAATTAATAGAGGAAACCAAAAGAGTTTTTGCGAAATTTCCAAAAATTACTCCGGCCACTTACAATGGCAAAGCGGAATATTCGAAATACAATATCACCATTGCAATTCCATTAAAAAGCGCGGCTACTTTGGCTGAAGAGAATTTGGTGAAAGCCGATATTCTTAGAAATACTACTCCACAATTGACCGAGTTGGATAGCATGGTGTATCATAAATATAATAATCCGGAGTTAGAAAGTCATTTAAATATTCCTTTTTCACATAGCTATTATGCACAATTTGATGCTGCAATTAATCAAGTAGGAAGTAATAATCATACCGCTTCAAAGCCTTATGCCTATGCCGAAGTGGCTAAATATTATGATTTTAAAAAAGTCAATGAACAATTGAAGAAACCAACTACCGGCTGGTGGACCCGAAAATTATGGAATGAAAACACGGTTGAGATTAAAGGAGAAGATTATTGGTTTACGTTAAATCCGGTTTTGGATTTGCAGTTAGGGAGGGCTTCCGGGAATAAATCGGTAAATACTTTTGTTAATACCCGAGCCATTAATTTTAGAGGTGGTTTAGGTGATAAACTTAATTTTTCGACTACTATTTTTGAAAGTCAGGGGCGATTTGCAGATTATTATAATCAATATGCGGAATCGATAAAACCTTCGGGAGGAAATCCGGCGGTTGTTCCGGGAATTGGTATTGCCAAAGAATTTAAAACGGATGCTTATGATTTTCCAATGGCAGAAGCCAATATTACTTTTACTCCCAATAAATTTATGGATATGCAATTGGGATATGGCAGAAATTTTATTGGGGATGGTTATCGTTCTTTGTTGGAAAGTGATGGCGCGAGTCCGTATCCTTATTTTAAGTTGAATACAAAGTTTTGGAAGATAAAATATACGAACACTTATATGTGGCTCAAAGATATTCGTCCGGAAGTAACGGTTGATAAGACCTATGCGACTAAGTTTATGGCGAATCACTATTTGAGTTGGAATGTATCTAATCGATTGAATTTAGGATTTTTTGAATCGGTGGTTTGGACCAATGGAAACGACAGAGGTTTTGATGCGAGTTTTGTGAATCCGATTATTTTTTATCGTGCGGTGGAATTTGGTTCTTCTTCTAAGTCGGGGAATGCCTTACTTGGGTTGACTTTTAAATACAAATGGAGCAATCAGCTTAATTTTTACGGACAATTTTTATTAGATGAGTTTTCTTTGAATGATATTAAAGAAGGAGATAATAGTTGGAAAAACAAATACGGTTATCAAGTAGGAGCGAAATATTACAATGCATTTAATGTTCCTAATTTATTAGTGCAACTGGAATACAATCGTGTACGGCCTTATGTGTATTCGCACAGTGAACCAATTACCAATTACGGTCATAACAATCAAAGTTTAGGGCATCAATGGGGAGCTAATTTTGGCGAATTCATCGCTATTGCCCGTTACCATCAGGGAAGATGGTTTGCTGATTTGAAAATCACAACTGCAGTGAGAGGTTTTGATTTTGCAGCTTCGGGAGCCAATTCTAATTACGGAACGAATATTTATCGTGATTATGATGAAGAGCGTTTTGCTAATTCAGGTGTAAAAGTAGGGCAAGGAAATAAAACCAAATTTTTCATGACCGATATTCAGGGTGGTTATTTGATTAATCCTTCGACTAACCTGAAACTTTTTGCGAGCTATATTTACAGGGATTTTAATCCAAAGGAAAATACTGCTACTGTATTTAAAGAAAGCACCAATTGGTTTTCTATCGGATTGCGTTCTGATATTTTTAACTGGTATTTTGATTATTGATAGTACATTCAAAATCGTAGTTTGGCATTAATTTTAATAAAAAGAGATATGAATAATAAAGAAATTGAAAGTGTTTCAAATTTAGAACCTTATAAAAGATATCTGTATTTTATTAAAAGAGTCGCTGATTTTGAAGAATTATGGACAATAATTGATGAAAGTGGAGATTTTGCTCTTTCTGATATTGATGATAAAATATTGATTTCATTTTGGTCTGCTAAAGAATTCGTTAATTCGAATTTAAATAATGGATGGAAAAATTGCAGCCCTAAAAAATTAACGCTGGGAGATTTAGAGGATGAAATATTTGATTTAATAGCATCTGAAAATTATTTGATTAATGTTTTTCCTTTAAATGGTAAAACAGGTTTTGTTGTGGATTTAGATGAATTTGCCAGAGATTTAAGTGATGAATTAGAAAATTATTAGTTTTTGCAAGTGACTTATTAAGTTAATGTTTAAAAATATTCTTCTAAAACAACTTAAATTTTTCTTCAACAATATTTTATGATTAGATTTTTGTCAATTCCCTTTTGATGCGTTACTTTTGCAGCAGTTTTACAAAAACCTAATGAAAACGGCATTGAGCACAACTACACATACCCTTTCCCTTAAATCAATTTTTACCGATTTTAAAGAAATCACTAAGGCAGGATTAGCTATTAGTGTGTTGTTTTCGTCTATTGCGGGTTATCTATTAGGTTTTAATGATAATCAGCCTTTTCAGTGGTCAGTTTTGTTGATGCTTTGTATTGGTGGTTATTGTATGGTGGGGGCTTCTAATGCTTTCAATCAGGTGATAGAAAGGGATTTGGATGCCTTGATGGATCGAACTAAAAACCGTCCTGTACCATCGGGAAGAATGGCGCCAAATGTGGCTTTGTTTGTGGCTAGTTTGCTGACCATTGCAGGAATTGCATTGTTGTATATGATAAATCCTAAAACAGCGATGTTTGGGGCGATTTCCATTTTTTTATATACCAGTGTTTATACGCCGCTTAAAACCATTACTTCTTTATCGGTTTTTGTGGGGGCATTTCCGGGTGCGATTCCTTTTATGTTAGGCTGGGTGGCGGCTACCGGAGATTTCGGAATTGAAGCGGGAACTTTGTTTTTGATTCAGTTTTTCTGGCAATTTCCTCATTTCTGGGCTATTGGTTGGTTTTTGTATGATGATTATGCGAAAGCCGGTTTTTATATGTTGCCAACCGGAAAAAAAGATAACGGAACGGCTTTGCAGGTAATTTTATATACGATTTGGTTAATTATTGCTTCGCTTTTGCCAAGTTTAGGTTATACCGGAAAATTGTTTATTTCTCCTTATGCAGCTGTTGCGGTATTTTTATTAGGACTTTGGATGCTGTATTATGCAGTGCGATTGCATAAAATAAAAACAGCAAAGGCGGCGCGAACCTTAATGTTGGTGAGTGTGTCGTATATTTCCTTGTTGCAATTGGTTTATATAATTGATAAATTTTTAAGATAGTTATGAGTGTTTCAATCACAGCGGAAGAGCAAAAAGAGCGAAGTGCAAAATCGTCCAAAATGATTTTGTTGTTTGCAATGGTGAGTATGTTTATGATGTTTGCCGGATTGACGAGTGCTTTTATTGTAAGCAAGTCAAGGGTGGACTGGTTGAATAATTTTCAATTGCCAACGGCTTTTTACTTTAGTACGGCAGTTATTTTGGCTTGTAGTGTAACTTTTCATTTGGCTAAAAAAGCAATTCAGCAGGATAACCGTTCTAAAACTACGGCGATGTTGCTAGCTACATTGGTTTTAGGTGTGGTATTTGTGATTTCGCAGTTTGTTGGTTTTGGACAAATCATCGAAAGTGGTTATTATATGACCGGAGAAGGGAGTTCGATAACAGTAACTTTCCTATATATTATAGCGTTTATGCACTTGCTGCACCTGGCGGGAGGGATAATTTCGCTTTTAATCATAATTTATAATCATTTTAAACAAAAATACAATTCAGCTCAAACTCTTGGTATAGAACTAGGTGCGATGTATTGGCACTTTCTGGACTTACTGTGGGTTTTATTATTTTTATTTATATATTTCTTTAAATAAGAAAAAAACGTAAATTTGGGAACTTTTTAACGAATATCTTTATATGGAAGCGACAGTTACTACTGCAAATAACGAAGGAACAACTTGGGGAGGCGGCAACGAGCCTATGAGAGCAAGTTATGGTAAAATGATGATGTGGTTCTTTATCATGTCTGATGCCTTGACTTTCTCAGGATTCTTAGCAGCTTACGGTTTTTCAAGATTTAAATTTATTGAAACTTGGCCATTGGCCGATGAAGTGTTTACGCACTTCCCATTTATGCATGGAGTTTCTGCTCCAATGTACTATGTGGCATTTATGACTTTTATTTTGATCTTCTCATCTGTAACAATGGTTTTGGCTGTTGATGCAGGTCACCAAATGAAGAAAAATAAAGTGACACTTTACATGTTTTTAACTATTATTGGTGGTTTAATTTTCGTTGGTTCTCAGGCTTGGGAGTGGAAAAACTTCATCAAAGGAGAGTACGGAGCTGTTGAAACAAAAGGAGGAAGTATTCTTCAGTTTGTTAAAGACGGAAAACAAATTGCACTTGCTGATTTTGCAGTGAAATTACCGGAAGAAAGAGCGCAATTGACAAGAAGTCGTGGTACATGGTTTCAGGAAGAAGCTAATTTACCATCGTATTCTGTTGCTGAAATTCAGGCTGGTTTCAAAGCGCATCCAGATGTATTAATCAGAACTGAATTGATTCATGATAAAAATAAAGTAATCCTTTCAAGAGCGGAGTCTGAAGCAAGATTGAAAGATGCTGTTTATGTAGTAGAAGGAGCTAACTTAGTAAGAAATGAGTACGGTAATAAATTGTTTGCTGATTTCTTCTTCTTTATTACAGGTTTCCACGGATTCCACGTATTCTCAGGAGTTATTATTAATATCGTTATTTTCTTTAATGTGTTGCTAGGGACATATGAGAAAAGAAAAAGTTACGAAATGGTAGAAAAAGTTGGATTGTACTGGCACTTTGTAGATTTAGTGTGGGTATTTGTATTTACAGTTTTCTATCTAGTTTAATTTTTTAAAGTTTTTATATTATGGCACACGCACATGAATCAAATGCAGGTAGAATCTGGAAAGTATTCGGAATTTTATCAGTAGTTACAATTATAGAGGTACTTTTAGGTATTTATAAACCAGATGTTATTCATCGTCAGTATTTCCTTGGGTTAAGCTTGTTGAATTGGATTTTCTACGCGCTTACAGTATTTAAAGCTTATTACATTGTTTGGGCTTTTATGCACTTAGAAGGTGAAAAACCTAGCCTTAGATGGTCTATCGTTTTACCTATCGTTTTTCTTGTCTTATACTTACTTTTCATTCTGTTGACTGAAGGGCATTATATTTATGGGGTTTTTAAAGATTCAACCATTAAATGGAATTTTTAACACTATATTAATTCAAAAAAAGGGCACGCTATTGCGTGCCTTTTTTTATTTTTGCAATTAAAATTACTTTCCCTGATGAAAAAAAATATTGTTCTTTTTGTACTTTTTGTGTTGCCAATTGTTGCTTATCTCTTTTTTGCTTCAGGAGTTAACAGTTTTACAAAATTACCTGTCATTACGCCTAAAGTTGCCGACTTAGGAAATTGGGAGTCATTAAGAGGGGAGAAAGTAAGTTTGAATAATAAAATTACCATTTTGGGTTTTTCGGGGACTGAGGTTTTGAAAAACAGAGGAAACTTATTCAATCTAAACGAAAAAATATACCAACGTTATCACAATTTTAAAGATTTACAGTTTGTAATGGTTTGCCCGTTAGGCACTGAAAAAGATGTCAAAAGTATCATGGATGCTTTTGATGATTTTACCGATGTGTCACATTGGTATTTTGTTTTTACAACTCCTGAAGAAATCAAAAACTATTACAGTCAGTTGAAATTAAAAGGAAGTTTAGACGCTAATTTTGGGACTTCAAATGTGTATATCGTAGATAAGGAGAGGAATTTGAGAGGAAGAAATGGCGGCAAAGATTATAAAGAAGGTTATGATACTTTTCATCCGTCTGATTTGAGTAACGAAATGTTAGACGATTTTAAAATTATTCTTTACGAATATCGTGCAGCATTGAAAAAGAATCACAACGCAACTAAACAATTGTAAATAGTTATTATGTTTAAAAATAAATCCTATATCGGAATTGCATTTATCGTTTTAATTTTTGGAATTTATGCTGTTCCAAAGATTGTTTCCCGAATTCAAAATTCTGATGTCGTAAAAGCAGATCGTTTGGATAAGCTTTCTTCCGATTCGAATGCCGAAGTAGCTCTAGAGAAAATTGGTCCGGCTCCCAAATTCGATTTGATAAATCAGGACGGAAAAAAAATTACCAATGAAACTTATAAAGGAAAGGTATATGTTTTGGAATTTTTCTTTACGACCTGTCCGTCCATTTGTCCTAAAATGAATCAAAGCATGCTGATTATCGAAAAGAAATTCTTTGGAAATCCTAATTTCGGAATTGTTTCTATCACTATCGATCCGATGCATGATACACCGGAAGTTTTAAAATCTCACGCAGAATTGTTGGGTGTTAAATCATCTAATTGGAATTTCTTAACCGGAGACCGTCAAACTATTTTTGATTTGGCTAACAAAGGATTCAATTTGTATGCAGGAGAAAACAGTAAAGTAAACGGTGGCTTTGAACATTCCGGAATGTTTGCTTTAATTGATAAAAACGGTAATATTCGTTGCAGAAAAGATGAATTTAGAAATCCGATTTTATATTATGACGGCTTAGACAAAAAAGGAGTTAGGGATATTCAACAGGATATAAGTATTTTATTAGCAGAATAAGTAATGGAAAAACAAAATTTGGAAACCAAATACAACAAGTGGATTGTAGTATTATCTGTAGCGATACCTTTAGTGGTGGCGTTGCTTTTTGGAGTGAATTTAAGAAAAATGGGTTATGATGTAGAACCATTATCTTTTTTACCGCCAATTTACGCTACAATCAACGGAATTACAGCTGTTTTGTTGCTTCTTGCTGTCAATGCAATTAAAAACGGAAAAGTTAAATTGCATGAAAATTTAATGAAAACAGCTATTGGCTGTTCAGTAGCTTTTTTAGGAATGTATGTGGCTTATCACATGACTTCTGATTCGACTAAATTTGGTGGTGAAGGAATAATAAAGTACATCTACTATTTTATTCTGGTAACGCATATTATCTTGTCTATTGCGATTATCCCATTGGTATTAATTACCTATGTGCGCGCTTTGGCTCAGGTATTTGATAAGCATAAAAAGATAGCTAAAATTACCTATCCTATTTGGTTGTACGTAGCCGTAACCGGTGTAGTGGTTTATTTAATGATTGCTCCTTATTATGCACACTAAAGAAAAAAGAAACAAGAACCAAGAACAAAGAGAGAAGAATATTTTTAAGTCAGAATATGTCTTTATTCTTTTCTCTTTTTTCTTTCCTCTTATTACAAATGCCCAATGCGCCATGTGTAGAGCCGCGTTGACAAATGATGGAAATATTGAGCAGGCAAAAGCGGTTAACGATGGTATTGTTTACCTGATGGTGATTCCTTATTTGTTGGTTGCTCTTGTTGGTTATTTTGTTTACAAAATGCGAAAATCCAAGTTAAAATCTGAATAATTCTTTAAAGGAGATTTCTAATTTAGGATTAATTGATATTTGATATTGCCATTGAAATTGAAATTGTCATTTCAATCGTTTATTCTAATCCGTCAACGTTGATGTTGATGACTCCGTTTACTTTTACAAATGCAATGATGGCATTTTGACTCAATTCTATTTTCTGAAATTGAATGTCTTCCATTTTACCGTTTACAAAAACGCCTTTCATTGGCGAATAATTGTTGAGGTAATTCAGCATGGTTTTCTTGCCTTCGTCTAAATTTGGCTGAATAGAATAACGGCAATTTTGCTGAATTTTTTTCAGAATAATTCCCTGAGCGAGCCAGTTGGCAGTTCGCAACAATTTGTTTTTGGTATCCAAAACATAATCCAGCTCGTCAAAATAAATTTCTTTTTTCTCCGAATTGTATTTAGGAAATCCCGCCAGGTAAATCGTTCCGTTCAGCGAACCAATTAAGTCCAGAGCGATGACCATTTTTCCGCTTTTGTGCCAAATAGAAACATCCTGAACGGTTACTTTTCTGGAACCGGAACTAAAAGTTTCTCCGGCAAAATTTTTTTTTATAATGCGGGAAGCATCCTGATAGCTGGAAACAGCAACGATATTAGCATTGATTTGATTCGGGATTTTACTTACTGCTTTTAAAACAATTTTTTCTGCATCAAATTGGGTTTCGGGAACCTGACCGATGATGGTTTCCATATTGCATTTTACTCCCATTTGCAATACAAAAGAATCGTTTTTTAAATGAGAGGCGGTGGAGTAGATTTCTGCGGGAACAATTCGCAGCCAACTTTCATAAGCCTCATTCATTTGGAAAGGTGTACAAATTTTTTCCAATGCTGCTAAAACATTCGGTTTGAAATCTGTTGCTTTTTCAATAGCTGCATCAATTTTTTTTTCAATTTTAGCTTTAAAAAGTTTTATAGAAGGATTGATTAAATAAGTTACCGGCATGTTTTTGCCAAAAACACTCATCGTCGGACTTTCATTCCAGTCTAATGATTTTAATTCGGTTTGTGTTTTTAGTTTCCAGTTATTTAAATTCACTTTGCTGTTTAGGGTTACAATACCATTCAGATGAAATTCTTTGGTGTTGTACAAATTTACGCCCATTGTTTTGGTGCCAATGCGGTATTTTATAGTTGCTTTCAAAGGAAGTACAGTAGTGATTTTATCCGAATTCGAATTGACTTCATTGCTGTTTTTGATAGAAATAGGAGCCAATTTCCAAATTTTCATTTCGATATCGTCATCTTCAATGTCGTTGTCTTCGTAAATCAAACCGTTCAAAAAGCTATTGGTTTTGTTTTCAATGTCTTTGAGTTTTACATTTATCGGCATGTTGATAAACGAAGGAACATTGTTGTAAACTATCGGGCTGGCATCGTCCGGCTCCGGTTTTAAGGTAGCTAGTTTTTGAGAAGTAGAGCAACTCATAATTGTTAGCAAGCTCAAAAAAATAAGGGGAAAAGCAGTTTTTTTCATGGGTTCAATTTGAAGTCGTAAATTTAGAAAAAGCTTTGATTTTTTGTTTGAAAAAGAATTTGTCAAATTAGATTTTGTTTTCATTTTTAAGATTTTCAAATGTTTTCTTAATATGTATGATTCTTAATCAGAAAAACTTATTTTTGTGTAGTAACTTTACTTCATTTTATCTGAATCTTATGAATCGAAAAAAATATTTTAGTTTACTGCTTCTGGTTTTAACTCATTTTTATTCGATGGGACAAACCCGAAAATGGAACTTGGAAGAATGCGTGAAATATGCTTTAGAACATAATATTTCTATTCGACAATCGGAATTAGATACTCAAACAGCCGTAATTGACAAGAAAGATGCTTATGGTAAATTTATGCCTTCGGTATCGGCTTCGGCTTCGCATTCCTGGAATATTGGTTTGAATCAGGATATTACCACAGGACTTTTAAAAAATCAAACAACGCAGTTTACTTCGGCCGGTGCCAATGTGGGAATTGATATTTACAAAGGTTTGCAAAATGTAAACAATTTGCGAAAAGCCAAATTATCACTTTTAGCTTCCCAGTATCAATTGCAAAAAATGCAGGAAGATATCGCCTTGAATGTTGCCAATGCTTTTTTGCAGGTGCTTTTTAATAAAGAAAATTTAAAGGTTCAAAATGAGCAATTGGCTATCGATAATAAGCAATTAAAAAGAACTCAGGAATTAGTCAACGCCGGAAACTTGCCAAAAGGAGATTTGCTGGATGTTAAAGCCACTATTGCTGCCGATAATCAAAAGGTAATTGCTGCTGAGAATGCTTTGTTGATTTCCAAATTGAGTCTGGCGCAATTATTACAATTAGACAGTTTTGATAACTTTGATGTCGCTGATTCGGAGGAATTTCAAATGGATCAGTCGATTTTAAGTCAAACGCCAACATCCATTTATGATAAAGCCAAACAGGAAAGAGCCGAGTTAAAAATAGCGCAGACCAATCTTGAAATTGCCCAAAAAAATGTGAGTATTGCCAAAGGCGCTTATCAGCCAACATTAAGGGGTTTTTATAATTTTAATACCCGTGTTTCCTATGCCGATGTTGCGTTAAGAGATCTAACAACTGGGGCAGTTATAGGAACTCAGTCGCCGCCTAAATTTTTCGATCAGTTTAATGATAATAAAGGGCAGTCTTTCGGTGCTCAATTGAATATCCCTATTTTTAGCGGATTTGCTGTTCGAAACAATGTAGAGCGTTCGAAAGTGAGTTTTGAAAAATCAAAAATAGCCTTGGAACAACAGGAATTAGATTTGCAACGCAATGTTTATACGGCTTTTACCGATGCAAAAGGAGCTTTAAAAGCGTATGAATCGGCAGTTCAGGCGTTGGATTCCCGTTTGGAATCGTACAATTATGCCAAAGAAAAATTTGAAGTAGGTTTGATGAATGCTTTCGAATTGAGTCAGTCGCAAACTTTGTTGTCGGCAGCACAATCGGAGGTGTTGAGAACTAAATACGATTACATTTTTAAAACGAAAATATTAGAATTCTATTTTGGAATTCCAATCATAAAAAAATAAAACCATCATTATGTCAAAGAAAAATATTTATATCATTCTTGCTGTTTTTATAGTAGTTCTTGGAGTGCTTTTGTATCTGGGGAAAAAAGGTCTTTTAGGAAATAAAGACGATGCAAAAGAGATTGAAATTGCCAAAGTAGTTCCAATGACTATTGTGGAAACCGTTTCGGCAACCGGAAAAATCCAACCGGAAATTGAAGTGAAAATTGCTTCGATGGTTTCGGGAGAAATTATCGATTTGCCGGTAAAAGAAGGCCAGATAGTAAAAAAAGGTGATTTGCTAGTTAAGATAAATCCGGATTTGTATTTGTCCAGTTTGAACAGAACCGTTGCCGGATTATCCGGTTCAAAAGCCGGATTAACGCAAAGTGAGGCACAGTTTAAAGAAGCAAAAGCCAGTTATGAACGCAATAAAGTTTTATTTGAAAAAGGAATTATTTCCAAATCCGATTGGGATAAATCCATCGCTTCTTTTGAAGTTGCAAAAGCTACCAAACAATCGGCTTATTATAATGTGCAGAGTGCTTCGGCTTCCGTGAATGAGGCTAAAGATAATTTAGGACGGACCAGTATTTATGCGCCTGCCGATGGAACGATTTCGGTGCTAAACGTAGAATTAGGCGAAAGAGTTTTGGGAACACAGCAAATGGCCGGAACTGAATTGATGCGTGTGGCCAATTTGAACAATATGGAAGTGGAAGTGGATGTGAATGAAAATGATATTGTTAAAATCAAAGAAGGTGATTTAGCAAAAGTGGAAGTCGATGCTTATTTGAAAAAAGAATTTAAAGGCGTGGTGACGAGTATTTCTAACTCGGCAAGTTCTACTTTAACTGCCGATCAGGTGACCAATTTTAAAGTAAAAGTTCGCATTTTAAAAGAATCCTACGAAGATTTATTAGAAGGAAAACCGGCTACTTATTCGCCTTTCAGACCTGGAATGACCGCCACGGTTGATATTATTACCAAAACTAAGAAAAATGTTTTGGCAGTGCCTATCAGTGCGGTGGTTGTGAAATCGGATACGGCTGCGGTTAAAGTTTCAGATAAAAAAATACCGGATCCAAAAGAGGAGAAAAATGTAGTTCCTAAAAACGATAAAAAACTCGAATGTGTTTTTATCAAATCGGGTGAAAAAGCGAAAATTAAAATCGTAAAAACAGGAATTCAGGACGATACGAATATCGAAATTTTAAGCGGCGTTAAAAATGGAGACGAAGTGATAACTGGACCTTATACAACGGTAAGTAAAGAATTGAATTCCGGAGATAAAGTGAAACTCAAAACAGAGGGGAAAAAGAAATAATTTAGTTCTTTAGCTCCGGAAAATTGAATTTTTTCAGACCTTTGCAAAAAAAATATACCATTGAGCTACATACTTAATATAGAAACGGCAACTAAAAAATGTTCCGTTTCCATTGCCAAAGAAGGAAAAACGATTGTTTGTAATGAAATAGCTGAAGAAGGTTATTCTCATGCAGAAAAATTACACGTTTTTATTGAAGAAAGTATCAAGGGAGCCGGAATAACGTATCAGGATTTAGTTGCTGTTGCAGTGAGTCAGGGACCGGGTTCCTATACCGGACTTCGGATTGGAGTTTCGGCGGCAAAGGGCTTGTGTTTTGCTTTGGAGATTCCGTTAATTGCGGTAGATACTTTAAAAGCTTTGGCGGCTCAGGCTAAGGTAGATTCTGGCTTAATTATTCCCATGTTAGACGCCCGAAGGATGGAAGTGTATAGTGCTGTTTTTTCGACAAATTTGGAGTCGAAAAGAGCAATTCGGGCTGAGATTATTGACGAAAATTCCTTTCAGGAATTTGGAGAAACACTTTATTTTGTGGGTGACTGCGCCGAAAAATGCAAGGCTGTTTTGATAAAGGCCAATTTTGTATTTTTAGATGATATTATTTATCCGTCTGCTAAAGAAATGAGTGCTTTTAGCTATGATAAATTCCTTAAAAATGATTTTGTGGATGTGGCTTATTTTGAACCTTATTATCTTAAGGATTTTATGGTTACTGCTTCGAAAAAATAATTTTTTTACCATTAAGAAATTAAGGGAATTTAGACTTAATGAATCTGAATATCTTATATGGTTTATAAAAAAGAAACGTTTTATAACTTAAACTTAAAAGGATAAAACAGCTGTATAAACAAAAAGCGTTTCGATTGAAACGCTTTTTTGTTTTTATAAGTGAGTTTGTTTTAAGCATTAATAGCTTCCACCTGAATACTGTTGTCATTCAACATGCTTTTCAACATGTTTTCGATTCCGGACTTCAAAGTAAAAGTAGAAGAAGGACAACCACTACAAGCTCCCTGAAGAATTACTTTTACCGTTTTGCTCGCTTCGTCATAAGATTCAAAAGCAATATTTCCGCCATCGGCAGCAACGGCAGGTTTTACATATTCTTCTAAAATATTTACGATTTGTTGCGAAGTTACATCCAGTTTTTCGAATTCTTCATTCTTAATTTGTTCCTGTTTTTCAGCATTGGCCACAACGCTGTCATCCAGAACAATTCCTCCGTTTTCAATGTATTGTTTGATAAAAGTTCGAAGTTCTAAGGTGATTTCGTCCCAGCTGTTTAAATCGTATTTAGTTACCGAAATGTAATTTTCGTCAATGAAAATTTCTTTTACATAAGGGAATTTGAACAATTCCTTAGCCAATGGCGAAGAAGCCGTTTGGTCAATATTTTTGAATTCAACAGCTGTTTTAGTCAGCATTCGGCTTACTACAAACTTCAAAGCCGAAGGATTTGGAGTTGTTTCTCCGTAAACCGTGATCGGTTGTTTTTTTGGTTTGTTTTCATCAAGATTGATGATTACACCGCCATTGTTTACATATTTTTCAATTTGTTCGGCTACAGCGTCCTGAACATCTTCCCATTCTACAATGCTAAATCGTTCAATTGCAATAAAATTACCCGAAATATAAACCGTTTTTACAAATGGTAAATAAAATAATTGCTGGGCAAGGGGAGAAGATTTGGCTTCGTCTATATTTTTAAACTCAAAACTTTCGTTTCGGGTAATAAAATCCTCAAATTCAAACTTTAAAATCGTTGGATTCTGAGTTTCTTTAATAGTTATTTTTGTC
Source organism: Flavobacterium pokkalii (assembly GCF_014596575.1). Lineage (GTDB taxonomy): Bacteria > Bacteroidota > Bacteroidia > Flavobacteriales > Flavobacteriaceae > Flavobacterium > Flavobacterium pokkalii. The sequence continues at coordinate 165,644 of NZ_NASZ01000003.1, read as the reverse complement.
ATGATTTTTGTAAATTTTTACAAATTTAGTAAAGTTATTTTCAGCGAATAACTATATTTGGATTATTAATGAATAAATTAACTTAACTTTAGTTATTTCCGTACTTCCTGATAAATTCTATTATAAATGTATAGCAAAATAAAATTCTTATTAATCTGTTTGTTTGTTGGAATAACTGCCTATTCGCAGGAAGGGATTCCGGTATATTCAGATTATCTTTCCGATAATTATTATTTGTTACATCCTTCGATGGCGGGGGCTTCTAATTGTGCAAAATTGCGATTAACTGCCCGTAAACAATGGTTTGATCAGGAAGATGCTCCGGCACTTCAAACGCTGAGTTATAACGGAAGAATTGGAGAGAAAGCCGGAGGGGGAATTATTCTTTTTAATGATAAAAACGGCTATCATTCTCAAAAAGGAGTGAAGTTTACCTATGCCTATCATTTGATGTTTTCCAGAGATGAAATCGATTTGAATCAGTTGTCTTTTGGTATTAGCGCAGGATTAATTCAAAGTCAGCTGGATGAAACTAAGTTTTTGCAATCAGGAGATTATGATCCAATTGTGGATGGGACGATTGTTCAGAAAGATTCTTATTTCAATATTGATTTTGGAATGTCCTACAATTATCTTGATTTTTATGTGCATGCCACCATTAAAAATGCGATTGAAACCCGCAGGGAAATTTACACCGGATACGAAAGTGATAATTTGAGAAAATTTATCCTGAGTTCGGGTTATATTTTTGGAAACAGCGACCGTATTTTATGGGAGCCTTCCATCATGTTTCAATATGCTGATTTGACCAAAGAAAAGGCTATCGATTTTAACCTGAAAGCTTATAAGAATATGGACTTTGGAAGATTATGGGGCGGTTTGTCATATAGAACCAGTTTTGACGGTGCCGAATACAATAACGGAAGCGGGACTTCCAAACAACGTTACCAATCGATTTCTCCAATATTAGGGGTGAATTATAAAAATTTCATGTTTGCTTATACCTATTCTCATTTAGGTGGAAAAGTACAATACGGAACAGGTGGTTTCCATCAAATTACTTTAGGACTTGATTTGTTCTGTCGTCGTGAAAAATACGATTGTAATTGTCCGGCTATTAATTAATTTTCTATTTTTTTATGTTGATAAAATCGGTAAAAGGGAAATCGCCACAAATTCCGGAGGATTGTTATGTGGCCGAAAATGCTACTATTGTGGGTGATGTGAGTTTTGGAACTTCCTGCAGTGTGTGGTTTAATGCAGTGGTACGTGGGGATGTAAATTATATTAAAATTGGCAACAAAGTCAATATTCAGGATGGGGCTGTGATTCATTGTACCTATCAAAAATATCCAACAATTATAGGGAATAATGTTTCCATTGGACACAATGCCATTGTGCATGGTTGCGTGGTTCATGACAATGTTTTGATAGGAATGGGAGCGATTGTTATGGATAATTGCATTATCGAAAGTAATTCTATTATTGCCGCTGGTGCCGTAATTACTCAAAATACGGTGGTGGAATCCGGTTCGATATGGGCGGGAGTTCCGGCTAAAAAAGTAAAAGATATAAAACAGTCCGGTTTTGCAGGCGAAATTGAGCGAATTGCCAATAATTACCTGCTATATTCCAGTTGGTTTAAAGAAGAAGAATAAACTACAAATTGATTTTTTCAAAGAAAGCATTTTTATAGCTTTCACTAATAGGAATACGTTTGTCGGCGAGTAAGACTTTGTTTTTCTGAATCGATTTTACGTATTTGATATTGATAATGTACGAACGGTGAATTCGTGCAAAACCTTTTGAAGAAAGCATGTTTTCCAGTTTGATTAGGCTGGTTAAAGTGAGCGTAAATTTATTATCGGTGGTGTAAATTTTCACATAATCTTTTAGTCCTTCGATAAATAAAATATCCGAAAAGTTAATTTTTACGTTTTCGTATTCCGAACGCACAAACATAAAATCGGGTTCGTTTTCGGGAATTACAGTTGGCGTTGTGGTATTAGGAACTATTTTATTGCTAAGAAACAATTGTTGTGCCCGCATAACCGATTTTAAAAAACGGTTAAAAGGAATTGGTTTTACTAAATAATCTACCGCACCCAAGTTAAACCCTTCTACGGCATAGTCAGAATAAGCAGTGGTGAAAATAACCAAAGGTTTCTTGTCAATCGCATTTAGGAAATCTATTCCGGAAAAATGAGGCATTTCGATGTCTAAAAAAATCAAATCCACATTGGAAGTGTTAATCATCGCGATAGCATCAATAGCATTGTTGAAAGTATTGATGAGTTCAAGACTTTCTACTTTGCTTACAAATTCTTTAATTAAATCAACCGCTAAAGGTTCGTCATCAATAATTACACACTTCATTTTGTTTAATTTTCCAAAGGTTCCAGTTCTAATTTTAAATGTACTTTGTATTTGTTATCCTCTTGTTTAATGTTTAACTGATGTGCATTAGGATACAAAATAGTCAGTCGGTTTTTTATATTATTCAGGCCAATTCCGGAATTATTAGGATCTTTTATCTGGTTTTCAATTTTATTTTCAATCCAAAAATCCAAAATATTTTCTTCGATACTAATTTTAATTTTTACAAAAGCTGCTCCTTTGTAATCGGTGCCGTATTTAAAGGCATTTTCGATAAACGAAATTAATAACAAAGGTTCTATCGATTTGTTTCGGGTATCGCCGTGAATGTTTAGGAAAATATTTTCAATATTGTTTAATCGTAATTTTTGTAATTCGATATAGTTTTTAATGTAGTTGATTTCTTTTTCTAAAGATACTGCTTTGTTGTCTGTTTCATACAACATATAGCGCATCATTTCGGACAAAGTTACAATGGCATCGGGAACTAAATCGGATTTTTTATAAGCCAGCGAATAAATACTGTTTAAAGCATTGAATAAAAAATGCGGATTGGTCTGTTTTCTTAAATAATTTAATTCTGTAGAAGTTTTACTGGTTTCAGAAATTAATTTGTTTTGCTGATTGGTGTAAAATTCCGAAAGGGTTTTAATAATAGTGCTTATCGTAATTATAAACAGATAGAAAAGCGAAGGGAAAAATTTGAAAAAAAACGGTGGTGGTTTTTTAAAAAAACGTTTGTCGTGAATGATTTCTTTTCCGTTAATGTCAAATATTCTTTGATGTGGAATATTGTGGAAAGCCGGGCTAAAATAAACGATTTTAATGCAGGTTAAAACAGCGACAATTCCGAAAATGATACCCAGATAAGCCGTGTATTTTTTTTGCAAAAGTAAATTGGGTACAAAATAAAAATAGTTGGCATAAAATAATAGGATGCCACTGGACCACTGAACGTAAAATTCAGCGTTAATTCCGGTAAAATTTTGATAAAAAGGTAAAAGGGAGGCAATTATTAAAAAGCACCAAATAATACTGTGTATCAGTATTTTGTTTGAATTATTGTTGGTGGTGATTCCCTCTAAGTTCATTTATGTTTTAATTGACAATAAAATTAAATCTTTTTTTGTAATTGTTGGCGATGTATTTGCTTTTAGTTTTTTGAGCACCAAATTACCAACTTTTAGCGCGTCTTCTTCATTTTCAAATGATTTTTGATTTTGTATTACGGGAATTATCGACTGTTTGATAATAATTTTATCGTTGTTTTTAATGATATACCCCCAACCACTATCTATTTTTAAGGATTCCAAAGTCAATCCTTTATTGTGATTACATGCGAAAAGGAACAGTAAAAAGCTGCTCAAAATAAGTGTTTTGGCTGTGCTGAATAAAAAATTCTTCCGGAAATTTGTCCGGAAGAATTTTGTTTTTGTATTAGTTGTCATCGTCATTTTGTTCGTCTTGTGGTCTAAATTCCCAAACATCATCATAATAAGAAGAACCGGAACGTCCTAGTAAAACAAATCCTCTTTCGTTGATTGAGAATCCTATTGCGTCAGTTCTTCCTGAACCTTCAAGTGCAGTTCTTTCTTTCCAAACATCAGTTGCCGGATCGTATTCCCAAATTGTTTTCGAACTTTCTCCACAGGCAATATAACCTAATCCGTTCATCGTAAATGCAGAAGCATTCGAACGCACAATTACATAATCGTCGTTGTAAGATTCATCATCGTCTGTATCCTGATCGATATCACGTTTTCGGGTCCAGCTTTCGTCGCTTGGATCAAACATCCAAAAATCAACCTGATAAGAACCATTGTTAACTCCGGTTCCTAAATAAGCTTTGTCGTCAATTACAAAAACAGCTGCATTTCTTCTTTTATTTCCGCTAAAACCATTTAATTGTGTCCAGGTGTCGGTTGTAGCATCATACTGATAGAAATCTTTCAGGTAATTTCCGTCGTATCCGGTTCCAAAATAACCTTTTCCGCCTACCTGAAATCCAACAGCCGAATAACGAGCTGTTCCTGTAAAATCTGCTTTTTGTGTCCAGGTGTTATTGTCTGGATTATATTGAAAAAAATCTTTTAATTTGTTGATGCCGTCATAACCAAGTCCGATATAACCATTTCCGTCAATAGAAAATCCTGAAGCAGAACTTCTGGCAACACCCGTAAAATCGGCTTTTTGTTCCCAATAATCACCATCAGAGTTATAAGCCCAAAGGTCTTTTAGATATTCGTCTCCGGTATATCCTGTAGCCACATAAGCATAAGAACCAATAACGAAACTCGTTGCACTTGATCTTGCAGGACCGTCAAATGAGGATTTTTTAATCCAGTTACCTATCAATTCTTCATCGTCATCATTGCTGCAACCTACAAAAACCAAACTCATCAATAGCATGGCGATTAGTGTTCTTCCTTTAAAAATAGTCATAATTTAGTTTATTTGTTATTGTTTGTATTTTATGCCAATATTGAAAAGGGTTCCATCATTAGCATCGAAATTAAATTTTGTTGTTCCTCTATTGTCTGTTAATCTGTATTTTTTGTTAAACTGATATCCTCCCTGAAAACTTAGAAACCAATTTTTATCCACATTTCTTTCGTATTCAAATGCTGTTGTCATTTGAGAAAAACTAATTTTTGAGGCTGTCAGATTGCTCTCGATTTTTTTATTTTGATCCAGTTTATAATATTCGCCATCAAAGCTGTTAGTTAGGCTAAAATGGTTGCGTTCGTTGTTTGAATAATGAATTGCCGAATTAGGAAATCCAATTTCAATATCGGTATCCGGATTGAGTTGGCTGTAAAAAGCAAGAGTAGGTAATACGGCTGCTTTGCCAAAAACACTCATTCTTTTTACACCTAATTCTAGGCTGTTTTTTTCGTTAAATGAATAACGCATTTCGGCTCCTCCAAAAAGGCTAACATCCGAAATACCTAAATTGTTTTCAAAAGCCGCGACTGTTTTTAATTCTAAATCGAGACTTATTTTTTTGTTGAATTTATGACTCAATTCCAAATTGTTTTCTATTCGGTTCAAACGATAATCTATGTCGCTTGAATAGTAATTGTCTAAGTCAAAATTCAGTCCTGTGTTTTTATAGCTGATTGTATTGCTTATTTCATTCTTGGTATTCCAATTGTCATAAAATGAAAAACCGACTCCTGTTTCGTTTTTTGTAATCGATTCGGTAGGAACGGTTTTAATGTTCAATTCTAAAGAATAGCCACTTTGAGCAGTTGTTTTGAGAATTGAAATCATACAAATCAGGCTTGTAAAATATTTTAATTTCATTTAATCTTTTATTGCTTCAAAAGTATGTGCATTCCTTATTTTAAAAAAAGAAGATATATGGATGCCTTTTTTTCATAGACAAAACCCCGTTTTATTTCGTTGAATTCGATTTGGATTTTCTATTTGGATATGTAGATAAAAAAATGGCTTTTATAGGTGTAAAATGCGGGCTTGTATATGTTGTTAGGCTTTGTAGAAGGTGCTCTGCTATATTTGTTCAAAAATTTTTTATGTACAGATTCATTATAGTCTTGATTTTAGGAGCGTTGTTTACTTCGTGTAATTCGGATGTTGATGCGGGAGAATTTGTGGTAGGCTCAGATAATTTAGCGATTACAAATAAGGTTATTTTAATTGATACCGCTACTGTTGAGGTTTCGACCATAAATTTTGATTCCCTGGCGACTTCGAGTCAAAGCAGAATTCTTTTAGGGAATTATGATGATCCTATATTCGGGAAAGTAAAATCGGATAGTTATTTTCAGTTGAGTTCTTCAAGTTTTGCTTTGCAAACAACCAGTTCGGATTTAGAAGGAGCGAATTATGTGTTTGATTCGATTAGAATGGTATTAATTCCGGATAAATATTATTATAGTGATACTACCAAGACTCAGTCAATAAGTATTCATCGTTTGTTACAAAAGGTAAAACCGAATACGGATGACGATAGTTTTTATAATAATTCGATTTTGAGTTATGATACAAATAGTTTAGCGACCGCTACTTTTAGTTCTATGCCTTTAAGACAGGACAGTATTTTTGTAAAACTGGATGCTGCTTTTGGAGATGATCTTTTTCAAAAATTAAAAAAGCGTGAGATAACTACCGAAGATCAGTTTGTTGAGTATTTCAACGGTTTAGTCATTCGTTCGGTATCGGGAACTTCTTCCTGTGTGATGGGGTTTAAAACGACGAGTTTGATGCAATTGTATTATTCGAAAAAAGTAACCGACGCACAAACTTCTATTTTGAAAGAATTTACTATTACGGATGCTTCGAAGCAATTTAACCGAATTACTTTAGACCGAACCGGAACGGTTTTGAAAGATTTACCAGGAACTACGGAGCGTTTGTCCAGTAATTTAACCGAGAATAAATCTTTTATCCAGTCAGGTACGGGACTGGCTTGCAGAATTGATTTTCCGAATATCAAACAGTTAAAATACATTACTGAAAAAGGCGCTATTGTGGATGCCAAATTAATCATCCGACCAGTGAATAACACCTATTCTAGTGTTTATCCGTTAGCTGATTCCCTGAATGTTTATCTCGCTGATGATTTAAATCGATTGAAAGGAACTTTGAATTCGGCTTCCGGTTATCCCATTTATGCGGTGCTGAATAAAGATAATGACGAATTTGACGAAAATATTGGTTACAGCATTCCTTTGGGAACTTTTATGCAAAGCGAAATGATTAAACAATCGGATTCCAGATCGTCTTTGATTTTAACGATTCCTAATATTTCTAAGGCTGTGGATCGTTTGGTGTTAGGGAACCAAAAAAATACCGGTAATAAAGTTCAGTTGAAAATATATTATATCTCTTATTAGATGAAAAAAATAATCGCAATAATAAGCTTTTTGATTGTCGTGTCTTTTAGCTCTTATGCACAAAGTTTGTCCAGTTCTCCATATTCAATTTTCGGATTAGGAAGTTTGTATGAATCCGATTTTGGTTCGCTTCCGGGTATTGGAGGTTCGGGAGTAGCTTTGCCATCTGATAGATTTATCAATAACCTGAATCCGGCTTCTTTGGGATTTATGTATAAAAATCATTTTATTTTTGATGTGGGAGGGAATGCGATTCAGACTTCGTATCAAAATTTATCCCGAAAAGAAAGCCGCAATAATGTGCAGTTTTCACATATTGCTTTTGCTTTTCCGCTGAGTACTAAGTCGGCAGTAAGTGTGGCTTTAAAACCTTATTCGAGTGCCGGTTTTAAAATTTCTGATTATAAACTGCCTATTCAGGACAGTAATGAAGAATACTCTTTAAGCGCTACGGGAACCGGAGGATTGAATAATTTTGATATTTCTTATGCACACCGCATTGGAAATAAATTGTCTTTGGGGTTGTCGACTTCAATTCTTTTCGGAAGCACTAAGGATTCCAGAGAATATATTATCTCCAATTCGATAACTACTATCGCTAAAGAATCGTCTTATAATGGTGCGCGATTTAATTTTGGCGGACAATTTAAAATTGATTCCACTTTTACGATTGGAACGACTTTGAAATCTCCCGCAAAAGTTAATGCTACCAAAGTGCAATCGGTGATTACGTACAATTCGGAGTTGGAAGCATCGAATACAATAGAAACTAATGCAGCATCCGATACAGATGACTATTATTTGCCTTTCGAATTTTCGGCGGGATTAAGTAAGAAATTTAAAAATAATCTGAATCTGACTATGGATTATGAAAAGGCTTTTTGGAAAAATACCAATCAGGCTGATTTGTACGGGAATTATTTGAATCAGGAAAAATTTAAGATGGGATTGTCTTATCGAAGAGGGAAAAATCAAAGAAGTTACTTTGACGGTATTCAGTTTTCAACAGGTTTCAGTTACGATACCGGATTTTTAGAAATAGATAATAAAAGGATAGAAAATACGGCGATTTCTTTTGGGGTTTCGTTGCCTATTGAGAATACTTTTTCAGTGTTGAATATTTCGTATTCTTATGGACAAAAAGGAAGAATCAGTAACGGACTGATAAAAGAGAATTATCATAAAATATCGCTTAATCTGTCTTTAGACGGAATTTGGTTTGTAAAAAGAAAATTTGATTAGGTTAAAAATCTTTTTCTTGTACGATGTACTCGCCGCCCAGGATGTTCTCTAAAACTTTTGGGTTGGTATTGGTATAAAAAATGGGCTCGTTGTTGTTATCCGGATTAAAACCGATTTCTTTTAATACATTTTGCGTTTGTCTTGCCACGGCCAAACCGGAATCAATTATCTGAATATGATCGGGGATAATTTTTCTTATTTGAGGGATGAGATAGGGATAATGACTGCAGCCCAGTACAAGAAAATCGATATTGGCTTCAATCATTGGATTTAAATAGGAGCGAAGCAATTGTTCCATTTCAGGAGAATCGATTTGACCATTTTCAATGAGTTCGACTAATCCATAGCCAATTTGTTCAATGATTTTGGTTTCAAAGAATATTTCGGTGGTTTTGTTAAATAACTCGCTGTTTAGGGTTCCTTTTGTAGCCAGAATGCCTATTATTTGGGTTTTGGAGTTTATGGCAGCTGGTTTTATGGCAGGTTCGATACCAATGAATGGAACATTGTATTTTGCTCTTAATTCTCTGATGGCATTGGTGGTTGCTGTATTACAGGCTACAACGATTAATTTGCAACCCATGTCGAGTAAAAAATCGGTGTTTTTCATACTCAACCGAATGATTTCTTCTTTGGATTTTTCTCCATAAGGAGCGTTTTTGCTGTCGGCTAAATAGATTGTTTTTTCGTTAGGTAAAAGATGATGAATCTCTTTCCAAATCGAAGTTCCTCCGATACCGGAGTCAAAAATACCTATGGGTTGTTTGTTGTCCATTGCAACAAATTTAATAGCTATGAATTAATTTTCCTAAAAATAAGCTGTAAAAAAACCGCTCGTTTTTGCATAGAAAAAGAGCGGTTTTTTTAATATGTTTTAGAATCAGAATCTTAGAATCCTAAATCTTTTTTAACGTCAGCAGTGATGTTTGGACCATCAGCTAATAAAAGTGAAGAACCGTCTAAAACGTATTGGAAGCCTTTAGCTTTGCCTACTTTTTGGATAGAAGCTCTTACTTTTTCCATTAATGGTTTAACGATGTCAGATTCTTTTTGTTGCAATTCTTTTTGTGCGTTGTCTCTAAAGTCAACAATTCTTTTTTGCATATCCTGAACCTCTTTAGAACGTTCTCCGTTTACAGCGTCAGTTACTGTAGAAGATTCTGCTTCGTATTTTTTTAATTTAGCCTGGTATTCTTCTACCATTTTTTTGTAATCGGCGTCGTATGTAGTGCTAAGTTTTTCTAATTGGTTTTGAGCATCTAGCATAGCCGGCATTTTTGCCATAATCTCACTAACATCTACATGGGCAGTCTTTGCTTGTGCATTGATGGTTTGGTTTGCTCCTAAAACGAAAAGAGCAGCAATTAATAAAGTTTTAATTTGTTTCATTGGTTTTAAAATATTAAGTAATTAATTTATTGTTTTAATTTTTCTTCTCTAGCTTTTTTGATAGAGTCTCTTTCTCGGATAATTTTTAATCTTCTTTCTTCTAATGCTTTTTTACGGTCTTCAATAATTTTTTTTCTTTCTTCCAGTGTTTTGGCTTTTGTTTCTTCTGCTTTCTGTTTGGCTAGTTCTGCTTCTGTTGGAGCAGTTGTAGCGGTGGTATCTTTTTTAACTGTTGTTTTAGCAGTAGTCGTAGCGGCTGCTGTTTTAGATGTTTCGGAAGATGACTCATTCTTTTTAGCTGTAGCTGCAGCTGCTCTGTCATCCAGAATTTTTTGTCTTCTTTCTTCTAATTCTTTTTTACGGTCTTCAATCGTTCTGTTTCTTTCTTCAAGTGCCTTTGCTTTAGCATCAGCTGCTTTTTGTTTGGCTAATTCTGTTTCGGTTTGAGAGTCAGGTGTTGCAACTTTTTGAACCTCAGTTTTAGCTGTTTCAGAAACCGTGCCATTTTTTTTAGCGGCTCTTTCGTCTAATATTTTTTGTCTTCTTTCTTCGTATTCTTTTTTCTTTTGTTCAATAGCAGCTTTTCTGTCGGCCATAATTTTATCTCTTGCCGCTTTTCTTTCGTCTAAGATTCTTTGTCTTTCGGCAAGTTCCGGATTATCGGATATAGCATCTTCTTTATTTTCTTTTTCCTGTTCGGCTGCTAATTCCTTTTTGCTTAGCTGTTCTCTTTTTTCTGTTCGATTAATGACTCTTAATACCTGATCGCTGATGTCAAATCGTTTGTCGGCGAAAAGCAGGGTTAAGTCAGAGGATTTGTCAAATATGAAATCATATTTTTTTGCTTCAGCAATGTCCTGAACAGCAGTAAAAACCTGATCCTGTATCGGTTTGGCTAATAATGCTTTTTGATTCATTAATAAGCCGTTTGGGCCAAAACGTTTTTGTTGTAAATCTAATAATTCGTTTTCCAGAAACGTGATTTCGGTTTCTCGTTCTTCGATTAATGATTTAGTTAAAAGCGGCTTCTCGGCTGCGAGGGCTTCTTTAACCTTGTTGATTTCTGTTTTTTTAGCTTCTGTTTCCTGTCTCCATTTCTCTGCTTTTTCTTCCAGAAGCGCATTCGATTCCTTATAGCTATTTACATTTTCTAAAATGTATTCCATGTCTATAAAACCCACGCGGTTGCCACGTGCTTGCGCGCTAAGGCTGTTGCTGGCTAAAGCGGCTAAAAATAGAAATAAAAAATGTTTTCTCATAGCTTTTAAGTATTAGAAAAAATCAGAAACCAATTTTTTAGAATTGCTGTCCAATGATGAAATGGGTTTGCCATCCGCTTGGTGTTGTTGTTCCTGGCATAGCATCAAATCCGTGACCAAAATCAATTCCTAACAAACCAAATGCCGGCATGAATACTCTCAGACCCACACCCGCCGAACGTTTGATGTCAAACGGATTGTAAGTTTTAAAGCTTTCAAATGAATTACCTGCTTCTAAAAATGCCAAGGCATAAATTGAGGCTGCTGCTTTTAATGTTATAGGATAACGTAATTCCATAGAGAATTTATTATATACTGTAGCTCCAATTTGTTGTCCGGCACTATTGATTGGGGTTAAAGAGTTGTTTTGGTAACCTCTTAATTGTACGGTTTCTCTACCGTCCATTGAGTAGTTAGCCATTCCGTCTCCTCCTACATAAAAACGCTCAAAAGGAACCAGTCCTCTGTCCTGATTGTAGGCGCCCAGGAATCCAAATTCAGTTAATGTTCTTAAAACAAATTTACCATAAACTTTTGTATACCAGTCGGCTTTGAATTTAATTTTATAATATTCCAGCCAATTAAATTTCTTTTGATCCACTTTTGAAGCATCTGCCGAAGCATCGTCAGCTGAAGTAGCTTTGGTATATACTCCGGATCCGCTGTAGGTTTCTTTTAAGTATTCCCCATTGGTGTAAGTGTAATTTTGATCCAATGTTACACGAGTTGGATTAGAAGAATCATATTGTAATTTGTTTTCTTTCTGGTTTTTTAAGTTGGCATAATCCACTCCGTTGAATAAGGAATAAGGAGGTGTAACTTTAGCCGAAATACTAAATTCAGAACCATAAGTTGGGAAAATTGGATTTACCCCTTTGTTACTTCTCGAAAGTCCAATAGTGTAAGCAAAGTTTTTAGATGATCCGTCTCCAAAAGTAAACAAACCGGTATTGTAATTGTTCAAATCATAGTTTTGGTAACTAATTGCCTGTGACAATACAAAGAAATCATCAGGAACGGTTAATCTTTTAGCAAGTCCTACCGATACGGTAAAGATGTTAAAGCTTTTTGATTTATCTACTTTGTAAGTAATATAGTTGTTTAAGAATTGCTTACTGTATGAAATAGAGGTGCTAAATTGTACCGGTTTTTTTTGTCCAAACCAAGGTTCAGAGAAAGAAACACTATAAGTTTGGAAATAAGTACTTCCCTGTAAACGTAAAGCAACTTTTTGACCGTCTCCCATAGGAAGTGGTTTGTAGGCGGCTTTGTTTCCAATGTTTCTGGCAGAGAAGTTATTGAACGAAAGTCCTAAGGTTCCAATGAAACCACCGCCTCCGTAACCTCCTTGAAGTTCGATTTGGCTGGATCCTTTTTCAACTAGATTGTACTCAATGTCAACCGTTCCGGCAGCACCATCTACGTTTTTGAATTTTGGATCAATAGCTTCAGGATCAAAATAACCTAATTGTCCAATTTCACGAACGGTTCTTACCAGTTCTTCTTTGCTGTATTTTTCTCCCGGTTTTGTTCTTAATTCACGGTAAATAACGCGGTCGTTGGTTTTGTCATTTCCTACTACTGTAATATGGTTAAAATAGGCAATAGGTCCTTCGGTGATTCTGATTTCGAAATCAATTGTGTCGTTGGCCGTTTTTACCTCAACCGGATTGATGCTTGAGAATAAATATCCGTTGTTTTGGTATAAATTAGTAATGTCTTCTCCGTCAGGTTTTGTCTTGTCGGCAATTCTTTTTTCTAATAAAACACCGTTGTAAGTTTCTCCTTTTTTGATACCTAAATAACGATTTAATTGCTGGTCAGAATATACAGTATTTCCTAAAAATTTAATGTTTCCAAAGTAATATTTGTTCCCTTCTTCAACATTAATCTTAATAGCCAGCTTGTTTTTTTCTTTGTTGTAAGTTACGCTGTCCGAAACAATTCGAGCATCACGATAACCTTTTTCTTTGTAGGTTTCGATTACTTTTTCTAAGTCTTCTTTGTATTTGTCTTTTACAAATTTAGAAGCTTTTAGTAATCGGATAGGATTTCTTTGTTTGGTGTTTTTCATGGCCTTGCGCAGGCTTTTGTCTGTTAACTTGCTGTTGCCCACGAAATCAATATGGCTGATTTTAATTTTATCACCTTTGTCAACGCTAACCACCATATTTACTAAATTACCGGCAGTTGTGTCTTTTACAGTGTTGATATTAACTTTGGTGTTAAAATAACCGTCTTTTTTGTATTTGTTTTCAATGTAATTTTTAGTTGTGGTAATGAGGTTTTCATTGACTACTTTTCCTTTTGTCAAACCATTGTCTTTGATGAAGGTTTCAGTTTTTCCTTTTTTAACGCCAACAAATTTTACGTCATTCAGTTTAGGAAGTTCCTTAATATCCAGATCCAGATAAATACTATCGTTGTCGATGTGGTTGATGTAAAAAGCAATTTCATCAAAAAGCCCCAGTTTTCCCAGTTTTTTGATGGCTGCACTAATTTGTTCTCCGGGTACGGTGATTTCCTGACCTTTTTGCAAACCGGCAAATGTTACCACGGTTTGGTCGTTAAAGCTAAGTTTGTTAGTAAGTTCAACTTTAGCCAATATGTATTTTTTACCTTGGTCGAATGGTACTCTGTCTTGTGCCTTTATTTGTGAAAAACTACCCAAAAAAACAAGGGTAAGTAATGCTTTGATACTCTTATTCAACACTAAAAAATTATTTAATTTGTTCACTTGTTTTTCCAAATCTACGTTCTCTTTTTTGATAACTAATAAGCGCCTCATAAAGGTGCTCCTCTCTGAAATCAGGCCACATAACTTCAGAAAAAAACAATTCAGCATAAGCAATTTGCCATAATAGAAAATTGCTTATCCTGTGTTCTCCACTCGTTCTGATTAATAAATCTACATCAGGTAAATTTTGCGTGTAAAGATGCTTATTAATAATTGAATCGTCAATAGAATCGATTGAAATTATATTATTTTTAACTTTATCTGCAATCTTTTTTACAGCGCTAACTATTTCTTCTCTAGAACCATAACTGAGGGCAAGTGTCAGGGTCATTCGAGTATTATTCTTGGTTTTTTCCATCACCTCCAGAAGTTCCTTTTGAGCCGATTTTGGCATCATATCGAGATTCCCGATGGCATTAAGTCGGATGTTGTTTTTTTGCAAAGTAATTAATTCTTTTTGCAAAGATTTAATCAATAACTTCATTAAGGTTTCCACCTCTAATTTAGGTCGGTTCCAGTTTTCGGTCGAAAAGGCATATAAAGTCAGGTTTTCAATTCCTAATTTCGCACAGTTCTCGATGGTAATTCGTACTGATTTGGTGCCATTTTCGTGGCCAATTGTTCTTAAAAGACCTTGTTGTTTAGCCCATCGTCCATTGCCGTCCATGATAATGGCAAGGTGTTTTGGGAGATTATCTTTATTTATTGTATCTAATACACTCATTTTTTTATTGCGGACAATAGCAGGGTTTTTCGCCAAAGGTATAGGTTAATGTTATACCTGAGAAAACATACCAATCATTATTATTTAAATTTCCAAACCGAAATGCATTCAGATTTTCTTCTTTAGGATTACTCCCGTCAAGATTGTCCGAAAATGTATATCGGGCTCCTACTTCTGCTCCAAGTACCAAACTTCTGGAAATATTTGTTTTTATTCCAAGAATCATTGGGATTGCAATAGAGCTCTTTCTGTTTATTTTTTTTGTTTCTCCTAATTCAATATACATATTTTCATACGTAAAGAAATTCACTCCGGAGCTTACATAAGGGGTGAATTTTTGCGCTAAAGTATGAAGATTGAAATCAAAAAAGTTGAATTCAAGCCCTAAAGATAGTTCTTTTATGCTATTTTCAAAATTATAGCCTCTCAGACTTCTGCCGGGTTCTTCAGAATCCAGGTCGTCAGCGCTTATTGTTGACTGCATGTAGGAAATTCTCCAAGCATGTCTCGGACTTCTGTTCCATTTGTATAAAACTCCAAAAGCAAGCTCATTTGGAGCAATATAGGTAGTTTTACCCACATCGCCAATGTAGTTGCCGCCACCCAGAAAAACACCTATTTCATGTATTTGAGCCTGTGCTTTTGTGCATAGAAAAAAAACTACCAGTACGCTTAAAATTTTTTTCATTTTCATAGAAAATTGCCTGCAAATATAATAATTATCAATACGAATCAATGCCCAATAAAATAAATGTACTTTTTTTTGAAAAAAGACACGTTTGTTTTATTGGGAATTTGTTTTTTGTTGTACTAAAACGCTAAAAACGAATGGTATTGTATAAATGGCAACCGAAAAAATTAATTTCTTTTGTCTTCTCCCCAAAGCAATTTACTTCTTAAGGTTTTTAAGAAGGTTTCGTTAGGAATTTCGACCATGTTAATTTGAAAAGGAGTTTTCTTTACCGTTAAAATGGTTTCATTGCCTACTGATGTAATTCTGGAATCAAGAGAAACCAAATAGTTTTCTTCCCTGCCGGATACTTTTAGTTTGATTTCGGTATCGTCAGGAATTACCAGAGGTCTGGCATTCAGGTTATGTGGAGCAATAGGAGTGATTACTAAACTGGTAACATCCGGTGTAAGTATTGGTCCTCCGCAACTTAGTGAATATCCTGTAGAACCTGTAGGGGTTGAAATAATTAAGCCATCAGCCCAATAGGAATTTAAGATTTCTCCATTCAGGTAGGTATCAATGGTTATCATCGAAGTAGTGTCTTTTCGACTCACCGAAACTTCATTCATGGCAAAATTAATATCGTTCAAAGCTTCGTTCTCCGGAGAAGAAGTAAGGCTTAATAAGGTTCTTTTAGAAAGGGTGTATTTTTTGTCAAGAACCATTTGTAAAAACTCATCGATATTTTCTTTTTGAACTGTGGCAAGAAAACCCAGTCTTCCGGCGTTGATTCCTAAAATTGGAATGCCGGAATTTCTAACTAAAGTGGCTGCTCTTAAAATAGTTCCGTCACCGCCAATGCTGAGTAACATGTCAAAACTGGAATCCAGTTCGGTATGCGAACAAAAAGTTTTGTATTCCTTTTCGATGATTTTTTTTTCCTGAATTAAAGCCAGAAAATTGGATTCAATAACAATTTCGATATTTCTTTTGTTAAAAAAAACGAAGATGTCTTTGATGATAGGTTCTGTACTATTTTGATAATATTGACCGTAAATGGCTATTTTCATTGGGGTTACATGTTAAGATATTTGTCTAAATAGTCTGAACGTTCTTTTAAATTAGCGATATAAGAATCTTCGTGATGTTCGGAAATGATTTCGTAATTGTATCTTCTAAAAGTCTGGATAATTTCGTTGATAGCTCCTGAGCTTATTTTTATGGTAATTTCCACACTGTTGATATCTGATTCAGAGATGAACAAACCCAGAAGTTTTCCGTTGTTACTTTCAACAATCTGCGTGATTTGGCTCATGGAATAATCTAAAATCCCTTTTTTGATTTTAATGATAACCCCTTGTTCTTTAATAAAAGGAGTCTGGTGGAAGAAATTAATAATATCTTCCATTTCGTAGTAGCCTACATATTTGTTGCTTTCGTCTAAAACCGGAATCAAATTAGAATGATTTTTGGCAAAAACTTCTAAAACTTCTAACCAAAGCGCATCGGTTCTGATGAAAAAAGTCTCCAGGCTGTATTTGTAGTCGGCTACTTTTTTTTGTTCGTCAAAAGTTTCTACATCTTCTGCCGAAATACTTCCGATATAAACGCCATGTTCGACAACAGGGAAATGCGAAAAATTGAAATCGCCCAAAAAATCTCTTACGACCTCAATAGTTTCCTGACTGTCAATAGGTTTGAAATCATTTGTTATGTAATTTGTAATTTCCATGTTCTTTGAGGGCTCAATTTTTATGCAAAATAATCAAAAAAAGGCAAAAACGCCTAGCTTTTACTTTGTATTTTTGTAACCAAAATATAGTTTTTCGTAATCAAAATACGTTCTAATGACAAAATTAAGTGTAAACATCAATAAAATAGCTACTTTGCGTAATGCACGCGGTGGAAATGTACCCGATTTATTAAAAGTTGCGACCGATATTCAAAAATTTGGCGGACAGGGAATCACCATTCATCCACGTCCCGATGAGCGTCACATTCGTTATCAGGATGCCCGCGATTTGAAAGCGATAGTTTATACCGAATATAATATTGAAGGCAATCCGCAGCATAATTTTGTGGATTTAGTTTTGGAGTGCAAACCGGATCAGGTGACTTTAGTGCCGGATGCTATCGGGGCGATTACTTCTTCTGCAGGTTGGGATACCGTAAAAAATCAGGCTTATTTAACCGAAATGATTCAGGAATTTCAAAACAACGGAATCCGCACTTCTATTTTTGTGGATCCCGTTTTGGAAATGATTGAAGGGGCTAAGAAAACTGGAACTGACCGCATTGAATTGTATACCGAATCTTTTGCTCATCAATACAGTTTAGGAAACGAAAAGGGAATTGATCCGTATGTGACCGCAGCCAAATTGGCTAACGAATTAGAATTAGGAATCAACGCCGGACATGATTTGAGTTTGGATAATATTCAGTTTTTTAAACAAAATATTCCGGGATTATTGGAAGTTTCTATTGGGCATGCATTGATTTCAGAAGCTTTGTATTTAGGTCTGGAAAATGTGGTCAATATGTATTTGCGAAAATTAAAATAGTATAATTTTTAAAGGATTTGGTTGTGAAGCTATTTTCTGCAATCTAAAATCTGCAATCTAAAATCTAAGCTAATGCTTTATTCAAAAATAGAAGGAGAAGGGAAGCCTTTTTTAATCATACACGGATTTCTGGGAATGTCCGACAATTGGAAAACTTTAGGGCAACAATTTGCTTCGGATGGTTTTCAGGTACATATGCTGGATATGCGCAATCACGGGCGCAGTTTTCAGTCGGATGAATTTAATTATGAGTTGATGGTTCAGGATGTTTTTGCCTATTGTCAGGAACATGCTTTAGAGAATATCAACATTTTAGGTCATTCCATGGGAGGAAAAATAGCCATGCTTTTTGCCACCCGCCATCCGGAATTAGTCGATAAATTAATTGTAGCTGATATTGGGCCAAAATATTATGCGCCGCACCACCAAACTATTTTGGCAGGATTGAATGCTGTTGATTTTTCGGTAAAACCTAGTCGCGCCGAGGTTGAAGCAACTTTAAGTCAGTTTATACATGATTTTGGAACCAAGCAATTTTTATTAAAAAATCTGTATTGGCAAGAGCCGGGACAACTGGCTTTCCGATTTAACTTGGCTGTTTTTAATGAAAAAATAGAGGAAATTGGAGTGCCTTTGCCATCGGAATTGGTTTTTGAAAAGCCAACACTTTTTATCCGTGGCGGTAATTCGGATTATGTTTTAGATTCGGATATTGAAAGTATCAGTGGACATTTTCCGCTGATGCAATTAGAAACTATACCAAATGCCGGACATTGGTTGCATGCCGAAAATCCTGCTTTGTTTTATCAAATGGTAATTTCGTTTTTGAAATAATCGTTTTCGATTTTAAGAATATAGAAACAGTAACTTTTTTTGAAGTTGCTGTTTTTTTTTTATTTGTTATTTTGATAAATGTAAAAAAAACACTTAAGTTTGTTGACTCACGAAAAATTAACCATAAAATCTATAAACCAATTCAAATGAAAATTTTCAATCTTTTTTTAGGGCAACATAAAATCGTCAAGCAGTTGGGAATGCTTCTGGGAGGTGTTTTTCTTTTTTCGGCCTGTAGTTCGGTGAAAAACGGAAAAAGTAAAGCTTCAAAAGACAAAATGGCGGCTTATTTACTAACTTATTTTAAAGATGATACACACGGCTTATACTTTGCTTTGAGTAAAGACGGCTATACTTTTGCCGATGTGAATAATGCCAAGCCCGTAATTGCCGGAGATACCATTGCTGAACAAAAAGGAATTAGGGATCCTTATATCATGCGCGGTAACGACGGCTATTTTATATTGCTATGACCGATTTACATATTTATGGCAAACAAAAAGGCTATCGTGATACCGAGTGGGAACGTCCTGGTGATAAATACGACTGGGGAAATAACAGGGATTTGGTTTTGATGAAATCCAAAGATTTGATTCATTGGTCTCATTCTATTTTAGATATTGATAAAGCTTATCCGGAATGGAATGTAGGCTGTGTTTGGGCTCCCGAGTTGATTTATGATGAAGCCAAAGACAGAATCATGATTTATTTTACGATGCGTAAAAGTAAAGGAAAAACCAAACTGTATTATGCTTATATGAATAAGGATTTTACGGCATTGGAAACCACTCCTGAAATTCTTTTTGAATATCCTGATAGCACGAAACAAATTTTGGATGCCGATATTACGAAGCTGCCTGACGGAAGATTTTGTATGATGTATGTGGCTCAGGAAAATCCGGGAGGAATAAAAATGGCTTTTTCGAATAAAATAAATAGTGGTTATGTTTATCAGCCGGAGCAGATTGATTTTGAAAAAAAATCATGTGAAGCACCAAATGTTTTTAAACGTTTAAGTGATAATAAATGGGTGCTAATGTACGATATCTTTAGTGTGAATCCGCATAATTTCGGATTTGCTGAAACTAGTGATTTTAAAAATTTCACCAATTTGGGGCATTTTGATGAGGGAGTTATGAAGCGTACTAATTTTTCAGTTCAAAAACACGGTGCTGTCATTCATTTAACTAAAAAAGAGGCTGAACGTTTGGCCAAACATTGGAATTTGAATTTTTCATTATAACAATTAGAAAAACATGAAAGCAGTATATAAAATTGCATTGGTTACGTTTTTGAGTATATCTAATTTATTTGCTCAGAATAAAGATTTTAAAGGTTATCTTTTTGCTTATTTTGAAGGAAAAGGAGCGGCCAGTCAACAGGAACAATTGCGTTTTGCGGTGAGTGAAGATGCGGTAAACTGGAGAGCATTAAATAACAATGAACCTATTATTCCATCCAAGGATATTTCCAGTACCGGCGGAATTCGTGACCCGCATATTCTTAGAAAAGCAGATGGAAACGGATTTTATATCGTTGCAACCGATATGAATACTAAGAAAAACGGCTGGGATTATAATCCAGGAATTGTTTTGATGCAATCAAAAAATCTTTTGAATTGGAAATCATCGGTAATTGATTTAGAAAAATTATATCCAAAGAAATTTAGAGATATTAAATGGGTTTGGGCACCGCAAACTTTTTACGATACCAAGGCTAAAAAGTATTTGGTTTATTTTACTGTTCGTTTCAAATACAATGAAAAATTAGATTTTTATTGTGCTTATGCCAATAAAGATTTTACCGCTTTGGAAGCAGAACCCAAATTATTGTACAGTGCCAAAGACGGAGCTATTGATGGCGATATCATTTATAAAGATGGCGTATATCATTTGTTTTATAAAGGAAATACCAAAGATGCAAACGGAAAAGAAATCCAAAACGGAATTAAACAAGCAATAAGTAAAAAATTATTAGGGCCTTATAAAGAGAGTTTTGATTATTTGGATGCTTATGCCAATGATAAAACCGGAGTAGAAGGTTCGTCTGTTTTTAAATTGAATAATAGTGACGAATACATTTTGATGTATGATTTGTATTCCAGCGGGCGTTATGAATTTCAGCGTTCCAAAGATTTGTATCATTTTACAGAAAAAACTGAATCATTTACTAAAGATTTCTTTCCGCGACATGGAAGTGTAATTAGTATCACTAAAGAAGAAGCGCAACGATTAAACGAAAAATGGGGTGGAGTGCCACAAAGTTTGTTGTTGTCAAAGGATGGAAATTATCGTTTTCAATCAACAGGAAATCCAATTATCAAACATAAATATACAGCTGATCCGGCAGCTTTTGTTGAAAAGGATACGCTTTGGTTGTTTACCGGACATGATTTTGAAGGCGGACAAAAAGGCTATAAATTGAAAGATTGGTTGGTTTTTTCAACCACCGATTTGAAAAATTGGACAGAATATCCTGTTCCGTTGAAAATAGAAGATTTTAAATGGGATAAAACCAATGATGCTTATGCCGGACACACCATTAAAAGAAATGGAAAATACTATTGGTATATCAGTACCAATGGCTCCGGTATTGGGGTGGCAGTGGCCGATAAACCTCAAGGTCCCTATAAAGATGCTTTAGGAAAACCGCTTTTGACCAATGCTGATTGTTTTGCTTCCACTCATGGATGGACTTGTATCGATCCTGCGGTTTTTATCGATGATGACGGACAAGCCTGGCTGTTTTGGGGTAATGGGGTTTGTTATTATGCCAAACTAAAAGAGAATATGATTGAAATTGATGGTCCGGTTAAGAAAATTGATTTTGAAGGTTTACAGTTTACCGAAGCACCTTGGGTACATAAAAAAAATGGCAAATATTACCTGAGTTATGCCAGCGGTTTTCCGGAAAAAATTGCCTATGCTATGGCTGATTCCATTGAAGGGCCTTATGAATATAAAGGAATATTAAACGAAATTGCCGGAAATTCGAATACCAATCATCAGGCAATTTTGGAGTTCAAAGGCAAACCTTATTTTATCTATCATAACGGAGCAATTCAAACGAATGGCGGTAGTTATAGTCGATCGGTTTGTATTGATGAATTAGAATACAATTCAGATGGGACTATGAAAAGAGTAATTATGACTTCTGAAGGAGTTTCTAAATAAGATTCTAAACAGATTACAGCAATTTCTTTTTAAAACAAATTGCTGTAATCTAAAAAAGAGTATTTTTGACCTATTAAAAATACAGTAAATGAAATTAATTTTAAGAGTACTTACTACTTCCATTCTGGTTTTACTGATTTCGCACTTTATGAAAGGCGTTCATGTAGCCAGTTTTTCAACGGCTATTTTTGTGGCTATTGTCTTGGGCTTGCTGAATATTTTTATCAAACCTATTTTGTTTTTGTTTACGTTACCAATTACTTTTGTTACATTAGGATTATTTTTGCTGGTTATTAATGGTTTGATTATTATACTTTGCGATAATATTGTGGGAGGTTTTGATGTAGATACTTTTTTTACAGCGCTGTTATTCAGTATTATTTTGTCGGTTTCCCAATCGATTGTCAATCTTTTTATTGGAGATAAGTAAAATTAGAAAGTATAAAAAAAGCATAAATGACTTTGGCTTTTATCGTTACAATATAAAAAATAGTACCTTTGTAGCATTAACGATTTAGAAATGAATAAATTCTGCCTCATATTGATTTTGTTTTTAGGCTTCTTTTTGTTGCCGGCAAAAATCTATGCGTGCGGATCAGATTCTGGCAAGCATTCCTGTAAAATGGAAATGTCTTCTAAAACCAAGATGAAAGCTTGTTGCTGTAAAAATTCTAAATCTAAAGAAACCAAAGATCATAAAGGTTGTTCCGGTAAATGCGGACAAGCAATGTGTGGCGTGTCTTCTGTGAATATTGGAAATACCACTTCAACAGCATACGAAATGATACAAACACATTTTGGTTTTTCTTCAAAAAAACAAAATTTTTCTTCATTAGTATCTGTTCCTTCGGACGGATATACCTCTCTTTGGCTTATTCCTAAAATAGGCTAAACTTCTTTTTTGATAGCCATAAGTGCATCAAATTCAAAGCATATTTGCTTTATCCATTCATTTTTTTGTTACTACAATCTCATAATGGTTTTTTGAACCGTTTTGTTATTGGTTAACTATTTTCTCTTATTAAATTTAACATTATGAAATCATTAAAAAAGATAATGATAGCAATTGTTGTATTGCTATCGGCTAATGCTGTACAAGCACAAATTAAAAATGTAAAAACCCAAAAAGCAAAGATTTACGGAAATTGTGGTATGTGCAAAAAGACTATTGAAAAAGCGGCTAATTTAGAAAATGTAGTATCGGTTAATTGGAATAAAGACAGCAAAATAGCTGTGTTGACCTATGATGCCAAAGCGACTAATCAGGAAGAAATTTTAAAGCGTATTGCAGCTGTAGGTTACGACAGTGAAAAAATAAAAGCTACTGATGCTGCTTATCAGTCCCTTCATACGTGTTGTCAATATGACCGCAAGTAAAAGAGGAATTGCTGAATGAAATATAAAAAGAGATAATATTTCGATATAAAATTTAGAAAAATGGTCAGAAAATTAATTGCACTTTCTCTTAAAAACCGGCTGATTGTCTTGTTGGTTTCGGCCTGTTTGCTGGCTTGGGGAATTTATAGTGTGCAACAAAATCCAATTGATGCCATTCCGGATTTGTCCGAAAACCAAATTATTGTTTTTACGGAATGGATGGGGAGAAGTCCGCAGGTAATCGAAGATCAGGTGACTTATCCGTTGGTTTCCAATTTGCAGGGAATTCCGAAAATCAAGAATATCAGGGCTTCGTCGATGTTTGGGATGAGTTTTGTTTATATCATTTTTGAAGATGAGGTTGATCCTTATTGGGCGAGAACCCGGGTTTTGGAACGATTGAATTACGCCCAGCGATTGCTGCCTCAAAATGTAGTTCCTACTTTAGGACCTGACGGAACCGGTGTAGGTCATGTATTTTGGTATCATTTTGAAACCAAAGGAATGGATTTGGGTGAACAACGGGCTTTGCAGGACTGGTATGTGAAATTTGCTTTGCAAACCGTTCCCGGAGTCGCCGAAGTAGCTTCTTTTGGAGGATTTGAAAAACAATATCAGTTGGTTTTAGATCCGCTTAAAATGCAGTATTACAAAGTCAGTATGATGGAAGTCATGCAGGCGGTCAAAACCAGTAACAACGATGTTGGCGGAAGAAAATTTGAAATGAGCGACCGGGCTTACATCGTGAGAGGATTGGGCTATGTTAAAAATATCAAAGATATTGAGAACATAGCTATCAAGAATTACAATTCAGTACCGGTAAAGGTAAGTGATATCGGTTCGGTACAAATGGGCGGCGATTTGCGTCTGGGAATTTTTGATGCCAATGGTGAAGGAGAAGTAGTAGGCGGAATTGTGGTCATGCGATACGGAGAGAATGCCGATAAAGTTATTGAGGCTGTAAAAGCCAAAATGAAAGAAGTTGAAAAAGGTTTGCCGGAAGGCGTTACTTTCAAAACCTCTTATGATCGCAGCGAGCTGATTGAAAAGGCTATCGATTCGGTTAAAGGAACTTTAATTGAGGAAATGATTGCGGTATCTGTCGTAATTCTCCTGTTTCTTTTTCATTGGCGCAGCGCCCTGATTATTTTGATACAATTGCCTATTTCGGTAGCTGTGGGTTTTATTCTTTTAGAAGCTTTTGGAATTTCTTCTAATATTATGTCGCTCACCGGAATTGCTCTGGCAATTGGTGTTGTGGTGGATGACGGAATTGTTATGGTTGAAAATGCCTATCGGGGACTTTCGGAAAGACAGGAAGAAAAAGGTACAATTCAATAAGCGGAACTATGAAAAATATATTTAAAAATAGGTTTAAAAAAGAGCAGGATCCTTTATCTGCCGAGGAGCGAATGAAGATTATTGAAGATTCTTCCAAACTGGTCGGACCGGGAGTTTTCTATTCTACACTCATTGTTATCGCTTCTTTTTTGCCCGTGTTTTTGTTAACGGGAATGGAAGGAAAGCTGTTTAGTCCGTTGGCCTGGACAAAATCATTTATTTTGATTGTTGATGCTTTCCTGGCGATAACACTTACTCCGGTGTTGATTAGTTTTTTGCTCAAAGGCAAATTGCGCTCTGAAGAAAAAAATCCGATAAACAGAAAATTAGAAAAGGTTTATACGCCGGTTTTGGTTTTTTGTTTAAAATGGCGAAAAACAATTTTGGCACTAAATCTAGTGGCCTTGTTAATTGGTGGTTTTATGTTCACCCGATTGGGATCGGAATTTATGCCGCCTTTGGACGAAGGATCCATTTTGTTTATGCCGGTGACTTTACCGGATGTTTCGAATACGGAAATCAAACGAATTTTGCAGGTTCAGGATAAATTAATCCGCTCGATTCCCGAAGTGACTCATGTTTTAGGAAAAGCCGGTAGAGCCAATACAGCGACGGATAACAGTCCGATAAGTATGATTGAAACCATAATATTACTCAAACCGCAAAGCGAATGGAGAGACGGAATCACGAAGAATGATATTATTACCGAAATTAATAATAAACTCCAGATTCCCGGAGTAACCAATGGTTTTACTCAGCCAATTATCAACCGGATTAATATGCTTTCAACCGGAATCCGAACCGATGTAGGGATTAAAGTTTACGGAACCAGTCTGGATACTATTGATGCTTTATCCCAAAAAATTAAAAATGCATTAGAGGGCACTTCGGGGATTAAAGATTTATTTGCCGAACCTATTACCGGCGGAAAATACATTGATATTATTCCCAAAAGAGAAGAAATTGGCCGCTACGGTCTTAGTGTTGATGAAGTAAACAGTGTGGTAGAAACAGCCATTGGCGGCATGACGCTGACTTCTACCATCGAAGGGAGACAACGTTTTTCGGTTAATGCGAGATATGCTCAGGAATACAGAAACAGTCTGAACGCATTAAAGCAATTACAACTTCAAACCATGGAATTTGGACCAATTCCTCTTGAATCAGTTGCAGAGGTTAAAATAAGCGACGGACCGCCGATGATTAATAGCGAAAATGCTATGCTTCGCGGTAGTGTTTTGTTCAATGTACGCGACCGGGATTTAGGAAGTACAGTCAAAGAAGCCCAAAATAAACTGAATGCAATGATGGCTAAAATGCCTAAAGGTTATTATTTGGAATGGAGCGGTCAATGGGAAAATCAAATTCGGGCAAACCAAACTTTAAGCCTTATTTTACCGATTGTTGTTCTCATTATTTTTATGATTTTGTATTTCACGTATCGTTCCATGAAAGAAGCTTTAATTACGATGATAACCGTTCCTTTCGCTCTAATTGGAGGAATATTTATGGTGTATTTCTACGGAATTAATCTGTCGGTGGCTGTCGCTGTAGGTTTCATTGCTTTGTTTGGAATGGCTGTTGAAACCGCCATGTTGATGACCATTTACCTCAATGAAGCAATGGATAAAATGATTGCCAAATATGGAAACAGCAGCGAAACTCTCAACGAAGACATTATACGGGAATATGTTATTGAAGGTTCGGCTAAAAGATTGCGACCAAAATTAATGACGGTTTCGGTATCACTTTTTGGGTTAGTGCCAATACTCTGGTCTTCCGGAACCGGCGCCGACGTGATGATTCCAATTACCGTACCCTTGATTGGAGGAACAATTTCCTCTGTTATTTATGTATTATTAGTAACCCCTGTTGTTTTTGAAATCACCAAATTAAGAGAATTGAAAACAAAAGGGAAAATAGATATTATCGATGCAAACTAGTAAATATTACATCAGTATAGTTTTTTTGCTTTTAAATGTCTTAGCAGCTGCTGGACAAACGCTTTCATTGGATGAAATTTTGATGCAAATTCAAAACAATAATCCTCAGCTAAAAATGTACGAAGCCGATATTCAAAGCATGGATGCCGCTGCAAAAGGAGCAAAAAGCTGGATGGCTCCCGAAATTAGTACCGGATTTTTTATGACGCCTTACAATACTAAAATGTGGAAAGCCGATGAAATGAGTCGGGGAATGGGGGCGTATATGGTTGGGTTTACCCAAATGATTCCTAATGCTTCCCGACAAAAAGCCGAAGCCAATTACATGAACGCCATGTCTTCGGTGGAAGCCGAAAATAAAAAATATACCGGTAATCAGTTGAATGCTTTGGCCAAAGCCAATTATTACCAATGGCTGGTTTTGGATAAAAAAATTAAAATTATCAAAGAAAATCTGTTGCTGTTGGATTACATGATTAAAAGTATGGAAATCCGCTATCAGTATAATATGGATAAATTACCCACGTATTATAAGGCTAAATCCAAATACAGTGCTTTGCAAAGTGAAGAACTCATGCTGCAAAATGAAATCTCCCAAAAACGAATTGCGCTCAATACGCTGATGGCAAGAGATAAAAATTTGCTTTTTGAAATAGATTCAAATTATACGCTCAAAGAAGCCGATTCGTTTCAAACGGATGTGACTATGCTTGCTCAAAACCGAAGCGATGTTAAGGCAATCGAAAAAACGATGGAGTTGAATACACTTAAAATGGAAATTGAAAAGTCAAAACAGCTGCCGGAATTTGGCATAAAATACGACCACATGTTTGCTTTTGGTCAAATGCCGCAACAATTTACTTTAATGGGAATGATTAAACTGCCAATGCCCTGGTCTACAAAAATGAATAAGGCGAATGCTAATAGTTTTAAGATTAAAAACGAAAGTCTGGAATGGCAAAAACAAATGATTCTGAATGAAGCATCGGGAATGATTTCCAGCATGCAGGCAGAATGGGTCAGCCTGAAAAAGCAATACGATATTGCTGAGAAGCACATTATTCCGGCTTTGAAACGCAATTATGACACGGCGGTTTTAGCCTGGCAAAACAATACAGGCGATTTATTTGTGGTATTGGATGCCTGGGAAGCACTCAATATGGCGCAAATGGAAAAGCTGGATAAATTGCAAATGATTTTGAATGTTCAGGTAGAAATTGAAAAACAACTAGAAAGAAAATAAACATGAACAACTATCTAAAATATGGTTTGTTGGCTATAGCAGTTGTATTGCTGGGATTTGCAGTGTATTATTTTGTTGGTACATCTAAAAATGAGTCCGCTCATTCGCATGAAGAAGCAGTTTATACCTGCCCGATGCATCCGGAAATTATTCGAAATGCACCCGGACAATGTCCTATTTGCGGCATGGATTTGGTCAAAAAAACAGTAGAAGAAGAAAAGTCACAAAGTCCCGATGTTGAAGAATTACTTCAGCCGGCCAATCAGTTTGTGGCGGGAAATTTTAAAACTACCCGAGCCAAAGATACCGCAATAAGCAGCGAGCTAAAGTTACCGGGAATTGTTACTTATGAAGCGAATTCCTATGAAAATATTGCAGCAAGAGTAAACGGAAGAATCGAAAAAATGTATGTGAATTATGCGTACCAAAAAGTAACAAAAGGACAAAAATTATTCGATTTGTACAGTCCGGAATTGCTTACCGAGCAGCAAAATTTTCTGTATTTGATTCATAATGATTCGGAGAATAAGCCAATTATAAACGCTTTAAAACAAAAATTACTGCTTTACGGCATGACTAAAAACCAGATTAATTCGTTGGTTACAACACAAAGAGTCAATCCGATAATTTCAATTTATAGTCCGGTTAGTGGTGTTGTGAGTGGTTCAAAAAGTAATACTACCAATGATGGAATGAAAACTACCGCTGCTTCGGGAGTTTCTTTGTTGAAAGAGGGCGATTATATTACTAAAAATACCGTGGTTTTTCAGTTGGTTAGTACTGATAAAGTCTGGGGCGTATTTAATGTGATACAGGGTTATGCCAGTCAAATCAAAGCGGGACAGTCGATTCAGATTGTGAGTGAATTAGATCCGGATGAGGTAGTGAATGTTAAAGTAGATTTTGTAGAAACCCAACTCAATCCTTCGGAAAAAACCAATCGCATCAGGGTGTACCTCAATAATGCGCAACGGCAGTTCCCAATTGGTTTGCGATTAGAAGGAAAGATTGAAACGTTTTCGCAAAAGGGCATCTGGCTTCCCAAACAAGCTTTGGTGAGTTTAGGAAGTCATCAGCTTGTATTTGTGAAAAAAGGTAACGGATTTCAATCGACTAAGGTAAAAACCGGAATTGAAAGAAAGGGCTGGATACAAATTTTAAGCGGAATCAGCACCGAAGAGGAGGTAGCTGAAAACGGATACTATCTGATGGATAGTGAAAGTTTTATTCGCTAGAAACTATTGTTGAAATAGAAAAAACGATTCTAAAAAATAGAGAAAAAATGAAAGTATTTAGAAGAATAAGTTGGCTTTGCTTGTTGGTTTTTGTTTTGCTTTTGTCCTGTAATTCCAAGAGTAAGGATGCGCATCTTCATTCTGAGGAAGAGGCGTATTATACCTGCTCGATGGATCCTCAGGTGAAAGAAGACAAACCGGGAAAATGCCCTATTTGTCACATGGAATTAACTTTGATGAAAAAAGATAAAGACCAGTCGAATGAAATTTCGTTGAGCGACCAACAGTTAAAATTGGGCAATATCACGACTGCTCCGTTAGTTGCTTCACAAGCTAGTCCGGAGGAAAGCTATAACGGAATACTGGCGGTTAATCAGGAACGAATTAAGAGTATTTCGTCCAGAGCGATGGGAAGAATAGAAAAGTTGTATGTTAAAACCGAAGGCGATTTTGTGCAAAAAAATCAGCCGGTGTATCAGCTGTACAGTGAAGATTTGGCGATAGCCAAACAGGATTATCTGGCGGCTTTTAAACAACTGAGTATGCCGGGAGATTTTGGTAAAAATGCCCAAAATATTTTGGCTTCAGCCAAACAGAAACTGTTGTTTTACGGCTTGTCGCCAAAACAGATTGAAGCCATTAGAACGCAAAAAGAGGTTTCTCCTTATACTACTTTTTACAGCACTTACAGCGGAACGGTTTCGGAAATTGCCATTACCGAAGGCAGTTATGTAATGGAAGGAACACCGATACTTAAACTGGCTGATTTAGGGAGTTTGTGGCTCGAAACTCAGGTTAATGTTAATTATGCCAATAAATTACATTTGGGGCAAACGGCAACTTTGTCTTTTGTGGATTATCCGAATCAGTCTGTGCAGGCACAGGTGGTTTTCATTAATCCGGAAATTGATCCTAATTCCAGGTTGTTATTTGTCCGAATGGAAGTTCCTAATCCCCGTTTGGATTTAAAACCGGGAATGCAGGCTATTGTCCGATTAAAAATGACGATGCGAAAAGGAATTTTTGTTCCTGTTGATGCGGTTATCAGAGATGAAAATGCCACGTTTATCTGGCTGGAAAAAAGTCACGGTGTTTTTGAAAATGTGATGGTGACAACCGGCGTAGAATCGGAGGGAATGGTTGAAATTACTTCCCCGTTGGATTCGGATAAAAAAGTGGTAATTACCGGTGCTTATGCCATTAATAGTGAATATAAATTTAGAAAAGGAAAAGATCCCATGGAGGGAATGAAAATGTAGCGGAATCAATTTTGCTACAAAAGATGCGCTGTGATTGAAATTTTTAAACAAAGCATGTCATCAAAAATGGGAAATTTTATCCAGATGTCGTACCTTCGGTACAGTTTACGTGAAAATAAATTATAAAAAAGAACCAATTAGTTTTAACGATTAAAAAATAAAAAAAAATGAAAAAAATAATGTTTTCCTGCTTCATGTTAACACTTGCCTTAGTAAGTTGTAATCAAAAAAATAAAGAAGAAAAAGAAGCTGAAGGACAGGTGATTGTTAAATCCGATGTGCAATACAGTTGTCCGATGCATCCGGAAATTACAGGAAAAAAAGGCGATGTGTGCAGTAAATGCGGAATGGATTTAGAACCCGTAAAAGCAGGAGAAGAATCGGCAGACACTAAAGTTGAAATTGCTGAGGTGAGCGATGCCGTGAAAGCTTCCGTTTCTACTGATGCGATTATCAATGCTTATTTGAAAATCAAAAACGCTTTGGCAGCCGATAATGCAAAAGAAGCAGCTACTGCGGCAGCCGATTTTGAAAAAGCAGTTTCGGCAACTGATGTTACAAAAATTGATTCCAAATTATTGACAAAATATTTAAATAGTACTGACGATGCTAAAATCCAAGCCGGATTAATCGCTAAGAATGAGACTAAAATGGATTTGCAAAGAAAGTATTTTGCGGTTTTAAGCAAAGATATTTCGACTTTGATTGCCACTTTTGGGAGCAGTCAGCATTTGTATCAGGATTATTGTCCAATGTATAACGAAGGAAAAAGCGGGTATTGGATTAGTGAATTTAAAGCCATCAAAAATCCGTATTATGGTTCCGAAATGCTTGAATGCGGAGGCATGATTAAAGAAATTAAATAATCTTTTTCCAACTTAATTAGTGTAGTTGATGAAAGCAATCCAAATCCTGACTTCGTTTTTCTAAGTTGGGATTTTTTTGTTTAAAAACAGTTTTAAAATAATTTTCAAATGAAAATTTATATCAAAAATATGGTTTGTGCCCGTTGTGAAATGGCCGTCAAAAAGCTATTGGAAGAAATGGATATTTCGGTGCGCGCCTTAAAATTAGGAGAAGCTGAAATTGAAAATCCACTTACGGAAACCGAAAAACAACAGTTGTCTGAAAATTTGAAAGACTTGGGTTTTGAATTATTGGATGACAAAATAAGCCAAACTATTGAGCGAATAAAAAACCTGATTGTCAATTTGGTGCATTATCAAAAAGACCAGCTCAAAATTAATTTGTCCACATATCTCGCCGAAGATTTAAAACAGGATTATAATGCGTTGAGCAATTTGTTTTCGGAAAATGAAGGTATTACCATCGAGCATTATTTTATTACACAAAAGATTGAAAAAGTAAAAGAACTGATGAATTATAATGAGTTAAGTTTGAGTGAAATCGCCTTTCAACTCAATTATACTGATGTAGCACATTTGAGTAATCAGTTTAAAAAAATTACCGGATTTTCGCCTACGGCTTACAAACAATCTCAGGAAAATAGCCGGAAACAGATTGATAAATTGTAAATTTTACAAATCTTTATCAAAATTGTACAAGGCAAAAAAGGCATGATTTTCTGAACTTTGGATTAAGAAAATAACCAAAAATAAATTAATAAAATCATGAAAAAAATACTCCTTTTGCTAAGCCTGTTCTTAGCGGTTTCGGTAACAGCTGTTGCTCAAACCACCGAAAAAGCTTCTAAAAAAGAAGCTCAAAAAGCCATGTACACTTGTCCGATGCATCCGGAAGTGAAAAGTGACCAACCCGGAAAATGTCCTAAATGCGGGATGGATTTGGTGGCTAAAAAAATGAAAGAAGGCAAACATAAAAAAATGAAAGCCGAGAAGCATGCTGATAAATTTTGCTGTCCGATGCATCCTAACGAAATGAGTGACAAACCGGGCAAATGTCCTAAATGTGGTATGGATATGAAAGCGATGAAAAGTATGAAGGAAGACATGCCTAAGATGAAAGAAGAGATGCATAAAAACATGGATTCGGAAGAATAAATAGTTTAGAATTTATATTTTTTAATTGAAAGAGTCCTGTTTTTACGGGACTTATTTTTATCGTTTATAATCATGAAACATACTTATACAGTCACAGGAATGAGTTGCGACGGTTGTCGAACCAAGGTTGAAAAAACGCTGAATACTATTGAAGGCATTGAAGCAAAGGTTACGTTGAATCCGCCGGAAGCAATTATTCAGATGGAAAAACATTTGCCTACTGCTCAATTACAGGAAGTTTTGGCAAATGCCGGAAATTATACCATCGAAATGACTCATCCTGAAGCTAAAGATAAACCGAAACCGGAATCCAAATCCTGTTGCGGGACTTCTTCTCATTCGCATCATCATCAGCCGAAAGTGAATCCGGAATTGTCCGCAAAACAAGCCGGGAAATATTATTGCCCTATGTTTTGCGAAGGAGATAAGGTGTATGATAAACCCGGAAGTTGTCCGGTTTGCGGAATGGATTTAGTAAAAGCCCCTGAAATTACAATTGCTAAAACCCAATATAGCTGTCCCATGCATCCGGAAGTGATTAAGGACGAACCGGGTTCCTGTCCTATTTGCGGAATGGATTTGGTACCCATGAAACCTGTCGAAAACGAAGAAAATAAAACCTATACGTATTTGCTTAAAAAAATGAAAATTGCCGTAGTATTTACGCTGCCTATTTTCATTATTGCCATGTCGGATATGATTCCTAATAATCCGTTAATGCAGCTGATGGATATGAAAAGCTGGAATTGGGTGCAGTTTGTGTTGTCGCTTCCGGTTGTTTTTTATGCCAGTTGGATGTTTTTTGAACGTGCCTGGAAATCAATAATAAGTTGGAATTTGAATATGTTCACGCTTATCGGAATTGGTGCTGGTGTGGCTTTCTTGTTCAGTGTATTTGGATTGTTGTTTCCTGATTTTTTTCCGGCAGAATTTAAAACTGAAATGGGAACGGTGCATTTGTATTTTGAAGCCACAACCGTGATTTTAACACTGGTTTTGTTAGGACAGTTGTTAGAAGCCAGAGCCCACAGCCGTACCAGTGGAGCCATTAAGGAATTGTTGAAATTAGTGCCTACCGAAGCTGTTTTGGTAGAAAATGGTGCTGATAAAGTGATTGCTATCGATGCGATTAAAAAAGGCGATTTGTTGCGTGTGAAACCGGGAGACAAAATTCCGGTTGATGGGAAAATAACGGAGGGAGAAAGTACAATTGATGAATCTATGATTACCGGAGAACCTATTCCGGTAGATAAAAAGAAAGGTGATGCTGTGGTTGCAGGAACCATCAACGGAAATAAATCTTTTTTGATGCTGGCCGAAAAGGTAGGAGCCGAAACCTTATTGTCGCAAATTGTACAAATGGTGAATGATGCCAGCCGTTCCAGAGCGCCCATTCAAAAATTAGCCGATCGAATTTCAAAATATTTTGTACCAATAGTAGTGTTGGTGGCTGTAATTACTTTTTTTGTTTGGGCGCAATTTGGGCCTCAGGAAAATGCACTCATTTACGGATTTATCAATGCGGTTGCGGTTTTAATTATTGCCTGTCCCTGTGCTTTGGGATTGGCAACACCCATGTCGGTAATGGTTGGAGTGGGTAAGGGAGCGCAATTCGGGGTTTTGATAAAAAATGCCGAAGCTTTGGAGAACATGAATAAGGTAAATGTTTTAATTACGGATAAAACCGGAACCTTGACAGAAGGAAAACCTTCGGTGGAGCACATTCAGGTTTATGACGAAAAGGAAAATGAGGCACTTCAGGCAATTGCATCTGTTAATCAATATAGCGAACATCCTTTGGCACAGGCTATCGTTTCTTTTGCGAAAGCGAAAAACATAACTTTAACTGCCGCTGAAAACTTTGAAGCCATTACCGGAAAAGGTGTAAAGGGGATTGTTGAGGGAAAACAAGTGTTTTTGGGTAATAAAAAACTTTTGGAAGATAGTAAGATAACAATTTCTTCAACTATTGAAGAGCAGGTTATTGCCGAGCAAAAACTGGGGAAAACCGTTTCTTATATTGCTGTTGATCGTTCGGTTTTGGGATTTGTGGTGATTACGGATGCGATAAAAACCAATAGCGCGGCGGCGGTCAAAGAGTTGATGCAAAAAGGAGTGGAAGTGGTGATGCTGACCGGAGATAATAAGAATACGGCTGAGGCAGTGGCCAATGCTTTGCAATTGAGTTCTTTTCAGGCGGGTTGTTTGCCGGAAGACAAATTGAAAGTAATCCAAAAATTACAGTCGGAAGGAAAAATTGTCGCAATGGCCGGTGATGGAATCAATGATGCTCCGGCATTGGCACAGTCGGATGTGGGGATTGCGATGGGAACTGGAACGGATGTTGCCATTGAAAGTGCTAAAATTACTTTGGTAAAAGGCGATTTACAGGGAATTGTGAAAGCCAAAGAATTGAGTCAGGCGGTAATGAAAAACATTCATCAGAATTTGTTTTTTGCCTTTTTCTATAATGTTATCGGAATTCCTATTGCGGCAGGGGTTTTATATCCGGTTTTTGGAATTTTATTGTCACCGATGATTGCGGCTTTGGCGATGAGTTTTAGTTCGGTTTCAGTGATTACCAATGCATTGCGATTGCGAAATTTGAAATTATAAAAATATAAATTGGGACACAGATGAAACGGATTTTAGCAGATTACCGAAGATAACTTATAAGGGCTAAAATCTGTTTGTTTGATTCCTGTTTTTTTTTTACTGTATAAGTTTATCATTGACTAAATGAACTTATATGGTTAAGATTTTAATTTATTATTTTTGAAAAAAAGACAAAATGATGCAACTCTCCGAAATTTGGATTTATCCGGTAAAATCGCTTGCCGGCATTCGTTTGGAAAAGGCAAAAGTCACTCCAAGAGGGTTGGAATTTGACCGAAGATGGATGCTGGTGGATGAAAATGGTGTTTTTGTTACTCAACGTAAACATCCGGAATTGGCATTATTTCACCCTCAAATTGAAGACGGTTTTTTACAAATTTCTCACAATGATACAGCAAAAGGAAGTATTCGTTTTCCGCTTTCGTCAAAGGAGGGAAGTCCTTTAGCGGAAGTAATGGTTTGGGAAGATGCTGTTCAGGCTGTTGAGGTGGACGAAGCGGTTTCGGACTGGTTTTCGGAAATTTTAGGCATTAAAGTCCGATTGGTTTATATGCCCGAAGGCAGTTTGCGCAAAGTAGATCCGAATTATGCCGTTACTCCGGATGATATTACTTCTTTTTCGGATGGATTTCCTTTTTTGCTCATTGGGCAGGCTTCATTAGACGATTTAAATTCCCGATTGGAAAATTCGGTTTCTATCCGACGTTTTCGACCTAATTTTGTGATTAGCGGAGGAAATCCTTATGAGGAAGAAAGCTGGAAAGAATTCAGTATAGGCAATCAGCTTTTTTATGGAGTAAAACCCTGCGGACGTTGCATTATGACGACCGTTGATTTTGAAAAAGGAGTTTTTGCAGGAAAAGAACCTTTATATACTTTGTCTCAATACCGGAAAGTGGGGAATAAGGTTTTGTTCGGACAAAATGTAATTGCTAAACAAGAAGGGTATATTGCTGTTGGGGCAAGTTGTATTCAAAAAAATTAAGATTTTTAAATTCTAAAGTAGTTGGTCATTCGAGAGTGATTACGAGTTTTTGAGCCAGTTTAATTAATTGCCTGTAATTTAAAACTATAACTTGTTACATTATTGCTGATATAGGCAAATTCTAGTAAATCCCCTTCATTATAATTGAAAAGGCTAACTGTGGAGGATATTAAAGTCCATTCTTTGGATATTTGAGTAAAAATTGAGGGCGAAGTAAAAACAAGCTTTAGTTTTAAATCAGAGATTAATTTTTGGTTAGGATTGTTATCTGTAACAGACCATGTACCGTTAAAAGTAACAGTGTCATAAGTTGCGGTTACTGTTTTATCAGTTTTGAAAACCAATTTGTAGTTATAGAATTCTGTATTATCATTGGCTACATTGATAGTAGTCATTTTCCAAGTATGGTTTGTCAATTCTCGATTAGCTTCGTCAAGTGTATTGATTTCCCAGTCTTCTCCACATCCTAAACATTCTACATCGCCAAAGTCATCACCAAAATCAGGTGCATAATTGCAAGAGGAAAGTCCTAGAATAAAAAAAATAAAAACAGGGGCTAGACTAAATCTTTTTAATGTTTTCATGGTAAACAATTTTAAAGATTAATGCTAAATTATTTAGTAGTATAAAGTTAAGTAATTTTTCTTGTTTGTGTTTGTAATCTATTGTGTTTTAAGTTGTTATGAGGATTGTGAAACCAAAGTTTTTGTTTGTGTAAAATGTAATCGCGCAGCAGGAGGGAGTTCTTGCAACCGGAGCTGCAATTGCATTGAAAAAATAAAAAGCCTGCCAGGGATAATAATCCTTCGACAGGCTTTCGTTTAAAAAAAGGGAAGCGTTATTTTATTTTTCTTTTTAAATTATAAATGGTTTCACTTACGGTAAACCAACAGAAGTAAAAAATACCCACTGAGAAAATAATATCACCAATCATGCGCAACCATTTTAAGGTTTGGATGGTTGGAGAGTACAGTAATTCGCTTTCTCTGGCAAAGGAATAGCCTTTGGTAATTGAGGTGTATGCCTGAATAATTCCAATTGGCAATAAACTAAAAAGAACCATTGCAACAAGGCCGATGTTCAAAGCCCAAAAAGCTTTTTTAAGTTTGCTGTTATCCCAGTCTCTGTCTGAATAGAAACGCAAACAAATTAAAATGAATCCCATTCCGAGCATTCCATATACGCCAAATAAAGCGGTATGTGCATGAACAGCTGTGGTATTTAATCCCTGTATATAATACAAAGCAATTGGCGGATTGATTAAGAATCCAAATACTCCGGCTCCCATAAAATTCCAAAAAGCGACGGCAATAAAAAAGAAAATAGGCCATTTGTATTTTTGCATCCAGGCAGTACTTTTTAATAAATTCCAGTTTTCTCTGATTTCAAACCCCATTAAAGTAAGCGGCACAACTTCTAAGGCACTAAAGGTTGCTCCCAAAGCAATCGCTTTTACCGGTGTTCCTGAAAAATACAAATGGTGCAAAGTTCCCAAAATCCCTCCGGCTAAGAAGATAGTCGCTGATGCTACCGAAACTCTTCCCGCTGTTTTGGCTGAAATTATTTTCATTTGAGAGAAAATATAAGCAATCACCACCGTGGCGAATACTTCAAAGAAACCTTCTACCCAAAGGTGAACCAACCACCATCTCCAGTAATTGATTACCGGTAAGCTGCTGTTTTCGCCATACATTAATCCTGAGAAGAAGAACATCCCGATGGCCATTACGGAAATCAATAATATCGTTAGCAACGTTTTAGAATGATCGTTTTTACGGATGGCAAAAATTATGTGCTGGCTTACCATAAGAACCCATAAAACCAATCCGACTCCCAGTAATATTTGCCAAAAGCGCCCTAAATCCATGTATTCATAACCCTGATGCCCGAAGAAAAAGTTGGTTGTCAGACTTAAGAACTGATGAATTCCAAGCCATTCGCCAAACATAGAACCCAATACGATAATCAGTAAGGCAATGAACAGAAAATTGATTCCCAGAATGTGTTTTTTGATTTCTTTTCCGGAAATCATCGGTGCCAGGAATAATCCGGTGGCTAACCAGGTTGCTGCAATCCAAAATACAGCCAACTGCGTATGCCAGGTTCTTGTGACAGAATAAGGCAGGAATTTGGAAATTTCGAAACCAAAAAACGCCTGACCTTCTACGGTATAATGCACCGTGACAATTCCTAAAACAATTTGTAAAACGATTAATAATGAAATAATCAGGAAATATTTTAAAACTGCTTTTTGCGAAGGCAATAATTTTAAATCCTGTAACGGATTGCTTTGCGGTTTGTCCAGCAATTCGCCTTTTTCATGATTAAGAAGGTAATAGTAAGTTAATATTCCGATGAATAATAATAACAACACAATTGACAAACCTGACCAAATCACCGAGCTGTTAGTGATGTTATTGTCAATCAAAGGTTCGTGCGGCCAGTTAGACGTATATGTATAATCGGCGTTGGGTCTGTTGGTACTGGCAGCCCAGGAAGTCCAGAATAAAAAAGCATTTAGCTGAGTTAATTTTTTGCTGTCGGTTAATGCTTTTTTCTGGATAGCATATTCGGCATTTCCTTCTGAAAAAATACTGCTAAAGTGTGCCGTATTGTTTTTGATGGCATTGTAGCGTTCTTCTGAAATACTGATGGTTTTTGTGGCTTCATTATAGGTATTGGTTCGGATGTCCTGGATTAATCGGGCTTTTAGCGCCGCTTTTTTTTCAACATCTAAATTTTCATAAGAAGTGCTAAAGGCTTTAGCCCAGTTGTCCAGCACAAAAACGGCTTCTTTATGAATCCATTCGGCGGTCCAGTCCGGAGCTACATAGCTTCCGTGTCCCCAAACCGAACCTACTTCCATTCCGCCAATGGATTCCCATACATTTTGCCCGGTTTGAATATCTTCTTTGGTATAAATTATTGTTCCTGTATTTTTTAAAATTACTTTTTCCGGAATCGGAGGCTGTGTTTGATAGATTTCTTTCCCCACTCCCAGAAGGATTATAAATGAGATGATTACCACACTTATAAAGGCTAACCACGTTTTTTTCATTTTTATTTTATTTAATTGGAATTAATTTGTTGTGATGTTTTTACTTTTACAAAAGACAAAAAGAGGTTTTTGTCTTTTATTGCTTGCCGGCGGATACTGATTTTTTCATTTTTGTAAAGGTTTTTAATTATTCGATACAAAAGTACACTAATTTTAATAAAAGACAAAAATATCCTTTATTAAAATTTAGCGGGAAGATTTTACTGATTTGAGCAGAAAAATTATTCCATAATCTGCGGAAATCTGCAAAATCTGCAAAATCTGCGTGAAAGTTTACTGTTTCGAACGTGAAAGGATTCGCTTCGCTGAATTTTATTTCGCGCACGAGCGAGGTGTTATATCGGACTTTAAATTTGAGTTGTCAAAATTTCGATATTTTTCAGCTTTTGAAAATCTCTATCATTAGTGACAATTTTATAATTGTTCGATCTTGCCAAATTGGCGATATAAGAATCGTTGAAATCTACAATTTCAAAATCACTGAGTACAGAAATCATATCATTATTATGAAAACTGTCAGAAACTTTAATTAAAATTGGTATTGATAAAATGTTTGAAATTAAATGTTTCACAGTTGA
Source organism: Flavobacterium pokkalii (assembly GCF_014596575.1). GTDB lineage: Bacteria > Bacteroidota > Bacteroidia > Flavobacteriales > Flavobacteriaceae > Flavobacterium > Flavobacterium pokkalii. The sequence goes on along the minus strand of NZ_NASZ01000003.1, from coordinate 126,161 downwards.
TATTGAGTTTTTATAATCATCCGTAGTGCTAAAATGACGTTTGAATTCTGGATTTGGGATATTACACGTTTTTGACCATTGTTTGAAATCGTGACGCAATAAAACATTTGCGAACTCTGAAATAATCATTGAATTTATATATAAGGCACTGTTTCTGTTTATAAGTTCTTGAAGGAAACCAGCATAAGCAGTTTGGTCATTTCTTTGATAATTGGCTACAGTACCAAAAAGTAATAACCAAATATTAGTATCAAAAAAAAACTGATCAGATAATTTGATTTTATAAGAATTAATATTAGTCGCTGCCATAAATCGAATCACTTGTGTTTCTTTCAAAACCTTGTCGGTCAGCAAAATATTCTTTCGCTCGTTTAACAACTATGGCAAATAAAGATCTGTCTTGTTCTTGGACGTTTACTATCTTTAAGTTACTATTTAGAAACTCACTTGAATATTTATTATTACTATATAATTGTCCTATTGAAGAATTTAAAAAAGCAGTTGTCATTAGTGTAATTCCTTCAAAGTCAAGAATTACTGGGTTTTTTTTTGAAAAATTTTGATCTAATAAATCAAATATTCTATCACCATCATCAGTTGTGACGGCAAAGTTCGTCTTTATTATATCTATTATTCTTAATTGCATTATATTTTTTTTCAAAGTTAGAAAATAATATCGAATTGAGGCACTTCATCAGCTAAACTATAATGGTTATTTTCTGTTAAATCAAATTCAAGATTTGCAATGGTTCCTCTGAAACTAAAATTTAAGTCATGTTTGCTAATTTTTCCTTCTCTTAATTCCCAATAACCATTAGATGAAACAACTTGTATTTTCCCTTTATTTAAATTTATAAATTCGAAAATTAAACCTAGACCTAATCCACCGGGTATGTTTCCAACTTTTGTAGTGTTTCCTGTTTCCATAGCCCAATCTATATATTCAGAAGATTTCATGTCCTTTTTTAAAAAATCCTTTACATTATTGACAATGGTTTGTCCAGTGTCAACAATTGTTATGTGTAATTTCTTTCTAGTTGGATAAAATTGACCACAAGTATGTATATGTTTACATTTTCCATGTGTTCGAGCATTTTCAAATAATTCAAAAATATTACGCTTTATCTCTCCTCCAAGCTTTTCAGAATGTCTTGGGAAATCTTTGTTATCAAGTAGTTCCGATTGAATATAGTCATTATAAAGTTGCGGTTCATGTTCTTTAAATTTCATGTATGGGATTTGCGTACTACTGCTAAATAAGCTTGAAGAAGTAATTCCATACTGAGGAAAAAAACCGTTTCTAAACAAAATATCATTTTTTAATCTAAAGTACTCAGCATCGATAATTTTTACTCTATTATGTCTATTTTCTAAATCTTCAATAATTGCCCCAAGAATAGCAACTAGATTTGCTTCAAACCAATAAACATTTTTAAAGCTTATATGAATGTCTTCTCCAATAAAATGGGATAAATCACTTTGAAGTCGTAAAAGTAATTCATAACCATTAACATCTGAAGTAATTTTTGACGGTATATATACAATTTTCATTTTGTAAAGATATGAATTTTATGATACTCTATAATTTTCTCACAAAAAAGCACAGAGTTAGCTGTGCTTTTTAAAAATATATCTAAGATAAAGGTTTAAGGTGCCAATTTAATATTCGGCTTTGGAGCGGCTTTCATTCCGGTTCCCATATAAAAACTGGTATGTGGTGGCTGGTTGTAACCTACATTTTGCCAGGCAATTGCCAGTCGGTATTGCGAATCGTGCATTAGGGTGTATTGCCTGATTGTAGTTGGAATCGTGGTAGAATAAATACGCAATTCGCTGTTGTCGTTACTTCTTAAAATGAGTTCTTCTCTCCAGTCGCCTAAAATATCAGCCGAAAGGGCAGGAGTGGATTTTGAGCCATTATTAGAACGGGCACCTTCGGCAGTGAATAGGCGTCCTTTGCCGTATTTGTCAATATAATTGGAATTTAGAATTTCTCTCGAAGCATCGCCATCCCAATAAATTAAGAAATTGGTAGAACGGGGTGCATCCCCAATGCGGTTCCCTTTGATGTCATACAATCCTCTGGAACCGGACCACCACATTTGGGCACCCACTCTTGTGGTATCGATATTATCGGCAACGCCACGACCTACATCTTCATTGGGAGCGGCGGTAAACAATACTTTTCCATCCGCAGCCGAAAACAAAGCCACACCCGGACCTTTAGTGCCTTCTTCGATTTCGTGAACGCCAAAAACTTCCTGACCCGGAATTTCAGGATCTAAATCGCTTACATGAAGCGCATCGCCATGACGAAATCCGGTAGTGTACAATCCTTTTCCATCGTCATCAACCACCATTGAACCAAAGATGATTTCGTCTTTGCCATCATTATCCACATCGGCAACCGAGAGTCCGTGATTGCCCATTCCGGAATAAGGATTACTGCCGTCTTTGGTATCAAAAACCCATCGCGAAGTCAGTTTTTTATCTTTAAAATCCCAGGCTGCTATTACGATGCGACCGTAATAACCGCGACACATAACCACACTTGGGTGTATGCCGTCCAAGTAAGCCACACAAGCCGTAAAACGATCGACACGGTTTCCGGTGTTGTCATTTTTTCCGTTGCCGCCTTTCCCGCCCCAAGCTCCGATATTCCCTCTTTCGGGAATGTAAGGCACGGTAGTTACTAAATTTCCTGTTTTTCCGTCAAAAACCGAAAGGTATTCCGGTCCTTGTAAAATTTTCCCAAAAGTCCCTGATTTCGGATTCAAATCTCTCCAGTCTTTGGTGGCATCTCCTACTACATTTTGGGCATTATCTGTTGTTCCATCGGCGGTTTTACAAACGAATTCAGCTATGCCGTCACCGTCTAAATCGTAAACCATAAATTGAGTGTAATGAGCGCCTTCGCGAATGTTTTTGCCCAAATTAATTTCCCATAAAAATTTCCCTTCTAAGGTATAAGCCTGAAAAATAGGAGGATCAGTCAATCCGGTAAACGAATTGTCGGCTCCTTTTCCGGTCATGTGAACCACAAGTTCATAACGGCCGTCTCCGTCTAAATCTCCTACCGAGCAATCGTTGGGAGCATAGCCCGGAATGGCTTTTAACGGAATGGATAAATAGTTTTTATCAGGACTATTGGCTGCCAGGCTAAAACTTCCTTTGGCTTCTTTTTCAACGTCATTCAGCACTGTTTTTACAAACCAGGTATTTTCTTCGGCGGGATTCGCTTTTTCATCGATCAGGTTGGTTGCACCTGTAATTGGTTTTTCATTTACTTTAACTGCGGTTTTGTTGCTACTTTTTCGATACAAATTAAAAGTTACATTATCAGGGTCTGTGCCCAGAACACGCCAGCTAATGTAGAAATGATTGTTTTCTTTTACAGCAATTAGTCCACGGTCTAAGGATTCCATTTGTCTTTGACTGAATAGCAAAAAGCTGTTGGTCTGAATTAGGAGTATTACTAAGAGGAATTTTTTCATTATGGTTTTAGGGTTGGGTTAATTGGTTAAAGGGTATTAGACTGTGAATAAGGGAAAAAGTTTAAAGAGTTAAAGTCTTTTTTGTAAAAAAAGAGATTATCTCTTTATGAAGCTAACGATGTAAGTTTGTTCAAAATGATAAATTGTAATTTTCTTTTTTGCTTGATCAAAAAAGAAACAAAAAAATATTCATGCACTTTTATTGTTTTTCTGTATTCATGAATCTTTGATTTCAAGTCTTGCGCTTCCTCGTCGGTCAAATTGGTTTTCGAATGCTAAAAGAGGCAGCACTCGCTGCGCTCAGACAGCTTTTCTTTTTACGCTTTCTTCAAACATTTGACACTCGACTGCGGCAGCTAAGGACGTTTGAATCTCATAAGCAACAATGATTTTATTACAATTGATGTATACTTTTTTTAAACAAAAAATACTGAGAATTAAAAACTCTCAGGATTTAGTTTCATTCGGCTAAAGCTTAATGTAATTAACATAAGCAATAGCAAATAAACCACCCCGCCTTTCAGGCACCCCTCCAAAGGAGGGGAAATTACGAGACTTCCCCTCCTTTGGAGGGGTGCCCAACGGGCGGGGTGGCTTTTCTATATATGAAAGAAGTTACCCTTTAAAACATCTTTTCAAGACCTTCCCATTTTACATTCCATTTACCATCTTTTGGGAAACCCGGATTGTTTTCGGTAGTACCATCCCAACCCGCACACATCATAGCTACAGCTGTTAGAATTCCACCATTACCAGGTAAATAAATAGGCAAACGTCCTTCTTGATAGTTGTGTCCGTTAACCAAATAAGTGTTGGTTTGCACCTCCATAAACAAGGCATCAACTGCTTTTTCGGGCATTCCCAATCGGGCAGCAGTCATGGCTGTCATTGGAAAATCCCAGCCCCAAGTTTCTTTCCATGACCAGGTGTCCCAAATTAAATCAAAAGTATTTCGCATGATTTTTTTGTCCAATAAAGTCGTTTCTGGTAACATTCCGAATGTGCCAAAAACAGAAGGATGATCGGTTTTGTATTCCGGATTGATATAAGAATCGGTGGCGCTTTCGGTAGCCAGATACACATTATTTTGAATTGGTAATTTAGATAATTGAGCTACCACGTCTTTCCATTTGGCAACTTCCGGTTCACCCAATCGTTTTTTCCATTCTAAAGCGGTATTTAAAGCCCAATTCCAATAGGCCAATTCATAAGTTGGATTGTAAGTATCTGCAGCTACAAATCGTTCCTGTGCCGGAATAACTCCTGGTCCCAAAATGTATCTTTTTTGCTCTTTGTTGTAATAAGCAAAAGAAGCCATAAAATCGGCAGTGGCAAAAACGCGTTTTTTGTATAAATCTAAAGTGGCTTTATCTTTATGGTCACGATACATCAGTTCGGCATAAGTAATAAAATGAGGCTGTTGCCAAATTAATAAAGCTCCAATAGAAGAAGGTGCTTCGTTACCATCTGGGTCGGTCATTTTTTGCCATCTTACGCCATCAAAACCTTGACGTTCGGCAATTTTTTTGGCATTATCATACACTTTATTGTACCAAGGAAGACTTTTTTCTAATAGATTGGCTCTTCCCCATAAAGGGAAATGTACGCCGTGCCACCAGTGCATTTCCAAGTGCGGTTTTCCATACCAGCTGTTAAAAGTCAATCCGGTTTCCTGCGGAGGTTCTGTTCCCGTACATTGCAATTTGGTTAGGTATTGCGACAACACAATTCTGCGCTCCAATTCGAAAGCTCTGGCATCTGTACATTTTGAGAAATCAACAGCTGCGCCACTTTTCCAGAATTTTTCCCAACCTGCAATGCTGCTCGATTGAACCGCCGCAACATCCGGAATGTTTAGATTTCCTTTATGAGCCGGAGCAAATTCGCAACTGAATTCAAAGTTGTTGCTTTTGGCTGGAGTCAAAAGAAAATAATGCGCTTCTTTTTTTGAAATACTTGCATTTCCTTTCCATTTTAAACCAATATTGTAGGTGATGGAATCCATTTTATGATTGATTATCGCCTCATTTTTACCTTTGTTTGAAAGAGTGCTGGTATAGGCAAAATCGGCTTTCCAAAGGTTGCCGTTGTCGCCCCATTTCATAGTTGGGAAAGGAATGCGCAGACGAATTTTTAGCTGTCCTTTTTTCATCAAATCGGAAGCTACTTTTACACCAATAACATCTTTTTCCTGATGCGAAGCCGTCCATACTTTTACCGGAGTTCCTTCCAATGTGAAAGAACTTTCAATCTCTCCCGTCCATACATTCAGCGTTTGTTTAATGTTTTTTATGTCTGATGGTTGAGCCAGAGTTCCGTCTTTTTTGTACAATTCAAAACCTAAATTCCCCAACTGTAAACGATGCGCATTGGCACGGAAATATTCCACCGCTTTTGCAGCATGTTCCGGCGATTTTTGTTGCATAGAATAAGGAACCTGTCTGCCGTGTTGTTCAAAATTTCGTAGGGTTTCCTCAAATTTGTAATTTTCGGTATTCGGTACAGCATCCCATCCCCATTCCGATTGGGTTCCCAGAGGGACTCCCGCCTGATAATAGTCGGGAAAACTTTGCAATCCGGTGGCATCAACGGTAAAAGCAAAAGTTCCGTTTCCCACCGATAAAGAACCTAAGGTGTCAATTTTGGTAATATTGACATTGTGCCTGGTTACAACGGCTTTTCGGTCAATTTTTTGCTGTGCCTTAGCTGTGGTTAGCAGCAAACATAAAGAGAGGCTGATTAATAATTTTTGCATAAATTATAATTTAATTGATTTTAAAAATAAAAGCGGAAGCCGTTTTATATTTCCCGCCTTGTGAAGCGGTAAACAGATAAGTAGGTTTTCCGTTTTGAAATAAGAGTTGTGGTCTTTCCACTCTTCCATAGCGATTCAAATGTTTTGGGGCTGGTGGTTGTTCAATGTATTTGCTGAGTTCCTGATAGCCAATTTGTGGTTTCGACCAATGTTTACCATCGTTGGATTCCAGGTACAAGCCTTTGTCCATACCAAAAACACCCATGTCTCGGGCTATCATTTTGAATTTGCCTTTTTCGTACCAAACATAAGCATCTTCACATTGTTGGTTGTTGCCCATTTTATGGAAATCAACTACAGGATTGCCTTCGTATTTGATATAAGGACCTTCAAGTGAATCAGCAATAGCCAGACCGTATTTTCGATTGCCTTTGATTTCAAATTTTGGATGTACGTAGCCTTCGGTGTCCAATGATTTGTAATATAGCCAATACTTACCATTGTGTTTGATAAAAGAAGGATTCGTAGTCAGTAAATCATCCCATTCGCCTTCTTTTCCGGGAAGTAATAAGGGTTCGTCCGGTCTTTTCCATGGGCCATAAAGGGAATCAGCGGTTGCTAATCCGATGCGTTTGGTGTTCATTTTTCCATTGGAATTTCCTAAAAAGAATAAGGCATATTTTCCATCTACATAATGGATACTTGGGTTGTGGCAGGTAGTAGCATCCCAAAAACCGGGACCTCTTGGTGCAAGTACGGTACTCACATATTCATAAGGACCTTCGGGTTTATCGGCAACAGCATGTGCAATTTCTGAACAGTTTATCCATCCGCTCATGCCTTTGCTTTTAGGCCAGCGCGAATAGAAAACATGAATTTTCCCATCTGGACCTTCAATGGGACTATTGCACCAAACGTAATAGTCCTCAAATTCCAAAGCACGCCCTACGGGCGTTAAACTTTTGGCAAAATCTGAAAGTTTGGGTTCTTTGTCAGAAGTCAAAAAATCATGCGCATGTACAGGAAGCATAGCTGCCAGAGAAGCCAGCAAAGTACTGCTTATAAATTCTTTTCTGTTCATTTTAGTCTCTTTTTAATGTTAGACTCATTATTCCAATCAATACTTCATTAGCAACGGCTTTGATTTCCAGATTTTTTAGTTTTTTATTTTTGTCCAATGGAATATCAAGAATCGTTCCGGCACCGCCTTCCACACCAAAATCACTAAAACCCTTAATCGTTTTGAAGTCATTGAAATCTCGGGTAATGATTCCTGATTTTAAATAAACTCTGGGCGGTTTTTGTGCATTAGTGGTAAATGCATAGCCATCGGTATAATAATCCTGCTCAATAGGCCACCAGTTTTCCGGATTTTTTAGTTCCAGTTTCTCGCTGCTGCCATCGCTGTAAGTTACAATTATTTCGCCATTGGTAAAACGGCTTTGCATCGGATTGGTAGTTCCTGCCATCAGTAAATAGACCTGAGAAGCTTTTCCCGAAAGGGGAATACTGATGTTTTTTGGGAAATTATCCCATTGGGATACAAAGGCTATGTTTTTTTCAGCCAACGAAGGTGTAGCAAAGGGAACTCCCTGCGGACTCGTAATTTGGTTTTTAATTCCTGCTAATTTTCTTAAGCCCGAATCGTCAATTTCTGGTTTGATAAACGGATAGCACCAGTTACCTATGCCCTGAGTCGGGATTTGTAAACTAGGCGATTGCGCTCTTGGGCTGAGGTATTTATTTTCAAAAATATTGGTGATTTTGTCGTTATAAATTGTGCTTAAAGATACTGTTTCCCATTTCGTTTTTGAATTACTTGAAATGTCCCAATTGGTAAAAGTCAGTTTGGTTTTGGTTCCGTTATCCCAATTTAGTTCGATTTGGTTGGTTCCGGAATGCAATTGGTTTACGGGAATTTCAATAGTTTTTTCTGAATTTGCTTCGAAAATTGTATTTGCTTTCTTTGTATTTTGATTAACAACATAAGTTCCGGCTAAGCTCGAATTGGAGTGATTTTTAATTGTCAAAATTGCTTTATCAGCTTTAATTTCATTCGAAACAATTGCTATTTTAGGATTGATTTTTAAGTCGATTGCCTCCCACCAAATCATCTCTTTTTGTTGTAATTTGACGAAGAAAGATTTATTACTCAAACCATAGGCAATTGCAGCTATTTCATGATTTTGTTGGTTGATTTGTTCCAAACAACTTTGACTGTCTTTGATTTCTAAAATAGTCGCTTTTTGGGTTTTGATAATGAGTTTTTCGCCTTCGCAAATGCTAAAATCCGAGCTGATTTTTTCAAGTTTTTCGCCTTTCCAAATAATTTCGATTTGGTATATATCTGCATAAGGACTTTCGATGCTGATTTTTGGGTTTCCAACTGTTCCCTCAATTTGTTTCCATGAAACTTCCTTACCGTTTACGATGACTTTGCTAATGTTCTCATGAGTTGCATTTAGTACTAATTGCAAATTCATTTTTGTTGGAAAATGCGGTGTTATTTTATAAATGTCAATATTGTTTTTTCTTTCGAAAGAAAATGCCACATCGGGAATTTCTAACGAAGCTTCATTCCAAGATTTAGGAAGTCCAGGTTGGATAGTAAGCGTGTTTTTGAGTGCATTTGGCTGAATTCCAAAAAGTCCTTCTACCAATGATCTTCCTGCCATTCCCACTGGATCGGCAAAGTCACGGTACAATTCGCCACGAATCGCATCCTGAAATAATAACTGTTCAAATCCGCCTGGGCAAGCTCCTAGATACATACTTTCAATGAGTCCGCTTTCCCAAAGTTGGTAGGCTTTTTCGGCTTGTCCGCCTTGCCAATAGGCGAGGGCAGTGTGTAAAATCTCAGCCAATGCCACATTATTTACAGACCAGGTGTAAGGCTGCCAATTGGTGGTTGAAATCAATTCCAGATTGTTTTTATCCAAACCTTCAGCCTGAACCGGAATATGAGGAATTTCATTGTCAATGTATTTCAGCGCTTGATATGCCTGAAAAGGATTGGCTACTTCGCTGTCTAGCGTATGATAAATACTCCAAATTCCGGGAGTATCATGTGTGAGTTGATTGCCCAAAAGGTCTTTGTATTCGGCAAAAGTCCCTTTGTTGTTGAGCCATAATTTTTTTTGAATGGCATCATAAATATGCTGTGCTTCTTTGGCGTAGGCCGAACCATCTTCGCCAATAATGATGGCTAATTCTGCAGCCATTTTATTTGCATAATAGTTATAGGCAGAGGTGTAAACTACGCCACCGCCGCTATAACCCAGACCGTCACTCGCCCAAATAGCTGCGTAGGCATCGTACAAACCATCGCCGTCTGTATCGTAATTACGTTTTTCCCAAGCCAGATGTCTGCTGATTACTGGCCACATTTTTTTGAGAAAATCTTTATCACCCGTCCATTTAAAATGGCGAATTAATTGGTCAATAAAAACCAAATTCATATCATAATGATGGGCAACGGTGTTTTTGTTTGGATTGCGACTGATGTAACCACTACTAAACATTGAAGTGCCTATTTTTTCGAGTTGACGGGCATAATTTCGGGTCGTATCTGGTACAACAGGACCTGATTCCGGTTCGATGACCTGAGAATTTCCATAGCTTTCAAAATGGGTTTTAGCTCGGTCGTGCCAGCCCAAAGGGTCGGCTACATAAGCACCTCGCCAGGCATTCAGGTACATTCTCCAGGCAATAGCACCGTGCAAATAAGCCGGATTTTCCCAAATAGCATCGGCTGCCATGGCTAGAGCACCGCCCAGTGTATTTATGTAAGGATCTGGGGTGTTGACTTTGATTCGGTTGGCCAAAACATCACTTTGATTGAGGGCTTTTTGGAATTTTTCAGCAAGACTTTTTTGAGTTGCATTTTCAACCTTTTTGATGTTTTCAATTAGCCAATAATCTCCATTTTTCGAAAATTCATTTAATTGACCAATCAGCATCGGAGCCGTATCTACTTTTGAAGCCCAATTTTCTAGAGGTGTTTTTAGAAAATTAGCGCTTGAAATTTGGACTTTGGAATCTGGGAATATTCCACTAAGATTTTGATTATTTTCGGTTATTTTTTTACTGCTTTCTGAACCATAAGAAAGTATAAAACTGTTTTTGCTTATTTGGTATTGATTGTTAATACAATTTTCGGGATGCAAATAAAAAACAGATTCCGGGTCACCACCAATATCTCCATTTCGGGAGAATTTTTTGCCACTGGCACCACCAAAAGCCCAAAATAAGGAGCTGTTTTTAGGTATGTTGTTTGCTGTAACTTTAATAATAAATCCTTCGCTATCATTTAAGGCAACTATTTGTACAGCCAAAGTTCCCTTTTCAAGTAGAGCATCTTTGATTTCATATGCTACAGTTCCTGGTGTGTATTTGGTTTTGATTTGAGTCGCCTCCGTAATCCATTTGCTGTTTTTGCCATTACTAATTCCCAATTTGAAATTGCCTCCCATTCCCGGCATGTACATGGAAAATTCCGGTAAATCGCCCGCTTCCACTCTAAAAGCGGTGTTACTTCCGTATAAAGCACGATTGAATTTCCGGGTGCCGTTTTGTAAAACAAAACTTTTCCCTTCCGGGCTGTAATGGATTTTTCGTTTTTCTCCATGCCATAAATTTTGACTTTGAACAGACAAATTAGATATAGAAAGAGAAAGAAGTAACAGGGAAATAGAGATTTTGGATTTCATTATAGAATAATTGTTTTTTACCGTTAATTCACGAATGTTATTTATAATTTTTATAGTGAATTTGTGTCTTTATTTTTTATTATCTGTTTGCAACTTTTGAAAAATCTACATTCGTGGAATTTTCAATTTTTAGTGTCGAATTATCTAAGGCATTTATGCTTACATCGTCTAAAAACCAATTTTGGCTAAAATTGATACTTCCGGCGGTTTGGGCCGTAATCTGAACATTTTTTAGATGGACATTTTCCACAATTGATTCCTTTAATCCGCTCACTGAAATGGCCTTTTTAGCGCCTTTGATGTCGATGTTTTTTAAGTAGATATTTTTGAAAGTTGGAATTCCTTTAGACTCTGGTTCAACTTTATTCAGCATTTTTTTCCAATGCGGAGGCAAGCTTTCCTCGGTGTATCCTTCCGGTAATTTGGAGTAGCTGTAAGCGGGATTCCAATTCATCGAAATGGTGATAAAAGTTCCTACGCTTTCCATTTTGATATTTTCCAGATACACATCTTCTACGGTTCCTCCCCGATTGGTTGCCGATTTGATGTTAAGGCCGTTTTTGGTGCCAAAACCTTGAATATTTGAGGCATAAACGTGACGAATACTACCTGAAGTTTCGCTACCTACTGTAAACAATCCAGCACCTTGTCTGGCAATGCAATTACGAACCACAACATATTCGGTTGGTTTGTTGACACGAAGTCCGTCCCAATCACGACCCGCTTTCAGACAAAAATTGTCATCATTGCAATCAATATCACAGTTTTGAACCAAAATCCATCGGGAAGAATCGATATCAACCCCGTCGGTACTTGGACCGTGACCGCCAATGTTATTTCTGATTTTGATTCCGTCAACAGTCACATACTCTGAATACAATACCTGCACCGTCCAAAAGCCCGCTTTTTGAATATTTAAATTTTTAAGAAATACATTTTTGGAATTAGAAATTAAAATCGTTCGGGGGCGTTTGGCATCATAATCTACAATCCAGCGTAAATTTTTGGCTTCGTATTCTTTGCGTAAATTCCAATAATAATCCCAAAAGACTTTGCCCTGTCCGTCAATGGTTCCTTCGCCATCCAAAGTGATATTTTTTTGGTCTAAAACATTGATTAAAGCTGCCGGCCATTTCATCTCAATTCCGGCAACACGAGTGTCAATTTCAGGATAATCAGCTATGTTTTCACTTCCTAAAAGTGTTACGTTTTCCGGAACATTAAAATGAACGCCTTCTTTTATAAATAAAGAACCAATCAGATATTTTCCAGGTTTAAAAGTGACGGTTCCACCACCATTTTTACTGCATTCGTCGATGGCTTTTTGAATGCTTTTTGTGGAGAGTGTTACACCGTCATTTACTGCACCAAAATCATTGGGATAATAGGTTTTTGAACTGAAAGTATTTTCTTTTGCACCCACTTTATTAATCCATTTGGGTTCAAAATTGGGTGTGCTTTTCGTAATTTGAGCGGTTTCTTTACAGGAAAAAAATAAGCAGCACAGTATATTTAAAAAAAGGGGAGCGATTTTCATTTGAATATGTTTTATTTCCGAAAATCTTTATTTCCTTTCTAAAAACTATCCTGTACTGGTCTGTTTTTTGATTAAAAATGTTTGAATGGATAAAATTGAGATAGTTTTGGATAATTTTATTGTGATTTTCGAATAGCGGATGAATGATTTTATTCGATGCCCAGATTGACTTCTTTGGCATCTTTACTGAACTGAATTTCTAAATCCTGTTGTAATTTAGTTGCAATATTTGGGTGTGACTGCATCAGGTTTTCTTTTTCCTCAGGATCTTTTTCGAGGTTAAAAAGTTCGAAAACTGTTGGTGCATTTTTGTGTCGGGTACGGATTAATTTCCAAGGTTTTTCTATAATGCTTTCTTGTAAATGTCCCCTAATGTAAATTTGCTGATTTGGAATAGAATCATTGTTTTTAATGGCATTCCAAATGTTTTTTCCTTCTACTGTTGCCGGAATCGTTTTGGCTCCGGCCAAAGTTAAAATAGTTGGCATTAAATCATTTACTGAAAAATAATTTTGGTTCAGAGAATGGTCTATTTTATTTTTCCAATAGACAATTGCAGGGACTCTTACAGCTCCTTCATAATTAGTAGTTTTCCAGTCACGAAGCGGATAATTACTACCCAAAACATCATTAGCGGCATGTCTTCTCTGGTATTGATTACCCGGAATCCATTTGTCCATAGCACCGTTATCACTCATAAAAATGACTATGGTGTTTTGATCTAAATGTTGTTTTTTCAGTGCTTTTAAAACTTGTCCAATGCTGTAATCCAAGTGAGACATGGCGGCGGCAAAATCTCTTCTGGAGTTGTTTTTGATAGTTTTTAGATAAGGTTTCTTCCATTTATCTTCTTCCTGTAAAGGAAAATGTGGGGCGCTGTAACTCAATTGGATGTAGAAATTTTGGTCTGAATTTCTTTGGGTTTTCAACCAGTTGATGGCTTCTTTTTCTACTAAATCGGTTACATGACCTTTTTCGGTGATGAAAACACCATTTCGATGCCAACTTGGGTCGCCGTTTTTGTATTCATGACTGTATTGGTCAATTTGTCCGTGCAAAAAGCCATAAGAATAATCAAAACCATAGGCTTTTGGTCCGCTGGACGGATTGAGTCCTAAATGCCATTTGCCAAACAAAGCAGTTTGGTAATTTTGCTGATGCAAAGCCTGCGGTAAAGTGATAACATCATTAGGCAGACTTAAATTACTTTTATCGCTTATAGGTGCTACAATCCCCATACGGCTGGAAGGTCTTCCGGTAAAGAAACTGGCTCGAGAAGGGGAACAGGTTGGAGCGGCATATAAGCGGTTGAGTTGTGTTCCGTTTTTGGCCAGCCAGTCAATATTCGGGGTATGAATTTCCGAACCGTTATAGCCCACATCATTCCAGCCGGCATCATCAGCAACGATTACTACGAAATTAGGCTTTTTGTGTGAATCATTTGATTTTTCGATTGATTGACCAAAAGATAAAAACGAGTTGACTAAGACAAAGCTGCTGATGATGAGTCTGTTCATGAAATGTATTTTTAAGATTATTTACGGGTTTTTAATTGTAGTGAACTGTCGTTAATTTCGAATTCGTTGTTTTTAAGCATTAAAATGATTTCTGAACCGGCTAAAATTACAGGACCATAGCCATGTGCAGCAAAAACATTGATGGGACGATAGTAGTAAAAAGCAGGGTCAAATCCCATTCCGGTTCCTACGCAGGTGCCTTCAACCTGACCTTTGTTGTTTACTTTGGTAGCTACAGCATTCCACGCTAATAATGCTGCAGGAGCATAAGCGGCTTTGTCAATATAGCCTCTGTTAATGGCTCTTGTAATGGAATAAGCATAAATTGCTGTTGCCGATGTTTCCAGATAAGTATCATTGCGGTCAATTAACTGATGCCAAAAACCGGTTCCGTCCTGATAAGCAACCAATCCTTTGATGTGTGCTCTTAATTGGTTTAAAACCATATTGTACCCCGGGTGGTCTTTTGGTAATACTTCTAGTAATTCGACTAAAGTCATCACGGCCCAGCCATTGGCACGAGCCCAGTGAAATTGAGGATGTTCTTCCATCGATTGCACCCAGCCATGCATGTATAAGTTTTTTTGGCTGTTGAACATTCTTTCGGAAAATTGCTTCACTTGTTTTACCGCATCATCATAGTATTTTACATCTCCGGTTAGTTTCCCCATTTGTGCCAAAGCAGGTACGCCCATAAACATGTCGTCCAGCCATAAGGTATTCGGTTGCGGTCTGTTTCTGGCTAAAGTTCCGTCGGTTAAGCGAAATTCCTTATTGCTGATATAATCCATGAAATGGTCAATCAAAGGTTTTAGATCCGCTTTTAATCCGGCTCGTTGTGCTTTAATCATGGCAGCAGTAACAGCACCGCCGTCATCTAAAGCGTGTGGCATTAAAAAGCCGTGAATAGGTGAAGGAAATTTGTTGTTTTTAGCCAGTTGTTTTTTGTAATAAGGAGCAATATCTGCCATTAATTGTAGGCGTTTATTGGTGTAATCGGCATATTTTTGATCTCCGGTTGCTTCGGTAGCTAAGAGCATAGCGGCATAGGTTACTCCCCATTCGTAGCTGGTCAGTCGGAAAGTTCCGGGCGTAAAAATGCTGTTTTCGTCCAGCTTTTTTAAATCCGTAATGGGTTGTTGGGTTTTACTGTTGATTAATCCCGCCGGGGTTGTTTTTTCAAGGAAATCATATATTTTGTCAATAGTTGCTTTGATTTCCTGAGGGGTTTTGGCACCGTAAGGAGTAGGATAATCAGGTTGTAAAAGATGCAGGGGAGTAGTGGCATCATTTACAGGGTTTTGTGCCGAAGCGTTAAAAGGAATCGTAATCATAGCAGAAGCTACAGCCATTTTGATTCCGCGGGTAATTAAGGTGGTTTTCATTTTGGTTTGGTATTAATGGTTTGATAGTTTGTTTTTAAGTAAAGAAAAATTTTAGGTTGGTTATTTTACGGCTACATCCCAGACTTTTGAAAATTTAGATTCGCCTTTTGGACCACGAATTTTTAAAATTACAACATATTTTCCGGCTTCTTTGTATTGGTGAATTGGATTTTGTTCAGAAGAAGTGCTTCCGTCACCAAAATCCCAATTCCAGGAGTTGATTTCTCCTTCTGATTCATCTATAAAAGCGATTTCCCGTTTTTCCATATTGATGATTTTATGCGTCCATTTGGCTTCAATTTCTTTTTTGAATTGCGCTTCCAGAGGCATTAGTTTAAAAGGTAAAGCGAAAGAAGCATTTCCGTACATAGTGTGTTCTTTGGAAAGGTTCCAAAAACCATTATTTTCGGTTTTATTTACATCGTCATAATCGATTACTGCCCAGCAAAGGCCAATGTTTTTGTTCTCTTCTAAAATAGATTCGATTGCTCTTGAAGGATCATTTCCTGCATAATCAAAAGGAGTAATCCAGAATTCCAACGTTAATTTTCCAGCCTGTCCCGGTTTGAAATCGTAATGATAAGCAGCATTGGCATAAGGTAAATTTTTAATCCAAGGCTGGCTGCCCCAAACCATCGTCCAGTCTTTTTCTACGGCGGGAGTAAAAATATGATAGTTTTGTGCATGAACGCCATGATAGGAAAAATAAGCCGCCATCGTATTGGTCAGGCTTTTATTTGGGTGAAAACGATCAATAAACGGACCACCGGATTGATCGGCATCGATTATTAGTTCAAAGGTGTCATTATGTAATCCGGACGAAGAAAAATCCCAATAATCATCATAGGCTTCATAGAGAAAATACAAACGATTGAGTCCTTTTACCCATCCCACTTTTACACTAATATCCAGATTTTTAGGATCGGCTTTCGGTTGTTTGCCACTGTCATCCCATAATTCATTCATGCCCACAACGTAATTTTTGGGAACTATTTTCCAATCGTTTGTATTTCCGTCAATCGTCGGTATTTTATTGGCAGGAAATTGAAAAATTTGAAAACTTCTGTTGTCTTGTGCTTTTATTTGAAAAATAATAGCTAAAACGGCACAGCAGGACAGCAGAAATTTATTTTTCAGGGCTTGGTAAAAGAATGTCTGGCGTAAGCTAATCATGATGTTTTTAGATTTGTTTTTCTTTAAAGAGACCGTTGTTTTGACTCAAAAAAATCATAAATTTTGGCAGCATTTTCAAAAAGCAGTTTTTAAATTCCTTTTAAGAAATGGTTTTTATTAAAAAAAGCCCTAACAGTTGCCAGGGCTTAGAACTAAAAAACTCACACTAAAACTAAACTAAAAACTAAATTTATAACTATTCAAAAAAAGAATTTGTTGTAAATTTTTGAACTATTCAATATTACTATTGTTTTTTTTATTTAGAATCCTGTACTGTCCTGCTTTTGTGAAAATTAATTTTGAAATGGAGTAATAAAAAATACCCCGACATTTCTGACGGGGTGTTTTGGTAATTTTAAAAGAAAAACTTTTAGATGTATTGGTTAATAATGTTTTCAAAAAGCTCTTGTTTACCACTTTGCAATTGCAATTCTCCGTTTTCCTGAGCGATTTTGTATAAATCTTCTAAACCTAATTTTCCGTTTTCGAAATCTTTTCCTTTTCCGGAATCAAATGAGCTGTATCGTTGCGCTCTTAATTTGTCATAAGGTGAAGAGGAAATGATTTTGTCAGCAGTCAATAAGGCTCTTGCAAAAGTATCTGCACCACCAATATGAGCTAAGAAAACATCTTCCATATCGGTTGAGTTTCTTCTGATTTTAGCATCAAAATTAACTCCTCCGCCTTGCAATCCGCCAGCTTTTAAGAAAACTAACATCGCTTCGGTAATTTCCTGAATGTTGTTTGGAAATTGGTCTGTATCCCAACCATTTTGGTAATCCCCACGGTTAGCATCCAAACTTCCTAGCATTCCAGCATTGGCAGCCACTTCAATTTCGTGTTGGAAAGTGTGTTGTGCTAAAGTTGCGTGGTTTACTTCGATGTTGATTTTGAAATCTTTCTCTAAACCATATTTATGTAAAAATCCGATAGCCGTTGCCGAGTCAAAATCATATTGATGTTTCATTGGTTCCATTGGTTTTGGTTCAATGAAGAAATTTCCTTTGAATCCTTGCGCACGGGCGTAGTCTCTGGCTTTGGCCAAAAATTGTCCCATGTGGTCTAGTTCACGTCCCATATCTGTATTTAGCAAAGACATATAACCTTCACGACCTCCCCAGAATACATAATTTTCACCACCCAAAGCAATTGTCGCATCAATCGCCAATTTTACCTGTCCACCAGCTCTTGCCAAAACATTAAAATCCGGATTGGTTGCTGCTCCGTTCATATAACGTGGATTGGAGAAACAATTAGCAGTTCCCCAAAGCAATTTCACCCCAGAAGCAGTCTGTTTTTCTTTTACATATTCAGTAATCAGAGCTAAATTAGTCTCTAAATCAGCTAATGAATTTCCTTCGCTTACCAAATCTACATCGTGAAAGCAGTAGTAATCAAAACCCATTTTAGTGATAAATTCAAAAGCGGCATCTGCTTTGTCTTTAGCTGCCTGAATAGGATCATTAGCCTGATCCCATGCAAAATTTTGAGTTCCGGGACCAAATGGGTCAGAACCCTGTCCGCAGAAAGTATGCCAGTAAGCAATTGCAAATTTAAAATGCTCGCGCATCGTTTTTCCGGCTACAATTTGTTCCGGGTTGTAATATTTGAATGCTAAAGGATTGTCTGATTCTTTTCCTTCAAATTTAATTTCTCCAATACCTTTAAAGTATTCTTTGTTTCCGATTAGTGCCATTTTTTTTTATTTTTAGTTATTTGTTTATAATGTATTCTAATTCTTTTTTCCAGTTTTGATAGGCTTCCTGATAGGGTTGACTGTTTTGCAACGGCATATAAGTCATGACGTGGTCGTTTTTGATGATATTGTTACCAAAGGTTTCGTAATCGCCGTCGATTAAACCAACTGCTCTCGCTGCTCCTACGGCTCCGGTGGTGTTGTAAATTTCTATTTCGTGACCAATGAGTGTGGCAACTGTATTTGAGAAAATTTCGGAGCGGAATAAATTGTCGTTTCCGGCACGAATAACGTTGATTTGAGCGTTATCATTTTTCAAAATTTCCATTCCATACACAAATGAGAAGGCAATTCCTTCCAGTGTGGCGCGGTACAAATGCCCGTGGCTGTGTTTGTTGAGGTTCAGATTCAGGAAATGACTGCCGATGGTTTTGTTGTTAAACATACGTTCGGCGCCGTTTCCAAAAGGAATCACCATAACACCGTCAGAACCTACAGCGATTTCTTCGGCTTTTTGATTCATGTTTTCATAAGAATCTAATCCGCAATGGTTGCGCAGCCAGCGGTATTGAATTCCCGATCCGTTGATACATAATAATTTTCCCACGGTTGGTTTTGATTGTGTATAATTTACATGTACAAAACTGTTAATTCGGGAAGATTCTTTGGATTTTAACTGATCGGTAACCGCATAAATCACTCCGGATGTTCCGCCTGTTGCAGCGACTTCACCGGGTTTTAAAATGTTTAACGAAAGGGCGTTATTTGGCTGGTCACCGGCACGGTAAACCACCGGAATTCCAACAGGTAAACCGGATGCCGCAGCTCCTTTTTCGTCTAAAAAACATTGGTTGGTAAAATTCTCTACAATTGTTGGCGTTAAAGAATAATCTATTCCATAGTATCTTAAAAGCCATTCGGCAACTTCATTTTCTTTATAATCCCAAAGCATACCTTCCGAAAGACCGTTTTTGGTAGTGTTGATTTCGCCGGTTAACTTAAAGGCAATGAAATCACCCGGAAGCATGTATTTGTGAATTTGATTGTAAATTTCAGGTTCGTTGTCTTTGACCCAAACTAATTTGGATGCGGTAAAATTTCCGGGAGAATTCAGCAAATGAGAAGTACATTGTTCTTCTCCGATTTCTTCAAAAGCGTGGTCGCCAATTTCAACAGCGCGACTGTCGCACCAAATGATGGAATTGCGCAGTGATTTCCCTTCTTTGTTAACTACTACCAAGCCGTGCATTTGATAAGAAATACCAACACCGGTTATTTTGGAAGCATCAATACCGGCTTCTTTGATGGCTCTTTTGGTAGCTATACAGCAATATTCCCACCACATTTCAGGATCCTGTTCGGCCCAGTCCTTGTGATAAGCAATAATTTCCATTTCGTTAGCCGGTTCATTAAGGCTAATGATTTTTTTTCCTGTTGCCGCTTCTACGATGGCGACTTTAACGGAAGAACTTCCCAGATCGTATCCTATGTAATACATAATTTATAATGATTCGCGTAAAATTAATTTAGTTGGTATGTATAGTTGCATTGGTTCTTCATTGCTGATGAATTCCGCCGATTTGCTTCCTAAAGCTTCAAAATCGGTGGTTATAACAGAGATTCCTTTGTAGATGAATTTCTTCATCGGGGTTTCGTTGTAGGATAGAAAGCCAACATCCTTTCCGGGTTCTAAATTTTTCTCCCGACACTGTTCCAGAAAGTTTCCTAAAATCCGGTCGCTAACACTAATGTAGGCGATTCCCTTTTCGATATTAAAATCTTTTGGATTGGTAATGATTTGATATTTGAAATTAAAATCAGTACAAAAGTTTTTAAAATAAGTTAGTGTTTCTTTTGGGTGAAAAGTATATGTTGGATACACAAAAACGATTTCAGAATATTTTTTAAAAAAGCTTTCCCCTTCTTTTAAGGCTTGATAAAAGGCTTTGCCAAAATCCTGAAAAACATAGTTGTTTTTAGATTTTGAATGAATGTTCCAGTCAATTAATAACAGTTTTTCATTTGAAATTACTGAAAGGGTTGGTGCAATTTCTTTATGATCAAAAGTCATTACTACATATTTGTAGTATTTTCCAATGCTATTGTTAATAATAGTTTTGAAGTTATCTATGTTATAGTGATGGAATTGAACATCAACAATAATATTTTCGGACAGATTGTTTACAAAAGAGTGGTAGAGCACTTCTTTGTAAGCTTTGAAAGTGTCTAAAACCAAAAGTACTTTTCGGGTTTCGCCTGCTACAAAATAACCTTTGTTTGGGACAGAATCAATGATTTTTTGTTCTTTTAAATAAGAATAGGCTTTGAAAACAGTGTCTCTTGATAATTTGTTTTTGATGCAAATGTTGTTTACCGAAGGAAGTTGATCTCCTTTGGCTAAAATGTTCTCGGCAATCGCATTGTTAATAGCGTCCACGAGTTGCTGGTACTTTGGCGTATCACTGTCGTGATTGATTGTAAAGTTAAATGATTTTTCCATGCTGTTCTGTTCCGGTATGCAAATATAGATTAGTTTTTGTTTTAAAAAAATATTTTTAGAAAATTTCTAAAAAAAATCAGCCTCATTTTCTAAAAAGAAATGAGGCTGGAGTTTAAAGTTGTTGTACTTTGTTAGAGAAATTATTTTAGAAACCAATGCTGTTTCCGCCATCAACAGGCAGGACAGTTCCGGTTACATATTTAGATTCGGCTGTAGCAAAGAAGTAGGCGGCGTCGGCAATATCATCCGGCTCTCCTAAGAATCCCATAGGGGTACGTCCTAAAACTTTGTTTTTTCTTTCCGGATCGTTGTCTAGTGCTTTGGCAGACATTTTAGTTTTGATAAATCCCGGAGCAATACAATTAACACGAATCCCGAATTGTGCTAATTCGACTGCCATAGCGCGGGTCATAGCTTCAATAGCTCCTTTGCTGGCCGAGTATCCGATAACTTTTGGGATTCCGTATTGCGAGGCCATAGAACTGATATTGATAATACTTCCGTTATTTTGTGTTTTCATGTTTTTTACTACTTCGCGGCTTACGGCAAAAACACTTAAGAGATTGGTGTGAATCACAGATAGAAAATCTTCGTCAGTAACATCGGTGAATTCTTTTTTTAAATTGATT
The DNA here is from genome assembly GCF_014596575.1 of Flavobacterium pokkalii. Lineage (GTDB taxonomy): Bacteria > Bacteroidota > Bacteroidia > Flavobacteriales > Flavobacteriaceae > Flavobacterium > Flavobacterium pokkalii. Next base: position 104,766 of record NZ_NASZ01000003.1, on the reverse strand, counting down.
CCCGCATTGTTAACAAGAATGTCTATTGGTGCTTCTTTACAAAGTTCGGCAATCATGCCAGGGATTCCTTCCAGATTATTTAAGTCAAAAATAACCGGAATCGCATTCGGACCAATTTCGTTGCAGGCAGCTTCTGTTTTGTCTTTTGTTCTACCTATTATATAAGTCTTGATTCCGTTGTCGCATAATTTTTTTGCAGTAGCAAAACCCAAGCCTGAGTTTCCTCCGGTTACAATAGCTGTTTTTGTATTCATGTGTGTGCTGTTTATATTTTACGCCAAAAATAGTCGATTTTTTTTATTGGTAAATGTTTTCTGTTGTTGTGCGGGTTTGTGCTTGAAATTTATTTAGTGTAGTGATTTGATTTTTAGTTTGTTGCTTTTTTTGATTGGTTGCAAATAAATAAATAATGTTAGTGTTTATTGGGTTGAATGTTTTTTTTAAGTATTTAATCTTATAAAAAAGAAGTGTAAGCAAAGTGTTAAAGATATTTTCCTGTTGTTTCCTGTAGTTTTCTAAAAAAATATAAAATAAGTGTTAATTTGATATATATAGCTTTTTGAATTTTAACAATATGTTGGCAATGTGCTTTAGTTTCAATAAATATGGAGGATTTACTATTGCTAAAATACTAACATAAAGAATGTATTGTGTGTATTTATTATGGTTTTTTTTTATATATATAATAAAAAACAGGATAGTGCAGGATAGATGTGAAAAGTTGAACCTATAAATTTGAAAAGTTAAAAAAAACACAAATTAATTTATTCACCATTTTATAAAGCTAACCAAATAATGAAGAGAAAATTTAACTATTTATTAATTCTACCGCTGCTGGCTTTGTTTGCCAGTTGTAGCCGAGACGCATTTAATGAGTTCTACGGTCGCCCTGATTATCTGGAAGATCCTATTTATCAGCAGTTGGAAGCCAGAGGGAATTTTAAAAATTTAACTACTTTAATTGAAAAAGCCGGTTATAAGGATATTTTAGGGAAAGCAGGGTATTGGACTATGTTTGCTCCTAATGATGCTGCTTTTGAACAGTATTTTCAGGATAACGGAATATCTGATGTAAGTGAGGTTGATGACGCTACCGCTTCTAAAATTGTAAAATATGCCTTAGTTTACAATAAGTTTAGAGAAGATCAGCTTTCAGATTATCAATCCTCAAGAGGATGGGTTGAAAATACCGGATTCAGAAGAAGAACTGCTTTTTATGACGGTTTTGTTTCAAAAACGATTAATGGATTACCTAAAGTAATTGTTGGTTCTAACAGAAACGGAGTAACTTATTATATTCCAGGTGATAATAATAATAAGTATGTAACCTATTTTGCTGAGGATTACTTTACAGAGCGAGGTTTGACTGCAAATGATTTCAATTTCTTTTATCCTGGTGCAGAATATACCGGTTTGAATCTTTTTGATGGAAAGGTTACTGAGGCAGACATTGTTGCCGAAAATGGAGTGATTCATGAGGTGGACAAAGTTAATCTTCCAAAACTAAATTTAGACCAATACTTAGAAGGAAATTCTAATTATAGCACCTTTCGAAGTATAATGGAAGATTACTTAGTTAAGTATGTTTTTGATCAGTCAGCAACAACGGCTTATCGTAATTATACAGGAAAGTCAGATGATGTCTTTGTGAAAGTTTATGATCCAACCCTTGCTTTTGCTCCTAATAATGAGAATTATTTAAAAGCGGAAGATAATGATGGTCAATCGGAAGCTTATACGATGATAGTTCCTGAAAATAATGCTTTACAAGAATTTATAGATACAGTGTTGTTGAAGCATTTTGATAACGTAGCTCAGTTGCCAATTTATGTTTTTCAGGATTTCATAAATGCTCATATGGTTCAGGGGGTTGCATGGCCTTCCAAATTCGGAGATTATAATAATTATTTAAAAGAAGATTTAAGATTCAATATCAATACTGATATTACCGATAAAAAAGTGTTGAGTAACGGATTCTTTTATGGTTCAAGTAAGGTTCAACATTCCGATTTGTTTTATAGTGTTTATACTTCGGCTTATTTAGATCCTAAATATTCTTTTGCGACCAGAATTTTTAATGATGGTTCGGGATATAGAGATATGATTAGTAATATTCATCAAAAATTCACTATTTTCTTGCCTTCGGATAATGTTTTAAGAGGTTTAGGTTTTGAGTATAATTCACTTCGTCAGGAATGGGTTTATGTGAATCCTTCTAATGGAACAGCTGACGGAGCTACAGCAGCAAGAAACCGATTGGTAAGATTATTATATAACTGTATTGTTTATACGCCTAATGGGGAATTGGATAATATTGCGAATTCTTCAGGAGTAATTCGCACAGGAGATTATGATCTTCCGGGAGAATACATTAGATATGACAATAATAGAATTCAGGCAGCAGGTAATATTGAGAAAGGTACTTATGCTACTATTGTAGGTAGTGATGTTCAGGAAAATGGAACGGCTTATTACATTGATAATGTACCACAATTTTCTATTGATTATCCTGGTTTACAAGGTAAAGTAATTGAGCGTTTGGCAACTTCAAATACGGAGTTTAATAGTTTTTTTCAGTATTTAAGAAATTCTTCAGTCTATAACAGTTCTACAGGGAAAATTGAGGGAATTGAACTAGGTACATCCTGTACTTTTGTAGTTCCTAATAACGCAGCTATTGCCAGAGCAGTCTTAGATGGGGAACTTCCGGCTTCTAATAATCCCGGAACTGCAGGAGAAAGAGATGTTGTGGCTGATTTTATCCGTTACCATATTATTGTTAACGCAACAGCTTCAAATGACGGATTGGTTACCGGATTACGTGAAACCTTAAGGAAAGATGAATTTGGAGAAAAAACTTATGTGAATATAGCGAGTTCAGGAGGTTCATTGTCTTTTAAAGATGGTACACCTGAAGCTACTTCAGGTGGAAATCCAGCGGCTAATTTTATTTTGGCCAGTAGTAATAACTTAGCAGATAGATCCTTAATTCATTTAGTAGATAACTATCTTAAATTCCCTAAACCTCAGCAATAAAATGAAACAATATATTTATAAAATTACATTTGCTATATTATTTTTGGCAGCCTTACCGGTAATTGCGCAACAACAGCCTGCAACTTTGTTGGTTCGCGGTCAGGTAATTGATGCTTCTGACAATCAAACGATTCCGGGGGCTACTATTGCTGAGCAGGATTCAGATAATAGAACCGTAGGGGGTGTTGTAACCGATTTTGATGGAAACTTCGCCATTCGTGTAAAGAATCCAAATAATAAATTACAAATATCAACTATCGGTTATAAAACTAAAACGGTAGCTATCAATGGTAAGACCTCTATTAAAATTTCTTTAGTATCCAGTACAGAACAATTAAAAGAAATTGTGGTAAGATCAGAAAAAATGTCAGATAATGGTTTGATGAGTATTGCCGATCGTAACCGTACTACCGCTGCGGTTTCTATTAACGCTGCCGACTTGGAAAATACTCAGGCAGCTTCTATTGATGAAGCTCTGCAAGGACGTATGCCAGGGGTGGATATCGTTGCGAATAGCGGGGATCCCGGAGCAGGGATGCAAATTCGTATTCGTGGTACTTCTTCTATTACAGGTTCTTCTGATCCATTAATTGTGGTGGATGGAATGCCTTATGAAACATCTGTTCCGGATGATTTTAACTTTGGGTCGGCTGATGAACAGGGTTATGCGGCTTTATTGAACATTGCTCCTTCAGATATTGAAACGATTACCATTTTGAAAGATGCCGCTGCAACGGCAGTTTGGGGAGCTCGTGCTGCCAGTGGGGTTTTGTTGATTACTACCAAACGAGGAGGGGTTTCTGCACCTAAAATTTCCTATAGTTTTAGAGGGTCTTATTCTAAATTGCCTCCTACTATTCCAATGTTAACAGGAGATCAATATTCACAGTTAATTCCGGAAGCATATATGAACAGAAACGGAGTGCCTTTGAATACACTTACGGTTAAAGAGTTTCAATACGATCCGCAAGATGTATATTATTATAAAAATTACAGCCAAAATACCAATTGGATAGACGCTATTACGCAAACTGCTTTAACAGGAGATCATAACCTTTCGCTTCAAGGAGGAGGTGAAAAAGCCAGATATTTTACCTCTGTAGGTTATTATAAAGGTAGAGGAGTTACTATTGGAACTGGTTTAGAGAGATTGAATGCCCGTTTAAATTTAGATTATGTAGTATCAGACCGTATTCGTTTTCGAACCGATATTGCTTATACCCATTCGGAAACCTTACGTAATTATGTAAATAGTTATGGTACTACAGATAGAGACCGATTAAGAGGGGTAGCTTATACAAAAATGCCAAACATGAGCATTTATGAATACGATGAAATGGGAAATTTAACGCCTAATTATTTTACACCAGCTTCCAATGTACAGGGAACTTATTCAGGGACTTATAACCCGGTAGCGATGGGTGAGTATGCTTTAAATACCCAAACAGAAGATCGTATCGTACCTCACTTTAATGTAAAAGTGGATCTTATTCCGGATAGATTAATTTCAACTTTTGACATACAATTTGATTTCAGGGGATTAAAAGTACACAACTTTTTACCTCAGAGTGCAACCGGTAGGCCATTTACAGAATCAGTAGTAAACCAAGCGGGGGATTCTGATTCTGATGGTGTTGGTATTACAACCAAAACTAATTTTGTTTATACACCAAGTATTGGAAAGAATCAGACCTTACAGGCCTTATTGTCTTTACAGTCTAATGATTATCGCAGTTCTGGTCATTATGCAATGGTTACCAATACAGCTTCGTCTTTATTAACTGATCCTTCTGTTCCTGGAAGGACATCTGGTTCAGGAACCGCTTTGTCAAACGGAAATGGACAATCAAGAGATGTAGGTGCTTTAGTAAGCTTACAATATGGATTGTTAGATCGTTATATTGTTAACGTAGGTTTACGTGGGGATGGGAATTCAAAATTTGCTGCGAATAACCGATATGGATTGTTTCCATCTATTTCTACCCGTTGGAGAATTTCAGGAGAGAAATTTATGGAAAAATTTACCAGTATTGATGATTTAAGTATGAGATTGAGTTATGGTCATTCGGGTAGAGCACCGCGTTATGATTATCGTTTTTTTAATGTATATGATAATTACAATACTCAATATTTAGGACTAAACGGAGTTGTTCCCGGTAATATGGAGTTAAGTAATTTGCGTTGGGAAAAATTAATAGGTACTAACTTAGGTTTTAACTTGCAAATGTTTAATAAGCGTTTGTCTATCGATGCTGAGATTTATCGTAATACGACTAAAGATATGTTGTTTAGAGATCTTGATATTAGTTCGGTTTCTGGTTATTCTAGTATTTCTGATCAAAATGTTGGTAGTATGCAAAATCAGGGATGGGAGATTGGTTTAAACAGTACTCCTTATAAATCAAAAAAATGGAGAGTAGATTTTAATTTTAATATTTCTGCTAATCAGAATACAATTAAAGAGATTTCTGAATATTATCCAAGCGAAAGCGGGAATACCGATAGAAATGGGCAGTTCAAGCGTTTTCTACAAGTTGATAATCCTTTTGGGTCGTTTTATGGATACCGTTTCAAAGGAGTTTATACTGATTTAGAGGCTACAAAAGCCAGAGATGCTGCCGGAAATATTATTACAGGGCCAAATGGTCAGGAAGTATTTATGCGTTTTAATTATCCAGCAGTTGATTATACTTTCCAACCAGGGGATGCTATTTATGAAGACATTAATAAAGATGGAAATATAGATAGCCGTGATGTGGTTTATTTAGGAAACAGTAATCCTAAATTAGCCGGAGGTTTTGGACCGTCAATAAGTTATGATAAATTTAAATTGTTGATGTATTTTACCTATCGTTTGAATTATGATATTGTAAATGGAACTGAAATGAATACTACTAATATGTACGGATGGAGTAATCAAAGTACAGCCGTTTTAGCCAGATGGCGTAATCCTGGCGATGTAACTAATATGCCCAGAGCTGTTTTTGGTTCAGGATATAACTGGTTAGGTTCTGACCGTTATGTTGAAGATGCTTCTTTCTGTCGTTTACGTTCGGTAACACTTAGTTATAATTTAGGGAAAAAATTGTTGAAAAAGTTAAATTTAGAGGATCTTCGTTTTTGGGTAACTGCTGATAATTTATACACATTTACGAAATATACCGGTCAGGATCCTGAAGTAAGTATGAAGGGTGGAGATCCTTTTGGAATTGCAATCGATGGAGAAGCTACACCACCTACTAAACGTTTCACATTTGGTTTAACAACACGTTTTTAATACAAAATATTTGATTTATGCGAACTAAAATAAAAACAATAATAGTCTTATTTATCCTGTTTGTTTCGGCAAGTTCCTGTGATAATTATCTGGATTTACGCCCTGAGAATGGCATTGTACGAGATGAATTTTGGAAAACAAAAGAGGACATACAGGCAGCAGTAATAGGAATTTATTCCTCAATGTTGAATTCACCACCAGATGTTAGTGATTTAACATTGACTGAATATCTTTTTATGTACGGGGAATTAAGAGGAGATATGTTACTTGCAGGTCCTAATATAAGTGAGGATCAAAGAGATATTATGAACGCGAATATTATCGCCTCTAATGAATTAACATCCTGGGCCGCTTTTTACAGAACTATTAACTATTGTAACACGGTAATCGATTTGGCTCCCGGAGTACGTAATGAAGACCCAACATTAACCCAAACACAGTTGAATCATTTTCTTTCTGAAGCTTTGGCGATAAGAGGGTATTTGTATTTTACTTTGGCGCGTACTTTTAAGGATGTACCTCTGAAATTAAAAGCTACTTTGACAGATCAGGATAATTATCAAATTCCTGTAAGTACTCAGGCAGAGGTTTTTGCTCAGGTAATTAAAGATTTAAAATTAGCTGATGAATATGCTGTTGCAGATTACGGAGATAATGCTTCAAACAAAGGACGTATTACTACTTATGCTATTAATGCTATGTTAGCTGATGCGTATTTATGGACAGAAAGCTATCAGGAAGCTTATGATGCTACTAAAAAAGTGACAGATTCAGGAGAATTTGCTTTGATAGAAGCTTCAGCCTCAACCTGGTTTAACAGTGTTTTTGCTGTAGGTAATTCTTCTGAAAGTATTTTTGAGTTTCAATATACCACCTCAAATTTACCTCCTTTTTACAATATTTTTCTCCAAAGACCACAATTTAGAGCTGGGGCTTTAGTAATGGAAGAGGTTTTTGGAATCGATTTTGATGATCCGGTAAACACAAAGGATATTCGTGGAGATAGAGCGTCATTGGTGGGTGCTACCGGAGAGATCTATAAATTTACTGGATTGAATAATGAAGAGCGTAAAGCTTTACAGGATTCAGATACGCATTGGTTTGTGTATCGTTATGCTGATGTATTGTTAATGCAGGCTGAAGCTTTGGCGAGATTACAAGGTCAAGGTCAAGAAGGTAAGGGACAAGAGGCTCTTGATATTATTGCTGATCTTAGACTAAAACGTAAAGCACTTCCTCAAACAGAACAGAATGTAAGTGCAGCGGAAGCAGAAGCTATTATTGATTACATTTTGGCTGAACGTGCTAGAGAATTGGCTTTTGAAGGGAAACGTTGGTTTGATGTGTTGCGTATTGCCCGTGCTAATAATTATGCCCGTTTGAATTTGTTAATTGATTTAGCGGTAAAAACAGCTCCACCTAATCAGCAACAGTCTATTATTGCTAAATTAAGAGATTATAACAGTCATTATTTACCAATTAATACATATGAACTTTATACCAATAAAGCTCTTGAGCAAAACCCGTTTTATAAATAATAAAAAAATAAGTCATGAAAAGATTATTAAGATTACCTAGTGTGTGGAGACTTACTTTATTGTTTTTGATCACTTTAGTTATTCAAAGTTGTTCAGAGCAAAAAATAAAAGAAAGTACCGATGAAACTCCAAATATTACCGAGTTTATAAGAGCTAATCCGGATTATTCTCTTTTTTTAGAAATTTTGGATATTACTAATTATGCCTCCTTTATGAATACCTATGGGACTTATACGATGTTTTTGCCTACCAATGAGGCTGTAGAGGAGTATATGAGTGATTTGGGAGTAAATTCTTTATCACAAATTCCATTAGATGATTTACAGGCTTTAGTTAAATTACATATCCTGGAACAAAAGATAAATACTACTGAGTTTACTGATGGAAAGCTGGCCACTCCTAGTATGTATGGACAATATTTAATTACCGGAGCTGCAAATAATAATAATGTTTCCAGTACAACGGTTAATAAAACAGCAAATATTGTTGTTTCGAATATTGAAACAGGTAATGGAATTATCCATGTGATTGATCAGGTTTTACATGTAGCTACTAAAACTTTAGCAGAGCGTATTGAAGCCGATCCAAATCTTTCATTATTTACAGAGGTTTTAAAAGCTACCGGATGGTATGAAAAATTAAATAAACCTATTACTTCGGATGAGAATAATATAAGTAGTTTTTTAACTGTTTTGGCTCAGTCTAATGAAGTGTATAATACTACTACATGGAAAAATCCGGCTAATAATCAAACAATAACGTTGAATACTTTAGAGAATTTAAAATTAAGATATAGTAAACCTATAGGAGATAATCCGGCAGATCCAACTAATCCTGCTGATAGTTTGAATTTATATGTGCAATACCGTATTATACCAGGCTTAAATTATCTGGCTGATTTTGCTACTACTCCCGTATTTTTAACAAAAGCTCCTCTGGAAGTAATCAGTTCTAAGTTAAAAGGACAAAATATTTTATTGAATGAGGATGTTTTTAATGGTGTTCTTGAAGAAGGAGTTGGAATGATAAGAACATTAAGCGATGAGACCTGTTCTAACGGGGTGTTGCATTATGTAGATGAAAATTTCTCTATTAAAAAACGTTTACCATCTCCTGTTTATTTTGATTTGTGTGACCAGCCGGAATATGCAAACAATACCGCTAATTACCGAAAGGACGGAGGATCGAGTTTTGGATTTGCTAAGGGACAAATGACCGACGTAATCTGGACAGGAAGTAGTAGTTATACTTTAGATTGGAATCCTTATGGAACTGCAACTAATGGAGATCTTTGTAGAGCTTTTCGTTTCCGTGTAGGTTCTGGAGGATTAAATGACATTGAGTTTACTACTCCGGTAATTATCAAAGGACGTTATAAAATTTGGGTTTCTTATTGTCAAAATCCTAGAGCTTCTATTGATACCAAGGTGTTTTTTAATGGAGTACAAACCTCCAGACTTATTAATCAGCGTGAGTCTCCAAATGACCCTGCTGATCTTACAAGAGGTTTGGCAGACAGAGTATTGGAATCGCAGGGGTATAAACGTTATATCTTTCCACATGTTCAATCCAGCAGATTGTATTCCAGATTAGCAGGTATCGTAGAAGTGGAAACAACCGGAAGACATAAAATTAAATTTGTTACCACCACAGGTTCAGGTAGTGGAGGGAATGATGCAGACAGATGGGATGTTGTTGAATTCCGTCCTGTAGATATGGACCAAATATGGCCGAAATTTCGATCAGGATACAAGAATCAGCCAGGTCAGGCAAGTGGGAACGACTTAAATGGAGATTATTTGATTTCCAGAGAAGAGGCTGACAGAGGTGATAATGGAAATAGTGGTTATTAAAATTATAATAGAATATAAGTACAAACTAATCAACAACAAATGATATCATTAAAAAATAACTATAAAAGATTATTTGCCGGTGTTTTAGCACTGGCAGTAATCTCCTGTTCTAACCCTTGGGATGATCGTGAAAACAATGGCGATGCAAACCTGAATGTTACTTTAACAGAAGCAATTTCTAATAGTTCCGAAATTTCGCAATTCGCAGCTTTATTAAAAGAAACAGGTTACGATAAAGTATTAGCTGCATCTAAGACGTATACTGTTTTTGTACCAACAAATGCAGCTATGGCTGAAGTAGATACTGCGATATTGGATGATGCTGATGCATTGAAACAATTTGTAGCCAATCATATTGCTTTAACGGCTTATTCTTCGGTGCGCTCTGAAGATGTTCGTGTAAGAATGTTGAGCAATAAATATTTGGATTTTGAAGGAACTTCTGATATAGACGGAGCTACTATTATTACTGCGGATCATTATGCAGCAAATGGAGTGTTTCATATTATTGATCATGCCTTAACCCCAAAATTAAATATTTGGGAATATGTAAATTCTCAGGCAGGTAACTCGGCTATGGCTGATTATTTGCTGAGTTTAAAAGAGTTTAGTATTTATAAATCTGATAGTATTGCTAAAGCTCTTTCCGAAGAGCAAGGCGCGGGTTATCGTGCCGATTCATTGACTAATTCTTATTTAAAGAATGTGTATAATTTGAATAATGAAAGAAATAATTATACGCTTTTCTTAATGAAAGATGCTGGTTATTCTACAGAAGTTGATAAGATGAAACCTTATACGATAAAAACTTCTAATGATGTAGATAGAGATTCAACAGCAATTTATGCCAATTATTTTACTGCTAGAGATTTGGCTTATGCCAAAAAATATAAAAAGAGTGAATTACCGGCTTCCTTAGTATCGCGATTTGGAGTTGAAGTACCAATTGATCAAACTAAAATTATTGAAGAAATTCATTTAAGTAACGGAATTGTTTACATTATGGATCAGGTGGAAGTACCTCTTAGCAGTCGTTTATTAACAAGACAGATTGAAGGAGAAAAGAATATAAGTTATGCTAATGGTGCTCGAAGTGCAATTAAATATCGTGATAAGAAGGATAATTCATTAGCTTTTTATCCAGAACCAACATTATTTTATGATGTAATTGTGACTAATCCAGGGACCGCTTTGTTTATGCTAGACTATAGTGCAAAAGATTTATACAGTACAACTTATAAAGTGTATTGGAGAGCAATCAATGATTTTCAGACTAATGTTATCAATCAAAGTTTAAGAGTAGCTGGAGATTTTTTGATTGAAGGGGACACAAGGACAGTTTCAGATAAAGTCGGTGATTTTGGACCAATAGCTGTTCAACCCAATGTTTATACAGAGGTTTATATTGGTGAGTTTACATTGGATTCAGCACGTGATTTAAATGCAATTTCACTTATCGCTGCAAATACAACCACAAACGGAAATAACTCGCTTACATTGGATTATTTGAAATTTGTTCCTGTTATTAAATAACATCTATAAAAAAACAGTTATGCTAAAAAATATAAAAATAAGCTGCTTAGCGGGTCTTTTTTTTGCCGGTGGTCTTTATCTACCAATGTATGCGCAGGAAACTCAAAAGCCAAAAACTACAGCAAATACAACTATAAATAATAAAACAAAAGGGATTTTGGTAAAAGGGGTGGTTAAAAGTGCTGCCAATAATAAAGCTTTATCCGGAATCAATGTTGCTGTAGAAGGGTTTTCTTCAGCAATTACCAATGACGATGGAAGTTTTGAAATTAAAGTACCTAATTTGGAAGCCTTGCTTAAAATTAGTGGGGAGAATTACCAAACTGAAGTTCATCCTTTGCGTAATCAGAAAGACGGAATTGAAATTTATTTAAGTGAGCCAAATTATGCAGCTGCTTACCAAATCGCAGATATGGCACAGGGTTCTAAAATGCAATACAACAATACCCATGCTGCCACTGTAGTTGATTTTGATAAAGACCAATGGTCTAATCCGCTTAATGAGTCCGTAGGAGGTTTTCTTCAGGGGAAAGTAGCAGGTTTAAATACAGTGCGTAATTCCGGAACTCCTGGTACAGGTAGTTATTTATCACTTCGTGGAATGACCTCCTTGTATGGAACTAATAAACCGTTGATTGTTGTAGATGGGATGATCTATGATGATGAGGATTATGGTTCAGGAATTATTCAAAATACTTCTTCATCACCATTAGCTAATATTGATGTAAAAGATATTGAAGATATTACCGTAATTAAAGATGGATCTTCATTATATGGAACTAAAGGAGCTAATGGAGTGATCAAGATTACTACAATACGCCCAACAGAGTTGACTACCAAAATTGATTTTACGATGTATGGCGGAGTGAATCAGGCTCCGGATCAATTGCCATTATTGGGAGCTAATGGGTATCGTACTTATATGTCACAATTAGAAGCAAGTAGAGGTTTGACACAGTCGCAAATTGCTGCTTTGCCTTATATGAATGATGAGGTAGGTTCAACTGGTTATTATGCTTATCATAATAATACGAACTGGCAGAATGAAGTCTTGAAATCCAGTGTAAATCAAAATTATTATGTTAAGATTCGTGGTGGAGATGATATTGCAAAATTCGGATTATCGGTAGGTTATTTGGATAGTAAAGGTACTATCGATAAAACAGAGAGTAAGCGTTACAGTACCCGTTTGAATGCTGCATTAAAATTGACCAATAAATTAACTGTAGATGCTAATTTATCTTTTGTTCAAAATCAACAAAATCAGTGGAATCAGGGCGCTTCTTTTACAAGCCCGTTATATTTATCCTTGACAAAATCACCTTTGCTTACTAAGCAATTAGTTGATGATGTAGGTGAGGTTTCTCCTAATTTAGCTGATGTAGATTATTTTAACATTGGAAATCCTAATGCCATTTTGGAAAATGGTTTTGGATTGAATAAGAACTATCGTTTCTTTGGTGATTTGAAATTTACTTATGCCATAAATAAAGATTGGGATATCAGCACCATTTTAGGTTTGACTTATAATAAAGAGAGAGAAACTTTCTTTATTCCGGACTATGGTATAGCTTCTTTTGTTTTACCAACAGCTATTGGCACTAATCAATCCGGTAGTGAGGTTCAGCTTTACAAAAGTATTTATACCGATACTTATGCTAATTATATCAAGCATATCAATAATGATCATAATTTTAATGCCCGTTTTGGGGTTAGAACCCAAAGTAATAAATCGGAAAGTGATTTAGGTTTAGGTTTTAATTCTTCTACTGATGATTTTACTACAGTTGGGGCAAGTTCCAGCTTATTGCGTCAGGTTGGGGGAGCTTTAAATGAGTGGAACTGGTTAAATATTTATGCTAATGCCGATTATAATTATCGAAATAAATATTTCCTGACTACTAATTATGCAGTAGATGGTTCCAGCCGTTTTGGAGATAAAATGAATGGAGCTAATAAATATGCTTTGATGTCCTCATTGTCAGGAGCCTGGATGGTTTCTTCAGAAGGATTTATGAAAAATATGAAGGCTGTTGATTATTTAAAATTGAGAGCTAGTTATGGTTACAGTGGAAATAATGATATAGGGAATTTTGCAGCTCAACAATATTATGTGTCTCAAAATTTTCTTGGAATGCAAGGTTTAGTAAGAGGCAATATTGCAAATCCAGACTTAGAATGGGAAACAGTAAAGAAATTTAATGTAGGTGTCGATTTTGGGATTTTTAACGAAAGATTAAATGCTTCCATGGATTATTTTACTAACAGAACTCGTAATATGATTGTTTATAAATCAATCCCAAATGCTACAGGTTTTGATTTTATGCCTGTTAATAGTGGAGCAATGCGTACAACTGGTGCTGAATTAGCATTGAACGCCCGTGTTATCAAATCTACTGATTTTACTTTTGATTTGGGTATTAATCTGAGTCGTTATAAAAATGAAATACAAGGCTTACCTGATGGTGATATCTTGACTCAGTTTGCTGGTGCTACTTATTTGACTTCAGTGGGTAAGGATGCTAATTTATTCTATGGATTGAAATCTTTGGGTGTGTTTAGTACTACTGCAGAAGCAAATGCTGCAGGTTTAAATAAGCGTTTGGAAAACGGTAATTTAGTTCCATTTGAAGCAGGGGATATGCATTATGCAGATGTTGATGGTAATAATATTATTGACGAAAATGACCGCATGGTAATTGGAAATCCAAATCCGGATTTAACAGGTAATGTTTCGGCTAATTTTACTTATAAGCGTTTTAGTTTACAGGCTTTGTTTAATTTCTCAGTAGGAAATGATATCTACAATGGCTTACGTAATAATTTAGAGAAAATGAGTGGTTACGAAAATCAAACTGTTGCTGTAGCTAATCGATGGAGAGCCGAAGGTCAACAAACGGATATTCCTAGAGCAACCTGGGGAGATCCAATGGGGAATGCAGATTTCTCAAGTCGTTGGATTGAAGACGGTTCTTACTTAAGACTAAAAACCTTAGTTTTAGGTTATGACTTTAAAGTGAATGATGCTAATTATGTTAAGTACATTAAACTTTATGCAACGGCTAATAACCTGCTAACTTTTACGAAGTATTTAGGTTATGACCCTGAGTTTAGTCCTACTTCATCAATTTTTGGACAGGGAACAGATATTGGTTTAGCTCCACAGTTCAGAACACTTCAGTTAGGATTACGTTTAGGACTATAATTTTTTAATTCAAGAAACAATTTACAGATGATAACAACAATTAAAACAAAAACTACTAAGGGAATTATATCAGTGGTGTCAGCAATGACACTACTGTTAAGCCTTGGTTCCTGTCAGGATTTTTTGGATGTTCAACCGGAAGATAAGTTAGCAGAGGAGCAGATGTATCGTAATGTTAATGATGCCGATGCGGCCGTAATAGGGATTTATGGGAAATTTATGGGATTGGCTAAAAAATACGTTATTTTGAATGAAATGCGTGCCGATTTGATGACGACTACTGCTAATTCCAGCCCTTATTTGAAACAATTATCAGAACATAATGAAACTGCTGATAATCCTTATGTTAGTCCTAAGGATTTTTATGAATTGATTCTTAATTGTAATGATGCTTTAAAGAATTTCGATATTATGCTAGCTGAAAAAAGATTTAAGCAGGAAGAGTATAATCAACGTTATTCAGATATTGGATGTATTCGTTCCTGGGTGTATTTACAGTTAGGAATTCAATATGGTAGTGTTCCTTATATTACCGAGCCGATTGAAAATATTGATGATGTAAAGAATATTTCTAAATATCCAAGAATTTCATTTACCCAATTGATTGAAAATTTGGTTGATTTTACTGAAGCCTTGCCTTTTAAAAAACCTTATCCTGAAGGTACGAATTTAAGAACTTCTGTTGATGGCTACAGTACCGAATATTTCTTTGTCAATAAAGAATGTTTATTAGGAGATTTGAATTTATGGAAAGGTGACTATCTTATGGCTGCCTCTTATTATAAAAAAGTGATGGAAACATCTACTGGAGCCGCATCTTCTGCATATTTATATGATAAATACCGTTTAAGTTGGTCTGCTGCGAATATAATGGTTAGTTATATAAGTGGACGAGAATTAGATACTAATGGCTTGTTAAATTCTGATACTGAGGGATGGAGGTCTATTTTTTCCAGACCAAATGACGCGCAATGGAGTTACGAATGGATTTGGTCTCTTCCTTTTGATAGTGAATTTGCTCCTACTAATCCTTTTATTTCTTTTTTCTCGAAAACTTCCGGGGATTATCAGGCAAAACCATCACAAAGTGCTATGGATAGATGGGATTCAGAAACTCAGACTAATGGATTTCCATATGATGCACGTGGTCCTAAATATACTTATAAAATGGTTGGTGGCGAACCGGTTATCATGAAGTATTTGTATAAATATGAATCGGCTGCTGATCCTTTTAAAACAGAAGGAGATTGGTTTTTATACCGTGCAGCCAAATTGCATTTGCGTTATGCTGAAGCGGCTAATAGAGATAATGAGCATAGAATTGCTGATGGGATATATAATAGAGGTGGAATTAGGGGAGCTTTTACGCGTCCAGGTCTGAATACTGGTTCAGATGATGTTACGAATGAGATGCAAACTCATAAGCCATTTCCTTATGATTTTAAATGTCGTGAAGGTCAGTTTCCTTATTACAGAGATGATTGGTATCGTGCTTCATTAGGTGTTAGAGGTAGAGCAAATTTACTAAGAAAAGAAGTTGTAGGTGATAGTTTGATTTCTATAGAAAACAATCTTATTGATGAGGCAGCTTTAGAATTGGCTTATGAAGGAAACCGATGGGAAGACTTAGTACGTATTGCCAGACGTAGAAATGACCCTTCTTTCTTGGCTGATAAAATTTATGATAAATTAAGTAAAGAAGGTAATGCAAATGCAGCTGATGTTCGTACTAAATTAATGAATCCAAATAACTGGTATTTACCTTTTAACTGGTAAAATTTAAATAATAATAATATAGTAGTAAAAGACCGTTCCTGTATTGGAGCGGTTTTTTTATTTTGACTATTAAACCTTTATTTTAATCTCAGACTAACCAAAAAAAAGGCCGCTTCAGAATTATTCTAAAGCAGCCTTTTTTTAAAAATATTAGGAAGAACTTTAAGCGTTCTTGATATTAATGATTTCCTGATCGGTAAGGAGTCTCCAGTTACCGCGTGGTAAATTCTTTTTGGTCAATCCAGCAAAGGCAACGCGATCTACTCTTAAAACATCATAATCTAAATGTTCAAAAATGTTACGAACAACTTTGATATTGGAAGTTTTTAGTTTAAGTCCAATTTCGCTTTTGGCTTCTCCTTCAATGTAGCTTACTTCTTCTACAAAAACACGATGACCATCAATAAACAAACCTTTGGTGATTTTTTCCAAATCTTCAAATTTTAGATTTTTATCTAAAGAAACCTGATATATTTTGGATGATTTTTGATTAGGAAGCGAAAATTTACGAATCAAATCGGTGTCATTTGTGAACAATAAAAGACCGGTTGTATTTTTGTCCATTCTTCCCACAGCTGCAATTTTAGAAGTGGTAGAACCTTTTACTAATTCTAATACATTGCGGTATTCCTGACCTTCGTCAAGAGCAGTGGTGAAGTTTTTAGGTTTGTTCAATAAAATATAAACTTTCTTTTCAGGGGTTAAGGTTACGCCGTCAAAGTTTACTACATCGCCTGGTTTTACTAAATAACCCATTTCGGTTACCGGAACTCCATTGACTTTTACATTTCCTGACTGGATGTAAATATCGGCATCACGTCGGGAACAAACTCCTGAATTTGAGATGTATTTGTTTAAACGAATTTCGTCTTTTGCTTTTGGTCTTTTAGCAGTTGGATTTGGTTTTTTCTCAACTTTATTTGAAGAAACTTCAGTAGCTTTTGTATGTGTTTTTGCTTTTTTAGGGCTTTGTGCTCTTTTTGGCAACGCAGCTTTCGGCTTGTTAGAGCTTGGTCTGGAACTATTTGGTCTGGAACCACCTCTTTTATTATTGCCTTCCTTATTATTCATAATCGTAGATAATTTTTGCAAAGATACTATTTATATGATTGCTAAGTGATAAAAGGAAATTATAAAACTGAAAGTGTGTTTAGAAAAAGTGGTTTTTGTTAATTATGACTTTTTTTAAAACGACAATAGTAATTTTTTACCATGCCATAAAACGTTCGGGTCAATCAATACGATACAAAAAACTCCCGATACGATTAGAAATTTCAGTACGTTATGAAGTATCAAGAACTGGATTTTAGTCGAGGATTTCCATAAATACATCAGGAAAAAAATCAGGATAATCAGGCTGGAATAAAAATAGATGTCCATGTAGCCTACATCGTAAATTTCGATTAAAATGTAAATAGGGAATAATGTTAAAAAGGTTAATAAAGTAATTATTTTTTTAGAAGTCTGCTCGCCGTAAAGTACCGGAATGGTTTGGTAATTGTCGGCAATATCACCTTTGATGTTTTCTAAATCTTTAATCATCTCCCTAATGAGTAACAATAAAAATAAAAATGTGGCGTGGGCAAAAATAACCATGAACTGGCTTTTGTAACTTTCAATTTCGTACAAAGGCAGTTTCGTGTAATAATACAGCAAAATGGCAAAAAAAGGCAATACTGCCATTAATGCGGCTATGAGATTTCCAATTAAAGGGTATCTTTTGATTTTATGGGAATAAAACCAAATCAAAAAAATATACACAGAAAAAAATAATAAAGCCCGCCAGGAAATAAACCAGGCAATGATAGCTACAATAAAGTTTAGGCTAAAATAAACTTTAAGTTTGGTTGACTGACTTACCAATCGATCCAGCATCGATTTATTAGGACGATTGATTAAATCTTTTTTACTGTCGTAAAAGTTATTGATGATGTAGCCTGAAGCAATGGTTAACGAGGAAGTAAAAACAATTAAAAACAGGTTGAAATCCAGTAAAATATCCAAAGCCCTTATTTCGGGAGCCAGAATAAATATGGCCGATAAGTATTGCGCCAGAATGATAATTGGAATATTGTAGCCTCTAACTACAGAGAACAAACTGATAATTTTTAACGCTAAGAGTCTGTTTTTTCTACTAAACATTACTGTTTTTTAGTCAATTGATTTGTCGTGATTTACCGAAAGAGTAATTTTTAAATCAAATTTAAGGGTTTGTTTTTTAAAATACACTTCAATTGAATAAAATAACTAATAATTATGAGTTCCATTATTGGGATTACAAGATGAGAGAATCGTATTTTTTAGGCAAATTTATGGTGAATTTTGTGCCAATGTCAATTTTTGAAGAGATTTCGATAGTTCCGTTAAGTGCTTTGATAGCGTCTTTTACCAGATAAAGTCCCAAACCGGTGCCTTTGTTGTTATTATTGGTTACAAAAAACATATCAAATATTTTTTGTTGGTATTCCGGTTTTATTCCAATGCCGTTATCAGAAATTACAATTTTATTACTCTGATGGTCTTCATAAGTGTTGATGGTTATGTAGCGATTTTCTTTTCCGTTATCCGAATATTTGATAGCATTAGTCAGTAAATTGTTGATGATGGTTTTTAGTTTCAATTCATCGCTAAGAATGTTGTCAATATGCAGTGTTTTGTTAATTTTTATTTGCTGGGTTTCCTGTCTGTATTGATTTAGGCTGATGGCATCTTCTATTATTTGCACTAGACTTACATTGGTTATAGTCATTTTGGCTTTTTTATTTCTGGAATAATTAATGATGTCTTTTATAAATTGGTCTTGTTTATCCAGATTTTGATTCATAAGTGCCAAATATGCACGCAATTGAGTAATGTTGTTTTCGGTATTCATGATTTCGATTAATCCTTTTAAAGAAGAAATTGGCGATCTTAAATCATGTGAGGCACTGTACACAAATTTGTCCAGTTCGGTGTTGACGATAGTCAGGTTTTTGTTAGTTTCCTCGGTTTCTGTTTTGGAACGTTTCAGTCGGTTAACTATTACCAGATAATAAATACTGACACTTCCAATAATAATTAGTGAAAAAAAAATATTGATTATTAAAAGAAGGCTTTTGATAGCACGTGAGCCTGAACTCAGTTTTTCCGAAAAAGCTCTTTCGTGTTGATTAATTTTAATACTTAATCGGCTAATTTTTTTTAGAATGTCTTGTTGGTCAGTACTACTTAAATTGTTTGTGGTTGTTTTTTGATGCACTTCCTGTCCTAAAAGATTTAATTCTTCAATTAATAAATCTCCTTTTTTCCATTCTTTTATTGCTTTTTCAAAAAAAGAAACCGATTTGAAATTTTTAAAAAGCCAAATTAAGTCGTCAAAGTCTTTAGGATTGTTTCGTCCTGCTCTAAGGCCGGCTTCCACTGTTTCTATTGGTGCATTTTTGAGTAAACCCATTCGGGCAATTTGGTCTCCATAAGGAACATTAAGTTCTCTATTGAAAGATTTCCATTCGGTAACATCTTTGGTAAAAAGATAAGTGGTTAAGTGACGTGTTGCATTATTTTGTCCTTTGGAATAATGTGATTCTCCATTAATATAGGCTCTGGAAGCTGACAGAATTTTTATGGTAAAATAATTACTTATTATTAGTAAAGTGCAGGAAAGAGTAACGATTAGTAACGGAATGAAAACATTGCCTAGCTTAATTTTTTTGAGGAGCGTATTGTTAAGCATATCGTTTTTATTTTAGTTTAACAAATGAAAACTGTAACTTAAAGATACATCGTTTTTTTGATTGAAATGTAAGAATTTATCAATTTGTTTAGTGAAATAAAAACTATTGATTAGAAGTGGAAATGTTTTTCCTTAGTTAAATGAAAACACCAATAAAGCATCAGTTATCTAATGCTTTATTGGTGTCAGAATGAAGTTTTTTTAAAACTGATAAACAACTTCCAGTTTATAATCTTTTAGAGAAGCTTTGGCACGTTCTAAATCTTCGGTAAAACCAAGGATGTAACCGCCGCCTCCGGAACCGCAAAGTTTTAAATAGTAGTCATTAGTTTCAATTCCTTTTTGCCAAATTTCATGAAACTGTTCCGGAATCATTGGTTTGAAATGATTCAAAACCACACGGGACAATTTTTTGGTATTGCTGAACAATGATTTCATATCGCCTCCAAGGAAATTTTCCACACAGGCATCGGTATATTTAACAAACTGATTTTTTAACATAGCGCGGAATCCTTTGTCTTTCAGGTTTTCCATAAAAATGTTAATCATTGGGGCTGTTTCGCCAATAATTCCGGAATCTAAAAGGAAAACGGCAGCTTTGCCATCGAAACTTTGGGTAGGAATTCCTGTTGCTTCAATGTGATCTTTGGAGTTAATTAAAATTGGAATACTCAAATAGCTGTTTAAAGGATCCAATCCGGAGCTTTTTCCGTGGAAAAAACTCTCCATTTGAGAAAATATATTTTTTAACTCTAATAATTTTTCACGGGTTAAATTTTCTAAAACGGTGATTTTGTTCAACGCATATTTGTCGTAAATAGCAGCAACCAAAGCGCCGCTGCTTCCAACTCCGTAACCCTGCGGGATACTGGAATCAAAATACATTCCCGTATCAATGTCGTTTTTTAAAGATGGTAAATCAAAAGAAACCAAATTGGTTTTTTCGTTTTCCAATTTTTCTAAATAATCAGCAAAACGCTTTAAACTGGCGTTCGAAGCTAAAGCCTCTGCCGAAGGATTTTCATTTTTTTTCAAGGCTCCGTTATAAAAATTATACGGAATAGAAAGCCCTTTCGAATCACGGATAATTCCATATTCACCAAAGAGTAATATTTTTGAATAAAATAAAGGTCCTTTCATATTTATTTTAAATCTTTTAGTTTATTTGGGTTTTGTCTGGTATCAAAAACTGAAACTACATTTATTCTTTTAGTTGTGTAGCTGTAAAATAAAGTAGTTTGTTTTGTAATAACACATTTATGAATTTTTGTATTTATAGCTGATTTAGGAAATGTTTCCGGTTCATTTTTAATCAGGTAAATTGACTTTTCCAGTTTTGAAATGAATTTTTCTCTAACTTTTGAAGACCATTTTGATTCTAAAAAATCCAATAAATCAATTAATCTTTTTTCTGCATTTTTTGAAAAGATTATCTCTCTTCTCATTATTTGTACTTTTTAATTAAATCTTCAAAAAGTATAAATTCTCCGTGCTCTATTTGTCTTTCTCCTTCCTCTATTTCAAATTTTTGTTCCTCTGTTAAATCGTTCCAAAAATCTTTTTGTTTCTTGTTGAAAATAGATTTGATAGACCGAATAATAGACTCATCATTGGTTTCGGCCAATAATTTTATTAGTTCTAATTTTTCTAATTGAATATCCATAATCTAATTTTTCATTAAAGATACTAAATAAATGAATTGATTTTAGTAGCACCTTCTCCAATTTCGTCACAAATGTACTGCGCATTTTGACAATAGCCAACTAATTCTTTCTGAATAAATTGCAACACTTCGTCTTTTACATTTTCCGGATACAAAACATGTACGTTAGCTCCGGCATCCAGTGTAAAACAAACCGGAATTTGGGTTGCTTTTCGGAATTTCCAAATCGCATTGATGATTTCCAGTGTGTTGGGTTTCATCAGGATAAAATAAGGCATCGAAGTCATCATCATGGCATGTAAAATCAAGGCTTCGCTTTCTACAATTTCGATAAATGCTTCCAGATTTCCGTTTTCGAAAATGTTTATTAATTTATCTAAGTTTTTATGCGCTTGCGCAAATCGCTTTTCGGCAAAAGGATGGTTGTGCATTAAATCATGACCAACAGTGCTGGAAACCTGCTTTTCGCCTTTGTCAACCAATAAAATAGTATCCTGATATTTTTTGAAATTTTCGTGAATCGAATACGGGAATTCAAGGCCGAATTCATCCGAACTTCCTTCAATATTAGCGTGATTTCCCCAGGCAACGATTTGACCTTTTACACTTCGACAAGCGCTGCCGGAACCCAAACGCGCCAAAAAAGAAGCTTTTTGATAAAAATACTTTTCGCTCATTTCAGGGTTTAAAGCTTTTTCCAAACTCATTAAATTCATTGCCAAAGCTGCCATTCCCGAAGCCGAAGAAGCAATTCCGGAGCTGTGCGGGAAAGTATTTTGAGTGTCAATCGTAAAATGATACTCTTTTAAAAAAGGTAAATATTGTTCAATTCGTTCAAAGAATTTCTGAATTTTAGGTTTGAAATCTTCTTTGGGTTTTCCTTCAAATAACAAGTCAAAGGAGAAATTCTCAGAATTGTTTTTTTTAGTAAAAACTAATTTGGTAATGGTTTTACAATTTTTCAAAGTAAAACTCACCGATGGATTGGCCGGAATTTGGTTTGCTTTTTTTCCCCAATATTTTACCAGCGCAATGTTGCTGGGTGCGCTCCATTCAAAAGAACCGTTTTCGATAGTTTGCGAATATGCGGAAGGAATAAAATCGTTTGCTGTAAACATTTGTGCTAAAATTTGTCGCAAAGATACTTTTTTCTAACTGCAGATTCACAGATTTTTTACTCGTTTACTCCGAAATAATTAGTGTTTTTAAAATAATGTTGTGTAAGCTGAAAAGTGTTCGGTTTTCTTATTTTTGTCAAAAATAATTTTGATAATGAATAAAATTACAAAAATCCTCACGGTTGTGGTCACTTGTCTGGCTGTTGGTTATTTTTCCGGAATTGTAACCCGTTCGGCTATTGTAGATTGGTATCCCACTTTGATAAAACCAAGTTTTAATCCGCCCAATTGGGTTTTTGCTCCGGTTTGGACGCTGTTGTATATTATGATGGGAGTAGCTGCCGGATTGGTTTGGAACCGAATAGATTTTGAAAAAGAAATAGTTAAAAAAGCCCTGATTGTTTTTGCAATTCAGTTAGCTTTAAATGCCCTTTGGTCGTATTTGTTTTTTGGCTTGCATAATCCGATGTTAGCCGGATTAGAAATTATTCTTTTATGGTTGATAATTTATGAAACTTATTTACAATTTTCTAAAATCAATAAAATTTCGGGTTATCTGTTTATTCCTTATTTGACTTGGGTGAGTTTTGCGGCGGTTTTGAATGCCAGTATTTGGTGGTTGAACCGTTAAAAAATCAATAGCAATGACAATTTCAATAAGAATTTTAATGAGGGGTGATTTATTCTGAAATCTGTAATTTTTTGAATTCCTGATTCTTGTTGAATAAAAAATCCATTATGCTTAAAATGTTTTTTTCTTCTGCGATTGTTTTGGACTTAGGATCGGTTTCGCAAAAAATAAGGAATATTTCTATTTCCTCCGATTTTAATTTTAGGGTTTCTAAAAAATAAGTTTGACTGCAATTTTCTTTAGTGAAGTTTTTAAAATTTGAATTTTGAGATTTTGATTTAGTTGCTTTGTCTTTTTTAAATAATTTATTGAATTGTCTTCCAATGCGAATAAAATCGATGCCAAAAAGTTGAGGTGATTCTTTATAATCAATAATTCTTAAGTCCTGTTTTGGACGGGAAGAATTTAATTTTATTTGTTCAATTTCTTCTTTGGTAAGCCAAGTCATTTTGTGTTCAATTTTAGGAACTATCACTTCTTTTAATTCTTCGGCTTTTAACGTTAATTCAATAGTTAAATCTGTATCATCTGTTATGAATGGATTGATCACAATTTTTTTTAGCTCATAGTTTTTGGCTATAAAAGTAAGAGTATCATCCATTTTTGCTGCTATTGAAAAACGACCATTTGCATCAGAAACAGTTAGTGCTTTTGAGTTTGCATTGATAATATCTACTTTTGGAATTGTGTAATTGTTGGATACAACTTTTCCTCCTATTATTTGTGAGAAACTAATTTGCGAGCTGAAAAAAACTAAGGTGCTTAGTAGTTTTATTTTCATAGGTTTAGGTCTAATAACTTGAAAGTAAAATTATTAGATTCTTCTTAATGAAAACTTAGTAAATATGTAAAATCTTGTTAATTTTATTTTGAGTTTGGTTTCTGATATGGAATTATTCAATAGTATTTGCCTTTTTATATTCCAGGCTTTTTTGGTACAAATAATCCATTAATACAAGCGAATTGGAATTTTTGTCTTCTAAAATTTTTTTTGATTCCGGATCAAAATCGCAGAAAGTTAAGAAAGCGTCAATTTCTTCTTTTTTGAGTTGCAGGGTTTCGGTAAAGAATTTTTCGTCAAAATTATTGGCAGCGACATTTTTAAATTCAACATTGGCAACCGCATTCTTTTTTCGTTTCAGTTTGTCGCCAAAAAGTAATTTTCCAATTTTTACAAAATCCATTCCGTTAGTAATAGTTCCGTCATTTACACCGGGATTTTTTAATTGATTGGACTGTCTGTAAACCGCTACTTCGTCTCTTTTGAGTTGTTCCCACTTTTTGTCAAATTCCCAATCAACGCTTACTTTCCGAATCACAATTTCTTTTAATTCTTCCGGTTTTTGATCAATAGTAACAATCATATTGTTAGCTTCTAAATCTTCCAAACTCAATTTGATACCTTTCAAATGGTAATCCTTATCGTAAAATAAAATACTGTCATTTACACTTGCAGCCAGAATGAATTCTCCCTTTTCATTGGTTTTGGTAACCATTTCAGTGTTTTTATTAATCACATCTACATTTTCTAATACAAAATGATCCGACATTACTTTTCCCCGAAGTAATTTATGCGTTTGTGCAAACGTAAACTGACTTAAACAGGCAAACAGAAGTAAGAACAATTTTGATTTCATGAGAATTAGATTTGTAAGTACAAGTTACTGGATTTGTGCCAAAATAAAGCGGTCTTGACTGTAAATTTATGTTAATAATGCTAAATCTGATTAAATTGCATTAGCCACTATAAAACCACTCGTCCAGGCATTTTGAAAGTTGAAACCTCCGGTTATAGCGTCGATATTCATAATTTCTCCAGCAAAATAGAGGTTTTCGTGAATTTTACTTTCCATGGTTTTAAAGTTGATTTCTTTTAAATCGATTCCGCCCGCAGTAACAAATTCTTCTTTGAAAGTGCTTTTCCCATTAACCTGAAAACTTGCATTGGTAAGTTGTTTGGATAAATTTTGAATTTGGATTTTAGACAAATCAGCCCATTTGGTTTCTGATGAAATTCCAGAAGACAATACTAAACTTTCCCAAAGTCTATTGGTTAGTTCAAAAGGTGATTTTTTAGAAACCATTTTCTTTGCTTGATCTTGTTTTAAATCTTTCAAAAGTTGTTCGGCTTCTTCGGTGTCTACATCGTTCAACCAATTGATATAAATTGTAAACTGATAATTTTTATCATGTAAAATTCGAGCGCCCCAAGCCGAAAGTTTTAAAATAGCCGGGCCACTCATACCCCAATGCGTTATTAATAAAGGGCCTGTTGATGCTAATTTGCTATCTTTTACTTTTACCGAAACCTGTGCAGAAACGCCCGGTAATTCCTTGATGCGGCTATCTTTGATGTTAAAAGTAAATAGTGAAGGAACCGGAGCTATAATTGCATGACCTTGTTGTTGCAGCATATCCCAAATTTTTGGGTTACTGCCTGTGGCCAAAACCAATTTTTCGCAAATGAATTGTTGGTTTCGGGTATCAATTTTCCAAATAGAATCTTTTTTAAAAATAGATTGAACGCTTTGTCCGGTAAGTACCTGAATACCCGGTTTTTGAGTCGCTTTGAGGAAACAATCAATGATGGTTTGGGATGCATTGGAAACCGGAAACATTCTGCCGTCTTCTTCAATTTTGAGTTCAACCCCGTGTTTTTCAAACCATTCAATGGTGTCTCCGGAACAAAACTGATGAAAAGGACCGCGTAATTCTTTTTCGCCCCGAGGGTAAAATTTGACTAATTCATTCGGTTCAAAACAGGCATGGGTTACATTGCAGCGACCACCGCCCGAAATGCGCACTTTTTGCAAAACATCGGCAGCGCGTTCCAAAATCGCTATTTTTAATTTCGGATTTTTTTCGGCAATATTGATGGCTGTAAAAAAACCTGCTGCACCGCCGCCTACAATAATTATATCAAAGTTTTGTGTCATATTCTGTCTGGAAAATCAGAGATAATTCCGTTTACGTTAAAAGATTTCATTTGTTGTATATCTTCCGGTTCATTTACCGTCCAGGGATATACTTCAAAGCCGGCTTGCTGCATTTTTTGTGTAGTTTCGGCAGTCAGTAAGTGAAAATAAGGATGAATGGATTTGGCATGAATGCTTTGAGCAAAAGAAAAAGCCAAATCTAAATCGCTTTCTGTTAATACCCCAATACGGATATTCTGATTCAAAAAATGGACTTCTCGCAAAGCATTCCAATCAAAACTGGAAATGATAAATTGACTGTAATTCCATTTTTTTTCTTCAATATATTTTTCAATCAGTGTCACTACTTTTTTAGTGGCTTCAAAAGATTTTATTTCAATATTAACTTCACATCTTTGATTGATAAGGTTTAAGACCTGTGTCAAAGTTGGAATTTGATATTTTTTTTCAATTCGTAATCGTTTTATTTGGGGGAGAGTTAATTCTTTTATCAATCCTGTTTTGTTTGTAACTCTGTCAACTGTCTCATCGTGAATGACGATGATTTCTTTGTCGGAACTTAGATGGACATCCAGTTCGATTCGGTCAACATGTAAATCAATAGCTTTTTGAAAACTTCTCAAGGTGTTTTCGGGTTCGTAACCTTTAGCACCACGATGACCTATTTTGAACATAAATTGTGTTTTTTGCAAAGATAATAAATAGGGGAATTAAGGTTTATTCTAATTCTAAAATCAAAGCCGATTTTCCTTCAATGGAAATAGGAGCTGATAATTTGAAAGTGAGATGATTTAGAACTTCTTTTCCGACGGTGAAATTTTTTATATTTTCTTCAAATCGTTTTGTGTCAAATTCTTGATTTTCGGGATGATTATTAATGATAACCATGACGGTTTGGTTGCTGTTGTGCCTAAAGTAAACATAAATATTATTCTCCGGAATGTAATGGGTGGTTTTTCCAAAATGAACTGCTTGATTTGTTTTACGCCAGTGGAATAATTTGGAAGTAAAATTAAAATATGCATTTTGACATTCGGTTCGTGTTTCCGGATTAAAAGCATTGTTTTCGTCTCCTTTCGACCCTCCGGGGAAATCCCTGCGAATATCGGCATCGCCTAAGTTTTGATCGCCGGCCATGCCAATTTCGGAGCCGTAATAGAGTTGCGGAATGCCGCGTAAAGTAGCCAGCATGGTCATGGCTAATTTGTATTTTCGAATATCGTTATTGTAAATCTGATTCAGTCGTTTGCTGTCGTGGTTTTCGCCAAAAATTAATAAATTATTGACATTTGGAAATAAAAAATCTTTGGATAACAAATCATAAATTTTGGTAATTCCCTGATCCCAGCTATCATCATCTTCGTTAAAAACAATTTGCAAGGCGTCTGAAAGTGCAAAATCCATGACCGAAGGTAAATTGGAATTGTAATTTTGGATTTTTCCAATAGGACTGTCTTTTTGCCAATAGGAAAGCAGTCCCTGATTACGCATGGTAATTTCGCCCACCAGATTGAAATTTGGATATTCGTCGGTAATTGCTTTGGTCCATTGGGCTATATATTCGGGTTCGGAATAATTGTAAGTGTCCACTCTAAAACCGTCCAGATTCGCATATTCAATCCACCAGATGGCATTTTGACAAAGGTAAGTAAAGACTAACGGATTGCTAATATTGAGGTCGGGCATGGTGGGCACAAACCAGCCGTTAAGACAAACGAAACGGTCAATTTCAGCGGCGTTGATGTCGCTGATAGTGCTGCGTTTATGGTTGGTTTGGGTGTAGTTTTCAAAGCGGTGAATCCAGTCCGGAGTGGGTGAATCTTTAACCATCCAGTGTTCCAGTCCCCAGTGATTGGTAACATAATCCATGATTAATTTTAAACCCCGGCGATGTATTTCTTCGGCTAGACGAAGGTAATCTTCATTAGTTCCAAAGCGGGGGTCTATTTTATAAACATCTGATTGGGCATAACTGTGATAGGAGAATTCTTTTTCGTTGTCTTCGCAAAGTGGTGTACACCAAATAGCCGTTGCTCCTAGGGATTGAATGTAGTCTAAATGTTGAATGATTCCTTCGATATCTCCGCCATGTCGTCCTCCGGGGAGTTCCCGATTGTATTTTTCGTTTAAATGACTATCGTTTTGGTTGTTGTCGTTACCGTTAGCAAACCGATCCGGCATGAGGAGGTAAATTACATCTGAAGCATCAAAACTTTTGCGTGTTGCGGAGTTTTTCCTTCGCTCTTTTAATTCATATTTTTGAATGAATACAATTTTGTTTTTGAGCTTAAAAATGAATTCAAATATTTTGTTTTGTATTATTCTGGTGTTAATTGTTACAAAAATAAAATTGGGGTTGTCAGTTCGTTTTACGTTGGTTATAGCTGAACTGTTTTCAATCGTAATTTGACATTGCGAGATATTTTTACCATAAAAAAGAATTTGAAGTTCCGGATTGTGCATATCGGAAAACCAAAAAGGAGGTTCGATTCTCTGGATAAGGTTTTTGGAGGCTGTTTTCATAATCCGACCTGATTCTTGGTTGTTTCCCAAATAATGGTATTGTTGTAAACGAATTTACTAAAAATATTTTTTTTACCGTGTTATTATTTGGAGAAGCTTTTTTTAAAACAAAAAAAGCTGCCCGATCACGAGCAGCTTTAGGTTTTAGTTATTGATTTTTAAAGACGTCCCTCTTTAATTTCTTCAACAATTTCCGGATTTAAAAGGGTGGTTGTGTCTCCGAAATTAGAAAAATCTCCTTCGGCAATTTTGCGAAGAATACGTCTCATAATCTTTCCGGAACGGGTTTTGGGTAAACCGGCAACAAACTGGATTTTGTCTAATTTGGCAATAGGCCCAATGTGTTCCGAAATGTGCTGATTGATTTCTTTTGCAAGGTTTGTTTTGTCTCGTTTCTCTCCTGTTTCTTTTAGGATCACAAAACCATACAAGGCATTTCCTTTAATATCGTGAGGGAAACCTACGATGGCACTTTCAGCAACTGCAGGATGCTCATTGATGGCATCTTCGATAGGTGCTGTTCCTAAGTTATGTCCGGATACAATAATGACATCATCCACACGTCCGGTAATACGGTAGTAACCTACTTCGTCACGTAAAGCACCGTCACCACTGAAATATTTTCCCGGGAAAGTAGAGAAGTAAGTGTCTTTATAACGTTGGTGGTCTCCCCAGATAGTTCTGGCAATTCCAGGCCAAGGATATTTAATACACAAGCTTCCTACTACTTGATTGTCTTCGATTTCGTTGCGTTTTTCATCCATTAAAACTGCCTGAATTCCCGGTAATGGAAGGGTGGCATAAGTTGGTTTCGTTGGTGTGATAAATGGAATTGGAGAAATCAAAATCCCTCCGGTTTCTGTTTGCCACCAGGTATCTACAACCGGACAACGTTTGCCTCCTACGTGGTCGTTGTACCAGTGCCAGGCTTCCTCGTTGATTGGTTCTCCTACCGATCCGATAACTTTTAAAGAACTTAGCGGATATTTTTGGACATAATCTAAACTTTCTTTAGCCAAAGCTCTAATGGCTGTTGGTGCTGTATAGAATTGGTTTACTTTGTGTTTTTCGATAATTTGCCAAAAACGACTGAAATCCGGATAAGAAGGAACACCTTCAAAAATCACAGTAGTTGCTCCGTTTAACAGAGGTCCGTATAGAATGTAGGAGTGCCCAGTAATCCAACCAATATCGGCTGTACACCAAAAGATGTCATTTTCTTCGTAATTAAATACATTTTGGAAAGTATAAGCGGTGTAAACCATGTAACCTGCTGTGGTGTGTACCATTCCTTTTGGTTTTCCCGTTGAACCGGAAGTATATAGAATAAACAATGGATCTTCGGCATCCATAATTTCGGCAGTATTGTTGTCTGAAGCCTGATCGAAAAGTGGGGCTAACCATTGGTCACGACCTTCTTTCATTTGGATATCAGCATTGGTTCTTTTTACTACTAATGTTTTTGCTACCGAAGGGCAGTTGGTTAATGCTTCGTCCACAATGCCTTTTAAGTCGATGGTTTTATTACCACGGTAAGCTCCGTCAGAAGTAACGACCATTTTACATTCGCTGTCGTTAATTCGGGCCGCAAGTGCTGAGGCAGAAAAACCGGCAAAAACAACCGAGTGAATAGCTCCAATTCGGGCGCAGGCTAATGTGGTAATTGCTAGCTCGGGAATCATAGGCAGGTAAATACATACGCGGTCCCCTTTTTGAATGCCCTCACTTAACAGTACATTGGCCATTTTGCTTACTTGTTGGTGTAATTCATTGTAAGTAAAGGATTGTGTTGCTTCGTCCGGATTGTTAGGTTCGAAAATGATGGCTGTTTTATCTCCTTTTTTAGCCAAATGACGATCAATACAGTTTTTAGTGATGTTTACTTTAGCATCAACAAACCATTTAATTTGGGCGTCGGCCATGTTGAAATCGACAACTTTGTCCCATTCCTGGTACCAGGTAAAGTTTTCGGATGCAATCTTATCCCAGAATTTTTTAGGGTCTTTTATTGATTTTTTGTATTCTTTAAAGTACTCTTCAAAATTGCTTATTTTGTAACGACTCATGATTTTGTGTTTATATAGTTTTTGTTAGTTTAATAAATTCTGTACTTGTTCAACCAGTTTTTTTATTGAAAAGGGTTTGGTAATATAGAGATTGGCGCCCAATGAAAGCCCTTTTTCAATATCCTGTTCTTTGTTTTTTGCCGAAAGAAAAATGACTTTACAGTTTTCCAGTTCCGGGTTTTGTTTAATTTGTTCCAAAGTGCTGTAACCGTCAACCATTGGCATCATCACATCAAGAATGATGAGGTCAGGATGCTGATGCTCTAAAGTATCCAGCGCTTCCTGTCCATCGCGGGCAATAAAGACTTCAAAATTATTTTTTTTGAAGGTGTATTCCAGCGACATGACAATGTTAGGTTCGTCATCTACAATTAGTATTTTTTTCATGTTTCACTAGTATTGTAATTGGGTAATGTAAAGGTAATGGTTGTTCCGGCACTTTCGTTGCTTTCGGCCCAAATCTTTCCTTTATGATGTTCTATTATTTTTTTGCAAATGGCTAATCCTAAGCCGCTTCCAATTGGTTTTTTGATATTTTGAT
Organism: Flavobacterium pokkalii; assembly: GCF_014596575.1. Taxonomy (GTDB): domain Bacteria; phylum Bacteroidota; class Bacteroidia; order Flavobacteriales; family Flavobacteriaceae; genus Flavobacterium; species Flavobacterium pokkalii. The sequence continues at coordinate 73,358 of NZ_NASZ01000003.1, read as the reverse complement.
TTCTGGCCTGATAAAATTTATCAAAAATAGCTTCCAAGTCTTCCGGATTGATTGCTTTACCGTTGTTATGAATGCTCACCGCCGTAAAATCATGGTTTTCTGTAATGGTAATTTTTATTTTCCCTTCAGTTTCAGAACTAAATTTGATAGCATTTGAAAATAAATTATTTAACACCTGAATAATACGTTCTTCATCATAAATGGCTTTTATTTCAAAGGCTTTTGCCTCAAAATCTACCTTGATTTTTTTGTTAACGATTAATTGTTGTAAAGATTCTAAAGTGTTGTTAATCGTTTGACAAATGTTATTTTTAGACAGATAAATTTTTTGTTTTCCGGTTTCAAATTTTTCTAAATCTAATATTTTGTCAATCAAACGATTCAGTCGGTCTGATTCAGTAATGATGTTTTGGAGGAATTTTTGACGCACTTCGGTCGGAATGTTTTCATCATCGTGCAAAATTTCGGTTGCGGCTCTAATGGCTGTAATCGGAGTTCGTAATTCATGGGTTACGGTATCCAGAAATTCGTCTTTTTGAATGTCTTTGTTAATGAGTTCCTGATTGGCTCTTTGTAGTTTTTCGGATAAGGTTTTTAATTCGTTCGAATTTTCAACCAGCATTTTATTGATGATAATATTTTCTTTGGATTCTTCCAAAATTCGCAGTACTTCCGGCAAACTGATTTTGTCTTCTTTGGCTACGCTGGAAATTACAATTTTGGCAGAAGCCGTTCCGATATGTCCTGTGAGTAAATTTTCGGCAAATTTGATAAAACGGGCATCGGCAATATTGTTGTTTTTGTCAATATTGTATTTGAGGTTAAAAATAGTAAGCGCACGTTGGGTTCTTTCAGTTCCTAAAAAGCGTTCCAGGATTTTTGTAATATCAGAGATGTTAGCGGTTCCTTTCCATACATAAGCATTTTCATGATTGGTGATGTATTTGTCAATATCCACAAACATTTCGGCATAATTTCGTTCTCTGTAATTACCGCTGAAACTAACAGAAATAGCTAAATAACTCAAAACATTGACTAATAAACTCCAAAAAACCGCCTGCGGAATTGGATCCAAATAATCCAATCCGAAAAGCTGAAAAGGCTTTAATAATTCCATTCCCCAGGGACCTTCCTGCACAAAAGTACTGGCTGATTTTGTGGTGCCAATAGCATAAGGAACTAATAATGTGTAGAAGCAAACTAAGAATCCGAGAATAATTCCGGTCATAGCGCCTTTTTTAGAACCGCGTTTCCAAAATAAAGCACCAAAAAATGAGGGTGCTAATTGGGCGATGATAACAAACGAAAGTAATCCGATGGAGACCAAAGTGTAATCTAAAATAAAAACGCGATAAATAATGTAAGCTAAAATAATGAGCGAAAAGATTCCAATTTTTCTGCTGAGAACAATTCTTTTGGTATTTTTTTCAGGAGAAATATTTTTTAGAGAACCAATAAAACCATACGGAATTAAAAGGTTATTACTTAGCATAGTGGCCAGTGCGATTGATGAAACGATAATCATAGAAATCGCAGCCGAAAATCCACCCAGAAATACAATAACAGTCAGGAAGTTATTATTGAAATGCTGCGGAATTAATAGGGAATAAGTGTCCGAATTCAGTCCTTGCGACCCAAAAAGAATGTTGCCTCCCCAGGCTATTGGGAAAACAAAAACATTAAACAGTAATAAATAAAGCGGAAAGAGCCAAATGGCTGTTCGGATGTGTTTTTCCTGATTGTTTTCTACGATGGCAGTGTGAAATTGTCTTGGTAAAATAAAAATGGCAAACATAGAAATAAGGCACAAAAAGAACCAGTTGATTCCGTTGCTTAAAGACCCAATGGTGTTTTTTTGATTAAAGTCTTCCAAGACGGAAGCTTTGGTATAAATATCATCAAAACCGTCAAAAACAAAATAGGTAACATAAATCCCGATGATAGAAAAGAAAACGAGTTTTAAAATTGATTCTATAGCAATTGCGGTTACAATTCCGCGTCTTTTTTCGGAAGCATCTACATATTTATTGCCGTAATAAGAAGCAAATAAAGCCAGAGCAATACAAATATAAGTGGTGTTATCGGTAAAAATATCAGAATGCGGTTGGGTTTTAGTGACAATATGGTAAGTGTCAGAAATGGCTTTTAACTGTAGAGCAATATAAGGTACAATCCCGAAAATTGAGATTAATGTTACCAGTGCTCCCAGTGAGCGGCTGTTGCCATAGCGAAGCGAAATAAAATCAGCAATGCTGGTTATTTTGTTAATTCGCGTTATTCGAATAATTCTTTTAAGAATAATAATCCAGGTCGGGATGATGATTATTGGCCCTAAATAAATGGGTAAATAATCCAATCCGGATTTAGCTGCCATTCCGATACTTCCGTAATAGGTCCAGGCGGTACAATAAACGGCTAAAGAAAAAGAGTAGATGTAGGGATTGTTCGTCCATTTAGAATGGCTTCTTTTTTCTGACCAGTGGGCAATGTAAAACAGAATGACCACATAGACGACTAAAATAAACAACAGCCCTAAACTACTCATAATATTTTTTGATAATTAAGTAGGTTATACCAATTGAAAATAGCCAGACCGAAAAAAAGTAAATGTAGATAATCGGGAAGCCAAATAATGGTTTGGAACTGTCAAATAAGAGAATAAGAGGAATGTTCAATGCTAAAATCATCAGCATTGACAGAATAATTAGTTTCTGTTCGTGTCTCTTTTTCATTTAAATATGATACACAATAGCCTTTAAGAATCAGCTATTGTGTATTTTTTCATCATTGTATTATAAAGGTAAAACTTGTTTGCCTAATTTTTCATTGATAACAATTGCGGCAGCTTCATAAAAGGCAAAAAATCCGCATAAAATTCCTTCGTAACCTGCCAAAGTATGAATACTTTCGCTTCCTGTAAAACTGGCTGCCGATAGCAATCCAAAAAGAATCACTAATGACCCAAATATCAATTTTCCAATGGTATTTCCGTTCAATGTGCCAATGAAAAAAGCCAGAGTGAATAATCCCCAAATTCCTAAATAGCATCCCATAGAAGCGCCGTCCGGTTTAGTTACTCCAATTAAAGGAAGCAGCCATAGTGTTACGAGTGAAATCCAGAAAAAGCCATAAGAGGTAAATGCAGCCATAGCAAAACCATTGCCTTTTTTCCACTCCATAATTCCGGCAATCACTTGTTGAGTTCCTCCAAAAAAGATTCCCATTCCCATAATCATCGAATTGAGTTCGAAGAATCCGGCATTGTGAATGTTTAATAACATAGTAGTCATTCCGAATCCAAAAAGGCCCAGCGGTGCCGGATTAGCTGTCGTGTCTTTAAAAATTTGTTCCATAAGGGGTTAAAATGTTAAGGTTGATTTTGGTTTTAAAAATTAATATTCAATTAATGGTTTTTTAAATAGAATACCAAATTCAGTTTTTTTGTTAATAAAAAAAAATAGGATATATATATGTGTTAATGCTATAGTTATTTTTTAAAACGTTCCCATTTAATGACCATGAATTTGTCTCCTAATTCGGTTATAATCATTCCGGCTCCCGAAAGGGTGTCTTTAACCCGGATGTATTCTATTAATTCTAAATGGTTTAGAATTTTGTAAGTTGGGTGGTAATTGGTGTTGGCTGGTTTTTTTATGTTAAAGGATTTGATCCAGTTACTGATACTTACATGGGAAACGCCAATAATACGTTCGATTTCCCGATAGCTTAATCCTTCAAGGTATAGCTGTAAAGCTTTGGTAACATAGTAGTCGTCTATTTTTTTTCCAATTTTAGCTACGGTAAAAAAGTAGTTGCAGTTTTTGCATAAATACCTTTGTTTTTCGTTGATAATGCCGCTTTTTACAATTTTATTGCCTTGGCATTTGGGACAGCTGATGGATTCCATGTATATAATTTTTGCATAAATATACTAATTTAGCAAATAAGTTTTTTGAGACTTGTTTTTTTATGCTTTTTTTTGAATTTGTTTTTGGAAAATCGCCGTTTTTTTATGTGTTACGAAATGGATATTTGGTATTTTTTAATTTTATTAAAAAAAAATTATAATTTAATGAGTATATAATAAAAAACTTGTCCTTTATGTATAAAAGAGTTCTTTTTAAAAATGTGATTTTGGTTAGTCATATTAGTTGTGTTTCGTAAAAAGAGTTGCTGCTTAGGTAGTAACTCTTCTTTATAATACATCACAGATGATGAAATTTGCAAGAGAATAAATTAATGAATTAAAAAAACGAATTTGGAAAATCAAACTTTACAAAAGCTGGTTCAGGAGGATAATGAGTTGTGGAGTCAATTGAAGGCGGGAGATGAAAAGGCTTTTTCGATACTCTTTAAAAAATATTATGGTTATTTAATTCAGTATGGGAATTCGTTTTTGCCATTTGCTGAAAAAGTACAGGATTGTGTTCAGGATGTTTTTACGGATATATGGGTATATCGTCATAGTCTGAGTGATTCGGTAGTTGTAAAAGCATATTTGTTGTCGAGTGTTCGGAAACGAATAGTTCGTTTGCAGCAACGTGATCGTATTTTTAATAAATCGACTTCTATGGATTCAGTGACTTTTTTATTTGATTTTTCGGTAGAGCAGCAGTTGATTTCTGATGAATTGACAGCGGGAAAAGTGAAGCATTTAAATAAATTATTGAATGATTTGTCGGCCAGACAAAAAGAAGCTTTGTATTTAAGGTATCATCATGGATTGAGTGTTGATCAAATAGCGGGAATTTTGAATGTTAATTATCAATCGGCTAGTAATTTATTGCATCGTGCTTTGATTAATATTCGAAAAGAATGGAAAGGAAATTTGGCTTTAATAATGATTTTATTGGCCAATTGGATTTGAATAAAGGATTTGTTGGTGAGTATGTAATAAGATAATTGTCCTTTATTAAGATAGTTGTAATTTTTTAAGAAAATGAAAAAACGTAGTCAATATAGAGAAATAGAAGATTTTTTGGAAGATGAGTCATTCCGATTGTGGATGCGTTCTAAAAAAGATGTTGATGGTTGGGAAGAATGGACCTTAGAACATCCCAAAAGAGCCAAATTGGTAGAAGAAGCCCGTTTGTGGTTGCTTGCTATGAAAGTGCCAAATGATGATTTGTCTCAGGAAGAGGTAGATGTTGCTTTGCAAAATGCCTGGATGAAAATTGAGAAAAGAGAACGGGAAAGTAAAATGGAAATTCAACTTATCCAATTATGGCATACGGGCTGGTTCAGAAAAATAGCTGCCATTTTTGTTATTGGGTTGCTTTCTTTTTATGCTTATACAAAGTATTTTACTGCAGAGCAATTGTATTATGATTACAGTCAAATTGTAAAAGGTCTTGATGAAGATGGTTTGTTGGAACAAATTAATAATTCTAACAGGCCTCAGATTGTGACTCTTTCTGATGGAAGTTCGGTGTTGTTACAGCCTAAGAGTAAATTGAGTTATCCTAAAGTTTTTACCGGAAACGAAAGAAAGGTGTATTTGTCCGGAGAAGCTTTTTTTGAAATTAGCAAAAATCCCAAAAAGCCTTTTTTTGTACATGCTAATGAGATTGTAACTAAGGTGGTGGGAACTAGTTTTAGAATTAAGGCTTATGCAAATCAATCAGATGTAGAAGTGTTAGTCCGAACAGGAAAAGTAAAAGTAAATTCGGAAAAAAATGTTGATAAAACTAGTCAAAAAGAAATTGTGTTATTGCCTAATCAGGCTTTGCGTTTTATGCGTAAGGAGCGAACTTTTGATAAAATTACCGATATAACCACCGAAAAATCAATAAGTAATTCGGTGCGAAGTATTGAACAGTTAAGTTTTGAATTTACCGATATTCCTGTAAGTCAGATCTTTAAAACTATTGAGCAGGCTTATTCCGTTGAGGTTGATTTTCCGGTAAAAAAATTAGAAAATTGTCATTTAACAACTTCTTTGAGTGATCAGCCATTACCTGAAAAATTAAAAATTATTTGTAAGTGTATTGGAAATAATACAACTTATACAATGAATGGAAACCAAATAACCATATCCACAAAAGGATGTAATTAATTGCCTATGAAATTAAAAAAAAGCGTCGTTATGCTGCAACATAATCGACGCCTGAAGCTTCATTCTCACTCTGCAAAGTGGGTTTGAAATGTTTCTTAAATACCCTCAAAATAGTATTAATCAAAACAGACCAAAATTATGAAAAAAACCGTAGTTAAACAACGATTACTAATCCGACTCATGAAGATGACATTGTATCAATTTGTACTGGCGCTAATTTTTTCGACTGTTACTTTTGCAAATAGCTTAAATGGGCAGGGGAAATTAGACACTAAAGTGACTATTTCTATAAATGATGTGAATTTAAATAAGGCTTTGACAGAATTATCAAAAACAGCCGATGTTAAGTTTTCGTATAATTCCAGAATGGTTTCTTTTGATCAAAAAGTAAGTGTTGAAGCAAATAATGAAGTGTTGTCGGCTGTACTTTCCAGAATATTAAAACCACTTAATATTACCTATACACTGGTGAGTAATCAAATTGTCTTGCAAAAGATAAATTCAAAAGTCACAGAAAATGTAGTCGTAGCACAACAGCAAAAAGTATTAACTGGGGTGGTACTTGATGAAAATGGGCTTTCTTTACCGGGTGCCAGTATATTAGTAAAAGGAACTACTAATAGTGCTTCTGCCGATTTTGATGGGAAATTTAGTATTAGAGTGGATGATGCCGCTAGAGTTTTAGTGGCTTCTTTTATTGGTTATAATACGGTAGAAGTGCCTATTGGAACTATAACAGATTTTAAAATTACATTAAAAGAATCTTCACAAACATTAAATGAGGTAGTGGTTGTAGGGTATGGTACTGTAAAGAAAAAAGATATTACAGGTTCTATTGTTTCGATAGGGAATAAAGATATTAATAAAGTTGGAGCCACAAGTCCAATGCAGGCTTTACAGGCTAACGCTGCCGGGGTGAATATTTCTCAAAAAACGGGTTCAGTAGGAGCTGGTTTTGATATTAATATTCGTGGAATTAATTCTTTTGCTGGCCAGCAACCATTATTTGTGGTTGATGGGATTGTTACAGAGAGTATCGATTTTTTAAATCCTCAGGATATTCAGCAAATTGATATTTTGAAAGACGCTTCTTCAACAGCTATTTATGGTTCCCGAGGATCTAATGGTGTAGTGATTGTAACTACTAAATCGGGGGAAAGTGTTAAAAACAGAAAGCCATCTATTATTTATTCAGGTTATGTAGGAGTTAGAAAAGTAGTTAACATGCCGGATTTTTTAAACAGTTATGATGAGAGTGTTTTATGGCAAAAAGACAGACAGGTAGCCCGAGATTTGGTTCAGGGTGTGCCAATTGTTGATTCACCAACATACGGATTTCCAAATGTTTTAGTTAATGGAGAAAATTATTGGGCAAAAAATTTAGCTGAGAGAAACGGAACAAACTGGTTGGATGCATTTTTGAAAAATAGTACACAACAAAATCATTTTATTTCTGCAAATGGCGGTTCAGATATGGTTAATTATGTAGTAGGGTTTGGTTATCAAGGAGATAACGGAAATGCTGTAGGGCAGTGGTATAAAAAATACAACTTTAAAGCGAGTGTAGATGCTAAGGTAAATGATAAATTTTCAATTGGTACCAATATTAATTTAGCATTTTCAGAGCAGGAATTGGTTTCAAGACAAGGCTATACACAACAATTGTTTAGAATGCCAACATTTGCTCCTTCGTTTAATGCTGATGGAAGTGTGATTCAGTCTCCAATGTTAGGAATATCTAGTAATGTAAGTCCATACACCTTTGCAGATGGTAAGTCTGGGTGGAATGTGGAGCAGTTTAATATTATTTCTAATTTTTATTTAAAATTCAATCCTGTAAAAAGTTTGACTTTTAAATCTACTTTCTCTCCAAATGCAAGGATGCAAAGAGATGGAGAGTATAAAGACCGCTTTGCTACAAGGTCTATTTCTATTGCCCGATTCTGGACAAATAACAGACTTTCTTATGTATGGGATAATCAGGTGAATTTTACTAAGGAATTTGGAGATCATAATATTTCTTATGATTTTGTTCAGTCGGCTACTTTTGACCGTATGGAACGTTCTTTTTCATATGGTAGGGATGTTCCTTTCAACTCTTCCTTTTATAACGTTCAAAGTGCACCACAACGTGATGCTGAAACAGGATATAGCAAGAGTACTATTTTGTCTTATACAAATCGTGTAAATTATTCTTATAAAGGAAAGTATTTGTTAACCGGAACGATAAGATGGGATGGTGCTTCAAGATTAGCAGAAGGCAATAAATGGGCTTCCTTTCCTTCGGGAGCTGCCGCTTGGAATATGAATGAGGAAAACTTCTTAAAAGATGTTTCTCAAATCGATAATTTAAAATTACGTTTAAGTTATGGTTATACAGGAGGTTATGGGCCAATAGGGGCATATGCAACACAGTCGTCATTAAACAAACAAAAGTATTATGATTGGGATGGCACTACAGCAAATGGATTTGTGCCAAGTGAATTAGCTAATACTAATTTGACTTGGGAGCGTACAAGAGAATGGAATTTTGGTGCTGATTTTGGTTTTTTTGGTAACAGAATAACAGGAGAAATTAACCTTTACGATCGATTGTCAAAAGGAACTATTTTGAATAGAAAGCTGGCTGTGCCAACAGGTTGGACTTCTATGTTTGATAATGTAGCTTCGATTAGTAATAAAGGGGTTGAAGTTCAGTTGAAAACGGTAAATATCGACAAAGGGGATTTTAAGTGGGAGACTAGTTTTATTTTCTCATCTAACAAAAATAAGATTGTTGATTTGTACGGTAAAAAAGAAGATGATGTGCCTAACAGATGGTTTATTGGTCAACCTGTAAATGTAGTTTACTCAATGGTTTTTGATGGAATTTGGCAAAAAGACGAATTAGCTCCTGCAGACCAGCAGGCATTAGAAGGAACGGCTAAAGTGAAAGATTTAAATGGAGATGGTAAAATTGATATTGATCATGACATGAAAGTGTTAGGGTCGCCAAATCCAGATTGGATAGGGACTTTTTCAACAACCTTTACTTATAAAAATTGGGATCTTTCGGCTACAGTATTTACAAAACAAGGCGTTTTTCAGTACAGTCCGTTTCATAAAGAATTTACCGATTTTAATAGTAAGGTGATTTTAGATGTGCCTTACTATGTAAGGGAAAACCCTATTACACCAGCCCGAAAATCGAATACCTATCCTCAGGCTTCTTATATGGGACAATATTGGGGAGAGGATGCTGATGCTTATGGGTACCCTGGATTTAGTAAAGATGCTTCTTTTGTACGTATTCAAAATATAACATTGGGTTATAATTTTAATCAGGAGTTGTTGTCAAAAATAGGTTTGGCTAGCATACGTTTGTATGTGAATGCTTTAAATCCATTTACATTTACTAAATACGATGGTTTTGACCCGGAATGGGCAGGAGCAGATATGTCAGGTGTTGATGCTAGTAATACAGGTTATGCTATTTATCAACTGGGTGTAAATATTAAATTTTAAGATTATGAAAAGTATAAAATCAAAAATATATGCAATCCTCTTAGGGTTATCTATTATAAGTTGTTCAGGGTATTTAGATGAAGAGAATTTAGGAAATACAACGGCAGAAAATTTTTATGGAACAAAAAATGGTTATGAAGGTTTGGTAAATGCTACCTATGCTACTTTACGTGATGTTTATGAACCAACACCTTATGTTTTTTGTGCAGGTACTGATTTGTTTTTCGCTGCTCATGCTGAAGTGCCTCTGGGATTAGCTTCTTATCAAACTTTGACTCCTGGAGAGTCTAATGTTGAAAGATTGTTCAGAAGCTTGTATCAAAGTATTCAAATTACCAATTTAGCTTTGTATCATGCTGATAAAACAGAGGATTTTCCTGAATTGGAGAGCAGAATTGCTGAGGTTAAAACTTTGAGAGCTTATTATTATTTTATGCTGGTTCAGCAATTTGGTGACGTTTCTATTGTTGAAAATTTAGTAAATGAACCAATTACACATTTTGAGAGAAAACCAGCTAGTGAAGTTTATCAGTTTATTATTGATCAATTGAATGAAGCTATAGCAATATTGCCACCTGCTCAAACTAATTTTGGAAGAGTTACTAAACGCGCTGCACAACACATTTTGGCAAAAGTATATTTGACAAGAGCTTATGAAACTTATGGAAATGGAACCGAAGATTTTGAGATGGCAGCTTCTTTGGCGGATACAGCAATAAATGGACAAGGGCTTAATTTGCCATTTGGAGATTTGTTTAAATATAAGAATGATAAAAATGAGGAAATTTTATGGTCAGTTCAGTATAATAAGTCTTTGTCCGGAGAGATTTCTCATAATTGGGATTATCCTTGGGGGCCTTTAGTTCAAGGAGCTAATGATGGAGTTGTGAAGAAAAATGCTTTACATCCAACAGAGTATTTGTTTACTTTATTTGAAGATAATGATACACGTTTTGAGGGAACTTTTTTAAATATAAAAACGGCTCCTTATAGTGGTTATATTTTGAACCCGACAACTACACCTGTTGAATACTATTATCCAAGAACTGCGACGCAGATTGCAGCAGTACCAGCCTGGAGAGCAGCTGATCCGGTAAATAGAATAAATACTATTATTTCGCCTATTGGTGCGCATTGGTGGGATGGATTGAATCAGGTAGATTATCCTGCTTTGAAGAAATTTGACAGAGTTCAAACAGCTACTCCTTCAGTGCAATATACACATGATATTTATTTGGCCAGATTAGGTGAAACTTATTTAATTGCTGCTGAAGCTTATTTGCAATCTAATAATCCGGTTAACGCTGTTGCTCGTGTGAATACCGTTAGACAGAGAGCTGGGGCTTCTATTGTAGCTAATGTTACTCTTGATTTTATTTTAGATGAAAGAGCTAGAGAATTGGCTGGTGAAGGTTTCAGATGGTTGGATCTAAAGCGTACAGGAAAATTGGTTGATTATACTAAGGTGAGAAATCCGGATATTAAAGCTCTTTTTGATGGAGGGACAAATCCGTTTGTAGGTGTTGGTGGGCAATTGAAAATTTTACGTCCTATTCCTTTGGCAGTTATATCGCTGGATAGTGGAGAATATCCTCAGAATCCTGGATATTAAAATAGTTTCTTTTTTGGTTAGAGTGTTTTTGTGCTCATGTATTCTTTTAGAAGGCATGGGCACAAGCATTTTATTTTTTTGTAAAGCTTGAATTAATAAATGTTTTTTTTACATTTGTTAATTCAGGCTTTTTGTTTTTTTGATAAGGAGTTAAGATTTAATTGTATAATCGGAATTTGAAAAATAGCTAAGGGAGTATTTGTTTTTCTTAAAATTAACCTAAACCAAAAATTATGATATTAAAAAAAACGAAAAACAATCTGTGGTCGGTTGTTTTAGTTACTTTAAGTGTTGCTGCTTATGGGCAACAAGGGCAATTGCAAAGTTTTCCATTGTCCTCGGTTCGTTTGTTAGAAAGTCCTTTTCAAAAGGCACAACAAACCGATATGAAATATATTTTAGAACTTGATGTCGACCGATTATTGGCACCGTATTTAAAAGAGGCAGGGATTACGTCTTTAAAAGACAATTACGGCAACTGGGAAAATACAGGGCTCGATGGGCATATTGGCGGACATTATGTGTCGGCTTTGTCGGAGATGTATGCTGCAACGGGAAATCCACAAATAAAAGATCGTCTCGATTATATGTTGGACTGGCTGGAAAAGTGCCAGATAAAAAATGGAGATGGTTACATTGGAGGTGTGCCGGGAAGCAAAGCTTTATGGGCTGATATTGCTAAAGGCAAAATTGATGCGGGTGGTTTTTCGTTGAATGGAAAATGGGTGCCTTGGTATAATATTCACAAAATTTTTGCCGGATTGGACGATGCTTATCGCTTGACAGGGAATGAAAAAGCTAAAAAAATGCTGATTCATTTATCAGATTGGTGTTTGAAATTGACGGCGAATTTGTCTGATGAACAAATCCAGACGATGCTAAAAAGCGAACATGGCGGAATGAACGAAGTGTTGGCTGACGTAGCCGATTTTACAGGAGACAAAAAATATTTGGTTTTAGCTGAAAAATTTTCACATAAGGTTATTTTAGATCCCTTATTAAAGGATGAGGATAAGTTGAACGGAATGCATGCCAATACGCAAATTCCTAAAGTAATTGGTTTCATGCGGGTTGCCGAAGCAGGTGGTGATGCGAAATGGGCGGATGCAGCCAACTTTTTTTGGAATACCGTAGTCGAAAACCGAACAATTTCTATTGGAGGGAATAGTGTAAGAGAGCATTTTAACCCTACCAATGATTTCTCGTCCATGTTAGAATCCCGGGAAGGTCCGGAAACCTGTAACAGCTACAATATGCTCAAGTTGAGTAAGCATTTGTTTCTGGCACATCCGCAGGCAAAGTACATGGATTATTACGAGCGTACCACTTACAATCATATTTTATCATCGCAGCATCCGGATGGCGGATTTGTGTATTTTACACCTATTCGTCCGCGTCATTACCGTGTGTATTCTGAACCGCAGGAATCTTTTTGGTGTTGTGTAGGTTCCGGATTGGAAAATCACGGAAAATATGGCGAAATGATTTATGCTCACGATGCAAGCGATTTGTATGTGAATCTTTTTATTCCTTCTACCCTAGAATGGAAAGAAAAAGGTTTGAAAGTGATACAAAATACCAAGTTTCCTTTTGAAGAACAATCTGTTTTTACTTTGGATTTGAAAAAAGCACAAAAGTTTGCTGTTAAATTCAGATACCCTTCCTGGGTAACTAACGGAGCATTAAAAATTAAAGTCAATGGAAAGGAAGTAGCGATTGAGAAAGATGCGAATTCGTATGTTTCGATTAATCGAAAATGGAAATCGGGAGATGTGATTTCGATACAGTTGCCTATGCATAATTCCGCAGAACAATTACCGGATCAATCAGCCTGGGTTTCCTTTGTGCATGGACCAATTGTTTTAGCAGCCGTAACCGATACCGCGGATTTAAAAGGTTTAATAGCCGACGGCAGCCGAATGGGACATATAGCCAGCGGACCTCTTTATCCAATTGAAGAAGCACCAATGTTAGTTTCAAATAAAAATGATTTAGCGCAATCATTGAAAGAAATAAAAAACCAGCCGTTTAGTTTTTCGGTTTCGGATATTACGTATCAGGATCAGTTTAAAAATTTAAAATTAGTTCCTTTTTTCCAAATTCACGATGCCCGATATATGTTATATTGGCCTTATACCACAAAAGAAAAATTACCGGAATTACAGGCAGCAATAAAAGAAAGAGAAGTGGCTAAAATGCAATTGGAAGCCCAGACTGTCGATATGATTACTGCCGGGGAACAGCAACCGGAGAATGATCATAATTTTAAGGGTGAAAAAACCGATACGGGTATTTATAAAGAGCGTCATTATAGAAATGGAACCGGATTTTTTAGTTACGAATTGAAAAACCCAAAACAGGAAGCGCGCAATTTAAGAATCACTTATCTTGGTTCGGATAAGAACAGGAATTTTGATGTTTATTTAAATTCTGTTTTGGTTGCTTCGATAGCAATGGATGGAAAAGAAGGGAATCAGTTTATTGATAAGATAATTGCAATTCCTGCTGAGGTTTTAAAATCGAATTCAAAATTGCTGGAAGTAAAATTTCAGGCGAAATCTAATTCGTCCATTACGGGTATTTACGAAGTGCGTTTGATGAAATAGTTTTAAATTGTAGTTAAAGAAACCTCCTGGAAACGGGAGGTTTTTTTGTTTTTAGAAGTTCAATTTTTTCAAAAATTTATAAAACAAAAAACCCGAACTCAAAGAATTCGGGTTTTGTGGTACCTCCAGGGATCGAACCAGGGACACATGGATTTTCAGTCCATTGCTCTACCATCTGAGCTAAGGTACCGTGCTTGTTGCGGGTGCAAATATAGAACCATTTTTAATATATGCAAAACAATTTTAAGAAAAAATCTATTTGTATCTTCGTGACTTCAAAATGAGAAATATGATACTAGCCATTGATGTGGGGAATACCCGAATTAAAGCTGTTGTTTTTGAGGGAGATACTATTTTGAAAAGCTTTATTTTTGAAAAAGAGAGGCTTCAGGAAAGTGTTCAAAAAATCATAGCAGATTTTCCATTGGTTGCAACTTTAGTGGTCTCTTCGGTGGGAGAGGTCGAAAAGCAAGCTTTTCGGAAATTCGAGAATAAACTAAAAGTTCATTTTGTTTCTCACGAAGATGTATTTCCTTTTGTAAATAATTACGGAACACCTAAAACACTGGGGATTGACCGGATGGTGCTGGCTGCCGGAGCAACTTTGTTGTATCCGGGTCAAAATCGGTTAGTGATAGATGCTGGTACCTGTGTTACCTATGATTTTGTTGATGAACATAATGTGTATCAGGGTGGAGCTATTTCTCCGGGATTGCGTTTGCGATACGAATCGATGCATCATTATACAGCAAAACTTCCGTTACTGAATTTAGAAAGTCCTGAAAGTTATATCGGAAAATCGACAGCTTCGTCGATGCATTCGGGTGTGGTAAACGGCTTGGTCTATGAGATTGATGGTTTTATAGAGGAATATAAGGCGGTCTATCCGAAAATTATCATAATTTTAACGGGTGGTGATGCAGATTTTTTGGCTAAACGATTAAAAAATACCATATTTGCCAATTCAAATTTCCTTTTGGAGAGTTTGAACCAAACATTTCAATACACAATCAACAATGATTAAAAAAATTATATCAGGTCTTTGCTTGCTTTTTTCGGTAGTGTCTTTTGCTCAGGAAGGAACGTCGTCTCCTTATTCTTTTTACGGAATTGGAGATGTCCGGTTTAAAGGAACTATAGAAAGTCGTTCGATGGCCGGAATTCAGGTAGAGCAGGATAGTATTCATATCAATTTGGATAATCCGGCGAGTTTCTCTAATTTGAAGTTGACTACTTTTACCGTAGGAGGGACTTATAATTTAACTACTTTGAAAAACGAAAGCAGTTCTGAAAAAGCAAAGAGAACCACTTTTGATTATTTGGCGGTAGGTTTGCCAATGGGTAAATTAGGCGTTGGATTTGGTTTGGTTCCGTATTCTTCCGTAGGTTATAAAATTAATTCCTACACTACTGAACCTGGAGATGTTAGTTCTCGTGATTATGGAAGCGGAGGAATGAATAAGGCATTTTTTGCAGCATCTTATAAGTTGTTGCCTCAACTTAATTTTGGTGCCAGCGTAGATTATAATTTCGGAACAATTGAAACGACGAATTTACAGTTTGTAAACGGAGTATCTACCGGAAGTCGCGAATTGAATAAAGCCGATTTATCCGGAGTGAACTTTACTTTCGGGGCGATGTATCAGGCTAAATTAGCTAAGAAGTTAACGCTTTTTAGTAGTTTGAGTTACCGATTTGAAAGTAAATTAGCTTCTCGTAATACCCGAAATATTGCTACAATCAGTTATAGTTCAGGTTATGATTATTCAATTGTACAAACAGAAGGTGATGATAGTTCCAGAAAAAACCTGACGTTGCCTGGCGAATTGAAATTTGGTTTGGGAATTGGAGAGTCAAAAAAATGGTTGGTAGGTGCTCAGGTTATCTCAGCAAGTAAAGGTGATTTAGAAAACACCTATAACGCAGCTCCAAATGTGTCGTATGAAAAAGCGATGAAATATAGTGTTGGGGGTTATTTTATTCCTAATTACGGTGCTTTTTCCGGATATTTCAAGAGAGTGGTTTACAGAGCCGGTTTGAAATATGAAGAAACAGGATTGGTTGTGAATTCAGAATCAATTAAGGATAAAGGTTTTAGTTTAGGATTAGGATTGCCAATTACAGGAAGTTTTTCTAATGTGAATTTTGGATTTGAATTTGGAAAACGCGGAACAACTTCGGCAGGTTTAATTCAGGAAAATTATGCTAAATTTAGCGTAGGACTTTCATTAAACGACAGATGGTTTGTGAAGAGAAAGTATGATTAATCAATCCGTGCTAATAGTTGTAATTAGTAGTACTTGTTTATGTTTTTATTAAAAAAAGATAAATTTTTTATAGCAGTCATGGCGATAGCCGTGACTCTCTTTTTTGGGTGCGAAAGTAATTTTAAAAAAGTTCAGCAAAATAATTTTACCGAATTTACCCCAACAGGTGATGCTGATAATGTGAATCTGAAATATACCGATTCGGGTTTGATTAAAGCGGTTTTGGTAAGTTCTAAAATGTTAGATTATGCTGCGGTAGATTTTCCGTTCACCGAATTTCCAAATGGAATTGATGTGACGGTGTATGATAGCAAAGCTAAAAAAACGCACATCACCGCTAATTATGCGATTTCGTACAAGTTTACCCATATCATCGATTTGCAGGGAAAAGTAAAAATTGTTTCTCAGGACGGACAGATGCTGGAAACGGAACAATTGTATTTTGACCAGAAAAACGAATGGTTTTTTACTGAGAGAAAATATAAATTTACCGATTTAAAAGGAGGTTCTAACGGTCAGGGAATTGACTTTAGTAAAGACTTTAAAGTGATTAATTCGCAAAGAATAACCGGTGAAGTACTTACCGCCGAATAATTTTAATTTATTAGACTATGAGTTATTTAAAATATACCCCTTATTTTTATTTAGTTTTTGCCGCTTTTTTTGTTTACGATGCTTACGAAAAATGGAACATGCCTAATGAAACGCCTTATTTGAGTCTTTTCATTGCGGCTTTAGGTGTTTTTATGTTTTTCTTCCGAAGAAATTTTGCTAAAAAAATGCAAAACCGTAACCCAAAATCCTAATGTATGGAAATTGGGATTATCATATTATGCCTAATACTGTCTGCTTTTTTTTCGGGGATGGAAATTGCTTTCGTCTCCTCGAACCGGATTTATCTTGAAATTGAAAAAAAACAGGAAGGATTTGTTTCTAAAATTTTAACTAAACTTACCGAGAAACCTTCTAAGTTTATCGCGGCCATGCTCATCGGGAATAATATTGCCCTGGTTGTGTATGGTTTTTTTATGGGCGATCTTTTGATGGAATGGATAAAATCGTTTAGTTATCCATTTTCTGATGTGGTGAGTTTGTTTGTTCAAACCTCACTTTCCACTTTGATTGTTTTGATTACGGCGGAGTTTTTTCCCAAGGTTTTTTTTCAAATTTATTCCAATACCTTAATTAAGTTTTTTGCCGTTCCGGCTTACTTTTTTTATCTGTTGTTTTATTTTATTTCGTCTTTCTTCATGTGGGTTTCCGATTTTGTTTTAAAACGATTTTTTAAAACCGAAGGCGATCAGGTGCAATTGTATTTTTCTAAAGTAGAATTAGGGAATTACATTACCGAACAAATGAGTACGGTGGAAGATGATGAAGAAGTGGATTCGGAAATCCAGATTTTTCAAAATGCCTTAGAATTTTCAGGAGTGAAAGCCCGTGATATTATGACGCCGCGTACGGAAATTGTGGCTGTGGATTTGTTTGATTCGGTTTCGGAATTAAAAGAATTATTTGTAGAAACCGGTTATTCTAAAATTATGGTTTACGAAAATTCTTTGGATGAGATGGTAGGTTACGTGCATTCTTTTGATTTGTTCAAAAAACCAAAAAATATAAAAAAGGTCGTAATTCCTGTAGAATTTGTTCCGGAAACTATTTTTATCAAAGATGTGATGGATTTGCTAATTAAAAAGCGAAAAAGTGTCGCGGTGGTTTTGGATGAATACGGCGGAACTTCGGGAATTATTACCGTTGAAGATATTGTGGAAGAGCTTTTTGGTGAAATTGAAGACGAACACGATTCGGATGAGGAATTGATAGAGAAAGAATTGGAAGAAAATGTATATCTCTTTTCAACCCGTTTTGATGTGGAATATTTAAATCAAACCTATAAATTTCAAATTCCGGAAAGTGATTCTTACGGAACTTTAGGAGGATTTATTGTCGATTTTACCAAAGAAATCCCGCAAAAAGGAGATGTAATCACCATTGGGAACTATCATTTTGTGATAGAAGAGGCGACCAACAAAAAAATCGAATTAGTAAAAATGACAGTAAAAGAGTGATTTTTTTAGAAAAGTGAAAAATCTTTTAAAATAAAACGTTACTTGTATTGTTATTAGCGAGATAATTGTATTTTCGCAAACTGAATATAAAATTAACAATAATAAAAATGGCAGTTTTATCAAAAATTAGACAACGATCTGCTTTAATGATTGCAGTTATTGCGCTAGCTTTATTTGCATTCATCATCGGAGATTTGTTCAAAAGCGGTAGCTTTAGCAGTACTTCGAAAGATGTAGGAAGCATCAACGGAAAAGATATTTCGTTTGAGGATTTTAGAATTAAAGTAAGCAATGTTGAAAAAAGTGGTCAGGGAATCACTGCAACAGCTGCGGCAAATAGAGTATGGGAACAGGAAGTTTCTGTAGCTTTATTAACTTCTGAATTTGATAAATTAGGATTGAGAGTGGGTGAAAAACACATTATTGAAATCTTAAAAGCTGATCAAAATATTGGTCAAAATCCTATGTTCCTTAATGCTGCGGGAATGTTTGATTTGGCTAAATTTAAAGAATACTTCAAAGCTAATCCTGCTCAGGCTGAATTCCTTAAAGAAAGAGAAAAAGACGCTGAATTGAATGCTAAATACCAAATTTACAGTACTTTGGTAAGAGCGGCTTCATATACTACAAAAGCCGAAGGGAAATTGAAATACGAAATGGAAGCTAACAAAGCTAATTTCTCTTACGTTGGAGCTATGTATTCTTCTATCAAAGACAGTGATGTAAAAGTTACTGATGCTGAGATTTTAGATTACATGAAGAAAGACGAAAAAAGATATAAAGCGGAGGAATCTCGTTCTATTGAATATGTTTTAGTAGAAGACAAAGCTTCAAAAGAAGATATTGCTGAGGTAAAAGCTAAAATCAGCAGTTTGTTATCAGGAAGTGTGGTTTACAATCAGGCAACGGGTAAAAACGATACTTTGGCTGGTTTTAGAACTACAGCTAACCCAATAGAATTTGTAAATGCGAATTCGGATATTCCTTATGATTCTACTTATGTAGCTAAGAAAGATTTGCCTGCTGTTGATGCTGATCAGTTATTTAACTTAGCTCCGGGACAGGTTTACGGACCTTATGTTTTTGGTAACTACTACTGTATTTCAAGATCTTTGGGTAAAAAATTAGGGGTGAATGCTAAAGCAAGTCATATCTTAATTAGTTATGAAGGAGCTCAGGTTCCTAACCAAAGAGAGAAAAGAACGAAAGAAGAAGCAAAAGCAAAAGCCGAAGAAGTATTAGCTCAGGTAATGGCTAATCCGGATAGTTTTATGATGTTGGCTTTCCAATATTCTGATGATTCATCTGCACAACAAGGTGGTGATTTAGGTTATTTCGGACCTGGTCAAATGGTGAAGAACTTCAATGATTTTGTTTTTAATAACGGAATTGGAAAAATTGGGATGGTAGAAACTCCTTTTGGATTCCATATTATTAAAATTACCGATAAACAAGATGGTATTCGTTTGGCAACTGTGGCTCAAAAATTAGAAGCTTCAGAAGCTACTTCTGATAAAGTGTTTACTCAGGCAACTAAATTTGAAATGGAAGCTGCTGATAATGATTTCAAAAAAGTAGCTAAAGAAATGAAGTTAACAGTTGCTCCGGCTGTAACTGTAGGGGCTTTGGATGAAAATTTTGGTCCGTTAGGAAATCAAAGAGCTATTGTAAGATGGGCTTTTGATGACGATACTAAAATAGGTTCAGTAAAACGTTTTGAAGTAGCTAATTTAGGTCATGTAATTGCTACGGTGAAAAACATTGACGATTCAGGTTTAGCTCCGATAGAACAGGTAAGACCGTTTATTGAGTCAAAATTGAAAAAAGCGAAAAAAGCTGAAATGTTGAAAGCTAAAATGACAGCTTCTTCTTTAGAGGCTATCGCTAAAGCAACAGGAAGTAAAGTAGAACAGGCTACGAATATTACCTTAGATAATCCGGTATTAAATGGAGGAGTAGGTCAGGAACCAAGAGTAGTTGGAAATGCATTTGCTTTGGCAGCTAACAAAATGTCGGCGCCTATCGAAGGAAATACAGGTGTTTATGTAGTGAAAACAATTAGTATTGTGAAAGCTCCTGCTGTTAAAGATGTTGCTCCTTATGTGGCAAAAGTAAAAGCGCAATCTGCGGCTGATGTAAACAGAGTTTTACCTGCTCTTAAAGATATTGCTGATATTAAAGATAACAGAAAGCAATTTAATTTCTAGAATTTTTATAGTATAGATTAATTTTAATTTCATAAAAAAATGTCCCGATAACTATCGGGACATTTTTTTTATGTTTGGTGGATTTTAAATTATTCTAAAATCATGTCTTTGTAGGGAATGACAGTTTGGTATCCTTTGGAAATAAAATAGGTTTTTGGATTAATTTCGGATAGTACCATCACAAAATCGCCACCCCAGGCACCAAGGCTTTTTATTTCGCCAATAAAATCAGAAAACAAATCTTCTTTAACTGTATTGGTTTCTAAAATGGTGCTCATAATAGCTTCGTGTTTGGCGATGGAAGCTGCCATAGCATGAGTTGTTTTTGCGTGAATGATTTCCTGAGTTAGTTTGTCTATTTTAGCAATGTTTTTTTCATTATCTGAGGTTTTGTTTCTTTGATAATTGGCAATGGCTGTTTTGCTGCTTTGCTTTTTATTCAAATACACAAAATAAATACTGTCCGTAAAATTAGGGTGGAAATGTATGGTTTCTACTTTTGGTTTTCCTGATTTCCGTTGGTAGATAATCGGGCTGTTATTCTGCGCACAGGCAATATCGTATCCGCTGCCGCCAAAACTATTTTCTAATAAAGTAAAAGCGTCAATTTGGAGCCATTGGGCAATATTGTTGATAAGCGTTGACGAAGTGCCTAATCCCCATTTTTTTGGAAAAGTCAATTCGGTGGTGATTTGGTAACCCGTGTTTTCTTTTATAAAATCCGGATTTAAAAGAAAAGCTTCGTGCAAAATTTTGATTAAAGTTTTTCTAACCGATTCCTCATCGGTCGTGCTGGGGTTTTCTATTTCAGTAAAGCTAATATTGTCTTCAAACCAAATACTGCCATCAGCATCGTAGCTTTTCCAACTGATTTGTGCAGTGTTATTTTTTTCTACAATTAAATTTTGACCAAATTTTGTAGGCAAAGCCAATGCTTTTGCACCGTCTAAAACCAGGTATTCGGCAGTAATTAATAATTTTCCGTTGCTGTAAAAAGTTTGTTTTGTATCCATTTACGAATTGGGTTATTCTTTGGTGGAACTTATTTTTTCCTTAAATCATTCACAAAATTTACCACGCCACTGTGTGAAACTACATGATTTTTAAAGTGTTTTTGTACCAAATGACGTTCTTCGTTGGTGGCTTCTAATTGGTTTAAAATGTTGTTCAGGTGCATTTTCATGTGTCCGTCCTGAATGCCTGTAGTGGTCAACGAACGCAAAGCGGCAAAGTTTTGTGCCAGTCCTGCTACGGCTACAATTTCCATGAGTTCTTTGGCAGAAGGGTTTTCTAACATTTCTAATGATAATTTCACCAAAGGATGCAACGTTGTCAATCCGCCTACGGTTCCTAAGGCTAAAGGAACTTCGAGCCAAAAGCTAAAAATGCCGTTCTCTATTTTAGCATGTGACAAACTGCTGTATTGTCCCTTTTTAGCGGCATAAGCATGAACACCGGCTTCTACAGCTCTGAAATCATTTCCGGTAGCCAGGATAACGGCGTCAATACCGTTCATGATTCCTTTGTTGTGAGTTACAGCGCGAAAAGGTTCAACTTCGGCAATTTGAACCGCCTGAACAAAACGTTCGGCAAATGCCTGCGGATCTGGAATATGTTTTTCGGCTAGGGCTTCAACCGGGCAGGAAACTTCAGCTCTGACAATGCAGTTTGGAACATAATTCGAAAGAATACTCATCACTACTTCGATGTTTTTTTCTTCTTCCGAAAAAAGTTCGTAAGCCTGTGCTTCGATTTTTAAAATTGTTGCAAATTGTTCCAAACAGGAGTTGATAAAATTAGCTCCCATGCTGTCTTTGGTTTCAAAAGTAGCATGCAGTTGGAAATAATTTGGCAACAATTGGGTTTTGTCTTCCAGAGTGATGTCCAGAATTCCGCCGCCACGCTGTTGCATGTTTTTGGTCAGACTTTCGGTTTCTGAGAAAAACTTGGACTTGGTTTGAGCAAAGAATAGCTCTAATTTCGAAATGTCTCCTTTGTAAATAAAATGAACCTGACCGATTTTTTCGGTGTTCAGAACAGTTGCTTTAAAGCCTCCTCTTGTTGCCCAAAATTTAGCCGATTTGGAAGCGGCAGCTACTACCGAACTTTCCTCAATAGCCATTGGAATGGTATAATTTTTTTCGTTAATGACGAAATTTGGAGCTACTCCCAGCGGAATATAGAAGTTACTGATGGTGTTTTCTATGAATTCATCGTGTAGTTTTTGAAGTTTTTCGTCACTGTTCCAGTATTTTTTTAATAATTGAATAGTGTTTCCGGGATTAGAAAAATAGGTAGAGGCAATCCAGCTTATTTTTTCTTCTTTTGATAGTTTTGAGAATCCTGTTACGGCTTTGTTCATTTTCAATGAATTATAAAGTAATGTGCGGCAAATATACGTTTTACAGCCTTTATTTGCCATTAATTTAGTGTCAATAATGAGATTGTAGTAATTTACCAAATGTATTTTTAGGTGTTAAATGAAGTGTTATTGTTATTTTTTTATTAAAATTGAATAGATTTTAATTAGAGTATAAGTTTATGAAGTATAAATTGTATCCATTTGTTTTCTTTTTGATGAGTTTGGTTGTTGCAGCACAACAAAATATCACCGTCGAATCCATTTACAGAGGACGATTTAGAACTCAGGATATGGATGAATTGCAGGCGCTGAAGAAAAGCAATCAATATACCGTTTTGAATTACAATGGCTCGGCTCTGACCACGCAGATTAACTTGTATGATTTTGCTACTTTGCAAAAAAAAGCCACGATTATCGATACTAAAGATCATATAGGTATGCCGATGATTGATAGTTATGTTTTTGATTCGAATGAAAAGATGTTGTTGTTGGCTTGTAATTCCAGTCAGGTGTATCGTCACTCTTTTACTGCCGATTACTATTTGTATGATCTTTCAAATAAGCAAATAACCAAATTATTTGATTTTCAAATTCAGGAACCTACTTTTTCTCCTGACGGCAAAAAGATAGCTTTTGCTCGTGATAATAATTTATTTGTATATGATATTGCCTCTAAAAATACGATTCAAATTACCAAAGACGGAGTTAAAAATGCTGTAATCAACGGGATTTGTGATTGGGTTTACGAAGAGGAGTTTGCATTTGTCAGAGCTTTTGACTGGTCCAAAGACAGCAAGAAAATTGCGTACATCCGATTTGATGAATCTCAAGTTCCGGAAGTTTCTATGCCGGTTTATGGAGAAAGTTTGTATCCACAAATGCTAACTTTTAAGTATCCAAAAGCCGGAGAAAAAAACTCAGAAGTTTCTCTTCATATTTTTGATATTAATTCCCAGCAAACGCAAAAAGTCAATCTGAGTAATTACTCCGATTTTTATATTGCCAGAATGCAATGGACTAATGATGCCAATGTTTTATCGGCTCAGGTTTTAAACCGCCATCAGGATAATTTGGATTTACTTTTTATTGACGGGACAACAGCCGGTGCAAAAGTTGTTTTGAACGAAAAAGACAAAGCTTATATTGATGTAACCGATAATTTAACCTTTTTAAAAGACAATAGCTTTATTTGGACCAGCGAAAAAGACGGTTTTAATCATATTTATTATTATGATAAAAACGGCAAATTGAAAAATCAAGTAACCAAAGGAAACTGGGAAATAACTTCTTTTTACGGATTGGATGAAAAAACCAATACGCTTTTTTATCAGTCAACCGAAAATGGTTCGATAAACAGAGCCATCTATAAAATAGGATTAAAAGGAAATAATAAAGTAGCTTTGTCAAATGGAACAGGAACGTATGAAGCTACTTTTAGTACTGATTTTAGTTATTTTATTCAGACCTTTTCAAGTGCTAGTCAGCCTACAACTTATACTTTAAATGAAACTAAATCCGGGAAAGAATTAAAAGTTATTGAGAATAATACGGCACTTAGTTCCAGTTTAAAAAGCTTTAATTTGCCTCAAAAAGAATTCTTTGTGTTAAAAACGGAGAAAGGAAACGAATTAAACGCCTGGATTTTAAAACCTAAAGATTTTGATGCCAACAAAAAATATTCGGTTTTCATGACGCAGTATTCGGGACCTGGTTCGCAACAGGTGGCTAATACATGGAACACAATCGATGATTATTGGTACATGATGTTGGCGCAGCAGGGTTATATTGTCGTTTGTGTGGATGGACGCGGAACCGGTTTTAAGGGGGCTGCTTTTAAAAAAGTAACACAGTTACAATTAGGTAAATACGAAGTGGAAGATCAGATTGATGCTGCTAAAACAATAGGGAATTATACTTATGTGGACAAAAACAGAATTGGAATTTTCGGATGGTCTTATGGCGGTTTTATGGCTTCTAATTGTATTTTGAAAGGAAATGATATTTTTAAAATGGCTATTGCGGTGGCTCCGGTGACTAATTGGCGTTTTTATGATTCGGTTTATACCGAAAGATACATGCACACACCCCAGGAAAATGCGGGAGGTTATGACGATAATTCGCCGATTAATTTTGCCAAACAATTAAAGGGAAAATATCTTTTGATTCATGGTAGCGCCGATGATAATGTGCATTTGCAAAATACAATGCAAATGATGTCGGCTTTAATTCAGGCTAATAAACAATTTGAATCTCAAATTTATCCGGATTGTAATCATGGGATTTACGGGGGAATGACGCGCATTCAGTTGTTTAATAAGATAACCAATTTTATTCATGAAAATTTATAGCTAGCTAAAAACGTTTAGTTTTAAAATATTTGCGATAAAAATAGAAAGAAGGAGAAAATTTAATATTGAAGTTTATGAATCAAGACAATCAAAATGATTTTTTTAAAAAATCTGTTCTGGGACATCCTGCAGGTTTATTTGTGCTTTTCTTTACCGAAATGTGGGAGCGTTTTTCTTATTACGGAATGCGTGCCTTGTTGGTTTTATTCTTAACAACTTCAATCGCAGATGGAGGTTGGGCATGGAATGTAGAAAACGCTATGGCTTTGTACGGAACCTACACCATGGTGGTTTATTTTACACCAATTATTGGAGGTTATCTAGCCGATCGCTTTTTGGGGTACCGTCGTGCTGTAGTTATTGGAGCTTTGATTATGACCTTAGGACATGCTTCGATGGCAATTGAAACCCCTACGTTTTTATATATTGGTATCGTTTGTTTGATGATAGGAAATGGTTTTTTTAAGCCTAATATGACTTCTATTATTTCAAATGCTTATGCTAAACATCCGGAGAAAAAAGACGGAGCTTATTCGTTGTTTTATATGGGAGTAAATGCCGGAGCCTTTTTAGGAATTATGCTTTGCGGATACATTGGCGAAAAAGTTTCCTGGAGTTTAGGTTTTGGTTTAGCCGGAATTTTTATGTTTTTTGGAATGTTACAATTTTATTTTACACAAAATATTTTTGGAAATATTGGATTGCCGCCAACAGCCGAAACCAAAAAGGCGATTAAAGATAAGGAAGCAGAAGAAAATGATGCGCCACATATTATTCGTGACCGAATCATCGCAGTGGTTATTTTTTCGGTTTTCTCGGTTTTCTTCTGGGCTTCTTTTGAACAGGCCGGAGGTTCGATGACTATTTTTGCAGAAAAATTTACTCAAAGAGAATTGTTTGGGAATGCTGCCTGGACTTTCAAGATTGTGGATGCTTTATTAACTATTATGCCGTTATTGGTTATTAGTTATGTTTTAGTGAAATTGTTCTCCAAAACTGTAAAAGAATACGCATTAGGAAACAGTATTCTGGCATTGAGTTTTATTATTATCTGGGGAATTGTAATTTGGAAAATCAACAGGGATTTCTCAGCAACAGAAGCTGAAGTGCCGGCTTCCTGGTTTGGAATTTTAAACTCTTTATTCATTATTTGTTTTGCTCCTTTTTTCTCAAAATGGTGGGAAAGCAAGTATAATATTTCCGGACCAATGAAATTTGGACTTGGTTTAACTTTGTTAGGGCTAGGTTTCGGATTTTTGGCTTACGGAAGTATGGGTATTAGCACTGATTCTGTGGTGCGTGTAAGTATGGTTTGGCTTATTGCGGCTTATTTATTCCATACTTTGGGAGAATTGTGTATTTCTCCGGTGAGTTTGTCATATATCAGTAAATTAATTCCGGCCAGCTGGATTGGCATTATGTTTGGAGTGTATTATCTGTTTTTAGGAATGGGGAATAAATTAGCCGGTTCTATGGGAGGTTTAATAGAAACGATTAGTCAGGAGTACAGCTTGTCAACATTCTTTTTGATTTTTACGATTATTCCAATAGGATTAGGAGTAATCATGTTGTTGTTAACACCTGTGATGAAAAAGTTAATGCATGGTGTGAATTGATTTTATTTTACTAATATTGTTCTTGTTATTTAAAAGAATAATTATGAAAAAAATATATTTAATTGCTGTTTTCTTTTTAGGTCTGGTTGTAACTCAGGCTCAGGAACTCAAATGGCATACTGATGTTAAGGAAGCAATTGCTATTGGGAACAAAGAGCATAAACCTTTATTGTTGTTTTTTACAGGAAGTGACTGGTGTGGTTGGTGTATTCGTTTGCAAAAAGAAGTTTTGTTAACGCCGGAGTTCACTAAATGGGCTAAAGAGAAAGTAGTTTTGGTTGAATTGGATTATCCAAGAAGCGTACCTCAAACCCAAGAGGTTAAAAGACAAAATTACGAATTGCAAAATGCCTTTGGTGTGCAGGGTTACCCAACCGTTTATTTTGCTACAGCTTCCACTCGTGAAGATGGTAAAATAAATTTTCAGGGACTTGGAAAAACAGGTTATGTTCCCGGAGGTCCGGTAGCCTGGTTGGAAGTGGCTAATGGAATTTTAAATCAGAAATAAAAAGTAAATTTACTTTAATTGGAAATATCCCTTTTCGGCAGTAGCATGAAAAGGGATTTTTTGTTTTCGGCAACTGCTTTCCCAATGCTTTAAAACGGATTTGTAATTAGAGCCGTCGGCAATAAGCAATTTAGGTTTTAAGGTGCGTAACATTCGGTCAATATTGATTTTTGGAGTTTGTGTAAGCAGGATAATGTCAGGCTTGCAATTTTTTGGAAAAAGTCCAAGACTGTCCAAAATCAAAATCTTAGCGCCTTTAAAATAAGCGGTATGTCTCAGTTTTTGTTGTTTTACCAAATGGCTAAAGTTCCCCGTTAAATAGTTTTTCAGGAGTTTGTGGTTTTTAATCAAACTGTCATTGGAATACAGAAAGACTTCCTGTCCATGTCGTTCTACAAGGATTGTTTTTCTTTTTGCATTCAAAACAATCCATTCGTTCTGATTTTGAATCTGCCAATGATTGAATAATAGCATGAGCTGGAAAAAGAGTATTGCAGATAAAAGCATCGAAAGTCTTTTAAAATGAGGTTTTGTGAGCCAGATGATAATCGCACAAATAAGCAGATAACTACTAATAACCAGGTAAAAGTTGAAAGGAATGTCCTTGATGATAAAATTTTCTAAGGAAGCAATTCCGTTAATAATTTTATTCAGGGAAAGAATACTCCATTCAAAAGCTTTTAGAAGCCAAAAAGGAGTGAGTCCTAATGCTGCCAGAAACATTACTATAATTCCAACAAACATAATCAGGCTGAGTAAAGGGATAACAATCAAATTGGTAACAAAAAACAATCCCGGGAATTGATGAAAATAATACAAACTCAGAGGAAGTGTACCCAGTTGAGCCGCAATTGAAACACTCAGGATATCCCAAAAGTATTTTGTGATTTTATTTTCAGGTTTCCAAAAAGAAGCTAAAACCGGTTGAAACCAAACAATAAAAAATACGGCAAGATAACTCAGTTGGAACCCAACATCGAATAAAAAGTAAGGTTCAAAAAGCAATATTATCAGCATTGAAACTAACAAAGTGTGAAAAATATTGACGCCTCTCCGTAGGTATAAACCGATTGCCATAAAGGAAAACATTGTGACTGAACGAACGATTGAAGGGGATAATCCGGCAAGCAACGCAAATAAAAATAAACTTGTCAGAACTATTGTCAGTTTGATGGTGGCACCTTTTCGATGATTTGGAATGGGTTTGAGTATAAAATTAAGGAACAGGAAAATAAATCCCACATGTAAACCTGAAACCGATAAAATATGAATAGCGCCGGCATATTGGTAATCCTGAATAATTTCAGAAGAAAGTTCCTGTCGTTGTCCTAAAATGAGTGCTGATGCAACCGCAAGAGCATTTGTATTAAAAGCGCTCTGCTCTAAGTTGGAAATTATTCCGGTTCTGATTTGAGCAATGTAAAACCAAATGTCTTTTTGAAGATGGATTCCAATTTTAAGATGTTCCGGAGTGCTGTATAGTTGGGCGTAAATTTGTTTCTTGTTCAGGTAGTTGCTATAATCAAACTGCATGGGATTGTCCGGTTTTCGGTTTTTTTGCAAATGACCCTCAATTTCCATAATTGTTCCCACCCGGAATGGATTTGGTATCGTTTCTTTAGGAAGATTCAGTAAAATGCGACCGCTGTATTTTTTGCGATCGATGGCTTGAATTACAGCGATATAGCGCTGATGGTACGGAGAACTTTTTAGTTTTTCTCTGATTACCAGATTTATTTTGGATTCTTTTTCAAAAACCGATTTTAAATTGCTGTAATTGTCTTTCCGGAAAGCCTCAGTTTGAATAATCAAGCTGCTCATTCCTGTTAAAAAAGAAATCGCGTAGGTGAGGAGTGAAAAAAAGAGTTTACTTTTTTTGATATATCGTGCTCCAAAAAATAAAATAGCTGCTACCATTAATAGCAACAATAATGTGCCAAAGACCAAATAAATATCCGCTTGCCAATAAAAAGCAATCAGGATTCCTGATAAGAAACCCATTGTGATTTTTGCCAAAGGATATTGTAGTACTTTCATAATTCTAAAGTACGAATTTTCGGCAATAGAAAGTTTTTTTAAGGCAGAATTCTGTTTAGTTGAGCAAAAGCTTTTTCGTAATAAGCTTCTTTGGTTGAGGAAATGATAACGCCTCTGGAAGTTGAAGCATGGATAAATTGCAGTTCGTCATCTTTGGTGTTAACAATAATTCCTACGTGATTAATCCGATTTCGGTTATTGGTTTTGAAAAAAATCAAATCGCCTTTTTGTGCTTTTGAAACATTTTTTCCTAAGTCAGTGCCAATTTTTGCCTGTTCATATGAACTTCTGGGTAGTTTAATGTCAAATTGATTAAAGGTTGTAAATACCAATCCCGAACAGTCAAATCCGGCTTTGGTAGTTCCGGCATATTTATAAGGAACGCCAATGTTTTCCGAAGCCGAGTGGATGATTTCATCCGCCAGATGATTGCGGTTTCTGGTGTTGCTGTTTATTCCCGAAGCTGATTTACAGGAAGCAAAAAGAATTGAAATAAAAATTAAAGTAAATAACGGTTTT
The DNA here is from genome assembly GCF_014596575.1 of Flavobacterium pokkalii. Classification (GTDB taxonomy): domain Bacteria; phylum Bacteroidota; class Bacteroidia; order Flavobacteriales; family Flavobacteriaceae; genus Flavobacterium; species Flavobacterium pokkalii. The sequence continues at coordinate 43,648 of NZ_NASZ01000003.1, read as the reverse complement.
AAGAGACTGGTGTTACGCATTCAAATCGGCAATAATTAATTGGGCTGTTTTTTCGCTGGCTCCGGTTCCTCCTAATTTTTGTTCTAAAGCATCATAGTTAGTCAAAAGATTCTTTCGGTATTCCGGATTCAATATTTTAGTTAACTCTTTTTTTATGTTTTTAGTATTGCAGGCATCCTGAATTAATTCGGTTACGACTTCTTTGTCCATAATCAAGTTGACTAAAGAAATGTATTTTAAGGTAATAATGCGTTTGGCAATTTGGTACGAAATCCAGTTTCCACGGTAACAAACCACTTCCGGAACCTTAAAAAGTGCTGTTTCTAAAGTCGCTGTTCCCGAAGTAACTAAGGCAGCATGAGCTATTTTTAACAAATCATAAGTTTTGTTCGAAATGAATTTGATGTTGTTTTTGGTAATAAAGCTTTTGTAAAAATCATATTCCTGACTGGGAGCTCCCGCAATGACAAATTGGTAATCAGGAAAATCGTCTACTACACTCAACATTAGCGAAAGCATTTTGGTAATTTCCTGTTTTCGGCTACCGGGAAGTAAGGCAATGATAGGTTTTTCGTTTAGATTATTTTCTGCTTTAAAAGTGGTACTATCAATTGGTTTTTGATTCTGAATCGCATCAATTAGCGGATGTCCCACAAATTCCACCGGATAATGGTGTTTGTCTTCGTAAAAGTTTTTTTCAAAAGGTAAAATCACATACATTTTGTCCACATCTCTTTTGATGGCTTTGATGCGGTTTTCTTTCCATGCCCAAATTTGTGGCGAAATATAATAATGGGTTTTAATACCCTTTTCTTTAGCCCATTGCGCAATACGCATGTTGAAACCCGGATAATCAATGAAAATAATGACATCAGGTTGGAATTGAAGAATGTCTTCTTTGCAAAATTTGATATTGTTTAAAATGGTTTTCAAATTAAACAATACTTCTGCAAATCCCATAAAAGCCAAATCCCGATAATGTTTGACCAAAGTTCCGCCGGCAGCCTGCATCAAGTCGCCGCCCCAAAAACGAATTTCGGCATTGGAATCCTGTTTAAGCAGCGCTTTCATTAAGTTAGAACCGTGTAAATCACCCGAGGCTTCTCCGGCTATAATGTAGTATTTCATTGTTATTGTTTAATTTAAAATCGTAAAAATACTGGAATTATTCGTTCCAATTCCAGCTGTTGAGTTGTTGTGTGGCATGATAAGCGGTCAGGTCAAATTGTACAGGAACAACCGAAATGTATCCGTTTTTCAATGCCCACTCGTCAGTATCTTCGCCGTGATCCTGATTTACAAATTCGCCTGAAAGCCAGTAATAATCACGTCCCTGCGGCGTTTTTCGTTTATGGAATAATTCTTTCCAAAAAGCCTTAGCCTGACGGCAAATTTTAATTCCTTTGATTTCTTCTTTTTTTAATTTTGGGAAATTTACATTTAAAACTACATCTTTCGGAAGTTTGTTTTCTAAAGCTTCCAGAGTTATTTTTTTGATGTACGGTTTGATTTCTTCAAAATTAGCATTCCAGTCAAAATCCAAAAGTGAGAAACCAATCGCTGGAATTCCTTCAATTCCGGCTTCAATGGCAGCGCTCATTGTTCCCGAATAAATGATATTTATCGACGAATTGGAACCGTGATTTACACCTGAAACACACAAATCCGGCTTTCGTTTTAAAACTTCGTTAACCGCAATTTTCACACAATCGGCGGGAGTTCCGGAACAGCTGTAAATGCGAATCGGATCGTTTTCGGTCGAAATAGGATTCAGGTACAAAGTCTCGTTGGTCGTGATAGCGTGTCCCATGCCGCTTTGTGGTTTATCAGGGGCAACAACTACAATTTCGCCAATTTCGGCCATTACTTCAATTAGAGCTTTGATTCCCGGAGCCGAAACACCATCATCGTTTGTGATTAAAATTAAGGGTTTGTTTTGTTTCATTTTTAGGAATGATTTTTGTGAACTTTTGACAGATAAAAAGTCATATTTGAAACAAAGTAAACAAATTTTATTCAGTTGGCGGATTATTGGGATTAAGAAAAAAACAATTTTATATCTTTAACAAAAAATTATGGAAGCCTTATCATTCTTGACTTGGTTTTTCCCTTAACTTAGTTTAAAAAAATGAATGAATACTATTATTAGTCTTATGAAGAGAAATTATAAATTACTTCTTACCGTTGTTTTTTTATCGGTAGCGCTATTTGCATTTAAAATAAAATCGGCCTCAGATGTCGATCCGGATAAAGATAAATTACTTTTAGAATTATTGACTTTTGTTATTGAAAAAGGACATTATAGTCCGGCAGCTATAGATGATAATTTTTCTAAAGGCGTTTATAAAGATTACATTCAGGCGTTGGATCCTTCCAAACGTTTCTTTTTACAATCGGATATTGACGAATTTTCTAAGTACGAATTAGAATTGGATGATGAGTTGATGAACAGAGATTTAACGTTCTTTACGTTGACTTACGAACGTTTGATGCAACGTATGAAAGAAAGTCAGGGATTGTATAAGGAAATTTTAAAAGCTCCTTTTGATTTTAATGTCGATGAAAGTTTTAATACGGATTATGAAAAAGCGCCTTACGCAAAAAATGAAGCGGAGCTTAAAGAGCGTTGGAGAAAACAGTTGAAATTAACAGCGCTTTCTTCTTTGACTGATCGCTTGAAAATGCAGGAAAATAAAGGAAAACTTTCTAAAGAAGAAACGGATTTGCTTTCTAATCCTTTAGAAAATGACGGCGAGACCGTTGTTCCAACTGAAACTAAAAAAGACATTGTTGCAGACAGCAAACCTAAATCTTTTGCCGAATTAGAAAAAGAAACCAGAGAGAGTACTTCTAAATCTTTGGACGAATATTTTGGTTTTATGAAAGATTTAAACCGTAACGACTGGTTTTCGGTTTATATCAATTCTATTACAGCTCGTTTTGATCCGCACACCAATTATTTTGCACCGGAAGAAAAAGAGCGTTTTGATGTAAGTATGAGTGGAACTCTGGAAGGAATTGGTGCCCGTTTACAAAAGAAAAACGATTATACTGAAATCTCCGAATTGATTTCTGGTGGACCGGCTTGGAGAGGAAAAGAGCTGGAAGCCGGAGATCTTGTGATGAAAGTGGCTCAGGGCGAAGGTCAGCCGGTTGATGTTGTTGGGATGCGTTTAGACGATGTAGTGAAAAAAATCAAAGGTCCAAAAGGAACTGAAGTTCGTTTAACCGTTAAAAAAGTTGATGGTACGATTAAAGTAATTTCGATTATCAGAGATATTGTTGAGATTGAAGAAACTTATGCTAAATCAAGTATCGTAAACAAAAACGGATTGAAATACGGGGTGATTTATTTGCCTAAATTCTATATCAATTTTGAAAACAAAGACGGAAGAGATGCCGGTAAGGATATTGCTTTAGAGGTTGAAAGACTGAAACAGGCTAAAGTAGACGGAATTGTACTGGACGTTCGTGATGATGGTGGAGGTTCGTTATCTACAGTTGTGGACATCGCCGGATTGTTTATCGAGCAGGGACCAATTGTTCAAATCAAATCTTCCGGAAGAAAAAAAGAAGTTTTGTATGACAGAGATAAGAAAATCGAATGGGACGGACCGCTGGTGGTTATGGTAAACAGTTTTTCGGCTTCAGCTTCAGAGATTTTGGCGGCTGCTATTCAGGATTATAAACGTGGCGTTATCATTGGTAGTAAGCAAACTTATGGTAAAGGAACGGTGCAGAATGTGATTGATTTAAACCAGTTTGTTCGTAACAGTGCGGTGGGCGATTTAGGGGCGCTAAAAACTACGACACAGAAGTTTTACAGAATCAACGGAGGTTCAACTCAGTTAGAAGGTGTGAGCAGTGATGTGGTGATGCCGGATCGTTATTCTTATTTAAAAATGGGAGAGCGCGATGTAGAAAATGCAATGCCTTGGGATAAGATTGATGCTGCTGATTATAGTGTTTGGAATAACAATGCTAATTTCAGCAAGGCTATTTCACACAGTAAAGAGCGAATTGAGGCTAATCCACAATTTAAGCTGATTGAGGAGAATGCCAAATGGATTGATGCCCGTAGCGAAGAAAATGAGTATAGTTTAAACATTGATAAGTTTAGAAAAGCTCAGAGTGCCATTGAGGAAAAAGCTAAGAAATTTAAGCCAATTTTTGAATATAAAAATAATTTGAAATTTACTTCTCTGCCTTATGAAACAGAGCAAATGAGTAAAGACAATATTTTGAAAGAGAAAAGAGATCGTTGGCACGAAAGTTTGTCTAAAGATATTTATGTTGAAGAAGCCTTAAATATTTTAGATGATTTACAAACCAAAGTAAATTTGAAAAACAATACGATTCCGTCTAATAAACTGAAAAAAGCTAATTTAGCGAAATCATAATAAAATATTGAATAATGAGGAACGCTCTGGAAATTGATTCGGTTTTCAGAGCGTTTTTATTTAAAAAAAGACTATGAATAAAAAGTTTGGTGTACTGTTCGTCGTTTTGGGGTTTGTTTTTTTAGCCTGTAAGCAGAAGGAAACCCTAAATTTTTCAGATAAAAAGATAAAAGTAGTTGATATAGAAGGGAAGCAATCCGCGCAGGATTTAAATTTTTATTTGCCCAAATCGGCTAATGCTCAAATTGTAAAACATTCTTATTATACTTTGTCGTATAATGAAAAAGCCGAACAGGCCGAATGGGTCGCTTATGAACTGAAGAAAGATTATGTGAAAAATAGTGATTTTAAACGTCCTTTTTTTATCGAAGATCCCAAAGTGAGTTCGCAATCGGCAGATTGGAGAAATTATAAAAATTCGGGCTATGATAAAGGGCATTTGTGTCCGGCGGCCGACATGGAATTTAATCTTTCGGCTTATAACGACACTTTTTTTACTTCGAATATCAGTCCGCAAAACCACGATTTTAATTCCGGAATCTGGAACCGATTGGAACAGAAAATTCGTTTTTGGGCCGTTAAATATGACGGGCTGATTGTGGTTACCGGCGGTGTTTTGAAAGGAAATTTGAAAACAATTGGCAGCGAAAATGTAAAAGTGCCTGAGTATTTTTATAAAATAGCTTTGAATTATACCAAAGGGAATTATAAAGTCATTGCTTTTTTAGTTCCCAATAAAAAAAGCAGTAAATCTATTTTTGATTATGTGGTTTCGGTTGATGAAATTGAGTCAAAAACCGGAATTGATTTTTTTCCTAAACTAAATGACAAAATTGAAAATAGTCTGGAAAAGAGTGTTAATGTTAATTCCTGGTTTGTGAAATAAATCAGGAATTAATAAAAACTACCATTCGTTTACTTTATTAGCATCCATTTTAAGGAAGATAAACAGCAAAATGGTAAATCCCCAAAGTCCGGAACCTCCATAAGAAAAGAAAGGTAATGGTACTCCGATAGTTGGGAAAATTCCAATAACCATCGCAATGTTTACAAAGAAATGAATGAATAAGATGGCGGCAGTACAGTAGCCATACACGCGGCTGAATTTGGTTTTTTGTCTTTCGGCCAGATAAATAATTCTTAGAAAAAGAGTTACAAAGAGTGCAACTACCACAACCGAACCCACAAAACCCCATTCTTCACCCACAGTGGTAAAGATATAATCGGTGTGTTGTTCAGGGACGAAACCGCCTTTGGTTTGCGTGCCTTCTAAAAATCCTTTACCAAACCAACCACCGGAACCAATCGCGATTTCAGATTGGTTGGTGTTGTATCCGATTCCTTTTAAATCAACAGTTTTACCTAATAAAATATTGAAACGGTCTCTATGGTGTTGCTTGAACACGTTTTCAAAAACATAATTTACCGAAAAAACAAATCCGGACATCAAAGTAAACAAAAGGGTGCTGGCTATGATATTTCTGTTAGCTAAACGCGATCTCCAATAAACAATTACAGTAGTAATAAACGCCAATAAAATAACATATTGCGGCTGGAGTATGAGTGTGAGTACAAAGAGTAATATGGCTATAAATACTGTCCAGATATACCAGGCAGGCAGACCTTCGCGGTAAAGGACAATAATAAGAAAACAATAGATTAAAGCACTTCCCGGATCGTGAAAAACAATCAGCAAAATAGGTAATCCTAATATGCTTAATACCTGAAACTGTCGGTTAACATCTTTTAAGTTAATTTGTGAATCACTCAGATATTTAGCCAAAGCCAGAGCTGTAGCTGATTTAACAAACTCAGAAGGCTGAATACCAAAAGAACCAAAGGAATACCAGTTGGCCTGACCTTTAATCGTTTTTCCAAAAACGAATAAACCGGCCAAAGAGAGCAGTCCTATGACATAGATGACGCTGGCATATTTTTCGTAGAATTTTCCATCGACAAATAGTAAAATAAAAATCAAGGGAATAGTCAGAACAATAAACATCAATTGTTTGTTTGAAGTTCCTTCCATTGAAGATAAAGAGGAAGAATAAATGTTAAGCCAGCCCATTATAACTAAAACGCTGTAAATAATAACACATATCCAATCGATATTTTTCTTTACACTTTGATTTTTCATTTGTAAAAGAATGGCTTAATTAATTTTTGGTGTACTGTCTTTAGTTGCCGTTGTGCTTACGGTTTTGGGTTGGAAAACTCTTTTTTTAAGCACACTGTCTTTTGGAGAACTTTCGATTGCGCTGGCTTCCTTCATTCCTCCTAAAATCGCATAACGGTCTCTAAGACTTGTTTCTAAAATTCTTTTTTCTAAATCGGTTCTGGTGATTTTTTTTCTCAAATATTTCTCAATCATCAAGCTGGCAATTGGTCCTGCGATGGTCGAACCAAAACCTCCGTTTTCAACTAAAACAGCAATAGCAATTTTAGGATTATCTTTTGGAGCAAAAGCCACGAAAATAGAGTGGTCTTGAAGTTTGACTCTTTTACCGTCAATTTTAGTATAATTTTCAGCGGTTCCGGTTTTTCCGCAGATGTCAATTCCTTCCACACGAACGCCGCGAGCCGTTCCTAAATTATATACATCAAATAATCCACTTATAATGGGTTTGAATAATTCTTTGTTGATGGTTGTTACGTGTTTTTCTTTAAATTTAGGATCAATTGTGCCGCCTTTTATTTTCTTAATGATATGAGGTGTGTAGTAATAACCTTCATTAGCAACCGTAGCCATCATATTAGCCAGTTGAATTGGCGTCATTAAAACTTCTCCTTGCCCGATACCGTTAGAAACTATCGCGGTACTTCTCCAGCCACCATTCGGGTAGATGCGCTTGTAGGTTTTAGAATCCGGAATATTTCCTCTTCTTCCGGTAGGCAAATCGTAACCCATGAATTGTCCTAGACCAAAACTTTTAACATGCTTACTCCAAACATCCACCGCATAAGATGGTTTTACATATTTATTGATAGTTCGCATATAAGCGGTTCCAAAATAAGCATTACAGGATTCATAAATTCCGCGATGCAATTGTAAAGCACCTCCATGACAGTGACAACGCATAAAGCGACCTCTGGCGTAACTGAAACCGTGATGGCAAAATACAGTTGTGTTTTCATCAATTGCCCCTTCCTGCAAAGCTACTAATCCGGTCATTATTTTAAAAGGAGACCCAGGAGGATACTCGGCTAATAATCCACGGTCGTAAAGAGGTTTGGCAATCGAATCGTGATAAAGCAGTGTGTAGTTCTTAGAGCGTTGTCTTCCTACTAAAATAGATGGATCATAAGAAGGAGCTGTTACTAATGCCAGAATTTCTCCTGTTTTAGGTTCGATAGCTACAATTCCGCCTCGTTTGTTAATCATTAATTGTTCTCCGTAACGCTGAATTTCGGCGTCAATAGTCAGGTTGATGTCTTCTCCCTGAACGGCAATTGTATCGTATCTTCCGTTTTTGTACGAACCTATTTCACGATTGTATTTGTCTTTTTGGATGTATTTTACTCCTTTGATTCCTCGTAGAATTTCTTCGTAATATTCTTCAACTCCTTGTTTCCCAATTAAATCTCCGCTTTTGTAGTACGGATTTTTTTCGATAATTCCTTCGTTAACCTGAGTAATGAATCCAAAGATGTTCGCGCCAAAATCGACTTCATAATCACGAAGGGAACGTTTTTGGACATAGAAACCTTCAAATTTTCTGATTTTTTCCTGAAAAGCGGCATATTCGCTTTTGTTTAATTGGGCTAAGAAAACAGAAGGCAATCGCGGGCTAAAAATTTTTGCTTTGGCAATTTTCTTTAAAAAATCGTCTTTGGTAATGTCTAATAACTGACAAAATTCTACGGTATCCAGATTTTTAATTTCTCTCGGGATAACCATAATGTCATAAGAAGCCTGATTAGCTACTAAAAGTTTACCGTTTCTGTCGTAGATATAACCTCTTTCCGGATATTCGTATTTTATTTTAATAGCGTTGTTTTCCGATTTTAATTTGAAAGTATCATTGATAACCTGCAAGTAAAAAATCCGAATCAGGAGCAGGGATGCTGCAACAATAATAATAGAAGGCAGCAGAAGTTTTCTCATCGTTTGTTTGGCTTAATAAGGTATATTATGATAATACAACTAATGATTGTAAATATGGTACTTAATACTGTTCTGAGTAAAATGTCCCAAATAAAACTAACCTGAAAGGCTTCCAGAATGAATAAGGTAAAATGATGAATTACCACAGCCAGAAGAATAAATGTAAATCTTTCAGGGGTTAGTGCTTCATTTAATTTAATGGTTTGGTATTCGTAACTCACACCAAATGCAAATTTAAACAAATAAGGTCGGTAAAAGGCTAAAAGAAGGCAGGCAGTAGCGTGAATTCCTCCTGAATTAGAAAATAAATCCATTATTAATCCAAGAAAAAAACTGCTGATTAACAAAGCCGAACGATTAGAGTTTACTGGATATAAGATGATAAACAACATATAAGGCAACGGCATGATATAGCCTAAAAAAGTCATATTGTTGAATACGCCAATTTGAAGGGCTAGCAATAAGATAAATCTTAAAATATTAACTAACAGCGTGCTATTCATTTGATTTGCTTTCTTTTTCCAGGTTGTTAACTTCGTCTCTGTCTTTACTTTTAATGATATAAACGTGACCTAAATTAGTCATATCATTAAACAATTTGATGTTTAAAGTGTAATAATTGGTTTTGTTGTCGATGTAAATTTTATCGATAGTTCCAATATTAATATTTTCCGGGAAAATCACCGATTGTCCACCGGTTACAATGGTATCGCCTTTTCTAACTGAAGCTAATCTTGGTACATCGATTAACTGAACAAAACCGGTGCTTTTTCCATTCCAGGTCAGCGAACCAAAATGATTGGACTTTTTGATTTTGGCATTAATCTGAGATTTTACATTCAGGATACTTACCACTGTCGAATATTTAGGAGAAGTTTTGTCAACGATTCCAATGATTCCTAAACTATTAATTACTCCCATATCCGGTTTTACTCCGTCATTAGCTCCGGAATTTAAAGTCAGGAAGTTTTCGTGTGTGTTGTAAGTGTTGTGAATTACTTTTGAAACAACAATGTCTTCGGGAGCAACACCTTTAAGATTTTCAACTTTTTTGACAGAGGCGGTATCTTTCATGTTGAAAAGGATGCTTTTGAGCCTTGCATTTTCAAGAGCCAAAGCATCATTTTCTGTTTTAAGATTTAAATATTCGGTGATGTTGTTTATTTTTTCATAAACACCGCCCGTTAAAAAGTTAGCCGAACTGATAATTCTGCTTTTATGGTAAGAATGAGACTGTATGGTAAGCAAAAGCGAAACGCTTAATAACAGCAAAAACAGTAATCGACTACTGTTTTTGAATATAAAATTAAATATTTGCTGCATTCTCTTATTAGGTTATAAATTTAAGGGTATGCTGTAATGTGTTTAATTCTTAAAACCAGTACAGCTTAAGAATTAAACACATTTTTTAAGCTTATTTTATTAATATGCTTTTGAATTTCCCAATGTTTTTCAAAGCCATTCCTGTTCCTCTTACTACAGCTCTTAACGGATCTTCGGCAATGTAAACTGGTAAATCTGTTTTTTGAGAAATACGTTTGTCTAATCCTCTTAACATCGAACCTCCACCGGCAAGGTAAATACCTGTGTTGTAGATATCGGCTGCTAATTCAGGAGGAGTTTGAGACAAAGTTTCCATTACAGCATCTTCAATTCGTTGAATTGATTTGTCTAAAGCTTTAGCAATTTCTCTGTATGAAACATCAACCTGTTTTGGTTTTCCCGTCAACAAGTCTCTACCTTGTACAGACATATCTTCAGGAGGTGTTTCCAGATCTTCAATGGCGGCACCAATTTGAATTTTAATTTTCTCAGCAGTACTTTCTCCAACAAATAAGTTGTGTTGTGTACGCATGTAATACACAATATCGTTAGTGAAAACGTCACCGGCAATTTTTACCGATTTGTCACACACAATTCCGCCTAAAGCAATTACAGCAATTTCAGTAGTACCCCCTCCGATATCTACAATCATGTTCCCTTTTGGTTGCATGATGTCAATTCCAATACCGATTGCGGCTGCCATTGGTTCGTGAATCAAATAAACTTCTTTTCCGTTTACGCGTTCACAGGATTCTTTTACGGCTCTCATCTCTACTTCGGTAATTCCGGATGGAATACAAACCACCATTCTTAAAGCCGGAGTAAACATTCTTTTTTTCAATGCAGGAATGCTGTTGATAAACATTTTTATCATTTGTTCCGAAGCATCAAAATCAGCGATTACACCGTCTTTTAAAGGCCTTATGGTTTTAATGTTTTCATGAGTTTTACCTTGCATTAGGTTGGCTTCTTTACCAACAGCAATGATTTTTCCCGTTATTCGGTTTCTGGCAACGATTGACGGACTATCAATAACTACCTTGTCATTGTGAATGATTAGTGTATTAGCGGTACCAAGGTCAATTGCAATATCCTCGGTCATGAAATCAAAAAATCCCATACGATTTTTAGGGGTTTAAAAGTTAAAAATTAGGAGCACACAAAGTTAAACAAATTAATGTTTGAAATGACGGGTCCCTGTAAATACCATTGCCAAATTATTTTCGTTGCAATAGTCAATGCTTAATTGGTCTTTAATAGATCCGCCTGGTTGGATTACAGCTGTAATTCCGGCTTCTTTTGCTAAGGCAACACAATCAGGGAAAGGGAAGAAAGCATCACTTGCCATGGAAGCACCTTTTAAATCAAATCCAAAATGTTTTGCTTTTTCAACAGCCTGTTGTAAAGCATCTACTCTTGAAGTCTGACCTGTACCTGAGGAAATTAAAGTTCCGTTTTTAGCAAAAACAATTGTGTTTGATTTAGTGTTTTTACAAATTTTAGAAGCAAAAATCAAATCTTCAATTTCTTGCTCTGTTGGACTTGTTATGGTAACGGTAGTTAAATCTTTTTTATTGTCTGTGATGTTGTTTCTTTCCTGAATTAACAATCCGTTAAGACAAGTTCGTACTTGTTTTTGTGGTAATTCAACATCATTTTGAACTAAAATAATTCTGTTTTTCTTTTCCTGTAAAATTGTTACAGCTTCATCATCATAAGAAGGAGCAATCACCACTTCACAGAATAATTTATTGATTTCAGTTGCAGTAGCAACGTCAATTTTAGTATTCGAAATTAAAACGCCTCCAAAAGCCGAAGTTGGATCACAAGCTAAAGCTGCTAAGTAAGCTTCTGCAATCGTATTTCTCGAAGCTAATCCGCAAGCGTTGTTGTGTTTTAAGATTGCAAATGTAGGCCCGTCAGTTTTGAATTCGTTAATCAAATTCACTGCAGCATCTACATCTAATAAGTTGTTGTATGATAATTCTTTTCCGTGTAATTTTTGGAACATTGCGTCAAAATCTCCAAAGAAAAATCCTTTTTGGTGTGGATTTTCTCCGTAACGCAATACTTGTCCGTTGGCAATACTTGCTTTGTAAATCGTTTCGTCAGTATTGAAATAACCAAAAATAGCTCCGTCATAGTGAGAAGAAACGTGGAACGCTTTGGTAGCTAATAATTTTCGGTCTTCAAGAGTGGTAGCTCCGTTTTGTTTAGTAATCATGTCTAAGAACAAAGCATATTCGTTCATAGAAGGTACAATTACAGTGTCTTTAAAGTTTTTAGCAGCGGCACGGATTAATGAGATTCCACCGATGTCAATTTTTTCAATAATATCCTGTTCGCTGGCTCCGGAAGCTACTGTTTTTTCAAATGGATATAAATCTACAATAACTAAGTCAATCTGCGGAATGTTGAATTCCGTCATTTGTTGCACATCACTCTCATTGTCCTGACGGTTCAAAATTCCTCCAAAAATTTTTGGGTGTAATGTTTTTACTCTTCCGCCTAAAATTTCAGGAAATGCAGTTATGTCTTCAACAGCAACAACAGGTATGCCTAGATTTTTGATAAATTCTTCAGTTCCTCCTGTAGAATAAAGAGTAACATTTTGACTGTGTAATAATTTAACAATAGGCTCAAGACCCTCTTTCGAAAAAACCGAAATTAATGCAGATTGAATTGTTTTTGATGTGCTCATGAATAGTTTAAATTATAAAATGCAAAAATAGTTTTTTAATGTTAAAATTGGCTATCAAAAAATGAGATAATTTTTAATTAATTTATTTTTATTAAAACTTCTTGAAAACGCTGTGTTTTATTGTGTTAAAAGAATTTTTTATTAGGAAATTGAATATTATTTACAGAATTTTACCTTATTAAAAATCATTTTTTTATGTTGTTATATCTTCGATTACTCAAAGAAAGTTTTGCTTTTGCGCTTAATGCCTTGCGAAATAATAAATTACGCACCTTACTTTCTTTGCTTGGTGTAACTATTGGAATCTTTTCAATCATTGCGGTTTTGGCTGCCGTGGATTCTTTGGATCGGAAAATAGCCGGCGATTTGAGTGGTTTGGATAAGAATACCATTTATTTGATGAAATTTTCTTTTGGTCCTTCGGAGATTCCAAAATGGAAAAGAGAACAATTTCCAAATGTGAAATATGACGAGTATGTGTATTTAAAAGGAGCAATGACGCATACTGCCGAATTAGGCTATCAAATTTTCACCAAAACGGAGAATATTAAGTACGATTCTAAGGTGGTAAGTGATGTGAATATTGTTCCGGTTTCGCATGAATTTATCGATATTCAGGGATTGGAATTTGAAAAAGGACGTTTTTATAATGAATCGGAATCAAATTCCGGAGCCAAGGTGATTGTGTTGGGAAATGATATTGCGACTAATCTTTTTGATGATTTTAATCCAATAGGTAAAGATGTTCGACTTTACGGGCAGCGTTTTACGGTTATAGGTGTTTTGAAGAAAAAAGGAGCGGGGCTTTTTGGAGATAGTAATGATTCGGCAGTTTTTATTCCGGTGAATTTTGTTCGGCAGAAATTTGGCGATAATAATGATTCGTTAACCAATGTGATTATTTTTAAACCCGAAGATGGCGTAGATATGGAAGCTTATAAAGCGGAGATTTCTCAAAAACTGCGAGCCTTTCGCGGAATTAAAGCCGGTGAAATTGACAATTTCTTTATCAATGTTTTTTCCGGATTTACGGATTTTATAGATGGAATCATCGGGAGTATGAAATTAGGAGGCTGGGTGATAAGCGGATTTTCGTTGTTGGTAGGTGGTTTCGGAATTGCTAATATCATGTTTGTTTCGGTAAAAGAACGAACCCATTTAATAGGAATTCAAAAATCATTAGGTGCTAAAAACCGATTTATTTTATTTCAGTTTTTGTTTGAAGCGATTATTCTATCTGTAATTGGCGGAGTGGTTGGTTTACTGATGGTTTGGGGAATTGCTGTTGGCCTGACCAAAGCTTTAGATTTTCAGTTTGTATTGGGATTGGATAATATTCTTTTAGGTGCCGGACTGGCAGGAATCATTGGTTTGATTTCCGGTATCGTACCGGCTATTTCAGCTTCCAAATTAGATCCTGTGGAAGCGATTAGAACAGGAATGTAGTTTTTTCGCGTTCAGTGTTCTGAGTCATTGCGAGTTCCGATAGCTATCGGAACGTAGCAATCTCATTATTAAATTCCGTTTAGTTTTGATTTTTTTTGTAGACATAAGTAAGATGCGTGCGGTAGCATGGAGGCAATTTGACAACTTTTAGAAAGTTGTCAAATTTGGTATTAGAAAATAGCACGCAGATTTTGTAGATTTTCGCAGATCACTGAATGGTTTTTCTGCTCAAATCTGCAAAATCTGCGTGAAAATTTACTGTTTCGAACACGAAGGGTTTCGCTCACGATGGGTTAGTAATTTAACACAAACTTGTCATTCTGACGGAGGAAGGATCTCAACAAGTAACTCGACAAAGAGATTTCTCTTTGCGGGCACGGATTACAAATCCACGCTATCAGGTTTTACCTGCTGGTTTCTTTAATTTTTTTGAGATAAATTTTTATATCGTTTGTTTCATATAAATCAAATGAAATAAGTTTGTCTCTAAGTTTTGAAATCATATTTAAATTTAGTTTAGCAGTTTTGAATATTTGCCATTTTATTTTACGTTGATTTTTTTTGTCGCGAGACATGAATTTAACTCTCATGAATAATTGTTCATATTCTGAATACACTGTTAAAAGATAAAAGAAAGGTAGGCTAAGAAAACTTAGTATTACAGGTAGGACTAAAGAATTTAAGTTTTCAACGGAAAAGAATATTGCATGTTCTTTGATAGTTTTATATAATGAAAAAGCTAAGTAAAAAATACCAATTAGTGATAAAATTTTTGCAAAGAAATTCTCTGCACTTTTGTTATTCTCTGTTTTAGATAGAAATTGCGCAAGGTCGATAAATGTAATTAGCGGTAACATAATTAGCTCAGTTAATAAACCGAAACTTTCGAAATTTATTATAAATTCTGTAAAAAGCGTTAGTTTGAAAATTTCATTGACTGTTCCGAGAAATTCATTCAAAGTTCTTTTGTTAATTGCTTTTAAAAGATTCGCAAATGCAAAAGTCACGAGCCAAATTAAAGAATCTTTGATTAAATTTTTGTTCCAAAGATTTATGTTGTGCAGAATGTAAATTATACCAATGGTAAATAAAACCATCAATAGATAAATTATTGAAAGTTGAGAAGTGAAAAATGATTTAATTAATCCTTTCAATGAATTCCCGATGCCTTTTAATATAAAGAAAAGCAGAAACAACGCAGACCAAATTATTAATGCAATTTCGCGGTTTGAAAATATTTCTTGTATTTTTTCCATTTTTAATCGAATGTTAATGAAACTTGCAGGTAATTCGTTTGTTTAGTTTTATTTGTTTTTAAATATATTAAAATATTCTTACAAATGTGTTTTGGGAATCAAAACGAATTGGATAGCCCTGATCGAAGCGGCATCCTTTGTCTCGTTTTTTTAACGAGACAAAGATATAGCGCAGAGCAGGAGGGATGTTTATTGAAGAAAGGTAGCTGTTCTGCTTCTAAAAAAAATAAAGGTTTTTTTTGGAAAGTTGGCTGCAAAAAAAAAAATCCCGCTTGCCATGCAAACGGGATTTGATGTATCTAGAAGTATAAAACTATCTAATTTCGTTATTCTGAATCAAATCTAAGTACAAGTTAATCTTGTCTTTCAATTCTTTTCTGGCGGTAATAAAGTCTAAGAAACCGTGCTCTAAAAGGAATTCAGCAGTTTGGAAACCTTCTGGTAAATCTTTACCAGTTGTATCTTTTACCACACGTGGTCCCGCAAAACCAATTAAGGCTCCCGGCTCAGCGATGTTGATGTCTCCCAACATGGCGTAAGAAGCCGTTGTCCCTCCAGTTGTTGGATCGGTACACAAAGAGATGTAAGGCAATTTAGCTTCAGAAAGTTGGGCTAATTTAACCGAAGTTTTAGCCAATTGCATCAAAGAATAAGCAGCTTCCATCATACGGGCACCACCTGATTTTGAAATCATCACAAAAGGTAATTTGTTTTTGATGGCATAATCAATTCCTCTGGAAATTTTTTCTCCCACAACTGCTCCCATAGATCCTCCGATAAAGGCAAAATCCATCGCGCAAACTACCAAGTCTTTTCCTTTGGATTTACCAACAGCTGTTCGTACGGCATCTTTGAGCTTGGTTTTGTCCATTACATCTTTCAAACGATCAGAATACTTTTTGGTATCCACAAAATTCAAGCTGTCTTTTGAAGTCAGGTTTGGATCCAATTCGGTAAACTCATTGTTATCGAATAAGATTTCAAAATAAGTAGCACTACCTATTCTCACGTGGAAACCATCTTCCGGACTCACAAACAGGTTGCGTTCCAATTCTTCTGCATCAATAATTTTTCCGGTTGGAGATTTGTACCAAAGTCCCTTTGGAACATCCATTTTTTGATCGGTAGGAGTTGTGATCCCTTTTTCTTGTCTTTTAAACCAGGCCATTTTTATTTCAGATTGCAGATTTCAGATTTCAGATTTTAGAATTCGCAAAGGAATCTAAAATCTAAAATCTAAAATCTAAAATTATAGTGTGTTTACGTTGTTCAAGTCAGCAAATGCTTGCTCTAATCTTGCGTTGAAAGTTACTTCTCCTTCACGTAGCCATTTTCTTGGGTCATAATACTTTTTGTTTGGAGCATCAGGACCAGTTGGGTTACCAATTTGGGTTTTTAAGTATTCAATGTTGTTTACCATGAAATCACGAATTCCTTCAGTGAAAGCAAATTGTAAATCGGTATCAATGTTCATTTTGATTACTCCGTAGCTAATTCCTTCTCTGATTTCTTCTAATGTAGAACCAGAACCTCCGTGGAATACAAAATCAACCGGATTGTGTCCTGTGTTGAATTTTTGTTGAACGAAATCCTGAGAGTTTTTTAAGATTTTTGGAGTCAATTTTACGTTTCCAGGTTTGTAAACTCCGTGGACGTTTCCAAAAGCAGCAGCGATAGTGAATCTTGGGCTTACTTTAGAAAGTTCTTCATAAGCATAAGCTACTTCTTCTGGTTGTGTGTATAATTTTGAGCTGTCAACATCAGAGTTATCAACTCCGTCTTCCTCACCTCCGGTGATTCCAAGTTCGATTTCTAATGTCATCCCGATTTTGCTCATTCTTTCTAGGTAAGTTTTGCAAATTTCGATGTTTTCCTCGATTGGTTCTTCTGATAAGTCAATCATATGAGAACTGAACAAAGATTTTCCGGTAGCAGCAAAATGTGCTTCAGAAGCGTCTAATAAACCGTCAATCCAAGGTAATAATTTTTTTGCACAGTGGTCAGTATGTAAAATTACAGTAGCTCCGTAAGCTTCTGCTAAAGTGTGGATGCTTTTTGCTCCGGCAATAGCTCCGGCGATAGCTGCTTTTTCACCTGCATTTGAAAGTCCTTTTCCTGCATTAAACTGCGCTCCTCCGTTTGAAAATTGGATGATAACAGGCGCATTTAATTTTGCAGCTGTTTCAAGTACACCATTGATAGTGTCAGAACCTGTAACGTTTACAGCAGGAAGTGCAAAGCCTTTTTCTTTAGCATAGTTAAATATTTCCTGTACTTGGTCTCCAGTTGCTACACCAGGCTTAATGTTGTGTCCCATTTTGTTTTTTGTTTTTAGTTAGATTTTTTGTTTTTAGATTAAGACCGCAAAAATAAGAATTTATTAGGATTAGAACGGATAATTTATTCCAAAATTTAAAACGGAGTGTCCGAAATTGTAATCTCTAAACCATTTTTTGCCAGTTTCTTCAGCCGGATTATAGGTTTTAAAACCAAAATCAAAGCGGACTACAAAGAAATTTAAATCGTATCTAAGACCAAATCCCGAACCCAAAGCAATATCTTTTAAACTGGAAAAATTTTTGAAAGTTGCCTTTTCATCGGTGACATTGTCAAATACATTCCAAATATTACCGGCATCGGCGAAAAAAGCTCCTTTTAAATCGCCCAGAATTTTAAATCTAAATTCGGCGCTAAGAGCAATTTTCATATTGGCTTCATTAAAATCGTTTGTCGCTCCGGTGCGCCCAGGCCCCAGACTATAGGGCTGCCAGGCACGATTATCATTGGAACCTCCTGAGAAATAACTTCGGGAAAAAGGAATGTAATCAGAGTTGCCAAACGGAATGGCAATACCAAAAAAGCTGCGTACCGCCAGAATTTTTTCCTTGCTTAAATCCCAGTGTTTGATAAAATCAAATTCGGTTTTAATGTATTCGGAATATTCTAAATTAAAGAATTCATGATGTCCGTTAGAATTTAATTTTTGATTACTCAAATTAGAAATAAGCGATAATAAAGAACCCGCCGATTCGATTTTGGTTTTGAATAAATAAAAATTATTATCGGCTAAATCGGTTTTGGTGGTTTTGCTAAAAGTAAAATTAGTCGCTAAAATAAAATCGTTTTCAGTTAGACGCACTCGTCTTTCTTCGATACTTTTTACATCATTATAACTGCTTTGCGGTACGTTTATGGTTCCGTTTAAAACGTCTTTGGTAAATCCTGAAGTTCCGGATTCAATAATCAAATTGTTGTTGCTGTTAAAATAATCCGGATTAGTGTTGTATAATTGTCCAATTTCGTTGAGTGCATTATAGGAAGAGCCGTAAACGTTAAAGTAATTTTGTGAATTTAAGTTGCGGACAAATTGGATGTTAAAAAGGTCAAAACGAGCCGTGTTGTTTCTTTTTGGATTCCAGTTGTAAGAGAAAATTCCGGTGAAGTTTTCTTTGTCCAATCCGATATTTTTTTGAGTAGCATAACCCACGCTGATTTGGGTTGAAGGAATCATACTTTTCGGGATGATTTTTTCGGTAGAAAAAGGCAGAAATATTCTGGGAAAATTCAGTTTGAAATTTAGTCCGTATTCCGAAACATTAAAAAACTGATTGTTCGGATTAGCCAAATCTTTGGAAGATCCAAGATTGGCTCTGGTCGAAATTTCCAAAGTTTCAGCTCCGTTAAAAATATTTCGGATGGTAAGCGACGGACTAAACGAAATTCCAATATCTTGAATATTAGAGTGTGTAAGGTCAAATGAAGCCTGAAAACTGTATTTTTTTCTTGGTGTCAGGTAAATTTTTGCGATAAGCGAATTGTTCAGCGTATCTTTTTTGTCTACTTCATATTGAATACTTGGTGGATTGAATATTTTAAGATTGGTTAAATAGCGCGACGTTAAAACAGTTTTGTAATCGGCAAAGGAAGTTCCTTTGGTAATAAAAATAGCATCCGTTATTGCATGCGGTTTGTATTTTAATTTTTCACGACTGTAGAGATTGAAATTTTGATAGGAAACACTGTCGGTGATATTTTGTTTGCTGGTATTCGGTGCATAATCGGTATAAATATCGACGCTGCTGATTTTGTATAGTTTAAAAGGTTCTGTTTTTGTAGAATCTTTGTCCTGATAACTATAATTACCAATGTTAACATTGACATCGGCTTTGTGTTTTTTGCCAATGGTGTCAATATCAAAAACAATCGAAGTCGGTTGGAAATAATAAGCGCCGTGATTTCTGAAATAGGCCGAAAGGCGATTTTTTTCATCCGAGAAATCAACTGTTTTGTATTGGTCTCCTGATTTAATTAGTGCGTCTTCTTTAGTTTTTTGGTACAAAGAATCTAAGGCAACCGAACTAATGGTGGCTTTTATCGAATCCAGAATATAAGGTTCATTTGTGGTGATTTCGTATTTTATTTTTCCTCTTTTGGGACGGATTGTGTCGTGTTGAGAGTTGACTTTTACATCAAAAAAACCATTGTTGAAATAATAATATTGTAATCGGGAAACCGATTTTTGTGTTTTGACAGAATCGATAATTACCGGCGCTTCTCCTGTTTTTTTCAGGAAATCGTGAATGCCGTGATACCAAAATGATTTTCCAAGGCGATCCACCTGTTTTGCCGAAAGCCATTTGGCTTTGCGTTCGTATTTCCCGGGATGATTGGTAAATTTTGCCTGATAAGTAGAATCGGGATTTAAATTGGCTAAATTGTATAAATTTAATCGCAAACGATAACCTAAAAAAGTGCCGTTTGGTTTTTGGTACAATTGATTATGAACGTCTTCATCATTGATTTTTTTGCCATTTACAATAATTTGGTTGCTGGCAAGGAGTTGTTTTCCGTCCGGAACTCTTTTTTCGGCGTTACAGGCGGATA
Source organism: Flavobacterium pokkalii (assembly GCF_014596575.1). Taxonomy (GTDB): domain Bacteria; phylum Bacteroidota; class Bacteroidia; order Flavobacteriales; family Flavobacteriaceae; genus Flavobacterium; species Flavobacterium pokkalii. Next base: position 23,533 of record NZ_NASZ01000003.1, on the reverse strand, counting down.
TTATTATTCCTATTAGAATAAATAGTGATATTTTTGTCGAAACTTTTCTCAAGAGGTCTAAAAAATTTAATTCAAAAGTACATATTTTTATGGTTAGTAAAAACCAAATAAAACTTATAACTAGTTTACAGCAAAAAAAGTATAGAAACCAGCATCATTTGTTTTTTGCAGAAGGTGTCAAGGTGATTCAGGAACTTTTGCAGTCTAATTTTGAATTAGAACATTTGTACACGACTCAGGACGATTTTGAGGAAGTTTCATCCCATAAAAAATCATTAATCCACGAAAATGATTTAAAAAAAATCAGTGCTTTGGCAACAGCCAATAGTTGTCTGGCAGTGTTTAAAATTCCCGAGGAAAAAAATATTATCGATTCCGGTTTGGTTATCGCTCTGGATGATATCAGAGACCCCGGAAATTTAGGAACTATTTTGCGTTTGTGCGATTGGTTTGGAGTGAAACAGCTGATTTGTTCGAAAGAAACGGTGGATGTTTATAATCCAAAAGTGGTCCAGGCAACGATGGGTTCTATAAGTAGAGTTACTATTGCTTATACGGATTTAGAAGATTATCTGTCTCAAACTAAATTGCCGGTTTTTGGAACTTTTATGGATGGTGAAAATATCTATAAAAGTAGTTTGCCTCAGGAGGGAGTTGTGGTTATGGGAAATGAAGCTAATGGTATTTCTGCATCCATTGAGAATTTGGTTCAAAAAAGAATTTCAATTCCCCGATTTGGAGATTTACAAAAAACCGAAAGTTTAAATGTAGCCACTGCAACGGCTATTATTCTGAGTGAATTTAAACGAAAATTAGCTTAGTTTTTAGTGGAAAGTAAAGTTGATGAAAATAGCTCTGCTTTTCATCGATTCGATATTTCCTGTCCAGGGACTGTTAGGGTCGTTGTCCCGGATAAGTTCGTCTTTTAAGCTAAAACAACCTCGAATAGAAGGCGAGAAAATAAAATATTCGGAGAAAAAATCAATTCCAAACCCCAATTCGTAATTTGTACTCCAGGGTTTTACTCTGAATTTTTGCTGTTGATTATCGTCTATAGATTTAGAATTTCCGGATAAATTTAAAGTTGTCGATAATCCGCCCACAATGTAAGGACGGATGTTTCCTGTTCGCAGCGCAGAAAATTTTAATAACAGCGGAAAATGAATATAAGTACTGCTTACTTCTCTCAAAGCGTCATTTTCGTTGGTGAAATTAGGATAATGCAGTGTTCTTTTGGTGTAATACAATCCGGGTTCAAAACGAAGATTGATGTATTCCTGCAATTTTAAATCGGCTACTACACCCACATTAAAACCGGTGGATTTTTGTGTTTGAATATCAGGTCCTACGGTTTTGTAGTCTATTTTAAAATCAAAAGAGCTAAATCCTAAGTAGTAGCCAAAATACAGGCGTTGTTTTTGAAAGTTCTCCAAATTGATAATAGGGTCTTTGCTAAACATACCTTTAGATTGCGAATGAGCGCTAAAACAAAGTAGGAGTAGAAGAAAGACAACTATTTTTTTCATTTTAAAGTAACTTAGGTTATTTTTTGGAAGCTGTATATATCGTGGCGACACCAAATGTTTGTGGTAATGCTTTCACCTCTATAAACCCAATTTTTCTTAAAATATTGTTTAAGGCTTCACCATAAGGAAATGCTGCTGCTGATTCTGAAAGATAACCGTAGGCAACATTGTCTTTTGAGAATAATTTTCCAATGATTGGAAGGATGTTTTTACTGTAAAAGTGGTAGCCTTGCTTGTAAGGTGTTTTTTCAGGAACTGAAGTTTCTAAGATTACAAATGTGCCGTTTGGTTTTAGAACGCGCAATATTTCCGCTAAACCTTTTTCCAGATTTTCAAAATTTCGAACACCAAAGGCTACAGTTATAGCGTCAAAATGATTGTCGTCAAAAGGAATTTTTTCCGAGTCTCCTAAAATCATTTCGATTCGGTCGGATAAGTTTTTTTGAGCAATTTTTTTTACTCCAACTTCCAGCATTCCTGAAGAAATATCTAAACCGGTAATTTTTTTTGCGCTGCTGTTTGCCATTAAAATTGCCAGGTCGCCGGTTCCGGTTGCGATATCCAAAATGGTTTCTGGTTGGGTGTTGGCAACTATTTTGAGAACTTTCTTTCTCCATTTAACATCAATTCCAAAAGAAATTACACGGTTTAAATTGTCGTAATTTCCGGAAATCGTGTCAAACATTTTTGTAACCTGTTCTTTTTTGCCTAAAGTGGAATCTTTATAAGGAGTGATATTTTTTGCCATTTTTTAAATTTTGACAAATATAGTACAATGCCTTTTAAGTTGGTCTTTAAATTGAGTTTCAATTTGACTGAAATAGCAATTTTTGGTTTTTTGAAATATCACTAAAAGTGGGTATTGTATGACAAATGCTTTGTCTCTAAATTTACCAAATGAATTTCTTTGCAATACATAATAAAGAATTACTTGTTCAGCTCAAATGGTTGTTTTTTGCGTTGGCAATCTCATTTGTTCTTGTGGGTTATTTTGACGGTGCCGCTTTGATTAAAAGTGGTGTTAGGGTTCAGGCGCAAAACACGTTCTTAGGATTAAATTTGTTTTTGGAAATTTTAATTTTCATTGCCTTTTGCACCTTTGTGGTATTTGGTATAAAAGGTTATTTCGAGATGTTTTCTCGAAAAATTGCAAATATTATTATTCTCGTTTCGGGAATGAGTTTATTATTTGTGAATTTGGTATTGATGTGTCAAATTATTTTTCAGGAATAGAACAGCAGTTCTAAAAAGTATTGCAATGAGTCAAAAAAAACACCTCTTTTATTGAGGTGTTTTTTGTTTCTTTATGTAAGTTTCAAAGGTGTAATCATAAAGGTGTTTGTCATCTTTTGCCTGAAAATCACTGTTGATGAGTTCCCAGTCTTCTGTTTTTATTTCCGGAAAAAATGCATCGGCTTCAAAAAGGTGATGAACTACGGTTAGTTCTATTTTATCGGCAAAAGGCATTGCCAGATTGTAAATTTCACCTCCGCCAATAATAAACGCATCTTCGTTTTTTGGACATTTTTCAATGGCTTCTTCAATGCTGCCAACAACTATGCAGCCTTCGGCCTGATAGCTAGTTTGTCGGGTAATAATAATGTGAGTGCGGTTAGGTAATGGTTTTGGGAAGCTTTCAAAGGTTTTTCTTCCCATAATTATATGATGATCGGTGGTTAAGTTTTTGAATCTTTTAAAATCATTTGGCAGATGCCAAACTAATTGGTTGTCTTTTCCTAGTGCTCTGTTTTCGGCAGCAGCAGCAATCATTGTAATCATTCGTGTTTATTTAGTAGGAGGTTCTTCGTTGATTTGGTCGCTTAATTCGGCTATTTTCTTTTCCTGTAGTGCAACTAAGCGGTCGATTTGTTCTCTTTCCCAATTTTTGTCCATAAAGCGATCGGTGATGAAAACTTTGATAAAATGTAAAATAAATAAAAAGAGCCAGGCTGTTATGAGCCAAATGTGCCAATGGGCATCTTGGTTGAAATTAAAAACTTTAGTAGCAATAAATAAAAATATACCGGCTAAAAACAATAAAACAAAATGAAAATAAACCCTTTTTTTTTGTTTTATACGTCTTCTGGCATATTCGTATAATTCATGTTGTTCGGATTTCATAGGTTAGTTTTTTTTGTTTATAAAGATAAAATTTAATTTTGAAATCCTTATTTATGCTTAAAAAAATAATAAAAAGGTTGGATTAGGTTTTTGTTTATTGTAAAAAATACGAAAGTTAATTTGTTGAATTGCTTTAATTTTAACGTTTTATTAAGTTTTTGCTAAAAGTGTCTTTCGGATGTTCTTAGTTCGAATAAAATGACTTACTTTGTTTTATAACAACTAAAAATGAAACAGTTATGTCAATTAAAAAACAGTTTGTAAAATCAAAACCGGTTTGTAAAGTTACATTTTCTATTGAAGCTAAAGAAGCTGCTCAGGCTTCAGTAGTTGGAGATTTTAATAATTGGAATCCGGAAGAAGGAGCTTTAAATAAATTAAAAAATGGTACTTTTAAAGGTGTTTTTGATTTAGATAAAGATGCTGCCTACGAATTTAAATATCTGGTTGACGGAGAATATATTAACGAAAGCGAAGCAGATTCTTATAAATGGAACGAATTTGCAGGAGCAGAAAACAGCGTTTTAGAGGTTTAATCTAAAACGCTTTTTTTTATTTGTTTATACGGCAACATTTCCTTTGATAGTCTCGTGTGGTTCGTAGCCTACGAGTGTAAAATCGTTGTAGTCAAAATCGAAGATGTTTTTTATCTCCGGATTTAAAATCATTTTCGGTAATGGTCTTGGTTCGCGCGATAATTGCAGTTCCAATTGCTCAAAATGATTGTTGTAGATGTGTGCATCACCAAAAGTGTGAATAAATTCTCCAGGTTCTAAGTCGCACACCTGAGCAATCATCATGGTTAATAGTGCATAAGATGCAATATTGAACGGAACACCTAAAAAGATGTCGGCACTTCTTTGGTAGAGCTGACAGGAAAGTTTGCCATCGGCAACATAAAATTGGAAGAAAGCGTGGCAAGGCGGTAAAGCGGCTTTATTATTAGCTACATTTTCTTCGAATGATTTTGTAGTGTCCGGTAGTACCGAAGGATTCCAAGCCGAAACCAGCATTCTGCGGCTGTTTGGATTGGTTTTTAATTCCTTGATTAAATCAGAGATTTGGTCAATTTCTTCACTGTTCCAATTACGCCATTGGTGTCCGTAAACCGGGCCTAAGTCTCCATTTTTATCAGCCCAGGCATCCCATATTTTTACGTTGTGTTCTTTAAGGTAACCAATGTTGGTTTCGCCTTTCAAAAACCAAAGCAATTCGTAGATAATAGATTTTAAATGTAATTTTTTGGTGGTAACCATTGGAAATCCTTCGCTTAAATCAAAACGCATTTGGTAACCAAAAACACTTTTAGTTCCTGTTCCTGTTCGGTCGCCTTTTTGGCAGCCGTTTTCCATTACATGTTTTACTAAATCTAGGTATTGCTTCATAACGTGTTTAGCCGTTTAATTGCTTAATGTGGAGTTTTTATCGATTAATCGAATAAACAAATCCACGTTTAAACATTGTTTTATGATTCTCTCTTTGAAATTTCGTCTCTTATTTTTGCGGCTTTTTCGTAATCTTCCTGCTCCACAGCCTGAATTAATAAATCGTTTAATTCCTGTAAGCTGTATTTGATATAGGCTCTGCCGCTTTCAGCTTCGGTTGAAAAAGATTCGGGATTAGAAATAACATCGTCTACCGGTTCTTCTTTTTCAGACTCGGAAGGATTTGTTTTTAGGTAAATACCGGCTTTATCAAGAATGTTTTTATAGGTGAAAATTGGTGCATTAAAACGTAATGCCAAAGCAATGGCGTCAGAGGTTCTGGCGTCTATTATTTCTTCAATTTTATCTCTTTCGCAAATAATACTTGAGTAAAACACACCGTCAACTAATTTGTGGATAATAACTTGTTTGACCACAATGTCGAATCGTTCGGCAAAATTTTTAAATAAATCGTGAGTTAACGGACGCGGTGGTTTTATTTCTTTTTCTAAAGCAATAGCAATAGACTGAGCTTCGAAAGCACCTATTACGATAGGTAGTTTTCGTTCGCCATCTACTTCATTCAAAATCAAAGCGTAGGCTCCATTTTGTGTTTGGCTGTATGAAATTCCTTTTATGGATAATTTAACTAAGCTCATAATTGTTGAAATGAAAAGTATCGTTTTTTATTTTGGATTTTACTTTAAACTGATTTGGGTTGCAATATTAACTAAAAAATCTGCCAATAAACAAAGATACGATTATCTTATTTTATTAGGCAGAATTTTCAATTGGAAAATACTATTATGCGTTTTGTGCTTTAAATGTTTTTAGTTTTTCAATTAGTCTTGGAACTACATCAAAAGCATCGCCTACAATTCCGTAATCGGCAACTTTAAAGAAAGGTGCTTCCGGATCAGTGTTGATAACTACTTTTACTTTAGAAGCGTTGATCCCGGCGATGTGCTGGATTGCTCCCGAAATTCCAATAGCAATGTATAAATTGGTTGCAACCGGTTTTCCTGTTTGCCCTACGTGCTCTCCGTGCGGTCTCCATCCTAAGTCGGAAACGGGTTTAGAACAGGCGGTAGCAGCGCCAAGAACAGCGGCTAAATCTTCGATTAATCCCCAGTTTTCAGGTCCTTTTAATCCACGTCCTCCTGAAACCACAATGTCAGCATCGGCAATGGAAACTTTTCCGGATGTTTTTTCAACAGATTCTACTTTGATTCCGAAATCATTGTCTCCAAGATTTGGATTAAAAGCTTCTTCGGTTAATGTTGAGGCATTTTCAAAAAGGCCATAAGAGTTTTTGGCTAGTCCAATTACTTTTACGTCCGTATTAATTTCGGTAATGTTGAAAGCTTTGTTAGAAAAAGCATTTCTTTTTACTTGAAAAGGTGAAGTACTTATTGGTAAGCCTACTACATTTGAAGCAAAACCAGCTTCAAGATTTACTGCAACTAAAGACGAAAGGTAAATGCTGTCAGTACTTGAAGATAAAATTACAAGTTTTGTGTTTTCTTGTTCTGAAGCTTGCTTAATTACATCGGCATAAGCTTTAGCATTGAAAGAGGCAAGTTTGTCATTGGTTACTTTTAAAACTTTGTCAACTCCGTATTTTGCTAAATCAGCAACATTGTCATTGTTTATAGTTAAGGCGGTTACAGTTGTACCTAAAGAATCAGCTACTTTTTTTGCGTAAGAAGCAATTTCAAAAGCTACTTTTTTAAATTTTCCTTCAGCTGATTCGGTATATATTAATATTGACATATTCTTTATGTTTATTCGGTTATTTGTTTATTCGGTCTTTTGTCGCAATGAAAAACTGATTACTGCAACTGCTAACGGAATACTAAATTACTTTCGCTTCGTTGTGTAATAAGTCGATTAGCTCGTCTAAATTATCAGGAGAAATCATTTTGATCGCTGATTTTGGAGCCGGTTTTTCAAATTTTACTGCTTTGGTATTTGCAGGAGCATCAACAGCTTCTGTAATATTTAAAGGTTTCGTTCTGGCAGTCATAATTCCTCTCATGTTTGGAATACGTAAATCTTTTTCTTCAACGATTCCTTTTTGAGTACCGATAATTAATGGTAATGAAGTAGAAACAGTTTCTTTTCCTCCGTCAATTTCGCGAACGGCTTTTACATTGTTTCCGTCAACTGCAATATCAATACATGAATTTAAAAAGTTATATCCTGAAAGCGCTGCGGTCATTCCCGGAACCATTCCTCCATTATAATCTAATGATTCTTTACCAGCAATTACTAAATCGTATACGCCGTTTTTAACTACTTCCGCTAATTGTTTGGCTACAAAAAAACCATCTGTAGGAGTTGCGTTGATGCGAATAGCCTCATTTGCTCCAATGGCTAAAGCTTTTCTTAAAGTTGGTTCGGTTTCCGGACCGCCTACATTTACTACGGTTACAGTTGCGCCTTGTTGTTCTTGGAACCAAATGGCACGGGTTAATCCGAATTCATCATTAGGATTGATAACATATTGTACACCATTGGTGTCAAATTCAGTATCGTTGTTGGTAAAATTAATTTTTGAGGTAGTATCAGGAACATGACTGATGCAAACTAGTATTTTCATGTTTGAATATTTTATATATTTCGTAGATTGAGTCACAAAATTAGAACAATATTTCGAATAATTTGTTATTAATAACTACTTAGCGGTTTTGAAAATTGTTTTTGTTTGTTTTTTAGCTGCGAAATTGAGCGATAAACAGAAGATATTCACATACCGATAATAAGATGTTAGAATTTAAAGCGGAATATTTAGCTTAATTGATGCTTAAATGGTTTAAAATATTTATTTTTGCTGCTTTGAAAATTATATACATACTATATCTAATATGAGAACGATACAATTTAGAGAGGCCATTTGCGAAGCGATGAGTGAGGAAATGCGTCGTGATGAGTCCATATATTTAATGGGTGAAGAAGTTGCAGAGTACAATGGAGCTTATAAAGCGTCTAAAGGGATGCTTGCTGAATTTGGAGATAAAAGAGTTATTGATACTCCAATTGCAGAGTTAGGTTTTTCAGGTATTGCTGTAGGTTCAGCAATGAATGGTTGCAGACCTATTGTTGAATACATGACTTTCAATTTCTGTTTAGTTGGTATTGATCAAATTATAAATAATGCTGCTAAAATGCGTCAAATGACAGGTGGACAATTTAACGTGCCTATCGTTTTTCGTGGACCAACAGCTTCTGCTGGTCAGTTAGGAGCAACACACTCGCAAGCTTTAGAAAACTGGTTTGCAAATACTCCGGGGCTTAAAGTGATTGTGCCTTCTACACCTTATGATGCAAAAGGTCTTTTAAAAGCAGCTATTCGTGATAACGATCCTGTTATTTTCATGGAATCTGAGCAAATGTACGGTGACAAAGGTGAAGTTCCTGAAGGAGAATATGTAATTCCAATTGGAGTTGCGGATATCAAAAGAGAAGGAACAGATGTAACTATCGTTTCTTTTGGAAAAATTATCAAAGAAGCTTTTATTGCTGCTGATGAATTGGCTAAAGAAGGAATCTCTTGTGAGATTATCGACTTGAGAACCGTTCGTCCAATGGATCAGGAAGCTATCTTGAAATCAGTGAAGAAAACAAATCGTTTAGTAATTCTTGAAGAAGCCTGGCCAGTAGCAAGTATTTCTTCTGAGATTACGTATATCGTTCAGGAGCAGGCTTTTGATTTCTTGGATGCACCTATTCAAAGAATCACAACAGCTGATACTCCGGCGCCATATTCTCCGGTATTATTAAAAGAATGGTTGCCTAATGCAGCTGATGTTGTAAAAGCGGTAAAGAAAGTAATGTATAAATAATACATCATAAATACTATGAAGGCTTCATCTTACGTTAGTTTGATGAAGCTTTTTTTTTAAATTTACTATATGAGTAAGAAGTACTTGTTTTTAGCATTGGTTTTTATTTTTTCTGTTTTTACAACACTTTTTGCCCAAACTAAAGTGAGCGGGATGGTTGTAGATAAAAACAATCAGCCGGTTCCTTTTGCGAATGTTGTTTTGAAAGGTTCTAATCGGGGAGTGATGTCTAATGAAGACGGACGTTTTTATATCGAATCACCTAATACATATACTACTTTATTGGTTTCTTCGGTAGGTTTTTCGGATAGGGAAATTACTTTGGAGAAAGCAGTGAATTACAATTTTAAAGTGATTTTAAAGGATGTTGAAGAACTCAAAGAAGTAGTTATTTATGCCGGAAAAACTTCTAAAAAGAATAATCCGGCTTTAGATATTCTTCGAAAAATTTGGGAAAGAAAACGGAAAAACGGCTTGTATCAGTTTGATCAATACCAAATGGAGAAGTACGAAAAAGTAGAATTCGATATGAATACTATCGATAGTGCTTTTATGAAAAGCAAACTTTTCAAAGGGATGGAATTTGTTTTTAAACATGTTGATACTTCGAGAGTTACCGGAAAAACCTATTTGCCTATTTTTATCAATGAGTCTTTAATGGATGTTTATGGAAATAATAAACTTAAAAAGGTAAAAGAGAAACTTAAGGCTAATAAAAACTCCGGATTTAGTGATAATCAGCAGATTTTATCTTTTGTAAAAGACTTGTATTCCGATTATGATATTTACAATAATCACATGACTTTTTTTGATAAAAGTTTTACTAGTCCATTATCTAAAACAGGTATTGATGTTTATAATTATGTTTTAAGAGATAGTGCTTTTATTGATAAAAAATGGTGTTACAACATTATTTTTTATCCGAGAAGAAAAAATGAGCTGACTTTTAAAGGTGATTTTTGGGTAAATGATACCACTTTTGCCATTAAGAAAATTAATATGGCTGTTACTAAAAGTGCTAATATTAACTGGGTGAAAGATATTTACATCGAGCAGGAATTTGAGGTAGAAAATGATTCGGTTTTCTTGTTAACTCGTGATTATATGATGTCGGATTTTGCTTTGAGAAAAAAAGATGAATCCAGAGGAGTTTATGGAAAACGTACTACTTTGTATCAAAATCATAAATTTAATATCGAGAAACCGGCTTCTTTTTATAAAGAGGAGGTGAATTATATCGATAATGACGTTTATAATAAATCGGATAAATATTGGGAAGAAAACCGTTTTGAAAATCTGAATAAAGACGAAAAAGGGATTTATAAAATGCTGGATACGTTACAAACGGTGAAGAAATTCAAGCGTTTGTACAATCTGGTTTCGATTCTTGGAAGTGGTTATGTTCAATTTGGGCATTTTGATTATGGACCAATATTTTCCACCTTTGGATACAATGAGGTGGAAGGAATCCGAATCCGAACAGGTGGACGAACTTATTTTGGTCCAAATGATCTGTGGAGATTGCAAGGTTATACGGCTTATGGATTTGATGATAATAAATTCAAATACGGTATTTCCGGAAAATGGATGGTGGATAAGAAAAACCGAATCATTATTTCGGGAGGAAACCGTCGGGATGTAGAACAAATCGGGGCGAGCTTAACTACAACAAATGATGTTTTAGGAAGAAGTTTTGCTTCGTCTTCATTGGTTTCAACTAGTAGTAACGGAAAATTGACGAATATTAATTTGTCGAATTTGGCAGTTGAAATCGAGCCGGTTAAAAACCTGATGTTTCAGGCAGGGTTTTCCTATAGAACTTTAGAATCGGCTTCAGATACTTTCAAATTAGATTATTATACAGATGCAACTCAAACTACAACAAGAAGCGATGTAAAACAATCCGAAGTGAATTTTCAGGTCGAATTGGCGCCAAATCGAAAAATGATAGGTTTTGGTGTGGAAAGAAATGTGGTAGATAGTCCGTTTAGTCGTTTTTATATCAATTACAGTCATGGATTTAAAGGCTTGTTTAATAGCGATTTTGATTACGATAAACTGCAATTGTATTATAAGCAGCCTATTATTATCGGGCCTCTCGGACGTACTAATTTGACTTTGGAATTAGGAAAAACATTTGGAACTATTCCCTTAGGCTTGATGAGTGTGATTCCGGGGAATCAGTCGTATTTTACCATTGAAAATACTTTTACAAACCTTAATTTCTATGAGTTTGTAGCAGATCAATATGCTACTTTGCAATGGGAGCATAATTTTGGAGGACGTTTGTTTTCCAGAATTCCTTTTATGAGAAAGTTAAACTGGAGGGAGATTGTTGGTGCCAGAGGTGTTTTTGGAACTATTTCGGATGCTAACAGAGCTATTAATGCTTCCGGCTTAATTTATCAGTCGCCTGAAAGTGGATATTGGGAGTACAGTGCCGGAATTGGAAATATTTTTAAAGTCTTCCGAATCGATTTTACCTGGAGAGGGAATTATTTGAACGCTCCTGATGCACAGAAATTTTCTGTAAAAGGTTCATTTGGTTTTTATTTCTAAAACATTAAATAAAAGTTTTGTTCTTCTTTTTCAGTACAAATGTTTTGCTATAAATGAGGAATTAAATTACTTTTGTGCCCAAATAAATTCAACTTAAGATAATTAAAAAATGACTGCAGACAAAATAAACACTTTCGATGTTTTGATCGAAATTCCTAGAGGAAGTAGAAATAAATACGAATATGATTTCGAAATCAAAAGAATGCGTTTTGACAGAATGTTATTCTCTTCAATGATGTATCCTGCTGATTACGGATTTATTCCTGAAACTTTAGCATTAGACGGAGATCCGTTAGATGTTTTGGTTTTAGTAAATGAGCCAACTTTCCCTGGATGTGTTATGGAAGTTAAACCAATTGGTGTTTTCCACATGGCAGATGATAAAGGTCCGGATGAAAAAATTGTTTGTGTACCGGTTTCAGATCCAATTTGGAATAAATTAAATGATTTATCAGATGTTAATCCTCACTTATTAAAAGAAATTGAACACTTTTTCCAAGTGTACAAAGACCTTGAAAACAAACAGGTAGATGTTGAAGGTTGGGGAGATGTTAACGAAGCTCTTGAGATTTTAAGACAATGTACAGAGCGTTTCGAGCAAATTGAAAACAAACCAGCAGGATTATTTAGTATCAAATAATTCAAGTTTATAAAAATGTAAAAAAAGCAATATTCTGTAAGAGTATTGCTTTTTTTGTTTAAATTCGTTTGTATACTGTTGATTATTAACCTTAACCAAAAACGAATTTATGAATACAATTATGATTTGGGTGCCTGTAATCATGGCATTAATAGGATTGGCTTTTATGTTCTTAAAAAGAGCCTGGGTTTTAAAACAAGATGCCGGAGACGGAAAAATGGCGGCCATTTCGGATTATATTTACGAAGGAGCCTTAGCTTTTCTGAAAGCGGAATACCGATTATTGGCAGTTTTTGTCCTTTTTGCCAGTATTGTTTTAGCCGGAATCACTTTTTTGCCAGGAGTTAAAACACATTTATTAATTGTAGTTGCTTTTATAGTTGGAGCCTTCTTTTCTGCTTTAGCCGGAAATATGGGAATGAAAATTGCCACGAAAACTAATGTCCGAACCACGCAGGCTGCCCGAAGTAGTTTGCCCCAGGCTTTAAAAGTTTCTTTTGGCGGAGGAACAGTGATGGGTTTAGGAGTGGCTGGTTTGGCGGTTTTAGGTTTGACTTCTTTTTTTATTTTCTTTTTTCATTTTTTTATGAATGGTTCCTGGACTTCTACCGAAGACATGACTGTAGTTTTAGAAACACTGGCCGGTTTTTCGTTAGGTGCTGAATCTATTGCGTTATTTGCTCGCGTTGGAGGCGGAATTTATACTAAAGCTGCCGATGTAGGTGCTGATTTAGTAGGAAAAGTGGAGGCCGGAATTCCGGAAGATGATCCTCGAAATCCGGCAACTATTGCTGATAACGTAGGTGATAACGTGGGTGACGTAGCGGGAATGGGGGCTGATTTATTTGGTTCTTACGTGGCTACCGTTTTAGCGGCAATGGTTTTGGGAAATTATGTCATTAAAGATATGGGAGGAAATATTAATGATGCTTTTAATGGTGTTGGGCCAATTTTGTTACCCATGTCTATTGCTGGTTTTGGGATTTTATTTTCAATTATCGGAACATTATTGGTGAAAATTACTGATGATAATGCAAAGGAAGCACAGGTTCAGAAAGCCTTGAATAAAGGGAACTGGATTGCGATTATTTTAACTGCTGTTAGTTGTTTCTTTTTAGTGCAATATATGTTGCCTTCAACCATGCAAATGGAATTTTTTGGTGAAGGAAGTCAGGAAGTTTCATCGATGCGTGTTTTTTATGCAACTATCGTTGGATTGATTGTAGGCGGGGTAATTTCGTCGGTTACGGAATATTATACCGGTTTAGGGACGAAACCAGTGCTGGAAATTGTTCAAAAATCGTCAACCGGAGCTGGGACGAATGTGATTGCCGGTTTGGCAACAGGGATGGTTTCTACTTTTCCAACGGTTTTATTATTTGCAGGTGCAATTTGGATTTCCTATAGTTTGGCCGGTTTTTACGGAGTAGCTTTGTCGGCGTCGGCAATGATGGCAACTACAGCTATGCAGTTGGCCATTGATGCTTTTGGACCAATTTCGGATAATGCCGGTGGAATTGCTGAGATGAGTGAATTGCCTAAAGAAGTTCGTACGCGTACTGATATTTTGGATTCTGTAGGGAATACAACTGCCGCAACCGGAAAAGGTTTTGCTATTGCTTCGGCAGCTTTGACTTCTTTGGGGTTATTTGCGGCTTATGTAACTTTTACCGGAATTGACGGGATCAATATTTTCAAAGCACCTGTTTTAGCGATGTTGTTTGTTGGTGGAATGATCCCAGTGGTTTTTTCGGCTCTGGCGATGAATTCAGTGGGTAAAGCAGCGATGGATATGGTATACGAAGTGCGTCGTCAGTTTAAGGAAATTCCTGGAATTATGGAAGGTTCGGTAAAACCGGAATATGGTAAATGTGTAGCCATTTCGACCAAGGCAGCTTTGCGTGAAATGATGTTGCCGGGGATTCTGACTATTGGTTTTCCAATAGCTATAGTTTTAATCGGTAAATTGGTTTATGCAGATAACAATCAGTTGATAGCGGAAATGTTAGGTGGGTATATGGCCGGAGTTACGGTTTCAGGTGTGCTTTGGGCTGTTTTTCAAAATAATGCCGGAGGAGCCTGGGATAATGCGAAGAAATCATTTGAAGCTGGTGTTATGATAAATGGAGAAATGACTTATAAAGGATCTGATGCGCATAAGGCAGCTGTTACTGGAGATACGGTAGGAGATCCGTTTAAAGATACTTCAGGGCCTTCGATGAATATTTTAATTAAACTGACTTGTTTAATTGGTTTGGTTATTGCGCCAATTTTAGGTAGTGGAAGTGAATCAGGAGCACTGGCTTCCTGTTGTGAAAAAACTGAAATGCATTCAGCTAAAATGTTGCATTGTGATATGTCTAAAATGATAACGATGACTAAGGAAGAATGCGCGAAAATGTGTGATAGTTTGCGTTGTACACCAGAGCAAAAAGAAGTTTGTTTGTCTCATTATGATGTGAATGGTAAGTTTGTTGGTTCGGCTTCGTCTTTAAAGAAGAATTGTTGTGTTCATAAAAAGTAAGTTGATAATAAAAATAGAAATGCCCCGAAATTTCGGGGTATTTCTTTTGTAATTATTTTTTTGATTAAAACAATCCGTTTAATTCGGCATTGATTCTCTCAATTATATTTCCAAGGTCTTCCGGATTGTCGACAAAGTTAATTTTGTCAACATCGATTACTAATAATTTGCCTCTGTTGTAGGTTTGAACCCAAGCTTCGTAGCGTTCGTTTAATCGACTTAAGTAGTCAATTGAAATCGAATTTTCATATTCACGTCCTCGCTTATGAATTTGTCCAACCAAATTTGGAATGGAACTTCTTAGGTATATTAATAGATCAGGGGCTTTAACTGTAGACTCCATCAATTCAAAAAGAGAAGAATAGTTTTGAAAATCACGTGTAGTCATTAAGCCCATTGCATAAAGATTGGGAGCGAAAATATGAGCATCTTCATAAATGGTTCTGTCCTGAATTACTTTTTTACCGCTTTCTCGAATTTGCATCACCTGACGAAATCGACTGTTTAAGAAGTAAATTTGAAGATTAAATGACCAACGCTCCATTTGATGGTAAAAATCATCTAAATAAGGATTGTCTACTACGTCCTCATAATGAGGTTCCCATTTAAAATGTTTGGATAGTAAAGCGGTTAATGTTGTTTTTCCTGAACCTATATTTCCTGCTACTGCTATGTGCATTATGTTGTTAGCGTTTTATAATTTGTATTTAACTTAAGTTGTAAAAATAGAAAAAAAAATAGTCTTTGTCTGGAGAAATTAGATTGATTTTGAATTTTATCGCGGAGGTTTGTGAAATAAAAAAGCCATTCGTTTTTGCGAATGGCCTTCTGAAATTATTGAAGAGTGATTATAAACCAAAAGCAGTTTTGATTTGGTCAACGTAATCTAATTTTTCCCAAGTGAATAATTCTACGGTTACTGTTTTTTCTTCGCCACCAGGAGCAGAGAAAGTTTTAGTAACTACTTCAGGAGTACGTCCCATGTGCCCGTAAGCAGCAGTTTCGCTATAGATAGGATTTCTTAATTTCAAACGTTGTTCGATAAAATAAGGACGCATATCAAAAATAGCGGCTACTTTTTTAGCGATTTCTCCATTAGTTAAATTTACTTTTGAAGTTCCGTAAGTTTCTATAAAAATTCCCATTGGCTCAGCTACACCAATTGCGTAAGAAACCTGAACTAAGATTTCATCGGCAACACCGGCAGCAACTAAGTTTTTAGCAATATGGCGGGTTGCATAAGCAGCACTTCGGTCTACTTTACTTGGATCTTTTCCGGAGAAAGCACCACCACCGTGAGCTCCTTTTCCACCATAAGTATCCACAATAATTTTTCTTCCTGTTAAACCAGTATCACCGTGAGGTCCTCCAATTACGAATTTTCCTGTTGGGTTAATGTGGTAGTTGATTTTATCGTTGAATAAATGTGCGTGTTCCGGGTTTTTAGCTATGATTCTAGGAATCAAAATTTCGATAATATCTTTTTTGATTTTAGCCAGCATAGCTGTTTCTTCATCAAAGTCATCGTGCTGAGTAGAAATAACAATAGCATCGATACGTACTGGTACGTTGTCATCGCTATACTCAAGAGTTACCTGAGATTTCGCATCAGGACGTAAATACGTGATTGCTGTATTTTCGCGTCTTAAAGCAGCTAATTCTTTTAAAAGTTTGTGTGATAAATCAAGTGCCAATGGCATATAATTTTCAGTCTCGTTAGTGGCATAACCAAACATCATTCCCTGATCTCCGGCACCTTGCTCTTCAGGAGTTTTTCGGTCAACTCCCTGGTTAATATCAGCCGATTGTTCGTGGATAGCTGAAAGAACACCGCAGGAATTAGCTTCAAACATATACTCGCTTTTCGTGTATCCAATTTTTTTGATTACATCGCGGGCAATTTGTTGTACATCTAAATAAGTGTTTGATTTTACCTCACCGGCTAAAATAACCTGACCCGTAGTTACTAATGTTTCGCAAGCAACTTTTGAGTCTGCGTCAAATGCCAGGAAATTATCAATTAGTGCATCTGAAATTTGATCTGCTACTTTATCCGGATGTCCTTCGCTCACAGATTCTGACGTAAATAAATAAGCCATAATAAAATTTTTTTAAAATTAAGCGAGGAAAACAGACTGCCGAAAAAGACTAAAGGAGGGTTTCTGCTTTAGCATTTTTTTTTCTACTGAATTTTTTCAGTACTCATAACGAAGAGCTTTCGTTACGAAGAGGTTGCAATCAGTTCAAATTTTTCCTCTTGTATTTTGTGGTGCAAAGGTATAAAACCATTTTTGAATTGTAAATTAAACTTAGCTAAAATTTTAATATTAAATTTTTGAGGTGATGCAGTTTGGTTTTCTATAAAGAATTGATGTGTGGTTTTGGGTTGTAATAGCTAAAGATTTGAATTTTTTTGATAATCTTAATTTAAAATTAAGTTAACATGACAACAGGAGTTTGTGTGTATCTTTGATACATCAAATCAGGAGAGTGGAATAAGGATGATTTAGTGAATTTTCCGAGCGAAAAAGCTCTTTTTTGATTTGTTTTTGCAGACAGAGTCTTAAAATAGATATAAAAATCCATAATAAACTGTTAATTAGTTTATTTGGTTGTAAAATTTTTAAAAATGTAATTGGTGATAAAGATTTTTTTATATCTTTGTGTCACTAAAGAAAAAGAAAAAATGAATTTTATTATTTGTAAAAAATCGATGGTTAAAGCAAAGGAGGTCTGCAGGAGTGCAGTAGCTTAATTCTTTTTATTCAAATAAGATAAAAATATAGCAAAAGCCTCCTAAAGAAATTTAGGAGGTTTTTTGTTTAAAGCACAAATAATAAGATTTCAAGATTACAACAGATGATTAGTATTAAGAATAACATTAAGATGAATAAGCAATTTTCGGCGGCTGTACTTTGTGTGCAAAAGCTGGTCTGTTGATATCCAAAAGATTCGTTTATAAAATTATATAAACCCTTTTGGTACAGTATCAAAAGGGTTTTTTTATAACACAAAAAATAATATAACAAACAATAAATAAGTCAAATAAATTAAATTTAAACATCATGAACACAAAAAGAATGATCACAAGGGCATTAGACTTTATAAGAGAAATAAGGGCTACTAACAATGCAGAAAAAGAAAATAGGATAGAATTAACCGACAGCAGATTTGGTATTAATACGGATGCAGATTTGAAAGATCAAAAAAAAGCATCTAATTCATTAACGTTTATGATGTATTCTAAGGAAAATGAAGCACTGTTTATCTAATTGTAGTATTTTGAATATAGGGCTCAAACGCAGGTGATTTCTGGATTTTGTGTTCAGTGATGACTTGCGTTTGTTTGATATATAGTTGCTGATTTAAAACTGGGTCGGCAAAATTTGTTTGTTTGAAAAAATAGTAGTTACTTTGTGGCTTTAAGTTCATAAACGTATTGAAATGTTATAAAGAAAGGACGAGGGATTAGACCCGATGATGCCTTAGCAACCCTTCGATTTGTCGAAGAAGGTGCTGCATTCTACCACAAAAAAATGTGGAAAGATAACAACGCAAATTCTTCTAGTTTATTGAGCCTTCTTTTTAATGTTTCCATCATCAAACCTATTTAAAGATTTGAAATTGGAAAATAATCCCAATCCTATTATCATAAAAAATTTCACTACCGAGAGTGGTGCATTTTATCCTGTTATCAATTTAAGTTACCAGATTTTTGGTCCGGAGCTTCATACGGCTCCTGTTGTTTTAGTTAATCATGCTTTAACGGGCAACGCTCAGGTTATTGGAGAGAATGGATGGTGGAATGATTTAATTGGTGAAAATAAAACGATTGATACCCATAAATATTCTATTCTGGCTTTTAATGTTCCGGGAAATGGTTTTGATGAAGTAATTATAGAAAACTATGCTGATTTTACAGCCAGAGACATTGCCCGACTTTTTGTTGAAGGAGTCAAATTTTTGAAAATTCAGCAATTGTATGCTATTATTGGTGGCTCAGTAGGTGGAGGAATTGCCTGGGAAATGATTGCTTTGGAACCTAAATTGACACTAAATCTAATCCCTATTGCAACCGACTGGAAATCGACCGATTGGTTGATTGCAAATTGTTTTTTGCAGGAACAAATTTTAAAAAATTCGTCTAATCCAATTGAAGATGCCCGTATTCATGCCATGCTGTGTTACAGAACGCCGGAATCTTTTAAATTGAAATTTGACAGAACCATTAATGAAGAATTAGCTATATTTAATATCGAAAGCTGGTTGTTGCATCATGGGAAAAAATTGCAAAAACGGTTTCAGTTAGCTTCATATAAAATGATGAATCAGTTATTGAAAACCATAGATGTTACCCGAAATAGCGATTCGTTTGAAGTTTTTGCTTCTAAGATTGAAGCTACGATACATATTATTGGTATAAATTCAGATTTGTTTTTTACCGCACAGGAAAATAAAGATACTTATGAAGAGTTAAAAAAGCATCATGTAAATGTTTCTTATAAAGAAATAAAATCTATTCATGGCCATGATGCTTTTTTGATTGAGTATGAACAATTAAACAATTTACTTGCTCCTATTTTTTAGCAGCAATACAAAATATATTTGAGATGAAAATATTAAAATTTGGAGGAAAATCTTTATCGAATGGAGAAGGCATCAATAAAGTGGTTTCCATAATTACTGATAAAGTGAATCAGGGAGAGCAAATTGCCGTTGTGGTTTCGGCTCGTGGAAGTGCGACGGATGAATTAGAAGCAATTCTTGCTGTAGCGGCTAAAAATGGCGATTATAAATCGTTGCTCGAAAAATTCAAACAGTATCAGCAGAATGATTATAGCGCGGTTGATTTGTCGGAAGAATTTGCTGTTTTGGATAAATTATATGAAGGAGTAAGTTTAATAGGCGATTATAGTTCTAAAATTAAAGATCAGATTTTGTCTGTTGGCGAATTGCTTTCGGCAAAATTATTAACAGCAATTTTAGTTGAAAAAGGAATCAATGCCAAGTTTGCTGATTCCAGAATTTTTCTAAAAACCGATTCAAAATTTGGCGATGCACAGCCTTTAGAACAGGTTTCAAAGAAAAATGTGATTCAGTATTTTAAAGATAATGCGGTATATGTCAATATAGTTACCGGTTTTATTGGTTCTAATATTAATAATGTTACCACAACTTTGGGACGTAACGGTAGTAATTATACGGCTTCTTTGTTAGCTAATTATTTAAATGCAGCCGAACTTCAGAATTATACGCACGTAGATGGTATTTATACGGCCAATCCTGATTTGGTAGCCGATGCTAAGAAAATCGATCATTTGACTTTTAATGAAGCAAATGAGTTGGCTAATTTTGGAGCGACTATTTTGCATGCTAAAACCATTATTCCGTTGTTGGAAAAAAATATTCCGTTGCGAATATTAAATACTTTCAATCACGAAAATGAAGGAACTTTAATTACGGCTACTTCAACTTCAGGAGGTATTAAAACGCTTTCTGTTTTGGAAGATTTGGCTTTGGTGAATTTAGAAGGAAGAGGGTTACTTGGTAAAACCGGAGTTGACGCCCGAATTTTTAAAGTAATGGGCGATAATAATATCAGTGTGAGTATTATTTCTCAGGGATCTTCCGAAAGAGGAATAGGTTTGGTTGTGGCCGAATCTCAGGCTACTAAAGCGATGATTGAATTAGAAAAAGAATTTGAAAATGATTTCTATTCTAAAGATGTCAATAAGATTTCGGTAACCGATGATGTTTCGGTAATTTCGATTATCGGTCAGGATTTGAGTACCTTTCATAAACCTTATACGGCTTTAATTCGCAATAAAATCATCCCGATTTTATTCAATAATACCGTTACGGGGAAAAACGTGAGTTTGGTTGTTAAAAAGCACGAACTTCACAAAGCTCTGAATGTAATTCACGGGGAGATTTTCGGGGTTTCTAAAAAAATAAATATTGCTGTTTTTGGTCACGGATTAGTGGGAGGAACTTTGATTAATCAGATTTTAGAATCCGCTAAGGCAATTGAAAAAAGAAAAGATATCAAACTGAATATTTTTGCTATTGCTAATTCTAAAAATGTGTTGCTAAACAAAGACGGTGTGTCGCCTAATTGGGTAAACGAAATCCAGACTAACGGATTTGCTTATGACATTAAGGATATTATCACTTATGCAAATGAGAATCATTTAGAAAACTTAATTGCGGTTGATAATACTGCCAGCGCAGCCTTTGTGGAAAATTATATTCCATTGGTTGAAAATGGTTTTGATTTGATTTCTTCTAATAAAGTAGCTAATACGTTAAGTTATGGTTTTTATAAAGAATTACGAAAAGTACTGGCAGAAAATCAAAAGAACTATTTGTATGAAACCAATGTTGGTGCCGGTTTACCATTGATTGATACGATTAAATTATTACATCTTTCAGGTGAAAATATCACTAAAATTAAAGGAGTGTTTTCGGGTACATTGAGTTATTTATTCAATAATTTTTCTGCTAAAGAGGTTCCGTTTAGCGAAATTTTGAAAGAAGCA
This sequence comes from Flavobacterium pokkalii, assembly GCF_014596575.1. Taxonomy (GTDB): domain Bacteria; phylum Bacteroidota; class Bacteroidia; order Flavobacteriales; family Flavobacteriaceae; genus Flavobacterium; species Flavobacterium pokkalii. The sequence goes on along the minus strand of NZ_NASZ01000003.1, from coordinate 2,355 downwards.
ATTGATAATGGTTATACGGAGCCGGATCCGCGTGAGGATTTATGTGGAAACGATGTAGGTAGAAAATTATTGATTTTGGCAAGAGAATTGGATTTGCAAAACGAATTCGAAGAAGTAGCTATTCAGAATTTAATTCCGGAGCATTTACGTGAAGGAAGTGCTGCGGATTTCTTAACCAAATTAAAAGAATTTGATCCGATTTATGCTAAAATAAAAGAAGAACAAAAGCCAAATCATGTGTTGCGTTACATTGGAGAATTATCAGGTGATTTACAAAATGACAAAGGGATTTTAGAAGTGAAATTAGTTTCAGTTTCTTCAGATACGGCTTTAGGCGGATTGAAAGGTTCGGATTCTTTCTTTGAAATTTACACCGAATCTTACGGTGACCGACCAATTGTAATTCAGGGAGCCGGGGCAGGTTCGGCAGTAACAGCTAGAGGTGTTTTTGGTGATATTTTAAGATTGTCAGATAAAGGTTAGGATTTTAGATTGCAGATTAACGTCCCGATAGTTATCGGGATTGATTTCAGATTAAAAAAAAAGTATTATGAAAATAACATTAGACAGAGTAAACGAAAACTTCCACTTTCAATTAAAAAACGAAAGAGGACATATAGTAAATGTAGATGCACGTCCGGATTTTGGAGGAAATGATATGGGGCCAAGTCCGATGGAATTGGTTTTGATGGGTGTTGCGGGATGCAGCGGAATTGATATGATTTCGATTTTGAAAAAACAACGTCAGGAAATTACTTCTTTCAAAGCTGAGGTTGAAGGAGAAAGAGTTCAGGTGGGAGAAGCAAAACCGTTTAAAAATATTTATGTGGTTTTCTCATTAGAAGGAAACATTAAAGAGGACAAAGCGGCTAAAGCAGCTCAATTGTCTTTTGAAAAATATTGTTCCGTTTCTAAAACGGTAGAGCCTACTGCGACTATTCATTACAAAGTAATTTTGAACGGAGTAGAATTAGCGAAATAATCACTGATTATTATAAGAGATTAAAAATAATTAGTTTAAGTTGTATCGTGATTACGGTAAACTTTAAACTTTAAATTAAATTAAAATGGAAGAACAAGAATTTGGTTTTGAAACTCAAGCCATTCGTACACATATCGACAGAACGTCTTATCAGGAACATTCAACGCCTTTGTTTTTATCTTCAAGCTTTGTGTTTGAAGATGCTGAGGATATGAGGGCTTCGTTTACAGAGGAAAAAGTACGTAATATTTACAGCCGATTTTCGAATCCTAATACAACGGAGTTTGTAGATAAAGTTTGTGCTATGGAAGGAGCTGAGGCAGGTTATGCCTTTGCAACCGGAATGGCGGCGATTTATTCTTCTTTGGCGGCTTTGTTGAGTTCAGGAGATCATATTGTTTCGGCAGGAAGTGTTTTTGGTTCTACGCATGCGTTGTTTATGACTTATTTTCCAAAATGGAATATCACAACTTCGTATTTTGATATTAATGAGCCGGATACCATTGAAAGTTTCATTCAGCCAAATACTAAAATTTTATACGTTGAAACGCCAACGAATCCGGGTGTGGATGTGATTGATTTGGAATTGTTGGGACAGATTGCTAAAAAGCACAATTTGATTTTAATTGTGGATAACTGTTTTGCAACGCCATATATTCAACAACCGATGAAATACGGCGCACATATTGTGATTCATTCGGCAACGAAATTAATGGACGGACAAGGACGTGTTTTAGGTGGAATTGCTGTGGGTAACGCTGATTTGATACGTCAGATTTATCTTTTCTCTCGAAATACAGGTCCGGCAATGTCACCATTTAATGCCTGGGTATTGTCAAAAAGTATCGAAACTTTAGCTTTGAGAGTAGAAAGACATTGTGAAAATGCAATGAAAGTGGCTGAGTTTTTAGAAAATCACCCGAATGTAAACAGTGTGAAATATCCTTTCCTGAAATCGCACCCTAAATATGAAGTGGCTAAAAAACAAATGCTTTTAGGTGGAAATATTATTGCTTTTGAAATTAAAGGTGGTATTGAGGCTGGAAGAGCGTTTTTGGACAAAATTAAATTATGTTCGCTTTCAGCAAATATTGGAGATGCTAAAACGATTGTGACGCATCCGGCTTCTACAACACACAGTAAATTATCAACGGAAGAGAAACTAGCGGTTGGAATTACCGAAGGTTTAGTTCGTGTTTCTGTTGGTTTAGAAACAGTAAAAGATGTTATAGCCGATTTAGAGCAGGCGCTTTCTTAAGAAAGAAACATAAAACAAAAAAAGAAGCCGTCTCAAAACTGAGGCGGTTTTTTTTGTGCTTTATATTTGGTTTAACATAAGTTATTTCGTATATTTAGTCGTTGATTTACAACTG
>NZ_NASZ01000020.1 GCF_014596575.1 Flavobacterium pokkalii | reverse complement strand
TGAAATTACCCCTGTTGTAGTATTCAAACTCAATCCTGCCGGTAAAGCAGGATTTACGCTATAACTTACCACTGCTCCTCCACTTACTGTTGGGTTCAAGGCTGTAATAGCTGTTCCTTTTGTTAACACGTTTGGAGTTGTATAACTTAAGTTAGTTGGTGCTACATCGTTTACTGCAATAGATACTGTGAAGCTAGTACTTCCTCCTGTATTGGTTGCGGTAACTGTATAATCTGTAGCTGTAAGTAATTCAGATGGCGTTCCTGAAATTACTCCGGTTGTAGTATCCAAGCTTAGTCCTGCCGGCAAAGTTGGATTCACACTATAACTCACTACTGCTCCACCGCTTACTGTTGGATCCAAAGCTGTAATAGCTGTTCCTTTTGTAAATACGTTTGGCGTAGGATAACTTAGTTCATTTGGTACAACATCATTTACAGTAATAGATACCGTAGCTGTTGTGCTTCCTCCTGTATTGGTTGCGGTAACTGTATAATCGGTAGCTGTAAGTAATTCAGATGGCGTTCCTGAAATAACTCCGGTTGTAGTATCCAAGCTTAGTCCTGCCGGCAAAGTTGGATTCACACTATAACTCACTACTGCTCCTCCACTTACTGTTGGGTTCAAGGCTGTAATAGCTGTTCCTTTTGTAAATACGTTTGGAGTTGCATAACTCAACCCAGATGGAGCCTCATTAGTAGCTTCATCGGCTTTTACCATCACATTAGATAAAACTGTGGCTGTTACATCTAGTGGATCTTTAACACCATGTTTTGGACCATTTACATTAGGAAACCAACGTAAATAAACAGTTTCTTTTCCTTCTGCTTCGGCAGGAAGAACTCCGCCTATTGAAGTGATAGAATTTGTATTGATAGTTGTCAAAGCTGAAACATTGACAAAGTTTACACCATCCAATGAATATTGAAAAGTCCATTCATCACATCCGTAATAATATCCTATTAAACCAGAAGACACATTAATATTTTTATAACCCACCGTAGATAAAGTTGTCATAAAATAGAAAAATTCTCCCCTATCGTTATTCCAAACACAAAAACCATTTGTCCCAGCTCTGTTTTGAAGTCTAACGTTTGGCGCTACAGAATTGTCCGAAACATGATAAGCAGCAAGAGTAGGCCTATTAGAAGCCTCAGCATATAATTCAGCCACTCTAGGATTTGCATATTGATCATTTTTAAATGTCCAAGCTGCAATAAAAGGTTCATTAGTAAATGTACCAGTAACGTTTGTGTTAGAATTTATAGTAACGGATTTACTTAAATCCGTAGAAAAATCAGACCAATTACTAAATTTAATAATTGGATTTTGCAGAGCAGTAACCGTTACATTTGTACCGTTTTCATAGATCGAGAAGCCCCCATCTTTTCCAGGAGGCGCAATTGAAAACTCTCCAAATCCTAATGCTCCCAGAGCAGTAGTTGTTAATGTATAGGTGGGAATCGTTTCAAATTCAGCCACTAATGTAGTATTGTCATTAATAGTAAATGTATAAGGATTTGCTGTTGAAACAGTAGTACCGTTTCCATCAGTCCATCTCGAAAATGCATAACCGAAATTTTTAGTAGCCGTAAGAGTTATTGAACTTCCTGCGGTGTATGATGTCGCTGCGGGACTAGCATCAATAGTCCCTGTATTTGATGGAGTTACAGAATTTGACAATGTATATAATACTGCACTCGCATCATTAGTAACTTTTTCAAAGTAATCTACATTACCAACATAAGTAGTTCCAGCAGTTTTAAAAACTAAATACAAATCATGGGTACCAGTTGTTTGCGTGATAGCTGCTGAAAAAATCTGATAAGTCGACCAAGAACCTGTTGATTTCATATTAATTGTACCTACTAAAGGACCATCTACGGCATCAATCCTAAATTCAATTGTTCCTGTAGCTGTACCCGCTGCTAGATTATTTGAATAACTAGAAGCAGCTACATCAAAACGGATATCGTATTGGCTAAACACATGACCTGCGAATTTAATCCAATAACCATTTCTACAATTTCCAATATTTTTGCCTCCAGAACGTGCGGTATTACTTTCAATAGAAACACCAGGAGTTAAGGCTTCAGTGTAAGCTTCAGCTTCATATCTGGTAATAGTTTCCGAATACCCTATTACTGTAAAAAACAACAGTAAGAGGGAAATTAATAATTTATTTTTCATCTTGGTTGGTTAGTTTAATTGTTAGTTATAAAAACTCCGGAGATTCTTATGAAAATCCGAAGTTTAGTAGTTTATCATAGATTTATTATTTTTTAGTTATTATAAAATTTGTATTTTTTTATTGTACTTCTCTCAATATTTATAGCAAGACAATACTTGTTGTTTTTTTCATAAAACGGTTTTAATAAGGCATAGGTATCCCATACATTTTAAATCAATTTTTAAAATGCCTTACTAATCAATATTTTAAGGAAATGTTTTTTTTTAAAAAAGAATCTGATGTTTTTTTTGGATACGCTCCTTTGACTTCGCTGTTCTGGCAGTAAATTCTGTACTTGTATATGATTTTACCGCACCACTATATTCAAAAGTAAAATCGATATCTTCCTCAGTAGAAACCAATTTACTATTTGTATAATGACTAGCTACACCTTTACCTACGAAATTTACTTCATAGTTATTGCCATTTTCAACAACAGTAAAAACACCACTAGTTGGTTTTATACTAACGCCATTAGCTACCATTAAACCCTTATCAGTAGATGTAATATTCAATCCTAAAATAGATTCACTCCATGATGTAAAAGTAAAGGGAGTTCCTTCTGAAAACTCACCTAAATTGTAAGTCCCAACAGCTAATTTTTTATCAGTTGAAGTTAATAATTCAAAATAAACAACAGCAGAAGTTTCCCCTGCTCCCGAAAGCGTTTCAGAACGTACCGTAAAGTCAATATTATAAGCATTACCTACCTTACCATAATTTTCTATGTAGCCTTGAGTAAGATTAACAGTTTGATCACCCATGGTGAGGGATCCCTGATTATTTGTGTTTTGATTACTATCATCACTAGAACAAGCGATAAAAAAAGTAACGAAAACCAATGAAAATATTTTGATTAAAGTTTTCATAATTAAATTAGATTTTAAAAATGTATTCTAAAATACAGGAGGCAAAACCATACGTTTCACCTCCTTATTTTAAAATTTATTTTATGATAATTTTAGTAGACATTCCTGTTTTAGCACTTTGAATAAGATAATATCCTGATGGCAAATCACTCACAGAAATCTCAGTTTCAACATCTTTAGTTTCTACTTGTTTAACCAATTTACCAGTTATGGAAACTATATTCACAGTATCATTTTCAACAGAAGATTTTAATGTAACATTACTTTTTGCAACAGTTGGATAAGCATAAAATTCTTTTAATTTTTTCCAACGTGCATATACAGAAACATTTTCTGTTTGAGTTGCATCAAATCCAGTTACTGGATTTGAATGGTTCTCATCTAAAAACCAACCCATAAAACGATACCCTCTACACTCAGCATCTAACAACTCGTAAGTTGATCCGATTTCTATTGTTTTCAAATTAGAATTGATTGCCAATTTAGGCATGTTTAAGTATGAAACCGTATAAGTTGTTGGCGCCGCATTGATTGGTCTATTATTACCCCCATCGCCCCAAAAAGCGTACAATGTTTGTGTTCCTGTAGCGGTTGCTGCGATAAACTTTATTACTCCAGGTACTGTTGGCGAATTTGACCAACCAAAGAAAGTATATCCATCTAATTCCGGAGTTGGTAATAATGTTACACCACCTTGTCTGTATTCTACCGGCGCAAGACCAGTTATAGGTTGTCCGTCAATTGAATTTAGATAAGTAATTGGAGAAAATGTAGCTGTTGTTTTTAACCATCTTGGATCTCCAATAGCTCCAGCTGTTGAAGAAGCCGTTGCTAGAGGCGAATTTTGAGAAAAACTAAAATCTCCTAGAGCTGGATTTGGGAACACCAATGCAGTAAGACCCAATCCACTAACTGTTTTCACATTAGTTTCCGTTTTAGTAACAGTTCCTTTTACAAGAATAGAAGTAACCCCATCCACTAAATTATTATCTAAAGTAGCTGCTCCTGCCCCACTTGTATGGTTTGAATAGAACATGTAAGTTGCTTTTGGATTATCCAATTTTTGTTGCATCACATTATTCTTAAAACTATAGACAGAAACCGAAGCATAAGGATTATTCACATATACTAAAGCATTCGTATCCATACTACCTACATTGTAAACCGTGTTACTTTCTACCTGAACATTGATTGCTTGTGCAGTATTACTACTGTTTTGCAATGCAATAAAATTCAATGCTTTATCAAAATTGTAAATCGTCGAATTCTTAACAGTGATTGCATTTACCAAATGAGCATCTGGTTGGATAAAATTATAGCCTAATGCAGCCGTACCATCTACAATACAATTATCAAAAGTGATTGCATCAATTGCATTTGCACTATTGCCTTCTGTTACTAACATGCTTTGTCTAACACCTTTGATAGTGGCATTTTTGATTTCTAAAGAAAATAAACTAGCTCCATTTTTTAATTGGATAAAATTCGAATTCTTATTAGTTAAATCAATCGCTACTCCATCGAAACTGAAACCAGCTGTCGCAATCGCAGCATCATCTGTATAGAAAGAAGTTGCTAAAATTGGCTTAGCATCACCATCTGGCACAAAACGATATTTGTTATTTGTAATAGCTAACGGAGTTGACGAAGTATAAGTACCCTCAGCCATAATAAACTTAGAACCATCTTCGGCTTTATTGTATTTCTCAACAAAATCAGTTGGATTAACATAAACATCTAAACTCCCGTTTTGATTGTCTGTAATGTTTTTTACTATGCCGTATAAATACACTTCAACGTTTGTATATTGACCATCAAGAGTTGATAAATTACCATCAATAGCATTGTTAGGATTCAATCCTTTTTCGTTTTCCCAAACATCCGGCATTCCGTCACCGTCAGTATCAACAGGAGCTTCGGCTGTAGGTAATACCGGCCATCCACCTGTAGCAGAAGGAGTATCAATATACCCATTAGTGCTTCCATTTCCACCATTCATAATAGAAGCAGTACCGGAACGGGTATCATTTACGGCACGTAAATCTACAGCATCACGATACAGACTAGCTCCTACATATTCTAGAACCAATTCGTAAGCTTTAGTAGCACTGTGTGTCGTAATTTCTCCCGGATTATGTGGTGTTTCAATTTTCACTTCGGCTTTGTCAGCATCACTTACCGGCAATTGACTACCATGAAACTGATTATAAACCCCATACGTCCAGTTATCCTGAGTAGCTCTAGCAGAACCCACTACATAATTTCCATCCACGTAATATTTTCCCCAAATACCATACAAAGGAGAAGTGGTATCTAAACTTCTTCCGGTAGACAAAATACGCTCCATAGTAGAACTGGAAGTTCCAGGCCCCGGTTTCCAATAGTTGTTTACCAAATTCACATTCATAGCATCACCGCCATAGCAGCTGTTGCCTCCCCAATTGTATATTACATTGTTACGAATGTCTACCAAATCAGTTAAAGCAAATGGATCATTAGCATATTCTCCTAATCTTGGATTACGGCTATCATGATGCGCTAACAAATTGTGATGGAAAGAAGCATTTTTACCTCCCCATACACCTCCATAACCATGGGCACCTTTAGCATGAACCGAATTTCTAAGACTTTCTGAAATCACACACCACTGCATAGTGAAATTTTCATTTTGATAAAAGGAAACACATTCATCGGTTGACCAGCTCATCGAACAGTGATCCACCATAATATTCTTTTGAAAACGTCCTCCTAAAGCATCATTTTCTACATCATGAGTATCCCCCATTCTAAAACGTAAATAACGAAGAATTACATTATTCCCTCTTACCTTTACATTATAATCCTGCAACGTAATACCACCACCCGGAGCCGATTGCCCGGCAATGGTTGTATTATCATAAATACTCAATTCACTTAGCAATTTAATATTACCTGAAACTTTGAATAAGATAATTTTAGGACCGCTTGTATTGATTGCCGCACGTAACGAACCAGCACCTGAATCATTTAAATTGGTTACATAAATTACTTTACCACCACGACCTCCGGTTACATATTTACCATGTCCTTCTGCTCCTGGGAAAGCAGGAATTCCTGTTGAACTACCACCTCCACCTGTATTGCTACTACTTACATTTATTGATCCTAAACCTGTAAAATATTCGGGATTAGTTGTACTGTCATAAGTACCTTCAGCTAACTCAACACCATTAAGTGTAAATGTTTTCACCTTAACAATGGTATTAAGCACCGCTTTTCCAGTCTCCGTAAAATTGATTATCAGATTTTCACCCGCTGCCTGCTCATGGCTAAAAACTACCTGATTGTCCTGTCCTACATTAATCGTTCCCGATCCAAAAGCATTAGCAGAAGCACCTTCTAGTACATTAATATAATTCAGACCAGCATATTTGGTGCTTTTTTGAGTTAAATCCCAAGTACCGTTAAACTCTGAATTATCAGCTTTCAAAAGCAATATTCCTGTATTTACAACAGAACCCTGACCAATATTGAAAGGAATTACATTTCCGTTACCTGAAACAGATCCTAATAGAGTCATTGTAGTTTGATCGGCGATGGAAGATTGCATTTCGAACTTCACATTCCCTGAAATTACCAAAGGTGCTTCAATTGACATTCCGGCACCACTGGTATAATAATACATGCCCGTACCTTCTTTAAAAATCAATTTACCCGTTGCCTTATGAGACCCTCTTAGACGTAAAGTTCCTGAACCAGAGAAAGTAATATCTCCCAAGAAAATAGTAGGAGTGGTTTCAATTTCTTTGGTTACCGATACCTGTTTCCCTGCTTCTGGGAAAACTGCTGGGTCAAAGTTTGTTGCCACATCCCAACTTTTGTTGGTTGCTGCAGTATATACATAATCAAAATTAGTAGGTGGAGCTACAACATTAGGCTGATTGTTTCCATTTTCACCCCAGAAAGCATAAAACACTTGATTTCCTGTTGCTGTAGTTGCAACATCTTTTATTGTATTTGGTACAGTTGCTGAAGTTGACCAACCATAAAAAGTATAACCTTCTAATGTTGGTGTAGGTAATGTAACTGCTGTACCTTCTGTATAAGTTACAGGCGTTAAATTGGCTAAGGCCACATTCCCTATAGAATTCATGTAAGATATCGAAGATGTTACTGGTCCTCCAACAGTGATTTTGCTTAAAGGACTCAAACCTCCATAAGCATTGGCAGCCTGAACTGTATACTCGTGTGAAGCTGCATCTGCCTGAGCATCAACTAATGAAAGATCGGTAGTTATTGCAAGCAGTTTTCCATCTTTGCAAACCACATAACAAATTGCATATTGATTGGCTTCCCAAGTTAAGGTCTTGTTTTCTCCCATCGCCAAATTTGCAGGTGCAGCAATTTGCTCTACAATTTCCAATGGATTCCATTTGTCTGTACCACTTAAAACATTTTCAATGGTATAAGCGTCTGCTTGCTCTTTAGTTAATACCGGATTGTAATTTCCAGTTGTTGGCACACCATTTACGGTAAACACATTGGTTCTATTGTCTGTATTTACTTTTACACCAATACCATTCACACTATTATATTCAGCAAAAAGAGCTGGTAAAGTTCCCATACTTGCCCAACCTACTGCATTTGGTTCCACCAACATTTTGGTATTTAAATAAACAGCTCTTGGCGAATTTTGCCAAGGACGTCCTAAATAATAACTTGTAGCTGCAGAAATCGTACAATTATTGAAAATATAACCATTCTGTACATTAGCATCATGGTTTGGAGCCACGATATAACCTGGAGCTACTGAAACCAAATTACATTGCTCGTACCAATGGGTTCCTCCACCACAAATGAAATCAACATCACCTTCAATGGTCGAATTATAATAAAAAGTTCTATTACCACCTGTTACTTCAGTATCCTGCTTACTTCTTAAACGAACGCCATTGTAAACATTACGGTCACCGGCAGGATTCAAAGCAGGACGTTGACCCGATGTAGTTACACCATCTTTATGTTCCACTGTTACGTTTTCCATATATAAGTCATTGGCTTCAATGGCCAAAACCGCATTCTTAATCCCCCATCCTGGATTACCTTGAAGAATAACACCATCTTTAGATTGAGCAATCAAAGACATATTATTTTTTCCGGCAGGAAGCGTTAACAATACTGATTGTGGATTGGTCCCATCACCACCTAAATTATAAGTCCCATTGGTAATAAAAACCAAATATCTAGTTGCTGAATTACTTGGAGCTTTGTTAAAAGCTTCTGCAATTGTTTTTACATATCTTCCCGAAGCTACCTGATCATCGGTTGCATTGGCATCTACTATTAAATCAAAATCACGTTTCGCAGGCACTGGTTTTTGTATAGTAGTAAATGAAAAACTTACCGCTGCTCCATTGTTATTCGATAAATCTTTTACAAATCCTGCTGGCAAACTAAACGTATAATTTGTATTATAGTCTAAACCGAAATAACTAAATTTCACCGTTTTGTTTACAAACTCTGCAGTAAGATTCTTAGTATTTAAAGTAGCTTGACCTGCACCAAACTGCACAGACTCATCATAATTTAGAATAATCGTTCCACTAGCACTTGCTGTTGTAGCTCCTTCAGTAGGAATACTGGATAGTAATACCGGAGCAGTATTATCCACTACTAAAACCTCATCGGCTTTTACCATTACATTTGACAATACCGTTGCGGTAACATCAGTTGCACTACCATGAGTTGGTCCATTTACATTAGGGAACCATCTCAGATAAATTTTTTCTTTACCCTCAGCTTCAACAGGAAGTACTCCTCCGATAGATGTAATAGAACTAGAATTAATAGTTGTCAAACTGGAAACATTGACAAAGTTTACACCATCTAAAGAGTATTGAAAAGTCCATTCATCAGCGCCATAATAATACCCAATTAAACCGGAAGACACATTAATATTTTTATAACCTACCGTAGAAAGTGTAGTCATAAAATAGAAAAACTGTCCACGGTCTGTATTCCAAACACAAAAACCATTTTTACCTCCTCGGTTTTGCAATCTTACATTTGCTGCTAATGAATTATCAGACACATGATACCCAAACAATTGTGGTCTGTTTTCTACATTAGAATACAATTCGGCAATTCTAGGGTGTGCATATTGATCATCCTTAAATGTCCAACCAGCAATAAAAGGTACGTTGGCATAATTAGCCGTAACCGATGTATTGGCATTCATGGTTACTACTTTAGCTGTAGTAGTGGATCCATCATCCCAATTACTGAATTTGATTACATCATTTTCAACTGCGGTAATCGTTACATCGGTTCCTTTTTCATAAATAGCAAAAGCTCCATCTTTTCCTGCAGGGCTAATGGTATAATCTCCTAAACCATAAGCTCCTGCTTTATTTACAGTTAATGTAAATGTTTCTAAAGTTTCATATTCGGCTACTAAAGTCGTATTAGCCGACATCGTAAAAGTGTAAGGGTTGGCTGTTGAAACTGTTGTTCCATTTCCATCTTTCCATCTTGAAAATTTATATCCAAAATTTTTATTAGCCGTTAATGTTACTGCTGTTCCCTGATTAATTTGAGTTCCTGCAGGATTTGAAGTAACAGATCCTGCAGCTTCTGGACTCGCAGAAGTAGTTAAAGTAAACAGTACCGCATTAGGATCATTGCTTACTTTTTCAAAGTAATCTATATTCCCTACATAGGTATTCCCTGTTACAGGTTTAAACACCAAATACAAATCATGCGTACCCGTAGTTTGGGTAATAGCCGCCGAGAATGTCTGGTAGGTAGTCCAGTTGGCAGTTGAGGTTGCAGTTATATTTGCAGTACCAATCAAAGTTCCATCAACAGCATCAATTCTAAACTCTACTGTTCCTGCTAATGCCCCAACAGTTGAAGAGCCTCCTTGCGTTCTAGAGGCAGCCGAAATATCAAATCGCGTGTCATATTGACTAAATACATGTCCAGTGTATTTAATCCAATATCCATTTTTACAATTTCCAATGTTTTTTCCACCTGAACGTGCTGCATTGGTCTCAATAGAAACGCCATTGAATTCATTATAATTCTCGGCTTCTATTCTTATTATTGTTTCTGAATACCCTATTACTGAAACAAACAGTAGCAATAGGGAAATAAAAAATTGTTTTTTCATTTTTTGGTTCATTTGGTTATCTAGTTTTCATTCCCTCCTAAAACGAAAATCTTATCTTTTAAAAATCTGTACTGGAGGTCTGTCACTGTAATCTAAGAGTTCTTTTGTTTCATATTCTTTTTGGTTTTAGTTTTATTAGTAATACTTTTTGGTTTGATAATAATACATTTCAAGCTGAGTTTTTAATCGATCAATTCAACCTGACTTCTAATTGTTTCTGGAATTTTTATATCCTGAAAATCCATCTTTTTATTCTTGCTGTTCAAGGAAATTGTTTTGGTCGAATCTCCTCCTATCAGGAATAATTGTTTCTGACCTATGGAATTAAAATTTTGAAAACTAACATTTTGACTATTAGCCATTTTTACTGAGAAATCCTGCTTTTCAAGACTTAAATCAACATTGTCGAAAACAATCTGCTTGGCATAATTAATTTGCATTCCCACTTCAGACAGGGCAAAAACATTTTTGAATTGAATATTCTCGACAGGCATTTCTGGAAGTCCCATTATTTTAACTGCTTGTTTGGCGCCATTGATGAAAACATTCTTGAAATACATATTTCTAAAGGCTGGTGTTTCTTCTGTAACTGGCATAGATTCTACCATCAATTCACCAGTCACCGGATCTTCGATGGCATTTTTTCCAAAATAATAAAGGTTGAAACGAATGGCTTCGGTAGGAATATTGCTCATTCGTACATCTTCTACCCAAATGTTTTCGACTACTCCACCTCGACCACGAGTAGATTTAAAACGCAAACCGCAATCAGTCCCAATAAAGGTGAGGTTTTTGGCCAATATATTTCTTACACCTCCAGACATTTCGCTTCCTACCACAAATCCTCCGTGGGCATGATAGACTACGCAATCTGAAATCACAAACAATTCGGTTGGTTTTGCACGATCTCTCCCCTCTTTATCTTTACCCGATTTTATACAAATAGCATCATCACCCACATCAAAACGGCAATTAGTAACTTTTCCTATTCTACAGCTTTCAATATCCAAGCCATCTCCATTTTGTGAAAACCAAGGATTTCGGATGTTTACATTATTTATCGTAAGATGTTCACACATCAGCGGATTCACATTCCATGCAGGAGAATTTTGGAAAGTAACTCCGTCAAGCAGTACTTTTTTGCAATTCACCAAACTTACCATTACCGGACGCAATGCCTGTTTGTAAGGTTCCATATTATCTATGGTTCTTATTTTAGGAAGTTTATCCTGTTCTTCATTTCCGGTCAAAGCTCCCTGAGAGGGATACCAAGTTTTTCCGTTTTTGGATAAGACTCCTCCTGATTTAACCAATTCCTCCCATTGCCCTGCAGTCATTTTATTACTCTTAATTGGTCGCCAAGCCATACCATTTCCGTCAAAAATACCCTGTCCTGTAATGGCAATATTCTCTAAATCTATTCCCATAATTGGTGATTCACAGCGAATGGTTTTACTACCTTCAAAATAAGAGTTAATCAATTTATACTGACTCATATCATCTGTAAACCGTATAAATGCCCCATTTTTAGTATGCAAATTCACATTGCTTTTCATCTTAATCGGTCCCGTAGTCCATAAACCTGAAGGAATCAATACAACACCTCCACCCGATTTTGAAGTACGTTCTATTGCCTCATTAATCGCTTTGGTACATAGCATATTGGTATTTGGAATTGCCCCAAAATCAAGAATATTCAAGGTATCTGCCTTAAATTTTGGCAATTGTACCTCGGGCATATGAAATGGAAATTTAGAATTCCCTTTTACTTTGTTTTGGGCAAAAACTGCATCTACAGTCATCAAAACCAATAAAACTGCCAGGCCGGCAATACTATTTTTACTAATTTTTATCATTATCTAATTCTTCTATTTTTTATCTAAATTCTTTTGTAATTCAAGCGCTGCCAAAATAAATGGACCCACGGCTTTTGCATCATTATTTCTGATAGGTTCAGAAATATAATATTCGAATGAGCCATCTCTATCCTGAGGGTTTTTTCCGCCTAAGCCAGCTACTGAGCAGCATTTTGTTATAGAAATAGTTCCATCATTCTCTTCTATAATGAACTGTTTTAACACAGCATCAAAACCAGTCCTCGCAGCTTTTAGGTATTTTGATCCAACATATCCTTTGTTATAAGCTTTGGCAAACGAATAAATAAACATAGTGCTACAAGTAGATTCTAAATAATTTCCTTGCTTACGAGGCTGATCCATAACCTGCCACCAAACTCCCGATTTTTTATCCTGAGATTTTAAAACAGCGGCAAAAACTTTATTAAGTATTTGAATGAGTTCTTTTCTTTTAGGATGATTTTGGGGTACAAAATCAAGAATATCAACCAATGCCATACAATACCATCCTTGCGCTCTACCCCAAACATGAGAAGAAGTTCCTGTAATTTTATTAGCCCAAAATTGCTGGCGCTTTTCATCATAACCATGAAAATTTAATCCTGTTTTTGGTTCATAGGTATGCTTCTGAATCAATTCTACTTGCAAAATAGCATCATCGATAGCCTTTGGGTTATTAAATTCAGCACCATACTGAGCAGAAAAAGGATCGGCCATGTATACCCCGTCTAACCACATTTGCCACTGGTAGGATTTTTTATGCCAATAACCTCCATCTGAATTTCTAGGGTGATGTTCCAACTGCTTATGAAGTGAATCCATAGCTGTTTTATATCGATTATCTTCTGTTTTCTTATAGATATCAAAAAGCATTTTTCCTGAATTGACAAGGTCTAAACTGTATCTATCAACGGCATATCCTCCTAAAATTTTTCCTTTATCATCTATTAACTGATTGGCATATTCAAAGGCATAATCCCAATATTTTTTATCCTTGGTATAATCAAACAGCTTTTGGTTTGCCAGACAGACCAATCCATTGGTATAATTCCATTTTGCTGCTTTAGCACCATCAAGATATACCGGATTGGGAACTCTTTTATGATCAGAATCTGCCATTTTCTGTGCCCAGACAATTGGTTGTAACTTGTTTTGACTGTTTTTGGAATTTATTTGTCCAAACAAAACAATCTGACAAGTCAAGAGCGTGAAAATGGTATATTTAATTTTTCTTTTCATTTGTATAAAAGGATAATCATTAAGACAGTTTTGCTTTTTCTTTCAGGCTTAACTAATCTTGCATGCTAATTGACATTGATGTTTTTTTTACATCATTATTGTTCTCAACCTTAAACCAATCGTAATTGGCATAACTACTATCATTTACAGCCTTGGTTCCTGTTGCAAAAAGACCAATTTTGGCTCCAACCCAACGACCGGCTGTAGGTTTAAATGTTTTTCCAAATTCTTTAAATTTTTCACCGTCCAAGCTATAATAGAAAGTCACCTTTGCATCATAAGGTTCTTTTTGATCGATCATTTCCACTTTAGTTCTAAAAACAACTTCTTTTTGTTGTATTGGCAAAGCCGCAATTTCAATTTCGGTTTCTTTAGAAGTACGTGCGTTTTTCATGGAGCGTTGTACTAATTTGAGTTTTCCTTCGTTATCCTGTTCGATAGCGATATAGGCATAATCTTCTCCAAAAATGATAAGCCCTGTCCCTGATTTTTTAGCATCGGGATTATTTTCAAAAGTCAATTTAGTTGTCGCAGTAAAATTATCGGAAGGGAACTTTTGTAACAGTAAATTAGGCATCATCCACATGGTTTTCATTTCCTCCGGACGTGGAATACAGTTCAAACGAATAAAACCTAAATTACCTGAAGACCAACCCCAATGTTTACTTGGATCTTGATTAGCCTGCCATTGCCATTGCAATCCAAACTGATGAGAATTGAACTCATCAGATGCTTCCAAAGGAGTTGCCGGATAAGATTTCCCCACATTTGGTTTTTTCCATTCTTCAACTGGCTCACCTATACCGTCATTATTGGTATCCACACCAATTATTGGCCAAGCATTTTTCCAAGTAACAGGCTGCATGTGAACAATTCGTCCATAAGCCCAACGATCCTGAAAATGTAAAAACCATCCTTCCCCGTTTGGCGTTTCAACATAGGCTCCTTGATGCGGTCCATTTACAGCTGAATTCCCTTGATTTAAAACAATTTTCGCTTCATAAGGCCCCCAAATATTCTTGGAACGCATAGCCAATTGCCAACCCGGTTTTACCCCACCTGCAGGAGACCAAATCCAATAATAACCTTCTTTTTTATAAATTTTGGTTCCTTCTGCAGTAGTATGACCGTCATGTCCATCAAAAACCAATGCCGGATTACCAATTAATTTTTTACCATCAGCTGCCATTTCTGACAACATCAAAACCGTTTTTACATTGGCTCTACTTCCTGCAAATGCGTACGACAAATAGGCCTTACCATCTGCATCCCAAAACGGACAGGTGTCAATAATCCCTTTGGCTTCTTTTACCAAAACCGGTTCTTCCCATTGTCCAGCCGGATCTTTGGTTTTTACCATATAGATACCAAAATCGGGATCGCCCCAATAGATAAAGTATTCGCCGTTATGATAGCGAATAGAAGGAGCCCAAACACCATCGCCATGACGTACTGTGCGATAATGCTCAACTGGAACCTGATCTTGAAGGGCATAGCCAATTAATTTCCAATTTACCAAATCCTTCGAATGAAGAATAGGCAGCCCAGGAGAGCTATTAAAACTGGAAGCAGTTAAATAATAGCCATCCTCGCCTGCGCATACATCAGGATCTGAATAATCTACATGAATAATTGGATTTTTATATTTCCCATTTCCTAGATCGGCATTCCAAACCTGAGCTTGCAACCCAAAAGCGCCAAACATGCATGTACAAGACAACAGTAATTTTTTCAATTTCATTTTTAAATTTTATAAATAATAATACTTACTAAGCAAAATAGGTACAAAGAAGTACCCGAAGCGGATACTTCTTTTAAAACCTATTTCAATTTAGAATTTGTTAATAGTTACGGAAGCCATCTCGTATCTCCAACTCTGTTCGTTACAATTGGAGAATTCGAATCTTTAATCATTAAATTTCCTTGGGTAGGATTCACAAATAAATCCTGTGCACTAATACCTAACTCAGTTCCCTGAATTGCCGAAGCACCTAATAAATAATCAGTTGTGGTATAATTATTTCCGAATGTAGTAGTCGTATTGGC
The DNA here is from genome assembly GCF_014596575.1 of Flavobacterium pokkalii. GTDB lineage: Bacteria > Bacteroidota > Bacteroidia > Flavobacteriales > Flavobacteriaceae > Flavobacterium > Flavobacterium pokkalii. The sequence continues at coordinate 72,326 of NZ_NASZ01000020.1, read as the reverse complement.
AGCAATAGCCTGAATTACTTTACCACTTGCAGAAGCTAACAACACATTCTTGAATATTAATGTAGAACCTACAGCGGCCGGAATATTTATCAATCCTCTGTTATAAGCATAATCATAAATAGTGATATTTTGATATTCCAGATGAATTGGATAAGCTGAAGATCCATAATCAAATAAATGTCTAAAGTTTCGATTCAAATCGGTGGTTTGATAATGATCTCGCATGAATGTACAATTAGAAAATACGGCACTTTTAATATTATCAGCTCCGCCAGAACCACAAACGAAAGTACCATAAGGACCTGAGTGTCCACCAACTTCATCTAATGTAGTATAGCTCATGTCATAACTTCCAATTTCTTTGTATTTACCACTTCCCTGATGTCTCCAGAAACCACGTTTAAAATGGTTGAAAACACAGTTATAGATAGAGATTTCACCCACTGTCCATGAATTTCCACTATTAAAGAAATAACCCGAATCAATAGTTTGATAGAAACGAATGTTTTCAAAAGCCAGCGTAGAAATAAAAGATCCTTCGGCTATATTCCAGTTTCCATTCATTTCAATTTGTGGACGCTCACCCTGAGTTCCTCCAATCAATTTAAATCCTTTCACAATCGTAAATGGTGTGATTTTAAATAAAGAACCAGCTTCTAAGAAATACTCTGTCCCTTCAGGAATATCCGGATTTTCATTATTGGCTCTCAAAATAGCATCTAAATCCATATCTTTAGTTACAATAATTGTCTCAGCGGATGGACCTGCTGTACGGAATGTTACCTGATTGTATGGTTTGTCATAACGTCTGTCTTTATTGTTATCAAAAACATTCAAATTATACAAGGTGTTTTTTTCCAATCCTGTTAGGGTAGCCTCTCCATTCAGAATCTCTTCGGCAGTTAAATAACGTCCCACAGCTGGTAACTCCTTATTCAATGCTGGTTCTACAGAAATACTATCTACCGGATTTTGAGCATCAATAATCCAGCTAACTTTTACTTCATTTTCACCAATATTAATTTTTTCTACCTTATTAAGGATAGCAGCAAAAGGAGGACGCTCTTCTGTTAAAGCACTGGTGTAAGCCCATTGCGAATTATGAGCAGTATCGGCATGATTGGCTCTTAATCTAATATAAAACTGTGTTTTATACGGAATATCATCCATAAAAATCTGCGTATCAGTTACCGTAAATGATTTATACAAACTTTTATAATAATTATCCGTATGTAATTCTACCGTATAAGAATCGGCATCATTTACTTTGTACCAGACTAAAGCAATAGAATTGCTTTCTACCAAAGGAGCAGCTAATACAAACTTTGGTTGGAATAAATCGTCTTGTCTGTTATAAATCAAATTGTCAGCCTGACAAGATTTTAATAACACCCCCATTAGCAATACGCTAATGAAGGATAAAATTTTAGTTGCTATTTTTGAATTTTTCATGATAGATTCAATTTAATAGTTAAAACCATAATAATTTTGGATAGCTCCACGATGGTCTGTAATTACCTTGGAAGGATACGGACATAAATATCTTAGTGGATCATTTGGGGTAACCGAAGAAGCATTATTAAAATTGATAAAACCTCTAAAACTCCATTTAATATCATTCCTTGGTTCATAAAAAGCGGTTTCATTATTAAGTGAATACCAGTTTGTAGCAAACACTTGTTCGGTATAACCCGCAGGTCTGGCATTGAGAATTTCATCAATTCCCTGGATATCCAAAATAGTTCTGGCTGCATTATTAGGATCCGGAATATTTTTCCAATAAACACTTCCCGGAACGGCATCAATACCAGGTACAAATGCACCATTAGCAACTTTACCCCAATTGATTAATTTGTTGTATTGATTGTAAATCACTTCACTAAATTTGTTCCAACGGGCCAGGTCAAATTTACGTTTACTCTCTCCTCCAAACTCCCAGGCACGCTCGTCCATAATAGCCTTAAAGAAACTTTCTTTAGTAGTTTTAGAATTCACATAACTTTCTACTTTTTCACCCCAATTTGCTTCTGCAAAAGCTCTTCTACGTACACGTTTTAAGCATTCCTGAGCATCATTACGAGGACCGAAACGCTCGTTTACAGCTTCTGCATACATCAATAAAACATCAGCAAAACGCATCCAAGGATAATTTACTCCTGTTCCTTTTCCACTGGTATTTCCTAACGGATCAGTCATATATAACTTAGACCATTTAGCCACGGCTAAACGGGCTAAATCCAAACGGATTAACTGATTCAAATTTTCATCATACGAAAACGGTGCACAAGTCATATCGCGTCTTAAATCGGTCTTATCAAATGAAAACAAATAGGTTCCGCTTAAACTAAGATTTCCTGATGCTCCACCATAAGGGTGATTTCCTTCGGTAATTGGCACCCCGATATAGAAAGCATATTCTCCCGTAGAATTTTTTAACAATGGCAATGAAAACATCACATCATCATCAGCAGGTGTTACCCAGTTATTTTGCTTGATCCAAAAATCACGGTAGCTCAATTTTAGATCATGATGCTGTTCTTCGATAACTTTTCCTAAATAAGTAATTGCAGTATCATAATACATTTCATAATTATCTCCTCTTACCATTTGCCCAACACTAGCCGGATTATTGGTATCAGGACGTAAAGTCCATCCGCCACGAGTCAGAGCCAATAGCCCAATTAATCCCTGGTTGAAACTTCTTGAAGCGCGTTCTACACCATAATCTAATTGATTAGCATATTGCATCAATGGCTCCACCGATTTCAAATCATCAATCAAAAATTCAAGAATTTCATTTCTATCTGTAACTCCTACATAAAAATTCTCATCTCCTGTAGAAGATTTAGTTCTAAAAACAACATCTCCCCAAATACGGATCATGTCTAAATAAACCATGGCTCGAATTGTTTTTACTTCTCCATAAAGTTGAGTCACAGCTGACGGAGTTTCCTTGCTGGCTGACTTATAAAGATCTGATTGCTCAATTCCTTGAATCACATCATTGGAAAGATTAATAATTCGGTACATGGCATTCCAGGTAGAATTTAAAGTGGTCCAATAAGGTTTTGGCTCATAGCAGGCCAAATCGGAACCATTAACATTTACCGTATTTGTGGATACCCCAGCCATTTCAACATCTGTATTCATATTGAACACAAAAGCCAAACGGTTTGAATAAGCATCATCCGTGAGCATGAGAGTATAAACTCCGGCAACTGCCGATTGCATATCTTTCTCTGTTTTAAAAACTTCTGCTCCGGTAAAACCAGTGTCTGGTTGCACATCCAAATAATCTTCACAAGCTGTAAAAAGCATTGCAAAACTTAACAGAAGACTATATAATATCTTTTTGTTCATCTTTCTATAATTTAATTTCATTAAAATGATAACTGCGCTCCAAAAGTGTAATTTCTGGTTCTTGGATAAGCATTATAATCGATATTAGGCGTTAAACCGGTTTCTAAATTAACCTCCGGATCATAACCTGAATAATTGGTCCATACAAATAAATTCGAACCTGTTGCGTAAAAACGAGCTCTGCTAATTCCGATTTTTTTAGTCAAATTTTGAGGAATTGTATAACCAATTGTAAGGGTATTTAATCGTAAGAAAGTACCTTTTTCAATAGCATAAGACATCGCAATAGGACGACCTATAGAAGTTGGATTCCACATAGTAGCGTTTTCATTAAACTTGGCTAAAACTTCCGGTTGGTAACGAATTTCATTCCCCATATCGTCATAGTTTCTCCAACGTTTGTCTAATCCCACTTCCATTCCTAAATTATTTTGATTATTATCATACCAGGATGTCATCATTATTTTATTGGCATTGTACACATCAAACCCAACTATAAAGTTGAAAAAAGTTGAAAAATCGAAGTTTTTATAAGTAGCGTTCAAACCAAAACCTCCGGAATATTTTGGATTAGTATTTCCGATAACTTTTCTATCCTGATCACCAATCACGAAAGTATTAGGGTCTGTTAAATCAATAGGAGTCAATTTTTTGAACTTAGCATTACCCGGACGAGGATCTCCCGAAAGGTTTTTAGAGTTCACAACTCCTTCTTTTAATTTCCAAGTTCTGGTTAATGGGTCGAATGATTCAAAATCATCCATCGTATAGAATCCATCATTTACAAAACCATAAATCAAACCTTTTTGTCCCCCAACATAAGCACGATAATCATCGTCATTTAACAATTGTGTTCCTGCCCATCCTGAACTTAAAATCCATTCTTCTTCACCACTGGCTAATTTGTCAATTTTGTTTTTGTTAAAACCAATATTAAAATTCACATCCAATTGAAAATCTTTTTTACGAACTACGTTAGCATTGACAGCAAACTCTAATCCTTTATTAGATGTTTGACCTACATTTTTCATGATTTTTGTAAATCCTGAAGCACCCGGAATATCAGAAGGTACTAACAAATCTTTTACCGTATTTTTATAAAATTCGATATTACCCGTTATACGCTCTTTAAAAAATCCAAAATCAAAACCTAAGTTTCTGGTATAAGTTGTTTCCCATTTTACATCCGGATTATTTAAAAAATTGGTATTGTAAAAATTGTAGTAGTAATGATTCTCTTCGCCCCAACCTACAGAACGATCACGGGACACTCCATAATATTTCGCATACAAATCCCCATTAATTCTATCATTACCGGAAACTCCATAACTCAAACGAACTTTTAAGTTGGAAATCACTTTACTGTCTTTCAAAAAGTCTTCATTAGAAACTCTCCAACCTAAAGCAGCAGCCGGGAAAATTCCCCAACGGTTACCCGGACCAAACTTTGTCGAACCATCGGTACGAGCGGTAAAAGAAGCTAAATATTTATCATCAAAACCGTAATTTACACGACCAAAAAATGACGAAATACGATTTGGAGATCCTGCCGAAGAACCATTTTCATAAGGAGTTCCTAAAGCCAGATTATCCAATGCTTTGGCTCCTGAGATGTCTTCAGGGAAATAACGACTACGGTAATACTTACCATAACTTTCCTGATTTTTCATCTCCTGTCCTACCATAAATTGAAAATCATGAACGTCTTTCCATTTATAATTATAATTTAAAACATTACTGAATTGCCATCTTGGGCTTTGAGACATCGACCAATAAGTAACTGGCTGATTATTGTTAGCATTTGCTGTTTTTGTATCTGTACCCCAAAAACGACCGTCTTCACTATATTTATATTCATACCCAAACATACTACGAAGACTCAAGCCATTAATAATATTCCAAGTTAAAGCTCCTGTAGTATTAAATGTACGAGTATTGCGCTTACGATAATTTTTCTCTGCTTCCTGTTTAGGATTAAAACGCACTGTAGGCTGATAATCTTCCGGATCAAAATAAGTATTATCTTCCGGTAAAGTCATGTACTCTTCTAAACCAAGAGTTGGTGCCTGACGTAAAGTATTTAATAAACTAACTCCTTCGGTACCTGAACCATTAATCGTTTGATTGATTAAACGGGTTTGAAACTCAAAAGTGAATTTATCAGATAACTTAGTCGTCATCATGAAGTTTAGGTTAGTTTGTTTCATTCCACTACCAATTAATACTCCAGGCTGATCCTGATTCACAAGCGCAAATTTATATTTAGTGCTCTCGCTTCCTCCAAGTAAACTTAAATCGGTATATTTTGCCACAGGATTGCTTCCAAAAATTTCATCCTGCCAGTCAATTCCTTTGTTTCCCTGATAAATGTATAATTCATTAGCACGACCGTAACGATTAAAGAAAGCTGTTGGATTAGAATTACGCTGACGCTCATATTCATATTGCATCATTACAAATTCATAAGGATCCATCACATCCAAACGATTTGCTAAAGTTTTAATTTGCATGTAACTATTCACATTTACTGAAATTCTCCCTGCTTTTGGTTTCTTGGTAGTTACCAATACTACTCCGTTAGCTCCACGAGCACCATAAATAGCAGTAGAAGCAGCATCTTTCAACACCTCAACCGACTCAATGTCTGTAGGCGGAATATCATTTAAGTTAGCTACCTCAAAACCATCCACTAAAATTAATGGGGAATTATCCTGAGTAACTGAACCTCCACCACGAATTCGAATCATGATTTCAGATCCCGGAGATCCGTCTGCAGACGTAACCTGCACCCCTGGCAATTTACCCACTAAGGCTTCAGCTACAGAAGCAGTAGGTACTTTGGCTAATTCAGAACCTTTAATACTGGAAATGGCTCCGGTAAGATTTCCACGCTTTTGTGTACCGTATCCAATGACTACCACTTCATTTAATTCACTGTTTGATTCTTTCATTTGAACATCGATACCTGAAGTACGACCTTTTAGAGGCACTGTAACATCATTCATACCAATAAATCTAACTAACAAAACAGCAGTTTTGGGATCATTTACTTTTATAGAAAATTTTCCATCAATATCTGTAGTAGTATTAGTATTCTGATTGACTACAACAACTGTAGCAGAAGGAATTGAACCTGTTTTATCTCTTACCACACCGGTTACAGTTACTTTTTCCTGAGCATAACTATTAAATGCCAAAAGCAAAACAGCTAAAACGCTCACGATATATTTATTTATCGTCATAACTAGAATGTTTATATAAAGTTATTTTTAAGTCTGTTTATTATTTCTGATTGAATTTCTTTGCTGCCGTATAAACTTCACCATTGATTGTAGTCTCATAGTTTGTTATAATGGCAGTATCAGGATCATTCAGATTGAAATTGATTTGAGTGACACCATTAGCAACAATTGGGAAAGAACCTGCTATTTCTTTAGTTTGTAAAACTTCCATATTGTCATTCATAAATTCCAAGTGGACACGAACTTCATTTGCTGTTTCATCTGTTTGAAAAACAATAAAATCATCGGTATAATTGATTCCTCCAGTGGTTGTCTTTTTTGTTCTTGCAACGTTCATGTCTTGTTGCACAAAAGTTTCATCTACCACTTTATATCCATTTCGTTTTACGGTTACAATCGCTTTAATATTGGTATAACTTGGGTCTGCAGTTATATCCTTTGCTTTTAATCGCAAAATACCCGAACGAGTTAAGATATTCATTGTAAGCAAGTCTTTGAAAGGAGACTGATATGGTATTGCCGCAGAAATTTTGACCGGTTGATCGGCATTGACTGCCTGCGGAATAATCAAATCGTTCAAATTCACAGGATGAGGAACCATTTGATCCGGGATATCGGTTGCTAAGAATTTATAAGTCCCATTTTCTAATGCAAAACGATAATGTGAACTATAATTAGCAAAAAATTCCCCATCACTTTTGTAAATAAAAATAGGCTTAGTTGAAATCCCTGTATTCAAACTCCATGGTTCGTCATTTAATTGAATTTCAAAATTACTGACTACTGAGGTATCGTATTTTAATTCGTCCTTCTCACAACTTGTAATCAAAAACAATAAAGCACCATACGTCAAAATTTTGTTTAGTATCTTTTTCATCATCATTTCTTTTTAAAATTGAAAATTGCTAAAGTTCAAATCAATGTTCACAGCCGTAATCCTCGATTTTGGAAGAGAATTCCAGACCAAGGCAGCAATTGTAATTTGCCTGCTGAAGTTTTTGGTTTTCCATTTATTATCCGGAGATAATCTAATTTCCAGTTTGCTGTTTTTGAGAAAAGACACTAATAACATACTAACTATAAAAAGCATCGGTATGCAAGTGTTGGTTTGTTCCATAATTTAATTATTTATTAAGTGATTAGTTAAAACTGTCTTAAAAGACTTTTTGGTTTATGTAAAACTAATTAGAGTAAAAGCGAATAAGGTGGACAAATTGCTTTTCAATAAGGGTGGTTTAACTAATTGAATTCGCAGCTCGTACAAACAAAAAAAAAGGGTAGGTAAATTGATAAAAAAGAAGGGGTATTTATCTAAAACCAATAGAAAAAGATGTTTTTTCTTATGTAATATACCAAGACAAAAACAACATCAAAAGCCTTGAAAACAAATAATTAACTATAAAAAACGAATAAAAAGAGTATTAAAAACAGATACTAAAAAAATACTCTTAAAAAACAACCAATAACAAGACTCTTAATTCTCTTCCTGATCTTATTTAGTCCTTATCAATATTCAAAAAGAGGAACAAGTAACCCCAAAAAAAGAAAGGTTCATAAACAAAATATTTTGTTTATGAACCCCAAAAAAAACTAACTAAAACTATTCTATTTGTACAGACGGCGATATTCTGCCGGCGTATAATTAAATTTTGATTTAAAACATTTTCCAAAATATTTGAGATCACTAAAACCTACTTCAAAACAAATTTCCTTGATTAATAAATCATCCTTTTTCAACATTTCAGCCGCTTCATTCAATCGAATGTCCCGAATAAAAACTACAGGAGAAACTCCCGTTAAATCTTTCAGTTTATTAAAAAAACTGGCTCTGGACATTCGCATCAATTTCCCTAATTCTTCAACCGAAAAATCGGTTTTGGAGATATTTTCCTTTATCAATTTGATTACCTCAAACATAAATTTATGATCCTGATTCGAAATTTGTAATGGTTCTTCATTTGAAATCTCGACAATATTCCCGCTTGAATATAAAAGTTGTAATCTTTTGCGTTGTTCCAGCACATTTTTAATACGTGCTTTCAAATAACTTACATTAAAAGGTTTTTCTAAATATTCATCAGCACCGTATTCTAATCCTTCCAACTTGGTTTCTATAGCTGTTTTAGCACTCAGTAAAATAACAGGAATATGACTCGTTACTAAATTATTTCGAATCAATCGCAACATTTCAATACCATCCATCTGTGGCATCATTACATCGCTTATTATAAAATCAGGACTCAATCGGGCAGCTTTCAAATGACCTTCTATACCATTCTCGGCTACATGAATCGTATATTCCTCCTCAAGCATCGAAACGATGAAACTCTGCAATTCAGGATCATCTTCCACAATAAGACCTACAAACTTATCTTTTCGATGTTCTTCTTTTTCAATATTTTCAAAATCTTGCTGTAAATTATTTTCTATTGAATTCTCATGCAATTCTTCCTCAAACATAAGATTAACCTCATCACCAAAATGCATATATCCCCTTGAAAAATTAAGCTGAAAACAAGTCCCTTTACCAACAGTACTATCGACTGTAATAGTTGCATGATGTTTTTCAACTAAATCCTTAACAATAGAGAGTCCAATTCCTGTACTGGGATTATTTGGATTTTCATTGTAATTGGAAAAACGTACAAATAATTTTTTTTGCAAAACCGGACTTATTCCCGGACCATTATCCCTAATTTTTAGCACGAGTTTGTTATCCGTTTCATCAACAACAACTTCAATCGAATCTCCACTACGACAATATTTGAAAGCATTAGAAATTAAATTCACCATAATTTTGTCCAGACTATCCGCATCAGCCCAAATAAATGGATGTTGTGCAAACACTTTCAATTTTAAACGAATTTTACGCTGCAGACTTATTTCACTGAAATTATCACATACTTTGGCCGCAAACTGCCCCAAATTAATTTCCTGAACTTCTAATTTTCTATTTTGAATTCTTCTTAAATCCAAAATCTGATTGACCAGATTGAGTAATCTATTGGTACTTCTTTCAACCAATTCCAGTTGCTTTTTAACCGTTTCCGGTACTTCTTTATCGGCTAACATTTTTTCAACCGGAGCCGTAATCATCGTTAGAGGTGTTCTAATTTCATGTGAAATATCAGTAAAAAACTTTAGCTTTAATTCTGATACCTGCTTTTCAATTTGAACATCATTACGCAATTTTAGAATAGTAGAAATAGTTCTACGTACCAACAAAAACAATCCATAACCTATTACTAAATAGAGCAAAATTGCCAAATTTGACCACCAAATTGATGGGCGGATATTTATGGTAATTTCTCTATCATTGTTAACCCATAAATTGTGATCATTGGTAGAGGATACAATCAATTTGTATTCTCCTCGTCCCAGATTTGTATAATTGATTGACTGGCTTCCTTTGGTATAATTCCATTGTTTATCGACTCCTTCCAGCTTGTAACGATAGACAATGTTTTCATTTTTTACATAATCTAAAGCCGAAAATTGAATCCTAATAAAATTTTCATCATGCTCGAGTGTTACTTCCTTTAGCAAATCTGGATTTGCTGGAATATCTGGATAAAGCTCTGCTAATTCTTTGTTGTTTATCGCAAAACTTGTAATTGCCAAATAAGGTTTGAATGCTAATGGTTTTAGTTTATTAGGATTAAAATAAACTGCACCATTAGAATAACCTACAACTATTTCTCCTGTAGAGAGTATACACTTCGTTGCTTCAGAGAAAATTTCATTACCTAGTAGCGATTTTAATTCTGGAAAATTCTCGGTCGTTTTATTTTTGACATCAAAACGAACCAACTGATTGTCGCCCATGAGCCAAAATTTCCCAGACTTATCTTCCTGGATGGATACCACTTCATCCATAGGAAATCCGATAAATTCTTCACTAAAAGATTGTAGCTCCAAATTACCTTTAGAATCTAAATCAGCCAATTGCACTCCCTTTCCATTTGTAGCCAATGCCAATTTATTTTCGGAAGTAATCATTAAATCCAAAATATCATTGCCTGATACCTGCGGAAATTCTTTAAACTGAAATTGATTTGGTTTTTTGTTTTTTTCTGAAAACGAAAACAACTTATACGAAGAAACAAAGAACAATTGTTGTTGCTTGTTTTCAACAATAGAGCGTACTCTATCAGCCGACTTAATCGGGTATTTTTTCCATTCGTTTCTAAAATTAATAAAACGTATTCCGGTCTTGTTTTCCCGAATTAGATTAAGACCTCCACCCCAAGTTGCCACAAATATATTCCCAGAAGCCGATTGGTATATTTTGTAAATATCATTGGCACTGATACTATATTTGTCTGTTTCACTGTATTTATAATGCAATACTTTATACGAATAAGGAGTGGTAGTAGGCACCAAGCAATACAGTCCATTCCCTCTGGTTCCAACCCATACCCGTCCTCTTTTGTCCTGAAAAGTATGATAAACATCTGCTCCCCATCCTGGACTAGCAGCAGACAAAGTTCCATTGGCCCCTAAGAAACCTATCTTTCTTTTATTTTTATCAAATAGACTAATCTTTTGGTTCCTGCAAGCCACCCATAAGGTTCCGTTGCGATCCTGCATAAGACTCCTCACATTGTTTTTTTGACGGTTTTGGGCCGCCTCCAGATTTAAGGTTTTGAATTTTTTGCTTTTAAAAATCATTAAATCCAGCCCTTTTCGATAGGAACAAAACCATAAATTTCCTGATTTATCAAAGGTAGCGGCATGCATCACATCAGACACCTCCTCTATTGATTGCTTCATGCAGTGAGAAATAGAAAACAATTGATTTTGTTTTTCATCCCAATAGCCCAGAGAACCATCTTTGGGTTGAATCCAGACCGTACCATCGGCAGCTCTCAGAAAAAAGGTTTTTCGCTTGATATTTATTGCAGTAGGATCACTAAAATCGACCAACATATGTTTTAATTTACCCCTTACTATATCAAATTGAAAAATTCCAGATTTTGAAGCTTCAAACCAAAATTGTCTGCCATGCGTTAATCCCATATATTTTATGGGTCCCGATGGAAATCCTTGCAGCGTTTTTGCATTATGAACGCTTATTTTCCCTGATTTACTATCATAGATTGCAAAGCCGTCTTCTTGACTTACAATAAGAATCTTAGTCGCAGTTATAGGCTTAATTTTTTCAATATCCGAATAAATTCCGGTAGCAATATCAAAAAAAGTGGATGATTTCTTAGAATAGCGACTTAGCTTTCCATTGGTTCCACCAAACCATAATTCTTCATTAATTTCGGCTACAACTTTAAAAGAATAAGATTTTCCCGAAGGTCGACTCATATTAAAAAACAAATATTCTGGTCGAACGGCATTTTTTTGCAATCTGCAAATTCCAAAATTGGTCAAAAACCAGGTTGTTCCTGTTGAATCTTCAAATATTTCCTGTATTTGACAGTCTCTGAGTTTTGAGAAATTAAAGTTTATTCTTTTTATTTCATTGTTTTTTTCTAAAACAACCATTTGATTTTTGGCTTCTGGAAACAACCACACCCGACCCGAAGGCATCAATTTGTAATCTTTAAATATAGTGGATTCTAAAGCGGTATTCTTAGCCTCAATCGGATAATGAAAACTCAGGTTTTTTGAATCAAAATAATAAACTTCATTTTGCTCCGACTTAATCCAAATTCTGCCACTCTTATCAAATTGAAAACTGGAAACCCGATTAGAAGAGAGATTTAGATTACCTCTACGTAATACTTCAAAATTTTGAAAATTATTGCCATCGTATCGAATTAATCCGTTGTAGGTACCGAGCCACATAAATCCTTTTTCATCCTGTTGAATTTCCAGAATATGTGACTGACTTAACTTTACATCATGAGAAAAATGCTTTAAAACCCCCAAAGGCTGTGCTAAAGAATTTTTAAAAATGAAACAAAAAATAGCAACAAAAAAAACTTTTCTCAAAACTGATTTATATATTAATTAGTATAGCTTATACAAAAATATCAAAAATCTACTCCTTTCCTAATATTGCTGGACACTCTAGCAAAATACCCCCCTTGAAATAGCATTTTACACCTACTCATGAAAAGCTCCAGATTAAAAAAAAATGATAACAACTATTAGACCTCCCTTAAATAGTAATTTAGCCACATGATTAGAAATCTATATATCTATTTTTGTCACTTCAAATAGCATAAACATGCTTTGGGCTATTATCAACAAAATTGTAAAAAAATTAAATAAATTACGAATCTATAATTCTTTATAAGCAATGAGAAAAATACGCTCCTTGGTCTTTGTGTTACAATTTGTAGCACTAAGCACTTTTGCACAGGAAAAACTTCCTTTCAAAAACACTAATTTAACAACCGAACAAAGAGTCAATGATCTGGTATCGAGAATGACCTTGGATGAAAAAATAAGTCAGTTGATGGATAGTTCTCCTGCAATTGAACGCCTTGATGTTCCTGAATACAATTGGTGGAACGAATCCTTACATGGTGTTGCTCGAGCAGGTTATGCGACAGTTTTTCCACAATCTATCTCCATTGCCTCGTCTTGGGATAGAAAACTAGTTTTTGATGTGGCAAACGCCATTTCTGATGAAGCTCGTGCCAAACATCACGAATATTTAAGACGTGGTCAACACGGCATGTATGAAGGACTTACTTTCTGGTCTCCAAATATCAATATTTTTAGAGATCCTCGTTGGGGACGTGGTCACGAAACCTATGGTGAAGACCCATTTCTTACGGCTCAATTGGGACTAAATTATGTAAATGGTTTGCAAGGTACCGACGAAAAATACCTTAAAGTAGTTGCCACTGCCAAACATTTTGCGGTACATTCTGGACCAGAACCATCCCGACACTATTTTGACGCCAATGCCAGCGATTTGGACCTTTACGAGACCTATCTTCCAGCCTTTAGAACCTTGGTCAAAGAAGGTCGTGTCTATTCGATAATGGGTGCTTATAATCGTTTCAGAGGGGAATCGGCAAGTGCTAGTCCGTTTTTGTTTGATATTTTAAGGAACAAATGGGGATTTGATGGCTATATTGTATCTGATTGTGGTGCAGTAACAGACATTTGGAAATGGCACAAAATAACTCCAGATGCTGCTTCGGCTTCGGCTTTGGCGGTAAAAACTGGTTTGGATTTGGAATGTGGCAGCAGCTATAAAGACCTTAAAGAAGCCGTTAATCGCAATTTGATTACCGAAAAAGAAATTGATATCGCAGTCAAAAGAATCTTTACAGCTCGTTTTAAACTGGGTATGTTTGACCCTGTAGAAATTGTTCCTTATGCCAATATTCCTTTTTCGGAAAACAATAGTCCAGAACATGATTATTTGGCTAGAGTAGCTTCGCAAAAAAGTATCGTTTTGCTTAAAAACCAAAATCAAACTTTACCGCTTTCGAAACAAATAAAAACAATAGCTGTTATCGGTCCAAATGCCAATGACCCACAATCTTTATGGGGTAATTATAGTGGATTTCCGAGCAATCCAATTACAGTTCTAAAAGGAATCCAAAACAAATTGGAACCTGCTGCAAAAGTATTGTATGCGCAAGGAACAGATTTGGCCAAAGGCGTTCCGGCTATGAATGCCATTCCTTCTATTTGTTTTCAAAAAGAAGATGGAACCCAAGGTTTAACAGGCGAATATTATGATAACCTAGAATGGAATGGCACACCATTATTTACCAGAACCGATGATAATGTAGATTTTCAATGGGACATAAATACACCTGATTCTCGCTTAAAAATGGGGAATTACAGCGTAAAATGGACTGGCTATCTTATTCCTCAAAAAACAGGAAATTATCAAATTTCGGAATGGTCAAAGCCATTTATGACAGTTGAAATTGAAACAGGAAAAACCTCTGGTGGAAAAAACCGTCATGCGCCAAGAATTCGTGCCCAAAAATTAAAATTGGAAGCAGGAAAAAAATATAAAGTTGAAATAAAATATCAAAATTTCTATGGGGATGCCGTAGCCAAATTAATATGGGCAGAACCTCAAGATAACTTATTAGACGAAGCTACCCAAGTTGCCCAAAAATCAGACGCTATTATTTTGGTATTAGGTCTAAACGAACGCTTGGAAGGCGAAGAAATGAAAGTAGAAGCCGATGGTTTTGAAGGAGGTGACCGCACCAGTCTGGATTTGCCTGCTAATCAAGTAGAATTGATGAAAGCTATGGTTGCCACTGGAAAACCAGTCGTTTTGGTTCTAATTAACGGAAGTGCACTATCCATTAATTGGGCCAACGACAATGTTCCTGCCATATTAACTGCTGGATACCCTGGACAACAAGGTGGAAATGCCATAGCCGATGTGCTTTTTGGTGATTACAATCCAGCAGGGCGTTTGCCGGTCACTTATTACAAATCGGTAGACCAACTTCCTGATTTTGAAAATTACGACATGAAAGGACGTACTTATCGCTATTTTGATAAAAAACCGCTGTATCCTTTTGGATTTGGTTTGAGCTATACGAAATTTAAATACAGCAATTTACAACTTCCAAAGAATGTGAATCCTGAAAAAGACTTGGAAATTGCAGTCGATGTAAGCAATGTTGGTGAAAGAGATGGCGACGAAGTTATTGAATTGTATTTAAAAGACGAAAAGGCATCAACTCCTAGACCAATATGGCAATTGGAAGCTTTTGATCGAATTCACTTGAAAAAAGGAGAAACAAAGATCGTTCGTTTTAGCCTCAAACCAAGACAGCTTTCGATGATAAATTCCAAAAAACAACGTGTCATTGAACCAGGATGGTTTACCGTGGCTGTAGGTGGAAAACTTCCTGATAATTCAAGCGATACCCAAAATGGAAGATTTGAAATTTCAGGAAAAGCCATAACACTTGAGAAATAACAGCTTATATTATAACAAAAGGACAGTTTAAAACTGTCCTTTTGTTATATACTAATTAAGTGTTTTACGACACCCCCCCTGAACTTCAACAAACCCAAAACATGACTTATTTTTATTCTACTAAGTTTCAACATAAATTAGTATCAAATATGAAATAAATTGACACTGTCCCAAAAAGTTTTTCTTATTCTCTAATCTTCATTTATTATCTAAATCATTTTTTCAAAAAACTATTAATCCACACCAAAATTTATTTTTCCAGATCTCGCATAGCAATCCCTTCATAATGATGCTCTTTCAAATAAATCAAAATCTCTTTTAAAAAATCTATCGAAGTAGAATAATCCGGATCCAAAACATCAGGAACTCCATGAAAAGTAAGGACTAAAATTTCATCCTCCTTAATATCCTTTAAAGCTTTTAATGTTCTCTCTTTATACTTATCAGAAGAAATTACCGTAAAACTCGGAATTGCTAAATTATTATCTTTATCCGGATAATAATATTTTACTCCTCCTGCTCTTGCATATTGGTAGCCCATTGCTTTTACTATTCTTTGCGAAATACTATCATTTCGGTTTCCCGGATAAGCTAGCGAAATTGGTTTGGGAATCCCAAATTTCTTACACTTATCCTCAATATAAGCAATCTCTTTTTTAATAGTATCAGGAGCTAATTTGGCCAAATTTTTATGATGTCCGGTATGATTGCCTATTTCAAAACCTTGTTTATACAATTGCTGAATTTGTTTCCAATTCATGTACTCATTTGCTTCTTCTGCTCTTTTTACCGGAAATTCACAAACAAAAAAAGTGGCATCAAAACCGTATTTTTTTAACAAAGGAGCAACATTGTTAAAATGAGTAATCTCGGCATCATCAAAAGTGAGTACTACTTTAGTTTTTACTTTTCTTTTTTGGCTATTTTTTGAATCTTTTACTTTAACACTTTTCTCGTCTAAATCAAATTTTCCTGATTCAAATATTTTCATTGCCGCCGCATAACGTTTCCCTAATTCATGAGCGGAAGCCGTATTGAAATGAAGTTGGTCTCCTTTATCAACCAAATCTTTTGCCGATACAACAGTCGTGTTTTCTACCTCTTTTGGCAATTGACCTACTATCTGATTAATGAAATTTTCCTTATTAAAATATCCAATTTCACCTGCAATAAATGGTAAATTGGGAGCATTCAAATCTCTTCTTAAATTACTGATTAAACTTTTTAATTTAGACAAATAAACAGCTGATCTTACCGGATCATTATCTGATTCTCCCTGATGCCATAAAATTCCTTTTAATGTTCCGTTTTGCATTGCTTTTTTTGTGCGCTGAATAGCTTCATCATAAGGGAAATTTTCAAAATATTTGGTACCAGGAGACCAAACTTTAATTGGTGAACCTCCCCAGGAACACGGAATTAATCCAATTTTAATATCTTTTTTTCCTTCAAGCATAGCCTGAGCAAAACTCAATCCCGGACCTACTCCAGCATAGGGTTTATCAAAATGTAACGGATCCTTAGCAACTACCCAATTATTATTTTTGTCTAACATCATAATTGCATCTGAAGTATTTTCACTTTGAGCATCAATAGTTGCTCTTCCTGCCATATTAGACTGACCAATAAGCAGATACAAATCCATTGATTTTAACTCTTTTTGCTGAGCAAATGCATTTACTCCAACAATAAGATAAACTAAAGCAAGGATATAATTAACCTTTTTCATTTTTATGGTATTTAAAAAAATTCCCGCTATTGATAAACGGGTATTAAACAAATTATTTTATTTATTTACTCTTAATTCTTTTTGACGTGCAACTTACTACGGTGTTAAAATAGCATTAATCTTTTCCCGATTTCTATGATTTGTGCTCTGTTGACATCTTTAGAATCAGGATTTACCTTAATTTCATCGTATAACCTTTTTGCTCTTCGCATAATGACAACATTATTATTTTTTGTTGCTCATCCGTTAAAGTCAATTCAGCATCCATCTTCTCTACTTTCTTCTTAGACTAAGAAAAAATTTCAAATTCCAAAGATAATTATACCTTTAATTTTCGATATTATCATACTTTGCCAATACATATCAAAACAGGACACTCAACATAACCTACTAAAAAACATTGTTTTAAAGCAAAACAATTTCATTACTTAACAAAAAAAAGTCTCCTATTTGGAAGACTTTCTATTTTTTACTTATTAATGAATTTTGTTTTTAGTTAGAAATTAATTAGAACTCTTAAATAAAGTCACAACTTGCTTATTTTTCAAACCTTATTATATCGTATCGTTAATTCTTAATTTTAGTTTCCGCTTCTAAATGATAAGGCATAGTTTCTTTTTTCGTTTGTAAAACAATATAATCTAATACAACTCCCGGATCGAGTCTATAAATTTTTAATTTTTGTTTTCCTGCTGTTTTCACAGAAACTTTTATTTTGTTTATTGCTCTGTTGGTCAACACATTTTCTTTCCAGATTTTACTACGTCCTTCTGTTTTGAAATCTAAAATTTTAACCGGTTCATCGTTCCATTGCACTGCTATTCTAACTTTTCCATCTACATCTAGAGGATGTGTGGGAATTGCTACCAAATTTAATTCGGCATCATTCGTAACGGTTTCGGCAAATAATTCATATTCTAATACAGCTGTCTTTTTAATATCTGTTTCAGGCGTACTATATAATGGTAAAGCCTGCATAGCTGATTTTGAATGACCGAAGCCTTTCAAGATTTCCCATTTTAAATTTTCAACTGGTTTGTTGCTTACAAAACTTTTTGCATAAAGTACTGCTAAACCATTTTTTTCTACTATTGCATTTTTAGGAACATTAGCATGGTTATCCGAAATATTTACTACAATCTTTTTCTCGAAACCATCTCCCTGAATTATTAAATAATCCGAAGCAGGTTTTCCTGCTTTTTCCCATTTGCTCCAATCAACGGAAAGCAGTATTCTTTCTTCCAACTTTACAGCATCATCTGGAAAAAAAAGACCTGACGGGGAGCTTACTTGAATCCAATTAGGCAATGTCTTAAACTTCCATTTCAACGAGGCATTTTGAGTTTCCGGAAAGAAAACATCTATAAAATGAGAAGCTGAATCGTGAACATAAAACGTTGGTAATTTTTCATTTCCATTAACTTTTAAAGTATCTTCCACAGAAATCCCAAGTGTCTCTTTAGAAGGAACTACAGTCAAATTAATTTCAGGCATGTCAAATACGGGCAACTTTCGGGGTTTCATATTCATAAATCCTTTCCATTTACCATTGGATAACTGATTATAATTTTCTGTTAGATTTACAATATTATTATAAGCTTCCTGAGCCATTTCTTTGTATTTCAATGCACTTTTTCGTCCCTGTCCGGCATAAACTAAAGCTTTGTCTCTGTAAAAAAACTTTTTGTTCATATTTGCCGAAGCCTTAACCGGATAAGCTACCAATTGAGTATAAGTACTTTTTAAATTTTCCGGCAATTGCATTTCTATCGATTGTACTTCTTGCGCGATGTTTTCAAATGCATTAATACGCTGCTGTATTTCGTCTCCGTAACTTAAGCTGTTATAAGCTGTATTAGAAATTCCCGTTGTAGGCTCAGTCTGACTCCAACCCATAAATTCCGGTCTGCGTTCAAAAGCTAGTTGGTAATAATCAGTCTTAATCTTGCTAATGCTTTCAGCATATTTTTCACCAAAAATTTCACCAAAAAACTGTTTCTGATGTTCGGTAACCGATTCTGATTGCTGAAATTGAGTAGCATCATAAGCAATATCCAAAAATAGCTGGGTATTGTATTCGGCCGGTTTGATATCGCCAACATTGACAATCCAAATAGTATTGTTTTTTAAATTGTAGGCTTTCATCATTTCTTCCCATATCAAAAAAGGATTGGTGGAATCTAACCACAAATAATCATGCGGTCTTCCCCAATAAGAAATATGGTAATAGACTCCAGAACCTCCTGGACGCTTTTGCTCTTCAGTATTACTCAGCGATCTGATATATCCGTAATTGTCATCGGTCCAAACCAACGTAATATCTTCCGGCACGACCAAACCATTTTTATACAAATCCAATACCTCTTTGTAAACGGTAAAAACCTGCGGAATTTTTGTCACATCATGATTTATATTGGTTTGCAGGAGATTCCTTTGGTCTTTAATAACTTGGTTTAACAATTCCACTGCCTCGTCATTATTCTTTACCCCTTCCATTCCGCTATCATGAACACCGCGCATCCCAATGGTGTAAATTCCGTCTATTCCTTTGGCTTCTTTTACCCTGCTTTCCCAATATTTATAAACATTCGCTTTATTGATCTTATAATTAAATCTGCCAAACTTTTTCTCGTTCCATTCGTCTACATTATTGCGTAACATCGGTTCGGCATGGGAAGTCCCTAAAACGATATTGTACAAAGTTGCCATTTTTGCATTAGCAGAATAATGAAAGAAAGCTTTGGTACTTGGATGCATGGCCGGCCAAATGCTATTGGCTTTTAATCGCAACAACAACTCAAAAATTTTGGCATACGTTTTTGGCCCAATATCTTTTGTTTCCGGTTCAAAAGTTTTAGCGGCCCAAGGCTGTAATCCCCAGTCTTCATCATTCAGAAAAATTCCTCTGTACTTAACCGAAGGCGCATTAGACTGGAAATCGTTTTGATGCAATACCAATTCTTTTTGCTCTTTAACAGGCACATCAGCCCACCAATACCAAGGGGAAACCCCTATTTTCTTGGATAATTCAAAAACCCCATAAGCCGTTCCTCGCGGATTGGTCCCAGCAATAACAAAGGCTTTGTGTATCTTTTTGTTTGGATTAAGAACTGTTTTATAAAGATAACTTTCCCATTGCTTTGAAAAACTTTCTGAAATTGTGTTTTTATCAATAAATTGATTGATCAATTTGGCATTAATATTTCCAATAACAATGACATTTCCAGAAGCCTCTTTAAAATTTGTAATGACTTGTGGTTTATAATGCGTTACCTTATAAATATCTTCGGCTAATAAATGAGATGCAATAGAATCCAGTGGAGAAGCATTTTTGTCATATAAAATTAGCGCCTGAAATTTAGGAGTATAGATTTCAAACGATGAATTGGCATTCTTTACTTTGAAGTTAGATTTTTTTGCCTGAATAGTTTGCGATACCAAAATCAGGAAAAAAAACTTTATAAAATTATTCATACTTACATTTTTCATTAATTAATGTCTTATTTCGATAATAAATCAAAATTTCCCAAATATAATAGGAAAGATTAGCTACAGCATCATGCTCTATCCTGTAATAAATTTCTAATTTGCTTATAAAAAAAGAGTCCAACAATCGAACTCTTTTATCTTTTGATTTTTTTTTTTTGAATATGTTGAAAATAAATAATCCCCAGAGATTATCTTCTTCTGTCTCTAATTTTGAATAGAATACCGAATTCCTGCTTCAAGTCCTGCCAGTTCCGCCAATCCTTTTAATCGTCCAATTAATGGATAGCCTGGATTTCCAGCCCTGTTAAAATCGTCTAACATTTTATGCCCATGATCCGGACGAATAGGTAGATTATAATCGGTTCTTCCTTCTGATTTTCGTCTGATTTGCTCTTCGACAATAGCTTTCATTACGCCCGGTAAATCTACTGTCGGGTCTAAATGTTCGCTTTCATAAAAATCGCCGTTGTCTAAAATTTTAGTACTTCTTAGATGAAGAAAATGTACACGCTCGGCATATTTTTGAAAAATTTCCGCCAGATTATTGTCTTTTCTAGCTCCTAAAGAACCGGTACAAAACGTAATTCCGTTATTCAGAGACGGGCATGCATTTGCCAACCATTCAAAATCATCCCCACTGCTTACTATTCGAGGCAATCCCAGTAATGGAAACGGTGGATCATCAGGATGAACTGCTAATCGTACTCCATATTCTTCGGCAACCGGAATAACTTCATTTAAGAAAAACGCAAAATTTTCTCTTAATTTATGTTTGTCGATTCCGTCATATTCAGCCAATAATTTTAAAAAAATATTAATAGGCTCTTTTTCATCTTCTCCCACAGCTCCGTCAATAAAAGACTGGGTGGCAACAATGATATTATAAGCAAGAGCTCTGGCATCTTCAGCCGTTAAAGTTTTAAAAATAGTCTCGGCTTTTTTGATTTGCTCATCAGTGTAATCCTTGTCCGCGTTGGGTCTTTTTAGAATAAACATGTCGAATGCCGCAAACAAATCGGCTTCAAAATACATCGCCACCGTGCCGTTTTCAAGCGTATAATTCAAATTGGTTCTGGCCCAATCCAATACCGGCATGAAGTTGTAACAAATGGTTGTAACGCCACATTTTCCTAAATTTTTGACGCTTTCCTTATAATTGGCTATAATTCTGTCACGACTGGCTTTCCCTTTCTTAATATCTTCATGAACCGGCAAACTTTCCACTACATCCCAAGTCAGACCATAGGATTCGATAAGATTTTTAGTTTTCAAAATCTCCTCTACTGACCAAATTTCACCATTAGGAATATGATGTAAGGCAGTAACAATTCCTGTCGCTCCCGTTTGTCTGATTTGTTCAAGACTAATTGGATCCTTTGCTCCAAACCATCTTAATGTCTTTTTTAATTCCATTTTATATTTTTAAACATATGTAATAAACCATAACTAATTAAAGAGTTTTATCTATAACTTTTTACATTAAATCCAGCATCGAACTTACAAAAATTATCCTAAAAACTAATGGTATAGTTTGTTGTTCTTTTTTTAGCAAAAAAATGTCTTAAAAACAGAACATAAAAAAAGCCTATCTCCATTATAAAACTTCGATAGGCTTTAACTGACCAAAAACCATTTATAAAAATTTATAAACTTCTATTTCTATCCGTCTTTTACAACGAATCCATTATCACAAAGCCTCGTAAAACTCCACCTCTACAATTGGCAATTGCGGCATTTTAGATTTAGTTTGCTTCAAACCTCCTTCATCTACTTTTCCGGTAATCTCAACTAAATTAATAGCATTACTATTTTCAGAAGTTCCAATAAGCTCTATTGTAACTTTTTTACCTTTAACAGGAGTTACATCCAAAGTCACATAACCTAAACTGGTTGGCGTAGTTTCTTCAAAAACTTTTTTCCCATCAACCAAAATTCTAATTGGGTATTTTTTACTTCTCCAACCCGCTAATTTCAATACCACCTGATTGATTGTAGCTTCACGAGCCAACTCATACTCAATTCTTGCAACACCATCTCCATTAGTCCATTCACTCAATTCATTATCATCAAAACTTTTTTGAGCGTCAGCCTGATTCGAATTGGTTTTTGCTCCGATAATAGCCACTGTATTTCGGGTTTTAGTGAAAGAAGGCGTAGCAGGAGTTGGTCCTTTTTCTAAATAAGAAGGCAGGTTTTCTCCTGGCAAATTGGTAGACAAAGCACCTAAATCAGTCGCAATCGTTTTTACCGAAATCGCATCTGCTTTTAGCGATTTAGCGGTTGCTTTAATAGAAATTGTTCCCACTTTATCAGTAGATCGCACCATAATTCGATTCACACCACATTCTACCGGAATCGTTTTGGATCCAATATAATTGTCTGGTCCTTGGGCAATTCCTCCCACAAAAGTTCCTTCTCCGCCTACTTCAAACTGAATCATGTCCATAGCCGTTGGACAACGGTTTCCTTTTTCATCAACTACTTCTACCTGAATTAACGCTAAATCATTTGCGTTAGCCAAAGTTCCGCCCGGTCTTTCTATCGAAGTCAATTTCAAGGCAAAAGGCTTTGCTGCTGTTTTAATTTCGTCTTCACAAACTTTTTTTCCATTCGTATCAAAACCAATAGCTTTGATGCTTCCCGCTTGAAACGAAATGTCTTTAAAAGTAAATAAGAAGCGTTTGCTTTGTTGTCCTTTGCCGAGACTTTTTCCATTAACAAATAACTCAACGACATCAGCAGTTGAAACTACAGTAATATCTTTCTTAACGTTTTTATCATAGTTCCAGTGACCAATGATATGAGCTGCCGGCTTATCGGTATCAACCCAACCATCCCAAATCACTTGGTGCGCATAAAAACCATCTTTCGGGATGCGCATTGGATCTACCTCTCCACTACGACGGTAATTTTCCTGACCTCTGTAATGCGTATTAGAATCACTAAAAATAATATTCACACCTCCGGAACTCACACGTTCTCCAGTTCCCGGACGCATTTCCCAATAATCGTACCAACGTGTTACACTTTCGATAGCATGTGCATCCTGATTGTGATTGTAAGCACTAGCATCAACAACCTTAGTTCCATTTACATTTTCATGAGTGGTTCCCCCCGTTCCTTCTTTGTGAAAAGGCGGCGTAAATTCGTCCCAATATTTACGTAATCCTTCGTCACGACTGTACTCGGTTGCCCAAAATGGAATATGCTTACTTTTATTAATATATAACATTTCACCACCATATTCAGCAACTTTACTATCCAACATTTCACGACTGCCAATAGCGCGACCTCCATATGGATCATACTGATTTCGGATTGCTAACATCTCACTCATATGTGGCTCAGAAATACTTTCATTTCCGGATTCGTAAAATAAAATACTCGGATTGTTTCTATTATAAATAATCGCATCACGCATCAATTCGGTACGTTGCTCCCAGCGTCTTCCCTCAACATCTTTTTCGGAATCTCCGGCTGGCATAGCCTGAATTAATCCCACCCTGTCACAAGATTCTACATCCTGTTTCCAAGGAGTAATGTGCATCCAGCGAACCAAATTCCCATTACTTTTAACCATCAAACTGTTTGAATAATCACTCATCCATGCCGGAACCGACATCCCCACAGTGGGCCACTCGTTACTGGTACGTTGAGCATAACCATGCATCATAATCACGCGGTCGTTTAAATACACCATCCCGTTTTTAAACTCCGTCTTACGAAAACCGGTCTTAACAACCGCTTTATCAACCGCTTCATTATTCACTAATAATTCAGAAGTCACTGTGTATAAATAACCATAACCCCAGCTCCAGAAGTTCAAATCAGCCAAAGCTTTTGAAGCTTTTAACTCTTTAGTTTCATTTGGATTTAAAGTATTGGAATCCCCTAAAAAAGAAGCTACTTCTTTACCATCCATATCCACAACACTCACTTTCAATTGCGCATTTACGGCTTTTGAGGTTTCGTTTTTCACCTGAGACAACACATTTACGGTAGCCTTCTTTTGAGGAATATCAAAATCTGTTGCATACACATAAGTTCCGGTAGTTTTCAAAAAAGAATACAACGGCAGCGTTTGATACACTTTTGATTTAATATGCAAAAAGACATTCTTTGGCAATCCTCCATAATTGGCATTGAAGTTTTTATCATTCCATTGAAACGTAGAACCAGTTGCTCTTTCATGGTATCGCCAATCGTTATCCGTTTTTACTGCAATGACATTTTCCTGTGGATAAGGTTTTAAATAAGATGTTAAATCCAAACCAAAAGCCATCGCACCATTTTCGTGCAAACCAACCATAGTTCCATTCACATAAACCTCACCCATTTGACGAACTCCTTCAAATTCGATAAACACTTTTTTATCAGCAGCTTCTTTTGGTAATTGAAATGTTTTTCGATACCAGGCAATTCCGGTTGATAAATGCGAAATATCAACTTTAAAAGCTTCGTGTTGATTCCAGGCAAAAGGAAGATTTACTCCTTTCCAGGATTGGTCATTGAACGCATTATTTTGAGCCGATGTCACATCACCAACATTTAATTTCCAGCCATAATTAAAATTGTATTTAGCTACCTCGGATAGCTTTCCCTGTGCCTTAGCTTCAATAGCCAAAAGACCCAATAAACCCAAACCGGCAATCATTCTTTTCCAATTCATTTCTTAATTTTTTAATCTTATATAAAATTTTATTGTCTTCAATCATTTATAAAGCATTAACCATTTTTAATGCTTTTACAAATATAGATTCCCCTTCTTTTTCAATGCTTATCAGCAATTGCCAAGACTTATCAAATCCGGACAAATGACCGCATTTGACAAGGATTGACTCAAATTGAATATAAAATAAGTTAATTTTTAAAGAAAAAGATACTGCTTTATTTTAAATACTGAGAAGGACTACAACCAAAATATTTAGAGAAAGTGCGCGAAAAATTAGACGGTTCAGAAAAACCAACTTTATAAGCAATTTGGGAAATACTCAAATTAGAATTCCGAAGTAATTCTTCCGCCTGATCCATTTTTACTTTGGTAATAAATTCATGAACAGTACTTCCGCTAATCCCTTTTAATTTTCGATACAATTGACGCTGACTAATCGCTAAAGCCACTGCAAGTTCTTCACCATTAAAATCGGTATCCTCTATACGGTTTTTGATGATATCCATAACTTTTTCAAGAAATTCATTATCCTGATCCGGAATTTCTTCTTGTAGCTTTTCTATTTTTTTAATGCCAGCCAGTTTGTTTTGTAAAATCACCCTGTTTTCCAAAACACTTTTAATTTGCGCTTGTAAAACTTCCACATTAAAAGGTTTCATGACATAAGCTTCGGCTCCTAAATTGTAACCTTCAATTTTATGTTCGTCAGCTCCTTTTGCAGTCAATAAAATAATAGGTATGTGACAGGTTTTTTCGTTCGTCTTTAATATTTTACATAATTCGGTTCCTTCCATTTCGGGCATCATAATATCCGAAATAATAATATCAGGAATGTATTTTATCGCAGCTTCTAAGCCTTTTTTTCCATCATATTCCTGAATCAAAATATAATCCTTACCTAATTCTTTGCCTAAATAGGTTTGTACATCCGGATTATCTTCAACCAGTAACAAAGTAGGTTTAGCATTTTCAAAAGAAATTTCGGCAACTTCCTCTGGTATTTCAGTAACTGCTCCAGGAAGCATTTTCTCTTCCTGAATTTCCATGAAATTATCTTCAGAAGATGCTACATAGGGCAAACAAATAAATACTTTGGTACCTTGCTGCAAAACACTTTCAAGCTTAATCGCCCCCTGCATCAATTCTATTAAATTACGGGTAAGCGACAAACCTATTCCCGAAGAATAGCCGTAATACGGAGTTGGCCCAACAGTATTAAAGGGTTCGAAAATTTTTTCCAGTTGAGAAGCTTCAATTCCAATTCCATTGTCTTCAATCCTAATCTCCAACATTGATTTGATTTCATCAAAATGAACAAACAAAATTACCTCACCACCATCAGGAGTATATTTAAAAGCATTCGACAAAAGATTGGTAATAACCTGTTCTAATTTTTCATAATCCAGACAACAAACCAGATTTTGAGGCTCCGGATTAAAATGAAATCTAATATTTCTTTTTTGTGCAATAAAAAGAAACGAATCAGCGCAAGCTTCTAAAAAAGCATTAAAATTTCGTGCCGTAGGATGCAATTTTAATTTTCCCATCTCTGACTTTCTAAAATCCAGAATCTGATAAATCAATTGGGTCAGATAATTGATGTTTTTCGTAACAATAGAAAAATACACCGCTCTGTCTTCGGGAGCAACTTTATCTTCCTGTAAACGCTTTAAAGGATCTACAATTAAGGTTAGAGGTGTTTTTAAGTCATGGGAAATATTGGTAAAAAATTCAATTTTTTCTTTACTTAACGCAGTCTGTTGTTCGGCATTCAGACGTTCTAATTTGATCTCATTTTTCAAACGATCACGGTACAGAATTTCTTTTACAATCCAATAAGCCCCAGCCAAAACCAAAACCAGGAAAAGTAATTTCACCCACCAGGTTCCGTACCAGGGAGCATTGATATCAATTTGCAATTCGGTAACCGGAGTATTCACCGGATTAGGCGTAATTAATCGAAGTTTTAATTTATAATTCCCGGGAGGAATTTTATGAAAAACTATTTTTTGAGAGGTAATCGGAATCCAATTATCATCATAGCCCTCTAATAAATATTCGAAAACTTCTTTGCGACTATCATTATAATTAAAAGAAGCAAAAGCAATCGTGAAACTGCGGTTTTCGTAATCCAATTCAATTGCTTTGGTTTGTGAAAGACTTTGCTTTAAAATAGGCTCTCCCGCACTGCTATCCATCGGAATCACTTCCTGATTAGACACATATAAAGATTTAAAAATCAACGGATGACTATTAGAAAGCACTTTTATCTTACTTGGACGGAAAGAGACATAGCCATTTTTAGAACCGAAATAAAGGGTGTTTTGAGAAACATCTTTATAAAAAGCTCTTTCCAGAAAACGCCAGGATCCCATTTTATCCCTGTTTTGATAATGTGCAATCTCGCCCGTTATACTATTCACCGAAGCAATACCATCTTTATGAGCAATCCAAATGTTTCCTAAATTATCATCGGTAATCGCCGAAATATAAGTATTAGGTGTTTCTATACGTAACGGTACACTTTTTACCTCAAATGGTTTTGATTTATAATTAATTTTATACAACCCCTCACTGGTTCCTATCCATGCATTCCCTTTCTTATCTTTATGCAAAGCATAAACAATACTTCCGGAAAGTTTTTGATTTAAAACCGAACCCGTTCTAAAAACCTGAGAAGGAATTTCATTGGTAATTCCTAATTGATTCGTAATGCGTAACTGCACTACTCCATTTCCTTCAGTCCCTAGCCAAAGTCTATTTTTGTCCACACAAAGAATATCCATCACACTTCGATTGTTCATTTCTTTTTCCAAATTGAAATAAGCAATCTTAAAATCAACCGTGTTAATTCGGGCAATTCCATTATACAAACCAATCCATAAATCATTTTTCCCGTAAGGCTCTAAAGCGTAGACTGACCAGGTTTCTAAGTTTGGCGAAAGCTTTTGATTAATAATCGCCTTTATTTGGTTATTTTTAGGATTATAATATTCTAATCCATTAACACCACCAATCCAAATTCCTCCCTGCGCATCACTAAACAAAGTACGTACCTGTCCAATTTTACTGCCTGAATGATAAAAAGGGTGATTTTGCACCAAGCCTTGTTCGTCATAAATAAGCATTCCCTCATCGGTTCCAAGCCAAACCTGATTCCCTACTTTTAAAATGGCTCTTACAGTCGCTAATTTAGTTCCACCATTTTTGGTAATATAACTATAATGTGATTCAAAAGGATTTCTGTTTGGATTAGCTTTATAAATATCGCCACCACGAGTTCCTACCCAAATAAGTTGTTCATCATCTATAAAAAAAGTAGTCACATAATCATCCAGTAAACGTCCCGGCTGATTAATATTCGCAGTATATTGAAACTCTTTTCGGTTTTTTAAATCCAATTCCGAAAACAAATGTGAGGACAAATAATAATGCTTTCCATTGACTACTTTATCCCGGTTTATAGCATTCGAATTACGATTTAACAAATCAATGATTAGTTCCGGAACTGCTGTATTAGCAACGATTTTAAAATTATTAAGTTGGTAATTAAAGCGAACGAATTTTTTGTCAAAGGTTAAAAACCAAAGCCCTAATTTAGAATCGGAAACAATGTTGCGTATTCGATTATTTGGTAAAGAATTCAACTTATTAGGATTATGATAAAAATAATCAAAGCTTTTTCCATCATAACGATAAACGCCATTCCAGCTTCCAAACCAAATATAACCTAACGAATCTTTGGCGATGCCATGAATAGAAGTACTCGGATCAATTTCCTGTCCGCTAATCTTTTCAAAAAAAAGATTTTGAGCCACACAATTGACCAGAGGTAAATTGATAAAAAACAAACAAAACCAAAAAAAACAAATTCTAAATTTTCTTTTCATAAAACTGATTTGATTCGCAAATCTACAATTAATAGACACAAGTATTCTCCATTTCTAAAGTCATTCCAACAGAAATATTCAAAAATTTTTGAATAAAACACAATCAACTTCCTTGTATATCACTAATTCCTGTTTGCAAAAAATCAAAATTTTTTTCAAAATATTTACAAATAAAAAATGGGGAAAAACCCCATTTTATTATTCATCAACTTAGCTTCTTCTCCATTACATAATCTTCCATCAGATAACCCAAACCAATTTCAATATCAATTTCCTGAATGATTTGGAAACCCATTTTTTGATAAAAACCAATAGCTTTATTGAATCGATTGACATTTAATAAAAGACTATTACAACCTTTATCCAGAGTCATTTTTTCAATTGTATCAATCAACAACTTGCCTACTCCTTTTCCCTGAGATTCAGGAAGCATATAAATTTTATGGATTTTAGTGCTTGGTTTATTTTGATACTGATGTTCAAATGAGGCAAAACCCAGAGCGATACCATCTTCATAGGCTAAAATAAATTCGTGCCCGTTCTCCATATTCTTCAGCAAGGCCGCATCCGAATAAAAAGCTTCCAACATATAACTCAATTGTGTTTCGGATAAGATTTCCCCATAAGTAATTGGCCAGGTTTTGTATGCTATAGTACTTATTGTTTTTAAATCTTCAACAGTAGCCTTAGTTATAGTTATCGAATTATTCATTGGTAAAAATTCTGTTTTCCTGTTCGCTTACGCGAATAAAAGTGGTTCTCTTGGTCAGCTCTTTCAATCGGGAAGCGCCTACATAAGTACAACTGCTGCGCAAACCGCCTAAAATATCCAAAACCGTATCTGCTACATCACCTTTGAACGGCAGTGTAACTGTTTTCCCCTCGCTCGCGCGATATTCAGCAACACCGCCTACATGTTTGTTCATAGCCGTGGCAGAGCTCATACCGTAAAACTGTTTGAATTGTTTGCCTTTAATTTCCAGTAATTCGCCTCCGCTCTCGCTATGTCCGGCAAGCATGCCGCCCAACATCACAAAATCGGAACCTGCTCCAAAAGCCTTAGCAATGTCTCCGGGACTGGTGCAACCACCATCGCTGATGATATGTCCGCCTAAACCGTGAGCGGCATCGGCACATTCTATAATTGCCGAAAGTTGCGGATAACCCACTCCTGTTTTTATTCTTGTAGTACAAACCGAACCCGGACCAATACCCACTTTTATAATATCGGCTCCGGCTAGCAGTAATTCTTCCACCATTTCACCAGTAACTACATTTCCGGCAATAATTACCTTATCGGGAAATTGTTTTCGGGTTTGCTTTAAAAAATTAACAAACTGCTCCGAATAGCCATTAGCCACATCAATGCAAATGAATTTCAATTGGGGATTAGCATTGATAATTTCGATTACCTTTTTAAAATCGTCTTTTCCGGTTCCTGTGCTAACGGCTATATAATCGTAAAATTCGGGAGAAACTGTCGATAAAAAATCATTCCATTCTGAAACCGAATAATGCTTATGAATGGCGGTGAACAATTTATGTCTGGCTAATTCTTTTGCCATTTCAAAAGTTCCCACCGTATCCATATTGGCAGCCATAATGGGAATTCCATTCCATTTAGCGGTACTGTGCAAAAACTTAAATTCCCTTTCTAAAGAAACCTCAGCTCTACTTTTTAGCGTAGAACGTTTGGGTCTTATCATTACATCTTTAAAGCCTAATTTCAAATCGGTTTCTATTCGCATAATTATCACTTTTTAAACGGTTATTGGAAAATAACTTTTGTTATTCTTAAAAGTAATGAATTTTATGCGCGAATTATGCAACAAAAAAAGAGACTTATCAACTATATATTAACCGTGAATGTGACGGATTCTGAAAGATTTCGCTAAGATTCATTACGTTTTTCAATTCCAATCAATTTAATCAAACTAAGACTGAATACTAAAAACTGAATACTGATCACTAAAAATTAACCGTGAATGGTTTCGCCTTTTCCGTAATTTGTAATAATTGACTCTTCAAATTCCAACCATTCTCTCCAGCGTTTTTCTACATCAATTCCTTCGCCGTATTTTCGGGCATAAGTAATAAAAGTGGTGTAATGTCCCGCTTCGCTTTCCATTAATTCCCTGTAAAAAACAGCTAATTCTTCGTCCTGAATATTTTCAGAAAGCACTTTGAAACGTTCGCAACTTCTGGCTTCAATCATGGCTGAAAAAAGCAATCTTTCTACCAAACCCGAAACGCGGCTTCCATCGGCACTTCTTTTCATGTATTGGTACAATTCGTTTACATAATCGTCTTTTCGCTCGCGGCCTAACTTTAATCCGCGTTTGATAATTAAATTATGAACTTGTTCAAAATGATCGATTTCTTCTTTGACTAAAGCCAATAAATCTTTCACTAAATCCTGATGTTCTGAATTATTGGTAATAATCGTAATAGCATTCGTAGCAGCTTTTTGTTCGCACCAGGCGTGATCAGTAAGGATTTCTTCTATATTTTTTTCTACAATATTTACCCATCTTGGGTCGGTTGGCAATTGTAATCGTAATACGCCCATGTCTAAAAGTTATGAGTTATAAAAACAAAAGTCGAAAGTCAAAATTATGTTTTCGACTTTCGACTTTTAAAAATTTAGAATTTGTTATTCTTAGAAAACGAAGATTGCTCTTTCGCTCATCATTTCGTTTACTTCTTCAGCAACTTCTTCAATAACATCTTCGTTAGTATGATTTGTCAATACTTTGTCAATCATAGCAACAATAGTTTCCATATCTTCTTCTACTAAACCACGAGTTGTGATTGCAGCAGTTCCTACACGGATACCAGAAGTAACAAATGGAGATTTGTCATCAAATGGAACCATATTTTTATTTACAGTGATTTCAGCTTTTACCAAAGCATTTTCAGCCTCTTTACCAGAAATCCCTTTGTTTCTTAAGTCAATTAACATCATGTGGTTATCAGTACCTCCAGAGATGATGTTATATCCTCTTTTTACGAAAGCATCAGCCATTGCATTAGCATTCTTTTGTAATTGACGGGCATAAGTAAAGAACTCATCTTGTAAAGCTTCTCCAAAAGCAACAGCTTTAGCAGCAATAATGTGCATTAAAGGTCCTCCTTGGTTTCCAGGGAAAACAGCTAAGTCTAATAAAGCCGACATCATTCTGATTTCTCCTTTTGGAGTAGTTAATCCCCAAGGATTTGGGAAATCTTTACCCATCAAGATCAATCCACCACGTGGTCCACGTAAAGTTTTGTGAGTAGTTGTAGTTACGATATGACAGTGAGGAATTGGGTCACTTAATAAACCTTTAGCAATTAAACCTGCAGGGTGAGAAATATCAGCCATTAAAATTGCACCTACGCTGTCAGCAATTTGTCTGAAACGGGCAAAATCCATATCACGTGAATAAGCTGAAGCTCCCGCGATGATTAATTTTGGTTGCTCTTTAGTTGCAATTTCCTGAATTTTATCATAATCTAAACGACCTGTTTCTTTGTCAACACCGTAGAAAACCGGGTTGTAAACACGTCCTGAGAAGTTTACCGGAGAACCGTGAGTCAAGTGACCACCGTGAGATAAATCAAAACCTAAAATAGTATCACCAGGCTTCAAACAAGCGTGGAATACTGATGCATTAGCCTGAGAACCTGAGTGAGGTTGTACGTTAGCATACTCAGCTCCAAACAATTCTTTAGCTCTATCAATTGCAATTTGCTCAATAACATCCACTACTTCACAACCTCCATAGTATCTTTTACCTGGATATCCTTCAGCATATTTATTGGTTAAAACTGAACCGGCAGCTTCGATTACCTCATCACTTACAAAGTTCTCAGAAGCAATAAGTTCTAATCCGTGAATTTGTCTGTCTTGTTCCTCAAGAATAAGTTCAAAAATTTGTTTGTCGCGTTGCATTTTTTAGATTTTAAATAATTTAGCGCAAAAATACAAAAAAACGTTTGTTAAACAGTTAGATTATGATATATTTGATATATAATTTTCAACAAAAAATTAACACAATATGCCTATATCAGCCAACGATACCAAAAGAAAATCATGGATAGAAGTTCCTAAAAACAGTGATTTCCCAATCCAAAACATTCCTTTTGGTGTTTTTCTAACCAAAGAAAATGTGGTCACTGTAGGAACCCGCATTGGAGATTCGGCTATTGATTTAGGTGCTTTACAACAATTAGGCTACTTTTCCGGTATCGATTTAACGGATGATATGTTCATGCAGGACACGCTGAATGACTTTATTTCCGACGGAAAAAAAACCTGGCGACTGGTTCGTAATCGTATCGCCGATATTTTTGATGAAAATAATCCCAAGTTGCGTGAAAACGAAAACCATAAAAACATCATTATTTTTAATATTGATGAAGTAGAAATGCAATTACCGGTTTTAATAGGCGATTATACTGATTTTTATTCCAGTAAAATACACGCTTCGAATGTAGGTAAAATGATTCGTAATGAAGAAAATGCTTTGTTACCTAACTGGCCACAAATGCCAATTGCTTATCATGGCAGAAGTTCAACCATAATTCCTTCAGGAATTCCGGTTCACAGACCTTTAGGACAAACCTTACCTCCTGATGCAACGACTCCGGTTTTTGGCGCTTCCCGTTCAGTTGATTTTGAATTAGAAACCGCTTTTATTACAACTGATGCTAACATCATGGGAGAAATGATTCCAATTAGTGAAGCTGAAGATTATATTTTCGGAATGGTTTTATTGAATGACTGGACCGCACGTGATATCCAAAAATGGGAATACATGCCTTTAGGCCCTTTGTTATCTAAAAATTTTGCCACTTCTATTTCGCCTTGGATTGTAACTATGGATGCTTTAGAACCTTTTAGAATTGCCAGTCCAAAACAAAATCCAAGTCCGTTGCCTTATTTACAACAAAAAGGGAAGCATTCTTTTGATATTAATCTGGAAGTAGCTATCCAACCGGAAAAAACAGAAGCGACAATAGTTTCTAAATCCAATTTCAAATACATGTATTGGACGATGAACCAACAATTAACACATCACACTTCTAACGGATGCCGAATCAATTCGGGAGACATGATGGGTTCGGGAGCTATTTCGGGACCAACTAAGGACAGTTATGGTTCGATGTTAGAATTGACCTGGGGAGGTGAAAAACCTCTAAAATTGAATGATGGAAGCGAACGCAAATACATCAACGACAACGATACTGTAATTATCAAAGGTTTTTGTGAAAACAGTCAGGTGCGAATTGGTTTTGGAGAAGTTTCCAGCAAATTACTTCCTCCTTTTGTGAGAAAATAAAAAACTATATCCTAAACAAAAAGTCCCGTTTGAAAATCAAGCGGGACTTTTTTATAAATTTAAAGTAACAAATTACTTGTTTCCTTTTTCAAAATCAGCAATGAATTGAGCTAATCCAATATCTGTTAATGGGTGTTTCAATAAACCGGCAATTGCAGATAAAGGTCCTGTCATTACATCGGCTCCAATTTTAGCACAGTTTACAATATGCATCGTGTGACGCACAGAAGCCGCTAAAATTTGAGTTTCATAACCATAGTTATCATAGATCTCTCTGATTTCCTGAATCAAATTCAAACCGTCAGTTGAAACATCATCTAATCTTCCTAAGAACGGAGAAACATAAGTAGCACCTGCTTTAGCAGCTAATAAAGCCTGTCCCGCAGAGAACACTAAAGTTACATTCGTTTTAATTCCTTTATCAGAAAAATATTTAGCAGCCTGAACACCTTCTTTAGTCATAGGTAATTTCACAACAATTTGCTCATGTAATTCCGCTAGTTCCTCTCCTTCTCTAACCATTCCTTCAAAGTCCAAAGCGTTTACCTCAGCACTTACATCACCATCAACAAGATTACAAATGTCAACATAGTGTTTTAAGATGTTATCTTTTCCAGTGATTCCTTCTTTAGCCATCAAAGATGGGTTTGTAGTTACACCATCTAAAACACCTAATGATTGTGCTTCTTTAATTTGAGCTAAATTAGCTGTGTCAATAAAAAATTTCATAATTTATATATTTAATTGTTTTTAGATTCCGTTGCAAATAAAGTGTTTTTTATACACTTAAACTAATTCAACGTTTGCAAATTTACAATTTATAATGATTCATCAACATTTTTTCATACATTTTATCTGGTAACAAACGTTTTAAAACAATTGAAAATTTCTGCAAAAACGCTCCCACCTTATAATGAATCTTAGGATTTTTAGACTCAATAATATTATAAACCGCTACAGCCATATCTCTCGGATCACTTCCGCTATCCACATGTTCATCCATCGTTTTTAAGGTATTGCCATAAGGAATTTCATAAGCAGATCCTTTAATCAAAGGTGCATGAAAACGTCCCGAAGCAATATTTGTTGCAAAATCTCCCGGAGCTACATTAGTAATGTGGATACCAAAAGACTTTACTTCCATACTTAAACCCTCACTAATTAATTCCAAAGCTCCTTTTGAAGCTGAATAGACACTTCTATAAGGCAACCCCATATAAGCAGCAATCGAAGTCACATTAATAATCAAACCAGATTTTTGCTGACGCATTTGTGGCAACACCGCTTTCATCACTTCGATAGGACCAAAAAAATTAGTTTCGAAGTTATTTTTGATTTCAGCAGTTGGAATTTCTTCTAACGGACCTGTAATCCCTACACCAGCATTATTAATCACTACATCCAATTTTCCTGTTGTAGCTATAATTTTGGCAACAGCAGCCTGTATCGTTTCCGGTTTCCTAACATCCAAAGCTACTAAAGGAAAAACTGAGTTCAACACCTTTTCCGGATTTCGGCTGGTTCCATAAACTACAAAACCTTTTTGATGCAAAAACTCACCAATAGATTTTCCAATCCCTGAAGAACCTCCGGTAATCAACACTACTTTACTCATATTTTTTTTAGGTTATGAGTTATGAGTTTGGGTTATGAGCTTTGGTTTGTGGTGTGCAAACCTAACTTCTAATTTCCAACTCCTAACTTTCGAGAGATCCAAAAATAAAAAAATCCTCCCGAAGGAAGACTACTTTTAAAAAATTATTAAATAAAAAATGGCAAGCGACCTACATCGCACCGCTCAACCGCGTACCCTTGCTATGTTCCCATCCTGGGGGAGTCTGCAGGAGCTGGTCGTGTAGGACTTGCCGGTGCAAATATACAATCTTTTTATATTTTTGCAAGCCCTTTTGCAAGCTTAAAATAACATTGTATATTAGAACCATTAAAATTCAAAAGATGAAAAAACATAACTTATTATCTTTCATTTTATTAGGAACTTTACTTTCTAATTGTGGAGATACAAAAAATAGAGAAAATACCATATTTAATTTTGATTCATCCAAAATTTCGGCACATTATCAGCCTCAGGAAACGCTTAATTTGCCTATTTTGAATCCAAAATCAAAAGTTGTTGACAGCGTTGTCTACTACATAAACGACACAAAAGTAAAAACCGTAAAAGGACTTGAAAATTTGTCTTTTGAATTAAAAGATCAAAAATTAGGCTACCAAAACATCAAAGCCTTAGTTTATTTTGAAGGTGAAAATGCAGAAACAACTACAAGAATTGAAGTAGTTTCCAATGTGACACCTAAATTATTAAAGTATAAAATAGTTAACACCTATCCTCACGACATTAAATCTTTCACTGAAGGATTAGAATTTTACAAAGACACGCTATACGAAAGCACGGGACAAAAAGGAAATTCTTATTTAAGAAAATACGATTATAAAACCGGAAAAGTTTTCAAACAAATTGATTTGGACGGAAATTATTTTGGCGAAGGAATTACTTTTATCAACGGAAAATTATTTCAATTAACCTGGCAGGAAAAAACAGGTTTTATCTATAATGCCAACACTTTAAAACTGGAAAAAACCTTTACTTATACTAAAGAAATTGAAGGTTGGGGAATGACGCATGACGATAAATACATTTACCAATCAGACGGGACAGAGAAAATCTGGAAAATGGACCCTGAAACACAAAAAATGATTGACTACATCAATGTATATTCAGGAAGTTCAAAAATTAAAGCCGTAAACGAATTAGAATTAATCGATGGAAAATTCTATGCTAATGTTTGGCAAAAAGACGCCATCGCTATTGTTAATCCTTCTAATGGTGCCGTTGAAGCTATTGTTGATTTATCAGGATTGCGCAAATTAATCAATGCAACTCCTGAAGATGTATTAAACGGAATTGCTTACAATCCTAAAACTAAAACCATTTTTGTAACCGGTAAAAACTGGGACAAAATGTTTGAAATCACCGTTTCGGAATAACCGGTTTCTTTCTAAAAATTAATTTACAAACTAAAAAAGGAGCGCAAAATCATTCGATTTTTGCACTCCTTTTTAATTTTATCAAAAATGAATTACTATTTAGAATAAGCAACAGCTAATTGTTTGCTGGAACCTAATCCTTCGATACCTAATTCAATTACATCACCTGCTTTTACATAAATAGGATCCGGTTTAATTCCTAAACCTACTCCCGGAGGCGTTCCCGTACTGATAATATCACCAGGAAGCAACGTCATAAACTGACTTAAATAATGCACTAAATAAGGAATTTTAAACACTAAATTAGAGGTATTACTATTTTGGAAAGTTTTACCATTCACAGTCAGCCACATTCCTAAATTATTCACATCAGCAATTTCATCCTGAGTAGCTAAAACAGGTCCTAGAGGTGCAAATGTATCACATCCTTTCCCTTTAGCCCATTGACCACCCATTTCAATTTGGAACGCTCTTTCACTGTAATCGTTTAACAAAGCATATCCGGCAACATAATCCAAAGCATCCGCTTCTTCCACATAACTTGCTTTTTTACCTACTACAAAAGCCAATTCTACTTCCCAATCTGTTTTTTCACTTCCCTTTGGAATCACCAAATTATCATTTGGTCCACACAAAGAAGTGGTTGATTTAAAGAAAATAATTGGTTCTGTTGGGATTGGCGCATTAGTTTCATGACAATGATCGACATAGTTCAAACCAATACAAATAATTTTTGAAGGTCGGGCAACAGGAGAACCTAAACGAACATCATCAGCTACTTCCGGAAAAGAAGTTCCACTCTCAATGGCAGCTTTTAATTTAGCCAATCCGTCATTTTCAAAAAAAGACTCATTATAATCAGCTACAACCGAAGAAACATCGTATCTCTTTTCTCCAATTAAAATTCCTGGTTTTTCACTGCCTTCGGCTCCAAAACGTATTAATTTCATTTTTTTTATTTTTTAAAGTTACTATGTAGCTAAGGTTTGGAGTTATTAAGTATAAAAAACTTAGCAACTTAGAACCTTAGTATCTTTTTTTAATTATTCAATTTTATAAATCCTCCGTCAATCGGATAATCAGAACCGGTAATAAATCCGGCTTCATCACTAGCTAAAAACAAAGCCAAAGTAGCAATTTCTTCCGGTTTACCCATTCTGCCTATTGGCTGTGATTTAGATAATTTATCAAAAATTTCAGCCTCATTTCCCGGATAATTTTTAGCTATAAATCCATCTACAAAAGGCGTATGAACACGAGCCGGCGAAATCGAATTACAACGAATATTCTCGTTGATATAATCTTTTGCAACAGATAAAGTCATTGACATCACCGCTCCTTTTGCCGTTGAATAAGCAAAACGATCCGGAATTCCAACCCATGAAGCAATCGAAGCCAGGTTTACGATAGCACCTCCACCCGACTTACGAAATTGTGGAATAGATGCAAACAAACAGTTGTAAACTCCTTTTACATTTACCGCCATAATTCGGTCAAAATCAGTTTCCGAAGTAGTATCTACCTTACCTACGTGTGCTATTCCGGCATTATTAACCAAAACATGAATATTTCCTATTTTCTCAAAAGTTGCCACTACCTCATCATGCTGCGCCACATTACAGGCATGAGCAAACACTTTTCCGCCCTGAGCCGTAATTTCATCAACAGTACTTTGAGCACTTTCAGCAGTTAATTCTAAAATATGAACCTCAGCTCCCTGCTTTGCAAATAAAACTGAAATTGCCTTTCCTATACCGCTTCCGCCTCCGGTGATAATTGCTTTTTTATCTTTTAATGAGAACATTTTAATGTAGTATTAAATTATTAAAAATGATTATAATCTTTAAGAACAACAAATTTATGAATAAACAACTCGTATTCAAGAGATAATATTGTTTTAATTTTTTTCAAACCAAAATAAACTAAAACACTAAAAACCAACTAATTGATTCTTAACAAATTGTCATAAATAAAGAAAATAAAAATACTACTCAAGCCAAACACAAAGTAATTCAATTTTATCCTTATCTAATTATTATTTATCTTTGGCCACCTATGAAACTTGAAAAAACGAAAATATCGCCTTATCTCAATAGTCCCATTTCTGTACTCTTCCGGGAAGAACCTTTCTTTCAGGCTCCTTTTCATTCCCACCCGGAACTGGAACTGGTGTATGTAAAAGAAAGTTTTGGAAAACGAATTATTGGTAATTCTGTTACTAATTTCGAATCAGGAGACATGGTTTTTCTGGGTTCAGACATTCCGCATGTTTGGCTGAATGATGAAATTTACTATCAGAATATCAACAAATTAAAAGCAAAAGCAATTGTTGTTTATTTCAACAAAGATATTTTTGGCACCGCATTTTACGAATTAAAAGAGGCAAAAAAAATTAACAGTCTTTTTGAAAATGCCAAAAAAGGATTAGCCATTACAGGAAAAACCAACAAACTAATCGCTAAAAAACTAGAACAATTAGTTGAAAAACAAAACTTTGAAGTTATTTTGGGGCTTTTTGAAATATTGTCAATTTTATCCGAAACCAGCGATGTCAATTTTATCAATACCGAAAGCTACACAACAAGCCTTGATTCATATAAAAAAGACCGCCTGACCGACGTTTACCAATACATCAAAGAAAACTACAAAAAAGAAATTTCATTAGACGAAGTGGCGCAAATTGCCAACCTCACCCCTACTTCTTTTTGCCGAATGTTTAAATCAAAAACCAAAAAAAATTTTATTGAATATCTGAACGAAATACGCATTTCAAACGCCTGCAAACAACTTATCGAAACCGATATGAGCATCTCGGAAATAGCATATAATTGTGGCTACAAAACGGTTTCTAACTTTAATAAATTATTCAAGAAAAACACAGGAAACACTCCTAAAGAATACAAAAACAAAATTGCCGGATAATCAAAAACCGGTTAAAATCCTCAATAAATTGCATAAAAAAACTCCGAATCACTTCGGAGTTTTTATTTATAATCTGAAATTGAAATTTTATTTAATCAATTCAATTTTCTGAACGTCTTCTTCATTAATACTATCAAAGAATCCCTGTTCATTCATCCAGTCATCACTAAAAACTTTACTCATATAGCGGGAACCGTGATCCGGGAAAATAGCAATTACATTACTGTTCGCATCAAACTCCCCATCTTCGGCATATTGCTTAATAGCCTGTAAAACTGCTCCTGAAGTATAACCCACAAACAAACCTTCTTTTCGGGTAATTTCTCTGGCAGAATGTGCACTTTCCTCGTCAGTAACTTTCATAAATTTGTCAATCACATCAAAATCAGTTGCAGATGGGATTAAGTTTTTCCCTAAACCTTCAATTCTGTAAGGATAAATTTCTTCGGTATCAAACTCTCTGGTTTCGTGGTATTTTTTCAATACGGAACCAAAAGCATCAACTCCTAAAATTTTAATATTTGGATTTTGTTCTTTCAAATATTTAGCTGTTCCGGAAATGGTACCTCCTGTTCCGCTACAGGCTACAAGATGCGTGATTTTACCATTAGTTTGTTTCCAAATTTCCGGTCCGGTAGTATTGTAATGGGCATCGATATTCAATTCATTAAAATACTGGTTAATATAAACCGATCCTTTTGTTTCTTCATGCAATCTTTTTGCTACACTGTAATAAGAACGCTCATCATCAGCAGAAACATGCGCAGGACACACATATACTTTTGCTCCCATACTGCGAAGCATATCAATTTTATCTTTTGATGATTTAGAACTTACCGCTAAAATGCAATTATAGCCTTTTATGATGCTTACCATAGCCAAACTAAAGCCGGTATTTCCAGAAGTAGTTTCAATTATAGTATCGCCAGGAGATAATATACCTTTTTTTTCTGCTTCTTCAATAATGTACAAAGCAATCCTGTCTTTTGAGGAATGTCCGGGATTAAACGCCTCTACCTTAGCATAGAAATTACCTTCTATATTTTCAGTGACTTTGTTTATCTTGATAAGAGGGGTATTTCCTATCAGTTCTAAAACATTATTATAAGCATTTATTTCTTCTTTCATAAAAAAATAGTTAATCAAGATTAAGTTTTATTTAACCTGGATACGCCGCAAATTTAACAAAAAAAAACTAATTACTTTTTAATTTTTTCTAAATCTAGTAAAAAACTAAATTCTTTTGCTAATTCCTTCAGTGCTTCAAACCTTCCCGAAGCCCCGCCATGTCCGGCATCCATGTTCGTATCTAAATACAAAACAGTAGCATCATTTTTATACGTTCTTAACTTCGCAACCCATTTGGCCGGCTCCCAATACTGTACCTGAGAATCATGCAAACCTGTTGAAACATACATATTTGGATACTGCTGCTTTTTGATATTATCGTAAGGCGAATACGATCGCATGTATTGATAATATTTTTTAACATTTGGATTTCCCCATTCATCGTATTCTCCCGTTGTCAAAGGAATACTTTCATCCAACATTGTCGTCATTACATCCACAAAAGGCACCTGAGCAATCACCCCATTATACAATTCCGGGGCTTCATTAATAATTACTCCCATCAACAATCCACCTGCAGAACCTCCTTCGGCATACAAATGTTCCGGCGAGGTATAGTTGCGCTCAATTAAAAATTTGGAACAATCAATAAAATCAGTGAAGGTATTTTTCTTGTGCAATAATTTTCCATCCTCATACCAATGCCTTCCTAAATCTTCACCTCCGCGAATATGAGCGATGGCATAAATAAAACCTCTGTCTAATAACGACAAACGTGTTGAAGAAAAATAAGCATCCATCGAATGTCCGTACGAACCATAAGCATACAACAACAATGGATTTTGACCATTTTTCTCCACTTCTTTACGATAAACCATCGAAATCGGAACTTTGGTTCCGTCTTTGGCTGCCGCCCAAAGTCGTTCTTCTTTGTAATTATTTTTATCAAATGTACCTCCTAAAACTTCCTGTTCCTTCTTGATTTCCTTTTCTTTCGTACGCATATTGAAATCAATTATCGAAGAAGGCGTTGCTAACGACTGATAACTGTAACGCAAAATTTCAGTTTCAAAATCCACATTAGTCGAAGTAAAAGCCGTATAAGTTTCGCTGCCAAAAGGCAAATAATACTCTTCTTTTCCGTCCCAGGATCTAATTCGGATTTTATTCAATCCTCCGGTACGCTCTTCTAACACCAGATAATTAGCAAATATTTCGATATCT
Organism: Flavobacterium pokkalii; assembly: GCF_014596575.1. Lineage (GTDB taxonomy): Bacteria > Bacteroidota > Bacteroidia > Flavobacteriales > Flavobacteriaceae > Flavobacterium > Flavobacterium pokkalii. The sequence goes on along the minus strand of NZ_NASZ01000020.1, from coordinate 29,528 downwards.
TCTAATAAAACATCTTCACGATGTCCGATAATTTCCACCCAATTTTCAGCCGAAGTAGCATTTTCAGGTGTTTTCATCAACTTAAAATTATCCGCCCCATCTTTATTGGTTAAAATATAAAAACTATCATCATAATGATTAAGGCTGTACTCTACTCCTCTTTTTCGCTTCTGAAAAATCTTAAATTTTCCATCCGGAGTATCCGCATTTAAAATACGAAATTCAGAAGTCAATGTACTTCCCGATTCAATAGCCAGATACTTTCGGGATTTTGACTTAGAAATATCCACATTAAAAGTGTCATCTTTTTCAAAATAAACCAATTCATCGGCTTCCTGAGGAGTTCCTAATTTATGCTTGAAAATAGAATCCGAACGTAAGGTTTGTTCATCCTGTTTCGAATAAAAAATCGTTTTATTATCATTAGCCCAAACCGCCGAACCGGTTACTTTTTCAATTTTGTCTTCCAAAATCTCATTGGTTTCCAAATTCTTTACCTGGATAGTATAAATCCGTCTTCCGATAATATCCGTGCTAAAAATAGCCAGCTTATTATCCGGACTGATACTCATACTTCCCAATTTAAAATAAGCCTGACCTTCAGCCAACTCATTACAATCAAACAAAATTTCTTCAGGAGCTAAAAGACTTTCTTTTTTTCGGGAATAAATTGGGTAATTTTTCCCCGTTTCATAGCGGGTGATATAATAATAGCCATTATATAAATACGGAACAGACTCGTCATCCTCCTTAATCCTCGCTTTCATTTCCTCATACAATTCCTTTTGAAATTCCTGCGTATGAGCCGTCATTTTTTGATAATATTCATTTTCCTGATTCAGATAATCAATCACTTCCGGATTTTCGCGGTCGTTTAACCAATAATAATTATCAATTCGAAGATCTCCAAACTTTTCTAATTCGGTAGGGATTATTTTAGCAACAGGCGGTTGTAATTTTTCTATCATGTAGTAATTCTTCAGATTTTTCTAAAAGCTGTGACAAAAATAGGCGAAACCATTTCGAATACTAGCAGCTTTTTCATCAATTTTAACATTGTTATCCCCGTAAAAATAGTAATTTCGTCAACTAATTTTAAAAAAAGTAAAAATGGATTTAATGGGAATGATGGGTAAACTAAAAGAAACCCAAAACAAAATTGAAGCTACTAAAAAACGTATGGATACCGTTCTTGTTGACGAACAAAGCACTGATGGTCTATTGAAAGTAACCATTACTGCCAACAGAACCATAAAATCCATCTCCATTGCTGACGAATTATTGGAAGATAAAGAACAACTGGAAGATTATATGATTTTAGTACTGAACAAAGCCATTGAAAAAGCTACTAAAATAAACGAAGCCGAACTGGATGCCGTGGCAAAAATGGATATGCCTATGATTCCGGGAATGGATAATCTTTTTAAATAAAAAAGCGGGAAGTGGGGAGTTAGAAGATGGAAGTTTTACTTTGAGTGATAATTTCTTCCAACTTCTAACTTCCATCTCCCAGCTCAAATCTACATCTTCGACAAAATCTCAATCACATAAGTATGCATCACTTCTCGGTAATCCAAGTGCGTTACGATGCGTAATTTTCGATTACCGATTACACTGATAGAAATATTTTTCTGTTTTAATTTTTCAACAAATGCTTCTTCGGAATATTCAGGAGCAAGTGTGAAAATCAAAATATTCGTTTCAACGGGTTCTACTGAAGCTACCCAGGATTTTTTCTTCAACACATTGGCTAACTCTTTAGCACGCCTGTGATCTTCTGTCAATAATTTGATATTGTTTTCCAAAGCATATAGCGCTCCTGCTGCCAAATAACCTGATTGACGCATGGCTCCACCTAAGACTTTTCGAACACGCAAAGCACGCTTTATAGTTTGCTTATCCCCTAATAAAACAGAACCAACCGGCGCTCCCAAACCTTTGGAAAAACAAACCGAAATGGTATCAAAAATGCGTCCGAAGTCTTTAGGGTTCTGTCTTTTGGCAACCAAAGCATTCCAAATTCTAGCTCCGTCCAAATGCAATTTCAAATTATTCGCTTCGCAAACTTTTTTAATTTTTCCCAATTCCTCCATTTCATAACAGGCTCCACCGCCAATATTGGTCGTATTTTCCAAACAAACCAAAGAAGTCAGCGGACTATGAAAAAAATCAGGATTATTAATAGCTGAAGCAATCTGATTAGCCGAAATCATGCCTCGGTTTCCATCCAATAAACAACAACTTACACCACTATTAAAAGAAACACCACCGGCTTCAAAATGATAAACATGAGCATATTTATCGGCAATTAACTGATCACCGGGCTGAGTATGTAATTTAATCGCGGTTTGATTAGCCATTGTTCCCGAAGGGAAAAACAAACCGGCTTCCATTCCGAAAACAGCCGCCACCCGGTCTTCGAGTTCATTCACTGTGGGGTCTTCCTTATATACATCATCCCCCACCTCAGCATTGAACATATATTGTAACATTTCGTAGGACGGTTTGGTAACCGTATCACTGACTAAATTTATTTGCATTCTTATATTTTTTTAAACAGACTCCTGTTGTAGTCCCTACGTGAATTTTTTTTCTATTTTTGTGCGACAAAATTACATAATTTATGACAACTACCGAACAAATTAAAGGTATTGTAGAACGCCTTGGTGCGTTGAGGAGGTATCTTTGACGTTGATGCCAAACTTATCGAAATTGCCAACGAAGAAGAGAAAACCTTTGCTCCGGATTTTTGGAACAACGCCAAAGAAGCCGAACTTATTGTAAAGAATCTCCGAAACAAAAAAAAGTGGATTGAAGACTACGACAAAGCGGTGGCTTTGACCGAAGAATTACAACTAGCCTACGACTTTTACAAAGAAGGCGAACTCTCTGCCGAAGAACTGGACGAACAATATGCCATTACCGAAAAACATATTGAAGCTATTGAATTCAAAAACATGCTTTCGGATGAAGGAGACAGTTTAAGTGCTGTTTTGCAAATTACAGCCGGAGCCGGCGGAACCGAAAGTTGTGACTGGGCCTCGATGCTGATGCGTATGTACATGATGTGGGGCGAAAAATACGGTTTCAAAATCAAAGAACTGAATTATCAGGAAGGCGATGTGGCCGGAATTAAAACAGTGACTTTGGAATTTGAAGGCGATTATTCTTTTGGTTATCTCAAAGGCGAAAACGGTGTCCATCGTTTGGTACGTATTTCTCCTTTTGACAGCAATGCCAAACGTCATACGTCTTTTGCCTCTGTTTATGTTTATCCATTAGTTGATGACAGTATCGAAATTGACATTAACCCTGCCGATATCGAAATCACGACTTCCCGTTCCAGTGGAGCCGGAGGACAAAACGTAAACAAGGTTGAAACCAAAGTGCAGTTGTACCACAAGCCTACCGGAATTCAGATTCAATGTTCAGAAACCCGTTCGCAACAGGACAACAGACAGCGTGCCATGCAAATGCTACGTTCGCAATTGTACGAAATCGAACTGAAAAAGAAACAGGCACAACGTGCTGATATTGAAGCCGGAAAAATGAAAATCGAATGGGGTTCGCAAATACGCAATTACGTGATGCAGCCTTATAAATTAGTCAAAGACGTTCGCACCGGTTACGAAACCAGCAATGTAGACAGCGTGATGAACGGCGAAATCGACGAATTCCTAAAAGCCTATCTGATGATGATGGGACAGAAAGAAGATGAGTAGTTTTCAGTGTTCTGTGTTCAGTTTTTAGTATTCAGCACATAGATTATAGAAGACAGTAGCAGAAGGCAAATTTTAAAAACACGCATTCTGCTACTAACTTCACCTCTCACAACTCACAACCGTAAAAAATGACCGAGTATTTCTTTGACCAACATTACCACAACATCCGCTACGGTCAGGAAAGCCTCAACCTCAAGGAATTTGAATACTGTACTTTTACCAATTGCGTTTTTTCCGATTGCAATATGATAGGGGTTACATTTATCGATTGTCAATTCCACCACTGTATTTTTAATCAGTCCAAAATCAACCACACGGCTTTTAGAACGGTCTATTTCAATAATTGCCAAATTCAGGAAGTGAATTTTGCCATGAGCGACAAACTCATTTTTGAAATGCACTTTGACCACTGCACTCTTGATTTTTCCAAATTCTACGCCCTAAAACTCAAAGGCATTAGTTTCAACAATTCCAGTTTGATTGCCGTTGATTTCATGGCAACAGATTTAACCGCTGCACAATTCTACAACTGCGATTTGTACCGCGCCGAATTTGAAAAAGCAAACGCTTCTAAAGTTGATTTCAGCACCAGCCGCAACTACACTATCGACCCTGCCAAAACCAAACTCAAAAAAGCGATTTTCGCTCTCGAAGGTGTAAAAGGATTGCTTGACAAACATGAGATTGTTGTAAAATAAAACCATTGCTATTTGTAAGAAAATTTGATTTTATAAGAATTAAGTAAGAATATTTTTAATATATTTGAGAAATCAAAATTACGCAATAACAATTGCGTATATTTTATGAGTTGGTAGTAATTTTAAACCATCCATCATGTTCGGAGAAAACAAAATAAATGACGGTTCATTATATCTATTAAACGATATGGTAGAAAATCGTGTAATCGAAGCAAAAAGAGAGCTTGCGGAATTATCACTAGAAGACACACAAAAACGAGATTTCTTAAAATCTCAAATAGAATTTTATGAATCTGAATTGAAAAAATTCAAAGCCGACATAGACAAACAACTTTCAGAAAAATTTCAGTTTTCTGTTGAAGAAATTTATGCGATGTATGGTCAGTACGACAATAAGTATATAACGATTGATTTTCAAAAGTTTACAGAATCAGCAGCAAAATTTGGCAGAAATATTGGTGGCATAATAACTTATCATAGAAGAGAACGAGAAGAATTAGAAAAAGTGATTGCAGAAGGGAATGTACCAAGAACTAATGGAATGGTGAAAATTGATTGTTCAAATGATGACAAATTAAGTGCTGAACAAAAAAAAGATTTGATTGAAAACGGATTTAAGTCCGGAGATATATACGAGATTTTGTCTTTAAATCTACCCAATGTTAAATCATATAACCAACCTGGACAAAAAGAAATACCAAATACAATAAACGTAAATTTTGACCCGACAGACTTTGACCCAAATAGAGCATACCTTTGGCTTTACAGTAGAAGAATAGAAAATGGAGATATTCTTATCGAAGAGGAATGGGCAAAATTCTGTGGTCTTTCTTTATACTTACAGCCTAATTCTGAACAACTAGATATTATACAAAAACACGCTTTTCAAGATGGACAAAAAAAACAATTGATTAGATTTTACGAACTCGAAGCTAAACTATATGCTACTGACATATCTGGAGAAGAAATTTTTGAATTTAGTGAGTTGTTGAAACAAAGGAGAGCCGAAAGAACAGAAGCGATAAAGTCCGAAATTAGAAGATCTACAAATAAAAGATTAAAAGTATTTGAACAAGAATATCCTCAAATCTACGAAGAGTTACAAAAATCCATTGTTCAATTTGAACCTGAAAGTCTTGAGTATTACGGAATGACTGTTCCTATATATTGGGATTACAAAAGTTATCTACATATCTATTTACGTCATTGTGATGAATTAGCAATAGAAGGCCATTTTGAAAACAAAACTAAATTTCAATACAATCAAAAAGACATTAAAAGGATACTAAAAATCGCCATAGAAAAGCTAAAACCCCAAATAGACGAAAAACTAAAAAATGGTCAAGAGTTTCGAATTTTTGACAATAGAACTTTATATTTCAATGGAAATCATTATTCATTACATATTTTGAGTAATGGAAGAGTTGCGGCATTTCATCCGATGGAAAACCCAAAATAATAAAAATTACTACCAGCTCGCGCAAGCGTCCCGCTTGTGCCCGCAAAGAAAATCCAATAAAAACGCTTTTATTTTTATAAATACTTGATTAAAGAGCATGAGCAGAAAATACAAGTTTGGTGAAAAATCGGGAGCTTATTTTATTTCGTTTGCTACCGTAAACTGGATAGATGTTTTTACTAGAGATATCTATTTTAGTTGCATCATTGAATCCTTGGATTTTTGCAGAAAGAATAAAGGAATGGAACTTTATGGCTATTGTATAATGCCTAGTCATATTCATCTAATTTTTCGTTCGGCTTTGAACGACCCTTCAGGATTAATTCGGGATTTTAAAGGATTTACATCAAAAAAAATACTCCAACTGATAGAAGACAACCCACAAGAAAGCAGAAAAGAATGGATGTTGTGGATGTTTGCACGAGCCGGAATAAAAAACTCAAATAATGTTAATTACCAATTTTGGCAACAACACAACCAACCTATTGAAATTTGGTCTTTAAAAGTATTCGAACAAAAACTGAATTACATTCATCAAAATCCTGTTGAAACAGGTTTTGTTACCGACCCAATAGATTGGAAATACAGTAGTGCCAGAAATTATGGCAATGATGATCATACTATTTTAAGTATTGATATGAATTAAATTGTGGGCACAAGCGGGACGCTTGCACTAGCGATGGGGAAAAAGCAATTAATCGTATCACATAAAAATAAAACCTATGGAAATCTTTTCAAAAATTCTTATTGGCATTGTGGCTATAGAACATCTTTACATTATGTATTTTGAAATGTTTGCTTGGGAAACCATCGGCAAGAAAACATTTAAAACTTTGCCTGCTGAATTATTCACGCCAACCAAAGGATTAGCAGCTAATCAAGGATTATACAATGGTTTCTTAGCAGCGGGATTGATTTGGAGTTTTTGCATCACTGATCTTATTTGGCAAAAAAACATTGCTACGTTTTTTTTAAGCTGTGTAATTATTGCTGGTATTTATGGAGCGATAAGTGCCAGCAAAAAAATATTTTTTACCCAAGCCATGCCTGCAATCATTGCAATGATTGTATTACTATTATCACACTAAAAGCAAGATCCATTTACAAAATAAAAAAACATTTATCTTTTCATAAAACGACTAAAATTCAGCAAGCCTTTGTGACTTAATTTTGGATTAAATTAACAAAAGTACGTCTTTAGTACTCAACATTTTTGAGTACTTTTGCCACACTTTTATATCAATGTAATCCCATAGAAATGGATAAAAAAATCTACGCTTTTTTGTTTTCTACCCGCTTAATGGCTTTTCTTTTTCTGGCTTTTGCAGTAGCGATGGCAACAGGAACTTTCATCGAGAGTAAATACAATACCGATACCGCCCGAATTTGGGTGTACAACACCTGGTGGTTTGAAGGGATTATGGCCATTTTTATGATTAACTTTTTAGGAAACATCAAGCGTTACCAATTGTGGCGAAAAGAAAAATGGGCAAGTTTACTGCTGCATTTAGCGTTTATTTTAATTCTGTTGGGTGCTTTTATTACCCGTTACATTAGTTTTGAAGGCGTGATGCCTATTCGCGAAGGCGCAACAGAAAGTCAGTTTTATTCCGACAAAACCTTTCTGACTATTTTTGTAGATGGCGAATACAAAGGCGAAATGAAACGTCGCACATTTGAAAAAGCGGTGCTGCTTTCTCCGGTAACCAACAACGATTTCTCGGTTTCAGGACAATTTGCCGATACTCCTTTTGAAGTTAAATACAAAAACTACATTTTAGGAGCTAAAGAATACATCAAACCCGATGCGAACGGAACTTTGTATATGAAATTAGTTGAAGCCGGTTCAGGCGGTCGTGAGGAACATTTCCTGAAAGAAGGCGAAGTGCAAAATATTCACAACGTACTTTTTGCCCTGAACAAGCACACCGATGGAGCCATCAACATCACTTTTGACGGAAAAGATTACACGATTGAAACCCCTTTTGAAGGAAACTTTATGCGAATGGCTGATAAGTTACAAGGCTCAGTAAGTAAAGACAAAGTAGAACCGCTTATGATGCGTTCGCTTTACAGTATTGGCGATATTCGCATTGTTTTCCCTGATCCTGCCGTTCGAGGAACTATTGATTATGAATCTGACAACGATTTTAAAGCCAAAAGCCACGAAGATGCTTTGGTAGTAACTATCAATGCCGAAGGTCAACAAAAAGAGGTAACATTATTGGGTTCAAAAGGAAAAACTGGCGAACCTAAAACGGTTAAAATTGGCAACATCGAATACTCTTTATTCTACGGAAGTAAGGCTTATATTTTGCCATTCAAAATAAAACTGAACGATTTTATAGCCGAGAAATATCCCGGAACCGAAAAAAGTTATTCTTCTTACGAAAGTAAAGTTAGTGTAATAGATTCTGCCGAAAAACCATTCGATGCGAGAATTTATATGAATCACGTTTTGGATTACCAAGGTTATCGTTTTTTTCAGGCTTCATTCGACCCGGACGAAAAAGGAACAGTACTTTCGGTAAACCACGACTTCTGGGGAACCTACATCACTTATACCGGATATTTTATTTTATTCTTTTCATTGATGGCGATTATGTTTACGAAACATTCCCGTTTTGCCGATTTAAAACGCAAACTGGAAGTGGTTAAAGAGAAAAAAGAAAAACTAATTACGGTTTTAGTGCTATTCCTAAGTTTCAATGGTTTTGCACAAATGCAGGATCACGACCATGACCATGAAGGACATGACCACAATCATGAGCATACGGAACAAGAGCACAATCACGATCACACTCATACCGAAGATGCTAAAACAGGAAAAATGCATGCAAGAGTGGCTCCAACAGAAAAGCAACTGGATTCGTTGATTACTAAATACAAAGTTTCCGAAAAACACGCGGCTCGTTTTGGCCGATTGATTATTCAGGATGCCGGCGGAAGAATGAAACCAATTAACACCTTTTCTTCTGAATTATTGCGAAAAGTAAGTCACGCAAACGAATACAAAGGCATGAATTCCGATCAGGTATTTTTATCGATGTCGCAATACGGACAACTTTGGGTTGAAGTTCCTTTGATTTACATCAAAAGCGGCAATGACAGCATCCGCAAAATTATAGGTATTGATGCCAAAGCTAAATATGCGCCTTTCATTGCTTTTTTTGACGAAGAAGGAAATTACAAATTATCTCCTTATTTAGAAGCGGCTTATCAGGCGGCCAACCCGAATCAGTTTGAAAAAGATTTCGTAGAAACCGACAAAAAAGTCAATTTGATGGAATCAGCTTTAAGCGGAAATATCCTAAAGATTTTCCCGATTCCGAATGATCCAAACAACAAATGGATTTCATTCAACGAAGTGGAAAAATCAGGACTAAAAGGCATGGATTCAACTTATACCAAAAGTGTTTTACCATTGTATTTTGGTTCTTTAACCAATGCCTCCGTTTCCGACGATTATAAAAATGCGGATGAATTATTAGAAAGTATTCACGGTTTCCAAAAGAAATTTGGCGCTAAAGTAATTCCATCGGAAAGAAAAGTCGATTTAGAGATTTTATACAACAAATATGATGTGTTCCAAAAATTGCCGTATTGGTATTTAACCGCAGCGATTTTGATGCTTTTGTTTACTATTATCAAAATTTTCAAAGAAAACAAAGCTTTGAATTATCTGGTAAATGGTATGCACATCGTCATCGGATTATTGTTTGCGCTGCATACCGCAGGTTTAATTGCCCGTTGGTACATTTCAGGTCACGCGCCTTGGAGTAATGCTTACGAATCCATCGTTTACGTTTCCTGGGCAACGATGTTCTTTGGATTGGCTTTTGACATCAAATCGAAACTGACTGTTGCGTCATCTGCCTTTGTAACGGCAATGATTTTGATGGCAGCTTACATGAACTGGATTGACCCGGAAATTGCTAATCTGCAACCGGTATTGAATTCGTATTGGTTAATGATTCACGTGGCAGTTATCGTGGCAAGTTACGGCCCTTTTGCATTAGGATTTATACTTGGTTTTGTTGCCTTGTTGTTAATTTTCTTTACCAACGAAAAAAACAAAGCCAAAATGAGTTTAAACATCAAAGAAATCACCTATATCAACGAAATGTCCTTAACTATCGGATTAATCATGTTGACTATTGGAAACTTTTTAGGTGGACAATGGGCTAATGAAAGCTGGGGACGTTATTGGGGTTGGGACCCAAAAGAAACCTGGGCTTTGATTAGTATTATGGTGTATGCTTTTGTAATTCACGCCCGTTTTGTTCCGGCTTTGAGAGGAAAATGGATTTTTAATCTGATGAGTATGTTTGCTTTTATTTCCATTTTGTTTACCTATTACGGAGTAAACTTTCACTTAGTAGGATTACATTCCTACGCCAGTGGAGAAGCGCATTCTTTAAACTGGATTTATTATTCTATGGGAACTATTGCTCTTATTGGTATTCTTACCTACCCAAAATATAAAAAGCATTACAAGAAAAATAAAAAATAATTTAGATTTCTAAATCATTAGAACCACAGATTAAACTGATTTCGACAAAATAAATTCTTGTCATTCATTATAAGCTGTGGTTCTTTTATTTTCAACAAAATATAATCGCTGGACTTTAGTTATTTAATTAGGTTTTCTAACAAATATTAGAATTCTGTACTTAAGTTTTTTTGTTAATTTTACCCTTATGATTAAAGTAAGCATTATTGGTTCGGGAAATGTGGCACAGCATCTTATCAGCACCTTTCAAAATTTAGAAAATTCGAGCAATGAAATCGAATTGTTTCAGGCTTTTGCCAGAAAAAAAGAAAGCTTAATTCATCTGCTTCCTGAAAATAAAATCGTCACCAATTACAACGCTTTAGGAGAAGCCGATTTGTACATCATCGCCGTTTCTGACGATGCTATTGCTACGGTTTCTGACGCACTTCCGTTCAAAAACCGATTGGTGGTTCACACCTCCGGAAGTATGCCTTTTAGTATTTTGAACAACAATAACCGAAAAGGCGTTTTCTATCCTTTGCAAACTTTCACCAAAGGAAAAGCAGTCGATTTCACTGGCATTCCAATTTGCTTAGAAAGCGAAAACGGCACCGATTACAAAGTGTTGGAAAAAGTAGTCCGGGCAATTTCAAATAAAGTCTTCGCTATCAATTCCGAACAACGAAAGGCCTTGCATGTAGCAGCGGTTTTTGTTAATAATTTTACCAATCACCTCTTCGCAGTTGGAAATGAAATTTGCACAGAAAATAAAATTCCTTTTGACATTTTAAAACCCTTAATGGAAGAAACGTTCCGCAAACTGGAAACACTTTCTCCAAAAGAAGCCCAAACCGGTCCGGCCATTCGTAATGACCAAAAAACCATTGCGGCTCACGAAGCTTTTTTAAAAGATAAAAAACAATTAAACTTATATAAAACCCTAACACAATCCATACAAGACAATGGCAAAAAGTTATAAAGAAATCATGAACGACATCACTACTTTTATTTTTGACGTAGATGGCGTTCTAACCGATGGTTCCGTATTTGTAAACAACGAAGGCGAAATGTTACGAACCATGAATATTCGTGATGGTTATGCCATGAAAGCAGCCGTAGAAAGCGGCTACAATGTATGTATTATTTCAGGCGGAAGCAACGAAGGCGTTCGTGTTCGCTTACGTAATTTAGGAATTAAAAACATTCATTTGGGTACTCCGGATAAGGTGGAAACTTTTGATGAATACATTGAAATTAACCAAATTAAACAGGAAAACATTTTATACATGGGCGACGATATTCCGGATTATCAGGTAATGAAATTGGTAGGTTTACCAACCTGTCCGCAGGATGCCTGTCCGGAAATCAAAGGGATTTCAAAATATATTTCACATAAAAATGGTGGAAAAGGTGCCGTTCGTGACGTAATTGAACAAGTTATGAAAGTTCAGGGCAAATGGATGGCAAATTTTGACGGAAAACACGACTAGATTGCAGATTTTAGATTTTTGACTTTAGATTTCAGATTTATTTAAAACTAAAAGTAAAAATAGATTTCTCAACCATCAACAGATAACGGACAACTCATAACCCAAAACTCATAACTCAAGAATGAACCTCCTCAATCTCATTCGATATAAAAACTTAGTAATGCTGGCTTTCATGCAGCTGGTTTTCAGATATGGTTTTTTAAAATTACAAAAAATCGATTTGGCGCTTGCTGACTGGCAATACGGTTTATTGGTTTTAAGCAGTATGTTGATTATGGCGGGCGGTTATGTAATCAATGATATTTTTGACCAATCCACTGATTCCATCAACAAACCCAATAAAGTTATTGTTGGCAAATTTATTTCGGAGGCCAAAGCTTATAATATTTATGCCTTCTTAACAATTTCGGGAGTTGCAATTGGTTTTTATTTAGCCAATGTGATTATGCGTCCAAATTTTGCCGCCATTTTCGTTTTCATTGCAGCAACACTTTATATTTATGCTACGAGTTTGAAACAAATGCTGCTCATTGGTAATATTGTTGTGGCTTTGTTATTGTCGGTAAGTGTATTAATTATTGGGATTTTTGATATTTTTCCGGCAACGGATACAGCTAATCAAAAAATCATGGGAAGCTTATTTTCGATACTTTTAGACTATGCTATTTTTGCTTTTCTGATTAATTTGCTTCGCGAAATTGTCAAAGATTTAGAAGATTCAGAAGGTGATTCCCAACAGGGAATGAGCACTCTGGCTGTTGCTTTAGGCACAAAAAAAACAGGCAAACTACTTTTTCTAATCAGCTTCGCTCCTATTCTTGCGTTACTTTATTACACCAATAGTTATCTGATTCCAAATCATTTGATTCCGGCTACGATTTACAGTTTACTTTTTGTTTTGGGACCTTTGCTGTATTTTAGTATCAAAATTTGGAATGCACAATCAAAAACCGATTTTACGCATTTAAGTAAACTCCTGAAATGGATTTTATTTTTCGGAATTCTGTCTATTTTAGTTATCACATTAAACATACAAAACCATGCTTCGTAATAAACTCAAAAACTATCAAATCATTCTCGCTTCGGGTTCTCCACGAAGGCAGCAATTTTTCAAAGATTTGGATTTGGATTTTGAAATTCGCTTAAAAGAAATTGAAGAAATTTTTCCTCCGGAATTAAAGCGCGAGCAAATTACCAATTATCTCGCCGAGCTTAAAGCCGCAGCATTTGATGGCGAATTAAAAGAAAACGAAATATTAGTAACCAGCGACACTCTGGTTTGGCATAACGAAAAAGCTTTGGGAAAACCAAAAGACCGCAACGATGCTTTTGAAATTTTAAAATCCTTATCCAATGTCACTCACGAGGTAATTACTTCGGTTTGCTTTAAAACCAATTCAAAAACGGAAGTTATTTACGAAATAACGAAAGTTACTTTTAACGAATTAAGTGACGAAGCCATTGATTATTATATCGAAAATTACCAACCTTTTGATAAGGCCGGAGCTTATGGCATTCAGGAATGGATTGGTTTTATTGGGGTTTCTAAAATCGAAGGTTCTTATGCCAATGTAATCGGGCTTCCGGTTGACAAAGTGTACCAATATTTGAGTAACTTAATCTAAAAATTGACAAGATGCATTTTTTCGAAGATCACTCCAATGAATTAATCATTAGCGGAATATTAGTTCTGATTATCATTGTTTTACGAATTATTTCTACAAAATTAGTACGCCGATTTGCTAAATCTTCTGATCGTATTGAACACCGAACCAATCTGGTTATAAAATATATTCATCTCCTGATAAATATCTTAGCCTGCATTGGATTCATAATTATTTGGGGAGTACGCCCTAAAGATATTGTGCTGGCGGTTTCATCCATTGCAACCGTTGTAGGGGTGGCTATGGTTGCCCAATGGTCCATTTTAAGTAATATTACTTCGGGAGTGATTTTGTTTTTTTCCTTTCCTTTTAAAATTGGCGATACCATAAAAATTTTAGATAAAGATTATCCGATTGTTGGCGAAATCGAAGACATCTCGGCTTTTTACGTAATCCTAAAAAGTACTGAAGGCGAACAGGTGATTTACCCTAATAATCTTTTGTTTCAAAAAGGAATTTCAATCGTACATAATTTTGAAGAAGAAAAGGAATTTACCGATTAACCTCACTTTTCAGCAATAAAAAAAGTGGCTGCTTACTGATTAATAACTAATTAATCAGTATATTTATAAAAAAGAACCGGATTTTTTAATTTAAATTTTTTAAGTATGAAAAAACTAAACTTTTATTTGACAGCCTTATTCCTAACATTAAGCGTGCTAACAACTCAGGCGTATGCCACAGAGAAAAACCCGGCAACAACTCCAAAAGAAATTCCTGCCGAAGTACAAAACATGTTAAATCGATTAAATGAAATTAAGGAAATGGACAAATCGAACTTGTCTTCTTCAGAAAAAAAAGAATTGCGAACCGAAGTTAAAACCATCAAAAAGAATTTAAAAAAATCAGGACAGGGTGTTTATTTATCCGTTGGAACTATCATTATCATCCTTCTTTTATTGATTTTATTACTTTAAAAATCAACAAAATAAACCCAATAAATTAAGCCCGTCAGTAACAGACGGGCTCTTTTTTTAGCTGTTAATTACATCTTAAACCACATTTTTGGCACAATAATTGGCTTCTGATAACTAAAGTTGAATGTTTAACCTAAAAAAACAGAAATCATGAAAACTTTAAAATTAAGCATCGCAGCCATTGTATTATTCATAGCCACCTCAACCACACAGGCACAGGTTTCCGTAAATGTAAATATTGGTACACCTCCAGCCTGGGGACCGGTAGGATATGCTAATATTGATTATTATTACTTACCTGATATTCAAACTTATTATGATATCCGACTTTCCCAATTTATTTATTTCAACAACGGAAGATGGATTCATTCCAGATATTTACCAGGACCTTACAGACATTATGATTTGTATCGCGGTTACAAAGTAGTACTAAGCGATTATCACGGCAGAACGCCTTATAAATATTTTAAAGCCCACAAAGCAAAATATTACAAAGGTTACAAAGGAAAACCTCAAAAAACAATTGGGTACAGAAACTATAACCACCATGATTATCACAAAGGAAACAAACACCACAATGACCACGGGAATAATCACGGACACAAAAAACATTAAATATTTTAATCACTAAATACTAAAGAAACGCTAATAGCGTTTCTTTTTTTTAGGTTTACTCAAAAAGTTAAAATAAAGTTAACAAAAATAATGCTGGCACGTTAATTGGAATAAACATAAAAAAAATAAACCTCAAATTTTAAAACTTATAAATTATGAAAACTCTAAAATTAATCATTGCCGGATTCTTACTTTTCATGAGTAGTAATTCTCAGGCTCAGGTAGCTGTAAATGTAAATATAGGCACTCCTCCTGCTTGGGGTCCTGTAGGATATTCTAATGTTGAATTTTATTATTTGCCCGATATCGAATGTTACTTTGATATTCATTTATCGCAGTTTATTTATTTTAACAACGGAAGATGGGTTCGTACCAAATATCTCCCAAGACCTTACAGAAACTATGATTTATACAATGGATATAAAGTTGTGTTAACCGATTATCACGGAAAAACACCTTACAAGTATTTTAAAACACACAAAGTAAAATATTATAAAGGCTACAAAGGGAAACCTCAAAAAACAATTGGAAACAGACAGGATTATTACCACAGTAATAAAAATCACAAATCAGACAAAAAACAACATCATGGAAATAACGGCCATGGTAACGGAAATAAAAAACACTAATTATTTCCCTTTAAAAATAAAAAGAAGCGCATTAGGCGTTTCTTTTTTTAAACCTTAAAAAGTTAAAATAGAGTTAATAAAATATTTTTGGCATAGTACTTGGATTAAACCTAATATAAGCAAGAATAAAAAAATAAAAAGCCCCCAAAATAACTTTTAAAAAACAGAAATCATGAAAACTTTAAAATTAATTGCTACCGGAATCATTTTATTTGCTGCTGCTGCTACTTCTCAAGCTCAGGTTTCCATAAATCTAAACATAGGAACACCTGCTGTGGTAGTAAGACCAGCCTGGGTACCTCAAAATCATGTAAACGTAGATTTCTACTATATTCCTGAAATCGAATCTTATTACGATATGAGCGCCGGATTATATGTGTATTTAGACAACGGAAACTGGTGTCGCACAAGATATGTTCCGGTACGTTACAGAAATTACAATTTGAATCACGCTCATCGAATTGAATTAAGAGGGTACCACGGAAGCCGTCCTTACACTTACTTTAACAACCACAATGTGAGATACGACAACCATTATTACAACAAAAGATATGTAGAAAGTCGTCGTTACGATAATCGTTATGACAACCGTCGTTACAACAACCGTTATGCCGACAATTACAGAGATAATCACGACAGAGGAAACCATTACGGACACAGAAATCGTTAATCATTTTCAAGCATAAACCACAAACCATCCCCATACCATCGGGATGGTTTTTTTATGCACTTATTCTTGCATACTCATACCCTAAAACTTCAACAGATTTTGTATTTTAGCCCGGCTCATTATTTGCATAAAAAATTACAACATGGATTTGAACTTCAACAAAAACGAAGACCACAACAAACTTTTACTTTCAGACTTAAGACAAAAATTTGCCAAAATAAAATTAGGTGGAGGCGAAAAACGCATTCAAAAATTACACACCGAAGGCAAAATGACCGCTCGTGAGCGCATCGATTATTTATTGGATGCCAAAGCTGAAAGTATTGAAATTGGGGCTTTTGTTGGAGACGCTATGTACAAAGAACACGGCGGCTGTCCTTCTGGCGGTGTGGTTGTAAAAATTGGGTATATCAAAGGCAAACAGTGCATTGTAGTTGCCAATGATGCAACTGTAAAAGCTGGGGCTTGGTTCCCAATAACTGCCAAGAAAAACCTGCGCGCTCAGGAAATTGCGATGGAAAACAAAATTCCAATTATCTATTTGGTAGATAGTGCCGGAGTTTATTTGCCAATGCAGGATGAAATTTTCCCTGACAAAGAACATTTTGGTCGTATTTTTAGAAACAATGCCATTATGAGCAGTATGGGAATCACCCAAATCTCAGCTATTATGGGAAGTTGTGTGGCGGGAGGTGCCTATTTACCTATCATGAGCGATGAAGCCATTATTGTGGACAAAACTGCCAGTATCTTTCTAGCCGGAAGTTATTTGGTTAAAGCTGCCATCGGGGAAACCATCGATAACGAAACCTTAGGCGGAGCAACAACGCACTGCGAAATTTCAGGAGTAACTGACTATAAAGCCAAGGACGACAAAGATGCCTTAGACAAAATAAAAAATATTGTAGATAAAATTGGCGATTATGAAAAAGCCGGTTTCAACCGTATCAAAGCGGAAAAACCAGCTCTTGACGCCAATGAAATCTACGGTATTTTACCAAAAGCCCGAAGTGAACAATACGACATGATGGAAATCATCCTTCGTTTGGTGGATAATTCGGAATTTGAAGCTTATAAAGAAGGTTACGGACAAACTATTATTACGGGTTACGCCCGAATTGATGGTTGGGCAGTAGGAATTGTGGCCAATCAACGTAAAGTAATCAAAACCAAAAAAGGCGAAATGCAGTTTGGTGGTGTAATTTATTCCGACAGTGCCGACAAAGCGACCCGATTTATTGCCAATTGCAATCAGAAAAAAATTCCTTTAGTTTTTCTGCAAGATGTAACCGGATTTATGGTGGGTTCCAAATCGGAACAGGGCGGAATCATCAAAGACGGCGCAAAAATGGTCAATGCCGTGAGTAATTCGGTAGTTCCAAAATTCACGGTGGTGGTTGGAAACTCTTATGGTGCCGGAAACTACGCCATGTGCGGTAAAGCCTATGATCCAAGATTAATGTTAGCCTGGCCAAGTGCAGAATTAGCCGTTATGGGTGGAACGCAGGCTGCTAAAGTATTGGCACAAATAGAGGCTTCTGCTTTAAAAGCTAAAGGTGAAACCGTTGACGAAGCCAAAGAATCCGAATTATTTAACAAAATAAAAGCCCGTTATGACGAGCAGGTATCTCCATATTATGCCGCTTCCCGACTATGGACAGATGCTATTATCGACCCACTAGAAACCCGAAACTGGATTTCGATGGGAATCGAAGCAGCCAACCACGCTCCTATTGAAAAAGCATTTAATCTGGGAATAATTCAAGTATAAGTCACATGATGAATCACCAGTTTAGAAAAGCGAGTCTTTCTGAAATTCCTCAAATTTGGACTATTTTAGAAAAAGCCATTCAACGTCGAAAAGAAGATGGCAGCAACCAATGGCAGGATGGCTATCCAAATCCTGAGGTAATCCAAAAAGACATCGAAAAAGAGGCCGGCTTTGTTTTAACCACTAATAATGAAATTATTGGATATAGTGCCGTAATGATTAATGACGAACCTGCCTATGCCAAAATCATCGGGAAATGGATAACTAATGAAGATTTTGTTGTATTTCATCGGGTAGCTATTACCGATGATTATTTGGGTAAAGGTTTATCTAAAGTGATACTGAATTACATTGAAGATTTTGCCTTGAGCAATCAAATTTACAGCCTCAAAGCCGATACTAACTTTGACAATTTGGCTATGCTACACCTCTTTGAAAAACTGGGTTATCAATATTGCGGAGAAGTTTATTTCAGGGGAAGCGCCCGAAAAGCTTTTGAAAAAGTTTTAGATAAAAAAGATAATCATTAATAAAACAGCTATTTTCGTTCCAACTGCCCTCAAATAAAAAGCGTACAAAAACAACGAAAAAGCACAGTGGCAGCACTCCACAAGTTGAGCCTGCAAGGCGAACGGCTTGGGGTGAGGAACGAAGCTTTGAGGTAGTTTTTTAGCTTTTTATTTGCCAGGCTTGATCTTTTTGTTTCTTTTTTGATCAAGCAAAAAAGAAAAAACACAAACCATCCTGATTCGCTCTATTAATTCGCTTTACCTAAAAAAAATCTTTTATAACAGCTACTAATTTCCTTAGCAACCGCCCTCAAATAAAAAGCATACAAAAACAACGAAAAAGCAAATTGGCAGCACTCTACAAGTAGAGCCTGCAAGGCGAACGGCTTGGGGTGCGGAACGACGCTTTGAGGTAGTTTTTTAGCTTTCTATTTGCCAGGCTTGATTTTTTTGTTTCTTTTTTGATCAAGCAAAAAAGAAAAAACACAAAAACACATTCTCTCAACTTAATTTCAGAACTTTAGCACTCCCAACAAACTATTTCAAAAAAAGAAAGCGATGGCAACAGAAATTATAGCAACAACTCCAGAAACAGAAATTGTAAGTTCCAGAATATTCCAGGTTTCCAGGGAATTATTATTCAAGGCTTGGTCTGAACCCGATCATCTCAAAAATTGGTGGGGACCAAACGGATTTACCAATACTTTCAACGAATTTGATTTTAGAGTTGGCGGCAAATGGAGTTTCATTATGCACGGTCCCGACAAAGGAAATTATGCCAACGAATGTGAATTTATCAAAATTGAAGTCCCTTCAATAATAGCTTGGAAACGCTATTCCAAACCCATTTTTCAGGTGGTAGCAACTTTTGAAGAAATCAACAAAGAACAAACAAAATTGATTTTTAAAATGCTTTTCCACACGGCAGAGGAATGTCAAAAATTAAGGCCTTTTGTGGTAGACAAGAACGAAGAAAATTTCGACCGACTTGAAGTAGAATTGGCTAAAATGATGTAAAAAATGCAGCTTTTTAATATAAAATTGCATTCCCTTTATATTGACTATCTGCAATATTTATAGTAATTTTAAAAGCTTCCTTCCCGAAAGCACTTATTCAATCAATTTTCAAATTAAAAAATTTAGCATGGAAATAAAGGATTTGGAAAGTATTTCCATCAAAAACAAACTCGTGCATAAAGTCAATGGGACTCAAATTTCAGTCCATGAAGATGTGCTATCAATTGAAGAACCACTCGAAATAAGACTAAAATTTCACCAAAATCAAGAAATTGTGCTGCAAACAATTTCAGTAACCATGCGCACTCCCGGAAATGATTTTGAATTAGCCCTAGGATTTTTATTTACTGAAGGAATCATCTCTGATTTTGAAGCCATCCAAAGTGTTTTCCATGTTGAAAAAAATTGTGCGTTACAAAAAAAGAACAGTTTACTGGTTGAATTAAAAGAAGGTTTTACACCTCAATTAATGCAGGCCGACAGGAATTTTTATACTACTTCCAGTTGTGGTGTTTGTGGCAAAAGTTCCATTGAAGCCATTAAAACGGTAAGTCCATTCAAAACTTTAGAACCACCAAAAATTAGTATTTCTGCCGCAATTTTATACCAACTTTCTCAAAAATTAAGATTAGCTCAAAATGATTTTTCCAATACCGGAGGCATTCATGCTTCGGCATTGTTTTCCATTGATGGAGAATTATTGTTTTTGCAGGAAGATGTAGGAAGACACAATGCTTTAGATAAATTGATTGGTAAGGCTTTCGCCAAAGACTTACTGCCTTTAAACAAACACATCTTACTCCTTAGCGGAAGAATCAGTTTCGAATTAGTGCAAAAAGCCGCTATGGCAGGAATTGCTACGGTCGTTGCTATTGGGGCACCTTCCAGCTTAGCCGTAGAACTGGCGACCGAATGCAACATCACACTCATAGGTTTCTTAAATGAAAACCGATTCAACATGTATTGTCAAAGCAGTACTTTCAGTTTAGACACTATAGAGAATTAGGCTAAACTTTCTAACCACCAATAAAACATTAATCATGAAAGAAGACGATAAAAATCCAAAACAACCAAATCCCGAAAACCCCTACAAAACTTTAGATTTAAAACTAACTAAAGTCAAAGATTGGGCGGCAGGAATTCCTGCAGTTCAGGCATCCATAAGTGATTTGATTGAGGACAAAACTGTTGCTCGTGGTGGAAAAGCCTTGTTCAAAATGAATCAGATGGGCGGTTTTGATTGTCCAAGCTGTGCCTGGCCCGATCCGGATGATGAGCGTTCGCCTTTGGGTGAATATTGTGAAAATGGTGTAAAAGCACTAGCGGAAGAAGCAACGACCAAAAAAGTCACACCGGAATTTTTCAAGGAAAATTCAGTCTATGCACTTTCCCAACTTACCGATTATGAAATTGGTAAAAAAGGCCGATTAACAGATCCGCTCTATTTACCTAAAAACGGCACACATTACGAAGCGATTTCCTGGGATGCAGCTTTCCAAAAAATTGCAGATTCTTTAAACGAATTGGATTCTCCAAACGAAGCTATTTTTTACACTTCCGGAAGAACCAGTAATGAGGCTTCATTTTTATACCAACTTTTTGCCAAGGAATTTGGAACCAATAATATGCCGGATTGTTCCAATATGTGTCACGAAACTTCCGGAACTGCACTGCGACCTACCATTGGAATTGGAAAAGGAACCGTAAAACTGGAAGATTTTTATGATACGGATTTGATTGTAATCATTGGACAAAATCCGGGTACTAATGCGCCCCGCATGATGAGCGCTTTGGAAAAAGGAAAGAAAAACGGAGCCAAAATCATCGCCATTAATCCGTTGCCGGAAGCAGGATTGATGGGGTTTAAAAATCCGCAGGAAATAAAAGGAATTATTGGTAATCCGGTAAAACTGGCCGATTTGTACCTTCCGGTAAAAATAAATGGGGACATGGCTTTACTGAAGGCCTTAGAAATGCTCCTGTTGGATTACGAAAAGAAAAATCCAGGTAAAATTCTGGATCAACAATTCATTCACGAAAAAACAACCGGATTTGAAGCTTACCTGAAACAATTTGACAATTATAATTTTGACCAATTCGTCGAAGAATCGGGAGTGCCAAAAGAAGCCATTCAACAGGCTGCCGAAATGCTGGCTTTTAAAAACCGAATCATTGTATGCTGGGGAATGGGAATTACCCAACAACACAATGGAGTGGATTTGGTGAAAGAAATCCTTAATATTTTATTGCTAAAAGGGAGCATTGGCAAAGCCGGAGCAGGCGTTTGTCCGGTACGCGGGCACAGCAATGTACAGGGTAACCGCACCATGCTGATTGACGAAAAACCTACACAGGAACAATTGGATCGCTTGCAAAACTATTTTGGATTTAATCCACCGCGTGAAAAAGGCTATGATGTGGTACATGCTATTAAAGCCATGCATAATGAAAAAGCCAAAGTACTATTTTGTATGGGCGGTAATTTCCTTTCAGCGACACCAGACACTACTTACACTACGGAGGCATTACGAAAACTCAACCTTACTGTGAGTGTTTCTACCAAACTAAATCGTACGCATTTAATTCATGGAAAAGAATCCTTGATTCTGCCTACGCTTTCCCGTAGTGATATGGATATTGTCAATGGTGAATTGCAAATTATCACCACCGAAAATTCTATGGGTGTGGTTCAGGATTCAAAAGGGGTTTTAAAAGCCGTTTCAGATAACCTTATCAACGAAACCCAAATTGTTTGCCGCATGGCAATGGCAACCTTAGGAGACAAATCGGTGGTGGATTGGAATAAATACCATAATGACTACGATGCGGTACGTGATGCTATTGAACAATGCATACCAGGATTTGAAAACTACAATGTAAGAGCGCGCCAAAAAGGAGGTTTTTATTTGCCTAATGCCGCAAGGGATGGAAAGTTTAACACCAAACAATTTGGTGACCGCGTTCCTTTTACGCTGACAACTACCCCTGTTAATCAGTTAGCAGCAGACGAATACTTGATGGCTACCACCCGCACCCACGACCAATTTAACACCACCATTTATGGACTGGACGACCGCTACCGTGGCATAAAAAACGAGCGCCGAGTAATTTTCATGAACGAAAAAGACATTGAAAAAGAAGGATTTAAAAATGGAGATAAAGTAGATTTATTCAACTATGATGATGGCATTGAACGCATTGCACCCTTATTTATCATCGTGGCCTACCCTATTCCTGAAAAGAATACAGTAACCTATTTCCCGGAAACCAATGTACTGGTTTCGGTAAATAATGTGGTCAAAGAAAGTAATATGCCTGCTTCCAAATACGTGAAAATCAAAATCAAAAAACACGAGGAATCGATTTATGAAAGGATAAAGAGCTAATACATTTGAATATATTTGACAACTTTTAGAAAGTTGTCAAATTTTGAATTTCCCAGTAAACAAGAGAATTTTACTCATGCCTATCGCAAAAAAACATAAAAAAAACGTCCATTCGGACGTTTTCAATTTTTTACTGTTTTTAAGGCTTCAATCAAGCCATCAATATCCTCTTTGGTATTGAAATGACTCAAGGAAATGCGTAAACTGGGTTTTTTGACCAAATCATCTGAGAGAATTTCCGCCAAAACATGCGAAGGTCGGATACTACCACTTTGGCAGGCACTTCCACGCGATACGGCAATACCACGCATATCTAAATGAAATAAAATCATCGCAGTTTTATCTTCTGAAAAAGGCAATAATACATTCAAAATATTATAAAAAGAATCCTTTGTCCCGTTGAAAACAACCCCAGGAAAAATAGTTTCTAATTGTTCAATTAGGTAATTTTTCAATTGAGAAATTTGCTCTTTTTCGGAATCTAAATGAGCATAAGAAAGTTCCAAAGCCTTTGCCATTCCTGCAATTTGATGCACAGCTTCGGTACCGGCACGAAGACCTTTTTCCTGTTCGCCCCCAAAAAACAAAGGTTGCAGTGCCGAATTTTTTCTAACAAAGGCAAAACCAACACCTTTAGGTCCGTGAAACTTATGGGCACTAGCCAAAACAAAATCCACTGGAATCACTTGTAAATCCAAAGACATTTTTCCCATCGACTGCACCGTATCCGAATGAAACAAAGCATTGTATTGTCTGCAAATTAAACCTACACGCTCTAAATCTAAGATTGTTCCGATTTCGTTATTTACATGCATCAAACTCACCAAAGTTTTCACTTCCAGATTTAGCAATTCAGATAGATGCGTCAAATCGATACTTCCGTCAGCCATGACATTTACATAATCAACCTGAATTCCAAATTCCTTTTGCAAAGCCGTTATAGCCAATAAAACCGCATGATGCTCTATTTTACTGCTAATAATTCGTGTTACTTTTAAATCTTTGACTGCTGAACGCAAAATCCAGTTATTGGCTTCTGTTCCACCAGATGTAAACACAATTTCCTGAGCACTAACATTCAACTGTTTAGCAATTGATTTTCGGGAAAGTTCGAGGATATTTTTGGCATTACGACCAAAACTATGTGTTGAAGATGGATTTCCATAATCTTCCGCCAGTACTTTGGTCATTTCCTGAATAACTTCAGGACGGATAGCGGTGGTAGATGCGTTATCGAGGTATATTTTTTTCATCGCTGCAAAGTTATAAAATATCAATTATCAAAAGCCGATTCGCATTTGTCATTTTTTGTCTATTTTTGTGAAAATTTTTAAGATGAAAAAAGCCCTAAGCCTATTGGTTTTATTAGCATTTATCAATGCCTGCGACGATGGAAATCTAACTCAGGAAGACATCACTTTTGAGAATGTAAATACACAAAGTTGCAGCAATAGCAGTACCAATACCTTAATTTACAAGCTAAAAGATCAGGAAGCCCTGATAATGGAAATCCCAACGACTACTTTTAAAAGTGAGCCAACTCCCGATGGTCAACCTATTGAACTAAATATTGGTATTAACTCTAACAGAGTCGTATATCGTTTTTATAACGGAACTGTTGCAACGGCTAATATTTGTGAAACTATTACTCCGGCAACTCCGGTTATTACGGATCAATGGACGGCTACTGACGGGATTATTCAAATTGTAACTACTGCCGTTAAATCGACTAATGAGACGACTAATGCAACTAAAATTACCGGTTACAATCACAATATTGTTTTAAAAAATGTCACTTTTGCGAAAGCGAATGGAACACAAGTCTATGAAACTTTTCCTTTTGGAGATTACACGACATCGGCTACTTCTTTGCCTTTTAATTTTGATCAAAGCTTAGAAAAATGTAGTGCATCTAATGATGTTTACAACTACAATACTAGTGAAGCATTAATTTTGACCATTGATCCTAACTTAATTTTAAACGAGGCAACTGCACTCAATACTCCTAGAACCGGACTCGTTGGGACAACAACTAACAAACTTACGTATCGTTTGTTCTCCAATTTATTGACGTCGGATTATTTTTGTCAAAGTACCACACCAAGTACTCCTGCAGTTAGTGAAGAATGGACTGGCGTTGCAGGTGTTAGCGGCACAAGCGGAATTATCGAGGTAACTACAACCACTAATGGTCCTAATAGTTTTAAACACACTATTGTGTTGAAAAAAGTATCGTTAGCCAAAGGAAACAACAATTTCATGCTTGGTGACAGCTATACTTTAGGAGAATTATTTACCACTTCTAATTAATCTAAAAATATTTAAGAATATAAAAGCCCGTTTGCTGCTGCATTCGGGCTTAATTTTTTTATAGAAATCTTAGTAAAAAACAATTTGCTAATTTGCGGTCGCCTAAAATAATTCAAACTATAGTTTCAAAAAAGCTGTTACTTTTTACTTTGTCGGATAAAAACTTCAGTGGCGCCTTGTCCATATTTTTGATAATTGGCCTCCTGAAAATCAATATTATCATAACGTCCTAACAGAAAATCTAATTCGGCTTTCAGGATTCCTTCTCCTACTCCATGAATCAACACAATTTTAGGAATACGGTTTTTGATGGCAAATTCGATATGACGCTGTGCCGTTTCCGCCTGTAAAGTCAGAATATCATAATTAGACATCCCGTGTTTATTTTTAACCAATTTTTCAATGTGCAAATCAAATTCAGGAACCGGAACATTACCTTTTTCCCTTTTTTCTTTCACAAAACTTCTGGGTTTCGGGATTGCTTTTTCCTTATTAATTGCTTCGGTATTGATTCCTTTTACAGAATCCATCAGATTATCTGCCCCTCCGGTCTTCACGAGTTCATTTTCATTAAATTGCATTACAAAACCTTCGTCGGTTTCAATGGTAACTTCCTGACCTTTAACCGTCAAAACCACACCGTTAATAGCCTCATCCAGCACTGCTACTTTATCGCCTTTAGTCAACATTTTCTTCTTCTTTTTCGGGATTTTTACTAGGTGTTTTTGCACTTAAACGCATCATTCCAAACATAAAAACAGCCATCGCAATAACGCTTACATAAACATTTTTATCTGTCACCGTTTGCTCATAAAAAGCAACAGCTATGGCAAGCAACACGATGGGAACATAAAACTTTTTCATCTTCATTAAATAAGTTTCAAAAATAATAAATTTAAAATTCTTCCCAATTGTAAAGCTGTAAATTCAAATCGGACGTTCCGGAATCCTATTAATTCAAAATAGTTCAATATATTTGTTTTAAAATAAATCTATTAAAATTTGGCAGAAAAATTCTGCTCCCTATACCATCCAGCAGTCATGACAAAGGATCTCATCATAAAAAACATTGGCGAACTAAAAAGCCATACTTCTATCAATTACGGTATCAAAACAAAAGTAGAAGCTTTTACTGAAAAAATATTTTACACCTTGTTTGATGCTAATGCCCCTTTGAGCGAAAGTATTGATGCATTAGAACAACAATTCAAAGAAATTGCAGCTTTGGCCTGCAAAAAACCAAATGCTTTATGCGATGCCGGTTGGGAACAATTTGTGGCCAAATTGCCTTCAGTGTTAAAAAAACTCAATCAAGACGCTGAATATATCTTAGAAAATGATCCGGCGTCCAACAGTATCGAAGAGGTTTATCTGGCTTATCCGGGCTTTTATGCCATTGCCATTTACCGAATCAGTCACGAATTATACGTTCAGGATTTATTGCTTTTCTCAAGGTTAATGAGCGAATATGCCCATCGAATTACCGGTACCGATATTCATGCCGGTGCGCAAATTGATTCGCCATTTTTCATTGACCACGCCACCGGAATTGTAATTGGAGAAACAGCAGTAATTGAAAAACATGTTAAAATTTATCAGGGAGTTACTCTCGGTGCTTTGAGCGTAAGCAAAGAAATGAAAAACGCCAAAAGACATCCTACTGTTGAAAAAAATGTATGCATTTATGCTAATGCCACCATTTTGGGAGGCGAAACGGTTATTGGTAAAAACAGTATTATTGGTGGTAATGCCTGGATTACCAAATCGACACCGGAACGTTCCATTGTAACCAACACCACCACTACAGAAGTAAAAATAAAAGAACTCAAATAAATGGATCCACAAAAAATATTAGACCTGATTGGTAATACGCCTTTGGTTGAAACTACTAATTTGGTTAAAAACAAAAACGTAAAATTATTATTAAAACTCGAAGGCAATAATCCGGGCGGAAGCGTCAAAGACAGAGCCGCTTATTACATGATTAAAGGCGCAATGGATCGCGGCGAAATCAAAAAAGGAGACAAACTCATTGAAGCTACCAGCGGAAATACCGGAATTGCTCTGGCGATGATTGCTCAATTATTAGGTATCGAAATCGAATTAATTCTACCGGAAGACTCCACAAAAGAGCGTACCCAAACCATGCGTGCTTATGGTGCTACCGTAATCCTGACTCCTGCTGCCGAAGGAATCATCGGTTCCAGAGATTACGCCGACAAAAAGGTTGCCGAAGGCGGTTATTTGATGCTAAATCAATTTGCCAACGACGACAACTGGAAAGCGCATTACAACACTACAGGTCCTGAAATTTGGAGAGACACTCAGGGAACAGTTACCCATTTTGTTTCGGCTATGGGAACTACAGGAACCATTATTGGAACTTCCACATTTTTAAAAGAACAAAACTCAAACATTCAAATCATTGGTGCTCAACCTTCAGAAGGTTCTCAAATCCCGGGAATCAGAAAATGGCCTATAGAATATTTGCCTAAAATTTTTAATCCTTCAAAGGTAGATCGAACGATAGATGTAAGTGAAAAAGAAGCACGCGAAATGACTAAACGTCTGGCTCTGGAAGAAGGTGTTTTCGCCGGAATGAGTAGCGGTGGCGCAGTAGCCGTAGCCGTAAAAATAGCCGAAGAACTGGAATCAGGTGTAATAGTAGCTGTTATTTGTGATCGCGGCGATCGTTATTTATCTTCTGATTTGTTTGATTAAGACTTGGCTTTTTCCAAATTAGACATAAAAAAACCAGTTCGATTTGAACTGGTTTTTTGTTGGTAAAAACTTTATTATTCCTTAACTAAATTGATGGTTTTTACAACTGTTCCCTGAGTTATTTTAGCAATATAAGTTCCTCTTGGTAAATCTTCTCCAAAGCTGATTGATTCCCCAGCTTTCTTATCAATTACTTTTAATAATTTTCCGGCACTGTCATAAACTACTAACTGAATATTTTCAGTACTATTAGCCGCAATTTCAATTGTAAATACACTAGCCGTTGGATTAGGATAAGCAATTACGTTGAATGGAGATGGTTCAGTTGAATTTTCCACTTGGAATGTTCCAGTAGAAATTATTTTTTCACCACCAACTATTTTTGCTGTTCCTTTTTTCTTCACTTCCTGAATTACAATTGAGCCTCCTCCTAAAACAGTAGAAACGTCTGAATTTTCATCTGCAGCTAAACCATTATCATAAATTACTCCATTAGCTCCCCAAATCTTAATTCGAAATTGATCTGGAGCAGTTCCTCCATTATAATCTCCATCTATTGCCACTAAAGTAAATTTATAGCCTGGCACACCATTAATAGTTCCGTCTCCTCTATAGGTTGCTTTTTTACCAGAGATAACTAAAGATCCCGATTCATGTAAAGTTGATTTAAAATTTAAATCACCAGCCTTAAATTGAAATTCAGTGTTTCCATCCACCTGATTATTCCCTTTTTTATATTTTGCATTAAATCCAAAATTAGCCTTTCCTGTTAACAATGGATTATTTGAATATGCCCCTGCAGGAGACATAATCCATCCTCCCCCGGTAACAAAACTTCCATTTGGATCAAAAACAGGCATATATGCTTCAGTAGATTTAGCACAATCTGAACCTGCTATAGCAATAACTTTATATAATCCAACTACAAGATTTGGAACCAATACTTCAGCCTGACCATTAACTGTTTGTACAGGATAAATTTGGACATTCCCATTCCCTGGATCCACATAGAATTTCACCGTAACTCCTGCTACAGGAGGTACTATTGTCGCAGACAACTTGGCTACTGATCCTAAAGCTACCGGACTGCTACTAGCCGAAGCATCCACGCTAGTAATACCCTCAATTTTAAAATCAGCAGTATTATATGTTATATCGTAATTACTAAGTGCTGATGAAGGACTAAGCGTGGCTGATATTGTATAAATATCTGCCGCTTCCCCACTAGTTCTACTGTATATTGCAGTTACTCCATCTGCTTCTAAAAAGCCTGTTATTACCCCTGTAAAAATTGGATCTGTTTGTCCACAATATTTACTCGCAGCATTTGGTGTTACAGAAGCCGATTTTTTTATTATAGTCAAATCAGCTCCTACATAAGTCAAAGTATAGTTACTGTTTAAAGCGACATTTCCCTGTGTGATAGCATAAGTACCTACACTCTCTCCTGCATCT
>NZ_NASZ01000019.1 GCF_014596575.1 Flavobacterium pokkalii | reverse complement strand
CTTCTTGTACACAACGAAGTTTAAATTCATAATTGTATTTGACTTTTCTTTCCATAAAAATGCCCCCAAATAGCGTCTAACTTTTTGGGGGCAGTTCATAAAACAGTCTCCTTTTTTATATACAGGGTAAAATGAAAATTAGAATTTCAAAGCTACAGCTAATTCAAATTCGTCATCGATAGCTTTGTCTCCGATAGCACTGAAAATGCTTGCCGAGTTGTATTTGATGTCATATTTAGTTCTGTCTACTTTAAAAGTTGTAGTTGCTGTGTTTCCATTTACAGCAAGGTCAAAATTAACTGGTTTTGTAATTCCTTTGATTGTTAAATCGGCAGTTACAGCATATACGTTTTTCGCTTTTGAACCAATTTTTTTGATTACCAATGTTGAAGTTGGGAATTTATCTGTTCCAAAGAAATCGTCAGCTTTTAAGTGTCCGTTTAATTTTCCTTGGTATTCTCCTGTTAAATCAGTAGCTGTTAAGGAAGTCATGTCAACTGTAAAAGTTCCTCCGACTAATTTTGTTCCTTTAAGCACTACAGCTCCGTCTTTGAAGTTTACTGTTCCTGAGTGTTGTCCGGTTACTTTTTTACCAACCCAGTTGATTGTAGAAGCTTTTACATCAATTTTTTTAGTTTGCGCGTTTACTGAAACTCCGGCAGCTAAGAATAAAGCGATTGCAAGTGATTTTAAATTTTTCATGTTGATTTAAATTTGATTTTAATTAATGATTATAGTGTGATAAATAATTCCTTTTCGGATTTTCTAACTTTTTTATAGTGTTGGGTTGCGTCTTCCTGATGACGGTATCCCAAGGTTGCAATTAAAGAAGTATTAAGCCCTAATTTGTCTAAACCTAATATTTCGTTTACCTGTTCCGGTACAAAACCTTCCATTGGGGTTACGTCAATTTTTAATTCGGCAGCGGCATTTAATAAATTACCTAAAGCCAGATAAGTTTGTTTTGAAGTCCAGATTTGTTTACTTTCTTCCGGAAGGTTTATAAGCTTAGATTTCATGAAATCGCCATAACCAGTTAAAGATTCAACCGGAATGTTTCGGGTTTCACTAATGTTAGCAATGTAACTGTCAATCGTTTTTTCTTCCACCTGAGTTTCATTGGCAAAAATAATCAGGTGAGAAGCCTCAACAATTTGTGATTGTCCCCAGGCTGCGGGTTGAATTTTTGCTCTTAATTCCGGATTTTCAACAATAATTACTTTGTAAGGTTGTAATCCGTAAGAAGAAGAACTCAAGCGGATGGCTTCTTTTAATGTTTTTAAATCTTCTTTTGAGATTTTTTTGGAAGCATCAAATTTCTTTGTTGCATATCTCCAGTTTTGATTTTCTATAAATGTGCTCATGATTTTATTTATTGATTTCTAAATTTTTCTAATAAATGATTTAATTGTTCTAATTCGTTGGTGTCTAACTTAGCGGTTATTACTTTTTCATGATCATTAACTTTTGGATCTAAATCCGCTAAAACATCCAGTCCTTTTTGCGTGATTAATACTTCTATTTTTCTCCGGTTTTCCGGACAGACATTTCGGGTTACTAATTCTTTTAGCAAAAGTTTGTCAACCAATCGGGTAGTGTTGCTGGTTTTGGCAACCATCCGCTCCTGAATGACACACATATTGGCAGGATTTCCCTTTTGTCCTCTAAGAATGCGCAAAACATTGTATTGTTCCCCTGATAAGTCATAAGGCTTTAAAATTTCATTAAACTTTTCACTCAAAATATGTTGGGTGTACATGATATTGAGAATTATTTTTTTAGGAAGATCTAAGGCAACCGTACTTTTTATTTCATCTTCAATTTTCATTCCAATACTGTTTTTGTTTGTTGGTACAAATGTAATACTTTTTTATTTGTATATACAAATATTGTAGTGTAAAATTTGATTTAAAAGTGAAAAAATGTCTGTTTTGTAGGTTTTATCACTGTTTTTTATTTAATAATAGGAGGGGAATACCTTATGATGATTAAAGCAGATTAATAAAAAATGCCAAAAAAGAGAGAGCCTTATTTTAAGGTTTCTCATTATTTTAATATAGGTTGGTTTCGTTTTCCTGATGGCTATGCAGCGCTTTTCGGGTTTCTTCGATGGCTTTTTTTCTTTTAACAGTGGTAAACATAATACCCAGCATCATAATGATAGCGGTTAATAAAATGACCTGAATAATAAGCGAATTGTTAACTAATTCTATCTGGTTTTCAGTGGCAATGGATAAAAATAAAAGAATAGTAATTAATCCCCTCGGAGCTACAAATAATAAAGGAAATTGAGGTAATCCCGAAATTTTAAGCTGTAAAAAACGGATTACCAGAATGATTCCTACAATTGCCAATGCCCAGGGAACCGTTTCCGGATTGATGATTTCGGAAGTTTTAATAAGATAACCAAACAGTAAAAAGAACAAAGCTCTTACTAGAAAAGTAGCTTCGGTAATTAGTTCTTTAAATTTATGAACCTCGTTGTTTAATAAATCGGGTCTAAATTTCTGAATCCATTTGAAATTTTTTAATTCATCTAAATTTCCGATGGAAAGCCCAAAAATCAGGATAAAAACCAGAGCCGGAAGATGGAAAATTTTAGAAATTTCATAAATTAAAATAATCAGTAAAATGATGGGAACAAACTTAATATGATGATCAATTTTATTTAAAAGAAAGGATAATAAAATGGTAGCCACAAAAGAAATGATAATAATAATGAGGATTTCCAGGCAGAAATAACCAAAAGTATTCATCCCGAAACTGGTGTTGAATGCCACAAAATTGAAGCAAATAACCCCGAAAATATCCGATAAACTGCTCTCGTAAATCACAAATTCCTTATAGTTTTGACGAAGGTTTCGAACACTGGGAATGGCAATCGCGCTACTAATTACACAAAAAGGGATAGCATTACTCAGGCAGGTTTTGAAGTCGTATTCGCTGTAATAATAAAACAGCCAAGCCAGACAAAAGGCCATCGCAATCAAAGGAATAAAAGCTCCTAAAGAAGATTTTTTTATTAAATTGACTTTGGATTTATTCAATTCTAATTCCAGCGAACCTTCCAGTACAATCAAAATCAATCCAATAGTCCCTAAAATTGGTAAGGTCGAACTTAAATCGGGAAGTTTTATATAGAAAAAGTTGGTGATTTCTTTGACAAACCAGCCCAAAAGTAAAAGTAATATTACCGAAGGAATTTTAGTTTTTGAAGCTGTTAAATCAAATAGATAAGCAACGAGTAATAAAATACAAAGCGAAATTATAATTGTCATATTTTTTGTTTTATATCGAAATCCTATCTAAAATACCAATTATACGAGTATTTTATTAGGTAAGATACTTTAATTTGAGGTTAAAATATGAAAAAAATATAATTTAATACACTTTGTATTTTGGTTTTATATTATTTTTTGGATTTGTTAAAGCCAGATTTTGCTTAAAAATTAGTTTTCATACAGCAGTAATCGATTCCTAACTCGTAGTAACTCAGTTTGTAAGCTGTCAATTTTTTGAAGTAAGTTTAGCACTACATCAATACCTTCAATATTTACATCCAAATCTTTATGCATGCGGACTATTTTCTCAATTTCATAAATTGATTCTTTGTGAACATATTGGGTATTGTCCACAAGCAAAATATCTATTAAACCGTTTTCATCAAGATGATTAAAAAAACTTATTTCCAGTTTATAATGCTGGCATAAAGTGCTAATAGGGATAAAATTTTCGGTATTCATGATGCTCTTAATTTTGATAGTTCGTTAAATAGTTCCATTTCTTTAGCAGAGAGATGGGTGGGGATTTTAATTTGAAATGTAATATATAAATCGCCAAAATCGCCTTCTTTTTTATAGACGGGAAATCCTTTTCCTTTGAGTTTTACTTTAGTTCCGTTTTGAGTTCCCGGAGCTACTTTTAGCTTGGCTTTTCCGTCAAAAGTGTTAACGGTAATTTCGCCGCCCAAAACTGCTTTGTACAAATCCAGAGAAACCGTAGCGTATAAATTATCTTTATCTCTTTTAAAATCTGGATGATTGTTAATGATAAAAGTAATGTACAAATCGCCTTTAGGACCGCCGTTTCTGCCATCGCCGCCATGTCCGGCAATTTTAATCGTTTGACCGTTTTCAATTCCGGCCGGAATGGTAAAACGAATATTTTTCCCGTTTACGGTAATTGTTTTTTTATGTGTCGAATAAGCCTCTTCTAAATTTAATTGTAATTCAGAGGTGTAATCAGGGCCTTTAAATTGATGTGTTGAGCGGCTTCTTCGACCTGCGTTTCCAAACAATGATTCAAAAAAATCCGAATAATCGTCGTTTCCGTCCCGACCATAATTATTAAATTCTTCCTGAGTACCGCCGGAACCGTAATAACGCTGATTTTGATTAGCTTTTTCAAATTCGGCGGCATGTTGCCAGTGTTCGCCGTAAGCGTCGTATTTTTTTCTTTTTTCAGCATTTCCTAATACTTCGTTGGCCTCATTGATTTCTTTGAATCTTTTTTCGGCTTCTTTGTCGTTCGGGTTAATGTCCGGATGGTATTTTCGGGCCAGTTTTCGGTAAGCCTTTTTGATTTCGGCTTCGGTAGCTTTTTTATCTACTTCCAATACTTTGTAATAATCTATAAATGCCATAAAAAAATGATTTTCAATTACCATTAATTTTGAACTCTTACAGTAATTTCAAAAGGAAATTTTAGTCAAAAGAGTTGATTTTGTGTTGTCTTGGTACTATAAATTTACTTAAAATTCGATAGAAAAAGAATAGCTGCATATTTATTTTTTGAAAGTATTTTTTAAAAAAATATATGGTTTTAAAAATAAAAATGCCCGAACTGTAATAAGTTCAGGCATCGTAAAAGATTGAGAAAAACAGCTTTTTTAAAAGCTATTCTTTAAATAATTCGGACATTAATTTTTTGCTGCCAACGAGCCATAATAAATCATTTTTTTCCAAAATAATGTTCGATTCCGGATTTAGGATTCGATTCCCTTTTCGTTCGACACCTACCAAAAGCCCTTTAGTACGCTCTCTTAATTTGGATTGGCCAACACTTTTTCCAATAAAATCTTCATTGGTTAATTCAATCTGACGTAAAACAATTTCGTCGGGAGTTACTGTTTCCGGAACTTCAACCTCATGTTGGGTTAAAAAGTTAGAAAATTCTTTAACCTGAGCATCAGAACCAATCACGCAAATTTCATCTCCCGGAAACAAGCGCTCCATTTTATTAGGAATCTGAATCACAATATCGCCGCGTTTTATATAAGCAATATTAACGCCAACTAATTCCCTCATTTTGATTTCGCGCAGGGTTTTTCCAACCAAATTGGATTCTTTTGAAATTTCAAAAGTAGTCATGTGACCGTCCCAGGAGCTTAAATAAGCATAACGGCGGTCGATCTTTTTTTCTTCTCTGTCGTTGAGGTTGGTCAGGAAATGACTTTCAATTTTATGATATTGTTCGTGTAATTTTTTAGGAAATAGCAAATAGATTACAATTGCCACAACCAAAGCAAAAAAGGCAATGACCGGAGAGAAAAAGATATTCAATAAAAATCCGATGTAGAATACCGCTAATCCCATTCTGAAGAAGAAAAGCATCAGGATAGGCCCCCGGTATTTTCGCTCTTCAAATAGCTGATTCACTTCTTTTACGGCAACTCTTCGCAACGAAAGCGCCCATAAAAAAGGGGAAATAATAATTATCGTAATCAATGCGGCAATGGTGTTTCCAAATTTTGAATTTTCGACCAAAGGCAATACAAATTTAGACGACATCAAAATCACAGAAGTAATAATAATGGTATGTAAAATAATTTGCAGCAAATGCGCTCTGATTACGATTTGCCAGGTACTTACCGAACGAATCGCCTGAGCATTGGCACTGTAAAGAGCAATTCTTCGGGTCCATTTTCGGGGTAATTTTTTTTCCAGATAAACCGAAAAAGGAACTGCCATCTTAACCATAAAAGGCGTTGTAAAAGTGGTAACTGCCGAAACCGCCACTACTACCGGATACAGGAAATTGCTGGTTACATTCATTGACATACCCAGTGTAGCAATGATAAAAGAGAATTCCCCAATTTGCGACAAACTCATTCCGGTTTGGATGGATTGTTTTAAAGGTTGCCCCGAAATCAACGCTCCTATGGTAGAACTGATGGATTGTCCAAAAATGGTAACGAAGGTTAAAATAACAACCGGAAGTGCATATTCATAAAGCGTATGCGGATTAATCAACATTCCGACCGATACAAAAAATACCGCACCGAATAAATCTTTTACCGGTTTTACTAAATGTTCAATGTGTTCGGCATGAGTAGTTTCCGCAATGATAGAACCCATGATAAAAGCTCCTAAAGCAGGTGAAAAACCAACATTTGAAGCCAATATAACCATCATTAAACACAAAGCCAGTGAAATAATCAGCATCATTTCATCGGTCAGTAAATGTTTGGTTTTCTTTAATAATGTAGGGATAAAAAAGATGCCACCCACAAACCAGGCAATCAGGAAAAAGCCTAATTTCAGAACAGAAAGTAATAATTCACTGCCTGAAAATTGCTGACTTACCGCTACCGTGGACAATAATACCATCATTAAAATGGCTACAATATCCTGAACAATCAGCGAACCAATAACAATTCCGGCAAATTGTTCGGCTTTTACTTTTAATTCGTCAAAGGTTTTTAAAATAATAGTGGTGGAGGAAATGGAAAGAATCACACCCAGAAAAATACTGTCCATTTCTTTCCAGCCCATCCAGTGTCCTGCCAGATAACCGATTAGCACCATAGCAATGATTTGAGTAATCGCGGTTATCGAAGCTGTTCCGCCTACTTTCATCAATTTCTTAAAACTAAATTCAAGTCCCAGGCTGAAAAGTAAAACGATAACGCCTATTTCGGCCCAAATTTCTACACTGTGAACGTCTTTGACCGAAGGGAAAAAATCAAAATGATTTCCCGCTAAGAAGCCTGCAATTAAATAGCCTAAAACCAACGGCTGTTTTATTTTTTTAAACAACAACACAGCAATCCCGGCAGTCATCAGAATCAATCCTAAATCGCTGATTAAGGGTTTTAAATGTGTGGTGGTTTCGGCAACGGCAGCTACGGTACTCATATTTTTTTGTTCTTTTTTTAACCAATTTTGCTAAATATAACAAAAGCAGTTTGGATGTACAATATTGTGTGTTATTAATAGGATATTTACAAAAAAAGTCCCGATGGAATCGGGACTTTTTAAAAATTTATAGTTTGAATTTGTTAAATTCCTAAAAAGTTACTTGGCGTAATTTGCAACAACTCCGCTTTGATAGCGTCAGAAACTTCCAGAGTTCCGATAAATTCATGAATAGAATTTTTGGTAATCGCTTCGTTAGTTCTGGTTAAACCTTTTAAAGCCTCGTAAGGATTTGGATAAGCCTCACGACGTAAAATAGTTTGAATGGCTTCAGCAACAACCGCCCAGTTGCTTTCTAAATCCTCGTGGAATTTAGCTTCGTTTAATAATAATTTATTCAATCCTTTCAAAGTAGCTTCAAAAGCAATGATAGTGTGTCCCATTGGAACTCCAATATTTCTCAAAACGGTACTATCTGTTAAGTCACGTTGCAATCTTGAGATTGGCAATTTAGCCGATAAATGTTCAAAAATAGCGTTGGCAATTCCTAAGTTTCCTTCTGAATTTTCAAAATCAATCGGGTTTACTTTATGAGGCATCGCTGAAGAACCAATTTCTCCCGCTTTAATTTTTTGTTTGAAATATTCCATCGAAACATACGTCCAAATATCGCGGTCTAAGTCGATGATGATGTTGTTGATTCTTTTTAAAGTATCAAAAAAAGCAGCAAAATGATCGTAATGTTCAATTTGTGTCGTTGGGAAGGAATGGTGTAATCCTAAATTTTCCTCAACA
This sequence comes from Flavobacterium pokkalii, assembly GCF_014596575.1. Taxonomy (GTDB): domain Bacteria; phylum Bacteroidota; class Bacteroidia; order Flavobacteriales; family Flavobacteriaceae; genus Flavobacterium; species Flavobacterium pokkalii. Next base: position 80,477 of record NZ_NASZ01000019.1, on the reverse strand, counting down.
AATTTAGTTCCGAATTGTTTCCAGTCAATTTGTGGGTAAGCCACGTGGTGTGCGTTGTAATTCCCGGTTGCACCACCAAATTTAGCTGCAAAAGGAACGTTGAATAACAAACGCATTTGCTCTTCAATACGCTCTACAAAAACAGTAATTTCTTTTCCTAAACGGGTAGGAGAGGCCGGTTGTCCGTGAGTGCGGGCAAGCATTGGTACATCTTTCCACTCAATAGCTAATTCTTTTAATTTGGCAATTAAATTAATTAAAGAAGGCATATACACTTTTTCAAAAGCTTCTTTGGTAGAAAGCGGAATAGCGGTATTGTTGATGTCCTGAGAAGTCAATCCGAAGTGGATGAATTCTTTGTATTCCGACAAACCTAATTTTTCAAAGGCATCTTTGATAAAATATTCAACAGCTTTAACATCGTGATTGGTTACTTTCTCTGTTTCTTTAATCCAAAGTGCATCTTCGGTAGAGAAGTTTTTGTAGATGTTACGTAAACTTTCAAAAACAGTTGGGTTTACATTTTTTAATTGCGGCAAAGGCACTTCGCACAAAGCAATAAAATATTCAATTTCTACCAATACACGGTATTTAATTAAGGCTTCTTCAGAGAAAAATGGCGCTAAAGAAAGTGTTTTATTTCTATATCTTCCGTCAATTGGAGAAATTGCATTCAATTCGTTTAAAGTCGTCATTGTCTTTTTTATGCTAATAAAAGTTGATATTTAATCCGAAAGCGTTTGTGAAATCGGGCTTATTTTTTTGAAAGGCACAAATATAATGAGAAGTTAGAAGTTAGCCGTTAGAAGTTGGAAGTTTTTTGCAACTTACTAATGTTTTTTCTTCTTTTTATTGAAATTGAGCTAATAAATGGTTTTTTAGGACAGGAACACCTTTTGTTGCCGTCATCGGAATTGTTTCCAAAGGATTTCTTAAGTCCGGTATCGAAATAGGATTTGGATCAATATAAAAAACCGGAGTGGTTGGCGGAACAAAAGCCAATAGTCCTGCGGCAGGATAGACCTGTAAGGAAGTCCCGATAACGGCAAAATAATCGGCAGTTTCTGTAATATTTAAAGCTTCGTCAAAAGCAGGTACCGATTCTCCAAACCAAACAATATGCGGTCGCAGCTGATTTTTAAAAGAATCCACATCGCCTAAATTCAAATCGCCTTCCCAATCTAAGATGTATTTTGGATTTTTGGTACTTCGCACTTTCAGGAGTTCGCCATGCAGATGCAAAACTTTTTTGCTTCCGGCGCGTTCGTGTAAATCATCCACATTTTGGGTAATGATATGTACGTCAAAATGAATTTGCAATTGTGCCAGTTCCTGATGTCCCAAATTAGGTTGTACTTCTTTCAGCTGGCGTCTTCTTTGGTTGTAAAATTCTAAAACCAATTCCGGATTTTTTTGCCAGCCTTCCGGCGATGCTACTTCCATGACATCATGACCTTCCCAGAGTCCGTTGCTGTCTCTGAAAGTTTTTAAACCGCTTTCGGCACTCATTCCTGCTCCGGTTAAAACGACTAATTTTTTCTTCATTTTTTTGTTCTTTTTGCCACGAATACACTAATTTGATGCTAAATATAGTTTTTTTAAATTGAAGATTTTATTAGATTTAATTAAAAGGAACACAGATTGGAGAAATTTAAGAAATTTTATAAAATAATTATAATCTGCGATTATTTTTCTAATTTCTCCAATCTGTGTTCCATAAAAAATTGAAATCGGGATGGATCTGTGAAATTTAATCTGCGGTTTAATTTTTATAAAGGAATTAGTGAATTCGTGGCTTTTTTTCTTTTTACTATTTTTGCATGCAAAAAAAATATAAAAGCCTAATGATTGATTTAGATTACCTCGCGTATTTAGAAACCATACTAACAGATAACCGCAAAGAACGTTTTTTAGAAGTTTTAGAAAACCGAACCAAACATTTTACGGTAGCCGTAGAAGATGTGTATCAGTTGCATAATACTTCAGCGGTAATGCGCAGTTGCGAGGTTTTTGGTATTCAGGAATTGAATGTTATCGAACAGCGTTTTGGAAAACGCATTGATAAACAAATTGCTATGGGCGCTCAAAAATGGGTCGATATTATTCGTCATGATTCGGTTTCGGGCTGTATCCATTCGCTAAAAGAACAGGGCTACCAAATTATAGCGACCACGCCCCATGAACAGGATTGTACCCTGGAAAAATTTGATATTTCTAAACCCGCGGCTTTGTTTTTTGGAACAGAAAAAGAAGGACTTTCGGAAGAAGTGATGCAAAATGCCGATGGTTTCCTGAAAATCCCGATGGTGGGTTTTACGGAGAGTTTGAATATTTCGGTTTCGGCAGCGATTATCATTCAGGATTTGACCAATCGATTGAGACGATCTGATTTGGATTGGAAACTAACTCCGGATGAAATTTTGCAAAAGCGTTTGGATTGGGCTCGCAATTCTATTCGAAATATAAAGGGAATTGAAGAAAGATATTATCAGGATAAGTTATGAGTTGTGAGTTGTGAGTTGTGAGTTGTTGGACAAACCCATAACTCACAACTCATAACTTTTTTACTTTCTAATAAAAAGAATCAATCCCAGAATACTAACGACCAAGATTGAAAGTGCTGCCAAAACCATTGTCAGGTCGCGGATGTTTTTTCCGGCCCAGTCCATAAATAAATATTTGTGCAAAATGGCAAAAGAATAGCCTTCTGCAATATCCGAATTGTTAATTTTTGCAGCCAGTCGGGAAGTGGCCGTTTCTATAAAATAAGTGGTTTTATCAGGCGTGTCATAAGCCAGTTTAACAACCGGTAAACGTTTGTTTACAAAACCATATTCCCGATTTTCAAAATTCGTAATGACTTTGGATTCTAACAATTTTACATTTTCTAATGAGATTTCCGATTCTTCCGGAATTTCAGGGGACATCATCTCGCAACAAGGGGCTTTTGGCGCGCCATCGGTAAAATAATAGGCTAAAAATTCGGCGTATTGTAAATCAAGATTTGGTGTGATTTTATTCGTTGCCGCATTGATATAAAAAACTTCTGTCTTTGGCGTCTCTTTTTTATTCCATTTTGAATTGCTGTCGAATTTCGGCTTTTTGAATTTGCTTTTGGATTGTTCCTTCAACTCACAACGGTAATAAATACTGTCGTTGAAGCTGATGATACTTTGATTTTGAAAACGATTCCAGTCTAAATTTAATTGATTGTTTGCCAATGAAATGTCGCTGGTTTTAAAAGTAGGTTCATAAACCATTTGGTCTAAGGTGTAAGGATCCCATTTGGTGGTGGCATGATAAGCCCCGCTAAAAGCAAAAGTCAGCGTGAATACCGAAATCCAGATTCCAATTTGGCGGTGGTATTTTCGGATGCCATTTTTTGGTTCGGCGCTGTCGGATTTTTTAAATTGTTTCCACAAAAATCCATAAATCACGATGCCACTAATGGCTGAAAGTCCAATGATAGACAACAAGAAAATCATCGTAATGATACGAATACTGTTGTTGCTGATAGCATCAAGAAACGACCAGTTATGGAAAACATCGAAAAACCAGATGAAGAATTGTCGGGATGCAGGATTGAATGTCGCTAATTTTCCGGATGAAGTTTCAACATAAACCTCCATTGTATCCGGGCGATCCAGCGTGATTTTATAAACCGGTAAATAGCGGTTAACATATTTGTACTGATGGTCAAATTCGGTGATGAGTTCGCTTTTTTTCAGGCTGCTTTTTTGATCGTCCAGAAAATAGCGGGAAAGCCATTCGGCATAGATTGCGTCTCCGTTTTTTAATTCATTTCCGTTCGAAGCATCAAAATACAATAAATCTCCGATGATGTTTTTAACCTGATAAAAAGTCTTATTATTGAACGAAACGATTCGGAAATTCTTGAATTGTTTGATGTTGTTTTTTGCTAAAACGTCCTGAATAGAAAGCGAAATTTGCTTCGGATGAATTAGCGTTGTTTCCAGTTTGTCATGCGCAATTTCAGGTTTGAAAAAATGCGCCATAAACGGATGCATCAAGCCCGAAAGCGTCCAGAAAATAACCGGAATAAGTGTGATAATCCCAATGGTACGATGCCATCGGTACATGTTTTGTTTGATTTTCTTAACGAATTTCGAATCTTTCTTTTTGTTGTTTTTCTTGCTCATTGTAGCATTTTTTTACCATTAAGGAATTAAGGAAATTTAGTTTTAGGGCTTAATAAACCTAATTTCTTAATGGTTTTTTTATGTGTTGTACTTATTTTTTTAGCGAAAAATGATATTGAATTCCAAAAACGAATGTTCTTGGCGCAGCAGCAGTATAAGTTGGTGCAGCCCCGCTAGTATTGGTTCGCGAAACATTGTAAGCATATAATTTATCGGTAAGATTCATAATGTTTCCGTAAAATTCAAAAGCTTTCCATTGGTAACCTACTCTGGCATTAAATAAATCATATCCGGCATATTTAACGGTATTGATTTGATTTTGATAATAACTGCCTACATGTTGCCATTCGATAGCAGCTCTGAATTTAGGCAGCCAATTGGGATAATAACTGATTTCTGAATTTCCGGACCATCTTGGCGCAGCCGGCATTTCTTTTCCGTTTAAGTTTTGTACCGGATCAGAAGGTTTGTTAGAAACTAAGAAATCGATAAAAGTGTGCTGTGCATAAGTTCCTCCTAAACGAATATTGAATTGTTTTGAAGGAGTGTAATTTGCGCCAAATTCAACTCCTTTATGACGGGTTTCACCAGCCGAACGATAATCAGTTGTATTGTCTTCCAGTTTTACGCTTAATAATTCGTTTTTTCCTTCCATGTAGTAAAAAGCATAGTTTAGGTTCAATTTGTTTTCCAATAAATTGAGCCATCCACCCACTTCATAATTTTCAAAAGTTGCCGGTTTTAGATTGTAATAGAACTCAGCTGCAACTCCTGTAGTTCCGCCGGTTCCTGATTTTGGAGTAAAGATGGAAGTGATTCCCGGAGGCGCAAAACCTTGCGAATAGTTTCCGTAAAAACCGGCTGTTTCCAATGGATTGTAATTCATTCCGGCTTTAAAAGTCGCTTTGTCATAGATTTTAGTTCCGCTAGAAAGGTCGATTGCATTATTGTAAGCCACTTTCATATTGTCATAACGACCACCTAAGGTAACCACAACTTGGTCGATGGGGTTGAAATTAAATTGTGCATAAGCTGCTTTGTTGTAAATATCTGCCGTATAATCCGTGATGCGGATGTCGGGTCTTTCGGCAAGAATTTCGTAGTGATCTACAGTTGGAGTTGTCGCTTCGGAATTTAATATTGCTTTTAAGTCAACACGATAAGCCCAATACGTTACCGGCGAATAATCGTATAAAGCGCCAGCGACTAATTTGGCGTTTAGAAGATCAATTTTTTGAGTGTGTTGCCCCAAAAGGCCGTAGCTTTTAAAGTTGTTCGAATTGATTTCACCCGTTGCTGTAGTCGGATTGCTGGTGGCGCTCCATTTGATTCGGTAGGTTGGATTTTGACCTAATTTATTGTCTCTGAAATAAGCCGTCAGGAAACTGGCTGAATTGTCTTTCCAGTCGTGTTCCAAAGTTAATCTTGTACGCAAAGCATCTGATTTTCGATAGGTAAAATCAGAAGTGCTGTTGTAGGTTCGGTTGTAAAACGAGTCTTCGTTGACCGTTCCGCTCATTTGAGAATAATATTTGCCATACATCGTATTGCTAATCAATCGGGTAGAAGGAGTGATGTTGTAATCTATGCGGGCGTTTAAATTATCTTTATTATAATCGGAGTTTTTCATCCAACTATGGGTTTGTAAACTTGAAATTCCGGCAATAAGGAAGCCGATTTTTCCAATCGTAGCGCCGCCGGCAGCCTGAATTCTGCGAAAACCAAAGTTGTCTGCCTGAATTCCAAATTTAAATTCCGGATTTAAACTTGGTTTTAAGGAAATAAAATTAACGGCGCCACCTACTGCTTCCGGTCCGTATAAAGAAGAAACAGGTCCTTTAACAACTTCAATACTTTGCAAATTAAACTGATTGATTTCCAATAAAGCATTGTGGTTAAAAATTCCCATGGGACGTATAGGTAAGCCGTCTTCCAGATACAAATAATAGGCATTGGTAGTCATGGGCTGACGAATAGCCATCATGTGTTGTTCATTGCCTAAATTCACCATCAACACACCAGGCGTTTTGTTTACCACTTCGTAAACAGCCGTGGCTTTGGTTTCGTTGATCGTTTTTGCGTTTAGTTTGCTAATAGCAACCGGAGTTTCTTTTCGTAAAGTAGCAGTACGATTGGCAGTTATAAAAACCTCTGCCAGTTCCTGAGTGCTTGTGGTGTCAACTTGTTTTTTATGTTGCGCAACAGCAAATTGGCTCATCATAAGGAAAGCCAGTAGAATATGTTTCATTTAGAATGGATATAAATTTAAGAATAAGCTCGTTTTCCCCGGACGATACCGCGGAAGTTTTCAATTGAAAAATTGAAAAACGATTTTAAAAATTTATATCAAATAGGACGGCGGTCTGAAAGTAGTCAGTGCTACCGAAGCCGTTTTCTTTTCTAAGGTGTAGAAAAGGGATTTTTCGGAGTAATTTGTCTCCGGAAATTGAAAGTTTTTAGCAATAAAGCTATTTTGAATGTAAACCAACTCCACTTTGTTGTCGAGGTTGTTTTGCATTCTTTTTTCGTTGTCGCTGTATTTTTTAAGGCTTTTTTCCAGTTCGCATCGCCCGTTACAGCTGTTGTTGACTAATTTGCGTTGCACACAAATGGTTTTGGCAATTTCGTCCTGATGCAATTTGAATGAGGTATAAACAAAAAAACTACCAAAAGAAGGCAGGAGCAAAAGAATAGAAAGTACTATGCTGAAAAAGGACTTCAAAAAAAGTGTTTTTTTGTTTCTGACTGCAAAAGTAAGAATAAATATTTTTTTTAGTTTGTTTTTTTTAAGATAATCTGTGGAAATAGTATGCACAAACTTTCATCCTACGAAGGACGGATCTCATTAAGTAACTCGACAATAATGTACCAGCGATTTCACTTTAACTTTTGGGATTTTGGTTTCAGTTGGTTTATTGAAGTAAGCAGGCACTCGTTGAAAACGAGCGCCAGTGGGACTTTTGTTATTTAAAATTTTTCTTTGCGGGCACAAGCGGGACGCTTGCGCTTGCGGGGGAGATGTTTTGTTGTTAGTAAAGGTTCTCGACTGCGCTCGAACTGACAGTACAAACTTGATTCACTCTGGTACTTGGCTGTGGTGAGTTCCTAATTGAATTGTGAAGCAGCGTGAAACACATTATTTCTCAAAAAGCTCTTTAATCATTTTAGGAACTTCTTTTTCCGGACTAGGAAAGTTGTGTAATTCTTTATTCTTATAAATATTGAATTCTGATTTTGAAATTACATCTCCCTTAGGCGAAATAATTACTATTTCTAATTTATCCAATATTTTTTTTAAATCCCATCTCCAAGTGTCATGATATTCGATTAATAAATCAAAATTTCCTAGTTCATCTCCTTTTTTTACAATTTCAGCTTGAACTCCATATTTTTCTACTTCGTTTTTTATAACAAGGTCAGTATTACCAATAATTTCGTGTTCTTTTGAAGGATCATCCGGTAAAATTACATAGCCAAGTGGCGTAATTGCACCAAACTTAAACTTTATGTATTGAGAGTTTTCGGCTGAAATGATATAAGCTTTCTTTTGCTCTTTGATTTCCGGAACCGAATATTTAACTGTATTTATTGTCCCGGAACAACTACTTAAAAGTATAATTAAAATGGTTAATATTCCTATGCAAGTAAAGTTCTTTTTCATGTTTAATCTATGCATTATTTCTTATGTTAGTCTTTATGGGCACAAGCGGGACGCTTGCGCTAGCAGGGGGCTTGGCTGCGGTGAGTTCCTAATTGAAATTATAATGGCAAAATGTAGCGTTTGCAACGCGGGTATAATCGTGTTTTTAACCGCGTTGCAAACGCTTCGATTGGTTTATTGAAGTAAGTTGGTACTCGATGTAATCGAGCGCTAGAGAGGTACGTTTTTTATTTAAACAGATGGTATTTCTTCATCATCGAATAGTTGTCTTTGTTGTTGTAATCTATCTAGATATTCTCTGAAATCTTCTCTTTGGTATCTAATTGTCATTAATCCGTTTCGCATATCATTTAATGCATCAAAAATTATATTTCTGATATCACTTGATAAAGCTATAAAGGCTTCAAATTCGAGTGCAAGTTCATTAATATATTCTGTAGAATATCTGACTTCATAAAAGGTATTGTCATTTTTGACCATTAAGGTTTTCATTCTCATTATTCTGTTACTTGAAATCATTGAATCATCAAGTTCAATTATTCTAGTTACACCTACAACTTCACTAATAAAAGCATCCCATGTTATATTTTCATTTAAAACTCTAGAATAGTCGGTTAGTCTTAAATTTCTTAAAAAATCAACTAGTTTTCTAAATCTTACAACACCTCTTGCAACGTCTCTTTCATTACTGCTTCCAATGCTTGTTAAAATTGCAGTTTTTAAATCTTCAAATTGGTTTGACAAATTGTCAATTCTCTTGAATTCTAATTGTTTGTTTCTACTCTCATTAAGCAATTTTTGAAATAGTCCAGCCCATTGTTTTTTTAATGCTTCATCTATATCTTCAAATTTTGAGAATGTATTTATACTATTTCCTTTTGTTCTATGGCGCAAAAAATTAATGAATTCAAAAATGAATTCAGCTGTTTCTGGTTTTTCAATTGAAGGAAACTCAATATCTTTTAAAATAGGTTTAGATTTATTTTTTTCATAAAGTTCGTGATCGTTCCAAAGCCTACTATCTATAAAAGTAAAAATTGGTATTTCAGTTTCTACCGCTTTTAAGATTTCAAGTTGTGTTACTGAAATGTTTTCTTTTTTCTTAAGATGCTCAACACTTTTTGATTTTTCAAGTATTGCATCAAAATCAACTTTTGAGATTGCTTCAGGGATTGCTTTTCCACCAAATCTAGAACCTACTAATAGGATAATAATGTCACAAGTTACTATTTCTTCAATACAGGAAGTATGAGTATGGATTCTTGGGTCGTAAAGAACATCATTATAGTCACTCATAATAGGCTCATAACCTATAGATGTTAAAAAATTTCTAAGCTGACCTCTTATAGGTCCCAAATCAAAACAAGTTGAAGATACAAATACTCTTAATGATGCCATATATTATTTATTTCGCGTTTTTTTTTAATGTCACATGACTAGTTTTATGTTTAATTGGCATGTTATAGACATGTTTTTGTTGATATTATTGCGTATAATTTTTTAATGCGTTTTACAAAAATAAAAATATTTCTTACTTATCAAAGAGTTGACTCATAAAAAAACGGCTAAGAATTCCTCCTTAGCCGTTTGTATATTTAAGTTTTGAAAGTTTATCCTAAAAATGCTTTCAATTCGTCATACGTTTTAATTTTAGTGCTTACTTTTTCCTTGTTCAGTACGCTTTCAATTTGTGTTGGAATTGCCAATTGTACGTTTAATACAGCTTCCACAATATCTAAAAACTTAATTGGGTGAGCGGTTTCTAAGAATACCCCAATGGAATCCGGGAAACGCTCTAATTCTTTTTTCAATCCTAAGTAACCTACCGCTCCGTGTGGTTCGGCAATGTAACCATCGGTGTTGAAGATGCGCTTCATGGCTTCTTTAGTTTCTTCGTCGTTATAAGTATAGGAAGAAAAATCTTTTTGAAATTGCTCTAAATCGTTGTTGTAAAGTTCCTGAATACGGATAAAGTTACTTGGATTTCCTACGTCCATTGCATTCGAAATGGTAGCAATAGACGGTTTTGGGTCATAGATACCGTTTACTAAGAATCTTGGAACCGTATCGTTCACATTAGTAGAAGCAACAAAATGTTGTACTGGTAAATCCAGTTTTTTAGCCATGATTCCGGCACAGATATTTCCGAAGTTTCCACTTGGGCAGGAGAACACAATTTCTTTGTTTTGGGATTTCAAAGCTTTGTAAGCAAAGAAGAAATAAAACATTTGTGGCAACCAGCGCGCAATGTTAATCGAGTTAGCCGAAGTCAGATTTTTGTGTGTCAAAGTTTCGTCTAAGAAGGCTTTTTTAACCATGTCCTGACAGTCGTCAAAAACACCATCTACTTCCAGCGCTTTGATGTTTTGTCCCAGTGTAGTTAATTGTCTTTCCTGAATGTCGCTCACTTTTCCGGAAGGATATAAAATCACAACGTCAACGCCTTGTACACCAAGAAATCCGCTGGCAACCGCTCCTCCGGTATCTCCCGAAGTCGCTACTAATACGGTGTTTTTGTTGTCTTTTTTGTCTTTGTTAAAATAACCCAAACAACGCGACATAAAGCGCGCTCCCACGTCTTTGAAAGCCATCGTTGGGCCGTGGAATAATTCTAAGGAATAGATTCCTTTTTCAACCGGAACAACCGGAAAGTCAAAACATAAAGTTTCGGCAATAATTTGTTTTAAAGTGTCAGCAGGAATTTCGTCGCCTACAAATTGTTGGATGGCTTCGAAGGCAATTTCCTCGTGGCTTAAATTTTCGATATTGTCAAAAAAAGATTGCGGAAGCGGTGTAATGCTTTCCGGAAAATACAATCCTTTATCGCTTGCTAATCCCTGAATTACAGCTTCCTGAAAAGAAACTTTTGGGGCGTTATGGTTTAAACTGTAGTATTTCATTTTTTTTATAATAGTCCTTAGTTGTTAGTGCTTAGTCCTCAAAGATTTATAGTCCTTAGTCCTTAGTCCTTAGCTTTATTAATATATTTCTAAGGACTAAGTACTAGGGACTAAACTACTTTTAAAGAACTTTCATTCCTGTATCGTTCACTTTACACACATGAATTTCATAAGGTAAATTGATTTCGTCGTAAACGGCACACATTCCTTTGGCGATTTTTTCGGCAGTTTCTTTTCCTCTGCTCAAGGCAAAAATAGAAGGACCTGAACCGGAAATTCCTGAACCCAAAGCGCCGTTTTCGTAAGCTGACTGTTTGATTAAATCAAATCCCGGAATCAGTACGCTGCGCAATGGTTCTACGATTTCGTCGTGCAAAGAACGTCCAATCAGGTCGTAATCCTGTGTGTACAATCCAGCTACGAGTCCGCCTACATTTCCCCATTGCGTGATGGCACTTTTTAGGGAAACGGTTTGTTTTAATACGGAACGGGCATCCGATGTTTTCAACTCAATTTGCGGGTGAATTACAGTAGCATACAATTCGTTCGGACTGTCAATTTTGATAATATCCAAAGGATTTGAACTTCTTACCAAAGTAAATCCGCCTAAAAGGGCTGGAGCAACGTTATCGGCATGGGCATTTCCCGAAGCTAATTTTTCACCTTGCATGGCAAATTTTACCAATTCTTTTCGGCTAAAAGGTCGTCCCAATAGTTCATTGGCACCAAAAACCGCTCCGGCTGAACTGGCTGCCGAACTACCAATTCCGCTTCCGGCCTTGATGTGTTTGTATATTTCGATTTCGAACCCGAAACCGGCGTTCGTTTCTTCCAGCATGGCTAATAAAGCAACACCGGCAACGTTTTTCTCGGTTTCCAGTGGCAAGTTAGCTCCCTCAATCTTTGTGATGCGAACCCCTTTTTCAGCTGATTTTCGAACAATCATTTCGTCGCCCACATTGTCTAAACACAATCCCAAGACGTCAAATCCGCAGGAAAGATTGGCAATGGTAGCCGGACAAAATACTTTTACTTCATTCATTTTTTTATAGTTTCTGAGTGGCAAAGTTCCAAAGCGGCAAAGATTCATATTTAAACTTTGAAACTTTGCGACTTAGCATCTTAGTTACTCTTTTTTAAACATTTCCAATTCTGATTACATCGGCAAAAATTCCCGAAGCAGTTACCGCAGCACCGGCACCGGCACCTTTGATTAATAAAGGCTGATCTACGTAACGGTCGGTATAGAATAAAACGATGTTGTCTTTTCCTTCCAAATTGTAGAACGGATGGTCTTTAGGGATAAATTGCAATCCTACATTGGCTTTTCCGTCAACGAATTCAGCGACAAATTTCAATCGGCTGTCTTTTGCTTTGGCTTCCGCCAAAATGCCTTCAAAATGACTGTTGTATTCAATTAAAGATTTGAAGAAATCTTCATTATTAGTCGTTTCCATGCAGGCAGCAGGTAAAAATGATTTGTTTTCAATATCCTCGATTTCCATTTTGTAACCGCTTTCGCGAATTAAAATCAGGATTTTACGCGCAACGTCAATTCCGCTTAAGTCAATTTTTGGATCCGGTTCTGTAAATCCTTGTACACCTGCTTCTTTAACCACATCGTGGAACGAATTGTTTTCGTCAAAATTGTTAAAGATAAAGTTCAAACTTCCGGATAAAACCGCTTGAATTTTGTGTACTTTATCTCCCGAAGCGATTAGGTTTTTCACCGTATCAATAATTGGTAATCCCGCACCTACATTGGTTTCAAACAAGAAAGGGGCGTTGTACTGACGGGATAATTTTTTTAGATTTTTATAATTGTCATAAGCCGAAGCACAGGCAATTTTGTTACAGGTTACCACACCCACACTTTGTTTTAAGAAACGCTCGTAAATGGCAGCAACATCAGCATTGGCAGTGATGTCTACAAAAATAGAGTTACGCAGGTTAAGCGCAGCTACTTTTTCAATGAACAATTCCTTATCTGCTGTTTCACCGTTTTCTAAAGTGTTTTGCCAGTTGTCTAAATCAATTGCATCATCGTCAAAATGCATTTTTCTGGAGTTAGACAAAGCAATTACGCGAACGTTGATTTTTAGATTTTCTTTTAAGAATTTCTTTTGTTGGTGGATTTGTTCGATGAATTTTTCACCTACGTTACCCACACCCATTACAAACAGGTTTAATTGTTTGGTGTTTTCCTCAAAGAAATTTTCGTGCAACGTATTCAATGCTTTTTTAACGTCTCTTTCGTTAATTACCGCTGAAATGTTTCTTTCGGAAGCTCCCTGAGCAATCGCACGGATGTTTACGTTGTTTTTACCTAAAGTACTAAACATTCTTCCGCTTAAACCTTGGTGGTTTTTCATGTTTTCACCCACTAACGCAATAATGCACAAGTTTTTCTCCACAATGCAAGGATCGATTTTGTTTTGAGCAATTTCGATTTCAAAAGCTTTGTTGATCGCATTTTCAGCAACATCGGCATCTGAATTTAAAATTCCGATACAAATAGAGTGCTCTGATGAAGCCTGAGTAATGAAAATAACATTGATGCTTTCCTGAGATAATACTTCGAAAAGTCTTTTGGAAGAACCTGTGACTCCAATCATCCCAGGGCCTTCAAGTGTAATCAATGTAATGTTGTCAATATGGCTGATTCCTCTTACCGGATTGCCATTATGAGCCGATTCGTTTGAAATATAAGTTCCTTCCGCTTCAGGTTCAAAAGTGTTTTTAATATGAATAGGAATATTTTTTCTTAGTACAGGCTGAATTGTTGGCGGATATAAAACTTTCGCACCAAAATGAGACAATTCCATTGCTTCCTGATACGAAATAGTTGCAATAGGTTGTGCCTGTTTTACAATTTTAGGATTGGCTGTAAACATACCGTTTACGTCAGTCCAAATTTCTAATTCAGTAGCATTTAAGGCACCGGCAATAATAGCTGCTGTATAATCAGATCCGCCACGACCTAAAGTTGTATTGATATCATCTAATGAACAAGCAATAAATCCTGGCATAACTACTACCTGAGAATCATTGGCACTAAAAAAAGCAGTAGTTAATAAATTTGTTACTTCAAAGTTTACAGCTGCTTTTCCGTAGTTGTTGTTGGTCTTAATCAACTCGCGGCTGTCTTTGTAGCTACTGTTTTTAAGGTTTTGTTTTAAAGCTTCGGCAATGATGTATGATGAAAGTAATTCGCCAAAACTTAAAATAGTATCGGATGTTCTCGCAGATAATTCTCCTAAAAGAAAACAGCCATCTAAGATTGTTTCTAAATGGTTGATGATTCTTTTGATATGACTTAATAAGCTACTTTGTTCGCTTACAGGGATTAATTCTTTTAAAGCATCTAAGTGTTTTTTCTCAATTTCTGCAACAATGTCTTTGTAGGTTTCGTCATTAGCAGCAGCTTTTGATGCCGCTAATTGCAATAGATCAGTCACTTTACTAAGTGCAGAAACCACTACTACAAGTCTGTCTTTTTTAGCTTTGTTTAGAACAATATCAAGAACTAGTTTTATATTTTTTGCATTGGCAACCGAAGTTCCGCCAAATTTTAATACTTTCATTTTGTTTGTTTTATTTTAAAAATGCAATATTTTATATACACCCAATACCTTTCTTCTAATAAAAAAGCATGTATGAATTCAGGATTATATGTAATAGATAAATACCCCTAAGGGGTAGTAGTAGTGGTAACAGAAATGGCAACCCCAATTGGAGTTGAAATCGAAGATTGATATGTAGTTCTGTTGTTTTTCATAAGAGTTCCCAAAAATACAGTTTTTTATAAAAAACCAAAAGCTTTATGAGGTTTTTGTGAATAATTTTTTAAAAAAGCAAATATATGTCTTTACGCTCTTTAATTGAAACGAATTGTTTTTAATTTTTTTGAAAAAAAATGCTTTTTTGTAAAAAATAATAAAGAGGCAGGAAACTTTCTGTAGCTGGTTTTGGAGCCTTTTGTGGGTTTTTATGTGTGAAAAGTCAGAATTGTATTTTGGTTGCTCGAAATCGAGGGTGAAAAAACCGATATGAGACAAAAAAATCAGGGAATGAAGGATTAATTTTTAAAATATCTTTAACATGAAATAAAAAAAAGTATTTTTGCTTTCTAAAAAAATTAGTTAAAAAATGTCAATAAACAGTATTTTCCAATTTTTAGTACCAAAGGATAAAAAATTCTTTCCTCTTTTTGAAGAAGCTTCCAGTAATTTGATTGAATTAGCTTCTAATTTGCACGAAGCTGTAAATCTTCCTTTAAAAGAAAGAGAAGTGCTTTTCCAAAAAATTGATGAGTTAGAACAAAGGGGAGAAGATATTACACGTCAAACCAATTTAGAGTTGAGTAAAAATTTTATTACTCCTTTTGATCGTGAGGACATTCACTCTTTAGTTACTTCTATTGATAACGTTGCTGACCGTTTACATGGTGCTTCCAGTATTATGCGTTTGTATCAGGTAGATAAGATTACAAAGTCAATTAGAAAACTAACAGAAATTAACTTAGATGCCTGTCAGCATATTGAAATTGCGGTAAAAGAATTGCGTGATTTTAAAAATGCTCATAAAATTAAAGCGGCTTGTGCTAAGATTTCGAAATTGGAAAACAAATCCGATAATGTTTATAATAAAGCTGTTTTTGAAATTTTTGAGAATGAAACAGATGCTAAGAGCATTATTAAATATAAAGAAGTATTGTCTATTCTGGAATCAGCTACGGATAAATGTAAAAGTGTAGCCAGCGTTTTAGAGTCTATTTCGGTTAAACATTCTTAAAATTTAAATTATTCTTTTGAAATAAAAAGGTATGGCTTTACTTATTACAATTATAGTTTTAGCACTTATTTTTGATTACATAAATGGTTTTCATGATGCGGCTAATGCTATTGCAACAGTAGTTGCGACAAAAGTACTGACTCCGTTTCAAGCAGTGGTTTGGGCTGCTTTTTTTAATTTTTTAGCTTACTGGGTTTTTGGTTTTGGAGTAGCAGATACCGTGGCAAAGACAGCGCATACGATTGATATTAATTTAGTCGTTATTTTAGCGGGTGTAATTGCGGCTATTTGCTGGAATTTATTAACCTGGTGGTTAGGAATTCCATCGAGTTCTTCTCATACATTAATCGGTGGATTTGCCGGTGCAGCTGTGGCTCACGCTATTTATATGCACGGTTTTTCAGATTATACGGTGGTTGAAGACGGGGTAACTATTACCAGACATTGGTATAATATTGTAAACTGGTACGATCCCGGAAAACCAGGCGGATTGCCAACAGGAGTAATAATCATTATTGCTTTTATTGTTTTGGCGCCATTAGTAGGAGCGATTGCTTCTTATTTAATTTCGATTTGGTTATTGCATTCAGCAGGAAAAAGTATTTATCCTAAGATTTTTACAGCCGCTTTGATGGTTTTAACTGTTTGGTTTGTTGCTCACATGGTAGAGACCGAAATAGAAAAACCAAGATTTGAATCTCATTTTTGGAGTGTGGCTTTAGAACCTCATAATATCAAATGGTTTTTGGTAGGTTTTATTGTGTTATCGGTAAGTACTTTTTGTTTGTTTTTTAGTAGTTTAAACTATAATCAATCGGAGTCAATTCTTAAAAAAATGCAATTACTTTCTTCTGCGGCTTTCAGTTTAGGGCATGGAGGAAATGATTCTCAAAAAGTAATGGGGATTATTGCGGCAGCAGTAATTGTTTACATTAATAAAGAAGGCGTTGTTTTGGAAGATATGCCAAGCTGGTTGCAGGTGGCTTTACCGGATGGAGATACACCAGGAATTATGCCGGAATGGATTCCATTAGCCTGTTATTCGGCAATTGCAGCAGGAACTTTAAGTGGTGGTTGGAAAATTGTAAAAACAATGGGGTCTAAGATTACTAAAGTAACTTCTTTTGAAGGAGTTGCTGCAGAAACCGCCGGAGCTTTAACTTTGTATTTTACAGAGCACTTAAAAATTCCGGTAAGTACTACGCATACCATTACAGGTTCTATTATTGGTGTTGGGTTAACTAAACGTGTTTCGGCGGTTCGCTGGGGAGTAACGGTGAGTTTAATCTGGGCCTGGATTTTAACAATTCCTATCTCGGCACTTTTGGCTGCTATTTGTTATTATCTGTTGAAAATTTTCCTGTAAAATAAAAAAAAATCTAAAGCCATTCGACAGAATGGCTTTTGTTTTTTTTATCTAAAATTAGTCTGATGTTGTATTTGATATTGAGTGTGATTTGCAGTGTTTCGGTAGGTGTGATTTTTAAAATTGCCCGAAATAAGGAAACCAATGCGAAGCAGATTGTGTTGTTTAACTATGTTTTTGCACTTGTGTTTTGTCTTTTGGTTTTTTCTCCTGAAGTAACAGCTTTAAATAATGAAATTCCAATTTTTCTGTATCTCGGCTTAGGAATTTTGTTGCCCGTGGTTTTTATGTTTTTGATTGCTTCAATTAAAAATATTGGAATTGTAAAAACCGATGCGGCTCAAAGATTGTCTTTGTTTGTGTCTATTTTGGCAGCCTGGTTGCTTTTCGGGGAACAGTTTGTGTTGGTAAAACTTATCGGAATCGGAATTGGTTTTGCGGCTTTATTTTGTGTTTTGAATAAAACATCCGAAAATCAAAACAGAGGTTTAAAATATCCGGTTTTGGTTTTTTTAGGCTTTGGTTTAATTGATATTTTATTCAAAAAAGTAGCGGCTTTTACAGCGGTTCCTTATACCACTTCGTTATTGGTGGTTTTTGGAATTGCGTTGTTTTTAATGTTTGCAGTGGTGTTGTATGAAAAACTACGATTAGGAATTGGTTTTGAAGCTAAAAATTTGTTTTTTGGTTTCTTTGTTGGTTGCTTTAACTTTGGGAATATTTTGTTTTATTTAAAAGCGCATCAAATATATTCCTCCCATCCATCCACTGTTTTTGCAGGGATGAATATGGGAGTAATTTTGTTAGGAAGTTTGGTAGGAGTGATTGCTTTTAAAGAAAAATTATCAAAGCTGAATTACTTCGGACTTGTTTTAGCGTTATTTTCAATTGCTTTTATAGTTCTTTCGGCTTAGCATTAGATTCTAATTTAAAGTTTTTTTCAATCGCTTTAATCATTTCTCCGGCAATATCTTTGTGAGTTGCTGTTTCGATTCCTTCCAGTCCCGGGGAGGAATTTACTTCTAATAACAAAGGTCCTTTTGAAGAGCGAATAATATCCACACCGGCTACTTTTAAATCCATCGCTTTGGCGGCTTTAATGGCAATTTTCTTTTCTTCAGAAGTAGCTTTAATCACCGAAGCAGTTCCGCCAAGATGAATGTTCGCTCTGAATTCTCCCGGCATGGCTTCACGCTGAATAGAGGCAACGACTTTTCCGTCGATTACAAAACAGCGAATATCTTTTCCGTTGGCTTCTTTGATGAATTCCTGAACCAGAATGTTGGCATTTAAACTTTTGAAAGCATTGATAACGCTTTCGGCGGCTTTTTTGGTTTCGGCTAAAACGACTCCCTTACCCTGAGTACCTTCCAGTAATTTGATGATTAGCGGAGAACCGCCTACCATTTTTATCAAATCGTCGGTGTCCAGCGGAGAATTGGCAAATCCGGTGGTTGGGATTCCGATTCCGCTTTGCAGTAATAATTGCAGGGAAAAAAGTTTATCTCTGGATTGGGTTATGGCGGTTGATGAATTTAAGCAAAAGACATTCAGTGCTTCAAATTGACGCGTTAAGGAGCAGCCGTAAAAAGTAATGCTCGGACGAATTCGAGGAATAATAGCGTCAAATTGATTCAGAATTTTCCCGCCACGATAATGGATTTCCGGTTTTTTTGCATCCAGTTTGATGTAGCATTCTTTGATGTTTAGAAAATGCATTTCATGACCGCGCATTTCGCCGGCTTCCATAATTCGTTTGTTGCTGTACAATTCAGGATTGCTGGCTAATAAACCAATACGCAAGCCGCTTGGCGCTTTTTCTGAATTTTTATAAATCTCTTTAAGATTGTCGTTAGTAGGTTGTCCAAGTAAAAATTGTTGTTCCGGATCAACCAGAATCCTTCCGCTCATGGCTTCGCGCCCTAGCAGCATTCGGAATCCCATCGTGTCTCTGTTGGTCAGAGTCATTTCTATTGGCCAGCTTGATTCGCCAATTTTTAAATTGGTTTGGATAACAAAGCGCTGTTCGCGAAATCCACTGGAGCTTTTTACGACTCTTTTGTCAATCAAAGGAGCTTCGCAATGGATAATGGTTTTGGAATTGTTTTGTATTGGGTTAATGTCAAATTTAACCCAGTTAGAATCATTTTTGGTGAACGGAGCAATATTGATAGCATGCAAGGCAGAAGTTTTAGCTCCTGAATCGACTCTGGCTTTAATGATTGGAATGCCTAATTCTGGAAAAGAGCACCATTCTTCGCTACCAACTATTACTTTATTCATTTTGCTTTTTATTGAGGTGATGGGATTTTTATAAACGTCAAAAGTAGTTATTTGTTATTGAAAAGAAAGGAAATTGTGTTAAAAGAATAAACCCGTTAGGTTATGAAAACGTAACGGGTTTTATTAGAAAATTTTATTATTCAGTTTTTTTTAGGGTTTCTAAAACTTCATTTAAATCATCAATTAACGGTATATGTGTGTTTAAAAAGAAAGGGTATATTGTTTTGTTAATTGTTTCAAGTTCGGGTGTGTTATTTTTTAAGAATCCTAAAAAAACCTTCTGAAAAACTATCGTTTAGATAGCTCTCATTTTCGATTAAATTAATAATCTCTGGAAACAGTTGTAAATTACCGCCGGGTATTGTATCGATTTCTCTAAAATAATATTTCTTTCTAAACAGTATTACTTCGTTTAAATTTGAGATTGTGTATTTTGCGTAATTTGAAAAAGGTTTTTCGGCTTTTCCGTTAAAAACATCATCGATGTCTTTATCATAAATGAATTTAAGTAGTCCAATAGCACGTTTGCAATAGGAATTACCTCCTGCAATTTTTGCTACATTGTTTTCTAAATAACATTTATTACCTTCAAAACCATATTTGCTTCCCATTTCATTTACTTTGTAAGCATTTGAGAAGCTAAAATTAGCTGAAAAATAATCTTCTTTTTTATCTTTATTTCTGATGAACTTATATCTCATACCAGAAGATATGACCGAACGACAACCGGGCATGTGTATTTGTGATTCTTTATCATTGATATAATTATGAATTCTAGATACTATACCAATAAATTGACATAATTCAAAAGATAAATTTGAAAAGTGATTCTCGATTTCTTCTGATGATTTAGATTTTTTGGTGAGTAATCTATTTAGTGGTCCAAATGTTTGTCCTTGGTCTGGTTTTCCGATTGCTGGTAAAAATTCAGATTCAATGTCCATTCCTAGAATTAATGCGTCATTAAATCTGGAAATACGAAAAGATTTAGGGAAAAATTGTGGGTTTTTAGATTGAGCTGTTTCAGTTAAATCTAATGCTTCTTCTAGTATTTTTAATCTTTCAATTGCTTCTTTTCCAATTTTAGTTCTAACATCATAACTTGAAATTTCTAAGTGACTAGAAAATCCTAATAAATTAATAAAAGCAGATATAGAGTAGATGTTATTTTTGTCTTCCATGTTTTTTAATATTAATCATAAATAAACCCGTTAGGTTGTGAAAACGTAACGGGTTTATTAATAAAAAGGATAGCAGTTTGTTATAGATTAGTTGTTTCTCCTGCTTTGTTAATTTTTACACTTAATTCTTGTGAACCGTCTTCGATATCCATAAAAATTTCGTCTCCGGCGGCAATTTTCGAAGTAATGATTTCTTCGGCTAAAGCGTCTTCAACATATTTTTGGATGGCTCTTTTTAGAGGTCTGGCTCCAAATTGTTTGTCGAAACCTTTGTCGGCGATGAAAGCTTTGGCTTTATCAGATAATTTTAAAATATAGCCTAAATCTGCAATTCGGGCGTATAATTTTTTCAATTCGATTTCGATAATTAAATCAATATCGTGTTTTTCTAAAGCGTTGAATACAATTACATCGTCAATTCGGTTTAAGAATTCAGGTGCAAAAGTTTTCTTCAAAGCGTTTTCAATGATGCTTTTCGAATTGTCATCAGCCTGAGCTACTTTGGCAGCAGTTCCAAAACCAACTCCCTGACCAAAATCTTTTAATTGTCTGGCTCCTACGTTAGAAGTCATGATGATAATGGTGTTTTTAAAGTCGATTTTTCTACCTAAACTGTCTGTTAAGAATCCGTCGTCTAATACTTGTAACAACATGTTAAATACGTCCGGATGTGCTTTTTCAATCTCATCTAAAAGAACTACCGCATACGGTTTTCTGCGAACTTTTTCAGTCAATTGTCCCCCTTCTTCGTAGCCTACGTATCCCGGAGGCGCTCCAATTAAACGAGAGATGGCAAATTTCTCCATGTATTCGCTCATGTCAATTCGAACTAAAGCGTCTTCAGAATCGAATAATTCTTTGGCTAAAACTTTCGCTAATTGGGTTTTTCCAACTCCTGTTTGACCTAAGAAAATAAACGAACCAATTGGACGATTAGGATCTTTTAATCCCGCACGGTTTCTTTGGATAGAACGGGCAATTTTGATTACGGCTTCTTTTTGACCAATAACTTTACTTTCGATAAGTTCCGGTAGTTTAGCTAATTTATTGCTTTCTGTTTGTGCGATACGATTTACAGGAATTCCGGTCATCATCGAAACTACATCGGCAACATTGTCTTCCGTTACTTGGATTCGGTTACTTTTAGCATCTTCTTCCCATTGTTCTTGCGCAACAGCTAAGTCTTTTTCAAGACGTTTTTCATCATCTCTAAGTTTAGCGGCTTCCTCGTATTTTTGTTTTTTAACAACAGCGTTTTTTAATTCTCTGATGTCTTCTAATTGACGCTCTAAGTCTAATATTTTCTTAGGAACTTCAATGTTGGTAATGTGTACACGAGAACCAGCTTCGTCCATAGCATCAATAGCTTTGTCTGGTAAAAAACGCTCCGACATATATCGGTTGGTTAGTTTTACACAGGCTTCAATAGCTTCCGGAGTATAAGTTACATTGTGATGGTCTTCGTATTTATTTTTAACATTGTTCAGAATAGTAATTGTTTCTTCTACAGAAGTAGGTTCAACAATGATTTTTTGAAAACGTCTTTCTAAGGCACCGTCTTTTTCAATATATTGTCTGTACTCATCAAGAGTTGTGGCACCAATACATTGGATTTCGCCTCTGGCCAAGGCTGGTTTAAACATGTTTGAAGCGTCAAGTGAACCTGTAGCTCCGCCAGCACCCACAATAGTGTGAATTTCGTCAATAAAAAGAATGATGTCGTCATTTTTTTCTAATTCGTTCATCACGGCTTTCATACGTTCTTCAAACTGTCCTCTGTATTTGGTTCCGGCAACTAAGCTGGCCAGATCCAAAGTAACTACGCGTTTGTTGAATAAAATACGGGAAACTTTCTTTTGGATAATACGCAAAGCTAAACCTTCGGCAATAGCTGATTTACCCACTCCCGGTTCTCCTATTAATAAAGGATTGTTTTTTTTGCGACGGCTTAAAATTTGGCAAACACGTTCAATTTCTTTTTCGCGCCCCACCACAGGATCCAGTTTTCCTTCTTCGGCCATTTCGGTTAAATCTCTACCAAAATTGTCTAAAACCGGTGTTTTCGATTTTTTATTAGACTTATTAGCAGGATTGTTGAAACTGCCTTCTTTTAAACTGTCATCTTGTCCTAAATCGTCGTTGTAAGAGTCTGTAGCTCTTGGTAAGTTTTCTAAGAATTCTTCTTCGTTTGGTGTCATATTCAAATATTGTTCTTTGGCTACGTCATAATCTATTTTTAGTTTATTGAGTAGCTTGGTTGTAGGGTCATTTTCGTTTCTTAAAATACATAGTAACAGGTGAGCGGTACTTACTGAAGGGCTTTGGAAAACCTTAGCTTCCAGAAAGGTTGTTTTTAAAGCGCGCTCCGCCTGGCGTGTCAAATGCAGGTTTTTCTTTTCTAAATTACTATCTATTCCCGGGATTGCAGGGCTTAGGATTTCTACCTTTCTGCGTAAATGATCCAGGTCTATAGACAGGTTGTTTAATATTTGTATTGCTTTACCATTACCATCTCTAAGGATACCAAGCATCAGGTGTTCTGTCCCAATGAAGTCATGACCTAGTCGTAAAGCTTCTTCTTTACTGTAGGTAATAACATCTTTTACTCTTGGTGAAAAATTGTCATCCATAATTTTTATTTCTAGTATTGTAAATTTAGTGAATTGTTAATTGAAAAACAAAAACCATACCTAAGTACTTATGTCAGCTAATTGACGAAAAAAATGAGAAAAACGCTTGTTTTTTTCTTTAAAATAGTAAACAAAAGTGGAGCTTTGTTTGTTAATAAATCTTTGAAATTAGTACGAGGAAAAGCTTTTAAAAATTTCAAAAATCCGTATATTGGCACGTTTTGAAACGAAAATAATTAATTAATATAACAACTTATGTCTGAAGGAGAAAAGTTAATTCCTATTAACATAGAAGATGAAATGAAATCAGCTTACATTGATTATTCAATGTCGGTAATTGTATCCAGAGCACTTCCTGATGTTAGAGATGGTTTGAAGCCGGTACATCGAAGAGTACTTTATGGGATGTATGATTTAGGAGTAACTTCAAGATCTGCTCATAAAAAATCAGCAAGAATTGTTGGGGAGGTTTTAGGAAAGTACCACCCACACGGAGATACTTCGGTATATGACACTATGGTGCGTATGGCACAGGAGTGGAGTATGCGTTATTTGTTAATTGATGGTCAGGGGAACTTTGGTTCTGTGGATGGCGATAGTCCGGCAGCGATGCGTTATACCGAGGCCAGAATGAAAAAGATTTCAGAAGAAATTCTGGCGGATATCGAAAAAGAAACGGTTGATTTCCAATTGAACTTTGACGATACTTTATATGAACCAAAAGTAATGCCTACGCGTGTTCCTACTTTATTAGTAAACGGAGCAACAGGAATTGCAGTAGGTATGGCAACTAATATGCCTCCTCATAACCTTACTGAGGTTGTAAACGGAACCTTGGCTTATATCGATAATAATGATATTGAAATCGATGAGTTAATGACTCATATTAAAGCACCTGATTTCCCGACCGGAGGTGTGATTTATGGTTATGAAGGTGTTCGTGAAGCTTTCAAAACAGGAAGAGGACGTGTGGTTATGCGTGCTAAAGTTAATTTTGAAGAAGTTGACGGCAGAGAATGTATTATAGTTACTGAAATTCCTTATCAGGTTAACAAAGCAGATATGATTAAACGTACTGCTGATTTAGTTAACGAGAAAAAGATTGAAGGAATTGTAAATATTCGTGACGAATCGGATCGAAATGGTATGCGTATCGTTTATATTTTGAAACGTGATGCTACGCCAAATGTAGTTTTGAATACCTTGTTTAAGTTTACACAATTACAATCTTCTTTCAGTGTAAACAATATTGCATTAGTGAAAGGTCGTCCGCAAATGTTGAATCTAAAAGACTTGATTCATTATTTCGTAGAGCACCGTCACGATGTGGTAATTCGCCGAACACAATTTGAATTGCGTAAAGCCGAAGAAAGAGCGCATATTTTAGAAGGATTGATTATTGCTTCGGATAATATTGACGAAGTAATTGCGTTAATCAGAGGTTCGAAAAATACCGAAGAAGCCCGTGAAAAATTAATCGAAAGATTTAAATTGACCGATATTCAGGCTCGTGCGATTGTTGAGATGCGTTTGCGTCAGTTAACAGGTCTGGAGCAGGATAAATTACGTGCGGAATATGAGGAGTTGATGAAGTTAATTGATCATTTGAAAGCTTTATTAGCCGACGTAAATTTAAGAACCGATTTAATTAAAGAAGAATTAATCGAAATCCGTGATAAATACGGTGATGAGCGTCGTTCTTCTATTGAATATTCAGGCGGAGATGTAAGTATCGAGGATTTAATTGCCGATGAAAATGTGGTAATTACTATTTCACATGCCGGTTATATCAAACGTACGAATTTATCGGAATACAAAACGCAGAACAGAGGTGGTGTTGGTCAAAAAAGTGCCGGAACCAGAGATCAGGATTTCTTAGAGCACATGTTTGTGGCTACAAACCACCAATATATGATGTTCTTTACCCAAAAAGGAAAATGTTTCTGGATGCGTGTTTATGAAATTCCGGAAGGAACTAAAACCGCTAAGGGTAGAGCAATCCAGAATTTGATTAATATCGAAAGTGACGATAAAGTAAAAGCTTTTATTTGTACTCAGGATTTAAAAGATCAGGATTATATTAAGACACATAACTTAGTAATGGTTACTAAACAAGGGCAGGTTAAGAAAACTTCTTTGGAGAAATATTCTAAACCAAGAGCTAATGGTGTTGCTGCTATTACTATTAAAGAAGGAGATGAATTAATTGGTGCTGAATTGACAAACGGAGAAAGCCAAATTATCATCGCTGTTAAATCTGGTAAGTTAGTTCGTTTTGAAGAAACTAAAACCCGTCCGATGGGAAGAACTGCTTCGGGGGTACGCGGAATTAGCTTAAAAGATGAATCGGATGAGGTAATTGGTATGGTTACTGTGGATAAAGATGCGATAAGCGATTCTCAAATTTTGGTTGTTACTGAAAACGGATACGGTAAACGTACCAAATTAGTTGAAGATGATGGTGTTGATGTTTACAGAATTACAAACCGTGGAGGAAAAGGTGTTAAAACGCTTAACATTACCGAAAAAACAGGAAGTTTGATTTCTATTTCTGCGGTTACCGATGCGGATGATTTGATGATTATCAACAAATCCGGATTGACAATCAGAATGGCAATTGAAGATTTAAGAGTAATGGGACGTGCTACTCAGGGGGTTAAATTAATTAACCTGAAAGGAAACGATTCTATTGCGGCAGTTGCTAAAGTTATGAAAGACGATGAGGAAGAAGTGGTTGTAGATGAAGAAGGTAATGTGGTTCAAGGGGAATCTATCGAAAGAGTGAAACCTGTTTTAGAGGTTTTAGAAGATGATGGCTCAACTGAAGACGAAGACGACGAAGAGGAAGATGAGGCTCCTGATGATGAAGCTGATGATTCCGATGACGACGATGAAGCATAAATTTAGAATCAAAATAAAAATTATAAATATTAAAAAAGAACAATTATGAATAGTAAATTTATAATGTTATCATCGGCTTTATTATTGTCTGTGGCAACTTTTGCACAGAAAAAAGAATTAAGAGCGGCAGATAAAGCAGCTAAAGCAGGTGATATGAAAGAAGTTTTGGCAGTTTTAAAAGCAGCTGAACCATTAATAGCTAATGCTTCTGAAGAAGAAAAAGCACAGGCTCTTTTCTTAAAAGGAAATGCCTACATGGATTTTGTGGAGAAAAAAGTAGATACTGATGCTAATATGAAATTAGCGGCAGATACTTATAAAGAATTAATTGCTAACGAAAAAGCTTCCGGAAAAGCGAAGTATTCTGCTCAGGCAGCTACCTCAATTACCCGAATCAAAGGTATGTTGATTAATAGCGGAGTTGAGGCAACTAAGGCAAATAATAATATCGAAGGGGCTCAAAAGTTATACGAAGCTTATTTGTTAGATAGAAATGATACAATCAATCTTTATTATGCGGCTTCTACTTATGTAAGTGCTAAAGATTATGATAAAGCAATGGAATTGTATTCGGAGTTGAAAAAACTAAATTATTCAGGAAAAGGAACTGAATATTTAGCGGTAAGCAAAGTTAACGGACAGGAAGTAGGTTTTGCTTCTGCTGCTGAAAGAGACAGAGCGGTTAAATTAGGAACTCACGAAAAGCCAAGAACAGAAGAAATTCCTTCAAAAAGAGGTGAAATCTACAAAAATATGGCTTTGATTTTGGTTGAAAAAGGTCAGATTGCTGAGGCTAAAAAAGCAGTAGCTGATGCTGTAAAAGCAAATCCGGATGATTCATCTTTAAAATTGACTGAAGCAAATTTGTATTTGCAAACCAAAGATTTTGATAAGTACAAAGAAATTATAACCGAAGTATTGGCTAAAAATCCAAATGATGCCGGATTAGTTTATAATTTAGGAGTTATCGCTTCGAATAATAACAGTAATGAAGAAGCTGAGAAGTATTATAAAAGAGCAATTGAATTAAAACCGGATTATATTAACGCTTACATCAATTTAGCGGTTTTGAAATTACAAAATGAAAAACCACTTATTGAAGAGATGAATAAATTAGGGACTTCTGATAAAGAAATGAAACGTTACGATGTTTTGAAAAAGAAAAGAGAAGACCTATTTAGAAGTACTTTGCCTTATTTGAAAAAAGCATACGAGTTAGATCCTGAGAATCAGGATATAGCTAAGACACTTTCGGGAGTGTACGGAGCTTTAGAAATGACAGCAGAGAAAAATGCTATCAAAGCTAAAATGAAAAAATAAGTTTTGTAGACTACAACACCCAAAGCCATCTTTGATTACTCATTGATGGCTTTTTTTAGTTCAAATTTTTAATATTCCGGAGTACGGTTTATAATTTGTAATTTTGCATTTTTAATTTAACAGATTGATAAAATAATTAAAATACGTGATAACAATTAATCAAAACTATCAATTTCAAATAGAAAACATACTGTTTGTCTTTGCTTTAGAAATGGAAGCAGCTGAGGTATTTAACGAACAAAATACCTTGTTTGTAGGAGTAGGAAAAGTAAATGCAACTTATGAATTGACGAAAGCCATTCATCAAAAAAAACCGGATTTAATTGTTAATTTGGGTTCGGCAGGAAGTAGTGCTTTTAAAAAGGGTGATGTGGTGTGTTGTACTCAGTTTGTACAGCGTGACATGGATGTGAGCGGATTGGGTTATGAACGTTATGTAACGCCATATACTAATATTCCGTCTGTTTTGCAGTATGGATTGCAAATGGAGCCATTTCCCCTCGGAATTTGCGGAACCGGCGATAATTTTGAAATGGGACATACTGAAACCAAGTATGACGTTGTGGATATGGAAGCTTATGCAATTGCAACCATTGCGATGAAAGAGAAAATACCGTTTTTATGTCTAAAATATATCTCTGATGGCGCCGATGATAATGCAGCCGAAGACTGGCCGGTTTTAGTGCATAAAGCGGCTTTGGCATTTGGCGAAATTTTTCAAATTGGATAAAAAATCACAATTGTTTTTCAAAAGCTTATGAAAAGTATTGTTTTTGAAACTTTAGAAAAGATAGTGGGAGTTCCGTTTCAGGATTTAGAAACGGAAACTTCCACTGTTTGTTTAGCAAATAGCGAAGAACTCCGAGCCGAATTTCAGCTTCAGTTTACCGTTTATGATGTCATGAATTACGTTTATGGAATTGCGAAAACAATTCCTGATAAAAACCGGATTTTGTCCTTAAAAATCCCTTATCCGATTGACGCTGATTTTTTTTGGAAACTGGCTTCCAAAGGGAAAAAATACCGCTTTGAAAATGCTATTCCAGCATTGGAATTTATCGAAATAAGCGAATTGAATTGGCAATAATTGGAGTTTAAGTGCTGATTTAGTTGTTTTTTTGTTATGGTAATGTGGTCAAAAATAGTTGGTGGATTTTGATTTCATATTTAACTGCTCTTATTTGTTATAGGTGAAATGGTCAACCCAATCAGAGGTTTTTATGGCTGAAACCAGATTTTCGGAATTTATAAAAACACGCAATTCTTTGTTGGCTACTTTTTTAGTATATAAAGCCTTAAATCGATAGACGGTAGTTTGATCTTCGTTATTTTGATATACTTCTGCCAGTTGTAAGTCAATAAAACTGCCATACCACATTCTGAATTTCGTGCAGGTTTTTGAAAGTTTATCTATGGTAATATTATGAATTACCGAAGCCGTAGCTTCACTGCTTGTAAACGGTTTAAACTTGGAAGTATTACAGGTCATTAAAACGCGTTTGCCTAATTCGTAAGCTTTGTTTTTCTGACTTGAATTGATTTGGCTTGAAGCCAATTTTACAATATCATCCGGTTTTGGTTCTTTTTGATGTGCTTTTTTTGATTTACATCCTACTACTGCAATCAGGCTTAAGATAAGAATCAGTTTTTTCATTTTACTTTTTTATTTTTAATAACAGATTAGGGTTGGGACAATTTTTTTTGTAAAAATCCAAATCATTTTCACTGCAAACACCCGGATAATCACCTGAAAAATCGCCGATATTTTTGATGATTTGAAAATGCAAATGCGGCGCATAATCGCCATTTACTTCCGGTTTTCCCAAAGTTGCCAGTTGTTGTCCTTTTTTAAAAAGCGTCCCGACTTTTAGATTTGTTATACTTTCTAACGACAGATGTCCGAATAAAGTATAAAATTCCTGATTTTTGATTTGATGTTTCAAAATAATTGTCGGACCATAATCGCCTGTGGAAGTATTGTTTTTAAAACTATGCACACAGCCATCAAGCGGACAAATGACGGCAGTTCCGGCTGCTGCCCATAAGTCAATACCTATATGAATGTTGCGTTCCTGAGTAGTTTTATTTTTAAAATTGGAACTTCTTTGGTACAAATTCCGTTTTTCAAGATAGCCGCCAAAAGCGATTTTGCCTGCTGTTTTTTTTCGTTGTTCTTCCAGATAGGTTTCAAACGCCGAAACATTATTTAAGTTGAATTTATTTAAATCCGAATTCGAAACCGATAAATCCAAAGTAAAATAATCTTCTTGGGAATGCGCATTGACTAATAAATGGACAGAATCGCTATTTTGGAACAGATTTTCGATGATTTCTTTTTTTATTAAAGTAACACAAAAAAAGCCAAGCATGAAAATTCAGCCTGGCTTTATAACTTTTTATTAGTAAAAATTAAGATTGTTTTTGAAATTATCTAATTGTGTTTTTGATATAAAAGATAAATTCAATAACAAAAGTGTGTTACATTTTTATTTTTACAATCTTATTATTTTTGATGATTACAAGTTCGCTTTTATGTTTTTTTTTGAAAAGAAGCATTTTCTCATAAGCTTTTTCAAGTCCCTTTATGATTTTATTTCTACGTTCTATTTTGGCTTCAGGTGTCATAAGTTTTTTTTTAATTCGTTAAACTTCTGTTCGTTAAGAATGTTTAAATCTTCACTACTTGATTTTTCAGCAATTAATTTATGTTGGCCTTCTGAATTATCAAAGATAAGAACTTGATCTGTAATTGGGATGTAAATTTCGAATAAGTTTTTAATACCCTTACTATATCTACGTTCAATTACATCAACTGGGATATTATGACCACCTTCAGAAACTCTTGTTTTTACCCTTTCTATCGCTAATTCAGGATTTTTTAACCAAAAAAAGAGTAAAGTGACGTTGTAATTTTTGCTTTTAGCTTCAATAATTTTGTTTTTGTAACTTCTTGTGGCAAGTGTCGTTTCAAAAGCAAAATTTTGGTTTTGAAAAAGTAGTTCATTAATTCGATGAAGCATTATTCTACCAGCCTCAAATGCTACTTTTTCAGGTTGGAATGGCGAAAGACCTTTCGCAATTTCATCAGCATTCACAAATTCTTTACAATCCAGTATTTCTGGTAAAATTGTAAATGATGCAGTGGTTTTTCCAGCACCGTTACAACCAGCAATTATATATAAATTTCTTTCTTCCATTTTTACAAATATAAGTAAAGAATGTTTTAGTGAGATTTAAGATTTAGAATATTAGTTAATTTGAGTATGCCAACTTCCTATATAGTGATTTGAGAAAATAAAATATGTTATTACTATAAGTCCAAGGATAAAAGCCAAAAGATTTTTTTTAAGAAATGATAAGGCTAAAACTCCAAAAAGCCCACTAATTAATATTATTCCTTTCTTTAAAAATGGTCTAATAGACATTTCGACCAAATATTTTGGAATTAAAGGGTTTGTTAGATTTAATTTTGTTGAATAATATCTAGCAAAAGTTGAAATTATAAAGACTAATATTAAAATAACAAAAATGCATGTTGTTATTTTAATTGTTTTTGATTGATTATATTTTTCAATTTTAATCATTTTGTTTTATATGTTTACTTCAAATTCATCTGCAATGCATAACAGTTTTTATCTTCTTTAGTGATGCTAAAAACAATGCATTCATCAGCAACATTTTCATGAATAATTACCTGATCACGTAGAGAAAGTTCCTTCATGAAATTCATTTCAAAACTTTTGATTTTTTGTTTCAAAATGATGTTTTCATCAACCAAATCCATACACCATTCCAGATATTTGACATTATTGACGTGATTGACAATGTCCAAATCAGACAGAATAACCGTTTTGCCAAAAACTTCTTCTTTATCGGGATTGATGTCAATTTTTGAAAAACCTTCTTTGGTGGCTCTTACTTCCGGAAAAAGTTCGAAATGGTCGTGTGTCAAACTTAAAAGTTCCGGACGACGGCTTTTGGTATTAAAAACAGCCCAAAAAGTTTCGCAGCCTACAATTTTTTCTCCATTCAAATACATTTCCATGGCACGTACCGAACGGGAATTTTCCAGACTGTTAATCCATGTTTTTACCGTCACAGTATCTTTCCATTTGGGTAAAGAGGTAATTTCAACCCGCATTCGGCTTAAAACCCATGCCTGATCAAATTGCTGCATATCGCTAAAGCTGATGCCTCCAATTTCGGCGTGTTCTGCAGCAGTAAGTTGCAAAAGGTTGCATAATTCGGTGTATTTTATACTTCCTGAAGGCAAACATTGCGTAAAGTTGATTTCGTAATCTTTGCTTAAAACAGAAGTGAAATTAGGAGAAATAGGCATGTAAATTTATGATTTCAGATTAACGATTTATGATTTTGTTTGAGAATCAATGTAATCAATAATTTTATTTATTGGTGTTTGAAAATCAAACCATTTGGTGTTTTCATCGCGTTTGAACCAGGTTAATTGGCGTTTTGCAAAACGACGGGTGTTTTTCTTGATTTCTTCAATGGCAAACTCCAAAGTGAATTCTTTGTCAAAATAAGCAAATAATTCACGGTAACCAACCGTTTGAAGTGCATTTAATGCTTTGTGTGGATATAAATTTTCGGCTTCTTTTGGCAAACCTTCGTTCATCATAATGTCCACGCGGAGATTGATGCGGTTGTACATCATTTCCCTGTCGGCTTCTAAACCGATGAGAATAGGAGTGAAGTTACGCTCGTTTTTCTTTTGGTTTAAAAAAGAAGAATAAGGTTTTCCGGTGCCCAAACAAACTTCCACAAATCGCATCATGCGTTGCGGATTGAGTAAGGTTTGCGGATTTTCATTGGTGATTTTTTCAAAATAGTCTGGATCCAATTTTTGAAGTTGTTCCTGTAAATAATTCAGTCCCAAATTTTCATAATTAGCAGTAACTTCTTCACGAATAGCGCTATCAATGTCCGGAAAATCATCAAAACCCTTCAAAACCGCATTGACATATAAGCCCGAACCTCCGACCAAAATTACATAATCATTGTATTGGAATAAGCTATCAATTTTAGAAATGGCTTCTTTTTCGTAATCGCCTACGGTATAATTTTCAAAAATTGATTTGCTTTGGATAAAATGATGTGTTGCAGCAGCCAATTCATCAGCATTAGGGACGGCTGTTCCGATAGTCATTTCTTTAAAAAACTGCCGACTGTCGCAGGAAACAATTTCGCAATTAAAATGATTAGCCAGTTGAATACTCAAAGCTGTTTTTCCAATGGCTGTAGGTCCGACTATGGTAATGAGGTGTTTCATTTTAATTGTTTTCTAATGAATGTCCGCATTGAGGACAAAATTTTGCATTGCCAGGATAATCGGTGTTATCACAATTTATGCAGGGATTTTGAGGCGTAACATCTTTACTTTTATTTATTTTATTGATTTCAGCAGATACGATTCCGGTGGGAACAGCAATGATGCCATAACCCATAATCATAACAAAGGAAGCTATAAATTGTCCCAAAGGAGTTTGAGGTGAAATATCGCCATAACCTACAGTGGTCAAGGTTACAATAGTCCAATAAATGCTGGTAGGAATACTGGTAAAACCACTTTCTTTACCTTCAATCAGATACATGGTAGAACCAATAATTATGGTGCTGATGAGAACAAAATAAATAAAAACGACAATTTTTCCTTTGCTTGCTTCTAGTGCTCTTTTTAGTTTTAAAGATTGTGTGGTAAACTGCGGATTATTCAAAATTTTAAACAAACGCAACAATCGTAACGCTCTGATGACCGTCAAAATATTACTTCCGGTAATTACCAGTGAAAGGTACATTGGTAAAATAGCCAGTAAATCGATGATTCCGTAAAAGCTAAAAATATAGCGTACAGGCTTGTTGATGGAAAGAATTCGAAAAATATATTCAATGGTAAACAGTATCGTAATGATCCATTCGAATGTTATTAGATAGGAATGGTATTTTAAATTAAATTCTGAAACCGTTTCCATCATTACCAACAAGACACTGAAAAGAATGAGTCCCAGTAATATTAAATCAAATAAACGTCCGGCTTTGGTGTTAGTTTGATAAATTACTACGTAAACTTTTTTTCTGAAAAGTGCATATGTTGATAAAAAGCTCATGCAATGGTAATTTAAAAATGAATGATTTTTATCGCTTTGTTTTTTCTAATGTAAGCCTGAATCAGACGTTGAATGTCCCGACTGCTTTCCATAGGAACCAGAATATTTTTCAGGATATTCGGATTGGTAATCTGGTAATTCAAATCATAAAAAGCATAACCTTTAAAAACACCATTTTCTACTAAAACAGCACTTCTTTCGCTGGTATTTCTGCCGCGGTCAATGATGATTAAATTTTTGTTTTCAAAACTGTTTTTGTCAATAAACCGGAGCACTCTTTCATTGTATTCCGAACTAGGAATTTTGCCTATGCAAGCGCCGTCACATTCGTTTATGGTGTGCTGGAAACAATGGGTTTTTGTTTCATATAATCCGGTTAATTTTTGACACAAATGATAATTAGCCGTTATGCGAAATAAGGCGTTTTTTCCGTCCAGGGCATTTGCGTAGGAAAGAATTTCTTTTTTGCGGCCATCGGTTTTTTGCAATTTCAATTGCAGATAACCTTCGGTGTCTTTTTCGGAATAAATAGCCCATGAAAAGCGATCTTTGCGGGAAGAACGGTTGTAAACAGGTTTGTTAACCTTGATTTCCTGAAGTTCTTTAATCATTGCTATAAGTTCGTTTCCGGTTTC
Organism: Flavobacterium pokkalii; assembly: GCF_014596575.1. Taxonomy (GTDB): domain Bacteria; phylum Bacteroidota; class Bacteroidia; order Flavobacteriales; family Flavobacteriaceae; genus Flavobacterium; species Flavobacterium pokkalii. The sequence continues at coordinate 46,521 of NZ_NASZ01000019.1, read as the reverse complement.
TTCGTAGGTAACCGTAAAAACTTCTTTCTGAATTTTTTTAGCACTTCGGGTAATTCCGGTAAAATGCTGATTGACTCTTTTTTTGATATTTCGGCTTTTGCCAATAAAAATAATTTTACCTTCTTCATTGTGAATATAATATACTCCGGTTTTTGAAGGCAGGCTGTCGATAATATCTAATAATTTAGGCGCAATTCCTTTTTGGATTTCCGATTTAATCAAACCGCTGATAATGGTTTTTTCAACATCTTTATCCAAAAGCATTTTGAACAGTTTTACCGTTGCCATAGCGTCTCCGCTGGCACGGTGTCTGTCAGCCATTGGGATTCCTAAAGCACGAACCAATTTTCCTAAACTATGCGATGTTTGCTCCGGTAATAATTTTTGAGATAATTCAACCGTGCAAAGGGTTTTGGCATTAAAATCATAACCCAAACGACGAAATTCTATTCGCAATATTCGATAATCAAAATCGGCATTGTGAGCGACTAAAATGCAACCTTCGGTTATTTCAATAATGCGTTTGGCTACTTCAAAAAATTTTGGAGCCGAACGCAACATCGCGTTATTAATTCCGGTTAATTTGACCACAAACGGTTGGATAGGAATTTCAGGATTGACCAAACTAATGAATTGATCTACAATTTGGTGACCGTCATACTTATAAATAGCGATTTCGGTAATGCCCTCTTCATTGTATTGTCCTCCGGTAGTTTCTATGTCTAGTATTGCGTACAAAATAGTGTTCAGTGTTCGGTTTTTAGTGTCCAGTTTAAAACTGAAATCAATAATCGTTTATTCTTAATTTAAATATTATCTACTTCCAAAAATGCTGCTACCCACACGTATCATATTGCTACCGCATTCGATAGCTAATTTATAATCGCCAGACATACCCATGGATAATGTAGAAAAGTTTAATGTTGGAACTGACTGCATTTGAATACTGTCAAAAATCGCTTTCAAGTGTGTGAATTCCTGTTTTACTTTTTCCTGATTATCTGTAAATGTAGCCATTCCCATCAATCCCAAAATACGAATGTTTTTCATTTCCTGAAATTCAATTGAGTTTAAAAGTATTTCAAGTTCTTCTTCGTCAAATCCGAATTTTGTTTCTTCGTCGGCAATGTGTATTTGCAACAGGCAATCAATTATACGGTTGTTTTTTTGAGCCTGTTTGTTGATTTCCTGTAATAATTTCAAACTATCCACGCCATGAATCAAACTCACAAACGGTGCCATGAATTTGACCTTATTCGTTTGCACATGACCAATCATGTGCCATTGAATATCTTTAGGCATTTGTTCCCATTTTTCAACCATTTCCTGGATTTTGTTTTCTCCAAAAATGCGTTGTCCTGCTTCGTAAGCCTGCATTAAATCCGAAACGGGTTTGGTTTTAGAAACTGCAACCAGCGTTACGTTTTCAGGCAATGTTGATTTTACTTGCTGTAAATTAGTAGGTATTGACATTGGCATCTTATATTTTTTTGTTAAAAAAATTATTTAAAGAAACTGATTAGCAACTTTTTCGGCTTTTTTACTTTCGGAATAATCATAAAATCCTTCTCCGGATTTTACACCCAGTTTTTTGGCATTTACCATATTGACTAAAAGTGGGCAAGGAGCATATTTTGGATTTTTAAAACCATCATACATTACATTCATGATTGAAAGACAAACATCAAGGCCAATAAAATCAGCCAATTGCAATGGTCCCATTGGATGTGCCATACCCAATTTCATCACATTGTCTATTTCACTTACACCGGCCACTTTGTTGTATAGGGTTTCAATGGCTTCGTTTATCATCGGCATCAAAATTCTATTAGCAACAAAACCAGGGTAATCATGAACTTCAACAGCAGTTTTGCCTAATTTTTTACTCAAATTCATGATAAATTCGGTGACTTCATCACTCGTGTTATATCCGCGAATGACTTCCACCAACGGCATCATAGGAACCGGATTCATAAAATGCATCCCAATCACGCGTTCCGGATGCGCTACTTCAGCCGCAATTTGGGTAATGGAAATCGAAGAAGTATTCGTGGCAAATATGGTGTTGTGCGAACAGAATTCGTTTAATTTTCTAAAAATACGTAGTTTTAAATCCAGATTTTCGGTTGCAGCTTCAATGACTAAATCGGCGCCAACAATTCCGTCTTCTATATCGGTGTAACAGATAACATTGGAAAGGGTTTTCATTTTGTCTTCGGCAGAAATGCTTCCTTTGTTTTGCATTCTTTCGAGGTTGGTAAAAATAGTGTTCATGCCTTTTTCCAAAGCTTCTTCGGAAACATCAACCAGTTTTACGGTAAAACCATTTTGCGCAAAAGTATGCGCAATTCCGTTACCCATAGTTCCTGCACCTATTACTGCTACTATTTTCATGTTTTTTGTTTAAAGTTAAAAAAGTTTAAGGTTTAAAGTTTTAAAAACCTTTAAACCTTAAACTTTAAACTAATTTAGGATATTATTTTTTAAAACAATCGATAATCTGATAAGCTACTCTTAAAGCTTCAGTTGCCTGATTTAAGGTAACAATCGGAGTAGTATTATTATTGATAGCATCTGCAAAAGTTTCCAATTCGTCCAGAATAGCGTTGTTTTGTGTTACGTCAGGATTTGAAAAATAGATTTGTTTTTTTACGCCTTCTGCATTTTGCAAAATCATATCAAAATCTCCGGGAACTTCAGGAGCATCTTTCATTTTTACTACCTCACATTTCTTTTCTAAAAAATCCACCGAGATATAGGCGTCTTTTTGAAAAAAGCGGGTTTTGCGCATGTTTTTCATCGAAATTCGGCTGGCAGTCAAATTGGCTACACAACCATTTTCAAATTCGATTCGCGCATTGGCAATATCCGGAGTTTCACTGATTACCGAAACACCGCTGGCACTGATGTTTTTTACTTTTGAATTAACCACACTTAAAATCACATCGATATCGTGAATCATTAAGTCTAAAACTACCGGAACGTCTGTCCCGCGAGGATTGAACTCTGCCAAACGATGTGTTTCAATAAACATTGGATTTTCAATCATGTTTTTGGTAGCAATAAAAGCAGGATTAAAACGCTCTACGTGCCCCACTTGTCCTTTTACATTGTATTCATTGGCTAAAGCAATAATTTCTTCGGCTTCTTCAATCGTATTGGAAATTGGTTTTTCAATAAAAACGTGTTTGCCTGATTTTATCGCGGCTCTGGCACATTTGTAGTGTGAAAGAGTGGGAGTTACAATGTCAATTACATCTACGGCGTGAATTAATTTGGCAATGGTAGTAAAGTTAGTATAACCAAATTCTTTAGCGATTTTTTGAGCGTATTCCTGATTTTCGTCATAAAAACCAACTAACTCGTATTTTTCAGATTGTTGTAATAAACGTAAATGAATTTTCCCCAGATGTCCGGCACCTAAAACTCCTACTTTAAGCATGATAATGTATTTTTAACAAAAGTAGGAAATTCAATTTAATATAATAGTATAATTGAATTGGATTTTGGGTTTTGCATTTTGGAATTTTTACTGTTATTTTTACAAAAAAAATAAACCCTAACCATTGAAAGATACAGCCAAACATCAAGGACTTCGCAATCAATTAGTAAGCACTTTGCAACAAAAGGGGATTACTGATTTGAGGGTTCTTGATGCGATAAAAAAAATCCCGAGACACCTTTTTTTGAACTCCAGTTTTGAGGCTTATGCTTATCAGGATAAGGCTTTTCCTATTGGAGCAGGTCAGACTATTTCGCAACCTTATACCGTTGCTTTTCAAACACAGTTGTTGGAAATTAAAAAGGATCATAAAGTTTTGGAAATAGGAACCGGTTCCGGTTATCAAACGGCGGTTTTGTGTATGATGGGAGCAAAGGTTTATAGTGTAGAAAGACAAAATGAGTTGTTTAAACAAACCTCCGTTTTACTTCCAAAATTAGGAATCAGACCTAAACATCTTACTTTTGGAGATGGTTATAAAGGATTGCCAACTTACGGCCCTTTTGACAGTATTATTGTAACGGCCGGAGCTCCTTATATTCCGCAACCCTTGATGGCACAATTAAAAATTGGCGGTCGATTGGTTATTCCGCTTGGGGAGGAAATTCAAATTATGACATTACTCATTCGTAAAAACGAAACCCAATTTGAAAAACATGAATTGGGTGAATTTCGTTTTGTTCCTTTATTAGAAGATAAAAATTAAAGGCTTTTAAAATTAATTAAAAGCTTTTTTGATTCTGTCCAAATCTCGTTTCGTGTCCTGCTCTTTTAAAGATTCGCGTTTGTCGTAATTTTTCTTACCCTTACAAAGTCCGATTTCCAGTTTGGCAATTCCTTTTTCGTTGGTAAATAAACGCAGTGGAATAATAGTCAAACCTTTTGCCTGAACGCTTCGGGCGAGATTTTTTAATTCGCGTTTGTTTAAAAGCAGTTTTCTTTCACTTCGGGATTTGTGATTAAATTGGTTCCCAAAAGCGTATTCTTCAATATAAGTATTGATAGCAAAGAGTTCGTTTTTTTCGTTGAATTCACAAAAACTTTCAGCGATATTGGCTTTTCCTAATCGGATGGATTTGATTTCAGTACCGGCCAGCACAATTCCTGCCGTGTATTTTTCGATTATTTCATAATCAAATCGCGCTCTTTTATTAAGTATGTTGACTGTCTTTACCATGAATGCAAATGTAGAAACAATTAGTAAATCTCCACAAAGTTTTAACGAAATTGATTTATTTTTGTATTTATGGAAAAACCACTATCAAATGATCCGCTTCACGGAAAAACGTTAAAAGTAATTGTAGAAAAATTAGTTGAGTATTATGGATTTGATACTTTGGCTGAATTAATTCCAATTCGTTGTTTTTCTCATAATCCAACGGTGAAATCGAGTTTAACTTTTTTGAGAAAAACCGATTGGGCGAGAAAAAAAGTCGAAGAATTGTATGTTAGGTCAATGCCCAGATTTGATTAATTTAGTTGATAAGAAATCATGATTCCGCCTCTGTATGGAAGCCATTCACCGCTTTTGTTGTAATGTTTTGCTGTTTCATATCTTCCGGGAGTTCCATCAGTATAATAACCTTTATAAAAGCCCTGATGCCAACCTCCACCAAAAAAAGCATCTAAAACAAACTTGTTGTTTATCTTTTTTTGATATCCGATTGTGGCACCAATGCGATAACCAAGCCCTTCTTCGTATTTATTAGTTCCCCAATAATTCCATTTTTGAATTTTGTAAATGTCAGGTCCGGCATGAGCTCCTGCATAAAACCCATTGTATTTTTCTTTAAAATGATAGCGGTATTCAGGTGTTAGCATTACTGCTTGCATTGGTTTTCCGTCAAAAGATTTCCAAAATGAAGCAAAAACATCAACACTAAAAGTTGATTTTGATCCAATACTGGTTTCAATACCAATTTGTGGAACAGCTACCAAAGCTGATAAACCATTGATTTTTATGTAAGTTTGGGCATTTGTAACAAAGGTTGCAAGTAAAAGTATGCTTAAAAAGAATGTTTTTTTCATTAGAATTTTGCTGTAAGCGTTTTTGTTGAGTGAAAATTTAAGCTATTTCGATTGTAAAATTAGATTGAAAAATTTCATTAGCATCTAAAAGTTGAATGCCTTCTTTTTCAAAAAGATTTCCAGTTGAATCATTAGTGTCTGAATAACCATACCAAGGTTCGATACAAAGAAATGGTGCGTCTTTTTTAGTCCAAATGCCCAAGTGTGGAAATCCCTGAAAATCTACTTTTAGCAGCGGAGTTTTATTTTTTAGGATGTTTAAACTTTTGGAAACTAGATTTTTAAAAATCAAAGCGTCATTTTCAAAGAGTTTGTAATTTAGAGGAACAACACCATTTTGTTTTTCGAGTGTCTTTGTCTGATTAGAAATTAAATCATTTTCTAATAAAGAATAGACAAGTGGTTCGTCTTTTTCGAATTGAATTTCAAAATCTTCAAAATTTCCGTTTAACGCAAAGGCCGGATGCGCTCCAATGGAAAAAGGCATTTGAGATTGTGACTTATTAATGACTTTATAGCTGGTGTTTAATTTTTTTTCCTCAAGTAAATATTGAATTTGCAATTCAAATTCGAATGGATAAACTTTAAGGGTTTCTTCGGAAGATTGAATGGAAAAAGTAGCGCTGTTTTCGGTTTTTTCAATTAATTCGAAAGTCATATCCCGGGCAAATCCGTGACGGGACAGCTTGTGTTTTTTCTCGTTAATTTGATAGCTGTTGTTTTTTAATGTGCCTACTATTGGAAATAAAACAGGTGCATGTTTACCCCAAAAATCAGGATTTCCTTCCCAGATGTATTCCTGGTTATTTGTTTTTAAAGAAAATAATTCAGCGCCTTTAGAGTTAATTTTTGCTGAAAGAAAGTTGTTTGAAATACTTGTTGTCAAAATTTAGAATTTTATGAGGTAAAGATATTTCATAAAATTAAATTAAAGCACCATTATTATAGAAGAAATCTGTAATTTTTTTTATTAATTTGTTTTAAATAGAAAAGAATATGAAAATAAATAAGTCGGTCGCTATTTTTCAAATAGCAATATTACTAGGAGGTGCTTCTTTGGCAGCACAGGAAATATCAGTTATCAAACAGGTTTCTAATTATGATTATCATGATGCTTTCAGCCCGAATTTTTATACCAAAAACGGAACATTGACCCGTTCGGCCAGTGGCCAGCCCGGCGCTGAATATTGGCAAAACAGAGCTGATTATAAGTTAACAGCTGTTTTAAACGAAAAAACAAATGAAATTTCGGCTACAGATATTATTACCTATACCAATAATAGTACTGATTCAATGTCATTTTTGTGGTTGAATCTGGATCAAAATTTATTCAGGGGAGATTCCCGTGGTGAGGCTATTGTACCGATTACCGGAAGTCGAAATGGACGTCAGGGACAGGTTTTTGACGGAGGGCACAAAATCAAATCAGTAAAAATTATAAAAATCGATAATAAGAAAGTAGCTGATGTGGAGGCTAAGTATCTTATAAGTGATACCAGAATGCAGTTGTTTCTTCCGAAAGAGTTAAAGTCTAAAGGAGGGAAAGTGGAATTCAAAATAGAGTTTTCTTATATTTCTCCAAATGAAGGTTCGGACAGAACCGGAGTTTTGGAAACTAAAAACGGAAAGATTTTTACCATCGCACAGTGGTATCCCCGCATGTGTGTGTATGATGATGTAAGAGGGTGGAATGTGAATCCGTACTTGGGAGCATCTGAGTTTTATTTGGAATATGGCGATTTTGATATATCAATTACAGCGCCATCGAATCATGTTGTGGTTTGTTCCGGAGAATTGACGAATCCAAAAGAAGTTTTTTCTGTTGAAGAATTTAAAAAATATAATGAAGCTAAGAATAGCGATAATACGGTGATGATTCATTCTTTGAATGATGTTTTGACGGCCAAAAATACTTCGGGGAATTCTAAAACCTGGCATTTTAAACTGAATAATGCAAGAGATGTTTCCTGGGCGTCTTCGGCAGCCTTTATTTTGGATGGAGCCAGAATCAATTTGCCAAGTGGAAAAAAAGCATTGGCGCTTTCGGTTTATCCAGAGGAAAGTGCCGGCAACGATGCCTGGGGGCGTTCAACAGAATTTGTAAAACATTCGATAGAAAATTATTCTAAAAGATGGATAGAATACACTTATCCGGTAGCTACTAATGTGGCAGGAAATGAAGGAGGGATGGAATATCCGGGAATTGTTTTTTGCGGATGGAAGTCAAAAGGAAAAAGTTTGTGGGGAGTTACAGATCACGAATTTGGACATAACTGGTTTCCTATGATTGTTGGATCAAATGAGCGACTATTTGCCTGGATGGATGAAGGCTTTAATACTTTTATTAACTCGCTTAGTGATGTTGATTTTAATAACGGAGAGTTTAAGGGTGAAAAAGAAGATATGCATGAGAGCAGCTTTTTATATACCGATCCGAAATTAGAAACGATGATGAGTTCGCCGGATAATATGAAAGAAGCAAATATTGGTAAATTATGTTATGCTAAGCCAAGTGCAGGATTAGTGATTCTGAGAGAACAAATTTTAGGAAAAGAACGCTTCGATTTGGCTTTCAAAACCTATATGGAGCGTTGGGCTTTCAAACATCCGCAGCCGGATGATTTTTTTAGAACCATGGAAAACGTAGGAGGAGAAGATTTAAGTTGGTTTTGGAGAGGATGGTTCCAATACAACTGGCGTTTTGATCAGGGTGTGAATGCTATTAAATATGTAAAAAATGACCCGGCAAAAGGAGTATATATCACAATAGAAAACTTTGAAAAAATGCCTATGCCTGTGGTAATGGATATTAAACTTAAAAGCGGAAAAACCGACAGAGTAAAATTGCCTGTTGAAGTTTGGCAAAAAAATACACAATGGACATTTAAACATAACTCTGTTGAAGAAATTGAAAGTATTGTTTTAGATCCGGAACATGTTTTTCCGGATAGTAATGAGGTTAATAATACCTGGACAGCAGCGAATGGTTTAGTAGAAAAAGATATGATTTATGATCCGTATTTTGGTGTTTATTCTAATTCCAGATTGCCTTTTAAAATTACCATTTCAGAAAAGAATACTTTGTTAAACGTTGATATTCCTGATTATTCCGATTTTTCGGTTGAATCCATTGGAAAAGATGAATTTGAATCCAAACGAGCTGGTTTGAAATTTAAATTTAAAGAAGATAAATCTGGTTTCGATATGATTGTTGGAGATGGCAGAACCATTCCTTTTACAAAAGATAAATAATTCTAGATTTTAATTTATAAAGAAAGGCTGTTGAAATTTTCAACAGCCTTTTTTGTTTGCTAAGATTAAAAAAATGTACTTTTATTGCTTTTTTGAATAAACTTAGAAACTAGAATTTTGGATAAAAAGATTACCATTGCAATCGACGGATTTTCTTCAACTGGGAAAAGTACTTTGGCTAAACAACTGGCTAAAGCATTAGGTTATGTATATGTAGATACAGGAGCCATGTATCGTGCGATTGCTTATTTTTCGATGCAAAAAGGCTATATAAAAACCGATTATTTGGATAAACAATCGCTAGTTGAAAGTTTGCCAAACATCCAGTTGCAATTTCAATTTAATACCGAATTAGGTTTTGCTGAAATGTATTTAAACGGTGAAAATGTGGAAAAGCAAATCCGTACTATTGAAGTTTCCGGTTTTGTGAGTAAGGTGGCTGAAATTCCGGAGGTTCGTGCTAAATTGGTAGAACAGCAACAGCAAATGGGTAAAAACAAAGGAATTGTTATGGATGGTAGAGACATTGGGACAGTTGTTTTTCCGGATGCCGAACTTAAAATTTACATGACTGCCAGTGCGCAAACCCGAGCACAAAGACGTTATGATGAATTAATCCAAAAAGGCGATCAGGTAACTTTTGAAGAAGTGCTTCGAAATGTGGAAGAACGCGATTACATTGATACCCATCGCAGTAATTCGCCCTTAGTGAAAGCAGAAGACGCAATAGAAATTGATAATTCTAATCTGAACAGGGAAGAGCAATTTGAATTGGTTTTGAAATTGGTTCAGGATAAAATTAAAGAATAAAAAAAAAGAGTTAGCGAAAACTAACTCTTTTTTTGTTTTTAGTTTATTTGATATCGATTAATTTTGGAGATTTTGGTTTTGCGGCTTCCTTTTTAGGGATGCTGATAGCTAAAATTCCATTTTCATATTTGGCTGAAATTTTTTCTTCATCGACTAATTCAGGAAGTGTGAAGGAACGACTAAAAGACTGGTAGCTGAATTCCTGTTTGGTAATTCGTTCTCCATCTTTGACTTCATTGTTTAGTTTTTTTTCAGAAGAAACGGTTAATAAATCATTATTCAGTTCAATTTTGAAATCTGATTTTTCAAATCCCGGAGCAGCCACTTCTACAAAAAAGAAGTCTTTGTTTTCTTTGATATTTAAAGAAGGTAAAGTAGTGTTGGTTTTTGAAAAATTGTCTCTATTCCAACTTTCAAAATCATTATTAAAAAATCTGTCAAATAAACTAGGCCATTGGTTTTGATATCTAACAATTGTCATAATAATAAAATTTTAAGTTAAACAATCTTTTTATAATTGAATAGCAAAGAAAATACCATTTGCAATAAACTGACAATAAGTTAGTTGTTGTGTTTTTTGATGTAATTTTGTTTCTGAAAATTTTGATAATTTTTAAGAAATAAATGTCAAATTTTCAGTTTTTGAATGGTTGTTTTTTTATCGCAAACTTGTCATTCTGACGAAGGAAGGATCTCATTAGGTTTTAATAATTATGTTTAATTGCCACACGAAAGGATTCGTGCGGCAGCGTGGGATTATAGCTTTTGTTATACTTAGTACTTTTTTGTTGCTATTATAATTCCAGTTGACCAATTCATTTTAGTCAGATTGAAATCTTTTCGATTTTCTAAATATTCTATTAGTTTATCAACGTTTTCTTGATGTCCTTCAGGCCAATTAGGTTGAGCCAACATATCATCAATAATGTATAGGCCACCAATTTTTATTAAATCAAGTATTTCATCAACTTCACTATATTTTCCTGGCCAGGCATCTGCAAAAACTAAATCAAATTTTTCTCCTTTATAACTTTTAATCCATTCTGTTCCGTCCGCATATATTATTTTCACTCTTTTATCTTCTCCAAAATAATTTTCAGCTATCTCAATCAGTTTCGGGTTATTGTCGATACTAATTAATTTGGATTCAGAATCCATTCCATCTATCATCCAGGATAGAGACAATCCAATGCCTGTTCCTAATTCCAGAATATTTGATTTTGGTTTAGATGTTGTCAATGTTTTTAATAAAGTTCCGATGTAAAGGTCAGAAGGCATTGTAAAACCAATTTCTTTAGACTTCTTTTCGATTTCTGAGTGAATCTTAGGCTTGTCTAGAATATTTAAATCGTTCATATTTATGTTTTAAAGTTTTTGTAGGATGTTTTTCGTGAATTAAGCACAACTAACGTGTATGTATGATAAAATCATATAAAGCCACCTGAAAAAGGTAGATGTGTATGAGCGGTTGTGTTATTAATTTTCAAATATATCAAAATAGCTTTACAAAATATCATTAAAAATCAATACTTTCTGCTCCAAAAATCAGTAAAAATCGCTGTTTAGTAAATTTGACAACTTTCGAAAAGTTGTCAAATTTTAGTTGAAATGACTGATAAAATCGCTGTTTGGGTTATTATTTTGTTTACTAAGTGATTATCAGTGAGATTTGTTTTGTGGTTACGAATTTATGTTGTAATTTTGCGCACCTTTTGGTGAATAAGAGTTTCCTTTAGGTATCAACTATTTATATCAACAACTTCTGTAGTTTTCTATCACATTAAGAAGCTCAAGCGAACACAGAATACAAATTTTTAATCAGCATGTCTGAACAATTAAAATCACAAGAAGAGTTTTTAGCAAATTTTAACTGGCACAATTTCGAAGAAGGTATTGATGCAGTTGATGAGAAAAACTTACAAGAATTCGAAGAATTAGTATCTAAAACTTTCATCTCTACAGATCAAGAAGAAGTAGTAGAAGGAGTTGTTGTAAGAATTACTGATAGAGACGTAATCGTTGATATCAATGCTAAATCTGAAGGTGTTATCTCTTTAAACGAATTTCGTTACAATCCTAACTTAAAAGTTGGAGATAAAGTAGAAGTATTAATCGACATCCGTGAGGATAAAACAGGTCAATTAGTATTGTCTCACAGAAAAGCACGTACAATCAAATCATGGGATAGAGTTATCGCTGCTAATGAAACTGGAGAAATCGTTAACGGTTTCGTTAAATGCAGAACTAAAGGTGGTATGATCGTAGACGTATTCGGTATCGAAGCGTTCTTACCAGGTTCTCAAATTGATGTTAAGCCAATTAGAGATTACGATGTTTACGTAAACAAAACTATGGAATTTAAAGTTGTGAAAATCAACCACGAATTCAAAAACGTTGTAGTATCACACAAAGCGCTTATCGAAGCTGATATTGAAGTACAGAAAAAAGAAATCATTGGTCAATTACAAAAAGGACAAGTATTAGAAGGTGTTGTTAAAAACATTACTTCTTACGGTGTGTTTATTGACTTAGGAGGTGTTGATGGATTAATCCACATCACTGACTTATCTTGGTCAAGAATCAACCACCCATCTGAAGTTCTTGAATTAGATCAAAAATTAAACGTTGTAATCCTTGATTTCGATGATGAGAAAACAAGAATTCAATTAGGATTGAAACAATTAAACGCTCACCCATGGGATGCATTAGATGCTAACTTAACTGTAGGTGATAAAGTAAAAGGTAAAGTAGTTGTTATCGCTGATTACGGTGCATTTATCGAAGTTGCTGAAGGTGTTGAAGGTTTAATCCACGTTTCTGAAATGTCATGGTCTACTCACTTACGTTCTGCTCAGGATTTCGTAAAAGTAGGTGATGAGGTTGAAGCAGTTATCTTAACTCTTGACAGAGACGATCGTAAAATGTCTTTAGGTATCAAACAATTAACTCAAGATCCTTGGACTGATATCACTTCTAAATACCCAGTTGGTTCTAAACACACAGGTATCGTTAGAAACTTTACTAACTTTGGAATCTTCGTTGAATTAGAAGAAGGAATCGACGGATTAATTTATATCTCTGATTTATCTTGGACTAAGAAAATCAAACACCCATCTGAATTCGTAAACGTAGGTGAGAAATTAGATGTTGTTGTATTAGAATTAGATGTTGAAGGACGTAAATTATCTTTAGGTCACAAACAAACTACTGCTAATCCTTGGGATAAATATGAAGAAGCTTTTGCTGTAGGAACTATCCACAATGGTGAAATCTCTGAAATCGTTGACAAAGGAGCTACTGTAGAATTTGGTGAAGATATCGTTGCTTTCATTCCTACTCGTCACTTGGAAAAAGAAGACGGAAAGAAATTGAAAAAAGGTGAATCTGCTGATTTCAAAGTAATTGAATTCAACAAAGAATTCAAAAGAGTAGTTGCTTCTCACACTGCTATCTTCCGTGAAGAAGAAGAGAAAAATGTGAAAGCTGCTTCTGAAAACACTGCTGCTGCTTCTACTAATGCACCTGCTGCAACTTTAGGAGATAACAATGATGTGTTAGCTGCTTTGAAAGCTAAAATGGAAAAATCTGAGAAAAAATAATTCTCTGTTTTTATAATTTTGAAAGCCCCGCAAATTGTGGGGCTTTTTTTATGGTGTTTCTACGATGTATTTTGTCGATTTTTTTTGATATTCTTGATACTTTATTTCTTACATTAGCAATAAATTAGCTGAAGTGTCATCAAAAAATTCCAAGTATGATTGAAAAACTACTTTATTTTATTGAAAAATATTTTGTAACAGTATCGTTCTTTTTTTTAATTTTTTTATCCTCAAATAGTTACTCGCAATGTGCAGGAGAAGATGCTTCACTCACCATTTGTGCTGATGATTTAATAAAAGATAGTAGTAAGACTATCAATCTTTTTAGTCTTTTGGGAGGTAGTCCTGCGACAGGAGGTACTTGGATTGATAATTCGAAACCACTTGAAGTTGCAATTTTTGATGGGATTTTGAATGCACAATTACTACGTAATAGTGATGTTTACACCTATACTTATGTTCAGGATCCTTCTGTTTGTTCCGATAATGAAGCTACTGTTACGGTTAAAATAGGTCCTTATACCGGCGTTCCCAGTCCAAATGTTTCTGTTTGTGATGATGTAACTTCTTTTAATTTGTTTTTAGCTTTTGACGGAACTCAATTAGCTCCTCTGCAAAACGGTACATGGACAGGTAATACTACTTCGGTTACTTTGTCAGGGAATACAATTAATCCTAAGCTTTTGGGAGAAGGAAACTATTCTTATACTTATACAATTCCTACTTTAGATAGTTGTCCGGAGCAATCAGCATCAATCTCTGTTTCTGTTTTTAGAAAACCTGTTCCAGGAGACCCTATGGATTTACTTCTTTGTAGTAATGTAAATTTGGCAGCTTATAATAATTTGAATTTAAATAATTTATTGGTTGGAGAAGATGCAGGTGGAAAATGGACAGAATTAAATGCTACAGGTCAAATCACAAGCTCTATTGATAATAAGGTTGATGTTCAAACAATTTATAATAACTTCGGAGCCGGAGTTTACAGTTTTAGATATACGGTAACGTCCAATAATCCAATTTGTACCGATTCATATACAGATGTAAAAATAATTATTGAAGACCTAATAGATTTTACAGGAAGTACCTTGATGGTAAACTCTGATATTTGTGAAGACCAAATCCCTGCAGCCACTTATTCCGCTACATTAACCAAAGGACCACAGCCAGTGCCAAATGGGAATTATGATGTTGCTTACTCGATTAACAACGGAATTTCAAATTATCCTTTTACTGTAAATGGAAATTTTACAAATGGAATTTTTAATTTTTTAATAGATAAAAATTATTTACAAACAGTAGGAGATTACACTTTTACGATAACCAGTATCAAAAATACTTCTTATTATGGTGCTTGTACTAATACCTTAGGCAGTATTACAGATGTTTTGAGTATTAATCCTTTGCCAAGAATTAACAATGCAACAGTCGTTATAGATCCGGTTTGTAAAGGAATGGATGCTCAGGTTCAATTATCAGGAAATACTAATTTGACAGACGGAAATTACCGAATAACCTATAATTTATCAGGAGATAACACAGCGGCTAACCAACAATTGGATTTTACGGTTGCCAGCGGTATAGCTAATTTTGCTATTCCGGCTAATTTAATTCCGAATGTAGGCGTAAATACAGTGTTTACCGTTACGAATATTGTAAACTTAACTACAGGTTGTAGCAATTCGGTGGCTTTGGCTAAATTAATTACAGTGAAGCCTTTACCAAATGTATCTGCGGTGGCTTTAAGTATTAATAATATTTGTTTAGGACAGACTGCTACGGTTCAACTAACAGGATTGGGAACGTTGACTAATATCACGATTGATTATTCTTTAAGTGATTCAAATGTTGCAACTAATCAAAATGTTACGCTTAACGTTGCTTCAGGAAATACCAGTTTTGTAATTCCGGCTTCAGCGCTTGCTAATTCAGGAAATACCACGTTTACTTTAAATTCTGTTCTTGATAATGGGAATGGATGTAGTGTGATGGCTTTGAATAAAACCAAAGCGTTTGTGGTAAATACCGTTCCGGTTACTCCCTCTGGAAGCAGTTTTGTTGGTTGTAAAAATGATTTGGCAAGCATTGCTAATTTGACACCCAGCGGTTCACAATACCAATGGTTTGATTCGGTTTCAAGTTCTACTGTTTTAAATACTTCTACATTATTAGTTACGGGAACTTATTATGTAAAAGAAGCAAATGCAACCACAGGATGTGAATCCGGAAGAGCAGCTGTAACGGTAACTATTAACGAATCAGATACTCCGGTTCTTGCTACAGACGGACAAAATTTCTGCGGATTAGACAATCCAACCATTCAGAATTTAAGTGATAAAACTACTGCCGATGATACTTTGGTTTGGTTTGATGCTGCCGAAAATGGTAATCAGTTAAACGCAAGTTCGCTTTTAACGGACGGAAAAACCTATTATGGATTTAATTTTTCCAATTCGACCAATTGTTACTCAGATGCATTAGAGGTAACAGTGGTGCTTTCTAATTGCGAAGAAACACCGGATTTCTTTATTCCGGACGGTTTTTCTCCAAATGGAGATACGGTGAATGATACTTTTAGAATTCCAACAATCGAATTTATTTATCCTGATTTTACTTTAGAAATATACAACCGCTACGGCAATTTGCTTTTCAAAGGAAATAAAAGTAAGCCGGCCTGGGATGGTAGAAATTCTGATTACAAAGTTGGTATAGACGGTATAGCACCAAACGGAGTTTATTTTTATGTGCTTCATTTGAACAAAGGAAATAAAAAACCAATTCAGGGAAGATTATACTTAAACCGCTAGAGGGATTCATTATTATTAAATAAGATTTCGAATGAAAAAAATAATATTCAGTATCAGTTTTTTATTGTTTTTACTAAAAGTAACTGCCCAGCAAGATCCGGAATATACGCATTATATGTATAATATGAATGTGGTCAATCCGGCTTATGCCACCGGAACGCAAGCCATGCTGGACTTAGGGATTTTGTATCGTTCGCAGTGGGCGGGAGCGGTTGGAGCACCTAAAACGTTTAATTTTTTTGGACACATACCATTGAATAAAAAAGTTGAAATGGGCGTTTCAATTATTTCTGATGACATTGGTGACGGAGCTAAAAAAGAAGATAATTTCTATGCTGATTTTGCCTATGTTTTGGATATGGGCAGTCGGGCAAAATTATCTTTGGGATTAAAAGCAGGATTCACCTCGTTTAAAACGAATTTTAACGGTTTTGTTTTTGAAAGTGGAGACGCTTCAACAGATGCCGCTTTTCAGGAAAATATAAATCATGTTTTTCCAAATATTGGTGCAGGAGCTTATTTCTTTACCGATAATTATTATTTAGGATTTTCGGCGCCTAATTTACTTTCGTCCAAACACATCGAAGAACGTTCCGGAATTAATGCTTTTGGTTCTGAGAAAGCACATATGTTTTTCACCGGAGGTTATGTGTTTAATTTGTCGGATTCATTTAAGCTGAAACCGGCTTTTATGAGCCGAATTGTTCCAGGTTCGGCTGCTTCTTTGGATGTTTCTGCTAATGTATTGTTTAATGAAAAATTTGAATTGGGAGCTTCTTACCGCATTGATGATTCGGTAAGTGCCTTGATGAATATCAAAGTTTCTCCAAGTATAAGTGTTGGTTACGCTTACGATTATACGACTTCAAATTTTGGGCAATTCAATTCGGGCACACACGAAGTTTTTATGCTGTTTAATTTAGATTTATTAGGTAAAGGTTTTGATAAATCACCAAGATTCTTTTAATATGATAACGATGAAAAGAATATCTCTTATTTTAATTGTGTTGGCGTTTCAATTTGCAAAGGCACAAACTCAGGATTTACAAAGAGCCAAACGCTTATTTGACCGAACGTATTACAGTGAATCGATTCCGTTGTATGAATCGATTATAGATAACAACCGCTCTTTTGAAGTTGTAAAAAATCTGGCGGACAGTTATTATTTTACCAATGATTATGCAAATGCGCAAAGACAATACCGTTTTTTAATCGCCCGTTTTCCGGAAAGTGTTGACGGAGATTATTATTTTAAATATGCACAAACTTTAAAAGCTTCGGGAAATTATGAAGAAGCAAATAAAGTAATGCGCGATTATTTTTTGAAAACCAATAATCAAAAAGCAATTGAAAAATTGGAAAAAGACAATTTGGTTTTAGAAAATATCTCGGCTTTAGGCAATCGCTACGATATTAAAAATATGCCTGTTAATACCCCAAATTCAGAGTTTGGAGCGGTTCCGTACAAACAAAAATTAGTTTTTTCGGCTGTAAAAATAAAGCCTTATGCTTTTGAAAAAATGTACAAATGGAATAACGAAAGTTATTTGGATTTAATGGCGGTTTCGCTTAAAAACCCAAAACTGGATTCTGTTAAAAAGTTTGCTGTCGAATTAGATTCTCCGTTACACGATGCGAATGCTGTTTTTACTAAAAACGGGAAAACAGTTTATTTTACCCGCAATAATTCTAACGACGGTGTGAGGGCTAAAAATGACCATAAAATTTCTACGCTTAAAATTTATAAAGCCGAATTGATTGATGGGAAATGGCGTAATATAACCGCTTTGCCATTCAATAGCGATAATTATTCAGTAGAACATCCAGCTTTGAGTCAGGATGAGAAGACTTTGTATTTTGCTTCTGATATGCCGGGTTCTTTAGGTTCTTTTGATATTTACAGTGTGGCAATTTTAGGTTCGGATTATGGAGCGCCTAAGAATTTAGGGCCAACAATTAACACCGATAAAAAAGAACAATTTCCGTTTGTTTCAAAAGAGAACAAATTATATTTTTCTTCCAATGGACATGAGGGTTACGGAATGTTGGATGTTTTTGTTTCTGAAATAAAAAATGGCGAGTTTTCAACGCCTTTGAATGTTGGTTTGCCAATTAATTCCGGTTATGACGATTTTTCTTTTGTAATTGATTCCGAAACTAAACACGGTTATTTTGCTTCGAACAGAAAAGGCGGAAAAGGCTCGGATGATATTTATGAAATCAACGAAATTCAGCCTTTGGTAGTAGAAAATTGTATGCAGTACATTGCCGGTATTATAACGGATATCGACACCAAACTTCCTTTGAGCAGTGCAAAAGTAATTTTGCAGGATGCTAATAAAAAACAAATTGAAACGGCACTGACAACTGCTGACGGACGTTTTTCTTTTTCGGTTGATTGCGAAAAAAGCTATACTGTTTACGCGTCAAAAGAACAATATACCGAAGCTTCAAAATTCCTGAAGTTGTATAAAGACAGAAAGAAAATCAATGATGCTTCGATGGCTTTAAAATCGAAAGAAGCGATTAAGAGAGAAGAATTAGCTGCCATAGAACAAAAGAAAAAAGAAGCAGCTTTGCTTGTTGTCAAACAAAAGAAAGAAGCCCAAATCCTTGCTGAAAAAGCTAAAGTTGAAAAAGAATTGGCTGCTAAAAAAGCCATTGCTGTAGCCGAAGCCAAGAAGAAGGAAAAGGTGGAAACGATTGTGGCAGCTGAGAAAGATATTGTAAAAGACAAAGACCGATTGCTTATTAAAACCGATCCCATTTATTTTGATTATGATTTATGGTACATTCGTAAAGAATCGAAGCCTATTTTGAATAAGGTAATTGATTTGATGAAAAAATATCCGGATATGGTGGTTGAGGTTGGTTCGCACACCGATAATCGCGGAAATGCAAAATATAATCTGGAACTTTCAACGAAAAGAGCCAATTCTACCCGCGATTATTTCATTAGTCAGGGAATTTCGGCCAAACAAATTTTTGCCAAAGGCTATGGCGAAACGGTACAAATTGTAAAATGTGAACCTAGTGAATCCTGTTCGGAAGAACAACATGAGTTAAACCGAAGAAGTGAATTTGTGATAAAGAATTTGTAAGCTTTACAAAGTTTTTGGTTTCCAAAAATAAATACAGGAAAGATAAAAAAAGTGAGATGTTTTTAATGTCTCACTTTTTTTATTTCTTTTTAAAACCAAAGTGAATCTATTACCGTAAATGCTTTTATATAACTTAAAAAAGTATCATTATGAAAGCTAGAAAAATTTTATCAGTTGCATTTTTTGCATTAGTATTCGGAGTAAACTCTTTTGCTCAAAAAACGGTAATGGTAGGTGGTGCTCCAATGTATCCTACTAAAAACATTATTGAAAATGCTGTTAATTCTAAAGATCACACCACTTTAGTAGCTGCCGTAAAAGCTGCCGGCTTAGTGGAAACTTTACAAGGAAAAGGACCGTTCACCGTTTTTGCCCCAACTAATGCTGCTTTTGACAAATTACCAAAAGGAACTGTGGAGACATTGTTAAAACCTGAAAATCTAAAAATGTTGCAAAATATCCTTACGTATCATGTCGTGGCAGGAAAAATGAATGCCTCTGATATCGCTAAAGCAATTAAGGCAGGTAATGGTAAAGCGATATTAAAAACAGTTAGTGGCGGTACTTTAACTGCCTGGATGAAAGGAAAAAAATTATACATTACAGATGAAAAAGGAGGAATGTCTGAAGTTACGATTGCTGATGTGAATCAATCGAATGGTGTAATTCACGTAGTGGATACGGTTTTATTGCCAAAATCATAGTTGTTTGTTGGTTTTGTAATTTGTTACAAATGAAAAACCCATCCTGTTTTTTACAACGGGATGGGTTTTGTTTTATGTACTTTCTTAAAATATTATCTCAAAGTAGCTCCAAGTTCGGTTTCAAAATTCTTTTGCAGTTTACTCATAATTTTGTCAATTTGAGCATCGGTAAGTGTTTTAGAATCGTCTTGTAAAATAAAACTCAAAGCATAAGATTTTTTACCTTCCGGAAGATTTTTTCCTTCGTAAACATCAAAAAGATTGATGTTTTTCAATAAGCTTTTTTCCGTTTGTCTGGCGATGCTATAAATACTGTCATAACTCACATTTTGATCAAGCAATAAGGCTAAATCTCTTCTAACTTCCGGGTATTTATTAATTTCGGTGAATTTAATTTTGTTAGGAATTGATTTTATTACATTTTCCCAGTTTAAATCGGCAAAGAAAACTTCCTGTTTGATTCCGAAATGTTTTAGAATTGATTTTTTTACCACACCAAATTCTACCAAAACATTGTGTCCTGTTCCGATGGTAATTCCTTCAGAAAACACATCTGATTTTGCAGGTGAATTTAGTGTTTTTTGAATTCCTAATCTGGATAAAATTCCTTCAACATAACCTTTGAATAAAAAGAAATCGGAAGGTTTTTGAGGATTAGTCCAGTTTTCCTGATTTTTGTTCCCCGTTAAAAACAAACTTAAATGTTTGTGTTCTTCGTATCCTGAAAGGAATTTATGGTAGGTTTTACCAAATTCAAATAATTTTAAATCGGCATTTTTACGATTGATATTGTAAGCAATGGCTTCTAATCCTGAAAACAATAAAGATTGACGCATAGTTGCCAAATCGTTACTCAATGGATTCAACATCGTTACATTGTGCTCTTCTTTTAGCATTTCAGAAAGCTGAACATAAGAAGATGTCGTTAAGGAATTGGCCATCATTTCGTGGAATCCTTGTGAATTCAATTGGTTTCCAATGATATTTTGCAATTTGTAATCTTCGTTTCTTGGAGCGTTAAATACAGTCGCGTTTAATTTGTTTGAAAAATCAATTTTGTTGTATCCATAGACTCTAAGGATTTCTTCAATAACATCAATTTCTCTTTGTACATCCACGCGATAAGCCGGAATAGTCAAACCTAATCCTGCTTCCGAAACACTGTTTACTTTGATGTCCAAAGAAACTAAAATTTGTTTGATTGTATCTTTTGGGATTTTTTGTCCAATGATTTTAGTTACCTTATCAAAATTCAAAAACACTGAGAAATCTTCGATTTTCTTAGTGTTGATGTCAACAATTTCCGAAGTGATGTTACCGCCGGCTACTTCCTGAATTAATAAAGCGGCACGTTTTAAAGCATAAGCTGTAATGGATGGATCAATTCCTCTTTCAAATCTAAAGGAAGCATCGGTGCTGATTTGATGTCTTTTAGCTGTTTTTCTAACGCTTACCGGATTAAAATAAGCGCTTTCTAAGAAAATAGCAGTAGTGTGATTGCTTACTCCGGAATGTTGTCCGCCTAAAACTCCGGCAATACACAAAGGTCCTTTTTCATCGCAAATTATTAAGTCTTCTTCGTGTAAAGTTCTTTCTACTTCGTCCAGAGTAGTAAATTTAGTTCCGGCTTCCACTGTTTTTACATGGATTTTACCATTGATTTTAGCAGCATCAAAAGCATGTAATGGTTGTCCTAAATCATGTAAAACATAATTCGTTACATCCACAATATTGTTTTTTGGATTGATTCCAATAGCTTTCAAACGGTCTTGTAACCAGGCCGGAGATGGTTTAACAGTAACTCCCGAAATAGTAACTCCGCAATAACGTGGAGCCAAAAGCGGTGCTTCAACATTGACATCAATTTTTAAAGTGCGCATATCCACTCTAAAATTACTTACAGATGGCGTAATCAATTCAACGCTAACTCCGTTTTGAAGTAAACCAGCTCTTAAATCACGGGCAGTCCCCAGGTGACTCATGGCATCGGCGCGGTTTGGCGTTAAGCCAATTTCGAAAACTTCGTCATTTTCTATTTTGAAAACTTTAGCAGCAGGAGTTCCCGGAGCTAAATCGTTATCCAAGACCATAATTCCGTCATGACTTTCTCCAAGACCTAATTCGTCTTCGGCGCAAATCATTCCGTGACTTTCCTGTCCGCGGATTTTTCCTTTTTTTATGGTAAATGAATTTCCTTCTTTATCGTATAAAACGGTTCCAATAGTCGCTACAGGTACTTTTTGTCCTGCGGCAACATTGCTTGCACCACAAACAACTTGTATTGGCGCTCCATTTCCTAAGTCAACGGTAGTTACTTTTAATTTGTCGGCATCCGGATGTTTTTCACATGTAAGTACATGTCCAACTACAATACCTTCTAATCCTCCTTTTACAGATTGATATTTTTCAACAACCTCTACTTCAAGTCCTAAATCAGTCAGTAAAGCTGCTGTTTGTTCTGAATTCCAATCGGTTTTAATGAATTGTTTTAACCAGTTGTAAGATATTTTCATTTGAATATTTTAATAAGGTTGCAAATATAAGGATTGTCAACCGAGCTTCAAAGTGATTAAACTTTGTTTTCTGTTTATTATCAATAATATTTTTTGTTGAAGTATAATTAATGTTTCGAAACAAAAGTTAGATGATTTCTTCAATGTGTTTTTTGATTTTTTTAGCAATTTTTGAAGTTGGTAAATCATTGTTGTTATTATCTTAGTTGTACAAATTTAAAAGTCATTTTTATTATTTGTATTCAACAATTGTAGGTTATAAATATTTGAGGCTCATTACAAAAAAGTAATGAGCCTCAATTTGTTTAATGATAAAAAAGGTTTAGTTTTGACATTCTAATCCTGCAACAGGATCTACAGAAACTCCAGTTCCACCAGCTGACCAGGAACCTGTTATAATTCCACCAGAATTAGAAGAATTCCATTTGATATTAATAGTGATAGTTTCACATGCTTTGACACTACCTTCGATAGTGATTATTCTATTTGAATTTTTTTCTCCTCCCGGAATTCTTTGAGTATGAGTTAAATTTCCACCTGTAATTGTTACTACAGCATCTTCACCTGTAAAGTTAGTTAAACCACCTTGAATTTTTAAATTAGAAACATCATCTTTTGAAGTAAATGTGTACTCAACTTCACGAGTTTCGTCACATGAAATACTTTTTCCTGTAAAAGAAGTAGAACAAGTACTTTCACATTTTCCAACAAGACCATAGCTAGTATTGAATTCTGCTTGTGGACCATTTCCGGCAACTTTTACATTGAAATTCTTTATATCACAAGTATTCCAAGTTGTTCCTAAAGGAAGGCTGTATTCGCCCCAAGTATTTGCAGTGGCACCAATTCCAGTCTCAATACCGTTGATGATAAGATCAGAGAAACCTTCTGTACTTAGAACTAAGATTTTAAAATCAGTTAAAGTGTTGAAATATTTGATATATACTGTTTTAGAAAATTTGTCATTATTTGGTCCACCCCATGAAACAGTTTGTTCATTAGTTTTTTCAAAGTAAATGGCAGAACCTGCTTCAATACAATTAGCACTACAGCTTTCGTAAGTTGTTAATGAATAATTTGTAGTAGGAAGTTCAGCAGCTGTTATTAAGTTTTTTGAAGTTGAAACTTTTGCAGAAAGATTGCTTGCTGCTACATCTGAAGTTGTTGTTTCGTTTTCTGTTGTACAGCTAAAGATAGCCAGTGTTAATAATGATAGTACAATTTTTTTCATAATTTGTTTACAAATGATTTAGTTAATGATTGATTGGGTATCAATTTTTTTGTAAATATTATGTGATAAAAATTATAAAGAAAAAAAATCCGTTAAAGCTGTTTTAAAAATCGATTAAGTGTATAAAATGCTTTTTTAAAGGAAAAAAATTACAGAAATATTAGTTGTTTTTTGTGTTGAATTATTGTAAAATAATCTTGTTTTTGGTGTTTTTATATAGAATAAATCAATAAAATACTTAAAGATTCTTTTTTATTAGCGTATAAAGTAAACTTTAAAAAAAAAATTAAATGATTTCTTCGATGTGTTTTTTGATGTTTTCGGCAATTTTAGTGCTTGGTAAATCATTGTCGTCATGCCCAAAAGGTTCTTCAATTTCTTCAGCAATTAATTCTAAACTGGCCAAGACATAGAAAATAAAAATCACCACAGGAATTACAAAATAACCGAGGTTAAAAACGTAACCAAACGGAAGTGTCATGACATAGAAAAAGATGAATTTTTTCAAAAAAGCACTATAAGAATAGGGGATAGGAGTATTTTTAATGCGTTCGCAGGCGCCACAAATATCGGTTAAAGACTGGATTTCGCTATTTAAAATAATCAGTTGGTCTCCTGTGATTTTTTGACTTTTGTACAGCTCATTTACCTTCATAAACAACATTTTAGCTACCTGATTCGGGCGATGTGAATGGTGGTCGTGCAATATAATATCTTCAGCGAGTTGTTTGGCCGTTTCTTCGTCTTTGAGATGTTTATTCAGGATAGAAGCGTAAACGGGAATAATTTTTCTAAAAAATGCCCGGTCTTTTTCGTCTTCAATGATAGCGTTTAGTTTAATGGCCAGATTTCGGCTGTTGTTTACCAATGCGCCCCACATTTTTCGGCCTTCCCACCAGCGATCATAAGCGGTGTTGGTTCTGAAAACAAGCAAAAGTGAAATCACAAACCCAAGCATTCCATGCATCATCGAAATGTTTTTTACATGGCTGTCATCCGGCAAATCCCAATATTCCAGTTCTAAATAAGCAACTGCTGTGGAGTAAATTCCAATTAAGATGATTAAAGGAAATAATTGTCGGAAAGTGTCGGCTTTGTGAAAACGAAAAATAAAAGTAAGCCAGTCTTTTGGATTGTATGAAATCATCAGGGGTATTTTTTTAGTCGGAAACTGTTTTTTTTAGTTTGTAAGAGGAGCGCTTTGGTAAGCACCTAAATCGGGCGGTAAAGTTCGGGTTTTTCCGTTAATGTCCAGTGAAATTAAATAAGCCGGATTTCCTTTTGCGAAAGCGGCGGAAGTATTGTTGATGTTGAGTTTGTTATTGGTAATGTCTAAAAATCGCGGATTTTGATTCAAAATAACATTGTTGTAATGACTGTTGTCGTTGAAATTGTATAAAGAATTGGAATTGTTGGATTCGGATTTTAATAAGCAATTGTTGAATTGAAATTCAAAAAGAGCAGCCTCATTTTTATCCAAAAACAATTCGTTAGCATAGGCTCCGTAAATAATGCAATTGTTAAAAGTGGCCTGAGTCAAATCCTTAGCTGTCGGCGTTTTGTCTGTTTTGTAATTGTTTAAAAGTAAAGCTT
Organism: Flavobacterium pokkalii; assembly: GCF_014596575.1. Lineage (GTDB taxonomy): Bacteria > Bacteroidota > Bacteroidia > Flavobacteriales > Flavobacteriaceae > Flavobacterium > Flavobacterium pokkalii. The sequence goes on along the minus strand of NZ_NASZ01000019.1, from coordinate 21,381 downwards.
TTTGTTGCGAACCGTTCCAATAGTTGTTAATGGTGCAATGGGTAAATTGATAATTTCCGCCATAGATACAGCCTAAAGTGGCTATTCCGGCAGTATTAATGACCAGATTTTCGCCGGTAATTTTGGCATTTTGAGCTAAAATTCCATAGTTGGACGAATTGTAAATTTGGCTGTTTTTTAAACTAACTGTGGTGTTGTCCTGATTGTCAATTCGTAGACCAATTGTTGCATTTTTTATCGTAAGATGATTGATTTTATGATTAGTGCTTCCGTCACGAAGCCAAATCGTTGCCCATTGTCCGGGAATATTGGCGTAATCTGCTTCCAGGCGATCGCCTTCAAAAATGATTTCGTTTTCTAATTGGCTCGTTTCAGAAACCGTTCCGTTACATTGCAAAGAAGCCGATTGCGGAACAATTAAACCGGAATTAGTATGAAAATAAACCCGTGCTCCGGCGTCAAAAACGACTGTTTTTCCTTCGGGAACGGTGGCGTAACCGTAGATTACATAAGCTTTTTGATTGGTAAAATGCAATTCGTTGCCATTAGTTGGATCATTTTCATCTAAATAAAAACCATTAAATTCGGTATCGTCAAAAGTGACAGTTTCAGTAGTGTTATTGTTTACTCTTTTTGGGTATAAAAAAACAGCATCTTTGACTAATGTGAGCAGTTTTACTTTTTGTAAATTACTACCGCTGTCAAATTCAATTTCGTCGGTATATAAAAAATCATCCGGATTGGCATCAGCGATGGTAGGTGTAGTTTCGATAAAAATATAAAGACTGTCTTTGGCTAATAAAACGACATCTGTGAAAATTTTGTTGTTTTGTCCCTGCGTGCCATCAACGGTTATACGGTATTTCGAAGCAAGTCCTTTGCCTAATTTTATGGTTGGAATATTAATATCTTTCTTGCTGTGGTTGTACACTTTTAAAAGATAAGTACTCGAACTAATTGTTGAAAAAACAGTGTCTAAAAAAACGGTATCTCTTGAGAAAACTAATTTCCCGTTGCTGGGAACAGTCGAAAAATCTGTTCGGCAGGAACAAATAGTAAGCAGAATTCCGAAAATAAAAAGTAGCGAAAAAGGACGCATGTGTTTTGTTTTTTTGTAAAAATAGAAAAAAACTCATTCGTTGACACTTTATTTAATCGGTTTGGAGTGAATATAGCGGCTATTTTCGAGCGGAATATTTATTCTTTTCTTTATTTTTACAAGCAATTAAATTAAAAGCATGACATTCGATAAAGAAAAAATTCTGGAATACTGTAATCGTATTTCAAAAAATACCTTAATGGAAACCTTAAATATTCAATATGTAGATGCAGGTGAAGGTTTTTTAACTGCTACAATGCCTGTTAATCCGAGTGTTCATCAACCGATGGGGCTGTTGCATGGAGGTGCTACAGTAGCTTTAGCCGAAAGTGTAGGCAGTGCAGCCTCTTTTATTTTTATTAATCCTGAAGTAAGCGAAGTGCGCGGAATAGAAATTTCGGCCAATCATTTAAAATCCAAAAGAGAAGGAATGGTTACGGCCACGGCTAAAATTATTCATCAGGGGGCCAGCATTCATTTGTGGGAAATAAGGGTTGTGGATGAAAGGAATAATTTGGTTTCCTTGTGCAAACTCACCAATATGGTTTTGCCTAAAAGAAAGAAAACACACTAAACACTATACAACTAACTTTTAATAAAACAATGTATGATTGATTTTTTTATAAAAGTGAAGCAGCAGGAAGCCCAAAAACTACCTTTTGTGATTTACAGTAAACCTTATAAAACAGAAGTGAGAGGTTTTTTTCAAAAAAATGATCATTTGTATTTTGCCGAAACCTTAGATGAAACCGGTTTTGTCTTTGCTCCTTTTGATGGCAGTCAGATGATTTTGATACCCAAGAACCAATCGGTAATTTGGGAATCGGATATAGTTTCATTTGATGAAAATCATTCACATGTTTACGCTTCGGAAGATAATGTTGAGGAAAAATCGCATTTTGAAAATTTGATTCAAAAAGCAATTACAGCGATTAAAAATGGCGAATTGACTAAGGTGGTGCTTTCCCGAAAAGAAATTCTGGAGGTTCCGGATTTTGATTTGGTTACCGCTTTTACTAAATTAATTCAACGTTTTCCAACAGCATTTTGCTATTGTTGGTACCATCCAAAAATAGGTTTGTGGATGGGAGCCACGCCGGAGCGTTTGTTAAAAGCGAGTAAGAAAAAGTTTTGTACGATGGCCTTAGCCGGAACACAAAATTTTGAAGGGAAAACCGATGTGATTTGGGAACAAAAAGAGGTCGAAGAACAACAATATGTTACCGATTATATTTTGGAAAATCTTAAGGGCTTAACTTCCGAGGTGGCAATTTCGAGCCCGTACACTGTTCAGGCGGGAAATGTATTGCATATTAAAACCGATATTGAAGGGGTTATTAATAAAGAATCCAGGTTAAATCAGGTGGTTTCGGTATTGCATCCTACACCTGCCGTTTGTGGTTTGCCAAAAGAAGTGGCAAAAGCATTTATTTTAGAAAATGAAGATTACAATCGGGAATATTATACGGGATTTTTAGGCGAATTGAATAAAAAAGATTTTGCCGAGAAAAAGCAAAAATCTGATTTGTATGTGAATTTGCGTTGCATGCAAATTAAGTCCAGACAGGCGTATTTGTACATTGGATGCGGGATTACGAAAGAAAGTATTCCTGAGAAAGAATGGAATGAAAGTGTGAATAAATCGATGACGATGAAAAGTGTGCTTTGAAGTTAGAAGGCAGAAAATAGAAAAAAGAGAAAAGAGAAACAAAATAATGAAATTAGATATATTAGCGTTTGGAGCGCATCCGGATGATGTAGAATTAGGATGTGCGGGGACTATTTTAAAAGAAGTTTCTTTAGGGAAAAAAGTTGGAATTATTGATTTGACCCGTGGCGAATTAGGAACCCGCGGATCAGCTGAAATCAGAGATGAGGAAGCAGCCGCAGCGGCTAAAATATTAGGTGTTTCGGTTCGCGAGAATTTAAATATGAGAGATGGTTTTTTTGTGAATGATGAAAAACACCAAATTGAAATTATTAAAATGATTCGCAAGTACCAACCTGAGATTGTTTTATGCAATGCGGTAGATGACCGTCATATTGATCATGCAAAAGGGAGTAAGTTAGTTTCCGATGCTTGCTTTTTATCCGGATTGATGAAAATAGAAACGGAGTCAGGAGGGAAGTTTCAAAAAGCCTGGCGCCCCAAAGTGGTGTACCATTACATTCAGTGGAAAAATATCGAACCTGATTTTGTAGTGGACATCACCGGATTCACCGAAAAGAAAATAGAGGCCATTTTGGCTTATCGTTCACAATTTTATGACCCTAATTCCAATGAACCGGAGTCGCCAATTACCTCCAAAAACTTTTTTGAGAGCTTAAATTATCGTTCCAGAGACCTTGGGCGCTTGGTTGGCTTAGAATTTGCGGAAGGATTTACAGTTGAAAGATTATTGGCTGTCAATAGTTTAGCGGATTTACGATAATTTTTTTTAATTTTTATTAAAAAAATGTTTGGAGAACTCGATTTCTGTTGTATCTTTGCCACCGCAAACAAGCAAAAAACAAATGGTGGTTGTAGCTCAGCTGGTTAGAGCATCGGTTTGTGGTGCCGAGGGTCGTGGGTTCGAACCCCATCATCCACCCAAAATCAAAAGCCTCTTCGAAAGAAGAGGCTTTTTTTGTGCTTTATAATTCTGTTTTTTATTTCCAACTCGTTTGAATTTCGTTTATCATGGTTTGCGAACCTCCGTTATAAAAAATTCCAAAACCGCCCCAAATTGAAGGTTTGATAAGAGCACTAAGAATCGTTTCCTGTTGATTGTTTGCAGTAAGTGAATCTGTCGGTTTGTTGCTCAAAGCTGCTGTCAAATGATTGTTTTTTACTTCCAGACTGATATTGCAACGACCGTTAAAAGCGTGTGTGGTTACAGCTTTGCTGATTTCATATGAAATTCCGTTTTGATATTCCAATAAAATGCAATCTACAGCATCGTGGTGTTTTGTAGTTCGGATGAAACGTAACGCATAGCCTGAATTAGTTTTGGCATCCCATTTAATCAGAATGTCCATGTACATATGCGCAACACTAAATCCCTGACCGGCGGTTTTAAATGGTGTCACTTGGAGATTAAATGTCATGTCGGTATAATTTCTTTTTACGGGAGTGTAGAGCAGGCGGGCACTTCTGCCTGTTGGTAAAAGTCCAAACTGATTGGCAGCACCATCAAATCCTTCGCCAAAATACCAGGCGTCTTTTGGGTTTGAATTATTGATGTCTTCTTTGTCTAAAGGAGAAAAAGTCCAAAATCCGGGAATAATTTCCAATTGATTTTTGGTTGAACTGTTTTTGAAATCAGCTATCAAGGTATTTTTGTTTGCTGTAATTTCATTGGCTGAAATGGCTTTTTGAGTCACTATTTTTATAGTTTTTCCGGCATCACTGCGATTGTTTTTTGGGGCAAGTGTCGCCATAATGTAATAAGACGAATCGGCGATGGTTAATGGATATTCTGTTAAAGGGATATTATCTCTTGAAACCGCAATTTCAATCGGATTTCCGCCTTTGTTATCGGTGCATCGGTAGTAGTTTATGATTGTTTGGTCTTTGAAATCGGTATTTATCTTATACTGAACGTTAAGAATACCGTTGTTGATTTTTGCAAAATGAGGAGCTTCTGTAAAAATCGGACTTTCTAATTTTGGCGGACTAATTTTAATCACTACAGCCGCTTCTAAGCCTGATGTGGTTTTGGCTGTAATGATAACATTTCTGGAGTCTCCGTCTAAAAGATTTGGAATAATTTCGCATTCGTTGCTGTTTGCAGAAGGTTTTAATTCAATAATAGTTTTGTCCTGAGAGGCTACTGACCAGTTTATCTTTTCGGGTTGTACTTCATAATTTCCAAAACGAAAGGCAGAGGCTTTTAATAAAGCTTTGTCTTTTTTGGTTTCTAAAGTTTTTTGAGAGGATTCAATTAATAGTTGTGTGGGTAAAAAACGTAGTTTTTTGCCTTGTTCTTTTTCGGCGGTTAAAACGATATTTTTGATGTTCATTGGATCCCAATCGTCATTTCCGGCTAAAAGATTGTAGGTGTTGTAAATAGTTTTTCCTTTAAAATTAAACCGATAAGCATTTAAAACATCCAAATTGCTCATATCGATAGTCGATTCGGGATTTTTGTTTTCAATTAACACAGGATTGTTATTTAAACTAACCAAATATTGATAATTGCGGGTTGTGAGTGGCAGATTATCATTCCAGCCCAAATAAATCGGATTTTCGGCAGTGAATTTTGTATCTATAACTGCCAGTTGTCCATTTGCTTTTGTAAAAAATTGATTCCCGTTGGTTAACGAATGTATTTTACAATTTAAAAAAGCAGCACCAGTACCTTTTGTCCAATAAAATGGTTTAGAACTGTAAAAGTCTAAGGTTGAATTGAGATAAACAGCTGTTCCGCAAAGTGCATCATCAGTTGATTCAAAGTGGCAGCGGTCAAAAAGAACCCTTTTCCCTCCCGTAAAAGGACAAAGATTCAGTCGGCTGATAAATCGGCAGTTTCTGGCCAGAATTTTATCGCCATCACAATGGATGAGTTGTGCCTGTACAATTGCTGTTGCTCTTTTTACTCTGTTAAGTTCAGGTTTTAAAGGGAAGTTTAAATCTACATTACAATAATTTCCAAAAGTGACATTTTCAGCATTGGTTCCTTCGCCAGATATTTTAAAAAGCGTAAAATTACCTATAGCGCCTATAGTTTGCCCGCGATTAGCTGCAATGACTACGTTTTCGGGATTGTTGGTTAAACCCAAAAAGCGTAACCAATCGCATTTAATATTTAAGGCATAAGGTACAGTTCCATCTCCTTCCGGTTTTCTGATTTCCGGGTCATCAGGATTGTCAACCCAGTACACGTTTGGAGCAATGTACAAACTCATTGGTGCTGTTTCCGTTCCGTTGCTAAGTTGTTTTACCGCATCATTGATAGAGTTAAATACATAAGGATATTTGGAGAGCTGTTCTTTACTGAACTGAGCATCTATAAAAAAGGCTTTTGGTCCTAATGAGATGGTTTTTCCCTGATAACTGATGGTTTTTCCTTTAAAAGTAATTGGATTTTTTGGGTCTAAAGATTGATAGGATGATTTTGTTTGTGCATTTAAAAAAAAGGCAATTAATAAAAACAGACTACAAAAAAGTGGTTTATTCATAATCAAGGGTTTGGTTGATAGTAAATATACAGTAATTTTTGTAAAATATCTGAGAGAGAAATGGAAGGGAAAGAAAAAGTCCCACCGAAGCAGGACTTTGTATATAGCGTAATTTTAATTAAAAAAGCTTTTTCCAGGGATTGTCACTTCTAAAAGGAACTGCAGGCAAGCCTTCTTTATTGATAAAATTAGACTGAGCGGCTTCATTCCATCCAAAACGAACCGAGTAGGGATGTGCTATTTCAGGAGAAGATACAATTACGGTATTGCCTTTTATTTCAGCTTTGGCGGGTACATATTCTCCATCGGCTCCGGCAATGCTAAACCAACTTAATGATTTTCCGTCACGGCTGACTAAACCGCTGCCAGTATTTGAAAAACTGATTTCAATTGTGTTGTTTACTGTTTTCATTTTTTGGAATACTGGTCCGGAACAAACTACATTTTTTTGTCCATACGCTTTGTTAGCAGCAATCAGACTCAATCTTCGGCCAACTTCCCATTTGTATCCCGGATGCAATTCGGTTATCGTATCGGTTAAATCAGTGATAGTAGCAAGGGCGGTATTTTTTAATTTTAAATTCAAAGCCTGGGCTTCCCAGAATTTTGGAAGTGTTTCCGTAGTAAGCGGTTTGTCTTTGGATGCCGAATAATTATAAGGGGCAATTTGTACAAAATAGAAAGGTAGTTTTTTGTCTTTCCAGTCGTTGCGCCAGCTTTCAATTAATGTTTTTAATTTGTAGGCATAACTTATGTTTTCACCCAAAAAACAATTGGATTCGCCCTGATACCATAAAAATCCTTTAAGAGTATAAGGAATTAACGGTTGAATCATCGTGTCGTAAAATTTTCCGCTGTCGCCACCGTCATTATTGAGTTTGTTCAGCATTTTTCCGTTTTTTAATTTGGGTTCAAAATCTAATTTTGAAGATTGAATCCAGGGCTCGATACGGCTTCCCGGTACAGCAGCCGAAATCATTCCGATAGGAACATGGAGTTTGTTGTATAAATCTTTAGCAAAATAATAACCCACAGCCGAAAAATCGACTAAAGAGCGTCCCATGGCGGCGTCCCAACCTAAATGTTCCGGATCCGGATCCATGTATTTTCTTCGATCCAGAAAGATGCGGATATTGGTATTATTTGCTTTGGTTAAATCGTCTTCCGGCGGATGATATCCTTTGGTTTTGGTTTCATAATTACTGTATTTGCGCATCGCATATTCCATGTTGGATTGTCCGGAACACAGCCATACTTCTCCCACCAAAATATTTTTTAAAACAATAGTATTTTTTCCTTTAATAATCATTTCCCGAGCTTCGAATGAGGCCTTCAACGGATTGAGGTTTATCATCCAATTCCCGGATTTATCGGTAATTGTGCTTTTGTTTTGTCCGGCAAAAGCAACCGAAATTTTCTCGCCCGCAGTTGCCGTTCCCCAAATTGCCACTTTTTTCTTTTGTTGTAACACCATATTGTGTCCTAAAATTTTAGGTAGTGTTATTTCGGCAAAAATTGTGGAAGTAAATAAGAAGAAAGCACTTAACAGAAATAGGTTTTTTTTTAAAGTCATAAGTTAATTGTAAATGATTTTTAGTCTTTTTTGACTCACAAATAATGCCAAATCGGGTACAATCGCGGTTTTTTAATGTTAAATCCTCGATTGTACCCGAATTTGATAATAATAAATTGTTATCTTTTTATTTTTTATTTATTCCAGATTTCCCAGGCTTTTTCGGCCTGAAAAATAAGCATATCTAAGCCGTTTTTAATTTGTGCGCCACGTTCTTTGGCATTTTTTAAAAATTGGGTTTCAGCCGGATTGTAAATCAAATCGTAAGCGATATGTTTGTCAGTAAAGAATTCATAAGGAATCTCAGGACAGGCTTCAATATTTGGGCTTGTACCTATTGGTGTCGAATTGATAATGATTTGGTATTCTTGAAAAATATCGGAATTCAGCTGACTATAATCGATGGCTTTTTCAGATGCTTTTCGGGAAACAAAGGTGTATCCAATTCCTAATTCTTCCAAGGCAAAAGCAACTCCTTTAGAAGCGCCTCCGGTTCCCAGAATTAAGGCTTTTTTATGATGCGGTTGTAATAAAGGTTTTAAGGATTTTAGGAATCCAAAATAATCGGTGTTGTAACCTTTTAATTTTCCTTTTTTAGTGAATTTAATGGTGTTTACAGCTCCAATTTTAGTGGCCTTTTTAGATAATTTGTCTAAAAAAGGAATTACTTCTTCTTTGTATGGAATGGTAACATTCATCCCGCTTAGATTTTCAGTATTTTTAATGATATCAGGAAATGCACCGATTTCCTGAATATCAAAGTTTTCGTAGGTGTAGCCCTGGTATTTTTCGTTTTCGAATTTTTTTGTAAAATGTCCTTTAGAAAAGGAATAACTGATATTGCGCCCCAGTAGCCCGAAGCGCTTTTTAGAATTTTGGGTCATTATTGTTTATTGTGTTTTTCGATATAATTTTGCACCATTTTTTGCTCCCAAACTACCGGAAATAAATCTTCAATCAGGACATAGTTGTCAAAATTCAGACGAAGCGCATTGCTTAAGTGAATTTTAGCTTTTCGATCATCATTAATCATAAAATATAGACCGGATAAACGGTATTCGATTTCGCTTTCTTCCGGAAAATAATCGGTGGCTTCTAATAAGGTGTGAATAGCCGTTTCAAATTCGCCTAAAAATTGTAAAATATCAACCCAAAACAACCAGGTGTCAATTTCGGTATCTCCAAATTCTACTGCTTTTCGATAGCCAAATTCAGCTTCTTCAAAAAAGTTCATCTGTTTGTTGATAGTTGCATATCTTTTCCAGTACAAGCGATTTTGATTGTCGATAGCCAATGCTTTATTGACATAAAACAAAGCTTTTTGGAAGTTTTGCTCACGCAAATAAAAATCGGTAATGGCAATCCAACCTTTGTCCAATAACGGATCTTCGTGAACGGTTTGATTGTAAAATTTCAATGCCTCAGCTTTGTGTCCCAGTTTTTCATGGCATTTTCCTATTCGAAGCAAGGCATAAGAAGTTGCGTCTTCTAATTCGATAGTTCTATTGTAACTTTCGATGGCTTCTTCTAATTTGCCTAAACGCTCCAGCGCTTTGGCTTTTTCCATGAAAGCACCTAAAAATTCATCATCAATTAAAGTGGCGTAGTCAAAAGCGCGAATGGCATTTTCGTAATCTTTTAGTCCGTAATGCAAACGGCCTTTTTGGTGCCAGGCAATTTCGCTGTACGGATTTTTTTCAATATACTCGTCTAAGAATTTTATGGCTTCTTCGTTTTGGTCTAAAAATTCAAAGCAATACACGACATTGTACAAGGCAGACTGATCTTCGATATCTTCTTCCAGACATTTGATAAAACTTTCCTTGGCCATTTCCAGATTGTCCATAAAGAGGTATTCCATCCCGATTAAATTATACACATCGGCATAATCATCGGTGTATTGTAAAGCAATTTTTAACAATTCAACGGCTTTTTCATGTTGGTCTCTTTTAGAACAGATATTTGCCTTTTGAATGTAAATTTCTTCATTGTGCGGCTCAATGGCATATAGTTCGTTAAGTAATTTCTCGGCTATATCCAATTTGTCATCATAAACCAGCATTTCTACCTGAACCAGTTTTAAACCTGTAGATTTAGGGTGTTGGTCTAATGCTAATTTAAGTGCTTTTTTCGCTAAAGCGGCCTTACCGCTGTCGAGATAATGAAGTATGATTTCTTCAAATTCTTCAGAGTCAAAAAAGAGTACTTTGTTGGTTTTCAACATCGACTCAAATTTGGATAGCGATAAGTTATAATCTTCTTCTTCGTTGCTTAGTTGCATACTGTCTGTTTTTAGAATTTGACCTAGCTTAAAGTTAGGCATCCTTAGGGTTATTTTTGAAGAAAAAAATGATTTATTGTGAACAATTTAATTAACAAAATGGGGAAGTATGGTGTTATTTTTTTTGGGAAGCCAATACTTCATCCATCACTTCGAGCATTATAGCGCATCCTTCACGTATTTCTTCTTTAGAAATGGTTAAAGGAGGGGTAATTCTGATGGCGCATCCTTCAAAAAGGAGCCAGAATAATATAAGTCCTTTGTCCTGACATTTTAAAATCACTTCATTCGTGATTGAGGCGTCTGCGGTCATTGCAGCCAGCATCAATCCTTTTCCTCTAATTTCCTGTATCAAAGGGTGTACCAAAAGTGATCTGAAGAGCTTTTCTTTTTCTAAAGCTTCTTCCATTAAATTGGTTTCAGTTAATTCTTTCAAAGTAGCTAAACAGGCTGCCGCAATGACAGGATGTCCGCCAAAGGTGGTGATATGACCCAGTTTTGGATTCTCAGTTAATAAATCCATCATCGCCGATGAAGCAGTAAAAGCACCTACCGGCATTCCACCCCCCATTCCTTTTCCCATGGCAATAATATCAGGGACAATGTCGTAATTTTGGAAACCAAATAATTTTCCGGTTCTTCCAAAACCCGGTTGGATTTCGTCCAAAATTAACAAAGCACCTACTTCAGTACAACGGGCGCGCACTTTTTTCAGGAAATCGTTGTGTGGTTCAATAAATCCGGCACCTCCCTGAATGGTTTCCAGTAAAACTCCGGCGGTTTTGGTTGTGATTTTTTCTAAATCGGCTTCATTATTGAAGGTGATAAAATCGACATCGGGAATTAAAGGGCGAAAGGCTTGTTTGCGTTCTTCAAATCCCATGACGCTCATCGAACCCATGGTATTGCCATGATAAGCATTATAGCAGGAAATCCATTGGCTTCTGCCGGTTACTCTTCGGGCTAATTTTAAAGAACCTTCAATTGCTTCCGTTCCGGAATTGACTAAATAAGTTTTGTCCAAAGGAGCGGGCAGGAGCGAAGCCATCAATTTGCAATATTCCACTGCCGGACTTTGCGAATATTCGCCATAAACCATAACGTGCGAATATTTGTCCAATTGATCTTTAATCGCCTGATTGACACGTGGTGGCTGATGTCCTAAAGTACAAGCCGAAACGCCGGCAACAAAATCAAGGTATTTTTTATTATTGGTGCCGTAGATATAAGAACCAATGGCATGTGAAACTTCCATGCCCAATGGGTAAGGTGAAGTTTGTGCCTGGTATTTTAAGAAGTCGTTATTCACGTTATTTTTACCGCAAAGTTTGCAAAGATTTTCGCAAAGTTCAGGGAGTTTTTATTTTAATTATTATTTTTTTAAAATATTTTCAAGAAGAAACAAAAATTATTTTTTAATAACAAAGTTCACAGAGTTTTATAAATCTGAAATCTGCTTTCTGCTGCCTGTAATCTGATTACTTCTTTTTCTTCTTTTTGTCGTAATTGAGTGTTTCTTTTCTGACTTCCATTGGGACGTTTGGTTTGGCTTCGTCCTTTTTAGTTTCCTCAATCATTTTCTCGTTGTATAGATTTTCTTCTTCCGGAAAAATATCATCTTTGGATTTAATTCGTTCATCAGCGCGCCATTTAAATCCTCTGAATTTTCGGTCGTGTTCGTCCAATTCTTCTTCGGGATAAATATCGCCATCCACCTGTTGGAAAAAAGTAATGGTTTCGATAGTGTTTTTGTCAAAAAGAATATTGATTTTACTGCTTACATTTTTGTTAATTCCAATGAGTTCTTTGTCATCATTACGCATATAATAAATAACTTCGGCGTTTTTGATGATGTCCACATCGTGGAGTTTTCCTTCTTCAAATTTCCCAAAGAGATTCATTCCTTTGATTTGATTATAGCCCGTTCCGAGTGTGTCTTTGGAAATAATAAAGGTGTTGTTGAGGACTTTGAGCGAGTCCAGTTTTTGTGTTTTTTGATTGCCAATGAGATGCATTATATCTCCGGTTATCTGGCTTTCACCATTCCAGAGAATTGGATTTCCGATGAGTTTTGTCAAAGCGGTTTTAGTGCTGGAGTGAATCGAATCGCATTTTCCGCTCATATCGGTTTTATAAAAACGAACATTGTTGAAAGCACGAATTATTCGGTCGCCTTCTTTTCCGGTAACCATCAGTTTTTTTCCGTGAATATAAACCGAATCGTTTTCAACAAAATTGATAGCTACGGCTCTTTTAGTAACAAACATCGAATCTTTTTTCTGGAAAACTTCGGCATAATGTCCTTTTACGATGCCTTTGTTGATTGAATCTGTAATTTTTACATTTCGCGTAGCCGAGGCAAATTCTTTGTTTCGGTCGTAATACAAACTGTCGCCTTCTATGAGTCGGTCGTCGTATTTGATATAGGATTTTCGAAGAAAATGAGACAGGTTTTTCTTGGTGTCATAAAAACCTTTTTCGGTATAAATGTAGTTGTTTTTACTGGTGATTGTTGAAGGACCAAAGAGATAGGAGTGTCCCGAATTGCTGTAATAATCCAAATGATTGGACTTGATAACGTATTTTGGATTGGTAATCGTTACCGCGGTTAAAAACTGGAATTTTCTTTCGGCAACATAATATTTTCCGGAGTTACTTTCCAGTGTGTTTTCGTTGTTGGTAATGACTCCTTTGGTATTGTAAAAAGCTTCCTGAGTATTGCGGTCAAAATTAATAGTGTCCGTTTTTAAGGTTGCATTAGGCGAACTTAAAACGGCATCTCCGGTGGCGAATGCTTTTTTTACATTTCCATTGTATTCGGCATATTTGCTGTTTAGATAAAGGGTGTCTCCCTGAACCAATTGTACATTTCCAAAAGCTTTGATGTAATTTTCTTTTTGAAAATAATAGGCTTTGTTACAAGTTAGTACTGCTCCGTCATGATTGACCACTACATTCCCGGTAAGTAAAAAGGCATCGGGCATTTCGGTCTGATTAACATCGGCAAAATCAGAATGCTCAATAATTATTTTTTTAGGAGCTTGTGCTTTTACTTGTAGTGAAGTAATTAAAAACAAGCTAAAACAGATGAAAAATAGCGATTTATTCAAGGGTGTATATTTTTGTCAAATTTATGAAAAAGGAAACAAACCCAATAAATATTACTATTTATTTATGATTTTGGAAACAGCAACTTTTATGAAAGTTTATGAGATAATAGCATAAAAAAAACCAACGCATACTAAGTTTTGTACGTGTTGGCTTTTTTAATTTATTTCGAAAAAGGAATTAATATTTCCTTAAAAAGGCATTGCGGTAATTTTCATCTACTTTTTCCCAATTGATTACGTTAAAAAAGGAATCGATGTACGTTCTTCTTCGGTATTGGTAGCCTAAATAATAGGCGTGTTCCCAAAGGTCTAAGGCTAAAATAGGCGTTCCCGGTACAGCGGCATTTCTCATTAGCGGATTATCCTGATTTTGTGAACTGGTAATTTTGAGTTTACCGGTTTTATCTACAATCAGCCAAACCCAGGCAGAGCCAAATTGTTGGGTAGCTTCCTGAATAAAAGCGGTTTTGAAATCTTTAAAAGAACCAAAATCTCTGTTGATTGCAGCAGCGATAGTGTCTTTAGGGTTTCCTCCGGTATTAGGAGCCATGGATTTCCAATACAATGAATGGTTGTAAAAACCTCCGGCATTGTTTCTTAATTCCATATCGTTGACATCCAGTTTAGCCAGAATTTCTTCGATAGACATGTTTTCGTATTCTGTACCTGCAATGGCTTCATTCAGATTATTAGTGTATGACAAATAATGCTTAGAATAGTGTACTTCTAATGTTAAAGGCGAAACGGTTGGAGCCAGGGCATCGTAAGAATACGGTAATTTGTCTAATAAAAAAGAACCAGGATTAGCTTTTACATCATCCGGAAAACCAATAGTTACTTTTTCCTGAGCTGTAGGAAGCGGTACTTCAACAACTTCGGTTAGTTTTTTGTTGTTGCATGAAATTAAGAGACTAAAAAAAAATAAACTTGTTAATGGAAAGAAAAGTTTTTTCATAAAAAGTTATTTTCAAAGAGAATTAATGATTTCGATATAGTTTTCTTTGGCCTCATCGGCAGTAAGATGGCTTATTTGCATCCAGGCATTGGTTTTAAAAGCGTCTCTTAAATGAAAATTAGAAGTTTGTCTGATTTCCATTGAACCAATAGTTGCCTGTTTGTAAAAAGCATAAAGTCTTAACTGAACATCCTGAGGTAAAGATGCCTGAGTCATTTTGGAAGCTTTTTCTACGGCTTCGTTAAATCTTGTATCTAAATCTTTTTCGGTCATTATTATTTTGTTGCAATAATGGTTTTTCCTCCAATAGCTTTTTGGTTTAAAACTACGTTTATTGGTGTACCTAAAGGTAAGAATAAATCCACTCTTGAACCAAATTTTATAAAACCGGCGTCAGTTCCCTGCACTACCTGCATACCTTCTTCGGCGTAGTTAACAATTCGTCGGGCTAAAGCTCCTGCAATTTGGCGGTATAAAACGGCTCCGAAAGTTTTGTTTTCTACCACTACGGTTGTTCTTTCGTTTTCTTCGCTGGCTTTTGGATGCCAGGCAACTAAAAATTTACCCGGATGGTATTTGCTGAATTTTACAATTCCGCTCATCGCATAACGGGTTACGTGAACGTTGATAGGTGACATAAAGATAGAAACCTGCAAACGTTTGTCCTTAAAATATTCACCTTCGTAAACTTCTTCGATAACGACCACTTTTCCGTCAACCGGAGCAAGAATTTGATTTTCGTTGATAACAACAGTTCTTTTTGGGTTTCTAAAGAATTGTAAAATGATAATCAAAACTAAAAAAGCAAAGATTTGCAATCCTTTTTTTAACCAAAAGATATCAGTTAAATTGTCAGAAATTAATAAAACTATAGCAGTAAAAATAATTGCTAATAAGATGCTTTTGGTTCCTTCTTTATGAAACATAATTTAAAATTTGATAAAATAAAAATATTATTGGTGCTACAAATATAACACTATCTAGTCTATCTAGCACACCTCCGTGACCCGGCATGATGTTTCCGCTGTCTTTTACACCGGCAATTCGTTTGAATTTAGATTCAATTAAATCGCCAATAGTTCCAAAAACGCCCACAATAGCAGCAATGGAAGTCCATATTAATATGGATTGTTGGCTAAATTCAGGTTTCGCCTGAATGTAATATTTGGAAATTAAATAACCTGCTACAATGGCAAAAATAATTCCGCCGGCAAAACCTTCAATCGTTTTTTTCGGTGAAATGCGTTCCAATAATTTATGTTTTCCAATGGATTTTCCAACGATATAAGCAAAAGTATCATTAGTCCAGATTAAAAGGAATAATCCAATGATGATTTTTGGGTTGTAATCTTTGATACCAAATGAAATTTTAGTGATAAACACAAATGGAAGTGTGATGTAGCCAAATAAATATAAGTATTTAGAAGAAGTACTTATTTTTTGAACATTGTCATAAAAAAGAAACAGGATGCATTTTACCGAAACTACCAGTGTAGTAGCTAATAAAATGATGTTAAGCTGTTGAATGTTTAGTGTGATTTCAATATTAGTTCCTAAATATTGATTGATAGTATCGGTCGTTAATTGGTTATAATGACTAATTAGCGTAATACTGCAATAGAGTAGTGCTCCCACAATTAAGGGAAGTATTTTGTTGAGCTGAGTCAGATTGCAAAATTCAGCGATAGCAATAAGCAGAAAAATACCAAACAGTATAAAAAAACTTTCGGTGGAGTATAATATAGAAGCTAATAATAAAACGATATAGACAGCTCCTGAAATTGATCTTTTTAGAGTTTCATTCATTTTAAAGATCTTCTAAAAGCAATAAATAAAGATTTTTAGCAGAACTGCCGTATTGGGTAAAGTCTTCTTCTTTTGCTTTCTCAAAATATTTTATAGCGGTAATATTGGTAGGATAATCTCTTTCGTATTTCTTTTTGATGGCGCTAAGTCCGTCACTTTTCATAGCCAAAATTTGGCTGGTTGTGGCCAAAACAACGATGTTAGTTGGTAATTCGTTAGGCTTGTGTTGTTTAATTTGTTTGGAGGAAAAAAGAATAGATCCTTCTTCAGCAATTAAATTTTCGCAACTGGATAATAAGAATTTTGGTTTGGAAGGATTGGTGTGTGGAAGTTTATTTTCGTCCAAAAGCCCGTAAAGTTTAGGGTCGTAACATAATACTTCGCTTTCAAACCAGTCGTTTTCTTCTAAAATATTTTCAAATTGGTCTTTTACTTCTTCGTTGTTTTCACAGTATAAAAATTTCCCCCCGTTTTTTTTGAAATTATAGATAAATCGTTCATCAACAGAAATATTGTTTTCAGGGAAAAAGTTAGTGCTCTGACTTTCTTTTTCCTCTTCTGAAGATGAATTACTAGATCCAAAAAGTTTTCTAAAAAGACTCATATTTTGTTAGGTACTTGATATATTATTTGTAACCGTCCAAAGATAAAAAAATCTTAATTCAAAACGGGATTTTGAATTAAGATTTTAAATAATTTATATTAAAAGCCTTATTAAGAGACTCTTTCTTCCAGATTTTTGTCAAAGTTTCTTTTTCCAAAAATTGTTTCTAAATCGTCTTTGAAAATTACTTCTTTTTCGATAAGAATATCAGCTAATTGGTTCAGTTTGTCTTTGTTTTCTTCCAGAATCTGAATGGCTCTTTGGTATTGGTTTTCAATAAGTAAAGAAATTTCTTTGTCTATAATTTGAGCGGTTTCATCCGAGTAAGGCTTAGAGAAATTGTACTCACTTTGTCCGGTAGAATCATAGTAAGTAACGTTTCCTATTTTGTCATTCAAACCATAAACGGTTACCATTGCGCGCGCCTGACGGGTTACTTTTTCTAAGTCGCTTAAAGCTCCTGTAGATATTTTATTGAATGTAACTTTTTCGGCAGCACGACCTCCCATTGTAGCGCACATTTCATCTAGCATTTGATCGGTGCGAACAATTTGGCGTTCTTCCGGTAAATACCAGGCAGCACCTAAACTTTGTCCGCGAGGAACAATAGTTACTTTGATAAGCGGAGCAGCATGTTCTAGCATCCAACTTACTGTAGCGTGACCCGCTTCGTGAATTGCGATTGCTTTTTTCTCTTCAGGAGTGATGATTTTATTTTTCTTTTCCAAACCTCCAACAATACGGTCAACAGCATCAAGGAAATCCTGTTTGTCAACAGCAGTTTTGTTGTTTCGGGCAGCAATTAAAGCGGCTTCGTTACATACGTTAGCAATATCAGCACCAGAGAACCCCGGAGTTTGTTTAGCTAAAAAGTCAAGATCTAAACCTTCTACTTTTTTCAAAGGAGCAAGGTGAACTTTAAAAATTTCGGCACGTTCACGAACGTCCGGTAAGTCAACAAAAATTTGTCTGTCAAAACGTCCGGCACGCATCAAAGCTTTGTCTAAAACATCGGCTCTGTTTGTCGCTGCTAAAACTATTACACTGGAATTAGAACCAAAACCGTCCATTTCCGTTAATAATTGGTTTAAGGTGTTTTCTCTTTCGTCATTTCCACCGGAGAAATTATTTTTTCCTCTGGCGCGACCTACGGCGTCAATTTCGTCAATAAAAATGATAGCAGGCGATTTTTCCTTGGCTTGTTTGAACAAATCACGAACTCTGGAAGCTCCAACTCCTACAAACATTTCCACGAAATCAGAACCTGATAGTGAGAAAAACGGAACCTGAGCTTCACCGGCAACGGCTTTGGCTAACAAAGTTTTTCCTGTTCCCGGAGGTCCAACTAATAGAGCTCCTTTAGGGATTTTTCCTCCAAGATTGGTATATTTTTCAGGGTTTTTCAGGAATTCAACGATTTCCTGAATTTCTTCTTTAGCACCTTCCAGTCCGGCTACATCTTTAAAAGTAGTTTTAACATCGGTTTTTTCGTCAAAAAGTTTTGCTTTTGATTTTCCAATGCTAAAAATTTGTCCGCCTCCTCCGGCACCGCCACCGGACATTTTACGCATGATAAAAATCCACACCGCAATGATGATGATTACCGGAAGTAAACTAATAATGATATCCGACCAGTTGCTGGATTCTTTAAAATCATAATCAACCAGTTTTTTCTCTGCTTTAGCCTGATCCAGTTTTTCCTGAAAAGATTTTAAATCACCAAATTTTGTGGTGTAATGTGGTCCTTTGTTAGGTCGGTCAAAGATGTCTTTGGCTACTTTTTTATTGGCAGGATCTTTTAAGCCTTTGTCAGAAAGGTAGATTTCAGCATCTTTATTATTGAAAATAATTACATTTTTTATTTCTCCTTTAGCTAACATATTGTCTATGTTAGAGGATTTTAGCTGAGCCGGTTCCTGTAAGTTAGAACTGCCGGTTATAAAGCTTATGAACAAGAAAATAAGCAAAATGGCAGTATATACTAACCACGGACTTATTCTAAATTTGTTAGGATTTGGATTATTATCTTTTGCCATTATTTTTTATCTTTCTTTTTAGTATTTGTTTGCAATTGTAGTAATTTTTGCATCTCCCCACAAACTTTCGATATTATAATATTCTCTGATTTGTTTTTGGAAAACATGAACTACGATGTTTACATAGTCCATAAGTACCCATTCGGCATTGTCAGTACCTTCAACATGCCAGGGTTTGTCTTTAATTTCTTTTGAAACGATTTTTTGGATGGAGTTAACAATGGCGTTAACCTGAGTATTTGAGTTTCCGTTGCAGATAACAAAATAGTCGCAAACTGCGCTATCAATTTCTCTAAGGTCGAGAATATCTATGTCATTTCCTTTTACTTCTTCTATTCCTTTGATAATGTTTGCCAATAAAGCATCATTATTTACAGTCTTTTTTGCCATGAATTGTTTTTATAATAAGTTTGTAAAGTTACCATTTTTTGTGATTATTTTTGAACCTTAACATAATATTAAAAAATGTTACAAAAATAATTGCTAATGAAACTAATCAAACTCGATGCCATAGATTCTACAAATGATTTTCTGAAAGCTTTATCGGGTTCTCAGGAATTGGAAAATTTTACTGTGGTTACTGCCGAAAATCAAACTAAGGGCAAAGGACAAATGGGAGCTGTTTGGAATTCTGAAAAGTATAAAAACCTAATAATGAGTGTTTTTGTGAAAGGTTTTATTACCAATGCAGATGAGGCTTATCTGTTGAATATTGCAACGGCCTTGTCGGTAATTGAAGCTTTGAAAAAAAACAATATTAAGAATTTGAGTATTAAATGGCCAAACGACATTATGTCAGCTAATTCCAAAATTGCTGGCATTTTGATTGAAAATAGTTTTAAAAGTGACGGTTCTGTTTTTACAATTATTGGAATTGGTTTGAATGTAAATCAAACCGATTTTACGGATTTACCCAAAGCGTCTTCGATGGCAGTTGTGGCTAATGCTATTTTTGATAAAGAAGAAATTTTGAATTTAATAGTTCAGGAATTAAAGACTAATCTGGAGCTTATAAAATTAAGTGCAACTACTTTATGGGATCATTATATGAGTTTGCTTTTTAAGCTCGGACTCCCCATGCCGTTTAAAACTCAGGATGAAAAAACCTTTATGGGAATTATAAAAGGAGTTTCGGCTGCGGGGAAATTAATTGTTCTTTTAGAAGATGATCATTTAGTTGAATATGGACTAAAAGAGATTCAAATGCTGTATTAAAATGCATAAAAATTAAAGAATAGAGATTCTGATTACTTTTGTTGTAGAAAAAAATGACTACTTTTTACAGTGGTTAAAGTGTTGTTTTTTAATGTTTTAACGGCTTTGTTTTTTATAAATGTTGTTTTTACATTTAAAAAAATGATGGAAATAAGTATTTTTATTTTACTTTTGGATTTCATTTTTCGTAAAAAATGTTTAATAATAAAACAGATGCATGATTTTATAATGAGAATTTTAACGAAATTCGGAAGCTTTGAAATGAAGCTTTTTATTATTCATAAAAGGCTAATTTAAAGGTTTGTTTTGAGTAGGAATAATAAATAAAACGCGAACAATTTAACATCTATCAACTAATATTAATCAACTAAAAATTATTTTCTTATGAGCTCAAGTCTCGAATTTGCAGATTATGCAGTATTTATAATTTACTTTTTAATTGTATCCATCTACGGATACATCGTTTACCGCAAGCGTGAACAAAACGAACACGATGCTAAGGCGTATTTCTTAGCCGAAGGAACATTGACCTGGTGGGCCATTGGAGCTTCGTTAATTGCTTCTAACATTTCAGCAGAACAATTTATCGGGATGAGTGGAGAAGGTTTCTTCTTAGGAATTGCCGTTGCTGCTTATGAGTGGATTGCAGCGATTGCTTTGATTATCATTGCGATTTGGTTTATTCCGGTTTATTTGAAAAACAAGATTTACACCATGCCACAATTCTTAACCACCCGTTATAATGAAACTACGGCTTTGATTATGGCAGTTTTCTGGTTGTTCTTGTATGTTTTTGTAAACTTAACTTCTATTTTATACTTAGGAGCCGTTGCCATTAACGGATTAGCAGGAGGTGATTACCTTCATGTGATCATGTTAGGATTGGCTGTTTTTGCTTTGATTATCTCTTTGGGAGGTATGAAAGTGGTAGCTTATACCGACGTTATTCAGGTTGCTGTATTGATTATTGGAGGTTTAGTAACTTCTTATATTGCATTAACAACAGTAGGGGAATATTTTGGTGTTGGAAAAGATGCCATAGCCGGATTCAACGTATTGATGCAGGAAGCTCCGGAGCATTTCAAAATGATTATTCCACGTCCAACAGCGACTTCTACACAATTAGAAATTGATAAATATTTGACATTCCCTGGAGTTTTATCTTATTTAGCAGGTATCTGGATTATCAATCTGAACTATTGGGGATGTAACCAATACATCACACAAAGAGCCCTTGGAGCTGATTTACAAACAGCCCGTACAGGAATTTTATTCGCTGGTTTATTGAAATTATTAATGCCTGTAATTGTAATGTTGCCAGGTATTGCGGCTTATGTGTTGTACCAAGGAGGTCATTTACCACAATTAGTTGGAGGAAAAGACGGAGCTTACTCAGCGATGTTAACATTCTTGCCAACAGGTTTAAAGGGACTTTCGGTTGCGGCTTTAACAGCAGCTATCGTGGCTTCTTTAGCTGGAAAAGTAAACAGTATTTCTACAATTTATACTTTAGATGTTCATAAAAAATACATTCAAAAAGGG
>NZ_NASZ01000018.1 GCF_014596575.1 Flavobacterium pokkalii | reverse complement strand
ATAGCGTAAATCCTGCTTTACCGGCAGGATTGAGTTTGAATACTACAACAGGGGTAATTTCAGGAACGCCAACAGCGATTTCAACTGCTGCGAATTATATAGTTACAGCAACCAATACAGGTGGAAGTACCAATTTTACAGTATCTATTGCAGTAAATGATGTAGCACCAACTAACTTAAGTTATACGACTCCAAACGTGTTTACAAAAGGAACAGCTATAACAGCCTTGAACCCAACAGTAAGTGGAGGAGCAGTGGTAAGCTATAGCGTAAATCCAGCTTTACCGTCAGGTTTGAGTTTGAATACTACAACAGGGGTAATTTCAGGAACGCCAACAGCGATTGCAGCTGCAGCGAATTATGTAGTTACTGCAACCAATACTGGAGGAAGTACCAATTTTACAGTATCTATTGCAGTAAACGATGTAGCCCCAACTAACTTAAGTTATACGACACCAAATGTATTTACTAAAGGAACAGCTATTACAGCTTTAATCCCAACAGTAAGCGGTGGAACAGTGGTAACTTATAGCGTAAGTCCAGCTTTACCAGCAGGATTGAGTTTGAATACTACAACAGGGGTAATTTCAGGAACGCCAACAGCGATTGCAGCAGCAGCGAATTATACAGTTACTGCAACCAATACAGGTGGAAGTACAACAGCTACGGTATCTATTACTATAAATGATATTGCACCAAGTGCATTGAGTTATTCAACTCCAAACGTGTTTACAAAAGGAACAGCTATCACAGCCTTAATCCCAACAGTAAGTGGAGGAGCAGTGGTAAGTTATAGTGTAAATCCAGCTTTACCGGCAGGATTGAGTTTGAATACTACAACAGGGGTAATTTCAGGAACGCCAACAGCGATTGCAGCTGCAGCGAATTATGTAGTTACTGCAACCAATACAGCTGGAAGTACAACAGCTACAGTATCCATTGCAGTAAATGATGTAGCACCAACTAACTTAAGTTATACGACACCAAATGTATTTACAAAAGGAACAGCTATTACAGCCTTGACTCCAACAGTAAGTGGAGGAGCAGTGGTAAGCTATAGCGTAAATCCAGCTTTACCGTCAGGTTTGAGTTTGAATACTACAACGGGGGTAATTTCTGGAACGCCAACAGCGATTGCAGCAACAGCGAATTATGTAGTTACTGCAACCAATACAGGTGGAAGTACCAATTTCACAGTATCTATTGCAGTAAATGATGTAGCACCAACTAACTTAAGTTATACGACACCAAATGTATTTACAAAAGGGACAGCTATTACAGCCTTAATCCCAATAGTAAGCGGTGGAACAGTGGTAAGTTATAGTGTAAGTCCAGCTTTACCAGCAGGATTGAGTTTAGACACAACAACAGGAATTATATCTGGAACACCAACTACAGTTACAGCTGCGACTGATTATACCGTTACAGCGACTTTATTATCAGCTAGTATTGTTACATATGTATCCATTACTGTTAACGATATTCCTCCTGTAGGTTTATATTATTCAGATTCAATTACTTTTAAAAAGGATAAAGTTGTTATGGCTTTTTTCCCTACAGTAGCTGGAGGTGCGGTAGTAAGTTATTCTGTAACACCAAGTTTGCCTCCAGGTCTAAATTTGAATATAAATACAGGTGAAATAAGTGGTAAACCTAAGTATATTACACCAGAAGCAGATTATGTTATTACAGCTACTAATTCAGGAGGAAGTGTAAGTACTACTTTTACGTTTGAAATTCTTGATTCTTCATTACAAGTACCTCAGGCAATTACACCAAATGGTGATGGAACTAATGATTATTGGGTAATCCAAAATATAGAGGAATATCCAAATACAGTTGTTAGGGTCTTTAATACTAAAGGAGTTCAGGTATTTTCTTCGAATAATTACCAAAATCAATGGGATGGAAGAAACCAACGAAACAATCAGTTTGTGCCAGTTGGAACTTATTTTTACCAAATTGATTTAGGGGGAGATGGAAATATCGACTCTCAAGGTTGGTTGTACATTGCTAAATAATATGCTTAAAAGGAAATTAATTAATGAATACAATTAATAAAATGGTAATATGCGCACTACTCGTAATGAGTAGTGCAGCATTTGCTCAGAAAGAAAGTGTCTCGGCTTTTTATCGTTATAATATGAACATTGTAAATCCAGCTTATGCCGGTGTCGACAATGAGACAATAGTTAGTGGTACACTTAGAAGTCAATGGTCTGGTATCGAAGATGCCCCAGAGACACAAACCGTATTTTTTTCAACTCCTTTGGGTCATAACTTAGGAATAGGTCTTGACGTCCTCAATGATAAAACGTTTATTGAAAAGCAAACTTACTTAGCTCTTGATTTATCGTATAAATTAGATTTAGGAACAAATCAGTCTATCTATTTAGGGATTAAAGCAGGAGGTAATTTTTATAATGTAAATACAGCTGGTTTACAAAATTACGGAGTAGAATCAGATCAAGCTTTAGCATCAATCAGTAATTTTAATCCAAATATTGGAGTTGGAGCGGTTTACAAAAACGAATCGATGTATGTTTCTTTATCGGTTCCGATGTTTTTAAAAACAAATAGGGCAGCTAATAAATCAGATTACGCAATGGTTGTTTCACAGAGTCCACAATTTTATTTGAGTGGAGGATATGATATTAAGCTTAATAGTTATAGTACTGAATTAATTTTAAAACCATCAGTAATGATGCGTTATTCGAAAGACAGTTCTGTTATAGCAGATTTTACAACTATGTTAGAAATTGAAAATAATTTTAATATTGGAGTCATGTATAGAACATCTAATTCTTATGGATCACTTGCATCGATCCTACTTGGAAAACATTTTCTACTAGGTTATTCGTTTGAGATTAGTACAATGCCTCAGCTGGCAAGTGTCAAAAACACAAATGAAATTTTGTTACAATATAAGTTTTAATAATATTTAAATAATAAATTGAAGATGAGATTGATAAAATTTATACAAAAGATAAGGTTTCTAATTAAGCAAAAAATAGAGGGATTAGATGAAAAATGGGGCTCTCAAAAATTGTAATAGTTACTATGTTTACTCTGTTGCAATCAAAAATAAAATTATGTAGACACAAATAGTATAGTAGGGTATAATTAGCTTTTAGATAATGTCTTATTCTGTTTTATAAAAGAAAAAAAATAAAAAAGGAAATAATGATTAGAAGACCTAAACAAAATTGTTTTGAAAAAGAAGGATTGTAATTGCGTAGCAGTAATATTAACTTTTAGAAAAATCAATCAATATTTTTAATCAATAAAGTGGCAAGAATTTTCAATTTAATAATGTTTGTTATTTGTCGCTTTTTTTATTCGTGAACATTAATATTAACTTAAAATAATTTAACACAACAAATTTATGAACTCACTTCAATTAGCCGATTATATGGTTTTTCTTGTCTATTTTTTTATTGTAGCAGGATATGGTTATTCGGTTTATATACGTAAAAAAACGCAATCAATTTCGGCATCCCATGATTACTTCTTAGCAGAAGGTTCTTTGACCTGGTGGGCAATTGGGACATCCTTAATTGCTTCTAATATTTCATCAGAACAATTTATTGCTATGTCCGGTAATGGTTTTAAAATGGGATTAGCCATTGCTACTTACGAATGGATGGCAGCCTTGACATTAATCATTGTAGCTGTATTTTTTATTCCGGTTTATTTAAAGAATAAAATTTATACCATGCCACAATTCTTAAGTGAAAGATACAATGAAAATGTGGCCATGATTATGGCGGTTTTTTGGTTGTTACTTTACGTTATAGTGAATTTGACCTCAATCCTATATTTGGGTGCTTTGGCCATCAATGGTATTTCAGGAATTGACTTGACCCTTTGTATGTATGCATTGGCATTTTTTGCCATTGTTATTGCATTAGGGGGTATGAAAGTTATCGGGTATACCGATGTGGTTCAGGTGGTATTTCTAATCTTCGGAGGATTAGTAACCACTTATTTAGCCTTAGACAAAGTGGCCGAATTGAACGGTCAAAGCGGAGTAGTTCAAGGTTTTAATTATATGATGAATCAATCCGGGGATCATTTTCATATGATTTTCAAAAAAGACAATCCTAATTTTCCAAGTTTACCCGGCTTAACAGTTTTATTAGGAGGAATGTGGATTGTAAATCTAAATTATTGGGGATGTAATCAATACATCACACAGAGAGCTTTAGGAGCTGATTTGAAAACAGCCCGAAGCGGAATTTTATTTGCAGCCTTTTTGAAATTATTAATGCCTGTTATTGTGGTATTACCAGGTATCGCTGCTTATGTAATTTATTCAAAAGGGGGATTGCAAACTGAAATGTTAGGTCCTGACGGAGTAATGAATCCTGATAGATCTTACCCAGTATTGTTAAATCTTTTACCGGTAGGCTTAAAAGGTTTGTCATTTGCAGCTTTAACAGCAGCTGTAGTGGCTTCGTTAGCGGGTAAAGTGAATAGTATTTCTACCATATTTACATTGGATATTTATAAAAATAAGTTGAATGTTGATGCTACCGAAAAGAAATTAGTTCAGGTGGGTAAAACTACAGTTTTGGTTTCAATGCTTATTGCTGTAATTATTGCACCAATGTTAGGAATTGATAAAAAAGGTGGTTTTGAATTCATTCAGGAATACACAGGTTTTGTGAGCCCTGGAATTTTTGCCATGTTTATTTTAGGTTTCTTCTGGAAAAAAACAAGTTCGAATGCAGCTATGTTTGCAACAATTGGAGGTTTTGTATTATCGGTAATTTTTAAATTCCTGCCTAATATTATGAATTTGGAATTTTTAAGTAGTACTGGATTTGCAACATTGGTAGAGCAGGAAGACAAATCAATGGTTTATGAAATTCCGTTTTTGGATAGAATGGGATTTGTATTTATCATTTGTGTTTTACTGATGATTGTAATCAGTTTAATAGATGAAAAAAATGGAAAGAAAGCAAAAGGATTAGAAATCGATACTAAAATGTTCATTGTAAGCAGAGGTTTTGCAGTAGGTACATTAATTATTGGTGGGATATTAGTAGCCTTATATTCTGTTTTTTGGTAGTATATATTTAAAACAATAAAATTTAGAACAATGAAATTTTTTATAGATACAGCAAATTTAAATGATATAAAAGAAGCACAATCTTTAGGTGTTTTGGATGGAGTAACGACTAATCCTTCTTTAATGGCAAAAGAAGGAATTACTGGGAAAGATAATATTTTAAGACATTATATTGACATATGTACTATTGTTGACGGTGATGTTTCAGCAGAAGTTAATGCTACAGATTTCGAAGGAATGATCAGAGAAGGAGAGGAGTTGGCAGCTTTACATCCACAGATTGTGGTAAAATTACCAATGATTGAGGCGGGTGTAAAAGCGTGTAAATATTTTTCTCAAAAAGGAATTAAAACCAATGTAACCTTAGTTTTTTCTGTAGGACAGGCATTATTGGCTGCCAAAGCGGGTGCTACTTATGTTTCTCCATTTTTAGGCAGATTAGATGATATTTCTACTGATTAAAACTATAAAAGTTGTTAAACAATAAGTTTTTACAATTTTAATTTACCCAAAAGGCATTAGTTTTACGATTAATAATTGAATCGGGGATTGTTTTACAAACTTTATGAGAATATAGAAAATTATGTTTTGTAGTTTGAATTTTATGATTTAAGGCTGTTGTCTTTTGGGTATAATATCAATAGGTCTGTAAGTAATTCAAGTTGCTAGTTAGAAAATATAAAAAGTAAGCACCAAAAGTGAGAAATTTGGTTTACCACAACTAAAGACTCACAGGTATGATGCTTGCAAAAGACAAAATTATTTCAATTTTTTGTTTAATCGATGATATTTTACAAGGAATTGAACACAAAGAAGATATTAGAAGGCAAGTAAGTGACAGTGAAATAATAGTAACAGCTATAGTTTCCTCAACGAGTTTCTATGGAAATCATTCTTCTGGAATTCAATTTATGAAGCAATACGGATATATTCCTAATATGCTTGATAAAAGTAGATTTAATAGACGGCTGCATAAAATCGGGCCCCTTCTTTATGAATTATTTGAAATTGTAAGTTCTTATTTTAAAGACTTTTGTTGCGAAATGCAATACATAATTGATTCTTTTCCAGTAGCGGTATGTAATAATATGAGAATTTTAAATTGTGAAATTCTTAAGGATAAAAAATGGAGAGGTTACACGGCAAGTATGCGAAATTATTTTTATGGTGTCAAAGTACAATTAGTAACAACAAAATCGGGTATTCCGATAGCGTTTCATTTTACACCAGGAAAAACAACTGATGCAAAAGCATTGGGAAAAATGATTGATAAATTACCTGCAGAAGCTTCAATATATGGCGATAGTGCTTATTTAGATTATAGCTTAGAAGATAAAGCTTTCGAGCGTAAAGCAATTTTATTGAAAATTCAAAGAAAGTCGAATTCCAAAAGAATAGACACTTTGGAACAAAAAATGGAAAAATTAAAAATGAGAAAAAGAGTGGAAACAACAATTAGTGATATTAAAAAACTTTTCCCCAGAACAATACACGCTGTGACATTGGAAGGGTTCCTTATAAAGCTTACATTGTTTGTATTCGGTTTACAATTAAACAAAACAATTAACTAGCAACTTGAATTAATTAATTTTATTTCATTTTCCAATCTGTTCAATGTAGTTAAATCTTCCTGTGATATTTCAGTTTTTTCAAGCTTTAGTTTTTTATTCAGAAGTGTCATTTCCCGACCTATAGTAGCTTGTTCTGTAATGGCGTAAGCTTCCGTCTGTTTCACTGATGAATGCCCTAGCATTTCCTTTACAACGTTAATAGGGACGTTATTATTTAATGTTATTGTACTTCCAAATGTTCTGCGTGCCATGTGCGTATTGAGCGTAAAGGGAAAACCGCATAATTCAGCAATTTCTTTAAGGTATTCATTCATTTTCTGATTAGAAGAAACAGGTAGTACGGTTCCGCGCTTAAGGCATAGGGGATGATCTTTATATTTTTCAAGAATTTTTATAGCCTTTGGAAGAAGCGGAATTCTTGCTGTAGAATTTGTTTTCTGTCTTTCATATAAAATCCATTGATTTCCGTCAACACCATCTTTTATGTCGGCTCTCTTAAGCTGAAAAGCGTCAATATAAGCAAGTCCTGTATAGCACTGGAAAACAAAAATATCACGTACAGTGTTAAGTCTGTCAATTGAAAATTGATGTTTTTCAAGTTCAGCCAATTCTTTTGCAGAAATAGGCTTCTTTACAATTTTAGTTTTCTTTCCTTTAAAACTCTTAAAATGGATCTTTGATAATGATTTCTTTATCTATGGCTCGTATTACAATTTTCTTGAAGTTGGAAATGTATTTAAGTGTGGTATTATTTGCGCATTTCCTTACTGTACGAAGATAGAACTCAAAATCTTTTATAAATTCAAAATTTAAATCAGAAAATTCTAAATCACTGGCATTATATTTTAATTTGATGAAAGCTGTAACGTGGTTTTTAGTGATACTGAATCTCTCTAGTGTGGCTTCTGTATATCCATTGCCAATTAAGGCTTTCATTTCATCATTGTGTTTTTGAAATTCTTCCAGCACCCGAGCTCTGGGTGTTATTCTTCCCATAACATGATCCATAATCTTTTGAGATGTTATCGGTTTTCCGGTATACATAATTTCTGCTTTGATTTCATGGATTTTAGTAGTTAGTGAATCCAGAAAAAAATTCAGCGATTTAGCATCTTCCTTTGTTCCTACTGCTCTTTCTGTTTTCTGGTTCCAGCGTTCAATGTCCCACTTGCGTCTTGTTGATGCTTCTTTTGGGATACCGTCAACGGTAATTCTGAAATAAACGGTTCTAATGTTACTTTCATGGCGGGGTACTTTCAAAAAGAAAATTAGCCCAAAGCTTTTCTCTAGCATAATTCAATTTATTAGATTAGTAAATGTAGAATTATAACTTTATTCAAACAAGATGTAAACCTGCTTAACCCCTTTGATAACAGGGTTTAAGATGGAATTTTGTGGCACAATTTTAAAAACTCACGCTATGCCATGGATGTGCCATGAAGATTTTGCGTGATATTATAAATATTGAAAAGTAGTATAAAAGAAAAAACCCTGCAAATCGTTTGATTTGCAGGGTTTACCGCTTTTTTTAGGCTTTTTTGAAATCTTTGAAAAGTCTACTTTTTAGCCTTCAGCGGAGAAAGAGGGATTTGACTACCCGTTTCAACGTGTTATATACCAGCTAATTATAATTGAATTTTTATTTGGGTAACCGATTTTATCCCCCTTTTTAATCGTAAATAATTCATTTCATTTGTGAGTTGTAAATATACTAATTTTCAATGAGATATCGAACAGAAAAATAATAACATTGCTAAAAAATGAACTAGTATTTTAAGTGTTTAGTTATGCGTATCTTGATTAAAATTTGTCTAAAATGTTCTTAAATTTTAACCAAAAATCAAGTGAGTTACTTGTTCATATTTTATACCTGAATATGTACAGAACTCATCAATTGTTAGGAACTCATTTTCGAGCTTGTTGAGGTCTTTCTTTATTTTTTGCATCAATCTGGTGCTTTGACGATAACTTTTTCCTGTTATACGCTGTATGTCCTTTGGATAGATGCACACCCTCTGGGTATTTGTTTTCATACTTTATCCTTAACTTTGATATAGCTATGCTATACTTCTGACGTGCAGAAATTCTTTTGCAATTTAGTTATAATTCTTCATACTTATTTATCGTGTTTTTAAGTTCATTTTAGACACTTATGTCATTTTTGGACATATGGTACACTTGTGGTTTTTTCTTTTGAAAAATGCTTTGTAAACTTTGTTTTAATCATTCAAAATGTGGTTGCAACTGATTTGTAGAATGAAGTAGTTTTTAGATGAATGTAGAATTAAATTTCAGAAATTATGGCAAGGCAAAAAGGCATAATTAAATTGAAAGGTACTATTGGAGATATTACTTTTTATAAAACGCAGGATGGACATTTGGCGAGAGAAAAAGGCGGAATTGACGCTGACAGAATCAAGAATGATCCTGCGTTTCAAAGAACACGTGAGAATGGTTCTGAGTTTGGGAGAGCCGGGAAAGCCGGTAAGTTGTTGAGAACAGCTTTGCGAGTATTGTTGTTGAATTCGGCGGATAGCAGAATGGTGAGTCGTTTAACTCAGTCTATGGTGAAAGTCATCCAAGCTGATTCTACGAACGAACGTGGATTGCGTAATGTGATTGATGGTGAGGCGGAATTGTTAGCTGGATTCGAATTTAATATTCGAGGAAAATTAGGTACTAGTTTGTTTGCTCCTTATACAGGAAGTATCGACAGGGTTACTGGGGAAATTAGCGTGGATATTCCCTCTTTTATTCCCTCGAATATGATCGCGGCTCCAGGAGGAACTACCCACTTTAAAATCATCTCAGCCGGGGTTGAAATTGATTTTGAAAATGAAACTTTTGTGGAACAACATGCAGAAACAGCGATTTTGCCATGGGATGTTACGGCAACAGCTGCAATCAACCAAGTAAATACTGTCACTGCAAACAGTACTAAACCGTTGTTTTTGGCTTTAGGACTGGAGTTTTACCAAGAGGTAAACGGAAGTATGTATTCCTTGAAAAACGGTGCTTACAACCCTTTAGCGCTTATCCAAGTTGACGGAGGTGTGTAATCTGAAGTTAGAAGTATGGTTTTGTTTTTAACTAGAACTTATTTCCCTGAAGGAACCAATGGTAAACTCGAATGCGAAGGCAAACTGATTTGTAATACCATTGAATTGCCGTGGAAGAGGAACGAAACGAAGGTTTCCTGTGTTCCGGAAGGGAAATATTTTATAAGAAAGCGATACAGTGCCAAATACAAATGGCATTTAGAATTAGTGGATGTACCCAATAGAAAGTATATTCTTTTTCATCCTGCTAATAATGCTCAAAAGGAATTGCAAGGCTGTATTGCTCCGGTGACTAAACTTTCTGGACCAGGTTTAGGTTTGATGTCCCGAAAAGCTTTTACAAAGTTAAAAGACTTTGTTTATAAGGCTTTAGACAATAAAGAAAGTGTTGAAATATTAATTGAATCTTAATTATTAGATTATGAAAAAAATTATAAATAGAGCTTCAGCTCCCACACCAAAGTTTTTTAAAGTGCTTCGAAATGTTGGTTTGGCTATGGCAGCTATAGGCGGAACGATTATAGCAGCTCCAATCGCATTACCGGTAATAGTAACCACTATTGGCGGTTATGTAGCAGTAGCCGGAGGAGTTTTATCTGCTGCAAGTCAGCTTACCACTACCGATGACAGCCAATAATCATACCTTAATGGGAACTGCCGGAGGCACATTTTTAAGTATAGTACCTAATATTCAATCTGAAGATATTGTAAAGACAGCGGTCTTGGCTACTGTTGGAGCAGTTGTCAGTTTTATGATTTCGTTACTGCTTAAAAGCCTAAATAAGAGGCACAAAAAATAAGTTTAGCCCTAGTTGTGGTGACCTTTGGGTTAGACAAATTGAAAGCCTGGTCGTGAGATCAGGCTTTTTTTGCTTTTAGATTTCACCAAATTGATTAAGTTGTACCTCAACGACTACCACTTCTGAATTGTTACAATACAAATGATTGTATTTAGCAAAATCAATTGCTTTGTTTCTGCTGTCAAAAGCACCAAAAAAGACTCTTGATGCTCTTGATTTCCAATTGTCTGTTTGGAATAATAAAAAAATGCTCATAGGAGTGATTTTAAAGGTTAATTAATCAGTTTTTCTTGCAATAGCGGTATAAAATAACCCTACGCATATCGTTAATAAGATTGATATTCTGGTGGAATTGTTTTTCTTTTTGTTCCAGAAGTTTTAAGGCTGCCACTTGTTTTAGATGCTCATCGTGTTCCTGCATCATCAAACTGGTTTTTAGATTGAATTCTTTTGAAAAACTTTGAAGGCGTAAAAAGGGAATAACTGAACCCACTAAGAATGGATGCCAAAACCTGGTTTTCCATAAGCTGTAAGCCACAAAATAAATATTCTCACAATCTTCTTCATTTTGAAAAATAACTACAAAACTATTGGTAAATGGCTCTTTTTGGGGTTTACCGCTGTTCATACCTTTGTTAAGAATGAATAAATGTGGCTTGTTGTAAACCAAGTCCTTTTTGTGGGTTTTAACGATAAAATTCATCATGGCTTTGGATTTAAGGATTAGCTTTTCTTCTAATTTCCCTACTGTTTCTGATGAATGACCAAGTGCCTCGCTACGCTCTGCACCATTAAATTTTTTCAAAAGAAAAAGAAAAAAAAGAAAGCCGTTCTTCTAGTGTAAGGTTTCAAAAAAGCAGGTTTTTCAGAAAAAATACTACCCTAAATAGAAGTGTTCAGCAGGCAGTTTTTAGTGTTCAGCAAAATATTCAACTGGAAAAATAAGGGTGGAGATTTTTTATGAAACCCGGAGGGCTTGAACTTGCTTTTTTGAATACCTGGAACTTAGCTTTGCTCTCTTTTTTTTATTTTTTATTTTGAAATATCTAATCAAAATTTTCTCGTTTAATTGGATTTTAGCTGAAGAAATGAGTATTGATTTGAAAAATAGACGTCTTCGGAAAGGGTATCCAATTTTTTGGACGGATGGAAATTCCAAAATCAAATAATAAAAACGTTTTTCATCCGGCTGAAAAATTTGATACTCTTTTTTACTATTTGATTTTTGAGGATGCTTGAGTAGTGTTCCGTAAGCAGTGGTTAGTGTATAGTCGGAATGTTGATATGGAAAAGGAAAGCATCTTCAAAAAACAACGCAAATACTTACCTAGTGCGTTGGCAGTAGCGCAGGCAAGGGTATTATTTTTTATTTGTTTATCTGGATGTTCTGATTGTTTTTGTGATAGCTGGTGCCAGAAATAGTGTTCAGTGTTCAGCTTTTAGTGTTCAGAAGTATTTGGGTGAGTAATACAAAGGCATCAGCTATCACGGAAAAAATGTATTTTGATGTTCTGGCAAATAAAAAATAATACTCTTGCAGGGAATTTTGATTTTGTGGGTAATAAAATGGCTTTTACCATAGGCAAATAAACTGAAAATCTAAAGCCATTTTATTACTTACAAAAGCAATGAAAACACTTCCTATTTAAGCACAAAGTAGATAAAAACAGTAAACGCAAACGTTCTTAAAAGCAATGATAATCGTAAAGTTTCAGATGAAATACAGAATATTGTTAAAGACAGTGGCGAAGGACGGTATTTTTTTGTAGCTGGGTGGTGCGATGGGAGCTGCAAAAAATGTTGTCCTGAAGCCACTGGCAAGCGCGTTGGGTGAGCGGCTTTTTTACATAATGTTATTATAGTGCATCCTTAAATTTCATTGGGAGCAGGATAGTTCTTCATGCACTATAATGCCACATTATGTAACTAAGCTTTGGAGAAAAAATTACTGGCATGAGTTGCGAAGCGTACGTGTTTTTGTTTTAGCATTGGACAAGCTCTTTGACTGATGGCTTATCGAATTTTTCTATTTTGAACAAAACGCTTTAGCCAGCAGGCAATGTGCTTGATGTGAGGTGGGGCAAAACCATGACAGTAATTTTTTTAGGAGCGTTGGCAAGGAGTGGCAATTGGAATGAAAATCTTATCGTTTATTATCTTTTTTGTGTTTCCAATCGCAATTTTCAGAATAAATACTCGGTTTGAAATATATTCTGTTAATAATATCCAAAAGTTTATTTGACTTTAGAAGTCCTCCACAATGTTCTGGTTCGGTTGCTATAGTAAAACCACACAGTCTCTCAAATATCCATTTTGTTAAAGGATTATCTATTGAAAGTATATTTTGAATTTCTTCTTTTTTCATATATGTGAATTTTTTACCTTTTCCATTGTAAGGATTATTCAAGGTGAAAAAGTCTAAATCTATGTCGAAATATACTTTGGTTTCATTAGAAGCAATCAGATAGTCTTCAAGTTCTTTATGTGTTTTAAACTTTCTAATTATATGTTTGTTGCCATTTATATCGATAAGTTCTTCATCTTCCCAATTGCTTTCAAAAGTACCTTGTCGGCAGTGAACATAAATATCTCCAATAATATTCAGATATGCAGCAGATAAAATGTGACCGTCATTATTCCCTGCCAATTTAGCCCAACTAAATAAAGCTACTTCGCCATCATTAGATTGATCAAGTTTAGACAGCCACTTCTTTTCTTTTTCACACGGATAACACAAATCTTGATGCCAATCTAAGCTTACTAAACAAGGTGGTTTACCATTTGTATTTTCTCTAGTCCATTTTAGCCAATAAAAAAAAGCATATCGGTGTTCTTGAAAAATGGCTAATTCAGTTACTCCGCTTTTCAAAAATGGATGTGATAAAATTTGTTTAGCGGAACCTGGAGGAACTATGTAGTAAGGATTTCTAAATTTCATAAAGAACTTTATTGACTTGATAATGTGATTTTGGCAATAAAAATTGTTAGAATGATATTTAGCCAAAATTGCCAATTTTCAAGATTAACCATACAAAACGCAGCCGATATACAAATTAATATATTTAATATTAAAATTGTCTGGTTTTTTGGCTTTTTTATTTTAATCCTTTTTTTGCCATTTGTATTGTCAAAATTATGTACACCATAATTTATAGTTTTCTTTGCTGAATCGTCTATTATAGCCCAGCCAATTGAATTACTCCCTAAATCTAAACCTAAATATTTACTCATATTTTTTAAATGAAATTAACGAAATGAAGCAAACGGCAGCATTGATGCTAGGAATACTTGGACTAGGAGCGATTTTTGTGCAGGTGAATGAGATAATTTATTTAAAATTTGTTTTTGTTTTTCTACCCACCTTTTCTACCCACTTATGGTAAAATAGGGATGATTTTCCAATAACCACCTTTATCACTACCTTCTCTACTAAGTAATCCTAAATCTTTTAAAAAATCTATGTTATTATCTATAGCAGAAGCACTTATACCTACAGTTTGTTCTAATTCTTTTTTAGTTACTTTATGATTATTATGAACTTCTCTAAGAATTTTAACTCTATTATCTGTTAGTTTATCTACCCACTTTTCTACCCACTTTTCAAAATCGAAAGGTCTTCTTAATGTAACAGTAAACATTCCATCAGTATTAAATTCTGGAGGAGTTAATCCTTCATCATTCATTACATCTCTAATACGAGTTATTCCTGAACCTATCTGTTCTACTAATCGCATTCTTTCGAATAAACCAAAAATTAATGGATTTCTACTAGCACTTCTTTTACCAAATTCACTTTTTGGTACTGCACTTACTAAGCCACCAGGATTTGATATTTCTACCCGGTCATTAAAAACTTCGATAGTTATTCTGGCTCCCTTATCATAATAATCACGGTGAGCTAAAGAATTTATAATTGTTTCTTTAAAAGCTATTTCTGGGATTTCCCATAGTTCTTTTCTTGGTTTTCCACCTTCTCCTTCAATATCATATCGTACATTTAGTTTTGATTTTAACCAAATCATACTTTTTTGATATTGTTGATATAATGTTCCTGTCATTATTTTATCATCAACAATATATCGTTTATCTGTACCATCAAATGCAACACAACGGATAACTGCTTTATCAAAAAACTTTTCCGGATTACTTCCGAAAAAC
The DNA here is from genome assembly GCF_014596575.1 of Flavobacterium pokkalii. Classification (GTDB taxonomy): domain Bacteria; phylum Bacteroidota; class Bacteroidia; order Flavobacteriales; family Flavobacteriaceae; genus Flavobacterium; species Flavobacterium pokkalii. Next base: position 74,067 of record NZ_NASZ01000018.1, on the reverse strand, counting down.
AAAACAGTACCGTTTTTTAATTGGCCATCATTTGTAATTAGTTTTAAATTGGTAAATAATTGTTCGTCTGAAGTGGCATTTACTAAACCTGCTTCAAATCGAAATGTATTGATATTTTCTTTTGCAATGTCATTTTCTATATTGGCTTCTTTGCAGATGGCATCATCAAAATAAATTTTGTCTGCTTGTTGAAAAAAATCTCTCATTTCTTCAACTGTTGTCAATTTTTGGGAATTTGGACCTTGGCGTACATAAATAGCTCCAGATAAAACATAAGGCTTATTTTGACCTGAAGGAACTTCAATTACTGCTATATCTTTGCCATCTAACTCAACAATATTAAAATCACATTTCAGTACTGGAGATATTTCGTTTATTGAATTTTGTATTGCAGAACGTTTTGCATTATCAATGGTTATCCCTTTGATGGTATTAGCATCGTCAACGCCAATTAAAACAACACCTCCTGAAGCATTTGCAAAAGCACAAACTTCTTCGGTGATTTCTTTTATTTTACTTGGAATACTTACTTTGAATTCGGCATTGTAGCCTTCTCCAGAAGCTATTATTGACTTTATTTCGGTTGGATTGAGCATTTTATTTTATTAATTCTTATCAAATGTATGACAAAAAATCATTTTCTTAAAGACTTATACTTTCTAGTAATTATTTTATAAAGTTTTTGTAGCAATTCTTCTTTATTTATAAAGTTGATTTGAGATAAAAGATTGTAATTTGAAACTATCGTAAGTTTCATTAATTGATTAATATTCTTTTTGTTCCAAAAATATAGCTTACCATTTATTCTATAAATAAAGCCCTCGAAAGTTGTAATTCCATTTTTATACTTCACAACACTGAAAACATTACAATTGATGTTTTTAATTTCATCAGGATGTAAAATTTCCATTTCATTTATCATTTGGTTAAACTCAAATTTTCTATTTGACTTCAACATTCTTCCTTTTCTTTCGGTTTTATAAACTTCTTGCGAAAAATTAATATTCCCTAGTTGTAACAACCAACAGTTATTCTTTTTAAGTTTCCCAAGGTTTATTTTATTTTTTACAACAAACTCCTTTAGTAGATATTCTTGAACTATAGCATTTTTTCGTAAAAAACGAAAAAATTTAAAAGATGACATTTCAAAAAATGGCTCATAAGGATTAATGTTATCAATATCCTTGACATTATCATCTTTTTTGTGAAAGTCAAACGCTTTTTTATGGGCTACATACATCAAAGTATAGTGAATACCATTTTCACCAAAACTGAATGTATATTTTTCACGGTTATCGTTAGGTTGGGTATAAAAGAAGAAGTTAGGAAATTCCAAAATAGTAATACTTTAAATTAATTTAAATCTTCATCATCAAAATAAAAACTAACATCCTCATTTCCTAAACAATCCAAAAATTCAATTCTTTCCTCTAAATTTTCTGTTTCTTCATATAAAACATCAAGCTCACCATCAAGATTTAAAGCTGTTAATCTATTGAGAATACATTTTATATAAAAATTACCATCATAATTATCAAAATCAAGAGGTTTGATTTCTTTCAAGAATTCTTTTAAAAGTAAATTATCATCATTTATCAATTTTATTAATAATTCTTTTTGAATACGATTTTCAAATTCAAAATCAAACTGTTCCATTATGAAAATCTTGTAAGCTTTTGAGAGATATCTAATTTCATAAACAAATATTCCCAATCTATGAGCTTCATTCCTAAGTATATCATATTGCTCAGTTACAATTGATTTGACTGTTTCTCCGATGAATTTCTTTATTTGAACTTGATTTTTAGTCACATTGAGAAATTCATTTTTTATTTCAATGTTTAAATATTTATTAATGAATTCGATTAATATTTGTTTCTCTTTGTCGTATCGTTGAGGTTCTTTGTTAGTAAAACGATCATAACGCATTTCATTATAAAAATTCCCAAGTATCTGAATTAATCTTCCTTTAGGTTTTGATTTTTTAAGAGTATATTTTTTTTGAATTCGTTGAATTAAACCTTGATGATTATGATTTCTAATACTTTCAAAAAAACTTTCTTGATTTATATCGTCATTGTGCTCAATCAAGATTATATTGATTTTTAATAATCTCTCAATTCCAACTGATAAATTATAAAGAAACTCAAATATTTCTTCCTCGTGATAAAAAGTTTCCATCTTATCAAAAATGGAAAGTGAATTATAAATGAAGTTTCCTGACACTTGCAGTTCTGTGCCTAGGTTAAAATTTTTCCAAAAAGTTGATCCATCCATACAGCTAGTTTTCTTTAGGATGTTTTTTTTCTTTTACAATTATATTAATGTTCTGTGTTTCTACTGATATTTTTTCTTTTTTATCTGAAGCAACTGGATTAAAAATTTGAACTAATGCAAATAGTAAGAAAATTATAAATAGAAGAGACAAAATCCATTTTAAAATTAAAACTAAGCCTTCAAGTTTTCTTATTTTAGTCCATATCTTTATAAAATCTTCTTTAAAATCAGCATAAACTTTTTCATATCCATTTTTAATTTCATCCTCTTCTTTCTTGACATCTGATTTTAAACAAAGAATATTGTAATCTGTTATAGATAATACTTTAAAAGCAATGAATGTGTAGAGTAAATATGCAATAACTATCAAAATAAGTATCCAAGGCTTATCTTTCACTTGATAACTAGCAAATGCTGTTGCTCCAAAAGTTAAAGGAAATGAAACAATTTGTTTACTTACTGTATCGATACTCTTTTCTAAACTTTCAAAATATTTATTTCGCTCTTCTTTAAATTTCGATTTTATCTTATCGATAGCAAAATCCAAAACATAACTTTCATAATCTTTTGCAGTTAGATTAAGTAATAGTTTTAAACTTTTGGTTAACTCAAAAAATCTGTCTTTTATATCAGTACTATGTATGCTGTTTATGATTACATCTTTGAAAAATTGAATAAATTCTTTCTTTACAAATTCGGTTTTAAGCTCTTCTATAAATGGTTTAATATCTTCATTCGAAATTTTTCTTTTTTCAAGTAAATTATATCCTATATGAAAAGCTCCTTTCTCTTTTCCAATTATTACAAACTGCTTACTTAAATTATCATGATAAGGTGTAAACTCATTTTTTGAAATCAAAAATTCTTGTAATTCTCTATGCTGAACATAGTTGAACATATCAGCTTTTTCTATTGTAAATTCTTCATCAATCTCTTTGAATAAAATCTTTGTCTCAAAATCAAGTATTATAATATTGGAATTAGTAAAAGCATCTTTGTAATATTCGTAATCACGTAAATAATTATCGTAATCAAAATAGAAAAAAGTATTCTTTAATTTACAACTAGTAAGCTTTATTTCTATTTCACCGTTAAGTAACTCATTAATAGTTTTAAAAATCTTTTTTGCTATTTCTAAACTTGAGGGATAATTATTTTCAATCTTAAATCTCAAATTACTACCATCAAATACCAATGAATTCTTTGCAATATCATTATTTAATATTGATAGAAATTCGTTTATAATAGTTTTAAGAGTTTCGTTGCTGCTCATATTGCTTTTTTATCTGGTCAACTAATTTTTTTGATTTGATAATTATTGTTTCACCATCTGCTTTAAATTCTTCTGAGTTAATTTTTAAATAATCAACATTTAGAGTTATACCGGGTATTGTAGCAATAATTGTTACCAACCCTTTCCATCTTTTGCTATCTCTTTTGAATTCAGGATCAATAGTCAAATCATTTTTTACAGCAAATTCAAAAAACTTATTCTCGTTTTCTTCACCATAAAATTGTTTACCCAAATCCCTCATGCTTATTATCTTATCTTTTCTCAAATTTACACTATCATATACCGCTTTTTGAAAACTACTTCTTGTATACATTTCCTTACCATCTTCATCTGTTGGTATATCTATTGTTTTTATTATTGAAACAAAACTTGCAGTGTTCTTAGAATTTTTAATTAAACCACCAGCAGAAACCCAATCAATAAAATAACCTGAAGCAATTCCATCCTTTTGTGTTGAGATTATTGCCAAATAATTTTTGTTCGGATCGTTCGCTAAAAATAAATCATAATTCAATCTAAATGCCATTGCAATTTTATCAATATTTATATTTTCAGTTCCATCAACTTTGAATACATTTCCTTGTTTAAAAATGTTTATTCCATTTTTCTTTCTTAATAATACAACAGAAATATATCTTTTGTTTACGACTTCATAATCGACAAAAAGATAATATCCTCCAGTTGCAAAAGGTTCTTTTTCTATCTTTGATTTTAAATCATCTAAACTCTTAGAAAATATATAGAAATCATCATTTTCATTAGAAGAAAGATAGTCATTAAGTGAATTTGTAAATAAATTTGTCTCATTATCTTTAAACCTTGTATTCTTTAAAGAAGGACTTTCTGAAATTGATTTATGTATTTCATTGACTAACGAATTTGAAAATTCATCAACAACTAAAATTTGATCAGAATAATCAATATTTACAACTTCTGTTATGTTTGCTTCTTTTTCAATATAATGTATTGTGTAATTATTTATTTTAATTTCCATATTTGCAAAAATAGTGTTGAGATTTAGACAACTAAAATATACAAAATATATTGCTTTTTATCGTTATAGCCATTATTTATTAATCAAATTGTAATAAATGATGTCAATTTATACATTTTAATTAAGTTTTCATAGTCTCCTTCCAATTGTCCAATTTCAATAAATGCAATATCATTAGCGAAAGCTTTTTCTCCGATTAGATGTTCGATATGAACGTAAACTGCTTCACGAAGTCTTGGGTTATCTTTGTGGACAATGTAGTTTTTGAGTAATACTTTTATTCCTAAATCGGTTGGTTTATTTGGGTTTTCTAGTGGAATGAAATACATTTCGCTTATTCGTAAAGTGATGCCATAATATTCTAGTGGTTTGTCGGTGCCGTTTTCGAATTTGGTTAGGTTGGTTTCGGGTTGAAGGAATGCGATAATTTTCCAACGCTCTATAACTGGGGCATGATGAACTAGTAATTCTACTTCTTTGAATAGGTATGGATTTCCGTTTGCGGTGATGATTAATTCTGCTTCGTTTGTTTTGTTTTTGATGATGAGGTCTAGGTCTTTATTGTATTGATGGAGTTTCTCGATTAGTTTGTCGAAATGGGTTTTTATTTCGTCTTTTGAGATTTCGTTTAGAAATAGGAAAACGAAGTTGTTTTGTTGGAAATAGTTCCAGAAGTTGGTTATATGGTTCATTTGGTTATTTGAAAGGTTCTCGATACATTTTTTGTTCCATTTCATTGCACAAAAAACACTCGAACTGACGTTAGCGTTTGTCTTGTGTTGATTTATCATAAGCTATTAAGTTTACCATCTACTCATGCTTTATTATTGTTTTTTTTTGGTGTTCGTGATTATGCAATTTATTTACGTCTGTCTTTAGCGAAATTGTCGAATGCTATTAAATTGCATAATTCTCTCAATCGTGAACGAACGCGGTTGCCGTAGTGCTTTTCAATTTCGGTGGCGGATAGGTTTGTGGTGATGTGAGTGAATAGTTTTTTTGAAATGAATAGATCGTATCTGCTTAATAGAATTTCTGCCATTACATTGCATTCGTTTCCGAAATATTTTAGATTGTTTTCTGTTCCTAAATCGTCGAAACAATAGGTTCTTGGTTCTGATTGGTAGAGTTTTCCATTACTATATTTGTGGATTATTTGGTAGCCGTCCTGGATAAATTCGAAGCTTATATCTCGGCAAGGTTTTACGAAAAACTTGTGTTCTGTTGCTGTTAGGAATTTCATTAAATTCATCAATGATGTTTTTCCGCATCCAATTGGTCCGGTTAATAATATTCCCTTGTTGAGGTTTATTCCGTATTGAAAACACGTAGGCTCGTCTTTTAAAAAATAGGCAATTAGCTTGTAAACTATTGGATAATCGGTTTCAAGGATTTTGAAATGATTGCCGTAGAGTTCAATTCCTTTAGCTTCGAGCCAATTGATTACTTCCGGATAGTTGTAATGAGATTTTATTTCGTTTTCCATAGAATATATTTGAGATTGCTTCGTTCCTCGCAATGACAGCTACAACGGTTCTGAATAGTCTTTGTCGGTTGTTGTGTTGAGTTGTTTTGCTCTGTAAGGTTGTTCTGCATTTGAAATGAATTTTGGTGCGTTAATCATCCAATTTTGTGCTGCTGCTTGCCAATCGACCATTGGTGTTTTGCCACCGACTAACCAACCGACACTTTTGAAGTAATTGAAGAATTTTTGTGCTTCTTGTTCTGGGAAGTTATTTTCTTGGAAATAGGTTTTGATTTCTTCGATTGATGGCTGTAACTTTTCTTCTTTTTTCGCGGAACTTTTTTCTTCTTTTTGAGTTCTCTCGACTGCGCTCGATGTGACGATTTTATTTTCATCTAAGATTGCTTCATTCTTCGCAATGACTTTTGATTGCTTTTCCAAGTTTGAAACGTTTTTTTCGTTTAAAATGTTTGTATTGTTTATATAGTTTATAGAAGGTACTACTGCTTGTTCAGTACCTGTCTCACTACTAGTACAAGACTTGTTCAAAGCTTGTTCAGAAACATGTTCATTAAGTGGTTCATTTTTTGATTTTCTCTCGGATTTGGGTTGTGGTTTTAAATCTTCGGAAAAGTTGAATAAAATGACATGGCTTCCTTTGAATGGATTGTATGATGGTTCGTAATTGATATAACCCAAACTATGCAAGTTCTTCAGGCATTTGTGATAGGTTGCTTTGGAACTGATTTTGCTTATTCGCATTACTTCATCACGATTAATACTGATTGGGTTTTTGAAGCGATTACAATTCCAAAATTGGAATAGTGCAATGTATAAGCTAACGTGTGTTGGATTGAGTGTTTTATCAATGGCTACTTTCTCAAAGAAACCAGTGAGATGCTTTATGTAATTCATTTGGATTATTATTTGAACAGAGTAGATAATGCTTTTACCTTATTCCCATTTAATAACTTATCTATATCTGAATTGTCATAGTACATGATACCACCTATTTTGGTATAGGTTAGAGTTCCGTTGATGCGGAGGTTTTGGAGTGTTCCGGGAGAGATGTTTAACAGTTTACGGACTTCATTGGATTTGAGCCACTGTTTTGTTTGTTGCGGTTTGGATTGAATGATTTCTTTTAAATCTTTCAAAAGAAGACTACGGAATTCGTTTAAGTCCTCGCGAGTAATAACTTCGACAGCCATAACGTATATTTTAGATTGTTATGGCACAAATTTGTGAAGTTTGGTTTGTTTTATTTCACAACGGAGTTTGTGTTGTGAACGATTTTTGTTTAAATGGCTTCATCTGATTTTTCCATTCGTTTTAATAAAGCTTCATTTAAAGTTGTAATGAATTTTGATTTTTCACTTTTTCTTGCCCTGATTTCAAGGAATACACGACGGTATTGTCCTAAATCAATATCGAAAGTATGTTCAAAATAATCAGCAATATCTTTTAAATCGGCAGCTCCATTATTGAAAACTCCTTCGGTATGTAAGGCATACATTAATTCAATTAAAGCTACTTTTGAGCCTGTCCACATTAATTTCACGTTGGGTTTGCGTTGTGATTTATCCCCAAGGTCTTTATTCTCTATCATAATCAACTGGTCTTCGAGGTATAATTGTATTAAATCGTTTGCTAGAATTCTAGCTACTTTAAAATCATGGGAGGTAGAAAACGAACTATCAGTTTCAAAGTAATAGCTATCTAAAGCTAGTTTTATATCGTATCTTCCTCTAAGGAAATATTTGTAATCAAGGTAGGAACTACCGGAACGGTAATATTTGTAAAAATCTAATTCGTTGTCAAAATAAGCTTTTAATTTTTGTAATTCATTGTGATAGTATTTCTTTAAAATGCGATTACCACCATTTGGCCTTTTCATTTCGATTTTATACACAATGTTGAAATAAATCAGTTTTGAAGTGAATTGCGGTTTTAAATCTTTGAAAAAATGAATTTCTTCGGTTTCGGATTTGAACCCCGTTTTAACTACTAACTTTTTCATGTTTGCAATTGCAATTAAAATGACTTCAATTGCCTTTTCGCATTTTTTAATTTGGTTATCTATTTCTAAATCAATGAAATTTAGTTGTTCATTTAAGTTTTTAAGTACTAGATTTATTTTTGAATTCAATCTTAATTGTTTTTAAAAGTTAACTTCAAAATATATAATTATTGATTCACTTCATGATATACAAGAATTTTCTTTAGTAAATTATTTGCTAATTAAGTGCTGGAGTATTAAACCCAGCATTTAATTAGTATTAAGTTAATATGTAAAAAATTAAAATATTTATTGTAAAGTGTAATCCCTTACATCTACCTCACATAGTCTGAAATATCCAAAAGCAAAATTGTCAAAGTTGGTCTGATTAATGATATTACCTCTTACGGCAGTTGGTGTAGATTGAAATGGACTTCCATCATTGCCAGAAGCAATAATTAATTTATTGAAATAATCAAAATATTTTTTGGAAATACCATATACTCTGATGTTTACGATGTTTCCTGAAGATAAGTCTTCATTAGAATAATAAATTGGAATTAAATTTCCTTGAAAAAAATTATCATCATCTAATTGATATTCCGGAAAAGGGGAGTTATTGGGTTTAAAACTACTTAAATAATAATTTTCCTGAGTACTATTATCTTGAAAATAAGCCGTTATTCCAATTTCATCACCTGCAATACCACCAGAATTGTCCTGATTTATATTGTTTTCAATATTTGGGACACTTATCATTTTTTCAGTAGCAGTATACGTTTCTCCATTTAAAGCAATAGTTAGTGTATATGTTTCTCCTATTACTGGTTGAAAATCAGAGCATATATATTCGCCTGTGTCAGAGTTTTCAATAAAATTAAAAATCATTCCTGTAGAATTTGTGACAATCACATTAGCCCCTGAAACCGTTGGAAATGTTTCATCATAATATCCTGTAGTAGTTGATAATTTGATTTTTTGTTCGTTACCAGTTGTATTTTTAACCCAATCAATTGATGCATCTATAACTAGTTTTGGAGTTTCAGTTTTTAAGTCGACATCAATTACATCTTCACAACTGGTGAAGAATACAATTATTATTAATGATAGAACTGTTTTTATTGTTTTCATGATAATTCTTTAGAATTTATAATTATACGTTACACTTGGAATAATACCGAATATCGAAGTTCTCCTTGCTTCGCTTAATCCCGAATCTATGTTTTGACCAAAAGAGAAAGAAGCTGCGTTACTTCTATTATACACATTGTAAATACTGAATACCCATTCTCCTTGCCAACCTTTGTTTTTATCTGGTTTTGGAATATAAGTAGCAGACAGATCTAAATGATGATATGGAGTTAGAGAATCATCATTACGAATTCCGTAGTTGGCAATCGTAATTCCTTGATATTCATATTTGCCAACAGGAAAAGTTGCTGCTCTACCTGTTTGATAAGTAAAGATTCCTCCAAATGACCATTTATTGTTAAATTGATAGGTAGCCGTTAATGATAGATTATGTAATTTGTCATAGTTTGCTCTATACCACTTTCCATTATTAATTCCGGGTTCAGATGAATTACGACCAGGTGTTCTTTGTTCTGCTTTTGAAAGAGTATATGATAACCAACCGGTTAATTTACCAGTGTTTTTTTTCAGCATTAATTCCAAACCATAAGAACGGGCTTCACCATTTAACATCACACGCTCAATAGCTTCATTAGCGACCAAATCTGCTCCATCTATATAATCTGCTTTATTTTTTACGGTTTTATAAAAAACTTCTGTTTCTAATGAATAAGCGTCATCTTTAAAATTCTGAAAGTATCCGACGGCAAACTGATCTAAGATTTCAGGTTTTAAATATTGATCGCTTGGTGCCCAAATATCAAGTGGGGAAACTGAAGCTGTATTAGAAATTAAATGAACGTATTGGCTCATTCGATTATAACTGGCTTTAACCGATTGATTATCGTTTAAAGAATAAGCAATTGACACTCTGGGTTCAAGGTTATCAAAACTGGCTAGTTTTTCATTACTATCATATTTTTTTGTGCCAATTGGTGTTGCTTCTTCATAAATTTGAAAATCAGGATTAAATACTACAGCTTGATTGTTTTCATAAATATTAATTTCTTCTTTTCCTAATCTTAGAAAATTACTATAACGGAGACCATAATTGATAGATAATTTATCAGAAATCTTATGTTCGGCATTTATATAGAAAGCATTTTCAAAAGCATATTTACGGTTTATCTGAGTTGGATTTATACCTGAAGTCTCATCCAAAGGAGTAATTGTTCCGGGGTTAAATTTATAATAGATTGAATTTAAACCATAATTAAGGGTTAAATTATTAGAAATATAATGTTTAAAATCATATTTGAAGTTATAATTTTTTATATCTGATTCCCAATCAATACCGATGAATTTTAATTCAAAACCATAGTTGTATTCACTATAAATAGCTGAAGCATTTGAAAATAATTTGTCTGAATAAATATGATTCCACCTGGCGTTAAAAAGGGTATTGCCGTAATTATTTACAAAATCATTTCCGAAATTTAGTTTATCATTTCCGAAATAACCCGAAATAAAGATATTATTCTTATCATTAAATTTGTAATTGAACTTAGTGTTTAAATCATAAAAATATGCTGAGTTTGGTTCGTCTGCCAATTTTAAAAACAAATGTGCGTATGAACCTCTACCAGCAATAACAAAAGAACTTTTATCTTTTACTATTGGAGCTTCTATCAATAGTCTGCTAGATACTGCACCAATTCCTCCATTGGCATGAAATTCATTTTTATTTCCTTCCTTTTGATAAATATCTAAAACCGAAGAAATTCTTCCTCCATAGTTAGCAGGAATTCCTCCTTTATATAATTTTAAATCCTTTATAACATCCGAATTAAATACAGAAAAAAAACCAAAAACATGTGATGTATTGTACACAATTGCTTCATCTAATAAAACTAAATTTCCATCCACTGATCCTCCTCTAACATTGAATCCTGTTGCCCCCTCCTGAGCATTAGTGACACCTGGTAATTGTAAGGCTGCTTTTAAGACATCGACTTCTCCTAGAACAGCGGGCATTTTTTTAATTGTCGATATTGAGAGTTTATTAGTACTCATTTCAGGTTTTCTTATGTTTGCCTTTTTGGTATTGGCAGTTATAACTACTTCATCAAGATTTTTACTTTCAGAAGTAAGTGTGAAATCTTTTCGGGTACTTCGCGTTAAAGAAATTTTTTCTTCTATAGTTACATATCCCATATAGCTAATGGAAATAGTATAATCACCCTTAGGGACTGTTATTGAATAAAACCCATAATTATTAGTTACAACACCCGTTTTTGATTCTTTGATGTAAATATTTACGCCTAATAGTGTTTCGTTATTTTCGACATCAGAAATTGCCCCACTTAAGGTGACTTTCTCCTGAGAATTTGCATGAATTATAAATGCTAAAATGAATAACATGCATAACTTAATTTGATCTTTCATTTTTTTGTTTTTTGATTTCTATCGGCTAAACTATATTTTAATGAAATTGTCATTTTTGTTATTATACCAAACGGATTATTTTTTATACCAAATTGTATTGTTAAAGGATTGATAGGCTACTAAAAAAAAATGATTAAAACTCTTTTAAATAACTTTGTATAAAAAGGGAAGGCTTTTGTATAAAAAAAATATTCTAACTGAATAAGAAATTAATTTTGCGGAACGATAAAAAGGATATTATGTGTAAAAATTTGGACGATAAACAAAGAAGAGAGTATCATATTATTCAATTTTTAACCGATAGTAAATACAGGTTAAAAAGGCATTTAATAATGATTGCTTTTTTTGTGCTGGCAATTTTCAATACAACACCCGAATATACTGAACCAACGGAGACCATCAGTAGAATTATTACCGTGCTGCTTTTTCTTATGCTGATTTATACCAATATGTATTTTTTGGTACCTAAACTTCTTCTCAAAAATCAATATATAAGATATGGATTGTCAATTTTTGGTTTGCTTATTATTGCTAACGGAATAAATTATATTAGCCAATATGTTTATACAAATGAAGTAAGACTCGAAGCAGATAAAGGAAATATTAATGTTCTGCCTTTTTCAATTGTGATTCTAGTAGTTGTTTCAGCTTCTGCAGCTATTAAATTGTTTCAACAATGGATGCTGGATACTAAAATTATAAATGAACTTGAAAATTCTAAAACTTTAGTTGAACTCGAACAGCTAAAAAATCAAATAAACCCACATTTTCTATTCAATATGCTTAATAATACTAATGTGCTTATTAAAAAAGATCCGGAAAGGGCTTCTGACGTTTTAATGAAATTAAGTGATTTGTTGCGTTATCAATTGTATGACAGTACAAGAGAAAAAGTGTTATTGACTTCTGATATTCATTTTTTGGAAGATTTTTTAAATTTAGAAAAGGTAAGACGAGATAATTTCGATTTTTTAATTTCGAAAGAAGGAAACATAAATGGAGTTCAGATTCCACCACTTTTATTTATTTCATTCGTAGAAAATGCAGTCAAACATAATAATGATTCATCTAAATTATCTTTTGTAAATTTGTATTTTAGTGTACAAAACAATATTCTGTTATTCAGATGTGTTAATTCAAAACCTTTATTAAAGGCAATAAAATCCAATTCAGGAGGTTTAGGATTAGTGAATATCAAGAGAAGATTGGAACTTTTATTTGCAACTTCTTACACATTGAAGATCAAAGATGAAACAGATACGTATACTGTTGAACTTGAAATAATATTATAATTATGAACTGCATCATAGTTGATGACGAACCTTTAGCAAGAGAAGCTGTTCAGATGCTGATTGAACAGACTGATACATTAAAACTTCTAGGGGCTTTTAATGGTCCGGAGAACGCTATGCAGTTTATTTCAAATAATAGTGTTGATTTAGTATTTCTGGATATTCAAATGCCAGGCATTAACGGTATTGATTTTGCTAAAGCAATACCTGCAAGTACTTTTGTAATTTTTACAACTGCTTTTTCAGAATTTGCCCTTGAAAGTTACGAGGTAGATGCAATTGATTATCTAATAAAACCAATTAAGCCTGAACGTTTTCAAAAGGCTATAGATAAGGTTTTTATTTATTCAAAATTAATAAGTGCTGATTTAGAAAATAATCAAATAGAAGATTTTACAGATGATTATTTCTTTGTGAAAGCAGACCGAAGAATGTTTAAAGTTTATTTTAATGATATTCAATATATTGAAGGTTTAAAAGATTATGTGGTAATACATAAGGAGAATCAAAAAATAGTTACAGCAATGAATATCAAAACTATTCATGAAAATCTTCCTAAAAGTTTATTTGTAAGAGTTAGCAAATCTTATATTATAAATGTAAACTCAATTGAATCAATTGATAACAATACTGTTTATATTGGAAAAAATGAAATCCCTATAGGAACTGTTTATAGAGATTTCTTTTTTAACGAATATGTATCCAAAAAGATTTTAAACCGATAATTTTTAGAATTTTTACTAACTGGTTCAAAAAGAATTAATTATTTTTTTGATACAAAATATTGTTATGTCATTTTTAGATTTTATAAGTTATCCTCAATCCAGTCAAACAGTGTATCGGATGCAGGGCCATATCCCCCCATTTGTGTATGATTTTGTGCTGTTGTTTCCGAATCGAAAAGCATATAATCTTTTGGACATTGCAAAGCATTGTAAAATTTTATTGCTTCGCCAGGTAGTATTTCTGAAGTAGCATCCATGACCAAAACCTTGCAGGTGATTTTATCTAAAATATTACTGTTGTTATACTTATCCAGCTCAGAAATTACCGTATCTATATTGTTTTCTACTCCGTGTTTCCATGCATAGTCCTTCACCAGATTATCTATCATTGTTGGACGAAGAAATTTAGGAAGCTTTTTGACTTGTTTTAATGCTTTGTTTATTGATATTCCCCAGCTAATGTTTCCCGGATTTGCTATGCAAACCTTAATTCTTTTTTCAAATGCGGCTGCTCTGGGAATTAAATAACCGCCAAAACTGATTCCCATAAGAGCAATACGTTCCATATCAATTCCGGGCAATGTTTCAGCAAAGTCGACTACTGGTGAAATTACCGTTTCCCAATCAGGTCTGAATTTTAGATTTTGTAGACGAAGTGTTGTCCCTTGACCAGGTCCTTCTATTACAATGCAGTGTATTCCTCTTTGGAGTGCAGCATCATATACCCAGATTGTGTCTTCTCCCCAAGTGTCCCTGCCGGGTGTAATAATTAAAATTGGGGCTTTTTCTTCCGCAGTTGGAGAACGATAAAAATAACCTGGAAGATAGGTTTCTTCGTATGGGATTTGAATTTTCTGACCGGGATAACCTGATAATTCCAGATAGCGGTCATAGCAATATACGCTATTTTCAGAATACTTTTTAACAATTTGGTCTTCTTTGTCGCTAAAATACATAAGAGCGATTCTCCAATAGGTTGCAGCTCTCAAATAAGACGAAGAAGCAGAGACCATTTTTTTAATAGCGTAAGACTCCTCAGCTCTGGTCTGAATTTTTTCTGCGGTGTTCCCCCATGCAGTAGCCCAGTCCTGCTCAGAGGAACTTTTCATTTGCCCTAATGTTTCCATTATCTCACCCGGATCAGTCATTCTATAACGAATTAAACCAAGAATATGCTTTACAAGAGCATCGGTAAGCATGTTATCGAAAAATTTTAATTCTGACCAGTGTTTTCCTGAATGGATATATTTTTTCATATCCACTTTATTTTTCATCTGTTCTAAAGGACTTTTATTTTCTGACATAATATTTTAATTAAAGTAATTATTCCAAACCCTTTTTTTCGGGATTCCAGAAAGGTTTAATTTTAATTAGTTTAGTTTCCCAGTTTAATTCATTTTTAAAGTATTTATTTAAAGTACTGCATACACGACTGTCTCCAGCTATATAAACCATTTTTTTTCCTGTCATCTTAGGAACGATTTCTTTGATTTTGCAAATAAGCTGGTCTGTTGGATTCTCTGGAAGTTCGTGAAAATTAAAAGGATTTGAGTTGTCAATGTCATTGTATAATTCGTTGACATTTTGACTATATATAAGACTTTCTATCTGTTTATCTTCAGAAAGATTTCTTTTAATTATATATAAATGTGATAAAGCAGATAAATCACCAATCATAAGGTAATTGTCATATTCACAGTCTAATATGAAATTTCCTTTTTTTAATTTGAAGTAAACTTTGTTACCTACTTTTTGATTTAACACCCAATTTGCACCTGCACCCTGGCTTTTAGTTGCAATAGCAATATCCATTGTACCGCTTGATTTGTCAATATTCCAAATAGAATAACTTCTTACGAAATCTCTGCCAGAAAGAGAATCCTCGGATAATCCTATGCAGATTCTGATAAAATACCCTGCAATAAAATCTATATCCTGAATACTTTTACTTTTCAAACGGATGGCATAGGCCAGGTCGGAGATTTTCCATTTTTTTTCTATAATTGCTTCATTGAGAATCTGCTTTAAGGTGGCTGTTAATAAATTCATATTTTTAAAATGTATTTAGTTGAACCAGCGTATGGCTTTTTTCCCATAATTCAATTTGTGCCTGGGCATCTTTTGCCAGTTCAGAGGGTTCAGGATAAGAGGGTTTACCTTTTACCAGACTGATGTAGATTTTATCTGCAGGAATCCTCAGAGTTTCAAGGCAGATATCTGCCAATACACCACCTGATTTTTCAGGTGTACTCATTACATATTCAGGTTTAAACAGACTGATTATGCGGAAAACAGTATGAATAAGGGCATACATTATCATTTTACTTGTAAAAGAAGCATTTCTTCCAAGTGATGTTCCAACGGTAAAACCTGGATTGAAAGCAATAATTCTGATGTGCTTTGTTTTTATTTGTTCCAATTTAGACAATGAGAAAGCCGTTAATATATTGCAAAGTTTTGATGACGCATAGGCACGTATTCCAGAACCAAATCCAGACTTTGATGGGTACGTCAGTTCTTGTACATCAAGAATTTTAGGGGCAATAGGAGTTACTGCCGGATCATGGGTGTCGCTGGTAGTTATAATAATACGACTTTCGGTAGACATGTGGGGTAGTAATAGCTGAATTAATAAATAATGAGCAAGATGATTAACGGCAAAAGTCAACTCATATCCATCTTCGCTTTTCTCGTTACTGGCTACATTTTGCATGCCGGCATTGAGAACTAATAAATCTATTCCTCCATTTAATTCTTTGATTAGCTGTTCAGCGAAGGTTCTCACACTTGACAATGAGGCCAGATCCAGCGGTATTATCTGGACATTTTCGGGCATTTTTTTTCTACAGTCTCTTGCACCTACTATTATTTTTGTATTAAGCTGTTTGGTAATTTTATTTATAGCGTGTAAGCCAATCCCTGAAGAGACTCCAGTCATAACAATGTTATTGATATTTTTGTTCATATAGGTATGAAATAATTGTTAATTGTTTATAACAACGTGTTACTTATTGTATTTAGAAAAATTTTGTTTGACCTTCCAATAGACTGATAAATATATCATTTGAAATGTTTTCTCTTAAAAGTGCTTTTTTTAAGTCTGTCAAAGGTTGTTCATAACCTTCAGACGCAAGCTGAAAAGTTCCGTGGTGCATTGCTATGCTTAATCCAGCATTCAGATCTTTATGGGCGGATACAGCTTCATCTGGATTCATATGTACCTTTTCCATGAAATAGCTTGGAGCATAAGCTCCTATACCAAGAATTGCAACATCAGGTGGACAAATGCGTTTTTTTATCTCTTTAAAATGAGTTGAATAGCCGCTATCACCCCCAAAATAGATACCTCGATTATCAAATTGTATAAAAAAGCTTCCCCATAAACTTTCATCTTTATCAAACAGACCTCTTGCTGATGAATGTTGAGAGGGGGTGAAAGTAACTTTTGCATTTTGGTTGATTTTAAGACTTTCCCACCAATCTAATTCTTTAACATTACTTATTCCAATTGATTCTATTAAAGGTCTGTCTCCAATAGGGACTATCACCAATGGAGAAAATTTTGAGTTGAGTTTTTTTAGTGTTTCTAAATCCATGTGGTCATAGTGATTATGGCTTATTAGTATAATGTCTATTCTGGGAAGTTCATTAATTTCGATACCAGGTTTTCTAATTCTTTTAGGACCAAACCAGCTTAATGGACTTACGCGATTCGACCATACAGGGTCAGTTAATATATTCAGTTCAGATGTTTGAATTAGAAAAGTGGCATGATTCACAAATGTTATAGAAAAATCATTTTTATTTAGTTTTTTATTTAATACTGGAGTTCCCAGAGTGGTAACATCATCTGGCCATTTAGGTCTTCCTTCCTTCATCATTCTAAATATGTCATTTAAACTAGGTGAGAATTGTTTTTCAAGAGTGGTATTGAAAAATTTTTTTCCATCGCAGTGATCAGAAATTTTAAGTTTTTTTTGTGAGGTGCAATCCAAAGCTGTGAAAGTCATAAATCCTATAATTATGCAGATAATAATGCGTTTAAACATTTTTTTTAATACTGTTTTCATTTATTTCAGGAATAAATTTTTGACTAAACTACAGCCAAATTAATTTTGATATTTATTATTTATACCAAATGCTCTTTTTTTTATACCAAAAAGAATTGAAGGAGTACTTAATTATTGGTGTGAAGTGAAATTATAAACTGTTTTAATCCAGTTTTATTAAGTAACATGTAAAAAATTAATTAAAAGATTGTCTGAATTCTAAAGGAGAAATCAAAGTCTTGGTTTTAAAAAATTTACTAAATGATTGTGGATGTTCAAACCCTAATTCAAAAGCAATTTCGCTAACAGATAAGCTTGTAGTTGATAGTTTTTCTTTTGCTTTTTCAATTACTTTATCTTGAATGTGATTTTGGGTGCTTTTCCCCGTGAGATTTTTTAGTAAACTGGTCAAATAACTTTGAGAAATATTTAAGCAATCCGCAAGATATTGAACAGTAGGTAGACCATTTTTCAATATATTATCACTATTAAAGTAATTCGTAAGAATTTCTTCTAGACGATCAAGAATTTTGTGATTTGTGATTTTTCTTGTAATAAATTGACGTTGATAAAATCTTTCAGAATAATTGAGCAATGTTTCAATATGTGCAATGATAATTCCTTGACTAAACTTATCAATATTATTACGATACTCTTCATCAATATTCTTAATAATTGTATTAATTATTGTTTCTTCTTTTTCTGAAAGAAATAAGGCTTCATTTGCTGAATAGTTAAAATATTCGTATTGTTTTATTGTTTTTGCTAATGGGGTATTCCATAGAAAATCAGGGTGAAAATATAAAATCCAACCTTCCCGATTATCTTCATCAGTAGCCTTATTTTCAATTTTTATCACTTGATTTGGAGCGGTAAAAATCATTACCCCTTCATCAAAGTCATAAGTTTGTTGACCGTATTTGAAGTTAAAATTAACTCCTTTTTTAATTGCTATTGAATAACAATCAAAAACAATAGAACCAGCATCTTTGGGTGTGTTAATTTTTGAATAATCAATTACACTAACAAGAGGATGCTTAGGCTTTTCTAAATTACAAAAGCGATGTAATTCAGTTATGGTCTTGATATAATGTATTTTTGAGTTATTCATATACAAATTTAAAAAATTATTACGGTTCTTCCTTTAGCACCGTTTCCATTTTCAATTTCTGTCAGTATTTCTATAGCTTTTGAAATATTTGTTTCTTTTCCAATTTTAGCTTTTAGTATTCCCTTTTCTGCTAGGTTAGCAAAATCAGAAAGATGTTTCATAGCTGCTGTAGCAAAAGTAAACTTGTATTTAGCTATGAATAAACCCTTTAACATAGACATTGGAGTAGGATTAATATCAATAAATTTACCATTAGATTTAAGCATAGAAAAACCTATTCTTTGTTGCATTAGTCCAGCAGTATCAAAAACAACATCAAAAGGTTGAGTTTTTTTCCAATAATTATTCTCCGTGAATTCATATACTTCATTCACTCCATTTTTTCTTGCTTCCTCTATATCCTTTTTTGAGCAGGTACCAGCAATCCAAGCTCCTTTTTCTTTGGCTAATTGTACGGCAATTGAACCTACTGCTCCCATGCAACCATTAATAAGTACCCTCGAATTTTGAGTAACATTACCTTTTATAAATAATGCTGCCCAAGCAACTGCAGCAGCTATTGGAAGACAAGAAGCATCTGCATGAGAAATATTGATTGGTTTTTTTGTTACATATTTTGAGTTAGTAATTAATTTTTCTGCAAATGCTCCAGGATGTTTTACATCCATTGTACCAAATACTTCATCTCCAACTTTTATATTTTGTACATTTGAACCAATAGCTTCTACAATTCCTGAAAAATCATTCCCAATTCCTTTTGGAAACTTTTTATTCATAAAAAGTTTTAGATCACCTCTTCTTTGCTTCCAATCCAAAGGATTTACTGCAGCAGCTTTTACTCTAACTTGTACATCGTTAGGTTTAAGTTGTGCTAATTCGTATTCTCCAAGGTACATTTTTGATGCATCACCGTAGTTATTAAACTGTATTCTCTTAATTTTCATTTGTCTTTTTTTTTAAATTTCTAAATATTGATTGTCTAATCGGTTATTTACATTATATTTCTCAATCTATTTCTATTCTTTGTAAGGCTTTACTAAATGCAGTATCATTGATATCAGGTATGGACAAACCTTCAACTCTTATGGTTGTAATATCATTAATTCCTAAAAAACCTAATATAGTTCTCAAATAAGGTTCTGTAAAATCCTGTGATTTTCTTGATCCATCTGAATAAATTCCACCAGAAGAGATAGCTATATAAACTTTTTTATCTGTAATTAAACCAATTGGTCCTTCAGTAGTGTATCTAAATGTTTTTTGAGCTCTAGTTATAAAGTCAATCCAAGACTTTAAAGTAGATGGGATTGTTAAATTATATACAGGTACTCCAATTACAATAATTTCTGCCTGTTCAATTTCATTTATAAGCTCATCAGAAATTTTAATTATCTTTTCTTTTTCTTGAACATCCATTTCAGGGTTATTTGAGAATGCTTCAAAATGTTGGAGTGAAAAATGAGGTAAGTTTTTTTTTGCCAGATTTCTTTCGGTTAATTGCACTGAGGAGTGTTTCTTTTTTATCTCATCAACAATTGCATTTGATAATTTATTACTCATTGAATTGTCTCCGTTAAGACTTGTTTTAATTTGCAGCACTTTCATAATTAATTCTTTTATTTTAGTTATACCGCAAAGTTCATATCTTAAAATATATTAAATGTAGCTCAATCTACTTTTGATGTAGCTGTTTTGAGTTTTTAAAAAGTAAGTTAATATATAAAGGGTGAAAAATGAAGCTGTTAGAGCTTGCTTTAATAATAATATAGTAGTTAGTTAGTCAAAATGGGTTATATTTATATATTTGTAATTATTAATTCAGAAGCAAAATATTAAATCTTGATAGCCGAAAAGAATTTTATCACTAAAAGTGATTTGAGAAAAATGTTTGATGAGTATTATGATGCACTCGTTAAATATGCTAATCGTTTTTTGGGTTTAAATGATGAGTGTCAAGATTTAGTTCAGGATGTTTTTGTGAGTTTATGGGAAAAAGAAAATATTTTTCCTGATGAAATTTCGTTAAAGATTTTTTTATATAAATCAGTTCGTAACAAATGTTATGATGTTATTAAGCATAATAAAGTAAAAGATAAATATGCTGAAAATATTGTGAAATCAATTGAAGATGATGATTTGTTTTTAGAAGAAATTTTGAAAGAAGAAATTGTTCGTAAATTACATGATGCGATTGAATTACTTCCAGACAGAAAAAAAGAAATCATTAAATTGAGTTTAAAAGGATTTAAAAATAATGAAATTGCTGATTGCCTTGAAATTAAACTTCAGACTGTAAAAACTTTAAAATCTCAATCTTATAAAATACTAAGAGACCAGTTTCTGGAATTTGATACAATTATTTATTTTTTGCTGGTATAACAGACCAATAATAGTTTCCCTTAATCGCCTATGTTTTTTAAAATTATATTATCTACTTGTGGTGGGTAATATTATGGTTTGTGTATTTTATTTTGCTTATTTTTTTGAATTTTTAAAAAAAAATCAAAAAAAATAATAGTACTTAATTAAAACCTAGTCGTTCTTATAATATATACTAAAAAGAATGAAAGATATTTTTTCTATAGCGAATCTAAAAATAAAAAAGGTGCTTAAAATTTTATCAGATTCTGAGAAGTCGGAATTGGAAAGTTTATATGAAAAATATCCGTTTTCTAAAAAAATAAAGATTAGTAAACTAATTGATGACTTAGAGATGTATTCAAAGAATGATAAAATTAAAGCATGGAAAACCATTGAATTAAAAATTCAGAAACAAAATAATAAATCGCTATTTGTTTTGAATAATAAATTGTGGTTAAAGTATACTGCTGCAGCAATTTTAATTTTAGCTCTTGGATTAACTTATGTTTTTAAAACCAATTTATTTCAAAATAAATATGATAGAGTTCCAAAATTAGTTAACGTAAATAATGTGATTATTCCAGGCTCAAATAAAGCAACATTAACATTAGCCGATGGTTCAGTTGTTACTTTGGAAAAAGGTAGTTCTTATCAAACTCAAAATGCAAAAAGCAATGGAGAAGAGATAGTTTATAATCAAAAAAGCAAAACAGATGAAACGGTCTTGTTTAATTATTTGACCATACCAAGAGGAGGACAGTTTCATTTAGTTTTAGCAGATGGTACAGAAGTATGGTTGAATTCAGAAACTCAGTTAAAGTTTCCAGTTTCATTTGTGGAAGGAGAAAATCGTAAAGTGGAATTAGTTTATGGGGAAGCTTATTTTGATGTGTCTCCAAGTACCAATCATAAAGGTTCCAAATTTAAAGTATTAAATAAGTCTCAAGAAATAGAAGTTTTAGGGACAGAATTTAATGTGAAAGCTTATAAGGATGAATCTAATATATATACCACTTTAGTTGAGGGTAAAGTTTCAATCAAAACAGAAAAATCAAAAGATATATTAAGACCTTCAGAGCAGTCGAATTTAAATCTTAAAACTTATGATTTAAGTATTTCAGAAGTTAACGTTTATGGAGAAGTTTCATGGAAAGACGGTATTTTTAGTTTTAAAGGAAAAACCTTGAAGGAAATTATGAAAGTAATTTCCAGATGGTATGATGTTGAGGTAGTTTTTGAAGATAAAAATTTAGAACAGGTTAAGTTTAGAGGAACGTTGAATAAAAATCAAAGTATTGAAGAGATATTGTTAATTATGAAGTCTTATTCCGTTAATAATTATCAAATAAAAGGAAAAACCATTATACTTAAATAAATAACTAAAAAAGAAATAGCCAATGAAATAGATGAAAAATAAAAAAAAGAGGATAAAGTTCAACTCGCCAAAGTATAACCCCCTATCCTCAATGTATCAGTATCAATTAATTAATTTTTAAATTATTAACTAACCAATAACGCACAAATTTATGGAAATAAAATTAACTAATACGTTTTTTCTCTCCAGAAAGCGACTATTAATGCTTATCATGAAAACATATATTTTATTATGTTGTACAACCATTTTTGCTTTTTCTCCTATTAATCTGATTTCTCAAAATGCAAAGGTTAAAATAGAAGAAGACAAAATATTGACTGTTGACCAGGTCTTTGAATTAATAATGGATCAGACAAATTATAAATTCTTTTATGAAGAGGGTTTGTTTAAAAATATGCCAAATATAAAGGTAAAAAAAGGCACAGAGAATATCAATAGACTATTAAGCAAAGCTATAGCTAATGGCAATTTTGATATTACAATAACAGATAATAATGCTGTAATAGTAAAAGATAAACTTTTAAATGAAAACCTCAGTAGTAAAACACTACAATCAATGATTTCTGGTAAAGTTGTAGATGAAAATGGTATGCCTTTGCCAGGAGCTTCTATTTTAGAAAAAGGGACTACTAATGCAACAAGCACTGATTTTGATGGTAATTTTAAATTTAAAGTTTCTAATAATGCAGTTATCGTTGTTTCCTATATTGGTTATAAACCAAGTGAAATCTTTGTTAAGGATCAGACTACATTTACTATTAAATTGCTGCCCGATGTTTCGGGATTGGATGAAGTAGTAGTGATAGGTTATGGTGCAGTAAAGAAAAAAGATGTTACAGGTTCAGTAACTTCATTAAATTCTGAAACTATAACAAAAACTACAATACCTGATGTAGCAGGAGCTATGCAAGGTAGGATGGCTGGGGTTAACGTTCAAAAAAACGTAGGAAGACCCGGAAGTGGTTTTAGTATATCAGTAAGAGGATTGAGTTCAATTAATAATACTAACACGCCTCTTTATGTAGTTGATGGAATTCCGACTACAGAAGGATTGACAGATTTGAACCCTAATGATATTGCAAGTATTGATGTATTAAAAGATGCTTCTGCAACTGCTATTTATGGATCAAGAGGAGCAAATGGTGTTGTCATAGTTACAACTAAAAAAGGTTCCTCAGGAAAATTTACGATTAAGTATGATAGTTATTATGGTGTTAGAACACCAAATAATTTACCGGATATGATGAATGGAGATGAATATGTTAGATGGAGAACAGATTTGTTCACAAACTTAGGAAAGAGTACTGATCGTTCAAATGCTGATTTTTTTACTTCAGAAGAGTGGGATATTATCGATAATAAAAAATATACTAACTGGCAGAAACTAATGTTAAGAGATGGTATTCAATCAAGTAATACTATTACAGCAAGCGGTGGTGATTCTAAAGGAACTTTTGCCGTAAGTATGGGGCAATTAAGAGAAGAGGGGACTGTGAAAGGACAGGATTACAATCGTTATAACGTTAGATTGAATATAGATAGAAAATTTTCTGATAAATGGGAAGCAGGAGGAAATTTATATGCGATATATAGTTTACAAAATATCGGTAGTTATGAAGCAATCAGATCTACATATAGAATGCCAGCTGTAGGTGTACCTTATAACGAAGATGGAAGTTTAAGATTTAGATCATATCGAAATAATGGAGTTATCAATCCTCTATTTGAAAATAAAGACGATGGTGAAAACAGACAAGTAAAACGCTACAGGGTATTTGGTAATTTTTATCTTCAATTCAAGCCTAGTGAAGAGTTTACCTTACGTACTCAAATTTCTCCACAAATGGTAAATGAAAGATCAGGTTATTCAATTGGGCAGTATAGTAAAGCTGCAGGAGGTTTGATTGCTAACACTTGGGCTGGTTATGGTGTTAATGATCAATTAGGGTATGTTTTTGATAATCAATTAACATATAAAAAGAGTTTGGGTGATCATAGAATTGGTTTTACCGCAGTTCAAAGTGCACAATATGAACAATGGGAGACTACATTTCAAGAAGCAAAAGGTTTACCTTTTAATAGTAAATGGTATAACTTAGATGCTGTGACAAAAGCAAATATTGTTCAATCTTCTACCGATTACAAGCAAAGAAGTCTTCTTTCCTTTTTAGGAAGATTCAACTACGATTATAAAGGTAAATATTTATTTTCTGCTAGTGGTAGATACGATGGATCTTCAAGGTTAGCTGAAGGAAATAAATGGGCTTTTTTCCCTTCAGCTGCATTTGCCTGGAATATTTCTGATGAAAGTTTCATGAGTAATTTGCAATTTGTAAATAATTTGAAAGCAAGATTGAGTTATGGTGTAACAGGTAATGATGCAGTTGATATATATGGTACACAATCAAACATCTCTCCGAAAGATTATGATTTTGGAGGAACAGTTAGTACAGCTTATTATAAAAGTGGCTTGTCTAATTATAATTTGACTTGGGAAAAGACAACTGAATTAAATTTTGGGATTGATTATGGATTATTTGATCATAGAATAAATGGTACATTAGATATATATAGACGTGATGCTAAAGATTTAATAATGCGTAGACAATTACCAGAAACAACAGGTTGGGGAAGCATATGGGATAATGTTGGATGGGTAAGAAATTCAGGAATAGAATTAGGAATAAATACCGTTAATATTGAAAATAAAAATTTCACATGGGAAACAAGCATTGTTTTTGACACTAACAAGAATGAAATTGTTGAGTTATATGGTGAAAAAAAAGATGATATAGGGAATAGATGGTTTATAGGTAAACCAATTCAGGTAAATTATGATTATGTATTCGATGGTATTTGGCAACTTAATGAAGCTGATTTAGCTGCACAATATGGTCAAACACCTGGACAAATAAAGGTAAAAGATTTAAATAATGATAAAGTTATAGATGCTAATGATAGAAAGATTATAGGTCAACGAACTCCAAAGTGGACAGGAAGTATTACTAATAATTTTAAGTTTAAAGATTGGGATTTTTCAGTTTATGTTTATACCCGTCAGGGACAGCAACTTTCAAGTACTTTTGTCTCTTCATTTATGGCTCTTGAAGGAGATTATAATAATTTGAATGTAAATTATTGGACTGCTAATAATCCAACAAACAAATATCCAATGCCTGGTAATAAAGGTAAATATTTTAATAGCTACCAATATAGAGATGTTTCTTTTGTAAGGATTGGTAACATATCACTTGGATATAATTTGCCTAAAAAAGCTCTTGAAAGTTTAAAAATTAATCGTTTAAGAGTTTATACAACAGCAACGAACCCTTTTATTTTTACAAAATATCCTGGATTTGATCCAGAATGGGGGCAACAGAATACTTGGGGTGAAGCAACAGGATATGCTTCTTATTTAGTTGGACTTAATTTAGAATTTTAATTTATATAGTTTATGAAATCATTAAAATATATACTGTTATTTATAATTATATCATTAAATTTTTCTTGCGAAGATTTTTTGGTTGAAGATAATAAAAGCAACATTACAGCAGAAAATTATTTTTCTACTAGTGAAGGTTATCAATCCTTGGTAAATGCGTCTTATGCAACTTTGAGAAATAATTTTGTGGATGATCCCTGGTTATTTTGTCTTGGAGTTGATATATATACAAGGGGTAAAAGTGTATTAATTGGAGGATCTTATGAAAACAGAGATGTTTTTAGTAGTGAATTAAATGAATATGGAAATTTAGATGCTCAAAATCAATATGTTTCTGATTTTTATTATAGATGTTATCAAGCTATTCAAACGTGTAACACAGCAATTTCAAGAGCTAAAAATGTAAATGGTTTAAATGAAAATAAGATTAAGCAGCTTGTAGCAGAGGTAAAGTTTATACGTGCCTATAATTATTATCTATTAGTTGAACAATTTGGTGATGTGCCTTTAGTTAAGGATGAAATTAATGGAGCTATAACTCATTTTGATAGAATTCCTGAAGAAGACATTTATAAATTCATCATTAGTGAATTGGAAGAGTCAGAAGTTGATGTACTAGCTACACCGGAACAGTTTGGAAAGGTTACCAAAGGAGCAGTTAATTCATTATTGTCACTAATTTATTTGACACGAGGGTATAAGTCGTATGGCTCTTCTAGCGATTTTACAATGGCGGCTAGTTTAGCTGATGGAGTAATTAACAGTGGGAAGTATGCATTATTAAATACATTTAAAGAAGTGTTTACTCCAGGAAATGAGAAAAATAATGAAATAATTTTTTCGATTCAATATGATGCAGGTTCATTAGGGACAAGTGTTAGAGGAAATGGTCAAAGTGTCCTTTTTGGATGGGAATTGTGGTTGTATGAATCAGGATTTGATTGGTTAAATACAACGTATAATAATCATGAGCAACAGTTTATGCCAACACAGTTTTTGTATTCTTTATTTGACACCTCAATTGATAGTCGTTATGATGCTACATTTAAAAGTGAATTTTATGCCACTATCAATGATGCATCAAAAGGCATAAATAAAGGTGATTTAATTGTATATTTTCCTAAATGGGATGAAAATTTCACAGCCCAAGATGAAATAGATCTTAAAGCTGCAAATCCAAATGTTAATATTTATAAATATGATACATGGAAACAGGATTTTAATAATATTGGAGGAGCTGGCAAATGGCCTATGGTTTGGAAGTTTTTTGATCCTAATGCTGATTTTCATGGTAATAACAACAATAGAAAAGGAACTAGAGATATTTTTATGTTCAGATTGTCAGAGCTTTATTTAATTGCAGCTGAAGCTTATCATATGAGCGATGATGATAGTAAAGCTGCAGAAAGAATTAATACAGTAAGAAGAAGAGCTGCTATACCTGGAAATCAGTCCGCTATTGAAATTACTAGTGCAGATGTTGATTTAGATTTTATATTAGATGAAAGGGCAAGAGAATTGACTGGAGAATATAAGAGATGGTTTGATTTAAAAAGAACAGGAAAATTAATTGAACGTACTTTATTACATAATAATCTTGCAAAAATGGAAGATAAGATGACAACTACTCATATTTTGCGTCCGATACCTCAATCGGTTATAGATCATGATTCTGGGGAGTTTCCTCAAAATTTAGGATATAAATAATATACTGGCATTCGTTTTTATTTTTATGACAGTAAAAAAAAGAATAATTAGTGGTTAATGGTTAGTGTTTGGGAATTGGGAGTTGTTCCTATGTTGAACAACTCCTAATTTTTTTATATAAAATTATTTTGAATTAATGATTTTTATAAATACATTTTTTTAATTATGAATATGAATACAACTTTAAGTTTTTCTTTTTCTTTTATATTGTTTTTTTCCGTAACGTTTTTTGGTAAAGCACAAAACTCCCAATCCTTTTTTTTAGATAAAGACTTAAGTAAGATAGGGGTTTATTATTATCCGGAACATTGGAGCGAAACTCAATGGGAACGAGATTTTAAAAAAATGGCTGAAATGGGATTTGAATTTACCCATTTTGCTGAATTTGCATGGGCTCAATTAGAACCTCAGGAAGGAGTATATGATTTTAAATGGTTGGACAGAGCTGTTGAATTGGCTGCTAAATATAATCTTAAGGTGATTATATGTACGTCTACTGCTACACCACCAGTTTGGCTGGTGAGAGCACATCCAGAAGTTTTAAAAACTAATTATGAAGGTACAGTAGAGGATCTTGGTTCCAGACAACACGCTTCGTTTTCCAATGAGTACTATCGTTCCTATTCCTTAAAAATGATAGCTGAATTAGCTAAACATTATGGTAAAGACAAGCGAATAATTGGGTGGCAACTTGATAATGAACCTAGAAGTAATGTGGATTATGGTAAAGACGCACAAATTCGTTTTAGAAAATGGCTTAAAAATAAATATGGCTCTATAGATGCTTTAAATACTGCCTGGGGAACGAATTTTTGGAGTGGAACTTATTCTGATTTTGAACAAATTAATCTTCCTAATCATAAACAATGGGGAATCAATTTATATCAAACTTTAGATCATACAAGATTTTGCGATGATGAAACAGCTACTTTTTTAGATGATCAAGCTCGAACAATTAAAGAATGTTCAACTAACCAATGGATTACTTCAAATTACATACCTATGTATGATGTTCGTTACATAGGTGCAAGCAAAGAATTAGATTTTGTTTCGTATACCCGCTATATGGTATATGGTGAAGGTAAAGGTGTAGGTAAAAAAGGATATCGTCTAGGGGATTATCTTAGAATCGCTATGGCAAATGATTATTTTAGACCTATGTCTAAGGATTACGGTGTTATGGAATTACAACCAGGTCAGGTAAATTGGGGTAAAATTAATTCACAACCATTGCCTGGGGCGGTTCGTTTGTGGTTGTGGAATGTTTTTGCTGGTGGTAGTAAATTTGAATGTGCTTATAGATTTCGAGCTCCGATTTATGGGTATGAACAATATCATTATGGTATCTTAAGTTATGATGGTGTAACACCTACCCCCGGGGGATTAGAGTACCAGCAATTTGCACAGGAAATTAAAAAGTTGAGAAAAGAATATGCAGGCGCAGTAATACCTGATTTTTATCTAAAACGTAAAACCGCTGTTTTATACAATCCAGATAATACGGTAGCAATCAATCAAAACAAACAAACTACAGAATGGGATACCGAATCTCATGTATTAAAGTATTATGGAGCTTTAAAATCATTTGGTGCTCCGGTTGATTTTATAAGAGAAGATGTTGATTTTTCACAATATCCAGTACTTGTGGTACCAGCCTATCAACAAATTGATAAGGCTTTAATTGTAAAATTAACTAACTATGCCAAAAATGGCGGGATTCTTGTGATTTCTTGTCGTACAGGACATCAAGATAAACAAGGTCATTTGTGGGAAGCACAATTTGCAGAACCTATTTATGATTTGATAGGAAGTAAAATTAAATTTTATGATTTGTTACCACGAGATGTTCCAGACGAAGTTAAATTAGATGATAAATCTTTTAGTTGGTCAAGTTGGGGAGAGATTCTTTCTCCATTTAAAGGAACAGAAGTTTGGGCTAATTATAAGGGCGATTTTTATAGTGATAGACCTGCTGTAGTACATCGAGCAATTGGTAAAGGTTGGGTTACTTATATAGGGGTTGATACACAAAAAGGAGAGCTAGAATACGATGTTCTTAAACGTGTTTTTAATAAGGCGAATATTTTCACAGAATCATATCCAGAAGGGATATTAGTAGAATATCGCGATGGTTTTGGAATAGCCATGAATTATTCAGATAAAAAAAGGATAATCAATCTTCCAGAAAATTCTAAAATTCTGATTGGTCAAAAAGAGTTAGAAACAGCGGCTGTTTTGGTTTGGAAAATAAAGTAAATATAATATTTAGATTAAGAATAGAATAAAAAAATGAGTTCAAATAGGAAGATATTTAGTATGCAAGGCTTTGCTTTAGTAATGGCATTAGTAGTGTGTAGTTGTAACAAAAAATTATATACTAATGTATCATCGAATCAAATTAACGTGGATGCACCGTTTAAAATGGATAATATTATTGTTCCTGATTTTAGTAATTGTAAACAGTTTTTAATTACAGATTTTGGTGCTGTCGAAGGGAATAAGGAATTGACATCAAAGGCCATTAGATCTGCTATTGATCAGGCCAATAACTCGGGTGGAGGTATAGTAGTGATTCCAAAAGGAGAATGGCTTACAAAAAAAATCCATTTAAAAAGTAATGTTAATTTGCATTTAGAAAAAGAAGCAACTTTACTTTTTTCTGAAGATCCTAAAGATTATTTACCTGCTGTTCATACTACTTGGGAAGGTATGGAATGTTACAATTATTCGCCATTAATTTATGCTTACAATTGTAAAAACATTGCAATTACCGGAGAAGGTAAATTAAAGGCAAAAATGGATGTCTGGACAAAATGGTTTTTGCGTCCAAAACCCCATATGAATAGTTTAAAAAGATTATATTTTTTAGCATCATATGACAAGCCTGTTGAAGAACGTCAAATGGTGAATGATACTGCTAATTTTAGACCTCAGTTTATTCAATTTAATAGGAGTGAGAATATTTTGATGAAAGACGTATTTATTGAAAATAGTCCGTTTTGGACAATTCATCCCTATCTTTCAAAGAATGTTACTCTTCAAAATTTAAAAGTATATGCTCATGGACATAATAATGATGGAGTTGATCCAGAAATGAGTCAAAATGTTTTAATTGAGGACTGTATTTTTGACCAAGGTGATGATGCTATTGCGGTAAAATCAGGAAGGAATCAAGATGCATGGCGACTTGATACCCCATCCAAAAATATTGTAATTCGAAATTGTACTATGAAAAATGGACATCAATTATTAGCAGTAGGAAGTGAATTATCTGGAGGTATTGAAAATGTATATGTGAAAAATTGTAAGGTATTAGAAAGAGCCAAAATGTTTAATTTGGTTTTTATTAAAACCAATGAACGACGTGGAGGCTATGTTAAAAATATTTATGTGGAAGATATTAATGCAGGAAGTATTCAAGATGGAGTTGTAGGGATAGAAACTGATGTCTTGTATCAATGGAGGGATTTGGTTCCTACAATTGAAAGGAAATTAACTCCAATTGAAAATGTTTATTTAACGAACGTGAAAGCTGTAAAAACTCAATATTTGTCTAAGATTTTGGGACAAAAGGAACTCCCTGTTAAACATGTTGTTCTTACGAATGTCCAGGTAGATACAATTACTAAGCAAAAACACATTCATGATAATCTTACTAATTTTATTGAAACTTCTAACAAATAATTATGCTGAAATTTTTCTCGCAACATAGATTAATAGTAGTACTGTTTCTTTTTCTTTTTCTTAATCTGCATCTAATTGCACAAGATGATCCTGCATGGGATAATACCACCAAAACAAATTGGAAGAATGCATTCAAAGTTGTAGATATACCATCTTCAATTGATGGCAAAAATCAAAAAGCTTATATGTATGCTTCTAAAAGTAATTTTAAAAAACCGCTAATAGTAAGTCTGCATACCTGGAGTGGTGATTATACCCAAAAAGACCCATTAACAAATGAAATTATTGCACGGGATTGGAACTATATTCATCCAAATTTCAGAGGATCTAATAACAATCCAGAAGCGACAGGAAGTAAATGGGTTATTGCAGATATCGAAGATGCTATTGCTTTTGCAATTAAAAATACAAATACAGATCCAAATGAAGTTCATATAGTTGGTGTTTCTGGAGGAGGTTTAGCTACGTTAATTGCTTTTATGAATATTAAATACCCAGTAAAGACTTTTTCTGCCTGGGCACCAATAAGCGATTTAGAGGCTTGGTATTGGGAATCAGTTGGACGTAAACAAAAGTATGCTAATGATATTTTAAAGTCCGTATCTACTGATAGCGTTTTTAATTTTGAAGAAGCTAAAAAGCGTTCACCATTATATCAAACATATCCAATCGATCTAAGAAAGAATGCTAAGTTGTTTATTTATGAAGGTGTACATGATGGATATATAGGTTCGGTTCCAATTACGCATTCTATAAATATTTATAATAGATTAGCAGGAGAGTTAATCTATGGAGTATCAGATATTGAATCTATAAATAATAAAGCTGAAGTTGATAGTAACCTGGTTTCTAAAGCAAATACCATTAGTTTACTAACTAAACGTTATAATCCAAATTATCAAGAAAAAAATATTTTATATGACAGAAGTGTCTATTTAGCTAAAAAATTTCAAAATATACAGCTGACAATATTTGAAGGAGGACATGAACAAATTCCTCAGGCACTAGGTTTAA
The DNA here is from genome assembly GCF_014596575.1 of Flavobacterium pokkalii. Taxonomy (GTDB): domain Bacteria; phylum Bacteroidota; class Bacteroidia; order Flavobacteriales; family Flavobacteriaceae; genus Flavobacterium; species Flavobacterium pokkalii. The sequence continues at coordinate 41,762 of NZ_NASZ01000018.1, read as the reverse complement.
TTCCTATCGATAAAACAATTGATAAAAAATGTAACATCCTTACATTAGGTGATTCTAATGGATTTAATAAAGACGGATGGGTAGACCAATTAAAGAAAAGAATGCCTAACGCAAACATTATAAATATATCAAAAAGTGGTCGGACAATTGGTTTTGATAATAATGGGAAAAAAGAATTAAATGCGCTGGCTAATATTGATGAATTTTTAAATTCAGCGCAAAAGCAATTAAAAGGTAAAAAATGTAATTATATAATTCTTTGTTTAGGAACTAATGATACTAAGAGTGTATTTGCCGAAAAACAAAATGAAGTTATAGTAAATTTTGAATCGTTACTGAACAAAATAAAACAACACTCCATATATCATAAATCAAAAACTAAATTGATTTTTGTGACTCCTCCTCCAATGAGAACAAAAAATATACTAGATAAATACATAGGAGGTAACGAACGATTACAAGTTTTAGTCCCGCAATTAATGAAAATAGCTGCTCAATATAAATTTGAAGTAATTGATATATACAATCCTTTATTAGGTATTATTGATTATTATGCGCAAGATGGTATTCATATGTCTGGTGGAGGACAGGATATAATAGCAGGAAAAATAATTGATAAAATCTCAAAACAACTACAATAATGAGCCAAAAGTTTTTAAACTGGAATTTTAATTTTGAAAGCTATTTTATTTTTAATTTAGAAAATAAGATTGTTTTAAAGTTATTTATTATATGGATTCTTAGTTTTTTCATAAAGCGAAAGAGATAAGCTAGCTTAGAAGAAGGATAGAATACGTATTAAAAACATAAATATTGACAATACTTGTGTTGACAGTATTAGCAAAAAAACAACAACTGAGAACGTATTATTTTAATCTAAAATAACTTTAAAACTATTTAATTATTTTTATTTCATCAATCTATAATCAATGAAACAACTAAAAAACTTATTAATTTTAATGCTCTTTCTTTTCCTGTCTATTAAAATTTTAGCGGCAAATCCTAAAGCCCCTTACAACCTTAGAAGTTTTGATAAAAAAAATCCAATTGGTACAAACAATAAAGCTTATTTCGGATGGTTTCTAAGTGATTCTGACAGCAATGAAATTCAAACCGCCTATCAAATTGTAGTAGCTTCCAGTTTAGCCAGTCTGAAAGCAAACAAAGCAGATATTTGGGACAGTCATAAAACCAATTCAGGAAAGCAAAATTACATCTACCTTGAAAACACTTCTCTTCAGCCAGCAACAACCTATTATTGGAAAGTACGCTGCTGGGATAAAGACGGAAATATAAGTCCTTACTCATCTGTGGCACAATTCACAACGGGTTTATTAACAAATGAAGATTGGTCTACTGCACAATGGATCAAAAGAGATTCTAAAGACAACGACGATTATACCTATTTTAGAAAAAAAACAAAGCTATCCAGCAAAGCTATCAAAAAAGCCATCACTTATGTATCGGCTTGTCATAGTTATGAATTATTCATTAACGGACAATTCGTTGGTAAAGGTTTCAACAATCACTATCCACAATACAGTTATTACAATGCCTGGGATGTTACGTCTTTTTTTAATAAAAACAGTGAAAATCTTTTGGCTTGCTTGACGCACTGGTATGGTGGAGGTCAAGGTCGTGCAACGGGTACTCGTGGTATTATTCTAAAAACAATTGTAGAATATGCTGATGGTACTCAAACTATCATTGGAACAGATAAAACCTGGAAACAAACACAGGCATCTCAATGGATTCAGGGGCAACCACAACGAAATGGCGAAGGTGTGGGCAGAGTTGAGTTTATAAATGCCCGAAGAAATATTGCCAATTGGAACAATCTTAAATTAGATGATTCCAGTTGGAAAAACGCAACTGAGATTGGTTCGCAGCCTACTGCTCCCTGGGCAGGAACCTTACAATCGGATTTGGCAAGAGTGGTTGAAAAAGAAATCAAACCTGTAACAATTCAAAGCCTTGGAAATGGAAAATATGTTATCGATTTAGGAAAAATCTACGCTGGTAGTTTTAAAATTGCTTTTAACGAAAAATTCGCAAGCGATACTATCAAAATGCACGGTGGTTATGTCCTGAATAATGACGGGACGGTCTCTACTACAATTACCCAATCTACCAATATGGGATTCAAATTCATCCCTAACGGAAAGAATTCTGTCTTTAATCCTAATGTGTATTTAGGAATGCGTTACCTTCAGGTTGACAATTCACCTAATGAACTCAATCAAAGCAATGTGAGTTTTATCAGCCGTCATTTCGAATTAGACCCTTCCAATTCTACTTTCGAATCTTCAAATGAGATGCTCAATAAAAGCTGGGAATTGATGAAACACACTTTAATCCTAGGGGCTCAGGAAGATTTTGTAGACACCCCTACCCGCGAAAAAGGCGCTTTTTTATTGGATAGCTGGTCTCAGGCAGTTCCATGTATGAGTGTAATGTATGACAGAACCATGAATTCAAGAGTTTTAAATGAATTTCTACAATCTCAGGATCAATATTGGCCTGATGGTCGCTTGAATGCGGTATATCCTAATGTTGACGGCGGAAGAGATATTCCTGATTTCACCCAATCTTATTTAGTTTGGGTTTGGGATTATTATATGCAAACCGGCAATTTGGAATTCTTAAAAAATAACTATTCCCGTCTTAAAAAGATCGCCGATTATGTAGATGCTTATAAAAATGAACAAACAGGGCTTATTCATCGATTAAAAGGAGGAAAAGGACCTTACGAATTTGGTATTATAGATTGGCCGGCTACAATGCGTTATGGTTATGATGTAGCAGTCGACTCTAGAACGGTTATAGACACCTATGCTTACGAAGATTTCAATATCATTTCAAAAATAGCCGATGTTTTAGGAAACAATATTGATAAGACTATCTATCAAAACAAAGCAGAAGCTATTAAAAAAGCTATCAACTCACAGCTTATCAATTCAGATGGTGTTTATACAGATGGAATTTTTAGTAATTATAAAGCTAGTTTACATGTTTCCCAACATGCCAATATCCTTCCTTACGCTTTAAATATTGTTCCTGAAAGTAATAAAAAACAAGTAATGGATGAAATCAAAAAGCAGAAAATGAATGTTGGCATGGTTTCGTTACGTTGGTTACCCGAGTCTATTGGTCTGGCAGATGAAGGTGAACATCTTATTGATTTATATACTAATACCGAGTGGGAAGGCTGGGCCAAAACCATTTCTTTGGGCGCAACAGCCACCTGGGAATCTTGGGATGCTAATACGACTGATCAAAGTATGTCGCATCCATGGGGTGCAGTAGGACTTTTAGGAATTCAGAACTATATTTTGGGGATTAAAGCTTTAGCTCCTCAGCATGAAAAAGTTCAAATCAAACCACTATGGTTTGCAGATAAACTAACAGCTGCTAAAGGAACTTATCCGACCGATAAAGGAACTATTATGATAGATTGGAATTATTCAAATAATAATTACCAACTCAAATTAAATATTCCGGTTAATTGTACGGCAAAAGTTTATTTACCAAAATGTAATAAAACAGGAAACCAAATTAAAGTTAATGGCAAAAATGTTTCAGCTACAGAAGAAGGCAATTACCTCTATATTGACCAAATAGGTTCTGGTGAACACCTTTTTGAAAGATAATAATTTAAAAACAATTTAAAAGAACAACATAAATAAGAAACATGAAAAGATTAAAATTCAAATCACTTTCAACAATCATATTTTTAAATATTTCTTTATTGGTTATAGCTCAAAAAAGAAGTACAGAAGCTATTTATTCTGGCACTCCATGGTTTGATCAAAATAGCAACGTTGTGAGTGCCCATGGAGCCAATATTGTAAAAGACCAAGGCACATACTATCTTTTTGGAGAATTTAAAAAAGATACTAGCAATGCTTTTAATGGTTTTAGCTGTTATTCCTCTGATGATTTATATAACTGGAAATTTGAGAAGATTGCACTTCCATTACAAAAAACAGGAAAACTAGGACCTAATCGTGTTGGAGAAAGACCCAAAGTAATGAAGTGCCCTAAAACAGGAGAGTATATCATGTATATGCATGCAGATACGCTTACTTATAAAGATCAATTTGTGGGTTATGCAACTTCTAAAAAAATAACAGGACCTTTTGAATTTAAGGGGCCAATACTTTTCAATAATAAACCGATTCGCAAGTGGGATATGGGAACCTTTCAAGATGATGATGGTACAGGTTATATCCTGATTCATGGAGGTGAAATTTATAAATTAAGCGATGATTATAAATCAGTGGTGAAACAAATTAACGAAAGTATGACTTCTGGATTTGAGTCTCCAACGATGTTGAAAAAAGATGGAGTATATTTTTTAATGGGATCACATCTTACAAGTTGGGAACGAAATGATAATTACTATTATACCGCTCCATCAATTAATGGGCCGTGGACTTCTAGAGGCTTGTTTGCGCCTGAAGGAAGTTTGACATGGAATTCCCAGTGTACCTTTGTATTACCAATAAGAGGTACTAAGGATACTACTTTTATGTATATGGGTGATCGTTGGTCTTTCCCTAGACAAAACTCTGCAGCAACTTATGTTTGGCAACCTCTTGTTATTTCAGGTACAAGCCTAAATATGCCAGTATATCACGATGACTGGCAAATTGATATAAAAACCGGAGTAGCATCTTTTCCAGAATATTCTAAAAGTCTTATAATAAATAATGAAGATTCCCTAATTAAATATGAGGGTAATTGGGCTCATTTATCAAATGACAAAAACGAAACTATAAGTAGAACAGATGAAAAAGATGCGTCTTTATCAATTCAATTTAAAGGCAAACAAATTGTTTTATATAGTTCTGTTGGAGTTGATTATGGTTATGCAAGAATTGTTATATCTAATAAGAAAGGAAAAACAATTCTTTCTTCTCTTGTAGATATGTATAGCAAATCACCAACTACAACTGTTGTGTTTGCTTCTCCAATTTTAAAGAAGAATACTTATAAACTTTCGGTTTTTGTAACAGGCGAAAAACCAAACTGGTCTGATAAAAGAAAATCGGACTACGGTAGTACAGGTTACTATATTTCTTTGGATAAAATAATCATTAGGAATTAATGATTTTGATGATTTTTTTTAATATTTAACCAATATAACAATATAGCCTCACAGATATGATTTTAAATAAGATAACTTTTTCATTTGCAATTTTGTTTTTTACAATTGCGTCATATGCCCAAATTGCTACTCCACAAGTTCTTTCTTCTAATATGGTTTTACAACAGGGGCAAAAAGTTCCAGTATGGGGAACAGCAGGAGCTAAAGAGATTATACATATTTTTTTTGATAAACAACACATCAAAGTAAAAGCTGATTTTCAGGGAAATTGGAAAACTGAATTACAGCCTATGAAAGCCAATAAAATTCCTCAGAAAATGATTATTAAAGGCAGAAACACCAATATTGTTTATGATAATATTCTTATTGGTGAGGTATGGTTGTGTTCTGGACAATCAAATATGGAATATAGAATGAAATTATATTCTAAGTTTGTATTACCAGCTAAAGGCGAAGATTTAGCTGGTTTAGAACTGACTAAGCCAGATAATCCAATGATAAGGGTATTTAATTGTTCTAGAGATAGTAATAAAAAAAGTACATGGGAAATAGCCGGAGGAGAAAGTTTGGAAAACACTTCTGTTGTAGGATATTTTTTCGGAAAAGATTTGCAACATAAGCTCAATATTCCAGTAGGTATTATAACATCAGCAATTGGAGGGACTCGAATTGAATCATGGACTACTACCGAAGCCTATCAAAGCTCGCCCTTATTTGCTACTCAATTAAAAGCTAATAATGGTAAAATTGATGGTTTTGGTCCAGGTAACTGGTATAAAATTATGATAGAACCACTAGTCCCTTTTGCCGTTAAAGGTATTTTATGGTATCAGGGAGAAAATAATTGCGGTATAGGAGATAAACAATATGATAAGAAAATGCAAGTGATGGTTGAGAGTTGGAGAAATAAATTTGAGATTGAAAATGCCCCATTTTATTATGTATTATTGGCTCCTCATATTTATTCAGACAGACTACATAAAGGGACTAGTAAAGCTGTGACAGCAGCTGATTTACCTTTTTTTAGGATAGAACAAATAAAAGCAAAATCTCTCATTCCAAATTCTGAATTTGTGACAATTACAGATTTGGTAGATGATATAAGGGATATTCATCCTTCTTACAAATGGGAAGTAGGTGCACGATTAGCTCGTGTAGCTTTAGCAAAAACTTATGGATTTAATAAAATCATTTGGTCAGGTCCGCGTGTGAGTAAAACTGAAGTAAATGGAGATTCAGTTATTGTTACTTTTGACTATTGTGGAGAGGGGCTTAAAACAAATGACGGCAAACGTATTTTATGGTTCGAAATTGCCGCTAAGGACAATGTATTTGTTCCTGCAATTACAGATATAGTGGGGATAGATAAAGTGGTTGTGAGTAATCCAGATATTAGTCAGCCTGCTAAGGTTCGTTTTGCATGGCACGAGACGGCAGTACCTAATCTTGTTAATTCAGAAGGTTTACCAGCTACACCTTTTGGAGCAACTGAATAGATAAATCCATTTGTTGTTTCAAAACCCTTTTTTGACCTTTAGCTGTTTTTTCGTTGATGAAATTGTCAGGTTTAATTTTTCTTTTAAAATTTTCATGTCCGCACTTACTTTTTTGTCCAAGACTTTAGCATAGTGTTGGGTGGTTCTCAAATTTTTATGACCAAGCATTTTACTTACGCTCTCAATTGGAACACCATTTGTCAACGTTACAGTCGTTGCAAAAGTATGTCTGGCTATGTGAAAAGTTAATTCTTTTTCTATTTCGCAAACTCCGGCAATTTCTTTTAGATAGGCATTCATTTTTTGGTTGGATAGAATAGGGAGTAGGCTACCTTCATTTAAACATTGCGGATGATCTTCATATTTATCGATTATCATTTGTGTAATTGGAAGGATTGGGATTTTAGAAGCAGATTCCGTTTTTTGTCTGTGAGTGAATATCCATTTCTCGCCATCAATACCATAGCTTATATGTGATTTTGTTAAGTTTTTGACATCTATATATGCTAAGCCTGTAAAACAGCTAAAAAGGAAGATATCACGTACTAAAGATAATCGTTCTGTTTTAAAGTCTTTTTCTATTATAGATTGGATTTCTGCTTCAGTGAGATAAACTCTTTCAACTTCTTTGACTTTTGATTTGTAGTTTGCAAATGGGTTTTTATCAAGCCAATCATTGGCCAAACAAAGCTTGATTATTTTATTAAAGTTTTTTAGGTATTTGACCGCTGTGTTATTGGCACAATTTCTAACGCTACGCAACCAGAACTCGTAGTCGGTTATGAAGGCATGATCAATCTTAGTAATATCTATATCGGAAATGTTATATTTCCATTGCATGAATTCGATAGTATGTTTCAATGAAGTTGTGTAGCGTTCTAATGTTCCAGGAGCGTATTCTTTTCCAATAAGCTCTTTTATTTTGTTGTTGTGATCTTGGAAGATGGGAACAAGCATTCTTGTTCTTTCATCAACTCCTAATAGTTTGTTTTTAACTGTTTCAGTAGTTACGGCTATCTTTTTATGGATTAGTTCCATTTCAGTATCCCTTATTTTATTTTTCAGCAAATCAAGATGGTTATTTATTGAACGAGCTTCTTCTGAGGTTCCTTTCATTTTGCCTGCTTCTGTAGACCATTTAGATATATCTATAAATCGGTTTGTACTTAATTCGATACGTTTTCCATTGATTGTAATTCTGGTGTAGATAGGAACTAAACCGTTTGCAGCTGCTTTCGCTTTTTTTGCATAAAAGAGAATTGATACTTTTGTTTTCATTGTGGGACCTTTTTAGTTGTTATTAAATTTAACTTCAATATGACTAATCCACAAGATGTACAGTTTTTAAACTGCTTATTGAACTGGCTGTAAAGCCTTGTGAATATTAGTCTGAAATAAAAATCGGTTACCCAAAATTTGGATCGTTTAGGGTAACCGATTTTATCCCTTTAGGTTCACGAATGAATGAATAATTTGATATGTGATAAAAAGAAAAAACCCTTAAAATCATACGATTTTAAGGGTTTTAATTCAATTTGCTTTCCAGCTGGCGGAGAAAGAGGGATTCGAACCCCCGGACCTGTTACAGTCAACAGTTTTCAAGACTGCCGCAATCGACCACTCTGCCATTTCTCCAATAAGTTGCTACCGCTTAGCGATTGCGAGTGCAAATATAGAATGTTTTTCCTGATAAAAAAAACATTTTTTTAGAAAAAAAGCGGTTCAAAATAGAGCCGTTTTTTAAGTTCTTTGTTTATAGATGATTATCTGTATTCTTTATAAGATATTCGAATTAATAATTGATGTATTCAGTAATTTCTAATCCGTAACCAATCATTCCCACACGTTTTGTTTGGGCTGAATTTGTCAATAAACGAATTTTAGAAATGTCAAGATCGTGCAGGATTTGAGCTCCAATTCCGTAATCTTTCGTGTCAATAACTACTTTTGGGGCTTTCATCGTTCCTTCTGCCTGAAGCGCTTTTAATTCTGTGATTCGGTTAAGAAGATTAATGGCTGTCATATCCTGATTGATGAAAATCACAGCTCCACGACCATTTTCGTTGATCATTTGAAACATCGAATCCAATTGTTGATCCACATTATTAGTTAAAGTTCCTAATAAGTCGTTATTCACTTGAGAAGAATGAATTCGGGTTAAAATAGGTTCTCCTGAATTCCAATTTCCTTTTGTTAGCGCAATGTGTATTTGCTTGTTGGTTACTTGTTCGTAAGCTCTTAAACGGAAAGTTCCAAAACGGGTATTAATGTCAAAATCTTCTTTTTTAACAATAATACTATCGTGTTGCATTCTGTAAGCGACAAGGGCTTCGATTGAAACCACTTTAATATCAAATTTTTTAGCAATTTTTACCAGTTGAGGTAAGCGAGCCATAGTACCGTCTTCATTCATAACTTCGACGATTACACCTGCTGGTTTAAATCCGGCTAAGCGGGCAAAATCGATTGCAGCTTCAGTGTGACCGGTTCTTCTTAAAACACCACCTTCTTTAGCAATTAATGGGAAAACGTGTCCTGGTCTGGCTAAATCATGTGGTTTAGTTGCCGGATCAGTTAAAGCTAAAATAGTTTCGGCTCTGTCTGAAGCAGAAATTCCTGTGGTAACGCCTTTTCCTCTTAAATCAACCGAAACGGTGAAAGCGGTTTCCATAGGGTCGGTATTGTTACCCACCATAACATTAAGACCAAGTTCTTTACAGCGACTTTCTGTTAACGGGGCGCATATTAATCCACGTCCGTGAGTAGCCATGAAGTTGATCATTTCCGGAGTAGCTTTTTCGGCAGCAGCCAAAAAATCTCCTTCATTTTCTCTGTTTTCGTCATCAACAACTAAGATAATTTTTCCCTGACGGATATCTTCAATTGCTTCTTCAATGGTGTTTAATTGTATTTTATCTTTAACCATTTTAGGTAGTTTTATTTTTGTTAGGTATTAGTTTTTGAAATAGTTTTTGTACGGGAGCCAGAACAACATCCATGTTAATCAGACCAATGTCATTGGTAGCTCTGTATGTTAGTAAAATTGCTAACGGAGTTAATACGAAAGAAGACATCCAGGCTCCCATAAATGGCGTCATTCCGTTTTGTTGAGCAAATCTTTTTCCAAAAGTATTAATGAAGTGGAAAGTAATAAAGATTAAAACTGCAAAAATAATTGGCAAGCCCAGTCCTCCTTTTCTAATAATTGCTCCAAGTGGTGCTCCAATAAAAAACATCATTAAACAGCCATAAGCAATGACAAATTTGTCGTATAAAGCTAATAAGTGACCGTTAATGTTTTTTTGTTTGGATTCTAAATTTGTTTTGCTGCCATCAATGCTATAACCAATACTGCTCAAATTGCTGCTGGCAGTGCGAAGTATTTCGGCTTTTTTACGATTATCAAATAATGATAAGATGTCTGACGGTAGCTCTTTTCTTTTTTTAACCAATTCTTTATTGGCTAAATCATTGAATGTTTTATTTTCGATAATAGTTCGTAAATTGATGTTTTCAGAATAAGAAGTTACTTCGGTTTTGTAATTTTTTTGCAAAGAATCCAAGGTGTAGCTTAATTCGTTTACAGTAAGCATTGTATTGGAATTAGTTACTTTTTCTTCGTCAACATCTACATTGTTGAGCTGTGATAAATCGATGTTGATAGTGTATTTTTTGAACGAACTTTTGGCAAACGGAAATTTCTTTCGGTCGGTATATTTTTTAGGAGTAATGTCTTCATAGTAGTTTCCGTTGTTTAAAACCAACTGTAAAATACTGGATTTTTCGCTACTAATCAGTTCGCCGTTTTTGGCTTTAATTACGGTTTTGCTGCCGTCGCCATTAACCGATTTTTTGTGAATGGTAATTCCGCTTAGTTTGTTTCCGTTTTCTCCCGATTTTTTATTGACTTTAATATTGTAATATCCTACATCGCTAAATTGTCCTTCGGTAATCGCCATTGCCGGTTTTAACTGAGCAATATTTTTGCGGAAATTAATGAATTTGTATTCGGCGTAAGGAATGACATTATTGGCAAAAAAGAAAGCAATTACGCTTAGAAAGACAATGAAAATGATAAGTCCTCTCATGGCTCTTTGCAAAGAAATTCCGGAGGATTTCATAGCTGCAAATTCATAATTTTCGGCAAGATTACCAAAAGTCATGATGGACGCCAGCAATACCGAAAGGGGTAATACTAACGGAACAATTCGAGGCATGGAGAAGAGCAGGAACTTAATAATTAAAGGTACATCTAAGTCTTTTCCGGCCAGCTCAGCAATAAAAAGCCAGATGGTTTGAAGGATGAATATAAAAAACAAGATTACAAATACCGTGGTAAATGTAATCAGGAATGTTTTTAATAAGTATTTATCGAGGATTTTCACGTAATGGATTAATCTAATTTATTGATGTAGTAATTAGGGTATTTATTAGCTACAAAGGTAAATTGATTTTTTGATAAAGGCTGATTCGTTTTAAAAGAATTAACGGTTAAAGTGGTTTTAGTTCCTTTTTTTCCGGTTTCAATTAAATTGTAAATGTGTTTGGTTTGCACATCTATTCCTAATAAGATTTCTTTTCTTTGATCTTTTGGATTCGTAGGGATTAATTTTACATATTGAATTTTTCTTCCTCTTACATTTTGCAAAATATCCATCGAATATTTGTAGCCTTTGTTAAAGAAAGTAAGCATTTTTGAAGGAGTAACCGCGCTATCGTCGTTTTCGTTTACGGTAGAAATATTAATTTCTTCGTCTTCAGGAACAATAGTGTAAGTTTTTTTTCCGTCATAAATTTTAGTCATTCCCATAAAATTCAATACATATTGATTGCCTTTCAGGGTTACATTTCCTTTACTGTCCTGATTGATGTTTTCCTGACTGTTGTTTAGTGAGTATTTAAAGTCTATTACAATATTATTATAACTTTTTACTTTTGCAGTCACCTGATCTAAAAGGCTTTTCGCTTTTTTGTCTTGTGCCTGAACAGCAAAGGAAATTAGTAAGATAAATGTAATTTGGATAAACTTTTTCATTGTATTAATTATTTTCTTCATTATTAAAAAACTGATCAAGAGCCTGCATATCCAGAATATTAACCGCTCTTGCTTTACTTCCTTCAAAAGGCCCTACAATACCGGCAGCTTCTAATTGATCAATTAATCGACCGGCGCGGTTGTAACCCAATTTTAGTTTTCGCTGTAGCAAAGAAGCCGAGCCCTGTTGCGCGTTAACGATAATTTCGGCTGCTTCTCTGAACAAGGTATCTCTTTCAGAAATATCAATATCAAGATTGATGCCATTCTCTTCGCCAACATATTCCGGAAGTAAATAAGCAGTTGCATAAGCTTTTTGAGAACCAATAAAATCAGTGATTTTTTCTACTTCAGGGGTGTCAATGAAAGCACATTGTACACGTACCACATCATTTCCGTTAGTGTACAATAAATCTCCTCGTCCAATTAACTGATCAGCTCCCTGCGTGTCCAAAATAGTTCTGGAATCAATTTTAGAAGTTACTCTAAAAGCAATTCGGGCAGGGAAGTTGGCTTTAATTAAACCTGTAATAACGTTTACCGAAGGTCTTTGTGTAGCAATAATCAAGTGGATTCCAATGGCTCGGGCTAATTGAGCCAAACGTGCAATAGGAACTTCGACTTCCTTTCCGGCGGTCATAATCAAATCGGCAAATTCATCGACAACCAATATGATGTAAGGTAAAAATCGGTGTCCGTTTTCCGGATTCAATCTTCGGGATTTGAATTTTTCGTTATATTCTTTGATGTTACGCACCATGGCATCTTTCAATAAAGAATAACGGTTGTCCATTTCCACACAAAGGGAATTCAGGGTGTTAATAACTTTTGCATTATCGGTAATAATGGCGTCTTCCACATCCGGAAGTTTCGCCAGATAATGCCTTTCAATTTTATTAAAAAGCGTTAATTCTACTTTTTTAGGGTCAACCAAAACGAATTTTACTTCAGCAGGATGTTTTTTGTATAACAAGGAAGTTAAAACCGCATTCAATCCAACCGATTTCCCCTGTCCGGTAGCTCCCGCCATCAAAAGGTGAGGCATTTTGGCTAAATCTACGACGAAAGTTTCGTTGGAAATGGTTTTTCCAAGTGCAACCGGAAGTTCCATTTCAGCTTCCTGAAATTTAGTCGAACCAATTACGGATTTCATCGAAACCATAGTTGGAGTTTTGTTAGGAACTTCGATACCGATGGTTCCTTTTCCGGGAATAGGAGCAATGATACGAATTCCAAGAGCCGAAAGAGATAAAGCAATATCGTCTTCTAAACTCTTAATTTTAGAAATTCGGATACCGGCTTCAGGAACAATTTCGTATAAAGTTACCGAAGGTCCTACAGTAGCTTTGATTTGGGCAATTTCAATTTTATAATTGCGAAGCGTATCAACAATTTTGTTTTTGTTTTCTTCTAATTCTTCCTGATTGATGGTAATTCCGCCGGTTGAATATTCTTTTAATAAATCAATCGTCGGGAATTTATAATTGGATAAATCCAAAGTTGGGTCGAAAAGTCCAAAATCAGAAACCAAACGGGCGGCTAAGTTTTCTTCTACCACTTCTTCTTCTTCAGCAGCTTCTATAACAAAGTCGTCATTTGCAACAGCTTCTGTTTTTTCAACAGTTAAAGGCTTGGAAATTGGATTCAGATTAATTTCAGAAGCATGACTAATGGTTGGTTTTAATGCTTCTTTGTTAATTTCGAATTGAGAAGGTTTGAACTCAGGAATTTTTTCGGCAACGGCTTCTGCTGTTGGTTCTTCCTCTTCTTCGGTTACAGCAAATTCTTCCAGATTGTAAGCGCTGTCAGTATTTGAAGCAACTACGGGATTTTCTGTTGAAATACTTTCTTTTTTCTTATTTTCAAAATAAGACTGCACCTTTTCAGGAGACAATTTCATTTTGAAAATAACATAAATAAGAATTCCAAAAGTCAGTAACAATAAAGTACCGGTTTTTCCAATGTAATCCTGTAAAAATAAGTTGAGTTCGTAACCAATGATTCCGCCTAATTCCGGTAGAGAAGTAGCAAAAAAGCCAAACAAAACCGATAAATTAATCATTACGAATAAATCCCAAAACCAGATGTTTTTGAGTTTTCGGCCTGAAAGACCTAAAATTAAAAAGATTCCACTCAGGAATAATAAGCGAACAAATAAGAAAGATGCCAGTCCAAATCCTTGATAGACTATTAAATTGGCTAAGAAAGCACCAAACTTTCCCAGCCAATTTTTTACAGTTTCTGTTCTGTTAGTAATTTCCAGTACAGCACTTTGATCTTCCTGTCCATAAATATAGAAAGAAACAAAAGCAACTAATAAAGCAACAGAAAATAAAATGAGCAGGCAACCTAAGATGGTTTTTTGCTGTTTGCTTATTTCCCATGATTTTAAAACCTTAGTTTTGGAATTGTTGTTCGGGTCTAAAGTCTCTTTTTTTGTTGTTTTTGCCATTCTATAAATGTAACTAAACCTCTTAAATAAAGTGAGGTACGTATATGATTAAACCAATGATTATTGCCGTTAATGCTGCAAAAAATACAGATCCGGCAGCAATGTCTTTTATAAAACCAATTCTTTCGTGGTAATCCGGATGAATAAAATCGGCTACTTTTTCAATAGCAGTGTTTAAACCTTCGATACTTAAAACTAATCCGATAGCTAAAGTTTGAAAAAGCCACTCTGTTTGATTCAATCCGATGATAAACCCGGCAATAGTAAGGATTACTCCTAAAGATGACTGAACCATTACACTGTGTTCTGTCGTGATAAGTTTTATTGCGCCTTTTACAGCAAAACCAACACTTTTAAATCTTCCGGTAATAAAGGTATTATCTTTTTGAAATGCCATTAATTAAATATTAAAGTACTGCCAATGCAGCTTCGTAATTTGGTTCGTTAGCAATTTCAGAAACCTGTTCTGTGTGTAAAATAGTACCGTCAGCATCGGCAACAATGATTACTCTGGAGTGTAATCCTTTTAAAGCGCCGTCAGCGATTTCTAATCCGTTCGTTTTCCCGAAAGCACCATCCTGAAAATCAGATAAATTTTCTACATTTTCAATTCCTTCAGCTCCACAAAAACGTTTTTGAGCAAAAGGTAAATCTCTTGAAATACATAAAACAGCAGTGTTTTCTAATTTTGCAGCTGTTTCGTTAAATTTTCTAACAGATGTAGCACAAGTTCCTGTGTCAATACTTGGGAAAATATTTAAAACTAATTTTTTTCCGCTGAAATCGCTTAATGAAGCAACAGAAAGATCGTTTTTTACTAATTTAAAATCGGCAAGCTTTGAGCCTACTTTTGGTAATTCACCTACAGTGTTTATTGGATTTCCTCCTAATGTGATTGAAGCCATAATTAAGTTTTTTAATGAGCTTCAAAAGTATGAAAATTATTTAAGAATTGGGATTTATGATTTAAGATTTTAAATCAATAAGAGAGGAATTTAAATCAGTGAAAGATTGTGAAATAGGAGTAAACGCAAAAAAATGCAACTGTCCGAGATGCATTTTTGAGCTGCTTTTTAGGGTTTAAAAAAGTCTTATTTGTCTATAGAACCTAATACTCTTTTCATAAAAGTATTGAGCGCTTCTTTTTTATCGGTTCCGTTTTTAATGAGTTTATCAACTTCCAGAGCACCGTACATATTTGAAATTAATTCGCCAATTACATCCAATTCTTCGTCTTTGAGTGAAGAAACTTCGGTTAAAGCTTCCAGCACTTCGATAGTTTCGATGATGTAATCCTGATCGTTTTCTTCGATAAACTGAGTCAGATGTTTGATTACAGGTAGTTTCATTCTTTAATTGTTTAACAGGTTATTTGTTTAATCGTTTAACCGTTTAACCGATTAAACAATTCAACGACTAAGCTATTTCGTTTACTAATTCGATTAAAACTTCCTGTTTGTTCGTTTGGGTTTCGTTTACCAATTGTCCGTTTACGAAAGTAGCAAAAGTAGGCAGGTTGCTTACATTGGCTAATTTTCGGGATTCCGGAGAATTTTCAGCATCTACTAAAACAAAAGTCATGGCTTCGTTTTCAGTTGCTAATTTTTTGAATTTTGGTTTCATAATACGGCAGTTTCCACACCAGGAAGCCGAAAATTGAACTACCACTTTATTGTTTTCAGCCACTAAATTGGCTAAAGTATCTTCGTTTAATTCGATTAACATAATTATTGAATTTCAATGTCAATATCAATTTCAAAAGTCAATTTTTGGATATCAAATTAGCGTTTTTTTGAAATAGAAATTGAGCAAGTTTATAAATTTTAATACAATGGCAAAGTCAAATTGTAATTTGAAATTGCCATTGAAATTGCTATTGATTATTAGTTTGCACTTAAGTAAGCAGCAGTACTGTTTCTGTCAGCAGTCATTGCTTCTTTACCAGCTTCCCAGTTAGCAGGACAAACTTCTCCTTTTTGTTGGATGTGTGTGTAAGCGTCAACCATACGTAAGTATTCGTTTACGTTACGTCCTAATGGCATATCGTTAACACTTTCGTGGAAAATTTTTCCAGTTTCGTCAATTAAGTAAGTAGCTCTGTAAGTTACGTTAGAACCTTCAAGAAGTACGGTGTCAGTTTCTTCATTGTATTCAGAAGATTCGATATCTAAAATTCCTAAGATACTTGATAAGTTTCTTGTTGTATCCGCTAAAAGAGGGTAAGTTACACCTTCAATTCCACCGTTGTTTTTTGCTGTGTTTAACCAGGCGAAGTGTACTTCGTTAGTATCACAAGAAGCTCCGATTACGATAGTGTTTCTTTTTTCAAATTCTGGTAAAGCAGCTTGAAAAGCGTGTAACTCTGTTGGACAAACAAAAGTAAAATCTTTTGGGTACCAGAATAAAAGTACTTTTTTGTTGTTGTTTACTGCTTCTTCAAAGATGTTGATTTTTAAATTATCACCCATTTCTGAAATGGCGTCAACTGCAATGCTTGGGAATTTTTTTCCTACTAATGACATAGTATTTGTTTTTTAAGTTATTATTTGTTGGTGCAAAAATAAGTTTAATCAGAGCCGAATAATAATAGTGTGTAATTATTAATATTTATTTAATAATAATATTTGTTTATTGTTAAGTGTAAGTTATTGAATTTCAATTTGAACCGGAAGTTGTCCGTAGTGTTCGGAATCGGATAAAAATTGATGTGCCGCCAAAATTTGAAATTCTTTAAAGTCCTGATAAACTTCAATCACTCTTAATACCTTGGATAAATTGGGAATTAATGGCAATGCATAAGGATTTCCAAAAACATAAATCAGACATTTTTTGGTAGCCAATAATTTTTCTAAAGCATTGAAAACAGCTTCGTCAATTTCAAAACGGTTTAAAGGTTTGGCTTTTGGAACAAACAAAGAAATGATTAGGTATTCAAAAGAATCAAGTCTGTCTTCAATTGCTGAAAAGTCAAAATCATCAATTGAAGTCACGTTGCATTCCGCACAGTTTAATGCCGCCTGAATCATGGCAGAAAAATCATTATTTGCGGGTTGGTAAAACGAAAGTAGCGCAATATTTTGTTCCTGACTTGCATTTTTTATGGTTTCAAAATCAATGTGATCCTGAATTTTTGTAATACTGTATTGGGCAATTTGTTTATTCAGTTGAGAAGCTTTTTCAAAATTCAAGGTAGAATTGTTTTCTTGATCTCCATCAAATAAACCAACTTTTTCCTTGCATTTCCAAATTCGGTTGAAACTTTCGTTGATGCGTTTTTCAGTTGCATTTTCTAAAATCGCCTGAATTCCTTCAGGGACATTTTCGGCAAAACACAGCACATCATTTCCGGCGTGGAAAGCTTCCCATTCCAGTTGTCCTTTGGTATCAAATAATTTCGAAACGCTGTGCATATTCAGTGCATCCGAAATGACCAAACCATTATATCCTAATTGTTCTCTCAGCAATTTTTGAATAATATTTTTCGACAAAGTTGCCGAAGTATTTTTCCCTTCATTCAAAGCCGGAACAGCCAAATGTCCTATCATAATCGAATCGACACCATTTTCTATTCCTTTGATAAAAGGATATAATTCGTTAGCCAATAATTGCTCTAAATTTTCTTCTAAAACCGGTAAACCTAAATGCGAATCCACGCTGGTGTTTCCGTGACCGGGAAAATGCTTCAAACAGCCTAAAACACCGGCATCACTCATGCCGCGTAAATATTCTAATGCAAATTCGGCTACTTTTTCTTTGTTTTCACCAAAAGAACGATACCCAATAACAGGATTGTCAGGATTATTGTTGATGTCAGCCAAAGGAGCCAAATTATAATGAATCCCAGCCGATTTTAAATCTGAGGCAATTTGTTTTCCAACTTCGTAAACCAAATCCTTTTTGTTTTCCGGCAAAGCTCCCAATGTAATGGCATACGGATATTGCGGTGTTTTTTCGACACGCATGGCTAAGCCCCATTCGGCATCAATACTCATCAAAAGGGGAGTAGAAGCACATTTTTGATAACGGACAATTAATTCTTTTAAGCGGTTGTAACTGTCATCGTTAAAAGTAATTTTTTGCTTGGCTTCATAATTCGTAGCAGCACTGGCGCGACTGTGAAAAAATGTTAATCCGCCAATATTGTATTTCCGGATCAATTCTTCAGTTGCCTGAATGTTTTCTTCAGTATCATTGATAAAAACTGCAGGGAAAAAGAATTGTCCTATTTTTTGTTCTAAGGTCATATTTTATATAAAACAAGGATGTTTTTTGTAATTGAAAGATTGAAAGATTGAAAGATTTCTAAAATTATAGATACTTTGCTCATAACTCATAACCTTTCAACTTACTCTGTTTTCTTC
The DNA here is from genome assembly GCF_014596575.1 of Flavobacterium pokkalii. Taxonomy (GTDB): domain Bacteria; phylum Bacteroidota; class Bacteroidia; order Flavobacteriales; family Flavobacteriaceae; genus Flavobacterium; species Flavobacterium pokkalii. The sequence goes on along the minus strand of NZ_NASZ01000018.1, from coordinate 23,308 downwards.
CCAAAATCCTTTGGGTAAATCAAAAATCTTGATAAAATTAATCCCGGAATGGTTGCAATAAAAACCCAGATAAAGAAATTTCCATAACCCAAATATTCCTGAATATAACCGCTTGCCATGCCTGGCAACATCATTCCTAAAGCCATAAATCCGGTGGCAATAGCATAATGGGAAGTTTTTGATTCTCCTTCGGCAACATAGATCAAATACATCATAAAGGCTGCAAAACCAAAGCCGTAACCAAATTGCTCTGCTACAACTGTAATGTAAACATAATAAATAGAAGTCGGATGAAAATGAGCCAACGAAACAAAACCTAAAATAGGTAAATGCATGGCCAAAATCATAGGCAACATCCATTTGCCTAAACCATTTTTAGAAATGGCAATTCCGCCCAAAATTCCTCCAATGGTTAGGGCTAAAACGCCAAAAGTTCCATAAATTACGCCAACATCCTGAGTAGTCAGTCCGAGTCCGCCCACTTTGATGTCGTCAATCAAAAAAGGAGTTAGCATTTTTAATAATTGTGATTCGCCTAAGCGAAACAACAAGATAAAAGCCAGAACTAAACCGATTTGTTTCTTTTGAAAAAAACTGGAAAAAACCGTGAGGAAATTAGCTTTTGAATGTGTTTTTGAAGTTTCAGTTTGAGAAGCAGTTTCTGTTTTTGGCGTAGCAAAAAAATTATAGACGGTAAGCAACGTCATGAGTAAGCCCACAATAATCATGGTATAAGACCAGGCTTTTTGTGGGGTGCCATATTACTGTTCTAAATAACCGCCAATGATAACAATCAATCCGTTTCCGGTAAGCATTGATAGTCGGTAAAAAGTACTGCGAATTCCCAGAAAGAAGGATTGTTGGTCTTTGGTCAAAGCCAAAAGATAAAAGCCATCACTCGCTACATCATTAGAAGCTGAAGCAAAAGCCGCTACCCAAAAAATAGCCAGACTCACTATGAAAAAAGAATTGGTCGGGATGCTGAAACCTACAGCTAAAAAAGCAAGTGAAATCAGTAATTGCATGGCTAAAAACCACTTTCTTTTGGTTGCATACAAATCGATAAACGGACTCCAAAGTGGTTTGATTACCCACGGCAGATAAAGCCAGCTGGTATAGAGACCAATGTCTTCATTGCTGATGCCGAGATTTTTGTACATAATGACCGAAACCGAAATAATGATGGCATAAGGTAAGCCGGAAGCAAAGTTTAGCACCGGAATCCAGTACCAGGGTTTGTTTTCTGTATTCATTTATTAGGTGGTAGTTTGGTTATTTTGCTTTTAATAAGGTTGCCTGACTTTCGTTTCCAAAATAATCCACAAAAGTAACCGCGCAATTGTTGTGTTTTTCCAGGTATAATTTAGGAATGCTAATCGCAATACTGTCCTGGGTTTCTTTGAAAGCAATTTTGTCAATAATTTGGCGCGGATTCGTCACATCAATCAATTCTTTATTGGTACTTCCGTAAACCATCACGTAACGAATTTTACTTTGAACAGGATATTTTAGAGTTACAATAGTGTTGGCACTTTGGTTATTGATATTACTGATGTTTGGAATGTCTAAAACTTCTCTTCTGGAATTAGGAACTACATAAGGTAAGGCCGGATATTCGTATTGATTGTCTTTTAACAAATTGGTTACTGCCTGATTTTTATTTACAAAAGATTTGGCGCTGAAAAAAGCATTTCCGTTGATGTTCGAAAAGCTTCGGGTTAAGTCAATTTGATTCGGAATTTCATTTGGATTAAACCATTTTTTATCCGAATCGGCATTGATTTTATAACTGCCGTTCCCAATGTAAAGTGCGGTGTTTTTATTGGTGTTTTCTGACCACCATTTGCTTAATTTGGCATAAGAAGCGGTTTTGTGGTCAATACTCCAGTATAATTGTGGTAACAGATAATCAATATAATTTCCATCCATCCACGCCATTGGATCAGCATACAAATCATCATAATTGGTTTGTCCGGCCTGAGTGTCGGAACCTTTTGGATCTACTGATTTGTTTCTCCAAACACCAAACGGACTGATTCCAAACTGTACCCAGGGTTTGATTTTTTTGATGGAAGCATAAGTGTTTTTCAAATAGGTATTTACGTTATCGCGGCGCCAGTCCTCACGATTCATACCGTTTCCGTATTTTTTGAAAGCGGCAGTATCATTAAATTCTTCTCCTTTTACGCGATATGGATAAAAATAATCGTCAAAATGAACCGCATCGATGTCATATTTAGTCACGACTTCGTTTATTACATTAATTAAATGTGCCTGAACTTCCGGAAGCGCCGGATTGTAATAATATTTTCCGGCATATTTAATCATCCAGTCTGGGTGTTTGATAACATCATGGTTTCGGCTCAATTCGGAAATATTCAAATCCATCGTCGCACGATACGGATTGAACCAGGCGTGAAATTCAAATCCACGTTGGTGTGCTTCCTGAATCATCCAGTCCAAAGGATCGTAAAAAGGATAAGGAGCTAATCCCTGTTTTCCGGTTAAATATTTCGACCAGGGAGCTAAATTTGTAGGATACATCGCATCTCCGCAAGAACGAATTTGCACAATCACTACGTTATAATTAAGGCGTTTGTAAGTGTTTAAAATTTCAATGAAATCGGCTTTTTGTTTGGCAACCGAATCAGTGTTTTTAATGGGCCAGTCAATGTTGGCAACCGTTGCAATCCAAACGGCTCTGAATTCGTTTTTAGGTTTTAACGGTTTCATTTGAGCCTGACTGTAGCCAAAAGACATTAGAAAAACTGTAATAAAAAGGCAGAATATTTTTTTTGGATTCATTGAATAAAATGTTTTACAGCTATCAAAAATAGTTTTTTTAACGAAGTTTAATAGCTTAATTGCAATTAATTTTAGAACTGTTTTTAGTCTCTCAATTTTTTTGCCAAAACAAAAATGACTGTTTTTTTTTCTTTATAATTCGATTAAATAATTAAAATATTAAAAATAGAGCTCGTTGGGTGAAATTATCAAAAACGTCAGTTCGAGTGTTTTTTGCGTAATGCAATGAAGCAAAAAATGTATCGAGAACCGTTTCTGCTGATAAATTTTCTTGTTCTCGATACAGTTTTCTAAAGAAAATCACTCGAACTGACGAAAATTTATCAGCAAAAAACAGTTTCACCCGATGGGTATATTTATATTTGTCAAAATAAATTTAGAACTGTATTAAATACACAAAAGATAATTCTGTTATGTCGCATTCACAAGCTTTAGAGCAATTGGCCGATTCGTTAGAAGGAACACTTTTATATGATAATCTTCATAAAACTTTATACGCAACCGATGCCTCGGCTTATCGTATTATTCCTTTGGCGGTAGCCTTGCCTAAATCTGTGGAAGATATTGTTCGATTGGTAAAATTTGCTAATGAGCATAAAACGACCCTGATTCCCCGAACTGCCGGAACTTCGCTTGCGGGACAAACTATTGGGGACGGAATTGTGGTAGATGTGTCTAAATATTTTACTCAAATTATCGGTTTTGATGCCGAAAAGAAGACTGTAACCGTGCAACCCGGAGTCATTCGGGACGAACTGAATTTGTATTTAAAACCGCATGGTGTATTTTTCGGTCCCAATACTTCGACTTCTAATCGTTGTATGATTGGAGGAATGGTAGGGAACAACTCTTCGGGAACAACTTCTATTCGTTACGGAGTAACCCGCGATAAAATTGTGGAAATCAAAGCCGTGCTTGCCGATGGTTCGAAAGCAGTTTTTAATACAATCAGTTCTGCGGAATTCATCGAAAAAACCAAAGGTGATTCTTTAGAAAGTGCCATTTACAGAAAATTGTATGAAGAATTATCAATTGAAGCACAGCAGCAGGTGATTAAAAATGAATTTCCAAAACCGGAAATTCACCGTCGCAATACGGGGTATGCAGTAGATATTTTGTTGCAATCGGATTTGTTTGGCGGAACAGAACCTACGATTAATGTAGGGAAATTGCTTTGTGGAAGTGAAGGAACCTTAGCCATTACGACTGAAGTTACATTGAAAGTGGATGATTTGCCACCTTCGAATAATATTATGGTGGTGACACATTTTGATAGTATTCAGGAAAGTTTGGAAGCAGTCATGGTGGCTATGAAGCATCATTTGTACACCTGCGAAATGATTGATGATACCATTTTGGATTGTACCAAACACAATAAAGAGCAAAGCAAAAACCGCTTTTTTATTCAGGGTGAACCCAAAGCAATTATGATGTTTGAAGTTGGTTCGTACATCAGTATGGAAGAAGCCGAAAAACAAGCGGATGATTTAATCCGGGATTTAGAAGCGAACAAATTTGGGTATGCATCGCCAAAATTATATGGTGCCGATATTGAAAAAGTAAACGAATTGCGTAAAGCCGGATTGGGACTTTTAGGAAGTATTGTAGGTGACGACAAAGCTGCTGATTCTATTGAAGATACCGCTGTTGAATTGAGTGATTTGCCCAATTATATTGCCGATTTTTCGGCAATGATGGAGCGTCATGGACAATCGGCGATTTATTATGCGCATGCCGGAGCGGGCGAATTACACCTGCGTCCGGTCTTGAATTTAAAGACCAAAGAAGGTGTTTATCAGTTTCGAAATATTGCTACCGAAGTAGCACATTTAGTCAAAAAATACCGAGGTTCTTTGAGTGGAGAACATGGAGACGGAATTGTAAGAGGCGAATTTTTGCCTTACATGATTGGCGAAAAAAATTATGAATTACTCAAAAGACTGAAATTGGCTTTCGACCCAAATTCAGTTTTGAATATGGGAAAAATTGTCAATGCCTTAAAAATGGATGAAAATTTCCGTTTTGAAGCGGGAAGAGTAGAACCGGATATTAAAACGTTTCAGGATTTCTCAGATAGTTTAGGAATTTTAAGAGCTGCCGAAAAATGTAATGGTTCGGGAGATTGCCGCAAAATGCCGTCGGCGGGAGGAACTTTGTGTCCGAGTTATCGCGCTACCCGTGATGAAAAAGACACCACTCGCGCCCGTGCGAATGCCTTGCGGGAATATTTAACGCATTCGGACAAGGAAAATAAATTCAATCATAAGGAATTATATGAGGTTTTTGAGTTGTGTGTGAGCTGTAAAGCCTGCGCCAGTGAATGTCCGTCTAATGTGGATGTGGCGACTTTAAAAGCGGAATTTTTGTACCAATATCAAAAAACGAATGGCTTTTCATTGCGTAATAAATTGTTTGCTAACAATGCTAAGATGAACAAAATGGGAAGTATGTTCCCGTCGTTGACGAATATTGTTTCGAATCTTTCATTGGTGAAAAAAGCGATGGGAATTGCTCCCGAGCGTGAAGTGCCGCATTTGGCAAAACAAACATTTAGAAAGTGGTTGAGCAATAATAAAGTCAATAACAACGGCAATAGCAATTCTAAAAAAGTAGTCTTGTTTTGTGATGAGTTTACCAATTATTATGATGTGAATGTGGGGATTGATGCTTTCGAATTGTTGACTGCTTTGGGTTATGAAGTTATTACCGTGGAGCATGAAGAAAGCGGAAGAGCTTATCTTTCCAAAGGATTTTTAGAAGAAGCGAAAATGCTGGCTGTGAAGAACGTGGCGACTTTTGCTCCGATAATTTCAGAAGATTGCCCGTTGATAGGAATAGAACCATCGGCGATATTGACGTTCAGAGACGAATATTTGCGTTTGGCTGAAGATAAAATCGCGGCTCAGGAATTAGCCAAAAATGTGCTGACTATCGAAGAGTTTTTCAAAAAAGAAATTCTGGCTGGGCATATTCATGCCGGACAATTTTCGACTAACGAAAAGCAGATTAAAATTCACGGCCATTGTCACCAAAAATCACTGAGTGCGGTTGAAGCAACTTTCACCATGCTGAATGTGCCTAAAAATAATAGCGTTACGATTTATAATTCCGGTTGTTGCGGAATGGCAGGATCTTTTGGTTACGAAGCCGAACATTACGACATTAGTATGAAAATGGGTGAAGATACTTTATTTCCAAAAGTCAGAGCTACCGATGAAAACGTAGCGATTGCCGCAGCTGGAACCTCTTGCCGTCACCAGATTTTTGACGGAACGAATAGAAAAGCACAACATCCTGTGACAATTTTGAAAAGTTGTTTGAAATAAATGCTTTTATAATAACAATTGCAATTTCAATGACAAATACAAAAGCCATGCTTCGTTGAGGAGTGTGACTTTGTTTTGTGAGTTTTAAAAAAGAATATATTTGTTTGGTATGTAAGAAATGTTTCTAAATTTGTGTCTTGTTTAATTTTACTGTAATTTTAATATATGTCTGTAATTTCTTCTAATACATTATTCCATTTCACTAATTCAGCTGAGAGAATTATTAGCATTTTAAAAAATGGTTTTGCTCCAAAATTTTGTTTAGAAGAATTAGGTTATGACTTATTTTTTTCTAAGGATTCAAAGAGTGAATCTGCAGTTCCTATGACTTGTTTCTGCGACCTACCTCTATCAAAAATAGATAGACATTTACAATTTTATGGATCATATGGTATAGGGTTATCAAAAGATTGGGGTAAAAAAAATGGTTTGACCCCATTAACATATATACATGATAATTCAACTCAAATTAAATATCTGATGCAGCTCGGTCAATTAATTGGTGGCGCATCAGCTACAGCCACAGCAAGTGGATCAAATGCCTTTAAAGATTTACCGATGGAAGAAAATCCATTAGTTGCACTTTTTGAATTATCAGGTTTTTACAAACCATATAGCGGGCAAATGTGGAGAATAAACACATATGTTGACAAGAGATTCTACGATGAACGAGAATGGAGGTATGTTCCTTTTTTGAAAGTTGAGGATGGTCACTATCGTCTTACAAAAGAAGAGTTTTTAAATGATATTAAAAGGGCCTCTGCAAATGATACAATTGCAAAAGATTTCTCTTTAAAGTTTAAATCTGAAGACGTCAAATACATTATTGTCAATAAAGAAAATGAAATGATTGCATTGTTTGATGCTTTAGATTCTATGAAAGCATTATATACATCTGATGAAATTAAAATATTAAAAACAAAAATAATTTCTTCTGAGCAGATACTTGAAGACTTTTAAATAAAATTCTGATCGTGCAGATTTACCACATTAATTAGCGCAGAATTTTAAATTATAATCATAAACAATGAAAAAACTATTCACCATCAAAAATATCTTAATTGGTATTGGATTAATCGTTTTTGATTTAGCAGTGTATCTTTTTCTTGGATTGATGTTAATGAATTATGATGATAATTATGAGGAAAGCAAAGGAGAATATTTTAGTTTAGCGAGCATGACTTTCTGGCAAAAAGTCAACTATATCAGTTTACATATTTGGCATTTACTAAATGTTATTGTGATTATTTACTTGCTGTATCAAATAATTGTTTGGTTAAAAAAAAGATAAAAATTAGTTTGAATGTATAAAAACTCCCGTCCTGATACTTGTAATCAGAACGGGATTTTTAAGTTTTAGACAATTCTATTTTTTAGATGTAAAACTTAACTGCTTCAATAGGGGTAATTTTTGATAGCTTGTTCTCGAAGCTTCGGGATGTTCTAAAATGATATCCTAAATTCAATAAGTAATACAAAAACCTAACAAAATAACTTTTTTTTTAAAGTTTAAACCCAATAGAATTCCCTATTTTTGCTCTTCGACATTTTAAAAAAATAATAAAAAACAAAATATACTATGAATTCATTTGACGTAGTCGTTATAGGTTCGGGACCTGGAGGATATGTATCAGCGATTCGTTGTGCGCAACTAGGTTTCAAAACAGCTATTATCGAAAAATATTCCACATTGGGAGGAACTTGTTTGAATGTAGGATGTATTCCTTCAAAAGCTTTGTTGTCTTCTTCTCATCATTATGCCGAAATCGCTCACTTTGCCGATCACGGAATCGAGGTTTCCGGAGAAGTAAAGGTAAATTTAGAGAAAATGATTGCCCGTAAAAAGGCAGTTGTAGATCAAACTTCCGGTGGAATCAACTACTTGATGGATAAAAATAACATCACTGTTTTTAATGGTTTAGGTTCTTTTGTTGATGCTACACATGTTGCTGTTGCAAAAGCGGACGGAACTTCTGAAACTATTGAAGCTAAGCATACCATTATTGCAACAGGTTCTAAACCATCTTCTTTACCATTTATCAAAATAGATAAAGAAAGAATCATTACTTCTACAGAGGCTTTAAGTTTAACAGAAGTGCCTAAACACCTTGTGATTATTGGTGGGGGAGTTATCGGAATCGAATTAGGTCAGGTATATTTACGTTTAGGAGCTCAGGTTTCTGTAGTAGAATTCATGGACAGAATTATTCCGGGAATGGACGGTGCTTTGTCTAAAGAGTTGACAAAAGTGTTGAAAAAACAAGGAATGAAATTCTATACTTCTCACAAAGTACAGTCAGTAGAAAGAGCAGGTGACGTGGTGACTGTAAAAGCTGAAAATGCTAAAGGTGAGGTAATTACACTTGAAGGAGATTATTCATTAGTTTCTGTTGGTCGTCGTCCTTATACAGACGGATTGAATGCTGAAGCTGCCGGAGTTAAAATCTCTGAAAGAGGTCAGGTTGAAGTAAACGATCATTTACAAACTTCGGCTTCTAATATATATGCTATTGGTGACGTAGTACGTGGTGCGATGTTGGCTCACAAAGCGGAAGAAGAAGGAACTATGGTTGCTGAAATCTTAGCGGGACAAAAACCACATATCGATTATAACTTAATTCCTGGTGTAGTTTACACATGGCCTGAGGTTGCTGCTGTAGGACAAACAGAAGAGCAATTAAAAGCGGCTGGAGTAGCTTACAAATCAGGAAGTTTTCCATTTAAAGCTTTAGGACGTGCAAGAGCAAGTGCTGATTTAGATGGTTTTGTGAAAATCTTAGCGGATGCTACAACTGACGAAGTTTTAGGTGTTCACATGATTGGTGCCAGAACAGCCGATTTAATTGCTGAGGCGGTAGTAGCTATGGAATACAAAGCTTCTGCTGAAGATATTTCAAGAATGTCTCACGCGCATCCTACATTTGCGGAAGCGGTAAAAGAAGCGGCTTTAGCAGCAACGGATAACAGAGCTTTACACATTTAATAAGTGTAACTAAATAATTAAAACCCGTCCCGATAACTTATTTCGGGACGGGTTTTGTTTTTCTAACCATTCATTTTAAACAATCCTTTGTAGTTTTGCCAGTGCGAGTAAATCAGGAAGAGATTCCCTAGAAAAACAGCAATACCAATAGGAAGATTGTTTGGGGTTAAAAAGTAATTAATTAACAGAATATTGATAATTACGGGAAAAATGACAATATTGGCCAGAGTGGTAAATTTTCCGGTAATAAATGACAAGCCACATAAAAATTCAACTGATTTTGCTAAAGGCATTAAATAAGTTGAAGCGATTAAACCAATTTGGAACGCTTTGAAATCTCCTGTAGTTGTTGGTTCCGGATTAGAGAGTACAAAATAACTAATAGAAGTACAAAGAAATATGGCTCCCATGAGCGTACGAACAATAAGGGTTGCAATTTTCATGATATATTAGATTTTATGGGTTAGCAAATCAAAAAAATCAGGTTGCGGTCCGGCACTTTCATTGTTGGTAAAAACTCTCTTTAGATAACCGTTTCAGTCAGAAAAAACCAGTATTTGCAGTTAGAACAAACTGCTTTTAGCGGCTTTTGTTTTTCTGTTCTATTGTAAATTTACAAAAAATACAGCTGATTTTGTGTTTTTTAAGAAATTATTATTTGTTGAAATGTTAATTTGATAATCTATTGGTGATTTGTTTTTAAATTGAATGACAAAACTTTTGTTTGTAATTATGATTTTCGAATTCCAAAAGTCACTGTTCGGTGTTAAAATCTGAAAGTCAAATCTCCAATAAGTCGCGTATTTATTGTAATTTTACCCTTTAAAATTTTACTTTGAGAACATTCTTTACAAAAGATATAACAGGCTTACAATTCCTTAAAAAACAGCTTTTGTTGTGGTCACAGCAGTTTCGGGAAGTGACTTTTTTGGATAGTAATCAATACCAACAGGAATATTCCAGTTACGACTGGATTTTGGCAGTGGACGCTTTTACCTCGATTAAAACCGATTATTTTAATGCTTTTGAAGACTTAAAACAATACCAGCAATCCAGCAGAGACTGGTTGTTTGGCTATTTGTCTTATGATTTAAAAAACGATACCGAAGCATTAACTTCTGAAAATTTTGACGGTTTGCATTTTCCAGATTTGTTTTTTTACCAACCAAAAAAGCTTTTTTTAGCTAAAGGAAACGAGTTGGAAATTCGGTACTTGCATTTTTGCGATGATGAATTTGAAGAAGACTGGAAGGAAATTATTTCTTTGACAACTGATTTTGAAGTTACAGCCGAAGCTTTGCCTATACAGGAACGTATTTCTGAAGAGGCTTACAAGCAAAAGGTAAGCAAAATGCTGGATTATATTCACAGAGGAGATTTGTATGAGGCTAATTTTTGCATGGAATTTTATGCCGAAAACGCACAAATAGATCCATTAGATACTTTTTTAAAACTGAATGCTATTTCCAAACCGCCTTTTGCAGTATTTTTTAAAAATCATAAACAGTTTTTGTTGTCGGCTTCACCGGAACGCTATTTGAAGAAAAAAGGAGATACACTTATTTCTCAGCCGATAAAAGGAACAGCCAAGCGTTTTTTGGACTTTGTTGAGGATGAAAAATCTAAAAATGAATTGGCAACCAATGCTAAAGAGCGAGCTGAAAATATTATGATTACTGATTTGGTTCGGAATGATTTGTCGCACACAGCTCAAAAAGGTTCTGTTCAGGTAACGGAGTTATGTGGGGTTTATTCGTTCTTACAAGTGCACCAAATGATTTCAACTATTACTTCAAGACTTGATACGCAATACGCTGGTGTTGATGTTTTAAGGTTTACTTTTCCTATGGGAAGTATGACCGGAGCTCCGAAGATTTCAGTAATGAAGATTATTGAAGAATTGGAAGAAACCAAAAGAGGTTTGTACAGCGGAGCCGTAGGTTATTTTACCCCTGAAGGCGATTTTGATTTTAATGTGGTTATCCGAAGTATTTTGTATAATCAGGAAAATAAATATTTATCTTTTTCGGTAGGAAGTGCCATAACTTCGCTTTCGGTTCCGGAAAAAGAATATCAGGAATGCTTGTTGAAAGCAAAAGCCATGTTTGAAGTGTTGCAGTAAATTTTAATTGATAATTAATGTTCAGAAAGTTTGAAAAACATATTCGTCAAAATTTTCCTTTTCTGGAAAAAAGTCGCTTGCTTTTGGCTGTTAGCGGAGGAATTGACAGCATGGTTTTAGTTCATCTGTTACATCAATTGAAGTGTGATATTGCATTGTGTCACTGTAATTTTCAATTACGTGGATTGGAAAGTTTTGAAGATCAGCATTTTGTTCAGGATTATGCTGATGCAAATGCAATTCCGTTGTTTGTAACGCAGTTTGACACCGAAGCTTTTGCGAATGATTTTAAACTTTCTACACAAATTGCAGCTCGGGAATTGCGTTACAATTGGTTTTACGAATTGTTAGAAACTGAGAATTACGATTATATTTTAACGGCGCATCATGCCGATGATAGCGTTGAAACTTTTCTAATCAATTTAAGCAGAGGCACCGGATTAGAGGGTTTGACGGGAATTCCGGCTCAAAATGGTAAAATTATTCGTCCCTTGTTGCCTTTTTCGAGAGCTGAAATTTTGGAATACGCTAAAGAGAATCATATTCAATGGCGCGAAGACAGCAGTAACGCTTCGGATAAATATTTACGAAATAAAATCAGGCATCATCTGGTTCCTTTGCTAAAAGAATTAAATCCGCAATTTTTAGAAAGCTTTCAAAAAACACAGACTTACCTTCAACAATCTCAGGAATTAGTTGAAGATGCCGCTATAATGGTCTATCAGCAGGTTGCGAAAGAAGAAGGAGAAACAATTGTTTTTGATTTGAAACAATTGTTGAAATTGCCTAATTATTTGTCGTATTTGTACCAATGGCTGCATGAATTTGGATTTACTGCCTGGGAAGATATTTATAATTTGGTGGAAAGTCAGTCCGGGAAGCAGGTTTTTTCAGCTAATTACCGTTTGTTAAAAGATAGAGGGCAATTGATTCTTAGTCCGCTTCAATTGGAGGTCGAAAATCCCGAATATTGGATAGAAAAGGATTGCGGTGTAATTGATACTCCTTTACATCTTCGTTTTGAAAAAGCTGATCATATTGAAAATACTTCGACAAACACAATATTTGTTGATGCGGATAAATTACAATATCCTTTGGTTTTAAAGCCTTGGCAGAAAGGCGATGCTTTTCAACCTTTTGGGATGAACGGAAAATCCAAGAAGTTGAGCAAACTTTTTAAAGACGAAAAATTATCTTTAATTGAAAAAGATAATTGCTGGGTTCTTTGGTCAACTAATCAAATTGTTTGGGTAGTAGGAGTTCGTCAGGACGAAAGATTCCGAATTGATAATGCAACACAAAATATTTTGGAAATTACTTTAGAATTTTAAGTCACTAACACATGTTCCGCAAAGTCTCCGACTTTGTGGATGTGATTAAAGGTCTTCGACCTTCATTACCAATTGTATATTGTATTGATTGATTGTGGTTTCAAAACATCTATTACTGGATTATCTACTTTTGTAATTGTTATAATTCCATTATTGTTAACATAATTTGAAGCACTGGAATATAAATAATGAGAAGCTTTGGAAACAATTCCTGCGCGAACAGGATTCAAATGGATATAATCCAATTTCGACCAAAAAAACTTTTCAGAGTAAATTTCTTCAGGATGATTACCATACTGCCAAAACTGATATTTTTCATTTCGATTATGGCTTTTACAAGCAAATTCAAAACGTTTCAGCATCCAATTAGCTCTGCTTTCTGGCTCTGTTTCTATTTTATTCAAAATGGTTTTTGCTGTAAACTTCTTGAAATCCCGAATCAAATCGGATAATTTACTGTTTTCTGACTGAATGATTAAATGAATATGATTAGACATAATGACAAAGCCATACAAAATCATTCCTTTGTTTTTTATACAAAAATCCAAACTTTCTATTATACAATCCTTATATGTTTTTCTAGAAAAAACATCAACCCAGTCTACAACCGTTGCAGTTATAAAATGCATTTTGCATTGATCTCGAATTATGTATCCTTCTTTTTCTTTCATATCTTTTTAAAGGTCAGTCAGAGACTGAAAATCACATCCTCAAAGTCGGAGACTTTGCGGAGCTTGGGTGATTCAACAAAAGCATTCTTCAAATTAGTTTAGAATTTTAAGCGATAAATTACTAACCAAAAAAAACATTACCCCAGCCAACCATCTCTGTCCAGACTTCGATATTGAATAGCTTCGGCAATATGAGCAGCAGCAACTTCCGGTGAAGTTTCTAAGTCGGCAATAGTTCGGGCGACTTTCAAAATTCGGTCGTAGGCTCTGGCGGAAAGATTCAGTCGTTCCATCGCATTTTTTAATAAGGTTTTGGAATCTTCGTTTAAGGCGCAAAATTCGCGGATGTGTTTTGTATTCATTTGTGCATTGTAATGAATGTTATCCATTTTTTCAAATCGCACCGATTGAATTTCCCTTGCTTCGGTTACTCTTTTTCGAATAGTCACACTGCTTTCGGCTTTTTGATTATCGGATAATTTCTCAAATGGGACAGGAGTCACTTCAATATGAATATCGATTCGGTCTAATAATGGCCCCGAAATTTTGCTCAGATAACGTTGCATTTCGTAAGGCGAAGCGGTTTGCGCGGCATTGGGATCATTGAAAAATCCACTCGGACTCGGATTCATACTGGCAACCAGCATAAAAGAGGAAGGGTAAGTCACCGTGAATTTGGCGCGTGAAATAGTAACTTCGCGGTCTTCCAAAGGCTGACGCATTACTTCCAATACATCGCGTTTGAATTCGGGTAATTCGTCTAAAAATAAAACTCCATTGTGAGCCATCGAAATCTCACCCGGTTGCGGATAACTGCCACCGCCCACCAGAGCTACATTAGAAATGGTATGATGCGGACTTCGAAAAGGACGCTGATTCATCAAGCCAACTTCTTTTAGTTTTCCGGCAACGCTGTGGATTTTAGTAGTTTCCAGAGCTTCGTGTAAGGTCATAGGCGGGAGAATGCTTGGTAAACGTTTGGCTAGCATGGTTTTTCCGGCTCCCGGAGGACCAATGAGAATAATGTTGTGACCGCCTGCTGCGGCAATTTCCATACATCTTTTAATGCTTTCCTGACCTTTGACATCCGAAAAATCAAATTCGGGAAAGTCTAATTCTTTGTAAAATTCGGCTCTGGTATCGATTTTTGTAGGTTCCAAATTGCCTTTTCCTTCAAAAAAATCAATGACTTCCTGTACGTTTTCTACTCCGTAAACATCTAAATCTTTAACTATTGCCGCTTCTTTGACATTATGTTTCGGGAGAAAAAAGCCTTTGAAACCTTCTGCTTTGGCTTTGATAGCAATAGGTAAAGCTCCCTTTATAGGTTGTAAGCTGCCGTCAAGCGATAATTCGCCCATGATAATGTATTTGTCGATTTCGTCTCCTTTTATTTGTCCGGAAGCAACCAAAATGCCCAAAGCAAGTGTCAGGTCGTAAGCAGAACCTTCTTTGCGTAAATCGGCAGGAGCCATATTGATGGTGATTTTTTTGCCGGGCAGCATATAACCATTGTTTTTTAAAGCAGCCGCAATGCGAAAACTACTTTCTTTTATAGCATTGTCAGGCAAACCAACTAAATGGTATCCGACACCTTTGTCAACATTAACTTCTACGGTGATGGTAGTGGCTTCTACTCCAAAAACGGCACTTCCAAATACTTTTACTAACATGAGAAATTTAGTTTCAATTGCACAATAGATAGATTACTTTAATAATTAGATCGAAAAGTCTAATCCAATTATTTTTTTGATTTCATCAACAATTTTGATGAGTTCCAAGCTGTTTTTGTGTGACCAAAGTTGGCTTTCAATGGCTTTATTTTGAATGCATTGATGACATTCTTCAATTTCATACGTGTAGCCCATACCTTTGGTAGGGAAATCGTATTTTATTTCCATATTATCTTTTATCACAGTATAGGATTCTGCCATATGCCAGGTAGGATTCAAATTGATCCTGCCTTCAGTACCGCTTATGGTGGCCTTCATTTCTGAAGTAGTGTTAATTCCTGCATACAATATAGCTTGTGCATCAGGGTATTGTAAAATCATAGCGGTTTGTTTGTCAACCCCGCTAGTATGAAAAATAGATTTTGCATCAATTTTTTCAGGAATACCTAAAATTGTGTAGGCTAAAAATAGTGGATAAACCCCTATATCCATCAACGCACCACCTCCCAGTTTTAAATCAAACAACCTGTTCTTTTCATTTTCGTTCCCTACAAAAGCAAAGTCAGCATTAATATATTGCACTTTTCCAAGCTCACCTTGTTTTATCTTAGATAGAGTTTCCTTAAATGAAGGGTTGAATCGGGTCCAAAATGCTTCCATAAAAAATTTTTTGTTTTTTTTCGAAGCAGCAATCATTTTTTCGGCGTCAGAATAATTCAAAGCAATGGGTTTTTCACACAATACATGTTTGTTTTTTTCTAGTGCCTGCATTGTTAAAGTAGCATGCGAATCATGAGGAGTAGCAATATATATGATATCAATAGTATCGTCGTTTAGAATAGCTTCATAGGAATCATATGCTTTTGGACAATGATAAATTTTTGCAAAACTTTCAGCATTTTCTTTACTTCTTGACGCAACTGCAACAAGTTCTGTTCCATTGACTAATTGCAATTCTTTAGCAAATTGATGTGCAATTCTGCCTAATCCTATTATTCCCCATTTTATCGTAGGCGCTTTTTTCATTGTGTATTTTAGTTTAATAAGTCTAAAATTAAAAATAATTAAATTTTGTTAATAATTAAATTTTTATTGTATTATTTTTTTGACAATATACTCTTTTTGATAATTTTCTAAAATGAAAATAATTTAGATTCTTCAATCTGAATTTTATACTCAGAATTTGGACAGCTAAGATTTAATAAACTGTGTTTTTTGAAAAAAAACATCTGTTTTAGGCTGTTTTTTTATATATTTGCGAGTATTTGTTTGTTTTTTCGGGGTTTAATAGTAGAAATAAGTCATTTTTTTACTTCCCTTTTTCTGATTTCAAATTCTTGAAATCGTTGTTACAAAATAATTCTTTTTTGCAGTTAGCTGCATCTTTAGTCTCTTGGAAGAATTCCATTATCGGGCTTTAAAATAATCGTAATAATTAAAAGAAAATGCACATCATTGATTATGCAATTTTTTTTGTCTATATGCTGCTAATGCTCGGCGTAGGACTCTATTTTTTTAAAAAAAATGAAACAGCAGAAGATTTTTATGTAAGCGGTAGAAGCATGAATGCCTGGCACATTGGTTTGTCGGTGGTTGCTACTGATGTTGGAGGCGGATTTTCTATCGGTTTGGGAGGTTTGGGTTTTACGATGGGATTATCGGGTTCCTGGATGTTGTTTACCGGAGTTTTAGGAGCCTGGTTAAGTGCTGTTTTTTTGATTCCAACCATTAGTCGATTGGGACATAAACATAAATTTTTCACTTTTCCTCAGGTTTTTAGTCACTTTTATAATGGAAAAGTAGCTTTTCTAGCCGGTATTATTTCAGCCATTGGTTATATAGGATTTACCAGTTCTCAGGTTTTGGCCGGTGCCAAATTAGCTTCGGCAACCATTAAAGGGTTGGATATTCAAACAGCTTTGATTGTTATGGGGGTAATTGCGGTGGCTTATACCTCAATTGGAGGATTAAAAGCAGTAATTTATACCGATACGATTCAGTGGTTGGTCTTGATTTTCGGTTTGGTTTTTATTGGAATTCCGGTAGCTTATCATGCCGTAGGAGGATATGGAGCCATAAAAAACGCTTTGTCTGCTGAATATTTATCACTCACCAATGTTTCTGTTTATCAAATTATTAATTGGTCGGTAACGATAATTCCCATTTGGTTTGTAGGAATGACATTGTACCAACGAATTTACGCCAGTAAAGGAGAAAAAGAAGCTAAGAAAGCCTGGTTGATTGCAGGTGTTTTTGAATGGCCAATAATGGCTTTTATGGGCGTTATTTTAGGGATGCTGGCTAAAGTTGCGGCCAATCAGGGAATGTTTGCCGGAATTACAGATGCTGCTTCAATGGATAGTGAAATGGGATTACCGGTTTTATTGGCCACTATTTTACCTGTCGGATTAATGGGATTGATGTTATCTTCTTATTTTTCGGCCATTCTTTCTACAGCAGATAGTTGTTTAATGGCTGCTTCCGGAAATATAGTTACTGATATTGTAAGCAAATTTGCTAAAAACAAATTGACTCATAAAAGAGAATTACAGCTTTCGCAAATTGTAACACTGCTGGTGGGAATATTTGCCATTTTTTTGGCTTCGCAAATGCAAAACGTTTTAGAACTAATGCTTTATTCCTATGCGTTTATGGTTTCAGGATTGTTTATACCCGTTTTGGGAGCTTTGTTTTGGAAAAAAAGTCATTCTATTGCAGCTTTTTGGAGTATGTTGCTGGGAGGAGGAACTACCATTTTGCTGATTCTTACCCAAAATAAGTTGCCATTTGGCATACAACTTTCAGAAAATTTAGATGCTAATATTTATGGAATAAGTCTTTCACTTATTCTGTTTATTACAATTTCAATGTATCATCATAAAAAACAATTAAAAAATGAATTTCAAGTTAATTAATACAACAACAGGTGAAGATAAAACCTATTCTAATCAGATAATTGCCGAATTTTTATATACACATTTGGAGCAATACGGCGATAAGATTGAAGATATTTTGAAGTGTATTGCTTATGTAATGAATCCCCAAAAAGGTGGAAATATTATCGTAGGAATTGATAATGATGCCATTGTAGGGGTTGTAATTTTGAATAATACCGGGATGAAAGGTTTTATTCCGGAAAATATATTGGTTTACATCGCAGTTGATAACAGCCAACGTGGAAAAGGATATGGAAAAAGCCTGATGGAAAAAGCAATTTCAATTGCAGATGGCGATATTGCCCTGCATGTAGAACCTGAAAATCCCGCCAGAAAATTATACGAAAAACTAGGTTTTACTAATAAATATTTAGAAATGCGTCTGATAAAATAGTTGCAAATGGAATATTTTAAAAAACAGCTCAATTCGTTGCTTCGCTTTCGCAAAGAGTTGCATCAATTTCCGGAAGTTTCGGGTAAAGAAGTGCAAACAGCGCAAAGAATTTGTGCTTTTTTAGAACAATTTCCGCCGGACGAATTAATTAAAAATTTAGGTGGAAACGGAGTTGCGGCTGTTTATAAATCCGGGAAATCAGGTAAAAAAGTATTGTTCAGAGCCGAACTGGATGCTTTGTCAATTGAAGAAATTAATGATTTTGAACATCGGTCACATTATCAATCGGTTTCGCATAAATGTGGTCATGACGGACACATGGCAGTTTTGTGTGGTTTGGCAATTGAATTGCATTACAAAAGACCCGAAACAGGCGCTATAATACTTTTGTTTCAACCCGCTGAAGAAGATGGAACAGGAGCACAAAAAGTGATTCAGGAGTCTGCTTTTTTAGCCATACAACCAGATTATGTTTTTGCCTTGCATAATTTACCGGGTTTTCCATTGCATCAGATAGTGGTTAAAAATAATAGTTTTAGCTGTGCGGTTCAAAGTATTATTATAAAATTGAAAGGCAAAACTTCGCACGCTGCCGAACCCGAAAAAGGTATTAATCCGGCATTGGCAATTACCCAAATAATTAATGATTTTCATCAGTTAATACAATCGGATATACGTAAGAAAGACTATTGTTTGATTACACCTATTTATATTCAAATGGGAAAAAAAGCTTATGGTGTTTCGGCCGGCGCTGGTGAAATTCATTTTACGGTTAGAACAACTACAGATACTCAAATGCAAATAAAGGAGCATTTATTAGAAAAGATTGCCCAAAAAATAGCCAGTGAACATCAACTTTTAATAGAAACTAAATGGATTCAGGTTTTTCATGCTACTGAAAACAATTCAGCAGCTGCAGATGAAATTCTGAAGGCCGCTCAGAAATTAACATTGGATTTAAACGAAATTGAAAATCCTTTTAGTTGGGGAGAGGACTTTGGCTTATTTACCCAAAATTACAAAGGGGCTTTGTTCGGAATTGGAGCGGGTTTAAATATTCCGGCGCTTCACAATCCGGATTATGATTTTCCGGATGAAATTCTGCCAACAGCAATCCGTCTTTTTTATCAAATTAGTAAACAAATTACAGATGCAAACTAACTCTCTGATAGAACTTAGTCGTTCGGCTTATCAAAAAAACATCGATTTTTTAAGACAGCTATTTGGGAAAAAAGTCATTTTTTCGTCGGTTGTTAAAGGAAATGCCTATGGACATGGAATTCCTGAATTTGTTACAATGGCTTCGGCTTGCGGTGTTCGTCATTTTTCCGTTTTTGATGTTAGTGAAGCCAGAGATATTAAAATGGTTTTAAATGATAAAATTACCATTTTAATTATGGGTTTTTTGCAAAAAGAAGATTTAGAATGGATTATTGAAAACGAAATAGAATTTTTTGTTTTTGACAGGAAAAGATTGTCTGAGGCTTGTCAAATAGCGAAAAAGCTTCGAAAAAAAGCTATCGTTCATATTGAAGTAGAAACCGGAATGAACCGAACCGGATTTGAAAAATCGGAATTAGCTGCTGTGGCTTCTCTTTTGAAAAATGAAAAAGAATATTTAGAATTTAAAGGTTTGTGCACCCATTATGCCGGAGCCGAAAGTATTTCTAATTATTACAGAATAGAAAGACAAATTGTACGTTTTAAAGAAATAAAACAATACTTCTTAGCAAATGATTTAAAACCAAAAATCTGTCATTCGGCTTGTTCGGCAGCTTCGGTGATGTTTCCGGAAACCCGAATGGATTTGGTACGAATAGGTATTATGCAATACGGTTTATGGCCCAGTCAGGAAGTATTTATCACTTATTTGAATGCAAAAAAAATGAAGCTGGATCCTTTGAGCCGTGTCATTACCTGGAAGAGTGTCGTCATGAGTGTCAAAAAAATAAAGACGACTAATTTTATTGGTTACGGAACCAGTTTTATGGCAAAAAGAGATATGAAAGTCGCTATAATTCCTATTGGTTATGCGCATGGATACAGCAGGTCGTTAAGTAATCACGGGAGAGTACTTGTTCAGGGACAGCGTTGTGTAGTTATTGGATTAGTGAATATGAATATGATTGCGGTGGATGTCACTGATATTAAAACAGTAAAAAAAGGAGAAGAAGTGGTTTTAATAGGAAGTCAAAATGAAGGGGTGATTTCTATTGCTTCTTTTGGAGATTACAGTAATCAGCTGAATTATGAATTGTTAACCCGAATTTCTAAATCAATACCAAGAAAAATTATAGACTAATGGCATTTATTAAATTATATAGAGAGAAATTAAAGGAAAATTATCAGTTTTTAGATTCAATTTTTAAACCCAGAGGAATTCATTGGGGAGTTGTTTCTAAAATGTTGTGCGGAAACGAAATTTATTTAAAAGAAATTATAGCGTTGGGTGTTCGGGAAATTCACGATTCCAGAGCGAGTAATTTGCGAAAAATAAAAGCATTGGATCCGGAAATTCAAACAGTTTACATCAAACCACCGGCTAAACGCAGTATTGAAAGTATCGTGCGCTATGCCGATGTGAGTTTTAATACCGAAATATATACCATTAAGTTGCTTTCTAAAGAAGCCCAAAAGCAAAATAAAACACATAATATCATTATTATGATTGAAATGGGGGATTTAAGAGAAGGTGTAATGGGAGAAGAGTTGATAGAGTTTTATGGTAATGTACTTAGTTTACCAAATATTGAAATCCGTGGTATAGGGACAAATTTAAATTGTTTGAGCGGAGTGATGCCTACACAGGACAAACTGATTCAGTTGAGTTTGTACAAGCAATTAATTGAAGCCAAATTCAATATTCATATTCCCTGGGTTTCCGGCGGTACTTCGGTGGCAGTGCCGTTGATTTTAAAGAATGCCCGTCCCATGGCAGTGAATCACTTTAGAATAGGGGAGGCTCTTTTTTTTGGAAAAGACTTATTTAACGGAGAAACCATAGAGGGAATGCATCACGATGTTTTTAAACTCTACAGTGAAATTATTGAAATCACCGAAAAGCCGGACACGCCTACCGGTGAGCTGGGAGAAAATGTAGCTGGACATACATTTTCTGTTGATAAAGCCGAAGATTTGGGAAGTACTTCTTTAAGAGCTATTTTGGATGTAGGATTGTTGGATATGCAACCGCAGTATATAAATCCGGAAGATGAGGGAATTACTATTATTGATGCCAGTTCGGATATGTTGGTGATTGATATTAGTAATTCGAAGCGGAATTACAAAGTAGGGGATTTGGTATCCTTTAATTTAAGATATATGGGGGCGCTTTATTTGCTAAATTCTGACTATATCGAAAAAAAGATTGGGTAAAATTCTTTTTTTATTGCAGAATTGTAAATGATATAAGAAATGGATTTCAATTTTATTTAAGATTTTGCTATGAGAGCATGTTTTTAGGGGGTGAAATTTAATAAATTGTTATTTTTTGGTCTTTTTTATGTTTATGCTGTCAAAATTTAAGGGGTCAAACTGTTTAAGTAATAAAAATTATCATCTTTGGGGGTGTTTTTTACAGGGGTATGTTTTCATTTTATATTTTTGGTGAAAATTTAAACCAAATAAAAAACAATGAGAAAAGTAACTTTAAGTGTAATAATGATAGCGTTGTTAGTCATTACACTATTTTCAAGTTTTATTTTAACTGGAAACCCAGTTCCATCAGAAGCTGTTGCATTTGATACAGGAGATACTGCCTGGATGATTGTAGCTACAGCTTTAGTTTTACTTATGACTCCGGGATTAGGATTCTTTTACGGAGGTATGGTAGGTAAAAAAAATGTTATCAGTACTATGTTGCAAAGTTTCATGGCAATGATAATTGTTACCGTATTATGGATTGTAGTTGGATTTAGTTTGTCTTTTGGTACTACCATTGGAGGGATTATTGGGGATCCAACGACTTATCCGTTTTTTCAGGGAGTAGGAACTAATACAGCATGGAGTTTGGCAGGAACCATTCCATTTATGTTGTTTGCTTTATTCCAGGCTAAATTTGCCATCATTACCCCGGCTTTAATTACGGGAGCTTTTGCCGAAAGAATTCGTTTTTGGGCATATATGTTATTCATGGTATTATTCATTTTAGTGATTTATGCTCCATTATGTCACATGACCTGGCATCCTGATGGATTATTCTTCAAAATGGGAGTTTTGGATTTTGCAGGAGGAACAGTGGTTCATATGAGTGCCGGATGGGCTGCACTTGCAGGAGCTATGTTCTTAGGAAAAAGAAAAGTACAAAAAGTAAATCCGGCTCGTATTACTTACGTTTTATTAGGAACAGGATTATTATGGTTTGGATGGTTTGGTTTCAATGCTGGTTCGGCTTTAGGAGCTAACGGATTAGCGGTTCAGGCTTTAGGAACTACTACTGTTGCTGCAGCTGCGGCTGGTATGGCCTGGGTGTTTATGGATAAAATTTTAGGACACAAATTATCTGCTATGGGGGCTTGTATTGGTACCGTTGTAGGTTTAGTTGCCATTACACCGGCAGCCGGTTTTGTAAGCTTGCCACATGGAATCTTCATTGGTATGTTCAGTAGTGTTGTAAGTAACTTTATGGTAAGTAAATTCCCTAAAGGTAAAATTGACGATGCTTTGGATGTATTTGCCTGTCACGGTGTTGGAGGTATGGTAGGTATGTTGTTAACAGGGGTTTTTGCTTCTAAAGAAGTAAATTCGGCTGTAGCTGATCAAGGATTAATCTTTGGAGAATCTACTTTGTTTATCAATCAATTTACAGCATTGGTAATCGTATCTGTTTTTGCATTTTGTGCTTCTTATGCATTATTCTTTATTGTAAACAAAATTACTCCTTTAAGAGTTACAGAAGATAAAGAAGAATTAGGTTTGGATATTTCTCAACACGGAGAGTATTTATAATAAGTTCTTAATATAGAAACAAAAAAAAGAAGCCGTCTCAAAACTGAGGCGGTTTTTTTTGTGCTTTATATTTGGTTTAACATAAGTTATTTCGTATATTTAGTCGTTGATTTACAACTG
>NZ_NASZ01000017.1 GCF_014596575.1 Flavobacterium pokkalii | reverse complement strand
TGATAAAGTATTGACTTGTACTGTAACTTCGATTGCTTTGAGTGGTTCTTCTTCGACAGCAGGAGCTACTTTTGCCTGGGTTGCCAGCAATGGCGGACATATTGTTTCCGGTGCTAACACTGCAACACCAACAGTTGATATGGCTGGTACTTATACTTTGACAGTTACTAATCCGACTAATGGTTGTACCGCTACCGATGTTGCTCTAGTTACTCTTGATGCTTCATTGCCAAATGCCAATGCAGGGGCAGATAAAGTATTGACTTGTACCATCACTTCAATTGCATTGAGTGGTTCTTCTTCAACAGCAGGAGCTACCTTCTCATGGGTTGCAAGTAATGGCGGACACATTGTTTCAGGAGCCAACACTGCTACACCAACAGTTGACATGGCTGGTACTTATACCTTAACAGTTACTAATCCGGCAAATGGCTGTACTGCAAGTGATATTGCTTTGGTAACTTTAAATAATACTCCTCCTAATGCTAATGCAGGAGCCGATAAAGTATTGACTTGTACCGTAACTTCGATTGCGTTAAGTGGTTCTTCTTCGACAGCAGGAGCTACTTTCGCCTGGATTGCCAGTAATGGAGGACATATTGTTTCAGGAGCTAATACGGCAACACCAACAGTTGATATGGCTGGTACTTATACTTTAACTGTTACTAATTCGGCAAATGGCTGTACCGCTACCGATGTTGCTTTAGTGACTCTAAATAATACAGCACCAAATGCTAATGCAGGAGTCGATAAAGTATTGACTTGTACTGTAACTTCGATTGCTTTGAGTGGTTCTTCTTCGACAGCAGGAGCTACTTTCGCCTGGGTTGCCAGCAATGGAGGGCATATTGTTTCAGGAGCTAATACTGCAACACCAACAGTTGACATGGCTGGTACTTATACTTTAACTGTTACTAATCCTGCCAATGGCTGTACAGTTACTGATGTTGCATTGGTAACCTTGAATAATACACCTCCTAACGCGAATGCAGGGGCTGATGCTCAAATTTTATGTGGTGCTGGAGCTGTGGTATTGAATGGTTCTTCATCAACAGTGGGAGCTACTTTTGCCTGGGTTGCCAGCAATGGCGGACACATTGTTTCCGGAGCCAACACTGCAACACCAACAGTTGATATGGCTGGTACTTATACTTTGACTGTTACTAATCCTGCTAATGGTTGTACTAATACAGATATAGCTGAGGTCACTGTTCAAATATGTTCTGCGGCTTTGTGTTCTTATACTCAAGGCTATTATGGTAATGAAGGAGGTATGTCTTGTGCGCCTGACGGTCAAGGCGGATTTGCTAGTTATACAACAGCAGAACTCATAGCTAAAGCTTTGACTTCTTATGGTGGAACCATGACAATTGGTTTACCAGGACATTCTGTTTGGATGATGACACCTGATGATATAGATGATATTATAAGAGTGTTACCTGGAGGGGGTATGAGTAAAGTATTAGCACCTTTTGATTATCAAATCAGTAATTTACCACCTAATTATTTGAAAAATGGAGTAATTAATAATACTTTGTTAGCTCAAACAATTACCTTAGGTCTTAATTTAGGTGTTAATGGTCAGCTTGGTAATTTTGAATTGCAGGCAGGGATTTTAGCAACGGCTGCTTCAGAAGGTGGTTGTGGTTCCGATGTGGCTAAAGTACGTTCTTGTAATCCTGATGGAACAGTGAATAATGAATACGAATACTATACTATTCCAAGTAATGTGGTTAATGCTTTGGGAGGTAACCCTACCGTTCAGGGATTGTTTGCTTTAGCAAATCAAGCTTTGGGAGGAGGAGATACATATGGTCTATCACTTTCCTCTATTGCTGATGTGGTTGATAAAATTAATAATGCGTTTGATGGATGTAGAATACCTGTAGGTTATGGTATTTCGCCTTTAGTTTGTCCGGTAATTGAAACTACAGCTTTTAGCGCTATGATGACTTCAGATGCTGCTAGTTTTGATGCTTATCCAGTGCCTTTTAAAGACCAATTAACCATCAGATACAATTTTGATTATGTGTCAGATGTGAAAATAGAAGTGTTTAATTCAAAAGGAGAGTTAGTTTATTCTATGATTGATACAGGTAGTTATTTAGGGAAAGAAGTAGCTGTAAGTTTTAGTTCTTTCTTAGAACAACAACAAGTTTATGTTGTGAAATTAACTACTAGCTTAGGAAGTAGTACAAAAACTGTGATGTCTTCATATTAAATAGAGTAATTAATTTAATTAAAAACACCCGTTACTGCGGGTGTTTTTTGTTTGTATGAAATAGTCTGATTTCATTTTTTTAAGAAAAAAATATAATTCAAATTAATTTTGGCATAGTTCGTGAATAACAGATTATAACCTTAACCTTTTAAAATTTATTATCATGAAAAAAATAGTTACACTTTTCGCTTTTGTGAGCTTTTTTGCTTTAACAAGTTGTACCACTACCGAAGAATATTATGGAGATGATCAGGATACTATTAGTGAAGTCTTCCAGTTAAGCAATGTGGATTTTGGTTTTAATCCTGATGATGGGTATAATATTTATGAAGAATTAGATCCTGTACTCTTTAATGAGGATGTTATTTTAATTTATAGAAAAGTTGGGTCTATAAATGGTACAAATGCTCCTATTTGGGAACAAATACCAAGAACAATTTATAACTCTAATGGAGAGGTTGATTATGATTTTGATTTTAGTATTGGGCATTTTATAATTTATGCACGTGCAACTTATGATTTAGCGCTAACTCCAAGTTATTTGAATAATCAAACTTTTAGAATAGTTATTGTACCAGGCTCTCCGTCAGGTACAGCAAAAATAGCTAATAAAGTAAAAGAAGATTATTCAGATTATGATGCTGTTATCAAAAAATATAATATCGATGATAGCAATGTTAAAGAGTTGAATTAATATTTTATTAAAAAGTATAAAAAAAAAGGAAATCGCGAGATTTCCTTTTTTTGTATCATGACTTTTTGTGTTTCTTGTCTTTTTGTATTGAAGTTATAATTCCGGATAACAATGCAGTGATTATAAAAAGAAGAGAGGCCCATTCGGGAAGTTGGACAAAATGATGGAAAATCATTTTTAAACCTACAAAGCATAAAATAGCAATCAGACTGTATTCTAAGTAGCTGAATTTTTCGAGCATATTGGCTAAAAAGAAATACATCGAACGCAATCCCAGAATGGCAAAAATATTGGAACTAAATACTAAAAACGGATCTGAAGTAATGGCTAAAATAGCAGGAACACTGTCTAGTGCAAAAACGATGTCCATTAGTTCGATAAGAAACAAAGTAACAAATAATGGTGTAGCGGTATTGATATTGTTTATTTTGACAAAAAAATGTTCGCTTTCGATTTTTGTGGTTATCGGAGTCAGCCTTTTTAGGTATTTGTAAAAAACGGAATTATGAGGATCGTATTCGTGATCTTCTTTTTTGAAAAACATTTTAATTGCCGTGTAAATTAAAAAAGCTCCGAAAAGGTAAGTTGTCCAGGCGAATTTCTTGATGATTAATACCCCAAAATAAATCATGATTCCTCTAAAAACAATAGCTCCAATAATTCCCCAAAACAAGACGCGGTGTTGGTATTTTTTAGGAATTCTGAAAGAAGAAAAGATGATGGCTATCACAAATATGTTGTCGATACTCAGGGAAAGTTCAATTAAATATCCGGTAATGTATTTCATTGAAGCGACCGTTGGTTTTAGTTGGTCCGGATTTTCAATGTAATTGTTTTGGTAAAGCCAGTACACAATTATAGAAAACAGAAAAGATAAAGTAATCCAGATTGCAGTCCATTTTCCGGCTTCTTTAGAACTTATTTCGTGTGGGGTTTTGTTAAAAATTCCTAAGTCCAGCGCCAGGAATAAAAAAATCATCGCTAAAAAACAGATCCAAACTATCATAAAAATTGTATTGTGTTTTTACAAAGATAGTTTTTTGTGTAGGAAGGGCTTAATTTATAGTATAAAAAAATGCCTCCATTTCTGAAGGCATTTTTTAGTTTTATCATTGTGAGATTACAAAGCAGATTTAACTGTTTTGATAATTCTAGCAGCAATTTTGTATGGGTCACCATTAGAAGCAGGTCTTCTGTCTTCTAACCAACCTTTCCATCCTTTTTGAACCGTGATTAACGGAATACGGATAGAACATCCTCTGTCGGAGATTCCGTAAGAGAAATCGTTGATAGAAGCAGTTTCGTGTTTACCAGTCAAACGTTGGTCATTGTAAGCTCCATAAACAGCGATGTGCTCTTCAACAACCGGACGGAAAGCCTCACAGATTCTTTCGTAAGTAGCTTGGTCTCCACAAGTTCTCAACACAGAGTTAGAGAAGTTAGCGTGCATACCAGAACCATTCCAGTCCATATCTTTTCCTAGAGGTTTTGGGTGGTACTCAATATAGTAACCATATTTCTCAGTCAAACGATCTAATAAGTAACGAGCAACCCAAATTTCGTCTCCGGCTTTTTTAGCACCTTTAGCGAATAATTGGAATTCCCATTGTCCGCAAGCAACCTCTTGGTTGATTCCTTCAAAGTTGATTCCGGCAGCGATACATAAATCAGCGTGCTCTTCAACTAAGTTTCTACCGTGAGTGTTTTTTCCACCAACTGAACAGTAGTACATACCTTGTGGAGCTGGGTAACCTCCTACAGGGAAACCTAATGGCAATTGAGTTTTAGTATCCATGATGAAGTATTCTTGCTCAAATCCGAACCAGAAATCATCATCCTCATCATCAATAGTAGCTCTTCCGTTAGATGGGTGTGGCGTTCCATCAGCATTCATAACCTCACACATTACTAAGTATCCATCTTTACGATCTGGATCTGGGTAAATAGCTACTGGTACTAAAGAACAGTCAGAAGATCCTCCTTCAGCTTGTCTTGTAGACGAACCGTCAAATGACCATTTTCCTAATTCTTCTAAAGTTCCTTGGAAGTTGTCATGCTCTTCAACTTTAGTTTTACTTCTAAGATTTTGAGTTGGTTCGTATCCATCTAACCAAATGTACTCTAACTTTATTTTTGCCATAATAATATAAATTAATTTTCTTGATTTAATTTCGAAGTGCAAATATAGAATATTTTTTTTAGTGCTGAAACCTTGGGGGTACTTTTGTTTTGAACAGCTGTTATTTTTCGCATTACTATATTTTGGCGGGGGGTATATTTAAAAAAAAGCAATTTTGAAGCTAAATAAAAAGCAATTTAGCAATAGAGGCTTCGGTTATTTTAGCATAAGATTCTTTATCTTTGTGTTTTTAATTTGAAATTGATTACTAATCGTTTAATAAACAGTATATAATGTCTACAATACGTTTTCAGGCGTTAAGAGAAGCCTCCGGCAGAAAAGCCATTCATTTTGAAGAAAGTCATAGAAAATCCAATATTTTTGGTTCGAATGTGTTTAATGAAAAAGCGATGAAGCAATATTTGACTTCGGATGCTTTTAAAGCGGTTCAGGGAGCTATTGAAAGTGGTGCCAAGATTGATCGAAAATTAGCCGATTATATTGCCATGGGTATGAAAGAATGGGCTTTGTCTAAAGGAGTGACTCATTATACACACTGGTTTCAGCCTTTAACAGGAACAACTGCCGAAAAACATGATGCCTTCTTTGAAACTTCGTTTGACGGAAGTGATCCTGTAGAAAAATTTGGAGGTGCGCAGTTGGTACAACAGGAGCCGGATGCTTCCAGTTTTCCCAACGGAGGAATTAGAAATACTTTTGAAGCCAGAGGATATACTGCCTGGGATCCTACTTCGCCGGCCTTTATTTATGGAACCACATTGTGTATTCCTACTGTTTTTATTTCGTACACCGGTGAAGCATTGGATAACAAAATTCCTTTGTTAAGAGCTTTGGCTGCAATGGATGAGGCAGCTACCGAAGTTTGTCGTTATTTTGATAAAAATGTAAAAAAGGTTACGGCAACTTTAGGTTGGGAGCAGGAATATTTTTTAGTTGATAAAGCTTTGGCACATTCCCGTCCTGATTTGATGATGACCGGTAGAACTTTATTAGGACATACTTCAGCTAAAGGACAACAATTAGATGATCATTACTTTGGTTCGATTCCTACTCGCGCCTTGACCTATATGCGCGATTTGGAACAGGAGTGTATGCTGCTTGGTATTCCGGTA
This sequence comes from Flavobacterium pokkalii, assembly GCF_014596575.1. Taxonomy (GTDB): domain Bacteria; phylum Bacteroidota; class Bacteroidia; order Flavobacteriales; family Flavobacteriaceae; genus Flavobacterium; species Flavobacterium pokkalii. Next base: position 82,701 of record NZ_NASZ01000017.1, on the reverse strand, counting down.
AAAACCCGTCATAACGAGGTAGCGCCTAATCAATTTGAGTTGGCTCCTATTTTTGAAGAGACTAATTTAGCGGTGGATCACAACTGTTTGTTGATGGATATTATGCAAAAAGTAGCCGAACGTCATGAGTTTAAAGTGCTTTTGCATGAAAAACCATTTAAAGGAGTAAATGGTTCCGGAAAACATAATAACTGGTCGCTGGCAACGGATACCGGAGTGAATTTGTTGAGTCCGAGCAAAACGCCAATGAGTAATTTGCAATTCCTGACTTTCTTTATTAATACTATTAAGGCGGTAAATGATTATGAAGAATTATTACGCGCTTCGATTGCTACAGCAAGTAACGACCACCGTTTAGGAGCTAATGAAGCACCACCGGCTATTATTTCTGTATTTATCGGGGAACAATTAACAAAGGTATTAGCTGAATTAGAAAGTGTAACCAGAGGGAAATTATCACCGGAAGAAAAAACCGATTTAAAGCTAAATGTAGTTGGGAAAATTCCGGAAGTAATTTTAGATAATACGGATAGAAACCGAACTTCGCCTTTTGCTTTTACTGGTAATAAATTCGAGTTCAGAGCAGTGGGTTCTTCTGCTAACTGTTCGAATGCGATGACTACTTTGAATACTATTGTAGCCAAACAATTAAGAGATTTTAAAGCGGAGGTAGATGCTTTGATTGAATCCAAAGCCATGAAAAAAGACGATGCTATTTTTAATGTTTTGAGAGAATATATCAAAGTATCGAAAAATATTCTTTTTGAAGGTGACGGTTATAGTGAAGCCTGGGAAAAAGAAGCGAAGAAAAGAGGGTTGAGTAACTTTAAAACAACTCCGGAAGCTTTGAAAGCCAGAGCTTCTAAACGTGCCTTGGATTTGTTTTCCGAATTAGGAATTATGAATCACATCGAAATGGAAGCGCGTTACGAGATTGAATTGGAAGAATATACGAAAAAAATCCAAATCGAGAGTAGAGTTTTAGGTGATATTTCTAAAAACCATGTAATTCCAACGGCTATTCGTTATCAAAATACTTTAATCGAAAATGTAAAAGGTTTGAAGGATATTTTTGGGAAAGAATTCGAATCTGTTGCGAAAGAACAAATCGGTTTGATTAAAGAAATTTCGGTTCATATTGAAGGAATTAATGCTAAGGTGGAAGAGATGACTAATGAAAGAAAGAAAGCTAATGCGCTGAACAATGCTCAAAAAACTGCTGAAGCTTATTGTAACAAAGTGAAGCCTTATTTTGAAATCATCAGAAATCATTGTGATAAATTAGAATTATTAGTAGATAATGAGTTGTGGACTTTGACTAAATACAGGGAGTTATTGTTTACGAAATAATATATTAGTTACAGGTTTTGAGTTAGAGGTTAGGGGCGAGAGTTTCTAACCTCTAACTTTTAATCTCTAACTTCTAAAAAATAATTATCTTTGCGCCAAAATCAAGTTGCCCGGCAACTACACAAATAGAATTCATGAGTTCAGATACTTCAAAAAGATACGCACAGCGTGGTGTTTCGGCATCTAAAGAAGATGTACACAATGCAATAAAAAATATTGATAAAGGATTGTTTCCTAAAGCATTTTGCAAAATTGTTCCGGATTATTTAACCCAGGACGATGATTATTGTTTGATTATGCACGCGGACGGAGCAGGAACAAAATCCTCTTTGGCTTACATGTATTGGAAAGAAACCGGAGATCTTTCGGTTTGGAAAGGTATTGCTCAGGACGCTTTAATCATGAATATTGATGATTTACTATGTGTAGGAGCAACTGATAATATTTTGCTTTCTTCTACTATTGGAAGAAATAAAAATCTGATTCCTGCTGAAGTGATTTCGGCGATTATCAACGGAACAGAAGAATTAATTCAGGAGTTGGCTTCTTTCGGAGTTAGTATTCACTCAACTGGTGGTGAAACTGCCGATGTGGGTGATATCGTTCGTACCATTATTGTGGATTCGACAGTGACTGCCCGAATGAAACGTTCTAAGGTTATTGATAATGCTAATATTAAGGCGGGTGATGTAATTGTAGGATTGGAATCTTTCGGTCAGGCTTCTTATGAAAAAAGTTATAATGGCGGAATGGGAAGTAACGGATTGACATCGGCACGTCATGATGTTTTTGCTAAATATTTGGCAACCAAATATCCGGAAAGTTACGATGCTGCAGTTCCGGAAGAATTAATTTATTCCGGTCAGGTACAATTGACGGATGCTGTTGCAAATTCGCCAATTGACGCCGGACAATTAGTGCTTTCGCCAACGCGTACTTATGCGCCAATTATCAAACAAATTTTAGATAAATATTCGGCAAATGAAATTCACGGTATGGTTCACTGTAGTGGTGGAGCACAAACTAAGATTTTACATTTCGTAGATAATTTACATATTATAAAAGATAATTTATTTCCGGTTCCGCCATTGTTCCAATTGATTCAGGAGCAATCAAAAACCGATTGGAAAGAAATGTATCAGGTTTTCAACTGCGGTCACCGTATGGAATTGTATGTTCCTGCAGAAGTAGCCGAAGATATTATTGCCATTTCAAAATCATTCAATGTTAATGCGCAAATTGTAGGTAGAGTAGAAGCTTCTGAAAGTAAAAAGTTAACTATCAGCAGCGAATACGGAACTTTTGAATATTAGGAATTGTTGAACTGTTTATTTGTTTAAAAGTTTAATCGTGTTGGTTGAACTTATAAACGACTAAACCCTTAAACAAATTAACGATTAAACTTTTTTAAAAATGTACGAATTAGTTTTTTGGAAATATTTAGAAGAGGTTTATTTAAACCATCAGCTTGTTTACGAGGCAATTGATGACCAAGAAACTATTGAAGGTTTGGAAGTATTGCCTGTGGAAGTAATTTTGAATCGTATTGCTTCGATATTTTCAAAATGGGAACGGGTAGATGAAAACAGCTGGAAAAACAAGGATGGTGTTGGTGCTTTTCAGGTGAAAACTACTCCGCAAATCATTCAGATAGACTGTTACGGAACGCAGGGAAAAACCATGGATAAATTGGTGGATATTATGGAAGAATTCAAATGTCCGTTGTATGATCCGCAAATTCCTGCCCGATACGATGAAATGTACGAAGAAGAATAAAATACAAAAGCGTTAAGATTCTCAAACTTAACGCTTTTTTTATGATTTATTCTAAAGGCTTTTTCTTGTCTTTGTCTTCTTCTTTTTCGTCTTTTTTATCATTTTTGAAGCCAATAAGTTTGCGGTATTTGTTTTCGGTTTCTTCGAGTTCTTCTTCCATTTTTTTGTATTGGCTAATGTCTTTGATGGTTACTACGGCAGCTACAATATTGTTGTCTTGATCTACCAAAGGTCGTCCACTGATTAAGACTCTTCTCTTTTCGCGGGAATCCGGATCCCAAAGCACGACATCAACATCGTCGGTTATTTCGCCGTTAAAAGCGCGTTCCATCGGCAGGTTTTGTGCCGGAAAAACCGTTTTTTCGTCCGGGAAATAGAGTTCGAAATGAGCAGTTAAATCCGTTGAAATTTTATCGTCTTCTTCGATTCCAAAAATGTCATTCGCCATATAATTGGCCAGAATTACTTTTTTATCAGCATTGGCAACAATTACCCCTTCGCCAATATTTTCTACAATGACACGCAATTTTTCTTCGTTTTCATACAATTCGTCAACGGCTTTTTGTTGTTCAATTCCCATTTCAACCGTTTCGGTAATATCTCGTGCCGCCGAATAAATAATACCTTCTTTCAGATCGATATTACTGTTCCAGTCCAGCCATCGGTAGGAACCGTCTTTGTGACGTACTCTGTTTTTAAAGCTAATCACAGTCTTGCCTTTTCGAATTTCAGCCAATACTTCATCGGAAGTAGCACGATCCTCAGGGTGAGTTAAATCCATGAATTTTATTTCGTCCAGGTCTTGTTGTGTGTAGCCTAAGGTATTGGTAAAAGCTGCGTTGATTTTGATAAAATGGTCGTTTTTGGCAACTGTAAAAATATCAAAAGACATGTTGAAAAAGGCATCGGTAGCTCTGAGAGAATCTTCGAGTTTTTTTCTTTCGGTAATATCGGTCGAGATACCGCCAATAGCATAAATTCTGCCTGTTGCGTCATATAAAGGAAATTTAACCGCAATATAAGTATGTATTCCGTCTTTTTGTTCGATGGTTTCTTCCGACTTTAATTCGGTGAGTTTTTTGGCTACTTCTAAATCCGAATTGCGATACATTTCGGCAATTTCTTTGGGTAAAAAATCATAATCGGTTTTTCCGATAATGCGTTCGTTAGTTGTGCCAAAAAGTTCTCCGAAATTTTTATTTATTAAAAGGTATTCGCCATTTAGTTTTTTGATAAAAACAGGATTGGAAGTATTATCAAGAATAGATTGCAGTAGTTTTTTATTTTCTTCCAAAAGATTTTGGGCTTTTTCTTTGGCTTTGAGTTGGCTTCGAATGATGAAATAAACCACAATGAGGAGTAAGATAGAAAGAGTAAATAAAAAGATTTCTAAGGCATCGAGTTTGGCATCCATCATGGTGTCACGAGATGTATTGATGCGGATTAAAAAAATCCATGCAGCAACAATTACCACTATTATATTGATGATAAAACCCAGAAAAATTTTTTTTTGAAAAGAGATTGTCATGGTTTTTTGGTTTTGGTTGGAAATCTTAAAATAGCCTGATAGCCAATTTGCTATAAGGAAAGTTACTAAATAATATGCGGATTATTCATTTTATGAGTTGTTTTGTTCGGTTGAAATAACAATTTAAGATTTTGTTTTTTCAAATCGCATCAGGTTCAAACTGAAAAGAATTACAATTAAAGTAACGCCTACATCGGCGGCGATTGCTAAAACTAAGTTGCTGTAACCAAACACAGCCAATAAAATAAAAACCAATTTTGTAATGATTGCTCCAAAAGTATTGGCTTTAATCTGTTTCATGGTTTTTTTACTCAACCGGATGAGGAACGGAATTAAGGAAAGTTGGTCGTTCATTAAGGCAATATTCGCTGTTTCGATAGCGGTGTCGCTTCCGGCAGCGCCCATCGCAATTCCTACGGTGCTTAATGCTAAGGCCGGAGCATCATTGATGCCGTCTCCTACCATGGCTACTTTATCGTATTGTTGTAAAAGAGCTTTTATTTCTTCCGATTTTTGTTCTGGAAGTAAGTTGCCAAAAACTTTGGTAATTCCCACCTGACGCGCTACAAAATGAGCGGCTTTTTCGGTATCTCCAGTAAGCATAATCACTGAGATATTTTCTTCCTGTATTTCCTGAATGGCTTGGCGACTATCGGGTTTCATTTCATCGGTTAAGCCAATGATACCAGCTACTCCCTGTCCAAAACTCACCACTACACTGGTTTTTCCTTCGGTGGATAATTGCGCAACAATGGCTTCTACTTCTTCTGAAATATCATGATATTCGCGGATAAATTCCAGTTTTCCTACCAGAACGGTGTCTATTTGACAAACCACACATTTGGCAGTAGCTCCTTTACCCAAAATACTTTTAAAATCCTGAGCAATATGAGGTTCAAAACCTTCTTGCTTACTGGCTGTAATGATGGCTTGCGCCAATGGATGTTCAGAGAACATTTCGGCTCCGGCCGTGCAGGAAAGCAATTCTTCCCGGCTGGTTCCTATTAGCGGAAAAACATCTGAAACAACCGGAGTTCCATAAGTAATCGTTCGGGTTTTATCAACCGCGATGGCTTGAATGTCGGCTAAGGCTTCAATGTATTTTCCGCCTTTTACCAGCGCTCCTCTGGAGGAAGCGTTCCCAATAGCAGCATAAATGGCAACCGGAGTAGAAATCACTAAAGCGCAGGGGCAGGCAATAACCAAAAGGGTGACGGCCTGTTTTAACCAATGATTAAAATCCAATCCCAAAATAAAAACCGGAATTGTGAAAATTAAAATGGCTATTCCTATAATAATGGGAGTGTAGAGTTTAGAAAATCGTTGAATGAATTTTTGAGTTTCACTTTTGGCGGCTCCTGCTTCAAAAGTCATTTGGATGATTTTGGCAAAAGTGGTATCGGTAGAAAGTTTGGTGGTTTCAATTTCGATGTAGCCATTGGTGATTAGCGTTCCTGCAAAAACGCTGTCGCCTGTTTGTTTTTCCTTCGCAACGGGTTCTCCGGTTATAGCCGATTGGTCAATAAGGCATTCGCCAAAAGTTATTTTGCCATCCAAAGGTATTATAGCCCCGTTTTTTACCTTAATAATGGTACCAATTTCAATTTGGTCAATTGGAATTTCTTTATTTAGTTGTTTTACAAAAGCAGTCTTGGGAGTACTCTGAATTAATTCGTCTAAAGCCGATTTGGAGTTTTCCAGTCCGATGTCTTCCAGGCGTTCTCCTAAAACATAGAGTACAATTACCACCGCAGCTTCGGGATATTCGCCCAAATACAAAGCGGCAATTACCGCGATAGTCATCAATAAATTAATACTGCTGAAATTGAATTTAATCAGGGATTGAAAACCGTTTAAAATAACATTATGACCAATTAAAATAATGAAAGTGCAAAAAACAAAAGGCGCATAAGGCATTGGTAAATGGATTCCTAAAAGCGAAAGAATTTCTAAAACAATGACAACAATTACGGATAGGAGTAAGAAGACAAACTTTTTATCTTGGAAAGGTAGATTCATGAGATTTAGATTTTATTCGAAATAAACAGTTAAATGGTTTATTAGTTTCGATATTTTGAGCAAAATAGCTTTAAAACTTAAAAATCAGCATTATATATTAAATTTACTCAAAATATGTGGTAACCTCTTTAGCTTTAATAAAATCTTAAGATAATAAATTATTAAATTTTTCCGAATATGAAAAAGTTTGCGAACTTTGCGGCAAAATTATTTACTATGAAAATAAACCTAAAAAACGGTATCGATAAGCTTATTTTTGGAATGACACAAAAAGATGTGACTGCCGTTTACGGAACGCCGGACAGGAATTATAAAGACGAAGATGAGAATGTGATTTTTGTGTACAACAGCCATAAAATGCGTTTGACTTTTTATAAAGATGAAGCTTTTAGAATGGGTTATATAGTGGCTTCGAGTCCGGATTTAGAATTGTTTGGTAATAAAGTTATCGGCAAAAATATTAAGGACGTTAAGAAAGAGCTGGCTTCTAAAAGTATTACCAAATTTACGCAGGAAGAATTTGATACGTTTGAAAATTACTTTAATGAAGAGAATTGGTTGTTGTTTCAAACCGAATTTGAAGAAGTGGTTAAATTAGAAGTTGGTGCCATCATCAATGATAAAGATGAATTTGACTGGAAATTTGGAAAAAAATAATCTGTTTTTTATAAAATCAGAAAGGCTTATCGTTTGTAATGATAAGCCTTTTTCATTTATTTCGATTTGTTGATGGTGTAAATTCCACCGCCAAAAAGTAATACCGCCAAACCCAGGTAAATATAGCCTTGCCGCTTTTCGGATTCATTAGAAGCTTCGATTTTCAGTCCCAGAAAATTAACTTCAGTGGTGTTTTCTTTTACTTTGTTCAGCCCGAAATAGCCTAATCCCAGACTTATAACAATTAAAATTATGGCTATTATTTTGGATACATTCATCGTTTAATTTTTCTCTAATATAATAAAAAAAGACGGAGCCTTTTCGTTTTTGGTATAAATAAAAAATCCGATTTGCGATAAACAAACCGGATTTTAAGGATTTTTGCGTTTGGATTTTATTTCTGTTTGTCGAAAATTTCCATTTCAAAAATTAATGTCGCATTAGGCGGAATGACACCACCGGCACCGCTTTCACCATAAGCTAATTTTGAAGGAATGTAAGCAATTATTTTGTCACCGAAAGAAAGCAAATTAATAGCTTCTATAAAGCCGGGAATCATACCGTCTTTTTTACCAATTTCAAATGGAAACGGATTGTAGCCGCCCTGCATTTTTCGCATTTCGTTGTATTGGTTGTAGTTTTTGGCAATTTCTTCACGGCTGCTGTCAAAAAGTTTTCCATTTTCAAAAAAACCGGAATAATGGAAATATACAGTTGTTCCGGCAGCAGGTTTTGCACCGTTTCCTTTTTGGATTATTTTGTAAACTAATCCCGAAGGAGTAGTAGTTGCAGTTGCTTTTTGAGTGTTAAAATAAGCCAGTTTTTCGACTTCTAAAGCGGCCATTTTTTCTTTTTGAATTCTTTCGGCTTCAGCTTTAGCGGCTGCTTCTTTTCTTTCTTCTTCTGCTTTATTGTTGTAATAGTTTGCAAATACTTTCTCGGCTTTGAATTTTTTAGCCAAAGAACCTTTTTGGGTGATGATAATATTTTTTATCACATCATCCTGCGCAATACTGTTTACTACGTCCATTCCCTGAACGACATGTCCAAAGATGGTGTGCTTTCCGTTTAACCATGAGGTTTCTTTATGAGTAATGAAAAATTGACTTCCATTAGTTTTAGGTCCGGAATTAGCCATAGCCAAAATTCCTCCTTTGTCAAATTTCAGGTCAGACAAAAATTCGTCTTTAAAAGCATAACCCGGATCTCCGGAACCATTCCCCATAGGGTCTCCTCCCTGAATCATGAAATCGCTAATCACACGATGGAATTTTAAACCGTCGTAAAAAGGTTTTCCTTTTCGTTTTTTATCGGATACAAATTCATTTTTGCCTTGTGCTAAACTAACGAAATTGGCCACCGTTACAGGTGTTTTATCAAAATACAATTGCAGAACAATAGCACCTTTGTTTGTATTAATAGTAGCGTAGATTCCGTCTTCTTTTATCGGAGCCGCTTTTTCGGTTTTCTTTTTGGTAATTTTTTTTGAAGTTTCCTGTGCCTGAAGCGTGAATAAGGCAAAAAAGGCAACTAATGTTAGTAATTTGGTTTTCATTGGTTCTATTTCTAAGATTGTTTTTAAGAATTATTTTTTGTCAATTAATTCAACTTCAAAAATAAGATTGGCATAAGGCGGGATAATATCTCCGGCTCCACCGGCACCGTAAGCCAAATGAGAAGGAATAAACAGAATGGCTTTGTCTCCAAAAGACATTTTTTCAAGTCCTTCTATAAATCCCGGGATCATGCCTTCTTTTCTGCCTGCCTGAAACGGAATTGGTTCGTAACCGCCTTGTTGAGCTCTTGCAGCATCATATTTTCCAAAAGTTTCGGCTACACTTTGAATATTAGTATCAAAAAGTTTTCCATTTTCAAGAAAACCGGCATAATTCATCGTAATTTGAGTTCCTTTGGTTGGTTTTGTACCCTTTCCTTTTTGAGTAATGATGTATTTTAACCCCGAAGAAGTTCTGCTGGCTTTGCCTTTTAAAGCGTCAAAATACAAGAGTTTGTCTTCAATAACTTTTCCGTATTTGGCTTCGTATTCTCTTTTTTGTTTTTCTTCAAGATCTATTTGTGCTTTTTGTCTTTTGGATTCAACAGAAAAGTAATCGTAGAAAGTTTTTTCGGCATTGAATTTTTTGGCAGCTTCTCCTTTTCGAATAATCGATATCGATTCGATAAGGTCGTTTTGTTCAATAGTATTAACAACTTCCATTCCCTGAACCACATGACCAAAGATGGTGTGTTTTTGGTCTAACCAGGGAGTAGGAACGTGGGTGATAAAAAACTGACTGCTGTTAGTTGCCGGACCATTATTAGCCATAGCCAAAAGTCCGCCTTTGTCAAAAATTACATCGCTGTTAAATTCGTCTTTAAATTTATAGCCTGCGTCTCCGGAACCGGTTCCTAAAGGATCTCCGGCCTGAATCATGAACTCATTGATTACACGGTGGAATTTTAAACCATCGTAAAAAGGACGTCCTTTTAAATGCTCATTGGTAACAAAATCATTGTTTCCTTCGGCAAGCGTAACAAAGTTGGCTACTGTTATGGAGGCTCTTTTATAATCTAATTCTAAAAAAATATCCCCTTTACTGGTTTGAATTTTAGCATATAAACCATCCGGTAAATTATTGTATTCTTTTTTACAGGAATAAAGAGTGCTAACAAGAAGCAATACAATCAGAATGCTTTTTCTCATAAGATTGAAATTTATTTATTGTCCCAAGCTGTCCTGTATTATTGGTTTTGTTTTGGCGCTTGCTTTTCTGGTTTTTTTGATGCTGTCCTGCATCAGTAATACGTTTTTGTTTTGTTCCAATTCTTTTTTATAAACCGCCTCAGGTTTAAAATCATTGAGTGTTACGGTGCAAATGAGTGGCTGGTTAGGACCAATTTTTTTATTGTCACCATGATAGCCGTAAGCAATGTGTGAAGGAAACAGGAAGTTTATTTTTTCGTGTTTTCGCATTAATTTGATTCCTTCTCTCAATCCGGTCATGATTTCCTGCTTGTCCACCCGGTACAGCTGTGGTCTTAATTCGACTTCCGAATAAATGATTGTTCCGTCAAGATCTTTTAATTCGTAGTTAAAAAAAGCAATATCTCCTTTTTTAGGAGTCAGTGAATCTGTTTCGTTTCGGGTTTCATAGGAATACCAATAGCCTTTTGTGGAAGCAAAATAGTTGATTTTAGGATTTTTTTTCATCAAATTTTTGATCAAATCCTCCTCAGAAGCCACGAGTTTTTTATTTCTTGCCACCGATTTTTTCATGAAAACGCCGGTAGCTCTGGAAATTGGGCGTCGTGCATCCTGATGTTGTTTACAGCCAGCGAAAGCAAGGCATAAGCAGAAACTTATCGCAATGATTTGGGGTGCTTTCATGAGGTTTATAGATTTAGGTTTTGGACTAGATTTTCAAATTTAGCAATAGTTTCTTCCATCGAAATTTCCGATTTCCCTCCGGCCGCATTACGATGTCCGCCACCATTAAAATGTGCTCTTGCAAATTCATTAACATCAAAATTTCCTTGCGAACGGAACGAAATTTTAATAATGTTTTCGTCTTTATTTTCGATAAAAATAGCCGTAAACTGAATTCCTTTGATGGTTAAACCGTAATTAACGATGCCTTCGGTATCACCTTTTACATGATTGAATTTGTCTAATTCTTCCTGAGTTAGCGTGATGTAAGAAGTTTTATGTTCCGGAATTACTTTTAAATTTTGCAAGGCCTGACCTAATAATTGTAATCGGTTATAAGAGCTGTTGTCAAAAAGTAAATTAGGAATAATGGTATTTTCGACGCCTAAATCAATTAATTCTGCTACAATTCGGTGTGTGTTTCCGGTAGTATTTGGGAATCTGAAAGAACCGGAATCAGTTAAGATTCCTGTGTAAATACAAGTTCCGATGGTTTTGTCTATTTGGTCTTTTTGCTCTAAATAGCAAATAAAATTATAAAGCATTTCACAGGTAGAACCAAAAGAAGTATTCGAATACATATAGGTTGCATAATCATCCGGTTTTTGATGATGATCAATCATGATATAAGTTGTATCAAGTACTTCCAGTACTTTTTCCATTTCTCCGGTTCGGTGAAAAGCATTAAAATCCAAAGTGAAAATAATTTCGGCTTCTTTTAGGATTTTGGTGCAGTTTTCTTTGTCTTTTTCAAATATCTGAACAGTTTCTGAACCCGGAAGCCAGGCTAGAAAATCAGGAAATTCATTTGGAGAAATTACGGTAGCCTGATGATTGTTTGTTTTTAAAAAATGATACAGCCCCAATGTAGAGCCCATGGCGTCTCCGTCGGGGTTTCTGTGCGGAATAATGGCAATTTTTTTTGGCGTAGCCAATAGTTGCTGGATTGCTTGTATATCTTGTATATTCATAGTTCGCGAATTTACATTTTTTTAGTGTAAACTATGAAATCATTTGAAAATTAACTTCTTTTTACCAACTTAGAAATCATCAAGTTTGTTTCTTCTGAATTTTTCATACAATCGGTGTTTGACGCCTTTTACAGTTTGTGCGTGATAAATACCCACTGAACCTGAAGAAATATAAGCAATGAAGCAGGAAATAGCTATGAAAACAGCGCTTTCGATTCCAAAAAGTTCAATTCCCATAACGGTACAGGCAACCGGTGTGTGCGTGGCTCCTGAAAAAACAGCTACAAAACCCATTCCGGCTAAAAGCGCCATTGGTAGCGGAATATAATTTGATAATGCACTTCCTAAGGTCGCACCCACGAAAAATAAAGGTGTCACTTCGCCACCTTTAAAGCCGGCGCCTAAGGTGAATCCTGTGAATAAAATTTTAAGGATAAAATCGTAATTTTCGCTTGGAGTGTTAAACGCTTCCACAATAGAAGGAACGCCCAGTCCCATGAATTTTGTAGCGCCAAAATAATAAACGACCAAAGCAAAAATAATTCCGCCTACATACGGACGTAAAGGAGGATACGAAATAGTTTTGGAAAATAGCGAACCCCAAAAATGAGTGCTTCTCGAAAAAAGCATGGCTGCAAAGCCAAATAAAATTGCTGCCGGAATAATCCAGAGGAAATTTTCCAGATTGAATTCGGCTACAACAGGAATATGGTAATGTGTATGGTGTACCGGCCAAAGTTCAACCGTGAAATAAGCAAAATAAGCCACTACAAAAGAAAGAATGGCGCTTTTTAAGCTAAATTTATTGCAAAATATGACTTCCAGTGCAAAGATGGCTCCGGCGAGCGGTGTTCCAAAAACTGACGCAAATCCGGCACTGATTCCTAAAATAATGAGTGTTTTTCGGTCATTGGCATCCAAATGAAAAATTCGGCTAAATTGGTCGGCTATGGCTCCGCCCATTTGTACAGCGGTACCTTCGCGACCTGCCGAACCTCCGAAAAGATGTGTAATAATGGTCCCTAAGAGAACAAAAGGAGCCATTTTGAGCGGGATTACTTTTTGTGGTTTTTCGTATTCCTCCAATAAAAGATTGTTTCCTTTTGCAACATCTTTACCATAATAATGATACAGTAATCCAATTAATAATCCTCCAACGGGTAATAGCCACAGCAACCATAAGTTTTGATCTCTAAGCCGGGCAGCCCATTCTAAAGCAATTAAAAAAAAAGCAGAAGCTGATCCGGAAAGGAAACCTATTAAAGCGCAGATTAAAATCCATTTGCCGGAAAGCAGTAAGTTTTTTTTGAAATCCATTATTTCGGAGTTTTAGGATAGTTGTAAAATTATTCGAGCGCAGAAAAAGTGAATTTTAGAAAGCTAAACTACTTTTGCTGCGCTCGAAGATTTTTTAGAAGCTTAATTATTCTGCAATCACGGCAGTTAATTCAATTTCTACCAGGTATTCAGGAGCAACTAATTGGTTGATTCCGTAAAAACCGGTAGTTGGCTTCACGTCTTTAAAGAATTTAGCGTGAGCAATAGCAACTGCTTCAAAAGTGCTTACATCTGTTGTGAAAATACGGGTACGAATCACATCTTTCATGCCGGCATTTAAGTCTTCTAATACTTTTTCAACTCTTTCTAAAATGTTTAAGGTTTGAGCATGTGCGTCATCCGCTTTTACTTTATCACCGTCAACAATTGCAACAGTTCCCGAAACTTCAATGATGTTCCCAATGCGAACTGCACGACAATATCCCATTTTATCTTCCCATGGCGATCCTGTCAGGATGTTTTCTCTTTTCATTTTTTTGATGTAATTAAGTGGTTTTTAGAGGGCTAAACCTCTGTTTGAAATTTAGAATCTTTGGGTGCAATTTATAAAAAATACCAGAATAAAAAACAATGATTTTGATAAATGAAAATTGGTTTTTTCTGCCTTTGTTTTGTTAGTATTTATAATAAAATGAAAAGTTTGTTGTTATCTATTTGGAATAAGTTCAGAAAAATCGTTTTTTTGAATATAGTTTTTTAATTAAAAAGATAAAAAAGATGAATCGATATTTTAATGTAAAAGGTCGGGTTTTTACTTTAGGCTTACTATTGAGTGTGTTTTCTGCAACTTATGCTCAGGAAGAATTTGGCAGTGAATTTAAGGTAAAGGCGGCTCCGCAAAAAAAGAAAAAGGAAGCGCCTGTAAAAGATGTGAAGTTTAATACAGGAGATTTTAATAAAATTAAATCTTATGTTATACAGGATGTTGAGGAGAATACCTATGAAATTCCTAAAGGAGAGGAAAAAGATCCGGAGAAATTAGCTAAACGCGATCAGGATTTTGGAGTGGTTAAAACCGCTTCGGGAACTGCTAAAGTACAATATCGTGACGCGGCTTATGTTGACGGAGATAAGGTAAGAGTATATGTGAATTATGAAATTGTTCAGCCGGAAGTGCTTTTGAATGGAGAACCTCAGGGATTTGATATTACTTTGAAAAAAGGGGTAAATCGAATTGATTTTGAAGCGATCAACGAAGGTTATGCGGCTCCAAATACAGCTGATTTTAAGATTTTTGATGATAATGGAGCGGTAATTTCGTCTAATCAATGGAATATTGCGCAAGGGTATAAGGCGACGATTATTTTGGAAAAAGAATAATCAAAATCGGGTTAGGCGGGTTATTAGGTTAAAATTTCTTTAATGTTCCGTGAGGTTTTGTTTTATACAATGAAAGCTTGGTATATTTGTTGATACTATAGGATTGTTAATAAAGCAAAACAAGAAGTACGATGAAGCAATTATTATTAGGTATAATGATGTTTTTGGTAATGAATAGCTATGCTCAAAGTGAGTTTAGCAAGAAATTCAAACCTATTGCGCCATTGAATCCGACAGTTGCTCCAAAGAAAGTAACACCTGCTGCAACTACTGATGCTCCGGTTATTAAAGCGCCAGATTTGTTTAAAAAACCGGAAGAGACTTTGCCTTCTTTTTCAAAATACCAAATCGGTCAAGCCAAATCTTTTTCGATGGAGCAAACCAATGATTATGTGAATCCCGGGGATAGAATTATGGAAAAGATGACTAAGGATTTGGATAAAACTCTGGTTAGGGAAGGGTTGAAAGAAGATGATCGTTTTTTGGTTAAAATTGATAAAAATTTTGGAGAGATTCGAACCAAATCTAAATATTTTACCGTTTTCTATCGTGATTATATTTATATCGATGGTGATTTAATTAAAGCGACGATTAATGGGCAAATGATAGGAGGAATCATGGAGTTGTATTCCAGTTACGGTCAGTTTGTTTTTAATCTGAAAGAAGGATTCAATACTTTTGAAATGGAAGCTTATAGTAAAGGTACATCAGGAGGGAATACCTGTGAATTTAAGATATATGATGATAAAGGAGTTTTGGTTCGTTCAGAATTGTGGGACAACTGGGATAAGGGAGTTAAAGGAAAATTTGTTATTGTGAAAGAATAGAAATTAATGTGCTGAAAGTGTTGTTTTTTGGATTTAATTAGATGAGAAATTGGGAAAGAAAAAAAATGAAAAATTTCAAAAATCTATTTTTGCATTCCAAATTTTAAAAGTAATTTTGCGCCCATGCAACACAACGTACTTATTTTAGATTTCGGTTCGCAATACACTCAGTTGATTGCGCGTAGAGTTCGCGAATTAAATATATTCTGCGAAATATTTCCATACAATAATATTCCATCAGATTTGTCAAGTTATAAGGCTGTGATTTTGGGAGGGAGTCCTTTTTCTGTAAGAGCAGAAGATGCACCGCATCCCGATTTATCACAAATCAGAGGAAAGATGCCTTTGCTTGCCGTGTGTTATGGTGCGCAATATTTGGCTCACTTTAGCGGAGGTGAAGTTGCTGCATCAAATACCAGAGAATATGGTAGAGCAAACCTTTCTTTTATAAAAGAAGAAGAGCTTTTCTTTGAAGGAATTTCACCAAACAGTCAGGTTTGGATGAGTCATAGTGATAGTATTAAGGCTTTACCAACAAATGGTGTTAAATTGGCAAGTACACATGATGTGGAATTTGCGGCTTACAAAATTGAAGGTGAAACTACTTATGCAATTCAATATCATCCTGAAGTTTACCATTCGACAGAAGGGAAACAAATGTTGGAGAACTTTTTAGTGAAAATTGCTCATGTTCCTCAAAACTTTACACCAAATGCTTTCGTTGAAGAGATTGTAGCGGAAATGAAAGCGAAAATCGGAAACGATAAAGTTGTTCTTGGACTTTCCGGAGGTGTAGATTCTACAGTAGCTGCCGTTTTATTGAATAAGGCTATTGGTGAAAACTTATATTGTATTTTTGTTAATAACGGTTTGCTTCGTAAAAATGAGTTCGAAAATGTATTGAATCAATACAAAGGAATGGGGCTTAATGTGAAGGGAGTAGATGCCGGAGAGCGTTTCTTGTCAGAATTGGCAGGAGTTAGTGATCCGGAAACCAAACGTAAAATTATTGGTAGAGTATTTATCGAAGTATTTGACGATGAATCTCATTTGTTAGAAGATGTAAAATGGTTAGCTCAGGGAACTATTTATCCTGATGTAATTGAGTCGGTTTCTGTAAAAGGACCATCTGCAACAATCAAATCACATCACAATGTGGGTGGTTTGCCTGATTTTATGAAATTACAAGTTGTTGAGCCTTTACGTATGCTTTTTAAAGATGAGGTGCGTAGAGTAGGAGCAAGTTTAGGAATTGATCCTGAATTATTAGGAAGACATCCTTTCCCTGGACCTGGATTGTCAATTCGTATTTTAGGAGATATTACTCCGGAGAAAGTTAGGATTTTGCAAGAGGTTGATTCTGTGTTTATCGAAGGATTAAAATCTTGGGGATTATATGATAAAGTTTGGCAGGCTGGAGCAATCTTGCTTCCGGTAAATAGTGTTGGTGTGATGGGTGACGAGCGTACTTATGAAAAAGTAGTAGCGTTGCGTGCTGTAGAATCTACCGATGGTATGACTGCTGACTGGGTTCATTTGCCTTATGATTTCTTGATGAAAGTATCTAATGATATTATCAATAAGGTAAGAGGAGTGAACAGAGTAGTGTATGATATTAGTTCAAAACCACCGGCAACAATCGAGTGGGAATAATAGAAACACCTTAAAGGGGATTTCTAATAGTATAAAAACGGTATCAGATTTAGAATAAAATTTGGTACCGTTTTCTTTTTAAGTCTAGTAATTTTAATTAATCGATAGAATGAAGTATTTTTTTGCCATTTGGATTTCGCTTTTGATATTTTCTCAAAATGTTTTTTCGCAGGAAACAATAACACATAAGGTGGAAAGAGGAGAAACTATTACTGAAATAGCTAAAAAGTATCAGGTAACTCCTTATGATATTTACAAATTAAATCCTGATGCTAAAGATAAATTAAAGCCGAGAACGGTGCTTTTAATTCCTTCTAAATCGGGTTTGAAAGTTGTAAATACTGGAGTTGAAATTACGCATAAAGTTTTACCAAAAGAAACGTTATTTGGCATTGAAAAAAAATACAATGTTTCGGATGCTGATTTGAAAAAAGTCAATCCTTTTTTAGAAAAAGACGGTTTGCAAATTGGGCAAGTTTTGGTGATTCCTTCTAAAAATGCGGTGAAGTCTGCTGAAAAAGTAATTTATCACGATGTACAGCCTAAGGAAACTAAATATTCTATTGCAAAACAGTACGGAATTACGATTGCGGAATTAGAAAAGAAAAATCCGGAAATTGTTTCTAATTTGCCAATTGGTTATCATTTGTTAATCAAAGGGAATCCGGTTAAGGATAAAGAAATTGTTTCTAATAATGCTTTCACAAATTCGCCATATAAAAATTACGAAATAAAACCAAAGGAAACTTTGTACAGTTTGTCTAAAATGACAGGGATGACTCAGGAGGAATTGTTGGCTTTAAATCCTGAATTGAAAAACGGAGTTGAAATTGGAATGAATATAAAAGTGCCTTCGAATACTGCTTTTTCAAGTGTTTCGGATACTAAAGTATATGATGATTTAACTCCGAAAACTAATTTTTCAGGACGAAAAAAAATAGCTTTGTTGTTACCGTTTAATATCTCCAGAGTGCAGGGAGATACGGTGAATTCAGTTGCGGCACGTTTGAAAAAAGATAAATTTTTAAATATGACTCTGGATTTTTATGCCGGAGCTTTGATGGCGATTGATTCGGCTAAAACCATGGGATTGCCAATTGATGTAAGTATTTATGATTCGGAGGAAACAAAATACGGTTCGAATGTGGCTTCGATTGTAAGTGCTAATAATTTGCAAACAGCAGATGCGGTTATTGGACCTTTTTATCAAAATAATGCCGAGGCAACTGCCCGTTTGTTAGCGGCAAATAATGTTCCGGTGATTTCACCTTTGTCTAAAGACGCCGGAAATCCAATAGCAAATTTATATCAGACGGTTCCTTCGAATGATGTGTTGAGAGCTAAAATGTTTGATTTTATGAGGGCTAAAAGAGGAAATGTAGTTGCGGTTGTGGATAAAAAGAAAACTTCGGTTATTCAGTATTTGAATCAAAATCAAAAAGACGTGCGGTTAGTTCCATTGAATGCTAACGGAACAGTTTCTGCGGAAGCTTTGAAAGCGATGTTGCTTCCTAATGTGATGAATTATGTGGTGATGGAAACGGCGAATACCTGGATGATAAAAACAACTATTGCGGCGATGCTGAGTGCAATGCCTGCCTATCAGGTGCAATTAGTGATGCTGGAACCAAATGATACTTTAGATTCGGATGAAATTAGTTTTGCTAATTTGGTTAAGTTGAAATTGATGTATCCTTCGGTAACAAGAGATAATACATCGCCTGAAGGATTGGTTTTTGGAAATAAATTCAGAAAGTTAAATTCGATAGCGCCAAGTGATTATGCAACCAGAGGTTTTGATGTTACTTTTGATACGATGATGCGTTTGATGCAAAATAAATCTTTTGAAGAAACGGTTAATGCGGTCGC
Source organism: Flavobacterium pokkalii (assembly GCF_014596575.1). GTDB lineage: Bacteria > Bacteroidota > Bacteroidia > Flavobacteriales > Flavobacteriaceae > Flavobacterium > Flavobacterium pokkalii. Next base: position 63,966 of record NZ_NASZ01000017.1, on the reverse strand, counting down.
TACGCAGCAGTTTGAAAATAAGTTTCAGTATTACAAAAAAGAGGGGGAAGGTTATGCTAATGAAGGGGTTTATATATTGTATTATGACAGCGATTTGACTGTAAAAGTAGCGAATTGATTTTATGGATGCTTATCAAAAACAGCTGATAAAACTGGCTTATACGCAAATGCCTTTTGGAAAATATGAAGGTCGTTTTTTGATAGATTTGCCTGAGTATTATGTGGTTTGGTATCACAATAAAGGCTTTCCAAAAGGAGAGTTAGGACAACAACTTCAGTTGGTTTATGAATTAAAATTAAACGGATTAGAAGAATTGATACGAAATATTAAAAAAAGATATCCAAAACCTCATTAATTGTAAAATTAATGAGGTTTTTCTTTTTGAGTTGACAAATGTCAATTTTAGAAATTATCTCATTTCCAAATTAGCATAATCTAAATTTATAATCGTATTTTTGCCACGTTTTTTACACAACTACAATACAAACTAGAACAACATGAATCAAACAAAATATATTTTTGTTACTGGAGGGGTTACTTCTTCTTTGGGAAAAGGAATTATAGCGGCATCATTAGCAAAATTATTACAGGCGAGAGGGTATCGAACAACTATTCAAAAATTTGATCCTTATATTAATGTTGATCCGGGAACTTTGAATCCTTATGAGCACGGTGAATGTTATGTAACTGATGACGGAGCGGAAACAGACTTGGATTTAGGTCACTATGAGCGTTTTTTAAATGTTCCAACTTCTCAGGCTAATAACGTAACAACCGGTAGAATTTATCTTTCAGTTATTGAGAAAGAAAGAAGAGGAGAGTTTCTGGGGAAAACGGTTCAGGTTGTACCTCATATTACGAATGAAATTAAAGACAGAATCCAAATTCTTGGAAAATCTGGTGATTATGATATCGTAATTACAGAGATTGGAGGAACTGTTGGTGATATCGAATCTTTGCCTTATATCGAGTCGGTTCGTCAATTAGTTTGGGAATTAGGTGAAAATAACGGAATTGTAATTCACCTTACTTTGGTGCCTTATTTAGCTGCTGCAGGGGAGTTAAAAACAAAACCTACACAACACTCTGTGAAAACTTTGATGGAAAGCGGAATCAAAGCTGACATCTTAGTTTGTAGAACAGAACATGAACTTTCGAATGATTTAAGAGGAAAATTAGCTTTGTTCTGTAATGTAAAAAGAGAAGCCGTTATTCAGTCTATCGACGCTTCAACTATTTACGAAGTGCCAAACTTAATGTTGGAAGAAGGTCTGGATGTGGTTGCTTTGAAAAAATTAGATTTACCTAAAAAAGCGGCTCCGGATTTAAAAACCTGGAATACTTTCTTAAAAAGATTAAAAAGTCCAAAACATACTGTAAACATCGGTTTGATTGGGAAATATGTAGAAATGCAGGATTGTTACAAGTCTATTTTAGAGGCTTTCATTCATGCAGGTGCTGCTAATGAAACTAAAGTAAACGTAGTTTCTATCCACTCTGAATATATTGACAGCGAAAATGTTGCTGATAAATTTAGTGATATCGATGCTATTTTGGTAGCTCCGGGATTTGGAGAAAGAGGTATCGAAGGAAAAATTACAGCGGTGCGTTATGCCCGTGAAAACAAAATTCCATTCTTCGGAATTTGTTTAGGTATGCAAATGTCGGTTATTGAATATTCCAGAAATGTGTTAGGTTATGCTGAGGCAAATTCTACCGAAATGAACGAGCAAACGCCTCATCCGGTTGTGAACTTAATGGAAGAACAAAAAAATGTGACCGATAAAGGAGGAACTATGCGTTTGGGAGCCTGGAAATGCGAAATCAAACCGGATACTTTGGCTTATCAAATTTATGGTGAAACCACAATTTTTGAGCGTCACCGTCACCGTTATGAGTTTAACAGTGCTTACACGGCTGAATTAGAAAAAGCAGGTTTAAAAGCTTCTGGAGTTAACCCGGATACCGGATTGGTGGAAATTGTAGAAATTGAAGATCATCCGTTCTTTATTGGAGTACAATACCATCCGGAATACAAGAGTACAGTAGCTAATCCGCATCCTCTTTTTGTAAACTTTGTGGCGGCAGCTGTAAAAGCAAGAAAGAAATAAGGATTTTCTGAAAATGGAATCTTAAATAGTTTAGGCAATACGTCTGGAAAAATAATTTAAATTAAAAATGGAAGAAAAAAAGTTTGACCCCAATTCGCTGATTGGTTTTATATTGATTTTCGGTATACTACTTTGGATAATGTATCAAAACAAACCTTCTGATGCAGAACTTGCGGCAGAAAAAGCCAAAAAAGAGTTGGTTGTTAAAGGTTCAAAAACTCAGGAAAATGCAGCTAAAATCAGCTCCGTTTCCGGAACAGTTAATGATAGTTTACAATTAGCCCAATTGCAAAAAAGCTTAGGAAGTTTTGCATATTCAGCTACTTTGCCATCGGCTAAAGACGAATTTACTACTATTGAAAATAAATTAGTAAAACTTACTATTGCTAACAAAGGTGGTTATATCGTTGAGGCTACATTAAAAGATTTTGAACGTTCCAAAAAAGGTTCCGGTCAATTGGTACAATTGATTAAAGACAACAATGCGCAATTTAATTTGCAATTGGCCACTGCTGATAATCATACTTTAAATACTAAAGAACTGTATTTTGAGCCAACATTGACAAAAAATGGGGAAGACCAAATTTTGACAATGAAATTGAAAGCTTCTGAAAATGCTTATTTAGCTTATAAATATGTGTTGAAAGCTAACGATTATATGTTGGATTTTGATATTCAGACACAAGGGTTGAATACTATTTTAAAAACAAATAAACCTTTGCAATTAGAATGGGATTTTAAAACCTATGCTAATGAAAAAAGTGTTTCTTATGAAAATCGTTATTCGGAATTGTATTTCGAATATGAAGACGGTAAGAAAGATTATTTAGGTCAGGGACACGATAAAACGGAAACTGTTGATGAAGTTTCTTATGTAGCTTACAAGCAACATTTTTTCTCGTCAATTTTATTGACAGAACAGCCGTTTAAAACCGTAGAGTTGTATTCTAATAATTTGGTAAATGATACCGACAAGGATACCATTTTTACGAAACAGTTTAAAACTGTAGTGCCATTGGCTTTCAAAAACGGAGAGATTGACCAAAAAATGAACTGGTACTACGGTCCTACAGATTATAAATTATTAAAATCTTACGATAGAAATTTAGAAGACATCGTAGCTTTGGGTTGGGGGATATTCGGTTGGATTAACCGTTATCTTTTTATTCCTGCTTATGGATTTTTAAGTATGTTTATTTCTCAGGGATGGGCGATTGTGTTATTTACTATTTTGGTGAAATTAGTAATGTCGCCGGTAACTTATAAGTCGTTCCTGTCTCAGGCTAAGATGAAAGTATTGCGTCCGGAGATTACTGAAATTGGTGAAAAATACAAAGATGAGCCAATGAAAAAACAACAGGAAACGATGAAACTTTACAACAAAGCCGGAGTAAATCCTATGGCGGGTTGTGTGCCCGGTTTGTTGCAAATGCCAGTTTTCTACGCCTTATTCCAGTTATTTCCAGCCTTAATTCAATTAAGACATAAAGGATTCTTATGGGCAGATGATTTGTCATCGTTTGATTCGGTGTATAAATTACCGTTCCATATTCCTGCTTATGGAGATCACGTGAGTTTGTTCCCAATTTTAGCTTCGATTGCCATTTTCTTCTATATGAAAATGACAACAGGAGACCAACAAATGGCGACACCACAACAGGAAGGAATGCCGGATATGGCTAAAATGATGAAAATTATGGTGTACATTTCGCCATTAATGATGTTGTTTTTCTTCAACAGTTACGCCTCAGGATTGAGTTTGTATTATTTTATTTCAAATACGATTACAATCGGAATCATGTTAGTAATTAAAAATTACATCATTGACAGTGATAAAATTCACGCCGAAATTCAGGAGAACAAGAAAAAAGAGCCAAAGAAACAAAGTAAGTTTCAACAACGACTTCAGGAAGCTATGGAGCAACAGGAAGCGATGAAGGCTCAAAGAAAAAAGAAATAATTTGATTCCAAATAGCAATCCCGTTCTGATAATTATCTGAACGGGATTTTTTAATTTGATATACTTTTGTATTTCAAAAAGCGTTTTACAGATAAAAATAATTTTATGAATAGAATAAAAAATATTTGTTGTTTGGCATTTTTATTTTTGACAATGTTGAATGTTCATTCGCAAAATGCAATCAACAATGTAGATGCCAATGGTAAAAAAGACGGCTTGTGGAAAGGTTTTTATCCGGAGTCTAAAAGATTGCGTTACGAAGGCACTTTTTCACACGGAAAAGAAATTGGCGAGTTTAAGTTTTATGATGATACGAAAGCCGGAACCGTAATTGCAACCCGAACCTTCAATCCTAATGATAATGTGGCTTACACGGTTTTTTATGATCAGCAAAAAAATAAAGTTAGCGAAGGAAAGGTCGTTAATAAATTGTTTGAAGGCGAATGGAAATACTACCATCAGGCGGCTACAACCGTTATGACAATTGAAAATTACAAAAACGGAAAATTGGAAGGCTTACGTTCGGTTTATTTTCCGAGCGGAAAAATTGCCGAAGAAACGTATTATAAAAACAATTTAAAAAGCGGAAGTTCAAAAAAATATTCTGAAAAAGGAATTGTTTTGGAAGAAGCTACTTTTAAAAACAACCAATACGATGGAGAGGCGATCTTTCGTGATGTAGATAATAATATTGTTTCCAAAGGGAAATTTTTAAACGGAAAGAAAGTGGGCATCTGGCAATTTTTTGAAAACGGAAAGTTGACTAAGGAGGAGAATATGAGTTATCCGAAAACAAAAAATGCTGTAAAAACGAACTAATTTTTTGAATCGCAAACACGAAATTCAGTAATGAATAAAATCGTTTAAAAACTTCGTACCTTTGCAGCCATAAAAAAACAAATTTTTAGAATGAAACGTGTTGTAGTTGGACTTTCCGGAGGAGTAGATTCGAGTGTTGCGGCTTATTTGTTGCAGCAACAGGGGTATGAAGTGATTGGTCTTTTTATGAAAAACTGGCATGATGATTCGGTAACGATTTCAAACGAATGTCCGTGGTTAGAAGACAGTAATGACGCTTTGTTGGTAGCCGAAAAATTAGGAATTCCGTTTCAAACCGTTGATTTAAGTGAGCAATACAAAGAAAAAATCGTTGATTATATGTTCAACGAATACGAAAAGGGAAGAACTCCAAATCCTGATGTACTTTGTAATCGCGAGATAAAATTTGATGTTTTCATGAAAATCGCTTTGAGTCTTGGTGCCGATTATGTGGCTACAGGACATTATTGCCGAAAAAGTGAAACTGAAGTAAATGGCGAAAAGGTTTATCAATTGCTTTCGGGTGTGGATAACAACAAAGATCAGTCGTATTTCTTATGTCAATTGTCACAGGAACAACTGGCTAAGTCACTTTTCCCAATTGGAGAATTAACAAAACCTCAGGTGCGCGAAATCGCCGCCGAAATGGAATTGGTTACCGCCGAAAAGAAAGATTCTCAAGGATTATGTTTTATTGGGAAAGTACGCTTACCTGAATTTTTACAACAAAAATTACAACCTAAAGCGGGTGTAATTGTTCAGATTGATAAAGACAATTCGGTTTATAATATTGGAATTCCAAAAGGATTGACAGATGAAGAAATTTTATCTTTAGAAGCAAGTCCGATCGAATATACTCCGGAGATGGGGAAAATGGTAGGAAGACATCAGGGAGCACATTATTTTACTATCGGTCAGCGAAAAGGATTGAATGTAGGCGGAACGGTGGAACCTTTGTTTGTCATTGCAACTGATGTGGAATCGAATGTGATTTATACCGGAATGGGTAGTCATCATCCGGGATTGTTCAGAAAAGCTTTGTTTGTAGAACAATCAGAAGTACACTGGATTCGGGAAGATATGACTTTGAATGACGGAGAAATTATGAAAGTAAAAGCCAGAATCCGTTACCGTCAGCCTTTGCAGGACGCTACTTTGCATCAATTCGAGTCGGGATTGTATGTTTCTTTTGAAGAACCGCAATCGGCTATAACCGAAGGACAATTTGTAGCCTGGTATCTTGACGACGAATTAATAGGTTCGGGAGTAATTTCGTAGTTGTAGTTTCAAAAAATAAACAATATATTTAAGTGATTAATTCAAAATGAGTTAATCACTTTTTTTATTTGCCGAAACTATGAAGAAAATTGCTTTGTCGTTTTTTGTACTAATCCCGCTTCTTGTTTTTTCGCAACAGGATGCCTGGGTGTATTTTAAAAGCAAAGCTAATGAATCTTATTTTTGCAATAATCCGTTAGAAATGCTCTCGCAACGGGCTTTAGATAGAAGAACCAGACAAAACATAGTTTTGGATTTCAAAGATATTCCCATAAATCAGGATTTTGTTGCGATTGTGAATAAGGTTACAGACATAAAAGTCATGGCAAAGTCCAAATGGATGAATGCGATACATGTAAGAGGTTCGCAAACGGCAATTAATAGTTTGCAACAATATGATTTTGTAGCTCAAATAGATTTTGCGGATAAATCTTTAAATAATTCGGCTAAAATAGTTTCGGAAGGGAATGTTGTTTTGAATAAAACCAATAAACAAAAGAAAGAGAAATCAATTTTAGCAACAACCGCTTTTGCTACGCAAATAGAAATGCTTAACGGACAATATTTGCACCAGCAAAATTATAAAGGTTCTGGTAAAATTATAGCCGTTTTGGATGCCGGTTTTTTAGGAGTTGATAGTGCTCCTGCTTTTAAAAGAATAAGAGAAAATAACCAAATTCTGGGAGGTTATAATTTTGTTGCCCGTGACAATAGTTTGTATGCGCATGATACGCATGGAACGAATGTGTTGTCCACTATGGCGGCTTATACGGAGAATGCTCTGATTGGGACCGCTATTGATGCTTCTTATTATTTGTTTGTCACCGAAGATTCCGCTTCTGAGAATCCGGTAGAAGAATCCTTATGGGTTGAGGCAACCGAAAAAGCGGACAGTTTAGGTGTGGATATTATCAATACTTCTTTGGGTTATTCAGACTTCGATAATCCGGCTTATAATTTAACTTATAGTGAAAGAGATGGTAAAACCGCTTTTATTTCCAAAGGAGCTGAAATAGCCTTTAGTCGCGGAATGTTAGTTGTTGTTTCAGCGGGCAATGAAGGAAGTAAGTCAGAACCCCATATTAGTGCTCCTGCGGATGCTTTTTCGGTAATTACAGTAGGAGCTGTTCATGCAAATCAGCAAAAAGCAGCTTTTAGTTCGATTGGACCAACAAGTGATGGTAGGATAAAACCGGATGTGATGGCTTTAGGTCAAAATATAATTGTATCGGATGAAAATGGAAATCCAGTGTATTCCAATGGAACTTCTTTTTCAGCACCCATTATCTCCGGAATGTTAGCCTGTTTGTGGCAGGCTTATCCAGATGCAAGTAATCAGGAAATTAGAGATTTAGTCTTGCAATCATCAAATTTATATGCCAGTCCGAATAATAATTACGGTTATGGAATCCCCGATTTTAATTGGGCACTGAATAATGGAAACGATGTTAGAAAGCAGCAATTTGAATATTTTGTTGCTTATCCTAATCCTACCGCTGATCTGTTTTCGATTCATTTTCCGCCTAATTTTAATTCAGCTACGATTTGGCTTTTTAATGCATTGGGACAACAAATTTTTGAAAAAAAGATAAAGGAAACAGAGTCTGCTTTTTCGGTAGAAACTTTGAGTAATGGTATTTATTTTTATAAAATTCAATCGGAGCTTTTTTCGAAAGAAGGAAAAGTGATTAAAAATTAACAGTTTATGAATCGCATCACAACACTTTTTGATATTCAGTATCCCATTATTCAGGCGGGAATGGTTTGGGTCAGTGGTTACAAATTAGCCAGCGCCGTAAGTAATGCCGGAGGTTTGGGTTTAATTGGCGCCGGTTCCATGTATCCGGAAGTGTTGCGGGAACATATTCAAAAATGTAAAAAAGCGACTTCGAAACCTTTTGGTGTTAATATTCCAATGTTGTACCCCAACATTCAGGAAATCATGCAGCTCATAGTGGAGGAAGGCGTGAATATTGTATTTACTTCTGCCGGAAATCCGATGACCTGGACACCTTATTTAAAAGAACATGGCATAACCGTTGTGCATGTGGTGAGCAGTACCAAATTTGCGCTGAAAGCTCAGGAAGCCGGAGTGGATGCCATTGTAGCAGAAGGTTTTGAGGCCGGAGGGCATAACGGGCGGGATGAAACAACTACTTTTACTTTGATTCCGATGGTAAAAGAACAAATAAAAATTCCTATTATTGCAGCTGGTGGAATTGCTAATGGAAACGGAATGCTGGCCGCTATGATTTTAGGTGCCGATGGGGTTCAGGTGGGAAGTCGTTTTGCGGCTTCGATAGAATCTTCGGCACATGAAAATTTCAAGCAGGCAATTTTGAATACTAAAGAAGGAGGAACGCAATTAACCCTGAAAGAATTAACGCCGGTGCGCCTGATAAAAAACAAATTTTTTGATGATATTCAGGAATTATATGCCAAATGTCCAACAAAAGAGGACTTAGCTGCGTTATTAGGAAGAGCGCGTGCCAAAAGAGGAATTTTTGAAGGAGATTTAACCGAAGGCGAATTAGAAATAGGTCAGATTGCCGGATTAATTCACGAAATAAAATCGGCGGAAGCGATTGTTTTCGATATGATGCAGGAGTATCAGTTAGCCAAAAAGAAAGTGTCCCAAATTTTTTAATAATGAAATTTCAAATGACAAAAATAAAATGCCTGTATCTATGCTTCCTTTTTTTAGGAATCGGTATGCAGCAATCTTACAGCCAAACGTATAAATTCCGAACTTCGGGTTTTAGTGTTTTGGAAAGAAACGAAAAAGGCAAATGGGGCAAATGGTCTGATTTGAATTTGGTAAACATTTTGGTTACTCTGGATACTGATAAAAATCGATTTTTGATTTATTCCCGCAACATTCAATTGTATGAAATCCTGACCTACCAACCGGAATCAGAATCGGAAACGGATTTGGTGTATTCCTTCATTTGCCGGGATAATGACGGAGTCGATTGTACCGTGTCCATTATCACCCGTAAAAAACAAGACAACCGAAAGCAATTGTATATCACTTATCCCAATCATGTGATTGTCTATAATATTTTTACAATGTAAAATCTGGTTTTACTCAATCTCAATATCCTTGATAAATTCATCATACTCTAGGTAGAATCGTTCTAAGGCGTCCATTTTTTCATTGTAAAAGTCAAAAATAAGATCCCAGTTGTTGCGGTTACTGAAGCCAACCCCTGATTTTTCTACCCAAATGCGGCTGATAGTTTTACCGCTGTCTAAAACATAGTCTTTTTCAAAAACCAGATCGCTGATGAATTCTTCTTCTAAGATGTTTTTTAAAGCTTCTAATTTTTCAAAATAAGCCGTTCTTTTTTCCGTATTACGAGGCTCAATATCAATAAGAACCTGCGCTTTTTTATTGTCAACAAAAAATTTAAAAGAGAAATCTTTGATTTTTGTGTCATATAATAACCATTTTCTTGGATATTTTTCGGCAAAAGCGACCCAGAATTCCCTTTTTAATCGTTGTGTTTCTTCTTTACTGTACATTTTAGATGCTTTGGTGTTAGAAAACTTGTGCAAAGTGGTTTTCTAAAGTATATTTATATAATGTTTTGCAAAAATAGCTTTTGATTATGGATTTTCAATATTTTTTACAATTTATCCCTGCATTAGTTGGCGCACCGCTTTCGGCTTCGGTTTCACATGAAAAGATGATGCCTTTTGAACGAAAAGAACTTTTGTCGAAAATAAATTTGAAAGATAGAAATCCAAAGGAAGCCGCAGTAACCATGCTTTTTTATCCTAAAAATGGTGAAACGCATTTGGTTCTGATTGTTCGTAATTCTTACAAAGGCGTGCATTCGGCTCAGGTGGCTTTTCCCGGAGGAAAATACGAACCTGAAGATGCCGATTTGAAAACTACAGCCTTGCGGGAAACCGAGGAAGAAATTGGCGTCAGCCGTGATAAAATTGAAATTCTAAAAGCGTTTAGTTCCTTATACATTCCGCCCAGTAATTTTATGGTGCATCCTTTTTTAGGAATTTGTAAAGAAGAAATTCAGTTTGTTCCCGATCCGGTAGAAGTGGCGGCTATTATCGAATTGCCTTTGGCTGATTTTCGAAATGATGCAATTGTAGGTTATGAAACGCTTACGACTTCCTACGCCCGAAGTATCGAAGTTCCGGCTTTTAAGATTGATAATCATGTGGTTTGGGGTGCCACAGCTATGATGCTTAGTGAATTGAAGGATGTGATGAATTCTGTTTTTACAAATGATTAAGGATTAATGGCTAAGCTTTGGATTTAAGCACACAAATGTTATTTTTGTGGCTTCGCTTTCAAATTTTGAACAGAAAACAGCGTTTATGAAACTCTTTAAAAGAAATCCGTTCGGACATATTTTATTCCTGAAAAAATGGTTAATCCGTATTTTTGGGAGTTTTACGCATAGACGTTACCGCGGTTTTAATGATTTACAAATCGAAGGTTCGGAGATTATTCGGAATTTACCCGATACCAATGTTTTGTTTATTTCTAATCATCAAACCTATTTTGCCGATGTAGTGGCGATGTTTCATGTGTTTAATGCGAGTTTAAGTGGTCGAATCGATTCAATAAAAAATATTGGTTATTTGTGGGAGCCTAAAATGAATATTTATTATGTGGCGGCCAAAGAAACCATGCGTTCCGGTTTATTGCCTAAAATTTTGTCTTATGCCGGAGCCATTCCGGTGGAGAGAACCTGGCGTTCTGAAGGCGTTGATGTGACGGAAAAAAGAGCGGTAAACCCCAATGATACCGAAAATATCAAAAAAGCACTCGACGATGGCTGGGTAATTACTTTCCCGCAGGGAACTACCCGTTCTTTTAAGCCGGTTCGTAAAGGAACGGCTCATATTATTAAACAACATAAGCCCATTGTTGTCCCTATAGTTATTGACGGTTTCAGACGTTCTTTTGACCGTAAAGGGATCCGAATGAAAAAGAAAGGTATTTTGCAGTCCTTTATTATCAAAGAGCCTTTAGAAATTGATTATGAAAATGACTCCATTGACGCTATTGTAGAAAAAATAGAGTATGCCATTGAGCAACATCCTTCTTTCCTGAAAGTAATTCCAATTGAAGAATTAGAAGAGCAGGAAGAGTTAAATAAATTGCGTCAATGGGAAATTGATTCTTAGTTTACAAAGATTTCTTTTTAGAATAATTGATTAACAAATCGATAAATTTACTGTAGCTGTCCATGCCGTCTTTTTGCTGATTGATTCTAAGATAGCGGTCGTAAAAAGCATGGAATCCTTTTTCAATCGGGGTTTCATATTCCATCCAGAATTGTTCGCTTTCGATATAGTTTTTGATAATTCCCCGATGAACCGTTTTTAATAATTTTAGATAAATTTTTTCGTCTCTCATTTGCCAATTTGCCAAACAATAACGCAGTGCAAAACTGTAGCCGGAATATTTAAAATACAAATTCTCATTATTTACCGAAGCTAAAAAACCGATGAAATTGCATTCGCTTTCGCTGGCATAACCCATTTGATGTGCCATTTCGTGGCAACTGGTGGTGGGTAAATTGTATTTGGGCATTAAATCATTTACCTGCGCTTCATTGGTAAACGGATTCAAATAACCGCCAAATCCCATGTAAGTGAGCGGTAAACTAAAAAGCGATTTTTTGATACTTAAATTTTGGTAAGTAAAAAAAGGATAAGTTTCGGCCAGTTTTTGATAACCATTTATATTTTTGGAAAAAGTAACTTCGTCAGAATAAGGATAGCTGACTTTCAGCGTATCGTTTTTGGTAATTTGGGAGTGAATTTCATTGGTTTTGGCAATGATTTTTTTGGTAAAAAAATACAAATCCGCATCTGAATAATCCCGTTCGATTTTCATTTTTTCAAATAGAGGCATGCGGTAATAATTAAGTGCCCACAAAAAATGAAAGAAAAAATAAAACACCGAAAGCACACTTAAAATCGATAAAAAGGAGTCTTTCCAATTATTTTTCCTTCTTATGTTTTGGGATCTATGGTTCCAAAGCCATTTTCCGGCTAAGAAAATCAAAATCAAATAGAAAATATCGCCAACCGAAAACGGAATCCATCCTAAAATAATTCTGGAGAATTTTGATAGAACAGGGTACAGTCCGTTACTGTAATAGCGTTCTACTGCTTCCGGGAAAAAAGGAAGTATTTTAAGAAATAGAATTTGAATAATTAATAAAAAAGGCAGGATGTGTTTTCGTTTCAAAATTGCAATTTTATAGTCTTGTAAATATATTATAATATTCCGTTTAATGAGAGAAAAGGCTTTTAATCTTTGTAACTTTGAGTCTTTAATTATTACAAATTCAAATTAAAATATGAGTCAGGAAATACAAAATTTAGAACCAAAGGCATTATGGAATAATTTTGCCAATTTGAATGCCGTACCAAGACCTTCCAAAAAAGAAGAAAGAGTAGTGGCATTTATTAAAGATTTTGGTGAAAAACTTGGGTTGGAAGTTATTGAAGATGCGGTTCGCAATGTAATTATTCGCAAACCGGCAACTGCAGGAATGGAAAACCGAAAGCCAATTGTATTACAAGGTCATTTGGATATGGTACATCAAAAAAATGCTGATACCGTTTTTGATTTTGAAAAACAGGGCATCGAAATGTATGTTGATGGTGACTGGGTTCGTGCCAAAGGAACTACTCTGGGAGCTGATAACGGTTTAGGAGTTGCTGCAATTATGGCTGTTTTAGAAAGTACAACGATTGCGCATCCGGCTATTGAAGCTTTGTTTACCATTGATGAGGAAACCGGAATGACCGGAGCGATGAATTTACAAGCAGGAGTGCTGCAAGGGCAAATTTTGTTGAATCTGGATACCGAAGAAGATGACGAAATAGATATAGGTTGTGCCGGAGGAGTAGATGTTACTGCTGAAGCCGAGTATGATGAAGAAGAAACTCCGGAGCATTCGATAGGCTATCAAATTACCGTAAAAGGTTTAAAAGGCGGGCATTCCGGGATGGATATTCATAAAGGATTAGGAAATGCCAATAAAATAATGAACCGTTTGTTATTTGACGGATTTGATAATTTTGGTTTGCAAATTTCGGAAATTCAGGGCGGAAGTTTGCGTAATGCGATTCCGCGTGAAAGTGTGGCTAAAGTAATTATTGCTTCAGTTTATGATGAAGCCTTTGTGTTTGATATGCAGCAAATTGTAAACGAAATTAAAGCAGAGTTAAAAACTACCGAGCCGAATTTAGAAATTAGTTTCGAAAAATTAAAAAAAGCGCCTGCTAAGGTGATGCCATCGATGGCGCAATATTATTTTGTGCGTTCTATGGCTGCGGCTGCCAATGGAGTTCATCGAATGAGTGCCGATTTTGAAAACTTGGTTGAAACTTCTAATAATATAGCCAAAGTAAGTCTTGGAAAAGGAAAATTAACGATTCAATGTTTGACACGTTCTTCGGTTGAATCAGCTAAGTTTGATTTGGCGAATGAATTGCGTTCGGCTTTTGAGCTGATGGGCTGTGAAGTTGAAATTTCAGGTTCTTACCCGGGATGGGCACCTAATCCGGATTCGGCAATTTTGAAGACTTTGGTGTCAATTTATGAAAAATTAAATGGCGAAAAACCTAAAGTAGTTGCCTGTCATGCCGGTTTAGAATGTGGAATTCTTGGCGGAATTTATCCGGAAATGGATATGATTTCTTTTGGTCCAACCATTCATGGAGCGCATTCTCCGGATGAAAGAGCGAGTATTTCTTCTTCTCAAAAATTCTGGGAGTTTTTAGTGGAAGTTTTGGCTTCTATCCCGGTAAAATAGTATTCAGTATTTAGTCGCAGTGTTCAGTTAGAAACTGAGAACTGCGACTGAAATCTGTAATCTTAGTTTTTTATTTCTTTTTCAGGACTTTATATTGCTCATAACAACCACTTATAGCATCCATAATTTGAAGGTCGTTTGCGGTTTGAATAAAAGATTCCGAATAGTTACATCGTTGCAGGATTTCGGGGATTTCTTTTTTGTCAATTCCTAATAAAACAGCCAGTGTTTCGCGGTCAAATTTAGATTCCAAAAGATTTCTAACCGTGTCGTCTTTCTTCATTTCTTTGAGTTTTTTCAACTCAGTACCTTTTTTTCCGAAGAAATTATACAACATATCGGCAGGGTTGAAAATAGAACCCAATACTTTTCCAAAAGCTCCGGGTGAATATTCTCCGGCTTCGTAACCACTGTTTAATCCCGAAATGTTGTATTGGTAGTTTTTGTTAATAGGAATGGTTTTGGAATCTACTTCCAAATAGCCCGTTAGGTTAAAAGGTCGAATGACAACTTCTTCCAGTGCAATGGCTTTTTCGGTCAGGAAAATTTTGGCAACTTTATTTTTTATCCAGTCATTAGTCACTTTTACTCTTAAGGATTGAAATCCTATAAGGGTAAAATGCAGGGTGTCAGTCGGATGAATGTCAATTTCGAAATATCCTTTGGAGTCGGTGATAGCACCTCTTACTTTATTGATGTTGATAACGTTAACGCCGCTCAAAGGTGCTTTGCTGTTGTCGTTATAAACATAACCTGTTACTTTTTGAGAAGTAATTGCTTCCTGAGCGAATGTAGGTATAGCCAGGGCTAAAAATAAAAAAACTACAAAATATTTCATAAACGGTTTTAAAACTCTAAAAGTAATAAAACGGCTTTAAATATTTTGTAGTTTATTATTTTAATTATAAGAAAATTAACAAGGGCTTGTTAGTCTCTTCTTGGTCTTCTTGGTCTTGGTGAGTCACCAAAGCTTTCCGAACGTCTTGGAGCTCTGTCGGAAGCACCTTCTCTTCGTGAATTGCTTCTTTCGCCTCTGAATCCGCCTTCTCTTCTCTCACTTCTAAAACCACCTTCGCGTCTTCCGCCATCACGTCTTCCACCAGAGTTTCTTCCGTTATGATCGCGTCTTCCGCCACCGTCATTTTTAGAAATTTCAACATTAATACGACGTCCTTCTAATTGTACGTTGTTTAAAATGTCCATTACTTTGTCAGTGTGTTCCGCATCAGTGTTAAAGAAAGAGAATCCTTCTTTTACATCTACTTTAAATACGTCATCACGACCTAAGTCTAAGGTTTCTTTCAAATAATCTTTCAAAGACATCCAGTCAAAGTTGTCTCTGGAACCAATGTTTACGAAATATCTCGTTGCACCACCGTTGTTGTTTTCTCTTGGCGCACGTTCGCTGTTGCGCTCACGTCTGTCAGATCCGGAAACTGAAATGTCTCGGTTCTTTTTGTAATAATTAATAAAACGGTTGAATTCTACCGAAACCATTTTCTTAATCAATTCTTCTTTCGATAAACCTTCCAAAACATCGTTGATAGCCGGTAAGTAGTTGTCAATTTCGTGATCTACTTCAGTATCTTTGATTTTGTTAGCTAAGTGTAATAATTGAATTTCGCAGATTTCGATTCCGGATGGAATAGATTTTTCTTCAAATTTTTGTTTGATGATTCTTTCGATAGAAGAAATTTTGCGCAATTCACTTTTCGTTACAATTACGATAGACGTTCCTAATTTACCTGCACGACCCGTACGACCTGAACGGTGGTTGTAGGTTTCAATTTCGTCCGGTAATTGGTAGTTTACTACGTGAGTTACATTGTCAACGTCAATTCCACGAGCAGCTACATCGGTAGCAACAAGCATTTGGATTTGTCTTCCACGGAAAGATTTCATTACCGCATCACGTTGTGCCTGAGATAAGTCTCCGTGCAAAGCAGCAGCGCTGTATCCGTCTTCGATTAATTTTTCTGCGATAGCTTGTGTGTCACGTTTTGTTCTACAAAAAACTACAGAAAAGATATCCGGATTAGCATCCGCTAAACGTTTCAAAGCTTCGTAACGGTCACGAGCATTTACTAAGTAAAATTCGTGAGAAACTGTTGCTGAACCTGAGTTTTTGGTTCCAACTGTAATTTCTTCCGGATTGCTCATGAATTGTTTTCCAATTCGGGCAACCTCTGCCGGCATGGTAGCAGAAAACAACCATGTGCTTTTCTCGTCAGGGGTATCAGATAAAATCGCGCAGATATCATCATAAAATCCCATGTTCAACATTTCATCGGCTTCGTCAAGAACACAATAATCGATGTTTTTGATGTTTACCAATCCTCTGTTGATCATATCCTGCATTCTTCCCGGAGTTGCTACGATAATTTGAGCCCCTCTTTTTACTTCTCTGGCTTGTTCGGTAATGCTGGCACCACCGTAAACGGCAACTACATTGATACCTTTTTCGTATTTAGAGTAGTTTTTAAGTTCGTTAGCAATTTGTAAACAAAGCTCTCTCGTTGGAGATAAAATTAACGCCTGTGTATTTCTGTTGTCAGCATCAATTTTCTGGATAACTGGAAAACCAAAAGCTGCTGTTTTCCCGGTCCCCGTTTGAGCCAACGCAACTAAATCTGTATCTTTTTCCAATAATAGGGGAATCGCTTTCTCCTGTACTTCCGACGGATTCTCAAATCCTAGATCTTTAATCGCCTTCAGTAACGATTCACTCAATCCTAATTGTTCAAATTTATTCATTATGTCTTTTTAAAATAGGGCGCAAAATTACTGCGAAAAATCGACATAAACTAATGCATTTCTAAGTTTTGCTGATTTAATATCTTTTGATTATCAGAAAGTTATGTTTTTAGCCGGAAATTAGACTGGCTGTTTTTTGATTTTTGACTGTAAATAAGCCGGCTGCTTTTTGAAAAAAGGAATAAAAACTTGGATTTTAGACAGTTATTTTAATTCGTTTAAAAAAGAGATTAGCAATTGGGTTGCTTTTCCGCGATGGCTAATTTTATTTTTTGTTTCTAAAGACAAATCGGCAAAAGTTTCCTGAAAACCTTCCGGTTGAAAAATCGGATCATAACCAAAACCCTGATTTCCTGATTTTTCTGTGATAATTTGTCCTTTGGCAATTCCGGTAAACAGTTGTTGGTCTCCGTTTATGTTTAAAGCAATTACTGTTTTAAATTGGGCTGTTCGGTTATTGTTGTTATTTAAGGCGTTCAGTACTTTATCCATGTTGTCTTCGGCATTTTTTTGCTCACCTGCATAACGTGCCGAATAAACTCCCGGCTCTCCATTCAAGGCGTCAATTTCCAGTCCGGTATCGTCGGCAAAACAATTGTAGCCGTATTTTTCAGTCACATAATTTGCTTTTAGAATAGCGTTGCCTTCAATAGTATTGGCAGTTTCCGGAATTTCTTCATGACAGCCTATGGATTCCAGACTTAAAATTTCTATTGAAGCCGGAAGTAGTTCCTGAATTTCTTTGATTTTATTTTTGTTGTTAGAAGCGAAAACAAGTTGCATTTTTTATATGTTTTTTGATGTTTTGATGAATAAATTAATAGAGATTGTTAGTGGTTTGTTTTTAATCTTAAATTATTGATAATTAACCATTTGTGTTTTAAAAATATTAAAATAATTTGTGTTTATTTAAATTAAAATCGTAACTTTATACTGTGGTTTTGATTCATTACTTGTGTATGTTAATTTGGGTAGAAAAATGAAAACACAATCATCAGCAGCATTTAGTTAATTATAAGTTGAGAATAGTAAATCAAAACCAATACTGGAGGGCTTTAATAGCCCTCCTTTTTTTTAATGCTTGGTTACATTTGTTAAGTTATTTGGGAAATATAAATCGGAAAGATGGGTAAATTCATCTCCTCGCATAAATATGGAAGCATCTACCTCCTGATAGCTTGTTTTTCCTGCGGCGGCCAGTAATTCATTGGTGGCATGAAGCGTGTTTTTGTGAAACTGATACACTCTTTCAAATTTATCAGTTACCGATAGGCCTTTAATGAGCATTTTGTCCTGAGTAGCCACGCCCACCGGACAATTATTGGTATTGCAACGCAAGGCCTGAATACAGCCTAAGGAAAACATAAAACCGCGGGCGCTGTTGCATAAGTCGGCACCCAGGGCAATTGCTTTTAAAATAGCATGACCCGAAATGATTTTTCCGCTGCAAATAATGCGTATTTTATCTCTGAGATTTAATCGGATCAGAGTTTTGTTTACAAAAATTAAAGCCGGTTCTAACGGCATTCCTACTCCGTCTGAGAATTCCAAAGGAGCAGCTCCTGTTCCGCCTTCGGCACCATCAACGGTAATAAAATCAGGATAACAATTTTGCAAAATCATTTCCTGACAAATGGCTTCAAATTCTTCGGTTTGCCCAATGCATAATTTGAATCCAATAGGTTTTCCCTGGGCCAGTTTTCTTAAATGAGCCACAAATTCAATTAAACCTTTTGGCGAATTGAAAGCCGTATGACATGGTGGCGAAAGAATCGTTGTGTGCGGTTTTACACCTCTGATTCGGGCAATTTCTTCGGTATTTTTTGCGGCAGGTAAAACGCCTCCGTGGCCGGGTTTGGCTCCCTGAGACAATTTAATTTCAATCATTTTTACCGAAGGGAGATTGGTTTTTTCTTTGAACTTTTCGGCATCAAAATTACCTTCGTCATTGCGGCAGCCAAAATATCCGGTTCCTATTTGCCAGCAAATATCGCCACCCTGTAAGTGGTAATCGGTCAATCCGCCTTCGCCGGTGTTGTGGTAAAAATTTCCTTTTTGAGCACCTTTGTTAAGTGCCATAATCGCATTTTCACTTAAAGAGCCAAAACTCATCGCCGAAATGTTTAATAAAGAAGCCGAATAAGGTTGTTGGCAATCCGGGCCGCCAATAGTTATACGGGGTAATTCTTCATTCACGTGAGCCGGAAAAATAGAATGTTTCAGGCCTTCGTAAGTGGAGGTGTTAATGTCTAATTGTGTTCCAAAAGGAGTGGTTCCTCCCACATTTTTGGCACGTTGGTAGGCTAGTGAACGTTCGTTTCGGGAAAAAGGTTTTCCGTCGGTGGTTCTTTCGATAAAATATTGTTGGATTTCCGGAGCAATTTCTTCAAAAGCATATCGGAAATAGCCTAGAACCGGAAAATTTCTAAGAATGGCATGTTTGTGCTGGAAGCTGTTAAAAACACCGATGATTAATAAGATGAAAATAAAAATCGCAATTAACAGGCTGGTTTTGAATAAAAAATGAGCGGCAAGACTAAGGATAAATAATCCTGTTCCGATGATAAAAAATTCTTTTCTCATAATAAAAATGTTGTAAGTGTCTGTAAAAACAATTTTGTACGCTATTTTTAGCTGAAAAGCAGACGTACATAAACGTGTTTGATGCCTTTTTTATCTGAATCTCTTTCGTCGATTTCTAAAATATCTGTTAGGGATTTTAGCATCGGGGTGAGTTTAGAAAAACCATAATTTCGGGGGTCAAACTCGGGTTTTTTCTTGACAATTAAGTTTCCTACATCGCCCAGGAACGCCCAACCGTCATCGTCGGCGAGGTCTTCAATGGTTGATTCGATGAGTTCGATGGTAGGTTCGTCAATTTTATTTAAAGGTTTTTGCGTTGGTTTTTCAGCAGTTTTAGTTGTCGTGGTTTTTTCAACCGGTTTTTTAGAGTCAATAACCGATTTAGTTGCTTTTTTCTTTTTAATAGCACCGTCTAAAACTTCGATGAAGATAAAACGATCGCAGGCACTAATAAAAGGTTTTGGTGTTTTTTGTTCGCCAATTCCAATGACTTTCATACCGGATTCCCGCAATCGGGTGGCCAGACGGGTAAAATCAGAATCGCTGGAAACAATGCAAAATCCGTCCAATTTTCCGGAATACAACAAATCCATCGCATCGATAATTAGTGCCGAATCGGAAGAGTTCTTTCCGGTGGTATAGCTGTATTGTTGAATAGGAGTAATGGCGTGTTCCAGTAAAACGCCTTTCCATCCGTTGGCATTGGGTTTAGTCCAGTCGGCATAAATACGTTTGGTGGTGGGTGTACCGTATTTGGTAATTTCTTCCATCATTCCTTTGACATTGCTGTAAGGAACGTTATCGGCATCTATAAGAACAGCAAGTTTGAGTTCTTTGTTGTTTTGTGACATAGTATTTTCATTTGAAAGCTAAAGGTACTAATTCTTTGGCGAGAAAAACTTTTAAAATGTCTTTAATGTTTTGTTAATATTGGGTTTGTTGTTTTACAATTGTTAACTTTTTGAGCGAGTTGGAATAGTGGTGTAGCAGTTGTTATTGATGCCATGACTAGCTGCTACTAGCTTGTACCCGTTTAAAAGTTTTTAGACCTTCTTGTGGTTACAAGCTAGAGGTACAAGCTGTAAGTAGAAATTATACTTTTTTTTGTCGAGCCATATTCTGAGCAATGATACTGGCGGCAATCAATTGCAAAGCATGATAAAGCATGAGTGGTAATAATACGATACCGGTAATAGTACTTTGTTGAAACAGTACTTTTGACATAACAGTTCCGTGTACCAATGATTTTTTAGATCCACAGAATAATACTGTAATGCGGTCTTCGTCTGAAAAGCCAAACAAGCGGCTGAGAAGTCCCACACAAAGAAATACGGCAAAAAACAAGACCATCATCCCTGTAGTGAGTCCGGCAAGTTCAAGGGCGGTGAAGTCTTCAAAAAGATGTTCGGAGAATGATTTACAAAACGAGGTGTAAATGATAGTAAGGATGATTGCCTGATCGAAATATTTGAGCTGTTTCTTATATTTTTCAGCAATGGCGCCAAAACGAGAATTGAGGCTTATACCAATTATGACCGGCAGCAGGACTTGAAGAATCAACTTTATAACAATGGTAGTGATGTCAAAATTGCCTGTTGCAGAAGCGATGAACAGCCCAACCCAAAGTGGCGTAACCACTACTCCGATTAAACTGGAAATGCTCGCATTAAAAATGGCTGCGGGCATGTTGCCTTTGGCGATGGAAACCATAACCACAGAAGAGGAGACCGTAGATGGTAATGCTGCTAGAAAAAACACACCCAACCAGAGCAACTCGAAGCCGGCGTTGATAAACAAGGGGCGAAATGCCAAAACAATCAACGGAAAAAACAAAAAGGTTGTTAACTGGACGATAATGTGCATTTTCCAATTGGCAAGCCCAGCTTTTAGTTTTTCAACACTCAGCCGCAAGCCATAAAACAAAAAAATAAAGGACACGCCTATATTGGCAATTTCTTCTAATGAAACGGGTTCTTTGACCATTCCCGGCTGCGGCAAAAAATAAGCCAGTAGTATCATGGTGGCTATCATTAACAGGAAACCGTCTAAACCTACTTTACTTAATACTTCTAATAATTTCTTCAATGTGTTTTACTATTATTCCTCCGTTGAGGCAAGATTACAAAAAAAGATCAAGCAGATAAACTTGGTAACGTAAAATATCCGTGGATGAGGCAGATGTACTTCATTTTTCTATTAATAAAGCTGCATCATTAGCGGAATGTCCCAAGCTATCTGATGAATACATTCGGTTTACATTCCAAGTTCTTTACGAATAATTTCGGCTCCTTGGCTTAAAGCGGTTAACTTACCTCTGGCTACGTTTCGGGACAAAGGAGCCATGCCGCAATTTGTAGAAGGGTAAAGATTTTCAACAGCTACAAATTCAAGTGCTTTGCGTAGCGTATTAGCGACTTCTTCGGGTGTTTCGATAGTGTTGGTCGCGACATCAATGGCACCTACCATTACTTTTTTGCCACGAACAAGTTCCATTAAGTGCAAAGGTACATTGGAGTTATGACATTCTAATGATACCACATCAATTTTAGATTTTTGAATTTTAGGGAAAATTTCTTCGTATTGACGCCACTCTGATCCCAATGTTTTCTTCCAATCATTATTGGCTTGGATTCCATAACCGTAGCAAATATGTACCGCCGTTTCGCAATGTAAACCTTCTATAGCTCGCTCTAATGCTGCCATTCCCCAATCGTTTACCTCATCAAAGAATACATTAAATGCCGGTTCGTCAAACTGGATAACATCTACTCCTGCATCTTGCAGTTCCCTAGCTTCTTCATTGAGTGCTTTCGCAAATTCCCAAGCTAGTTTTTCCCGACTTTTATAATGATCATCATACAAAGTATCTACCATAGTCAATGGACCTGGTAATGCCCATTTTATGGGTTGATTAGTTTGTTTACGTAAAAATTTAGCATCTTCAACAAAAACTGATTTTTGACGTGTAATCTCGTCTACAACAATAGGAACACTCGCATCATAACGGTTGCGAATTTTTACGATTTTACGATTTTCAAAATCGACACCGCCTAAATGCTCTATAAAAGTAGTTACAAAATGTTGACGTGTTTGTTCGCCATCGCTAATGATATCAATTCCGGCCAATTGTTGTTCCTGCAAAGAAATGCGTAAAGCGTCTTGTTTTCCTTCCAATAACTGATTGCCTTCTAATTTCCAAGGGGACCAAAGTTTTTCAGGTTGTGCAAGCCAGGCAGGTTTGGGTAAACTTCCAACAATTGAAGTTGGTAATAGTAATTTCTTCATATTCAAATAATTTTAAGGTGTAGTATCAATTAAAGGCTAAAATTAGCAGACCACTTTTCCAGAATGTTTTTGTAAGGCTTAATAAAATGCTTTTCGGTAAATTTACCTTGCTCGATGCCTAATCTGGTGCGTTCTTCCCGGTCGTAAATAATTTTTGTTAACGAATGATCTTGATTTTGTAAACTAGGATTGTAGCACTGTCCTGCGATAGCATTGGCATTGTAAATTTCAGGTCTGTAAATCTTTTGGAAAGTTTCCATTGTGCTAATAGTACTGATTAATTCAAGGTTTGAATAATCTGTTACTAAGTCGCCAAAGAAATAAAACGTTAAAGGTGCAACGCTGTTAAGTGGCATAAAACAACGAACCTGTAAGCCCATTTTTTTGAAGTATTGTTCTGTTAAGGAAGATTCGTTTACTTGGTATTCGAAACCTAATATCGGGTGGTGGTTTGTTGTTCGAGTATAGGTTTTATTATGTGATACGCTCAAACATATAACAGGTGGTTTGCTAAAGTGTTTTTTGTAAGTTTCAGAATTCACAAAATGCTTAAATATATTGCCGTGCAATTCACCAAAATTATCCGGAATGCTATAGTCGCTTTTATCCTTATTGTGCTCTAAAAGTAATACGCTAAAATCATAATCCCGCACATACGAAGAAAAGTTGTTCCCAACAATACCTTCAATGCGTTGGCCTGTTTTATGATCAATAATATGCGTTTTTAATATTTCAATCGTTGGGAATGTTGTGCCACTACCGTCAATATCTATGTCAACAGAAACAATTTCTAATTCTACTGAATAACGGTTGTTATTAGGGTTATCCCAGTTGGCCAAGGCATTAAAACGATTGTTAATCATAGTGATCGTGTTGCGTATGTTTTCCTGGCGACTTGCTCCTCTGGCCAAGTTTGCAAAGTTGGTCGTGGTACGAGTACTGTTAGAAGGAATATAGTCCTCATTGAAATAAATACTCTTTATTGTGAAGGCAAAATCATTCTTGACTGTATTCTGGTGGTTTTCACTATCCTTTTCTCCGTTTATTCTGAAATCTTCTTGTAGGTCTGTTTTCATTTAATAATAATGTTTTAGTATTTTTATCTTACAAATTTCAATATAAAAGATTAGGTTTTTTAATTTTAAATTAAAATTAGATAATATATCTGTTTTTGTTATTTTTGTAGATAATTAATCTTTTAGTGGTTGTAATAATGAAAAAAACAGATAATTTCTCTTTAGAAAATATAGATATGATCGATCTGGAGCTGTTGAAAGTGCTTCAAAAAGATGCAAAATTGACGACCAAAGAAATCGCGAACCGAGTAAATTTATCTCCTACACCCGTTTATGAAAGAATTAAACGATTGGAAAAAGAAGGTTTTATAGAGAAGTACGCTGCTATTGTAAATGCTGAAAAATTGGGCTTGCAATTAACCGTATTTTGTAATATCACTTTAAAGGAGCATACCAAAGAAATAGGAAATAAGTTTGTTAAGGATATCGTTTCGATTAAAGAAGTGGTCGAATGTTACAATATTTCGGGCGATTACGATTTTTTATTGAAAATTATGGTTAAAGATATGAAGCATTATCAGTCTTTTGTGATTAACGATTTAGGCTCGGTAAAAAATATCGGAAGTGCGCACAGTACGTTTGTTATTGGGGTTATAAAACAAAACTTTGCTGTGCCGATATAAATGATAATAAGCTATAATCTTGGGTGAAATTATCTTTGATTTTTGAAATTCCATCCTAATTTGTTAATTCTAAGTTTTTGTAGACAAAAATAATTTTATTTCCTCAAAATTTTATCCATTGATTTCCCTTTAGCCAATTCGTCAATTAATTTATCCAGATAACGAATTTTCTGCACCAGCGGGTCTTCGATTTCTTCCACACGATAACCGCAAATAACTCCTGTAATTTTAGTAACATTTGGGTTAATTTGTGGTGCTTTTGCAAAGAAATTTTCAAAATCAGTTTTGTTGTTCAGAATTTGTTGTAAATCCTGTTCGTTATATCCGGTGAGCCAAAAAATAATTTCATCCACTTCTTCTTTGCTGCGTCCTTTTTTTTTGGCTTTGGCAATATAATGCGGATAAACTGAAGCAAAAGCCATTTTAAAAACTTTGGTATTATTCATTTTTAGAATTTGATTTTAACGGCTATTGAAAAGTGGTGGCAACCGGAACGCCTTTTACGAGTGTTTGGTAAACCACACAGTATCTTTCGGTTAATTTTTGGAGTGTTTGAAGCTCTTCGGGAGTGGTATTGCTGTCAATTTCGAAGTGAAGACGGATACTTTGAAAACCGACATTTACTTCTTTGGAAACGCCCAAAGTACCACGAAAATCCAAATCGCCTTCGGCTTTGATAACGGCATCGTTGATTTCGAGACCAATTGCAGTAGCAACGGCATTTAGTGTCACGCCGGCACAGGCGACTAAGGCTTCCAGAAGCATATCGCCTGAGCAGGCGAGTGCGCCGTTTCCCCCAGTAGCGGGATGAAGTCCGGCTTCGACCAGTGCTTTTCCGGTGGCAACTTTACAGGAAATACCATCGCCAATTTTTCCCTCGGCTTTGAGGGTGATGATGGCCGTTTCGGGTTGGTTGCGGTATTTTTCTTTTAGGGGTTCCTGTATTTTTTTTAATTCTTCGGCATTCATGGGGTTGTTTTTTAGGTTGTGTTACGATCAAAAAAAAGCCTTTTAAAAGTACAACTTTTTAAGGCTTTATATTGTTTTTAGTACCGCTTTTTGTGGCTAAGTAAATTTGAAGTTTTTTAAAAGTGCTCAGATTTTATAGTATAGCACGCAGATTAAGCCGATTTTAGCCGATCTTAGAATTTGATTGTCTAAAATTTTCTTTGTGTGCACGAGCGTGACGCTCGCGTCAGCTGGGGAGAGACGCTCGCGCCAGCTGGGACTTGTTAACGACTCATGATTTCTGTTATAAATAGAAGAACGTTATTTGCATCGTCTTTAGTTAAAACTATTTCAGTATTATGTGCAGCACTGTTACGCATTCTAATCAATGCGGACATTTTTTCTGAATCTTCTTTTTTAATTATTTTCAATTTAAAACTTGTTTGAAGCAACTCATATAATGCTCTCGGTGCACGATGATTTTTTTCTATGATTTTTTTTTGCAGAAAAGATTCTAACGCTTTGAAAGATTCTAAAATCGAACTGGCATAATATCCGTCCGCATATAATCTTTTCGCACTTTCAATTTCTGTGATCTGTTTATTTTCAGCTGCTTCTTTAATATCTTCTTGATGCTTTTTGAATAATTTTTTTCCACCAACAAAAGATACAATTACGCTGATTCCGTTTATAATTGTTAATATCAACGATAAAACTTCAGCTTTTTCTTCTTCAGTTTTTTGAAGAAAATAATTGTAAATTTTTACCGAAAGAATGTTTAGAAGTACTAGTATCGGTGAAATTAAAATAAAAATAAAGGTTCCGTATGCAATCGCTATTAGATAGTCGAAAATTTTCCACTGTCCAATTTTAGTTTCTCTTACAGCATGCTCGATAATATAGAAATACAAGCACAGGCAAAACCCAAAAACTGAATATAAAAAATACTGTGAAAGTGAAATTTTTATAAATCCGAGTTCAAGATTAATTTGAGAAAGCTCGTCTTTAAATGCACTGAGCGAAATGATAAGAGTTGCAAACCCTAATATAATTTCGTATTTGCCTTTAATTTTTTCCATCTAAGTCTGTTTTTTTAGCTTTGTCGGTAACTTGTTTATAAGTAAAACAAGCCTTCATGTATACACCCAAATTCGGGTAGATTGGCGAAAGTTTGTTTTGCTTTATCCTTTTTTCAAATATATTCATTAATTCCTTACAAAGATTCTGCTTTTTATTGTTTTGGAAAAGAATCCTTCTTTTCTAGCCCCGATAGTTCCGAAGTGTCGGGAGCATCCTCTTGTGTCTTGTTTCTTTAACGAGACAGAAGAGATGTAGCGGATAGCAGGTGAAAATGTTAATTATAACATCGGTGCGTAGTGGCTCCTGAAAATAATTTTACTTAGAAGACCTTTATAAAATATAAATAATTATTTTTGCAACCTCTTAAAATTAAAATTATTACTGGATATATTATGGTAAAAGATTTATTCGAAAGAATTCAAAGCAATAAAGGACCGTTAGGAAAATGGGCTTCACAGGCAGAAGGATATTATGTGTTTCCAAAATTGGAAGGGGAGTTAGGGCCTAGAATGAAGTTTGGTGGGAAAGATATTTTGAACTGGAGTTTGAATGATTATTTAGGTTTGGCTAATCACCCTGAGGTGCGTAAAGCCGATACAGATGCTGCGATTCAGTTTGGAGCTGCTTACCCAATGGGAGCGCGTATGATGAGCGGACATACTAATTATCACGAACAATTAGAAAGAGAATTGGCTGAATTCGTTATGAAAGAATCGGCTTATTTGTTGAATTTCGGTTACCAGGGAATGGTATCTATCATTGATGCTTTGGTGTCTAAGAATGATATTATTGTGTATGACGTGGATTCTCACGCTTGTATTATTGACGGGGTTCGTTTGCACATGGGTAAGCGTTTCACTTACAAACACAATGATTTAGAGAGCATGGAGAAAAACCTGCAACGTGCTACTAAAATGGCTAAAGAAACCGGAGGAGGAATTTTATTCATCACGGAAGGTGTTTTTGGAATGCGCGGGCAACAGGGGAAATTGAAAGAAATTGTAGCTTTGAAAGAGAAATACAATTTCCGTCTTTTGGTTGACGATGCACATGGTTTTGGTACACTTGGAAAAACAGGTGCCGGAGCAGGTGAGGAGCAAGGTTGTCAGGACGGAATTGATGTTTATTTCTCGACTTTTGCTAAATCAATGGCTAATATTGGTGCTTTCGTAGCTGCTGATAAAGATGTAATTGATTATTTGAAATACAACTTACGTTCGCAAATGTTTGCTAAGGCTTTACCAATGATCCAAACATTAGGTTCTTTGAAACGTTTGGAATTATTGCGTGAATCTTCAGCAATTAAAGATAAACTTTGGGAAAATGTAAATGCGTTGCAAAACGGATTGAAAGAAAAAGGTTTTGATATTGGTGATACGAATACTTGTATTACACCGGTTTATCTTAAAGGATCTATTCCTGAAGCGATGGTAATGGTAAACGACCTGAGAGAGAATTACGGTATTTTCTTGTCAATCGTGGTTTATCCGGTAATTCCAAAAGGAATTATCTTGTTGAGAATGATTCCTACGGCTTCTCATACTTTAGCTGATATTGAGGAAACATTAACTGCTTTTGAAGCTATCCGTGAGAAATTAACTAACGGAACTTACAAAGCAATCGCTGAAAAAACTACTGTAGATATGGAAGCGCAATAATTAGTTGTCAGTTATCGGTTGATAGTTGACAGTTGATTCTCTATAATAACAAAAAACCATTCGCTTTGCGAATGGTTTTTTTATGGCTAATATTTTTTGTTCTTTTTTTCTGAAATCTGCATGCTGTGTTCTGAAGTTTGCGACTGAACACTGCCCACTTTGATTAAAGATCTTTTTTATACGTTTTTCTACGGCAATGAACCACAGGTTCAAAGTGTTTCCAAATATTATGAATAGCATGATTGTCTGATAATTCAGGAGTTCTAAAGCAATATTCTACTCCTTTTTCTTTGAATGTGTCATAGTATTCGTTGAACATCACAGCGGTAACCGCTTTGTTTTGGTATTCGGGATGGATTCCAATTAAATAGAAAATCATGTCTTTGCTGTTTTTTCGGGCATTTAGTAAATGAAAAATTCCGAAAGGGAAGAGCTTTCCTTTAGCTTTTTGCAAAGCACGGGAAAACGAAGGCATCACAATTCCAAAAGCAATGATATTTTTGTTTTTATCTTCGATAAATTTGATGTATTCCGGATTGATAAAGCTGATGTATTTTTTCTTGAAATACGCTTTTTGTACTTCTGAAATAGGGACAAAAGAAGATAGTTTTGCGTAAGTTTCATTGAATAAATCAAACATTTTATCCGCATAAGGCATGACGTCTTTTGTAGCGGTAAAATTGATAGGAGTCAATTCGTATCTTTTCTTAACGACTTCACTGGCTTTTTGGAAAAATTCCGGTTTTACATTAGAAAAAGGGAATTTACTCTCGATGTATTCTTTTTCTACCACATAACCCAGTTGTTCGAAATGAGTTGCATAATACGGATGGTTGTACCAGGTTATCATGGTTCCCAGTTGATCAAAACCTTCGGTTAAAACCCCTACTTTATCTAAATTTGAAAAACCCATTGGTCCTTCAATATAATCTAAATTGTTTTTCTTGCCTAATTCGTACACTTTTTCCAGTAAGGCTTTGGTAACTTCGATGTCGTTAATTACATCAAACCAGCCAAAGCGTACTTTTTTCTTGTGTTGGTCGTTCACTTCAGCCCAGTTGATAATGGCGGTAACTCTTCCTGCAATTTTTCCGTCTTTATACGCGATATACGAATAAGCTTCGGCATTCTCAAAAGCCGGATTTTTAGTTTTATCAAATGTTTCTAATTCATCGGCAATGATGGGTGGTACCCAAAATTCATTGTCTTTGTAGAGTGAAAAAGGAAATTTGATGTATTCGGTGAGTTCTTTTTTGGTTTTGGCTTCTTTAATTGTTATCATCTTTTCGTTTTATCTTTTCTTTATTCAAATGCGTCTTTTCGTTTTTGGTCTCTTTTGGCTGCTTTTCTAACAGAGCGGGGTTGCGATGGAGCGTCGTCCAGATTAATTCGGACTTCTTTGTAGCCGGCATCGTAGCGCCAGGAGAATCCGACTCCACCATAGAAAACGCTTGGCGTGTCTTTAATATTATGACTGATGGAAGCGTCCACCTGTATGTTTTTGCCAATCAGGAAAGCAGCTCCGCCTCGCAAAATGGAATCGCTGTAAAAATCACTTTTGAATCCCTGATTTTCAATAAACCCCGACCATTTTCGACCAAAACCTTTGGTTAAGGTTAAAATATAGCCATAACTGGGATAATCGCTCATGATGTAATCGGCAATAATATTGGTTACAAAAACCAAGGAACCGTCACCTAAATGGTTTTGGGTAATCAACATTGCTTTTGGTGAAATCATTGCATCGGGTGAAAAAGCATAAGGATTGTTTTTCATTGTAAAATTAGCCCCTGCATAAATCGATACGGCAGGAATTAACTGGTGCCAGTTAAAGGAATGATTGGCTTTCCAGCTGTAAATATTTGTTTTCTTTTCGTAATTTTTATAGGGATCATAAATCAGATATTTGGCACCTAAAGCAGTTTGCTTTAAATCGGATTTACTGTATTGGTTGTAAGCGTACACAAAATCTTCTTTTTGGTATTGAATATTTGCCATTACTTCCAGTCGTTCCATTAGAAAACCATAACGCAAATCAAGGTCAAAACCGTAACCGTTAGCATCATACCCTAAAAGACTGTGGTTCTCATTAATGCCATAAACGCCTGCTTCAGCCTGAATTACTGATTTTCCAACAGCATAAGCCGACATGCTTTTTCCGGGTCTGTTGGAATTGATTTCGTCAGTATGTTGTCCGTAGTTGTAATTGGTCAAAAGACAAATAGCTAAGACTATTAAAATTTTAAATTGCGACATGATGTTTGTGATTTTAAAAGTAATAAGCTTTCCAAAAGTACTATATTTTATTATTTATTTAAGAATGATATTCTAATTTAGAACCTAGTATTTGTTAATTTTGCTAAAAAAATAGTTGATTATGCAAGAAGCTTCGTTTTCAGGATTTATCAGAACCTTATTTTATATCATCACTTTCTATTATATTTTTAGATTTTTGGCAAAATTGTTTTTGCCTGTTGTGGTTAAAAAAGTAGTGGAAAAGGCGAGTGAGAATATGCAGCAACAGCAGCAACGTCAGTATCAGGATTCCTGGCAGAGAACTGCTGAGGGCGAGACTGTTATTTATAATACCGACAATGTAAAAAAATCCCGCGAAACCAAAAAAGTGGGCGATTATGTGGATTACGAAGAAATAGACTAATTATTTCATTTTTTTGATTAAGAATTTCTGATTTTAAATATCTTTGATTTTTTTTAAGAGGGAAATTCAACTTTTTTTCTAAAAAAATAATCATGATTTTCGGCCTTAGAATCGGAAATCATCAAGCGTTAATTCTCTCCCGAAACTTCGGGATTAAAATCTAAATTTATATAATGAAGCAACTTCAAAAGTTCTATCCGCATGCTTTAGCCGTTCTTGGTTTTGTTTTAGTTTCACTCCTTTATTTTTATCCTGTACTTCAGGGAAAACAAATTTTTCAATCGGATATTGCCCAATATACCGGTATGGCTAAGGAACAAAATGATTTCCGTGCCACCGAACATGTAGAACCTTATTGGACGAATTCGGCTTTTGGAGGAATGCCTACGTATCAGTTAGGAGCCAAATATCCCTATGATTTTATTGGTGCTGTAGATGATTTTTTACGTTTCTTACCGCGTCCAGCCGATTATTTATTTCTTTATTTCTTAGGTTTTTACGGTTTGCTTTTGGTTTTAAAAATGGATCCTTTAAAAGCATTTTTTGGAGCCATAGCCTTTGGTTTTTCTACTTATCTGATAATTATTCTGGGGGTTGGTCATAATGCGAAGGCGCATGCTATTGCTTATATGCCTTTGGTAATTGCCGGATTTTTATTGGTTTACCAGAAAAAGTATGTGTTGGGAGGCTTGTTGACGATGTTTGCCACAGCCTTGGAGATTAATGCGAATCACTTTCAAATGACGTATTATTTGCTGATTTTCTTATTAATTTTATCGGCTTATTATGCGTTTCATTTTATAAAAGACAAGGAGTACAAATCCTTTTTAACGGCTATGGGAGTTTTGATGGTGGCCGGTATTTTTGCCATTGGTGCCAATGCGACAAACTTATTAGCGACAGCGGAATATGCTGATTTTAGTACCCGCGGAAAAAGCGAACTAACCGTTAATCCGGATGGAACCCGAAGCACCAATACCAGTGCGATGACGCGCGATTATATTACCGAATACAGCTATGGAATTGCCGAAAGTTTCAATTTGATTGCCCCAAGACTTTTTGGAGGTTCTAATCATGAGGCTTTAGGAAAAGACAGCAGCATGTATGATTTTATGATTGGTCAGGGAGTGCCGGAATCTCAGGCGGCTGATATTATTACGGCTATGCCAACTTATTGGGGTGATCAGCCTATTGTGGCTGCTCCGGCTTACATTGGAGTTGTGGTTTTCTTTTTGGGAATTTTGGCTTTAATAATCGATGAAAGAAAAATAAAATATGTGTTCCTTTCGGGAGCAGT
This sequence comes from Flavobacterium pokkalii, assembly GCF_014596575.1. Classification (GTDB taxonomy): domain Bacteria; phylum Bacteroidota; class Bacteroidia; order Flavobacteriales; family Flavobacteriaceae; genus Flavobacterium; species Flavobacterium pokkalii. Next base: position 32,026 of record NZ_NASZ01000017.1, on the reverse strand, counting down.
TGTCGCTTTGTTACTTTCCTGGGGGAAAAATTTACCCGCATTAACCGATTTCTTTATCGATCATGTACCGATGTACAATAAGTTTAGAGCGGTTTCTTCGATTCAGGTGGTTTTAGAATTGTGCTTTCCGGTGTTAGCCATTATGGGATTGCAGTCTTTTTTTAAAGTTGATAAAACCGAACAATGGAGAGGTTTGTGGCAGTCGGCTGCTATTGGTTTGGGAACGATAATAATTTTGTTTCTGAGCAAAAGTATGTTTAGTTTCACCAGTGCTAACGACGAATATTTTATCCAAAGTTACGGACCGGGTTTTGTGGATGCACTTAAAAATGACCGAAAAACCTTGTACAGCGCCGATTTATTACGTTCCGGTTTCTTCATTCTTTTAACAGCCGGAATGTTATGGATGGTAATTAAAAACCGTCTGGCGCAAAACACAGCCATTATTTTAATTGGTTTGTTTATGATTTCCGATTTGTTTTTTGTGGATAAAAAGTACGTTTCGGCTAAGGATTTTGTGAGCGGAAGAGAAGTTGAAGTTCCGTTTCAGGAAACGCCTTCCGATGCTCAGATTTTAAGAGATACGACACATTATCGTGTGTTTGAAGTGAGTGGGAATTTCTCCAGCGCCCGAACTTCTTATTTTCATAAATCAATTGGTGGTTACCATGCGGCAAAACCACGTAGAATGCAGCAATTATTTGATTATCAGATTGCCAAAAATAATTTGGAAATCCTGAATATGCTGAACGTAAAATATGTGATTCAAACGGATAAAGAAGGAAAAGAATTTCCAACGGTTAATCCGGATGCTAACGGAAATGCCTGGTTTGTTCACAACATAAAATTTGTAAACAAAGCCAATGATGAAATGAAAGCATTGGATCATATCAATACGAAAAAAGTAGCGGTATTTAATATGCAGTTGTACCGAAATAAATTTAAAAACGCCCGTTTAAAACGCAATTTAGACACGACAGGAACTATTCAGTTGCGAGTTTATAAACCTAATTATATTAAATATCTTTCAGATAGTAAGAAAGAAGGGTTGGCGGTTTTTTCTGAAATTTATTATCCAAATGGCTGGAATGCTTATGTGGACGGTGTGAAAACCGACCATTTTCCGGTGGATTATGTTTTAAGAGCGATGATGATTCCGGCAGGAGTTCATACCATAGAATTTAAATTTGAGCCAGAAGTTATTCAAACAGGAAGCACTATAACATTAATCAGTGGTGTAGGAATGCTGTTGTTGTTCATTGGCGGTGTTTATTACGAACGAAAAAAAGGATTAAAGATTTAAGAATAACGATTTTTGATTGCAGATTTTAATCAGTAATCAAAAATCGTTAATCTTCATTCAATAATCATCTGCTTCATTATTATAAAAAGTAAAAAGGAAATTGGAACCAAAAAAAATCCTTATCATCACTTATTATTGGCCACCAGCCGGAGGACCGGGCGTACAACGCTGGCTGAAATTTGTAAAATATTTGCCTGATTTTGGAATTCAGCCTGTTGTTTATATTCCTGAAAATCCAACGTATCCTATTGTTGATGAAAATTTAGGAAATGAAGTTTCGGATAAGGCGATTATTTTGAAGCAAAAAATCTTTGAACCGTACCAATTAGCTTCCTTTTTATCGAAAAATAAAACGAAGAAAATGAATTCGGGGATTATTCCTAATCAAAAAAAACAATCTTTTTTAGACAAAGTTTTTCTTTGGATTCGTGGTAATTTGTTTATTCCGGATGCCCGTTTTTTTTGGGTAAAACCATCTGTGGCTTATTTGGAAAAATATATTTTGGAAAATAATATTGATACTATCGTTACTTCGGGGCCTCCGCACAGTTTGCATTTGATTGGTTTGGATTTGAAAAAGAAACTAAATCTGAAATGGTTTGCCGATTTTAGAGATCCGTGGACAACGATAGGTTATCATAAATCTTTGCGATTGTCTGATTTTGCGGCCAAAAAACACAAACAATTGGAGTCGGAAGTGTTGAATACAGCCGATACGATTATTGTAACTAGTAAAAGCACTAAAAAAGAGTTTGAAGTACTTACGACCCAACCTATTGCAGTAATTACTAATGGTTATGATGTAGAAAAAGTGGAAAAGCAATCATTGGATTCTAAGTTTTCTCTGGCTCATATCGGTTCGTTTCTTTCGGCCAGAAATCCTAAATTATTATGGGAAGCTTTGGTGGAATTGCTTAATGAGATTCCGGAGTTTAAAAAACATTTAGAGCTGAAATTAATTGGCGCGGTAAGTCAGGAAGTTTTAGATACAATTGCGGCTTTTGGACTGAATGCTTATGTGAACAATTTAGGTTATGTTTCGCACGAAGAAGCCATAGCACACCAACGAAAATCTCAGGTTTTATTACTTATCGAAATTGATTCGGAAGAAACGAAGAGTATTATTCCGGGAAAACTGTTCGAATATATGGTTTCTAATCGCCCGATTATTGCTATTGGACCCAAAGATTCTGATTTTGCAGAAATCATTACCAGTACAAATACCGGAGTGTTTTTTGAATATACTGAAAAAGAGAGGTTGAAAAACACAATTGTAACGTACTATAGCCAGTTTCTTGAAGGAAAATTACAATCTCATGGTGTTGGTTTGCAAAAGTATTCGAGAAAAAATTTGACAGAGCAATTGGTGCAACTTCTAACTTCATACTTATAAATGGGACTTGTTTTAAATCAGTCGTTAAAGAATACGATTTTAACCTATATTGGTTTTGGAATTGGTGCAGTTAATACCATTTATTTGTATCCTTTCTTTTTAGGAGCAACTTATTATGCGTTGAATAATTACATTCTGTCGGCAGCGGCGATTATCATGCCTTTGCTGGCTTTTGGAATGCAAAATACACTGGTAAAATTCTTTTCTCAGTGTAAAAATGATACCGAAGAAAATCAGTTTTTGTCCTTTGCGGTTTGGTTTCCCTTAGTTTTGTCAGTTCCCTTATTATTAATTTGTTTGGTTTTTTACGGAGATATTGCGGCCTATTTGTCCAAAGTAAATCCGATAGTTAAAGACTTTTTATGGCTGATTCCGTTTATTGGCTTGTGTATGGCTTATTTCGAAATATTTTATGCCTGGGCCAGAGTGCAAATGCATTCGGTTTTTGGAAATTTTATTAAAGAAGTAGGCTTGCGCTTGTTTTCATTAATTGCTTTGATTGGGGTTTATTACAAATGGATTACACCTATTCAGTTTATTTATGTTACTGCAGTTATTTATTTTATAGCCTTTTTGGTGACGATGTTTTATGCATTTTATTTAAAAAAACCGCATTTTCAGCTGACTGTTCCACACAATGTAAGGGATATTAGCGTTTATACTTTTTTTATCATTTTGTCCGGCGGTGTAGCTTCTTTGTTGTTGGATATTGACAAGTTAATGCTGAATCAGTATATCAAAATTGAGAATATTGCTTATTATTCAGTGGCAACATACATTGCCTTGGTGATTTCGGTGCCAAGCCGTGCCATGCATCAAATTGTGTATCCAATTACTGCCAAATTAATGCACGAAGAAAAACACGACGAACTGAATGATTTGTACAAGAAGACTTCAATCAATTTGCAAATCGTAGGCGGTTATGTGATGCTGTGTATTTTTGTCAATATCGGTCAGCTGTACGAAATGATTCCGGAGGAATACAAAGGCGGAATTTCGGTGGTGTTTATGATTGGGCTTTCCAAATATTTTGATTTGATTTTAGGGAATAACAATGCGATTATTTTTAATACAAAATATTACCGGGCGGTGTTGTTTTTGGGAGTGATATTGGTTTTTCTTACTGTTGGACTGAATATGATTTTTATTCCGTTGTACGGAATTATCGGTTCGGCTTTTGCGACACTGTTGTCAATTACTTTGTATAGTTTGGCTAAGTTAATGTTTGTTGTAAAACGATTGCATTTGTATCCTTTTACCAATCAAACTTTGTATTCCATGGGACTTACATTTGTATTGTTTTTAGCTTTTTATTTTTGGGAATTTCCTTTAAATCCTATTATCGCCATTGGAATAAAATCGGTTTTGGTGACGATTGCTTATGTGTATTTGAATTATAAGTTTGTTATTTCTTCTCAAATTAACGAGGTGATTGACGGATTAATCCAAAAGTATCTTAAAAAAGTTTAGTTTTTAAGTGTTAATCACCAAAAGTGGGTATTGTACATCGTAATTTGTGGTATTAATTTTGTGGTAAATGAAGTCTTTTTAGTGAAGTACTAATTTCTAAAATTCCTCAAATCATGAAAAATACAATGGTCGTGGCAGTCGAAAATGTAGCGTTAACTCAAGTTGTAGCTCAAAAAATCAGAAAAGGATTTGTTGTTGAAGAGGTGAATAATAAATTGCCTTTTGCGGTTTTGTCTAAGAAACCGGAGAAAGTAAATCATCAGCTTAATTTTTGGATTTCCTGTGCTACTTTTGGATTGTGGTCTATTCCCTGGATTTATAAATCGTATAAAGCTAAAAAAGAAAAGAAAATTATTGTTGCTATTGATGAAGACGGAAAGTTGTTTGAAGAAGAATGTTACAACTAGTTAAGTTTTTTATGGTGATCAAAGTAGCAATGTTTGCCTTTGTTTTTATTACTTTTTTTTCCTGTAATACTAGAGATAAAAAAGTTAATCTGGCTATCAATCCTAAAAAAGAAGTTGTAATTAATAATTTAGCGGGGAAAGTTTATTTTTTTGCTCCAAAATTAGATACTTTGCAGTGCAAATCTTATGGAGAGTGTGATTGTTGTGCTTCTACTATTTTGTTTCTTGATAATACAAATTTCTTAACAATTTATCATTGTGAGTCAGATGAGGAAATAGTTAAAGGAACTTATCAAATAAAAAGCGATAAAGTTTATTTGGAATATGATACTCTAAAAGTTGTCAAAGAATATAATTGGGAAAAAGAAGCCGATACAACAGGAACAGTTAAAGAGGAATATTTTATAAAAACATTAAATTCAGAATCTTCTAAATCAATTTTGAAATATTTGATGTGCAAAGAACAAGTATGTTTGCAAACAGAAGATGAAGAAAAATTATACGGTACATTGAATACTGAAACTACGCTTCAGGAAGAATTGCAAAAGTTGAAAGATTTAGGTATTTGGGATAAATTAAAATAAATTTTTTGTTTGTACCGCAAATTCGCAGTTTAGAATAGTAATCTGCGAATTTGCGGTTCTTTTTTTACAGCTTTTCTTTAAGGTATTTAGCCGTTATTGATTTTTTACTTTTAACAATTTCTTCCGGAGTGCCTTCGGCTAATAATTGTCCGCCATTTTCGCCACCTTCAGGGCCTAAATCAATAATCCAGTCGGCACATTTAATCAGGTCGAGATTGTGTTCGATGACTAATAAAGAATGTCCTTTTTCAATTAAAGCATCAAAAGAAGCCAGTAGTTTTTTAATATCGTGAAAATGCAAACCGGTTGTTGGTTCGTCAAAAACAAATAAAGCTTTTTCTTTGGCGGCACCTTTTACCAGGAAAGAAGCCAGTTTGATACGTTGGGCTTCCCCGCCCGAAAGAGTAGAAGACGATTGTCCTAACTGTACATAACCTAAACCTACATCCTGCAAGGGTTTTAGTTTTTGTGTGATTTTGGCTTGTTTACTCGTTTCAAAAAAAGCAACGGCATCATCAATAGTCATCGTCAGGATGTCGTTGATATTTTTGCCTTCAAAAGCTACTTCTAAGATTTCTTTCTTGAATCGTTTGCCGTTGCAGGTTTCGCAAGGCAATTGCACATCGGCCATAAATACCATTTCTACATTAATGGTCCCTTCGCCACTACAAGTTTCACAACGACCTCCGTCAACGTTGAAAGAAAAATGTTTGGGTTGATAACCTCTGAGTTTAGAGAGTTTTTCTTTAGCAAATAAATCTCGGATGTCGTCATAAGCTTTGATGTACGTCACAGGATTAGAACGCGAACTTCTCCCAATCGGGTTTTGGTCCACATATTCGATGTGCTTGATATGAGAAAATGAACCTGTGATTTCGGTAAATTGTCCGGCTTTGTCACCTGTATGATCCAATTTTTTTTGCATCGCCGGAAACAGGATTTTTTTAACTAAGGTACTTTTTCCGCTTCCCGAAACACCTGTGATGACCGTAAGTACATCCAGCGGGAATTTGACATCAATATTTTGCAGGTTGTTTTCCCTCGCACCTTTAATTTCTACAAAATTTTTAAAAGCACGACGTTTTTTAGGAACTGTAATTTCTAAATTTCCGTTTAGATATTTAGCCGTTAAAGAACTGGAGTTTAGAATTTCGTCAAAATTCCCCTGAGCGACCAGTTTTCCCCCAAAACTTCCGGCTTCGGGACCAATATCGATAATCATATCGGCGGCTTTCATAATGTCTTCATCATGTTCCACCACAATTACGGTATTTCCTAAATCACGTAACGACAACAATACTTTTATCAGTCGTTCGCTGTCTTTTGGATGCAAACCAATGCTCGGTTCGTCTAAAATATACATGGAGCCAACTAAGCTGCTTCCCAGAGAAGTTGCTAAATTAATTCGCTGTGATTCACCTCCGGAAAGTGTGGCGGAATTTCGATTCAGCGTTAAATAATCCAAGCCTACTTCGCTCAAAAAGGATAAACGATTGTTGATTTCAACCAATAATCTTTTGGCAATTTGGCTTTCGTATGAATTTAACTCTAAGTTTTTGAAAAAATCTACCAAGTGTCTGATTGGCAAATCCACTAAATCAGAAACTGTTTTTTCATTGATTTTAATATAAGAAGCTTCCGGACGCAGGCGTTTACCTTTACAAGCTTGGCATTTAGTTTTTCCTCGATAACGCGAAAGCATCACACGATTTTGAATTTTATAATTTTTCTCTTCCAATTCCTGAAAAAAGTCGTTCAATCCCTGGAAATAAGAGTTTCCGATCCAGATTAGCTCTTTTTGCGCTTCGGTTAACTGAAAGTAAGGCTTGTGAATTGGAAAGTCAAATTTATAAGCCGAATTGACCAATTGGTCGCGGTACCAACTCATGCTTTCCCCACGCCAAGGGAAAATAGCATTTTCGTAAATTGACAAACTGGTATTTGGAATAACCAGTTCGGCATCAATGCCAATGATGTTTCCATAACCTTCACAACTAGGGCAGGCACCGTAAGGATTGTTGAAACTGAATAAATGTACGTTTGGTTCTAAAAAACTAATACCGTCCAGTTCGAAATTATTGGAGTAATCCAAACGTTTTTCTGAATTGTGTTCCTGCAGGTAACAAATTCCTTTGCCTTCGTAAAAGGCAGTTTGTACGGCATCGGCAAGGCGGTTGTAGAATTCTTCTTCGTCTTTTACCACAATTCGATCTACAATTAAAAGAATGTCTTTGTGATCATAATTGTGTTTTTCGGTTACTTCCAGCGAAGTCGAAAATTCGTCTAAGCGAACGGTTTCGTTATTGACTAATATTCTGGAAAATCCTTGTTGAAGCAGCGCTTTTAATTTGTTTTCTAACTGACGTCCTTCTTCCAGATGAATAGGAGCAAGGAGTAACCATCGACTGTTAAGTTCCAGATTTTTTACATCATTGATAACATCAGTAACCGTATTTTTTTTGACTTCACGACCGGAAATTGGCGAAAAAGTTCGGCCAATTCGGGCATACAACAATTTCATGTAGTCGTAAATTTCAGTCGAAGTTCCCACGGTAGAACGCGCATTGGTCGTGTTTACTTTTTGCTCAATAGCAATTGCCGGAGCAATTCCTTTGATGTATTCTACTTTGGGTTTGTCTAAACGACCTAAGAATTGTCGGGCATAGGAAGACAAGCTTTCTACATAACGGCGTTGTCCTTCGGCATACAAAGTGTCAAAAGCCAAACTGGATTTTCCGGAACCCGAAAGTCCTGTAATTACCACTAATTTATTTCGTGGTATTACAACGTCAAGATTTTTTAAATTATGGACCTGAGCCCCTTTGATGATGATGTTTTTCTTAGGATCTATTTTAGAAAAGTCAACTTTCATAGAAAAAATAAAATTTGTACAAAAGTAAACATTTTATAACTGAGAATTGAATAGAATGCAATCCTATAGCTAAAAGTGGTAAGGCTTTGGTTTTTAAAAAATTAAGTTGAAATAATGTAAAATAATAATGAGATTTTGTAAAATATTGTAAAACATTGTTTTTGGTTTAATTTTTGTCAAATTTATTTGCTGAGCAAAATAATTATTTGTTAAATTTGAAAAACAATTCATAAAAAAATAAAAGCGCCTATAGTAAAAAACTACTTTTTAGAAAAATAATACCCTATTAACTCTTACTAAAAAGTATTACTATGATAGCTAATATTCAAATTCCAGACGCCTTGTTGGTACAGGATTATGTGGCAGGTAACGAAGACGCCTTAGCTACCTTAATCAAACGACACGAATCCAAAATTTACGGTTTTATATATTCGAAAGTATCCGACAGGGATGTTTCTAATGATATTTTTCAGGACACCTTTATAAAAGTAATCAATACCTTAAAATCTAATTCGTATAACGAAGAAGGAAAATTTCTTCCTTGGGTAATGCGCATTGCACATAATCTGGTGATTGATTATTTTAGAAAAAACAAGAAAATGCCATTGTATCGGGAAACAGAAGAATTTTCGGTTTTTTCGATTATAACCGATGATTCTTTAACCATTGAAAATAAACTGATTGCTGATCAGGTTGAATTGGATATCCGAAAACTCATTGAAGAACTTCCCGAAGATCAGAAAGAAGTGCTGATCATGCGGATGTATAAAGACATGAGTTTTAAAGAGATTTCAGAAATTACAGGTGTAAGTATCAATACTTCTTTAGGGAGAATGCGTTATGCTTTGATGAATTTGAGAAAAGTAATTGACAAGCATCAAATTATTTTGACGAATTAAGCAATATTCTAATAATTGTCACGTTGTATTCTAACAATATATTAAAAGAACAACATGGCAAAACTTTACTCTAAGAAAAATCTAGTTCCTACGCAGATGAAACCTAAAAAAGAAGTGATTTCTTTTCTGTTAAATTATTCCAAGGCGCTTTATATCATTAAGGTAGCGGATAATAGTTTTGAAATTATTACAAACTAGTTAAGCCAATTTGGCTGTTTGGTAAATCTCACTGCTTGTTAAAAAATCAGTGAGATTTACTTTTTATAGCCATCTAAATTTGTTTTTCTTCCAATGGTTTTGGTGATAATATCTTTTTCCAAATCCAAACCTCTTGCCGGTGAATATTCTCTTCCGTACCAAATAATCTGCAAATGCAAATCGTTCCACAATTCTTCCGGGAATAAGCGTTTGGCATCTTTTTCGGTTTGAACCACACTTTTTCCATTGGATAAATTCCAGCGGTACATCAGGCGATGAATGTGTGTGTCCACCGGAAAAGCCGGAACGCCAAAAGCCTGCGACATCACCACACTGGCGGTTTTGTGCCCCACAGCCGGTAAAGCTTCTAAATCTTCAAAATTTTGCGGAACTTCTCCGTTGTGTTTTTCGATTAATATTTGTGATAGACCATAAATTCCTTTTGATTTCATGGGGGATAAACCACAAGGACGAATGATTTCCTTGATTTCTTCTACCGACATTTTAACCATGTCATACGGATTGTCCGCTTTCGCAAAAAGTAAAGGGGTTATTTGATTGACACGTACATCGGTACATTGCGCCGAAAGTAAAACCGCAATCAGTAAAGTATAAGGGTCTTTATGGTCTAAAGGAATTGGGATAGTAGGATAAAGCTCTTTTAACGTATTTATAACAAATGTTACCCGTTCTTGTTTGGTCATTATTGTAAATTTATATCTTGTAAAAATAATATAAAAAATATCAATTAAGAAAAACAAGTCTTAGTGAACTTTGCGAATGCTTAGTGCACTTTGCGTTTAAATATAAATAATTATGATAACATTAAAAAAAGGCGATAAGGCTCCCGATTTTTTTGGAGTGGATCAGGACGGGAAACCGCATCAATTAGAAGATTACAAAGGCAAAAAATTAGTCGTTTTCTTTTATCCAAAAGCCAGTACGCCGGGATGTACTGCTGAAGCCTGTGATTTAAGAGATAATTTTGAACGTTTTCAGGCGAATAATTATGCGCTTTTAGGTGTTAGTGCCGATTCAGCAAAAGCGCAAGCCAAATTCAAAGATAAATACGAATTTCCTTTTCCGTTATTGGCTGATGAAGAAAAAGAAGTGATTAATGCTTTTGGAGTTTGGGGACCTAAGAAATTCATGGGACGTGAATACGATGGCATTCACCGCACGACTTTTGTAATCGACGAAAACGGAATCATCGATGAGGTGATTGAAAATGTCAAAACCAAAGAGCATGCTGCTCAGATTTTGAAATAAAATTGAAACGCCACAAGTGATTGTGGCGTTTTTGGTTTATATGATTGTGTGAATATTTTTATTAGTTTGCTGGGAAAAAAGTATGTTCATTTTTGTCATTCCGAAGAATGAGGAATCTCATAGTGAATTTCGATAAAAAAAAGCTTTTTTATTATTGTTGCGGGCACGGATTACAATCGGAATTTTTAATTCATTTTATTTTTAAACAAATATGATCTTAATAAATTTTCGTGTATTTGTACAGGTAATTGAAAATAATTTTTTTTTGTGCGAGGGCGTAGAAGATAAAATTTATCAATTTTGATTTTTGTGCTGTCACTTTTTTTATAATATCCTTTTAATCTAAATGCATAAAGCGAATAGAAAGAAGTGTCTTTTGGGATTTCCAAGCTATTATAAAGTGATTCCTCTTTTGCAATAGTTTGACCTTTATAGAATATATTTATATTTTTTTTTATAGTTAATATGTTTCCATTAGGTGTAAAAGCAAAGATGTCAAACATAAAATTAATATTGAAACTTACAGCATCATGTGAAATTATAGTGTATTGAACTTTATAGGTTTTATCTATAAAGTGTGTGCTATCTTTTATTTGTAAATTTGTTAAAGAAATTAATGGTGGTTCTCCATTTATTATAGTAGTTTTAATTGAATCCTTTAATTTTAATACTTGGTTTTTAATCGTATCATATTGCAGTCCTTGTTTTTTAAAAGCAATTGATAAGTTATCAAAAAGTTTTTGTGTAGAACTTTCAATACCTTTTGTTATAATACTATCTCTGGAATTTTGTTCTGATGCTAATATTTTGTCTTTGTAGTCAGTAACTCTACGGTTATTTATTTCCTGTAGTGTCAAAACAATAGCTATGCCTGAGCCGATTGAAATAGCAATCCAGCCTCTTTTTGTTATTTTTTTCCACCAATTTTTATGTCTATGATCTGTTAGTCCTCCTTTTGTAGTCACCATTGTTAACCATAAGGTTAAAAGAGCAATAATAGTTATGAAATATATATTGTCAATAGTAATTGTTGTAATATTCATTTGCTAAATAAAAAAGGGAGTAGTTATTTATAGAATTTAAAATAATGATTATTTCAATATCATAATGTGATTTGTGTTTGCTTTTTGTCAAGCAACATTATTATAAGTTTGATAAAATTAGCTTTATCATTCTAAATAAAATTTCGTTATTTCAAAAATAAGATTTTTATTTCAAGAATATACTATAATCTTCATTAATGAAAAAACGCCACAATCACTTGCGGCGTTTTGATAAATTGAAATAAATATTATTCCGCTAAAACCTTATTAGGGTCGTAGCCAAAAAGTTTTTTCTCTTTAATGATTTCGGCAACACCGGCAGGCAGCATTGGTTCCCATCCTGGTATTCCGTTGTTAATCATTTTCAATACCTCACGGGAGAATATTTTCAGGTTTTCCGGGTTGTAATCTTCCACATCGATTACTTTTCCGTTGAACTTGAAGAATTTGTACAGTTCTTTCATTCGCGGATGCACTTTCAGGTTCTCGGAAGTGGTTACTTCTCCGTTTTCATCCAGCATTGGATACAACAATACTTTCATATCACGGAAGAATAATTTTCCAAAAGCTTCCAAAATTCCACCACTTAAATGACGGTAGTATTTCTCGTCAAAAATATCGACTAAGTTGTTTACTCCCATTGCCAGTCCCATACGGGCTTTGGTATAATTGGCAAAATATTCTACTACTTTATAATATTCCTGGAAATTAGAAATCATTACCGTTTGTCCCAGGGAACAAAGTAATTCGGCACGATCCATAAAATCACGTTCGTCGATTTCTCCGTCTGAACGTAAGTTAGACAAGGTGATTTCAAAAATCACCAAGGTGTTTTCTTTGTCAACCTTATTTTCTTCTAGAAACATTTTCAACGATTTCTCATACATGTCCATATTTACCTTAGTAACCGGACGAAAACTTCCTCTTAAAGCCAGAATATTTTTCTTGTATAAAACGGCAGCAGGAAGAATATTTTTTCCTTTCGGATTGAACATTACTGCATCGGTCATGCCATTTTTTACCAATTGCAAACTGATTAAACGGTTGTCCACATCGGCAAATCGCGGTCCGGAAAAATTGATGGTGTCAATTTCCAGTTGGTCTTTGTCTAAATGGTCGTATAAATAACGCAGTAATTTTTTAGGGTCGTTGTATTTGTAGAAAGCGCCATAGATAAGGTTTACTCCAAGGATTCCCAGTGTTTCCTGTTGTAGTTTGGCATCGGTTTCTTTAAAACGAATGTGAAGAATGATTTCGTTATAATCTTCGTTAGGATCAATCTGATAACTGATTCCTACCCAACCATGCCCTTTGAATTGTTTGGCGAAGTCGATTGTGGCTACCGTATTGGCGTAGCTGAAAAACATTTTGTTCGGATGTTTGTCGCGACTCAGTCGTTTTTCGATAAGGCTTACTTCGTGCGACAGCATTTTCTTCAGTCGGTTTTCGGTTACATAGCGTCCGTCTTTTTCGCTTCCGTAAACTGCATCACTAAAATCCTTATCGTAAGCCGACATGGCTTTTGCAATTGTTCCCGACGAACCACCGGCTCTGAAAAAGTGTCTTACTGTTTCCTGTCCTGCGCCAATCTCGGCAAATGTTCCATAAATATTTTCATTTAAATTGATACGTAGTGCCTTGTCTTTTATCGAAGGGACTTGTGCTATGACTCTGTCTCCTTTTAGTTTTATTTCGCTACTCATTTTTTTGTTTAATTTTTATGTATTTGCCTGATGTTACAAAGTTAATTAAATAGCCAGGCTAATAAAACAGAAATAATCCTATTTTTGTGAAAAAATTAGGATTTGAAGGTATATTTTTTAGGTACAGGCACTTCTCAGGGTATTCCGGTTATCGGTAGCGACCATCCTGTGTGCAAAAGTACAGACAGTAAAGACAAAAGACTACGGGTTTCGGTATTAATTCGTTGGGATGATTATGCTTATGTAATTGATTGTGGTCCTGATTTTAGACAACAAATGCTGACTTCCAACTGTCATAAAGTGGACGGAATTATTTTTACCCATGAACATGCCGATCATACTGCCGGTTTAGATGATATCCGACCGTTTAATTTTCGTCAGGGCGAAATGCCTATTTATGCGCACCAAAGGGTTTTGAAGGATATGAAAAACCGTTTTGGTTATGTTTTTGAAACGGTTAATAAATATCCGGGAGCTCCTTCGGTCAAAACGATTGAAATAGTCAATAATGAGTCTTTTGCTATTGGAGATAAAACGGCGATTCCGGTTAATGTGATGCATGGCGATTTGCAGGTTTTTGGGTATCGTATAGATGATTTTGCTTATTTGACGGATGTCAAAACCATTGAAGACGTTGAAATTGATAAGCTGAAGAATCTGAAAGTTTTGGTAGTGAATGCCTTGCGTGAAGAACCGCATTTTTCCCATTTTAATTTGGAAGAAGCTTTGGCTTTTATTGCTTTAGTAAAACCGGAAAAGGCTTATTTGACGCATATTAGTCACATCATGGGCTTTCATGAAGAAGTACAACAAAAACTGCCGGAAAATGTTTTTCTGGCTTATGATAATTTAGAAATCACCCTGTAATATTTAAACAATGAAAAGATCATTTTTACTCTATGCCTTTATTTTATTGGTTTTAGTGAATGTTTTTACCTACTCTTTTTTGAGTAATGAAGTGAAATTTGAACAAGAACGCTATCAAAGAACCACTAAAAGACTGAAAGATAGTTTGAATTCATTAACGAATAAATTGAATGACGCGAATTATTTTTCGTTAGAAAAAAATGAAAATGCCCAAAATTATTTTGATTCGGCTGTAGCCAATAAAACAATTGCGTATGAAAAGTTAATTCCGGTAGTAACCGAAAAATTAATGGATTATAATGCAAATCCTAAAGGGAATCCGTATGTAGGACAGGATCAGATAGGCGCAAATAAATTTGTGATTAACAAAGTAAAAGTGTTGAATCACCGCTGGATTATTGCTGATTTTAGTGACGGAAATATGTGGGGAGAAGTGTTATTGAAATATTTTGTAAATGAGGACGAAAGCATTTCATTTGAAGTGATCCAGTCTTTGTTGTATGCGAAGTAATTTTTAAATATATAAGTCATATAAGTTTTCTAATAATCTAAATTGAAGTGTTTTTTGGATAAACTCTTATATAGGCTAATTTGTAAGTGTCAAAGACGCTTTAATGACTTATATGTTTAAAAAAATAAAGTGGTTCGCGCAGATTATTTACTGTAATAAGAAGGCTTTGCCTTAATATGTTATAATTATGAGGATGGTAAAAATTCCCAAATTCGTTGGAAACGTTTTTTTTTGCCATTTAAAAGGAAATCTTAATATTCGCAGAGGTTAATCTGGCAAACAGAAAGAACTTCCTTAAGTGGTATCTGTATTATAAAACCAAACTTAGACTTAGTTTTTTTAGCTATTAGGTACACCAAAAAATGTATAAAAAAGGGCAGAATAAACTGCCCTCATTTTTCGTATGTACATCAATCTATTGTTGATTGATTGCTCTTAAGTAGAGTCAATTTTCTTTTCGATTTGATTTTGAAAATAATCAATCTAAAATAAAATTTTACCCACTATTTTTGACCACATTATCTTTTTTTATTAAGTTGAAAATGCAGTAATTACATTTTTACAGTCCAGCCAAATGTGTCTTCGGCTAATTTATGTTGGATATTTGTTAGCTTTTCTTTTAATTGTAAAGCAACTGAATCTTTAATTTTTGGTAATTCAAAATATTCGTCTTTGTAAGCAAATCCTTTTATAGGGCTTACTACGGCAGCAGTTCCGGCTCCGAAGATTTCTTTCAAATTTCTGTTTTTAATGCCTTCGATTAATTCAGAAACCAAGACAGGTCTTTCTTCGATTGCAATTCCTTCTCTTTTTGCCATGTCGATAAGACTTTTTCTGGTTACACCATCTAAAATTCTTTCGCTGGTTGGCGCTGTTACTAAAGTGTCATTGAATCTAAAGAACACGTTCATCGTTCCGGCTTCTTCAAGTTTAGTATGCGTAGCATCGTCAGTCCAGATGATTTGTTGGAATCCTTCTTTATTCGCTAAACTTGTTGGGTAGAATTGTCCGGCATAGTTTCCGGCAGTTTTAGCAGCACCAATACCACCATTAGCCGCTCTGCTGTAATGCTCAGCGATAAGAACTTTTACTTCGCCTGAATAATAAGCTTTTGCAGGCGATAAAATAATCATGAATTTGTATTCATTAGATGGATTGGCAACTACACCAAAACCGGTTGCAATCATAAACGGTCTGATATAAAGGCTGTTTCCTAAACCTTTTTTAATCCAGGCTTCGTCTAATTTTAATAATTGACTGAGTCCTTCCATGAATAAAGATTCAGAAATTTCAGGCATTGCCATTCTAACAGCTGAACTGTTAAAACGCTTGATATTTTCGTCCGGTCTGAATAACCAAATGTCATTATTATCATCTTTATAGGCTTTCATTCCTTCAAAAATAGCTTGCCCGTAGTGGAAAACTCTTGACGAAGGATCCATCATAAATGGAGCGTAAGGTTTAATAGTAGGGTTTTGCCATTCTCCGTTTTTAAAATCGCATTCAAATAAGTGATCAGTAAAAACAGAACCAAAATTTAAATTTTCAAAATCTACTTCGTTAATTTTTGTATTAGGGGCTTTTATAATTTCAATTTTGTTGGCTTGAGCTGTACTCATAATAATAAGTTTTTTGTTTTTTGAATAAATAATTAAGCTTAAGTATAAAAATCTGTTATATGATAAACTAAACTTTGTTTTATGCAAAATTAAATAAAAATGAGTGAAAAGCTTGCTATAATTTTAATAATTGTTGCTAATGAATAAGATTTCTGTAATGTTCAAAAAAAAAGAAAAAAATAATAATTTTTTATATGAAATATGCAATAAATCAATCTTTTTTGAGGTTTTGTATTTGGTTTTTTGAGTAATTTTGGGTTGCAATTTGATAAAATATTAAAATAATAAGTTGAAAAGAGAAGTAATAAAGACTCAGGACGGCTCGACAACCATTCATTTAGAAGAATGGAATGAGAGTTATCATTCGAAACACGGAGCCATTCAGGAGGCTAAACATGTTTTTATAAAAAACGGATTGGCATTATTTTCGGAACAAAAAGTCGCTATTTTAGAAATAGGTTTTGGTACCGGATTAAATGCCTTTATTAGTTTTTTGGAAGCGCAAAAAATGAATCAGAGTGTTGATTACGTAGGAGTTGAAGCTTATCCTGTGGCTGCAAAGGAAATTTTAGAAATGAATTATGTAGCCGAATTGGAAGCTGAAGAGCAACAGCAGGTTTTTGAGAAAATGCACGAGTCTAATTGGAATGAGAAAATAAAATTAAGCGATAATTTTACGATAGTTAAAAGACAGCAATTTTTTCAGGATATTGATGATGTGGCGCAGTTTGATCTGATTTATTTTGATGCTTTTGGTTACAGAGTCCAGCCGGAATTATGGAGTACTTTAATATTTAAGAAAATGTATGATGCTCTCAAGGAAAATGGAGTTTTAGTCACTTATGCCGCAAGGGGAGTAGTTAAAAGAAGTATGATTGAGGTTGGGTTTAGAGTTGAGAAGTTAGAAGGGCCTCCGGGA
This sequence comes from Flavobacterium pokkalii, assembly GCF_014596575.1. Lineage (GTDB taxonomy): Bacteria > Bacteroidota > Bacteroidia > Flavobacteriales > Flavobacteriaceae > Flavobacterium > Flavobacterium pokkalii. The sequence continues at coordinate 14,969 of NZ_NASZ01000017.1, read as the reverse complement.
AAAAGAGAAATGTTCAGAGCTTTTAAGTAAAAAATATTTTTATGAAAATTTTGGCTTAAATTGTTTGTAATAATGTTGACAAATTATCGTTTAAGATATGAAATGTGTTTTTAAAATTTATAATTTTACATAGCCTTTAAATTTTGTTTAACCTTAAAATTGTTGATCTATTATGTCAAAAGTCATGTTTGATTATACAAAATCGATATTAGAAAGAGTAAGTTTTGATTTAGTCCTTTTTAGTAAAGAATTAGAAAAAGCTGTAAAAACCCTTCTGCCATACGAATTAGAGCAGTTAAAAGAGTGGCTAGTATCTTTTATAATAGAGAAACCAGAGTTGAAACCGTCATTAATGATAGTGAATATTTAAAGAAAAAAGGAATCGTAACTGATTCCTTTTTTTTATGTCTTAATGTTGCGTTTTTTATTTTGGATAGTGCTTTCTTTTAAAAGATTAAAGCAGGTTAAATTTTTCTAAATGTTTTAAAGTATTGTCGGTATTTTTAGGTGTTTTTTAACGCTTTCAGTCTAGTGGCTTATCGTTACTTTTTAGTAAATTACATTACTTAATTAGATAACTTTAAACCCCAATATTATGCCTAGATTAATATATGATTATACCAAATCAATACTGGAGAGAGTAAGTTTTGCTCCTGATTTATTTGTAAAAGAACTTAAAAAAGCCGTTAGGAATTTATTGCCTCACGAGATGGAACACCTAAGGAATTGGCTTTTGTATTACACTAAAGAAAAGCCTGAATTACAACATTGTCTTATCTTAGTAGAAAGAAATTAATTAAAAAGTGGAGTCAGATTATTGAAATCTGACTCTATTTTTTTTGAAGTGGACTAATGATTTGTACATTTTGAAAAACAATAGCGCCTTTAATTACTCCGGCAATAGTGCTTCGTAAGGCTTCAATAATTTGAATTTTTAATTCACTTTTTGGAAAAATTAAACTCACTTCTCTAGCTGGTTTAGGTTCCACAAAATGACGAAGTTTAAGTTTGTCTGATTCTTTTAAATCCAAAGTATGCAAATAAGGTAAAAGAGTGGTTCCTAAACCTTCGTCGGCCAGTTTTATTAAGGTTTCAAAACTTCCGCTTTCTATTTGGAAAGCATTTCCTTCATTTTTGGAACTGTTTTTACAAAGATTTAAAATTCCGTCTCTAAAACAATGACCATCCTGTAAAAGTAAAATTTCATCAATATTTAAATCTTCTATTTCAATTTCCTTTTTTTGAAAATTATGATGACTTTCCGGAATATAAGCAACAAAGGGTTCGAAGTATAAAACAATTTCTTTAATTTTTTCTTCTAACAAAGGTGTAGCAGCAATGGCAGCGTCCAAGTGTCCGTTGTTGAGTTTGGTAATAATTTCTTCGGTGTTTAATTCTTCGATAATGAGTTTTACTTTCGGATGTTTTTTGATGAAATTATTCAAAAACATGGGTAATAAAGTAGGCATAATCGTTGGGATTATTCCCAATCGGAATTCCCCTCCGATGTATCCTTTTTGTTGCTCAACAATGTCCTGAATTCTGTCGGCTTCGTTAACAATGTTTTTGGCCTGAGAAACAATTTTTTGACCTATATCGGTTAGCTGGATGGGTTTTTTAGTTCGGTCAAAAATTTGAATGTTTAGTTCTTCTTCAATTTTTTGAATTTGCATACTCAATGTCGGTTGAGTAACGAAACATTTTTCGGCCGCTAAAGTGAAATTTTTATGTTCGGCAACAGCTAAAACATATTTAAGTTGTGTGATGGTCATAAAATAGATGATTTTGATACAAATATAAAAACAATCAATTTAATTTATAGTGGTTTTTGGTCTTTTTCGAAATATATTTGGAAAACCATCTGGATGATACGCGCATGGCTGGAAGAATAGCCGTTAAGGAATATGCGGGTAAATTATTGAAGTAGTTAGATAAAAAATATTTATTTAACTACTTTTTTTATTTTTTGTTGATTGTTTTTTGTTAATTTTATTATTATGAAAATAATCGCTCGCTTTTTTTTAATTCTTTTTATAGGTTTTCTGGCAACTCCTACGATTGTAAAGTTGATAGAAAAATCTGCTGACACGTCTATATTTTTTAACGTTTCGGAAGAAGAGCAGGTAAAAAAAGAAGTTAAGAATCTGGTTTATTTTGTAGCTTCTCCGGCTACTTTTGAATTTAAAGAGTCTATAAAAAGAACTTTAATTCATTTCGAAAACCAGTCTAAACATGACAACGTTTCTAAAAAAATAGTGTCGCCTCCGCCCGATTTGGCATAATACATTTTAGTTGAGATTTGAGTAGTTTTTGATAGTGTTTAAAATGCTGTCAGGATTTAGGTATCATTTAATAATTGTATTATGACAAGAAAAATTAATCTTTTTGCCAACCTTAAAACGGATTTTGCGTCCGGTTTAGTGGTTTTTTTGGTGGCTTTGCCTTTGTGTTTAGGAATTGCAATGGCTTCGGGTGCACCTTTGTTTTCCGGAATTATTACGGGTATTGTAGGAGGAATAATTGTCGGATATTTGAGCCAGTCTCATATTAGTGTTACGGGACCTGCAGCAGGATTAACAGCTATTGTTTTAACAGCGATTTCTGATTTAGGAGCTTTTGATGTTTTTTTGACGGCGGTTCTTTTAGCTGGTGTTTTTCAGTTGCTTTTAGGCTTTTTAAAAGCAGGAACGATCTCTAATTATTTTCCAACCAATGTTATTGAAGGAATGCTTGCCGGAATTGGAATCATTATTATTCTGAAACAATTGCCGCATGCCTTTGGGTATGATGCCGATTTTGAAGGAGATCAGGCTTTTTTTCAAATTGATGGCGATAATACTTTTTCGTCTTTGGTTAAGATGTTGAATTATTTTCAGCCGGGTGCTATTATCGTAACTTTGGTTTCTTTGGTAATTCTTATTTCCTGGGAAAGAGTCTCTTTTTTGAAAAAAATTAAATTAATTCCCGGAGCTTTGATCGCTGTAATTTCGGGAATTATAATTAATGAAATTTTTATTACTACCGGAAGTTCACTGGTTATTGCACAAAGTCATTTGGTTTCCTTACCTGTACCTACTTCTGTCGATGATTTTAAAGCAATAATTGTAACGCCTGATTTTTCAGGATTTACCAATCCTAAAGTATGGACAATCGGATTGACGATTGCTATTGTGGCTTCGATTGAGACCTTGTTGTGTATTGAAGCTTCGGACAGACTGGATCCTCAAAAAAGATATACAAATACGAATGTGGAGTTAAAAGCACAGGGGATTGGAAATATAATCAGTTCTTTGATTGGTGGTTTGCCTATGACTTCTGTGGTGGTACGTTCATCGGCTAATGCTAATGCGGGAGCCAAATCTAAAATGTCGACTATTATTCATGGTTTTATGTTATTGCTGAGTGTACTGATTATTCCGGTGATTTTAAATAAAATTCCACTCGCTACACTGGCTACAATTTTGATTTTAATAGGTTATAAATTAGCCAATCCTGCTAAGATTCGACACTTTTTAGTAAAAGGTAAATATCAGTTTGTTCCTTTCATTGCAACTATGGTTGCTGTGGTTGCCACCGATTTGTTAAAAGGAGTTATGCTGGGAATTGCTATTAGTATTGTTTTTGTTTTGAGAGGAAATTTAAAAAGAGCTTATACCTTTAAAAAAGAAGAATATGTGGATGGAGATATTATTCATATCGATTTGGCACAGGAAGTTTCCTTTTTAAATAAAGCGGCTATTAAGAGTACTTTAAAAGCTATTCCGGAAAATTCAAAAGTGATTATTAGTGCTCATGATACCGTTTATATTGCTCATGATATTTTGGATTTAATTAAAGAATTTAAAACAACAAGAGCTGTGGATGAAAATATTAAAGTAAAACTGAAAGGTTTTAAAGAGGCCTATCAGTTGGAAAATACTGCCGAAGTTCCAAACCATGTTTCCATTGAGCATTATTATGATGTGGCTAAAAGAAGAATGGTTCAAAAGGAAATTTTTTAAAAAATGTAATTTGTCAAAAGAAGTAACAAAAGTTTAAATCAGTTAATTAGAAAATAAAATACAATGGACGATTTTTATAAAAAAATATTAGACAATAATAAAGAATGGGTTGAAAAAGCATTGGAAAAAGACCCGAATTATTTCGCAGATTTAGCAAAAGGACAAACTCCGCCTTTGTTATGGATTGGCTGTTCTGATAGTCGGGTTCCGGCAAATGAAATTATCGGTGCTAAACCGGGTGAGGTATTTGTACATCGGAATATTGCCAATATGGTGGTTCATTCGGATATGAATATGCTGAGTGTTTTGGATTATGCCGTGAATGTGTTAAAAGTAAAACACGTTATTGTTTGCGGGCATTACGGCTGCGGAGGAATCAAAGCTGCTATGGGCAATCAATCTATTGGGATTATCGATAACTGGATTAGGCATATTAAAGATGTGTATCGTTTGCATAGTGTGTATCTGGATTCTATTTTTAATGAAACGGATCGCTTTAATACTTTTGTAGAAATTAATGTGAAAGAACAGGTTTTTGATTTGGCTAAAACGTCTATAGTACAAAACGCCTGGAAAAAAGAGCAGGATTTAACCTTACACGGTTGGGTTTACGGATTGAATTCCGGTTTTGTTACCGATTTAGATGTTAATATGAGCTCCAATCAGGAATTAGACGAAGTCTATCAGTTAAGTTTTTAAAATGTTAAAAGCTTAGTTTTATTCGTTATCCAGATTTTCATTAAAGGCTGAAGGCATTAACTTCGGGATAAATTTAATCAGAATTGGAAGTAATAAACTTCCGCCCGGAAGTAAAAAAATAGTTAGGGACGGTATTGTTTTACAAATATCCAACAGCTGTTTTTTTACTTTCTTTTTTTCCTTTTCGCTCAAATCCCTGCGCGTAGAATAAGCCAGTAAAACCATTAACTCTTTACTTTGAATGATTTCTTTAAGCAGCCTGTTTTTATTGCGCGTAATAAGCGTGATAACACTTTGAGTTGTTTGGTCGTAAAAATGTTTTACCGGATTGGAATAATTAAAATAAGGAATCTCTGCTTTGTATTTTGTGATAAAAGCATCGGTGTTTTGAATGCTTTCAGTCACAAAATCAGCTGAAATTTTCAGATTTTGAGCTAGTTTGTGCAGAAAATAAATTTCTTCATTTTCAATTTCGCCGTCACTCCATAATGCCATTCCGGCCATATCCGTCAAATAGTATTTTTCTAAGTCAGAGCTAAAATAATCCAGATTGAGTTCTTCCAGATTTTGAGCACCAATTTTAGAAAATTTACTGTAACGAACAGAAGCTTCGAAAAGTTTGATTAATAAATCGTCGTAATTAGATTTAGTGGTTTTAATTTTTAAAGCTAACGAAACAACGCTAATAACGGCTTCCTCAATTTTTTTTAGATATTTTTCCGGTATTTTTCCATGAATTAAGTATTGCCTAAAAGCTAAAATATCCATGAAAAGTAGCGCATTGGTAACAATATGCGAGAAATTTTTGTTGATAATATCAACATTTGTCTGAACGCGGGTATCAATAATTTTCTCCAGATTTAATGAAGGAGCTCCATTAGGTAATATTTTCTTAAATAAATCAAAACCCTGCGGATGCATATCGTCGTAAAAGTCTAAGGCTTTTTTTATAAAAGTATCGGAATCAGTATCCTGAGTGATTAAGCCGTAAATTCCGAAGAGTGTGTTTAGTAAAGAAACCTTTGGGATCTCATTTTGAACCCATCCTTTAGTGTCAATAAATACAGGAGTTTCAAAAGAAATAATATGACCATAGATAAAACCGGTAGCTCTTGTCTTTTTATAGAAAGAATCGGTGTCCGGAAAAAGATGTTGTTTTCCGAATTCTTGTTTGAGAAAGAATTTATCGATCCAACCAGATGCAGAAGGGTTAATCATAGTCTTGCTTTGAGGTTACAAAGCTATGTTTTTTTATACTTTTGATGTTATATAAAAATAAAAAAACCGTCTCAAATTTGTTAAATTAAGACGGTTTTGAAATTTATATAGAAAAATTTCTATTTGATTATCGCTGAACAGGCTACTCTGGCACCTGCATTTCCGGCAGGTTGAGAGGTGAAATCATCGGTGCCTTCATGAACAATTAGTCCTTTTCCTAAAATGTCTTTAGTTTGATCGCCGCAACCAATGCACCATTCATCTGTAGTTATTTTTATAGAACCATTTCCGTTAGCATCTGCGGTGAAATTTCCAATATCTCCTTTATGATATTCGCCAACGCCCCATTTTCCGTGTTTTTTAAATGTTGGATTCCAGTGTCCTCCTGCCGAACTTCCGTCTGGAGCTGAACAATCGGATTTTTCATGGATATGGATGGCGTGAACTCCCGGTTTTAATCCGGATAATTTGGCTTCAAAAGTTACTTTTCCATTTTTTTCTATAAAAGTAGCTGTTCCGGAAACTTTACTGTTACTCTTAGCTTCAAATGCAATATTGATTTTCTTGGTATCAGCCGATTTATTTTGAGGTTTACATCCAATTAAAACCGAACTGATTGCTAGTGTAAGGACAATAAATTTTTTCATGATTTTTTTAAATAAGGTTTTCAAACCATAAAAATACTATAAAAAGCCGCGATAATCAAAGATAATTCGGGTTTTCTATTTTGATTTTTCTCCTACAAAATTATGATTTGGTGATTTAAACAGCACATTAAAAGAAGTCAAACTGCCATAAATGCGGGTGATGTATTGTTGAAGTTCTACTTTTTCAATTTCTTCCAGATTGCTGGAATTGATTTTTTGTTCCATAACTCTTAAACGGTCACGTACCATCACAATCTTATGAAAAAAAGTGTCAATAGGCATTTCTTTAGACGCCAAATTAACCTGTCCGGGTTCTAAAATGATTTTTCCACCTTTCCATTTATCTCCAATTGGGACAATTTCAGAGACATCAGCCCATTTTCTGAGTAAATTTTTCAGAGTCGTTTCAACATCTGAAAAGCTTACTGTATCGACTTCGTTTTCGGCAGCTTCGATAATTTCAAAAGTATCGTTTAAGGGAATTGTTTCTAAGCCATTTTCAATAAAAGTGACCCAGTACTCTTTAGAAGAAACATTCGTGATGACTCCTTTTCCGTATTCGGGATGTGTAATTCGGGAACCGATTCCTAGTATTTTCATATGTAGTGATTTATTGTTTTTTATCTAAAATAGGAACAATTTTTGTGATTTCAAAAGAAGAATAATTTATTAAAACACAATGTTTATTGTCTTAATTTTAGAGAATATTAAATTGTTGTTTTCCAGAGTTTTGTTTGTTTAAAAATTAAAATATAAAAGTTATGAAAAGCTTAAGAATAGTCCTTTTATTACTACTTTGTTGTAATGTTTTTGTGGGATTTGCACAGGAAAAGACCAAAAAACAATTGAGAATAGAGCGAAGACAGGAAAAAGAAAAAGAAATTGAAAAATTAATTGATGCCCGAGAATTCGAATTTGTTGCTCAAAATTTGAGTTCACAAATATTTAATTTTGTTGATTTGACAACGAATCCCAATTTTATAAAATTTAAACCTGATTTTGTAAAAAGTGAGATGCCTTATTTTGGGAGAGGTTTTAGCGGATTAGCATATGCAGGAAGTGATACAGGTTTGAAATTTGAAGGGAAACCAGAAAGATTTACCGTGAAGAAAAACAGAAAAGGGTATCAGGTAGATGTTGTGGTTAAGGGACAGCAGGATTTTTTTAATTTAGGTCTTTCTGTTGGTTTTGATGGGAGTGCGACTTTATCGGTTACTAGTAATAACAGAAGTCCGATTAATTATTTCGGGGCTATCTCTACAATAAAGGAAGAGAAAAAGCCGTAATTTTTGAAATTCCATAAACAAAAACGTCCCGAAAATTTCGGGACGTTTGGTTTTTTTATAGGAGTTATTGGCTAAAAACAATATTTGTTCTCGGCAATAATTTTGGCGCTGATGGTACGTCTGATTTCTACAATATTTGGCATATTGGTATATTTAGTATAACGTCTTAATCCCATAAGCATCATGCGTTGTTCATCGCCTTCGGCAAAAGAGATGATACTTTCTTTTCCTTTTTGGGTAATAATATCAACCGCTTTGTACAAATATAATTTTGCCATCGCAATTTGTTCTTTAATATTGGCTTCGCCTACTTTTTTAGCCAACTTTTCAGTTCTTAATATAGTAGATTCGGCCATATAAATTTCGATTAAAATATCAGCTGAAGCAATTAATAATTGTTGGTGTTCGTCTAAATCCGGACCGTATTTTTGAACAGCGCCACCGGCAACCATTAAAAAGGCTTTTTTCAATTTGCTAATCATTTCTTTTTCCTCAGCAAATAATTCAGAATAATCCGGAGTTTCGAAAGAAGGAATACTCATTAAATCTTCCTGTACTTTTGAAGCCGGACCTAGTAAATCCACATGACCTTTCATGGCTTTTTTGATAAGCATTCCTACGGATAACATGCGGTTAATTTCGTTAGTTCCTTCGTAAATTCGGGTAATTCGGGCATCACGCCAGGCACTTTCCATCGGAGTGTCTTCGGAAAATCCCATTCCACCTAAAATTTGGATTCCTTCATCGGAACAATTCTGAATATCTTCGGATACGGCTACTTTCAAAATAGCGCATTCGATAGCAAATTCTTCCACGCCTTTCAATTCGGCTTCCTGATGAGATGCTCCTTCGTTTTCACGAATCGTAACACGTTCTTCGATACTTTTAGCAGCTCTGTAAACAGCACTTTCTCCGGCATAGCAGCTGGTTGCCATTTCGGCTAATTTGTATCGAATGGCGCCAAATTTCGAAATAGGAACATTGAATTGGATTCTTTCATTCGAATATTTAGCCGCATTAGAAATAATTCTTCGTTGCGAATCTAAACAGGCAGCGGCCAATTTGATACGACCAACATTTAGCGCATTCATAGCAATTTTAAAACCGTTTCCACGCTCCGAAAGCATGTTTTCTACCGGAACTTTGGTCTCATTAAAAAACACCTGTCTTGTTGATGAAGCGCGAATTCCTAATTTGTGTTCTTCTTCATTTGTAGTAATTCCGTTATTTGGGTCGTTTTCAACAATAAATCCGGTGATGTTTTTATCGTCTTCAATTCGGGCAAAGACAATGAAAAGCGAACAAAATCCGGCATTGGTAATCCACATTTTTTGTCCGGTAATTTTATAATGCGTTCCGTCTTCGGATAAAACCGCTTTTGTTTTTCCGGAATTAGCATCACTTCCTGCACCTGGTTCCGTTAAGCAGTAAGCACCAAACCATTCTCCTGATGCGAGTTTAGGAACGTATTTTTGTTTTTGTTCTTCAGTTCCGTATAAAGTGATTGGTAGTGTTCCAATTCCCGTGTGTGCTCCAAAAGCACTCGAAAACGAACCCGTAGCTCCCGAAATGTAATCACAAACGAGAACCGTATCTACAAATCCCATTCCCATTCCGCCATAGGCTTCCGGTACCGAAATACTCAAAAGTCCTAATTCGGCAGCTTTGTGCATGCATTCAATGGTAAAGGCGTAGTCTTTGTTTTCAAAACGCATTTTGTTTGGCCAAAGTTCTTTGTCAACAAACTCTTTGACCATATCGCGCATCATTTTTTGTTCCTCCGAAAAATCTTCCGGGATAAAAATATCGTCACATTTTGTTTCTTTTACGAGGAATTGTCCTCCTCTTGTTTTGTCGTCCATGGTTTTATTTTTTAATTAGAAAATAGAATAGAGAGAATAGAAAATAGACCTACTTGAGGTTATTTTGGAATGACATTGTCATTCGTTGAAATTCTTCTATTTTAGTTTCTAGTAGGTTAAAAGTTATATCGTTAATGTATTTTCGATGCTTTGCGACTATTAATTGAGTATTTAATTCAAATGAAGAACCTAGAGAAACATCTATAAAATGACTAAAAGATTTATCCGTTCTGGCCGAGCCTTCAGCAATATTACTAGGTATTGAAACGGAACATCGGCTTAATTGAGAGCTTAAATCATATCTTTCATGTTTGGGAAATTCTAAAAGAATATCAGAAATGTCATTTGCAATCTCTATTCCAAGTTGCCAAATTTTCAAGTTTTTATAGTTGTGTCTTATCATTCTAAGTTTCGTCTATTTTCTATTCTCTGTATTCTATTTTCTTTCTAAAGCAACTCAAAAATCCCCGCTGCTCCTTGTCCGGTTCCTACACACATAGTTACCATGCCGTATTTACTGCCTCGAAGTTTCATTTCGTCAAACAATTGAACGGACAATTTTGCTCCTGTACAACCCAACGGATGTCCTAAAGCGATTGCACCACCGTTTACATTTACAATATCAGGGTTTAAATCTAATTCCCGGATTACGGCTAAGGATTGTGAAGCAAAAGCCTCGTTGAGTTCAATTAAATCAATGTCTTTCAATTGTAATCCGGCTTGTTTTACGGCTTTTGGGATTGCTTTTACAGGACCAATTCCCATAATTCTGGGTTCCACTCCGGCAGAAGCATAGTTGACTAATCGCGCTATTGGAGTTAAGTTTAGTTCTTTTACCAATTCTTCGCTCATTATGAGTACAAAAGCAGCTCCGTCACTCATTTGCGATGAGGTTCCGGCAGTTACTGTTCCGTTAGCTGCGAAAACGGGTTTTAATCTGGCTAATGCTTCCAGCGAAGTATCAGCTCTGGGACCTTCGTCTTTGTTTATGAGGTAAGATTTGGTTTCTTTTTTGCCATTGGCATTAATAAAAGTCTGCTCAATGTTGATAGGAACGATTTGTTTGTCAAATTTACCTTCGGTTTGTGCTTTTAAAGCTTTTTGATGTGAATTAAAAGCAAATAAATCCTGATCTTCACGCGAAATATTGAATTGTTTAGCCACGGCTTCAGCAGTTAAGCCCATTCCCCAATAATAATCTTCGTGTCCGGCTTTTGCAACCGCATAATCGGGAGTAGGACGATAGCCTCCCATTGGTATAAAACTCATGCTTTCGGCTCCACCGGCAATAATGCAATCGGCCATTCCTGACTGAATTCGGGCAGTTGCCATTCCAATAGTTTCTAATCCGGAAGCACAATAGCGATTCACGGTAACTCCCGGAACATCATTGATTTCTAATCCCATTAAGGAAATTAAGCGACCAAAATTCAATCCTTGTTCTGCTTCCGGCATGGCATTTCCTACCATAACATCATCTATGCGTTTTTTGTCAAAATCCGGCAATTCATTCATCATGTGTTGAATGGTTTCGGCAGCTAACTCATCTGGTCTTTTAAATCGGAACAATCCTTTTGGGGCTTTCCCAACGGCTGTTCGGTATGCTTTTACGATATAGGCTGTTTTCATATATTTTGTATTAAGATTGGAGTATTAAGTATTAAGACTTCCAATTGATATTGTTATTGTTTTTTTAGTGATTTTTGAAGTGCAAAATTCATATTGCTTACTTCTACTAATTCGTTTATTATTGGAGAAACTTTTTCTTCACCTAATAAATTCAAACGTTTTGAAATTATTAATTGAGTAATGAGTTCATAAGTTGAACCATTTGCAATTCCTAAGAAATGAGTAAATTCATTATTAGAATTACGACCAGATCCTTCTGCAATATTCGAAGGAATTGAAACAGCACATTTTTTAATTTGATGTGTTAAGTTGAATTTTTCATCAGAAGGTAATTCCGAAGTGACTTTATAAACATCTACAGTAATGTCTATTGCTTTTTGCCAAATTTTTAATTTTTCAAATTGATGCATAGTCTTAATACTTGATTCTTATTACTTAATACTCAAAAAATTAGTTTCTCAAAGGTTTCCCCACTTTCAACATATATTGGATTCTTTCCATCGTTTTTTTCTCCGTACATAAACTTAAAAAAGCTTCTCTTTCTAAGTCCAATAAATATTGTTCGGATACCAATGTAGGTTCGGATAAATCACCGCCGGCCATTACATAAGCCAGTTTGTTGGCAATTTTTTTATCGTGATCCGAAATATAATTTCCGGCTACCATTTGGTCGGTTCCTACTAAGAACATTCCCAAGGCTTGTTTACCTAAAACTTTGATATCATTGCGACGAATAGGCTGTGTATAACCAGCTTCCGCCATTAACAAAGCATGTTTTTTGGCTTCGGCAATCTGGCGGTCTTTGTTTACCACGATGATGTCTTTACCGTGTTGTAATAAACCGCTGTCATAAGCTTCGTAACCAGAAGTTGAAACCTTAGCCATAGCAATTGTCAAGAAATATTCCTGTAAAGTGTTTAATTCCACATCGTTTTTACGGAATAAATCAGAAGCACGTAAGGTCATTTCTTTCGAACCGCCACCACCGGGAATCACTCCAACTCCAAATTCCACCAATCCCATATAGGTTTCGGCAGCAGCAACCACTTTATCGGCGTGTAAACTCATTTCGCAGCCACCACCAAAAGTCATTCCGTGCGGTGCGACAATCACCGGAATGGATGAATAACGCACGCGCATCATGGTATCCTGGAAATATTTTATAGAAAAATTCAATTCGTCATATTCCTGTTCGACTGCCATCATAAAAATCATTCCCAAATTGGCTCCCACCGAAAAATTCGCAGCCTGATTTCCTATGACCAAACCTTCATATTCTTTTTCGGCTAAATCAATTCCTTTGTTGATAGCCTGTAAAACATCGCTGCCAATAGTGTTCATCTTCGATTTGAATTCGATATTCAAAATACCATCTCCTAAATCTTCAATAATAGCACCGCTATTGCTCCATATTTTTTTGCTTTGGCGAATATTATTCAAAAAGATAAAAGCATCCTGACCGGGTACTTTTTCCTCAGATTTTTTGGCAATATCATAGAAATAAGTAGCTCCTTCTTTTACAGTATAAAAACTGCTGTTTCCGGAAGCTAACATTTCATTTACCCAGGAAGCAGGGGTAAGATTTTCGGCTTTTATTAATTCGATACCTTTTTCAACACCGATGGCATCCCAAATTTCGAATGGTCCATTTTCCCAGCCAAAACCGGCTTTCATGGCATCGTCAATTTTGTATAATTCGTCGGATATTTCAGGAATTCTATTGGATACATAAGCAAATAAGGCGGCGAAGCTTTTTCTATAAAATTCTCCTGCCTTGTCAGTTCCTTTAATTAAAACTTTAAAACGATCAATAGGTTTATCGATAGTTTTTGTCAATTCTAAAGTTGCAAACGAAGCCTTCTTAGCCGCTCTGTATTCTAAGGTGTTTAAGTCTAAAGAAAGAATGTCTTTGTCTACTTTTTTATAAAATCCCTGTCCTGTTTTGCTTCCAAACCATTTATTCTCCACCATTTTGCTGATGAACTCAGGAAGTTGGAATAAATCATGTGCCTCATCATCCGGACAATTTTCATAAATACCATTGGCTACGTGAACCAAAGTATCCAAACCAACCACGTCAACGGTTCTGAAAGTTGCCGACTTGGGACGACCAATAACAGGTCCGGTTAATTTATCTACTTCTTCGATGGTAAGGTTCATTTCTTTTACCAAATGAAACAAACTTTGAATCCCAAAAACTCCAATTCGGTTTCCGATAAAGGCAGGAGTATCTTTGGCAACCACTGAAGTTTTACCTAAAAATTGTTCTCCGTAATTATTCAGGAAGGCTAATACTTCGCCCGAAGTTTTCGGTCCCGGAATAATTTCGAGTAACTTTAAGTAACGCGCTGGATTAAAAAAGTGTGTTCCGCAAAAATGCTTTTGGAAATCTTCCGAACGACCTTCACTCATAAAATGAATCGGAATACCGGAAGTATTAGAAGTTACCAAAGTTCCCGGAGTTCGGAATTGATCAATTTGTTCGAAAACCATTTTTTTGATATCCAAACGCTCCACAACTACTTCGATAATCCAATCTGCTCCGGCAATTTTTGCCATATCGTCGGTTGTATTTCCGGTCGAGATTCGGCTGGCAAATTTAGCACTGTAAATAGGAGAGGGATTCGATTTTAAAGCATTGGTCAAATGTTCATTGACAATTCGGTTTCTTACCACTTTACTTTCCAAGCTAAGACCTTTTTTGGTCTCGGCTTCAGTTGGTTCTTTTGGGATAATATCCAAAAGCAAAACTTCTACTCCAATGTTAGCGAAGTGGCAGGCAATTCCGGAACCCATGATTCCGGAACCAATTACGGCAACTTTTTTAATGGTACGTTTCATAGTTTGTTACTATTTTATATTGAAGTTGATTTTGTTTTATTCAAAATCAACTAATTTCATTTTCATTGTTTTCGGCGGAATTAAATATTTTTTTTTCCTGAATTAACTGATTGATGGTTTCGGCAACTTCGATGAAGTTTTCCCATTTTTCATCAGAAATATGTTTTTTTATGCTTTCGTTAAATTGAATAACGGTGTTTTTAGATAAGGCTCTTTTTTCTTTGCCATAATCTGTAAGGTAAATCAGAACGCCGCGTCCGTCATTTGGATTTTTCTTTTTAAGAATTAATCCTTTTTCTTCCATGGATTTCAAGGTGCGGGTTAAACTCGTGGCTTCTATTCCCATTTTAGGACCTAAAGTTGTTGAAGGTGTTCCTTTTTCCTTATCAATACTCAATAATGCAAATCCTGTTGCCATAGTAGCTCCGTATTTGCTCGCTTCTTCATTGTACATTCTGGAAATAGCCTGCCAGGTTGCTCTTAAAACATAATCTATGGTTTTATTTTTCATAGGGCATGCGTATTATATTTATAGCAAAATCAGAGTAGATATTTTATCATAATTGTTTTATTTTAGGTTAAAAATTATGATATGATTATATCGCTTGTTTCAAATATACTAAAAAATAGTATGCATGCATAACAAAAAAGCGCTATTTTTTTGTTAAATAAAAAACATGAAGCAAAAAAAAGAAGCCGTCTCAAAACTGAGGCGGTTTTTTTTGTGCTTTATATTTGGTTTAACATAAGTTATTTCGTATGTTTAGTCGTTGATTTACAACTGAT
>NZ_NASZ01000016.1 GCF_014596575.1 Flavobacterium pokkalii | reverse complement strand
TTATACTTTAGATGTTCATAAAAAATACATTCAAAAAGGGGCTGGCGAAAGACAACAGGTAAACATTGGTCGTTTGGCTGTATTTGCTTCTATGGTTTTGGCAGTATTATTTACTTGGAATGATACTTTAGGAATTGGAGGAGTAGGAGGATTTACTTATATTCAAAAATATACAGGATTCATTAGTCCAGGAGTATTTGCGATGTTCTTCTTAGGTATGTTCTGGAAAAGAACTACAGGAACGGCTGCAATTGTGGGAGTATTAGCAGGATTCTTATTGTCAGTTTTATTCAACGAATATGCTCCAGCCTTGTTTGGAAACGAAACCTTCTTGTACACAGCTTATCCAAATGGAAAAGGATTGTATGAAATTCCGTTCCACATTTGTATGGGATTATCGTTTATGTTCACCATGTTATTGATGGTTGGAATCAGTTTTGCAGGACCAAAAGTAAATCCAAAAGCATTCGAATTGGATACTGAAATGTTCAAAGTAAAACCGCAAACTACAGTTTTGATTGTTATTACATTATTAATTATCGCTGCTTTATACGTGAAGTTCTGGTAAAAGAAAATAATAGTTTTAAATGTAAAAATGTGAAGTCGAATTCGTTTGATTTCACATTTTTTTTATTTGGATAAGATTAAAAACTGAATTGTTTTATCTTCTTAACATAGATTAAGAGATCTATTTTTATAGAATCGTAAATTTGTTAAATAAAATAGAGTGGACGAAAGCAATTGATAATTAGCTTTTCTTGTCTAGATTATTGTTTTTTATTAATTTAATTAACTGAATATGAAACCAGAATTCGAAAATATACCTCTTATCAAAAATGAAGAAGCGCAACAATTTGAAATTACTGTTGAAGGACATAAAGCCTTTATTGTTTACAAAGAACAAACGAATGTTATTTCTTTAATCCATACTGAAGTTGAACCTGAATTGGAAGGTAAAGGTGCAGCTACAGCTGTAATTGAGAAAACATTGGCTTATATTGAGGATAATAAATACAAACTTATCCCGCTTTGTCCGTTAGTGTTTGCTTACATCAAGAGACATCCGGAATGGAAACGTATTGTTGATGATAGTTTTCACGGAATCAAATTTTTATAATTAATCAATTTAACTTTTTATGTCAAATATTGAACAAATAATTGAAGAACGCGCTGCTGATATCGGTAATTTTCTGGTAGGACGTTTGTTGCCGTTTCGTCAAAAAAGAGCTGTTGGACCATTTGTTTTTCTCGATCATATGGGGCCAACTCATTTATCGAATTATCAGAATCTGGATGTAGGACCACATCCGCATATTGGACTTTCTACGCTAACTTATCTTTTTGAGGGAAGTATTATGCATCGCGACAGTCTTGGAAGTGAGATTGAGATAAAACCCGGAGCAGTAAACTGGATGACTGCTGGGAAAGGCATTGTACATTCTGAAAGGACTCCTGAATATTTGCGTAGTTCTGAGAAAATGCTTCATGGCTTTCAAATTTGGGTGGCATTGCCAAAAGAGTTAGAGAAGATGGAACCTTCTTTTGTACATATTGAAGAAGATGAAATTCCGCATTGGACAGAAAATGGTCTTTCGTTTAAATTGATTGCCGGAGAAGCTTTTGGGAGAAAATCAGGAGTGCCTACTTACAGTCCGTTATATTTTATTGAAATTAAGAATACAAAACCTCAAAAAGTCAATATTGGTAAGGATTTATTTGGCGAAAGTGCTATGTATATTCTTGAAGGAAGTATTAAAAGCGAAGACACTATTTTTGAACCAAAACAAATTTTGGTTGCCAAAGAAAGTACGCTTTGTGAATTTGAAATGGGAGAAAATACAAGTGTTTATATTTTTGGGGGTGAAGCTTTTTCTGAAGAACGTTTTATTTATTGGAATTTTGTAGCTACTGATAAAGCTATGATTGAAGAAGCGAAAGAACGATGGATTCAGCAGACTTTCCCTAAGATTCCAGAAGAAACCGGATTTGTCCCTTTGCCTGTGCCTCCTAAATTTTAAATTATTGTTGTAAATTTTCAATTATAAAAAATGTGAAATCATATTCGTTTGATTTCACATTTTTTATATCCTTTTATGCTGCCGCACGAATCCTTTCGTGTGGCTCGTGATTAGAACTAAATTCTTTATATTTGCAGTAAAATCCTAATTTTTATTAGTAGAAATTATAAGTTTCATAATCCGGAAGGATTGTATTTTATTAGTTTTGCTGTTGTGGGTTGGTTAGATGTATTTACTAGAAACGAGTATAAAGATTTGTTTTTGGAGAGTTTAGAGTTTTGTCAAAAAAATAAAGGTTTGGAAATTCATGCCTGGTGCATAATGACTAATCATGTTCATTTGGTTTTCAGAAGTATAAATGGTCAAAATCCGGAGCTTTTAATCGGAGATTTAAAACGATTCACTAGTCAGTCGATTGTAAAAAGTATTAGAGAAAATCCTAGAGAGAGTAGGAAAGAATTTTTATTGGATTTTTTCAAAAAAGAAGCAGATAAAAGTTCTAATGTAAAGCATTATCAGTTTTGGAGACACGACAACAAACCTATTGAGCTATGGAGTAATAAAGTTATTCAACAAAAAATAGATTATGTACACAATAATCCTGTAGAAGCCGGATTGGTTTATAAGGCACAAGACTATGTTTATAGTAGTGCTGTTGATTATTCTGGAGAAACAGGATTAATTGATGATATAGTTGTTTTTAGAATGTTTAATGTTTGAGTAGGACGAGCCACACGAAAGGATTCGTGCGGCAGCGGGGGGAATTTGTTTGATTTCACATTTTTTTTATCACATAAGTCACAATTCCCCAAATGATGAGTTGGTTTTCTTCAGTGACTTTTATGGGGGTGTAATTGCTGTTTTCGGGCATCAGGTAGAGGCAGTCTTTTTCCAGTTTGATACGTTTTACGGTGAATTCGCCATCAATATAGCAAATGGCAATTTTGTTGTCCTGCGGTTCAATGCTTCGGTCTACAATTAATACATCTTCATTTTCAATTCCGGCATCAATCATCGAGTTTCCTTTTACTTTAATGTAAAAAGTGGCGAGCGGATTTTCGCTTAATTCTTTATTCAAATCGATATTGTTTTCCGTAAAATCAGCTGCCGGCGAGGGAAATCCTGCCGAAACACCGTCGGGAATAAAAGGAATACGCAGTTCGCTTTCATAATCGGGTTTGTAAAAACTGAGTTTTTGGTTTTTCTTTATTGACATCGTATTTCGAGAATCTCTTTGAAATTAGTAGTGTATTTATTCGATAAATGATTCTGGTTCATGTCCCAAGTGAGTTTCAGGTTTTGGCTGGCTAATTTTACTTTGGTTTCACCAATTTTAGCGTTGAGACGATCCATCGCTTTCATCAGTGCCAGATGTTTTGGATTTTCTTCTTCGAAAAGCTGAAATTGTTTCTGGTTTTCACCAATGAGTTCGCTGACGATTACTCCTGCTTTTTTGAATTTCAAATGGTCGTTTCCCTGATGCAATTGTTTGAATAAATCAATAGCGGTATTGGCAATAGTTAATGTCGAATTGGTCGCATAAGGCAATGTGATTGCTTTGTTGAAATAGTATTGCGAGCTGTTTACCGAATGTTTGTCCACCACAAGCATCACAATAATGGTATGACAACAGGATTTTTGTTTGCGTAATTTTTCGGCACAAACTGAAGCGAAAGTAGTGATGCGTTCTCGTAATAAATCAAAATCAGCAATTTGTTTGGGGAAACTTCGGGTAATGGCAATACTTTTCTTTTGCTCCACGATAGGTTCTAAATCTAAAACCGATTTTCCTTCCAGTTCGGTTTTTAAACGAAGACCGGTTACGCCCATAGTATTTTTTATCCAAACTTCGTGTTGCGGTTGAATAAAGTCAAAAGCAGTGTTGATGTTGCGCAGTTTTGCTTTTTTGGTCATACGATAACCAATGCCCCAAACATCTTCGATTTTAGTCCATTTTAAAGCTTTGATGCGTTTTTCTTCGGAGTCCATTACATATACGCCTTGAGTTCTGTCCTGAAATTTTTTGGCAATTTTATTCGCTACTTTAGATAAGGCTTTGGTTTCTGCCAATCCAATGCATATCGGAATTCCAAGCCATTTTTGTACACGGGTTTTCATTTGAAGTCCATAATTATGGTAATCTTCAATGTTGAGTCCGTCAAAATTCAGGAAGGCTTCGTCAATACTGTAAATTTCAATATTTGGCGTAAACTGATTCAGGATTGCCATTACACGACGACTCAAATCGCCATACAGCGCATAATTGGACGAAAAGATATGGATGTTTTTTTCTTTGATTAAGTCTTTAATCTGAAAAGCGGGAACACCCATAGTAATTCCGGTGGCTTTGGCTTCTTCGCTTCTGGAAATCACACAGCCATCATTGTTAGATAAAACCGCAATGGGTTTGCCGTTGAGTTCCGGTTGGAAAACACGTTCGCAGGAAGCATAGAAATTGTTACAGTCGACTAAAGCATACATAGTACAAAATTACGCATTAGTGTTTTTTATTGAATCTTGTTTGGGGGAGTTTTTTAGAAAAAACGGTAGTGTTTTTTGTTTTTTTCTGAAGACAATAGAATTGTGTTTTTGGTTAAAAACTATGCTATATTAACTTTAAAGTGTTTAAAATTACCATTTTTCAACTAAAACGTTTTCGTAAAAGGTAATATAGCATAGAAATATGAAAAACTGCTGTAGTTTAATTCTGTGCTAGCATACTATCTTTGAACCAGTTAAAAGAAATATAAATCTAAAATTTCTAGTTATGAAAAAGATTTTAAACCTAAGTATCGTATTAGTAGTTGTATTATTAGCTATGAATACACGCGCAACTGGTCATAAAACAGCTAAAGTTGAAAAAATCAGTTCTAAAAAGATGGTAACTTTTGCACTAAATGATGTAAATAAAGCTGATGTTTCTATGTATGATTCAAGTAATAAATTGTTGCACACGGAGCACGTTTATACTTTAAACTTGAATCCGTTGAAATCTTCAGAAAAAATTGTGAAGACTTACGATTTAAATCCATTGGCTGACGGGGTGTATTACCTGGTAGCAGAGTCTAAAACAAAAGTGGAAAAGTATGAGATTCTTGTAGTGAACGAAACTGCAACTATCATGTCAGATCCATATTCAGTAGAGTATAAAACGGTTGCTGTTAAATAATTAAGATTGGTTAGATGAAAGAGGCTCCTTTTAGGAGCCTTTTTTTATGGCTAAATGTATTACTCAAAAACCGATTTTAATTCATGACGATAATCAGAGGCATTTTTTCCGGTGAATTCTTTGAAGGATTTGTTGAAATGACTGAAATTATTAAATCCGCTTTCAAAAGCAATTTCGGTAATGCTGATGGGTTTTTCGGCTAACAATTTACAGGCGTGAACTAATCGGTAATCGTTTACGAATTTAGTAAATGTTTTGTGGGTTATTTTTTTGAAATAACGGCAAAATGATGGGACAGTCATCGATACTTTTCCGGCAATTTCATCAAGATGAATAGGCTCTTTAAAGTGATCTTTTACATAGTTGAATATGTAATTGATTCTTTCGTTGTCCTGTACGTGCATTTCCATTCGGAAACCTTCGGCATTTAAAACAGTAGCGTCTTCGGTGGCGAGTTCCAGTTCGTTGAGAATTTCGATAATACTCAACAGTCGTTCAAATGGAGATTGGTCTTCCATTTTTCCGATTTTTTTTCCAATTTTTCTTTTTGTTTTTCCTCCAAATGTAATTCCGGATTTGGCCTGATTCAATAAGTTTTTGATATTTCGCATTTCAGGAATATCAAAAAAATGTTCGCCTAAAAATTCCGGTTTCATCTGGATGACGATTTCATTTTTATTTCCGGTAAGTTCATCGGTAAATCCGCAATGTGGTAAATTGCTCCCAATTAAAGTCAAATCGCCGTTGTTGTAATAGGAAATGTGGCTGCCTACCTGGCGTTTTCCTGTTCCGCCGTTTACAAATATCAGTTCAATTTCGGGATGATAATGCCAAAAATTGGAATTGTAATTAATGTTGTATTTGGTGAGCGTAAACGAACTTCCAAACGAAGGTTCGATTATTTTGAGTGTTGGTGCATTCGGTTTCATTTTTGTTATGTTTGGTTTGGCTATACTAAGTTAACAAATAAATATAGAATATTAACCGTATTTCACTAAAACGTTTTCGTAAAAGGTAATTCAGCATATTAATTGGAAAATTTACTATCATTTTGGTCGGCAGGCTTGTTCTAACTTTATACTATGAAATGAGTATAAATCTAAAACATGGTATTATGAAAAAGATTTTAAAAATTAGTTTAGTGTTAGGGATAGTCTTATTGGCTATGAATGTGTATGCGGTAGCTGTTAATTTTTCATTACATAATAAATTTCGTCAGGAAAAAATGATTTCATTTGGTTTAGAAGATTCGGATGAAACCAAAATAAGTATTTATGATGCAAATGATAAATTGATTCATACCGAAAACGTCCTGGTGGACGGGAAATTGGTTAGGAGTTATGACTTAAATAACTTTAGGGAAGGGGTTTATTATTTGGTAGAAGAGTCTAAAACCAAGATTAGTAAGTATGAAGTTCTGGTATTAGACGATTCGGCAACTATAATGTCGGATCCTTTTGCGGTTGTTGATAAGACGGCTTTGTAAAAAAGAGGGTTTTTTTAATTAAAATAGTTTTGAATTTAATTTTTGGCACGAATTATGATATACTAATTTTGGTTAGAAATTTGCTATTTGTTAGTAATTAATTAGTTTGTGTAGTGAAAAAAGAAAGTCCCTCTGGTTAAGGGACTTTTTTTATTTTATAGGCTACCGATAATACGATCCATAACCCAACTGGTGTGTGTGGCCGTTTTTCCGTTTGAAGGATGTGTGCCGGAACCCAGTAATTGCTCCTTCATGTCCTGAACATGGTATAATTGTACGTTTTCCGGATGTTCGATAAAAATCGGAACTACTCCGTTTTCGTTAGAAAGTATAACCGGATTTTCATCGAAAATTGAAAATTCTATCGTTCCCTGACTTCCGTAAATTACAACTTTGTCTTCGCGGGTAGCACAGCCAAAATTCCAGCTGCCTGTTCCTGTAATTCCATTTTCGTGCAGCCAGCAGGAAACTAAAGCATCTTTAGCCGAATATAAATTTTGCTGGTTGATGCTAAAGCCTGAAACCTCTTTGATATCTCCCAATAGATAATTGAATAAATCTAATCCGTGACTGGCTAAATCGTCAAAGTAACCTCCTTTGGCTATATTTGCATCAGTGCGCCAATTGTATAAGCCTGATAAGTCCTGAGGAGAAGCAGGTTTGCTTAAATGCCAGTTGATATGTCTTATTTGTCCAATACTGTTGGCTTCGAGCCATTTTTTAATCTGTTTGAATCTTGGCAAAGAACGACGGTAATAAGCAGAAAAAAGCGGAATGTTTTTAGCTTCAAAAGCTTCGTAAATGGCTTTGCTGTCTTCGTAGTTTGGAGCTAATGGTTTTTCGATGCAACAAATTTTTCCTGCTTCAGCGACTTTTAATCCGTACAATTTATGAGAATCGGGTGGGGTAGCAATATAAACGGCATCGACTTCAGAATCATTAATTAATTCATCCGCATTTGAATAATGTTTTTTGATTCCGTGTCTTTGAGCATAATCGGCTGCTTTTTCAGCATCGCGTCGCATAACTGCGACAATTTCAAATCCTTCCGTTTTTTGATAAGCAGGACCGCTTTTTTTTTCGGTTACATCTCCGCAACCAATGATTCCCCATCGAATTTTTGTTAGTTTATGTTCACTCATCTTGTTCAATTTAGTCACAGCCTTCCAAGTTACAGCTGTTCGATTCTGAGGAATTCAAGATAGTAATTTTTGATTGAAATTGACCTTCTTCCCAAACCTTTTCAAGAACATTTAAAAAGGTTTGTTCGTATTGCGCTCCCGAAACGGCATATTTATTATCGAATACGAAAAAGGGAACGCCCTGAACACCTATTTGTTGTGCTCTCAAAATATCTTGCTGTACTTCTTTATCAAATGCATCAGATGTGAGTACACTATCGATAGTTTGAGCTTCTAATCCGGCTTTAATTGCCAGCTCTTTTAGTGTTTCGGTATCGTTTACATCTTTTCCATCGGTAAAATAGGCCTTGAATAGTAATTCTTTTAGTTCCGAACCTAATTGTTGTTGTTTAGCTAAATGTAACAGGCGATGCGCATTAAACGAGTTAGCCATGGTGACTTTTTCAAAATGAAATTCCAAACCCGAATTGGCGGCGGTTTGCGCAGTATTTTTTAGGGATTCTAGAGCCCATTCCTGATCTTTTCGATATTTCTCAGCAAGATGTTCGGCTAAATTATCACCTTCAGAGGCAATAAAATTAGGGTCCAGTTGAAAGCTTTTCCATTCGATTTCGATGGCATCCTGATGACCAAACTGATCAATCGCATTTTCTAAACGTCTTTTTCCGATATAACAAAACGGACACATAATATCTGACCAGATTTGTATTTTAAGTTTATTTTCCATCTCTTGTTTATTTGTATATACAAATGTATAGAAAAATAGTTGTAAATATTTGGCTGTTATGTTTTTATTAAGAGTTGCTTTGGTTGGATGTTTTGTAAAAAGAAAAAACCATCAAGACGAATCCTGATGGTTTTACTGTTTTTTATTTCAGATAAAATTATAATAAATCCAACACAAAGGAAGGGAATAATCCTAAAGCGATATTTAAAAGTATGGAAATTACCGCTACGGCATAATAAATTTTTGAAGTCGGAATTTTAGCTTCGTTAGGTTCCTTAGTGTACATGGCTAATATCAATTTGAAATAATAACCCACACTAATGATTGAGTTGATTACCGCAACAATAACTAAGGCGATAAATTCGGCCTGAATAGTTTGGTTGAACAAAAATAATTTAGCAAAGAAACCTCCGAATATAGGGATTCCGGCCATTGAAAGTAAGGAAGCTGTTAAAACAGCCGCCATTAATGGATTGTTTTTTCCTAAACCATGAAAGTTTGTGATGTCTTCATTTTCTCTGGTTTTGCACACATACAGGATTACGCTAAAGGCAGCAATTCCGGCTAAGGCATAAGCAGAAGTATAGTACAATAAAGTTCCTGAAGATTTTGCAGTACTCAATAAAGTCATCAACATGAATCCCGCATGCGAGATTCCTGAGAAAGCCAACATACGTTTTACATTTATCTGACGAAGCGCCATAATATTTCCAACGGTCATCGAAGCAATTGATACGATTACAATTACCAACTGGAAAGATGGAGAAATATCAGCATTCATTGTTTTGACTAATTTGTACAAAGTTGCGATGGCAACCACTTTTGCTAAAGTACTCATCAAAGCAGTTGTTAAAGCAGGAGAACCTTCGTAAACATCAGGAGCCCAGAAATGGAAAGGTACAGCGGCAATTTTGAATAACATTCCAATGAAAAGCAGCACAATTCCAATAGGGAACCAAATTGGCAACTCAGCTGAACGGGATAATTCACTGATTTCAGTAATATCAAAAGTTCCCATTGCACCGTAAATTAAACAAATTCCGAAAAGAATAATTCCGGATGCAAACGAACCCATTAGGAAATATTTCAAACCGGCTTCGTTACTTTTGATGCTGGTACGATTGCTCGAAGCCAAAATATAAAGCGCAATAGATAATACTTCAATTCCTAAAAAGAACATTGCTAAATTTCCAAAAGAAACCATCGCAACCGCTCCGGCTAAAAGGAATATTTTAATGGCAATAAAATCAGAAAGTTTGGCCGGACGATTTTCATAAAATTTATGACCTAAACTCACCAAAAAGGTTGTAAGGATGATAAATAATGCTGAAAAAGTAGTTGAATATTTGCCCACTACAATCATGTTGTTATAGTAGAAAGCAGGAGCAGCATTGTATTCGGATATGTCCAGTCCAAGAATGGCTAATAATCCAATAACGGCTATTGGAATAATTGCTTTTCGGGCATCGAAAATTTCAAATAAAAGGCATAAAACACCTAATCCTATTATTGCTATTAATGTATTCATATTTTTTATCGTGATTCAGGATAAGTACCTGATATTAAAATAGTCGGTCTTGATTATTGAATTTTATACAATGTTCTCACAATTTGGTCCAAAGCTGGGGTAATTAATTCATTGATTGGTCTTGGATACAAACCAAAAATGAAAATAACCGCAACAATAATGACCAATACTACAGTTTCATGCAGCGTTACATCGGCAAATACTTTTGTGTTAGTTTCGCCAAGCATAACCTGTTGGTACATTTTTAGCATATAATAAGCACCTAAAATGATTGTTGTTCCACCTAAAAGTGCAAACCATAAGTTGATTTGAGCCAAACTATATAAAACGGTAAATTCTCCCACAAAGTTAAAAGTTGTTGGCAAAGCCACAGAAGCCAAAACCAAAATCATAAACAAAGAAGCAAATTTTGGTGCCTGAGTACGAATTCCGCCCATATCGGCAATAGTTCTTGTTTCAAATCTTCTGTAAATGATTTCAGCAGCAAAGAACAATCCGACTACTACAAATCCATGCGCTAACATTTGTAAAACCGCTCCGCGTAAACCGTCTGAATTTAGGGTGTAACATCCGGCAGCAATTAAACCAACGTGAGCTAAGGAAGAATAAGCCAAAAGTTTCTTTAAGTCTTTTTGGCGTAAAGCCACAATCGAACCATAAATAACTCCGGCAATTCCAAAACCGATTAAAATTGGTAAATAGGTTTTTGAAGCAATCGGCGTGATAGGAATCTGCCAACGTAAAACACTGTATAATCCCATTTTTAGCATAATACCGGAAAGTAACATGGTTCCCACCGTTGGTGCTTTTTGATATACTTTAGCCTGCCAGGTATGGAAAGGAATAATTGGAATTTTGATAGCGTAAGCCAGGAAAAATGCCCAGAATATCCAGAATTGCTCCATTCTGCTTAAATCTAATTTGTAGAAATCTTCAATCAAGAAACTACCTGCTTTTTGGTACAAATACACAAAAGCAATTAGCATGAAAAGGGAACCGGCAAGGGTGTAAATAAAGAATTTAACAACCGCTTTTTTGCGTTCTTCTGTATCTCCATTTCCCCAAATTAAAGCAATAAAGTAAATTGGGATTAAAGATAATTCCCAGAAAATATAATACAAAAGTCCGTCAGAAGCTAAGAACGTTCCCGCCATTGCAAATGACATGAATAAAATCAAAGCATAAAAAGATTTTGCATTTTTATATTCGTTTCCAAAAGAAGAATAAATAATCAAAGGAGTTAAAGCCGTAGTCAATAATAACATGATTAACGACAATCCATCAGCCGTTAATGAATAAGAGATGGCCGGTTTATTAATCCAAAATTTGAAGAAACTAATGTTTTCACCCGCATTATAAGCATTCAATAACGCAATTGATATACCAAAAGCTACTAAGCTGAATAATAGCGCCACTTTGGAAGCCAGTTTATCGCCGGCAAAGTAAGTAGCAAATGCGCCAACAAGAAGTATAATTAATAGTAGTGATACGTTCATGATATAAAATTATTGAGCTAAAAATAAATAAGTTACGATACTGCAAAGTCCCAGAACAAATACAAACAGGTAGAATCCAATACTTCCGGTTTGTAATTTTTTTCCTTGATAACTTATTTCATTGGTTACTTTTCCTAATCCAAATACGAATGCAGATAAGGCAGTTTCGATATAATCTCTAAAGAATCTTGATAACGCATTGATTGAATTTACAAAGATTGCATCGTAAATTTCATCTACATAATATTTGTTGTACAATACTTTTGCAAATCCGGTAATTTCAGCGTCTTCCGCCGGAACCTGATTTTGTTTGATGTATTTGGCAAAAGCAATTCCAATTCCAACTAATCCGCCAATAACGGCAACTGCCATCAAAGTGTATTCCTGAGTACCAAAATGATGTGCTTCGTGTGCTTCTTTTGAAAATAAAGGAGCTAAATAGCCGTTCAACCAACTATTAGTAGGTAAACTAATTGATCCCCCTACAGCAGCTAAAATAGCTAAAACAATCAATGGGAAAGTGATTAATCCCGGACTTTCGTGTAAGTGACTTTTTTGGTGCTCAGTTCCTCTGAAATCTTTGTAGAAAGTTAAATATAACAAACGGAACATATAAAAAGCAGTCATTAATGAAGCTAAGGAAGCAATAACCCAAAGAACTACATTGTGTTGAAAGGCAGTCATCAAGATTTCATCTTTAGAAAAGAATCCTGAAAACGGAGGAATTCCTGAAATAGCCAACGATGAAATTAAGAAAGTAATAAAGGTGATTCCCATTACTTTTTTCAATCCACCCATTCTGCGCATATCTTGTTCGCCATGTAAAGCATGAATAACCGATCCTGAACCTAAGAACAAACAAGCTTTAAAGAAAGCGTGTGTGATTACGTGGAAAACGGCAACTTCATAAGCCCCGAAACCAAGAGCAAGGAACATTAATCCTAATTGAGATACTGTAGAGTAAGCCAATACTTTTTTGATATCGGTTTGAACCAAAGCAATCGTAGCCGCTACCAATGAAGTTACGGCTCCAATTATGGCAATAATATTTTGAACTTCCGGAGCCAGGTCGAAAACAAAATTCAATCTGGTAATCATAAAAATACCAGCGGTAACCATAGTCGCTGCGTGAATCAATGCCGAAACCGGTGTTGGTCCCGCCATCGCATCCGGTAACCAGGTGTATAAAGGAATTTGAGCTGATTTGCCACAAGCTCCAATGAACAAAGCAAAAGCAGCCAAAGAAATCATTGACAGATCTAAATTACTTGAAGAAGCGATGGCTGTTTTTAATGTTGTATAATCTAAAGTAGAAAACAAAGACCCGATGATAAAAATACCAATCAATAATCCTAAATCCCCAATACGGTTCATGATGAAAGCTTTTTTTGCTGCATCATTATACTCCTGGTTTTTATGCCAAAATCCGATAAGTAAATAAGAACAAAGTCCTACACCTTCCCAACCGATAAATAAAACCAATAAGTTGCTTCCGATAACCAAAGTAATCATGAAGAAAACGAACAAATTCAAATAGGCAAAAAACTTGTGCATATTCTCATCATCGTGCATATAGCTGATAGAGTAGAGGTGAATCAAAGATCCAATTCCGGTTACAAAAAGCAACCATAAAATAGATAACTGATCCAAAAGCAACCCAAAATTTACACGGAAATTATTGGTGCGCATCCAGTTGAATAAATCAATTTGAACGGCTTCTTTGGTTTCGTTGATTTGCAGAAAAAAAATAAGCGTAGCTATAAAAGATACCGCAACAGTAAGTGTTCCAACAACGCCTGAAGCTGTTTTTCCAATGTTTTTTCCGAAGAAAATATTAAATAAAAATCCTAAAAGAGGAGCTAATAATAAGAGTAAAGCTAAATTCGTATTCATTATCGTTTATCCTTTTAAGTTTTTTAAATTATTAATATCAATCGAACCTAAATTTCTAAAGATTGAAACCAAAATAGCCAGACCAACAGCAACCTCTGCAGCGGCAACTGCCATTGAGAAAAACACAAAAACCTGACCTTGTGCATCCTGATGATAAGTTGAAAAAGCCACAAACAAAAGGTTTACCGCATTCAACATGATTTCAATCGACATAAATACGATGATAGCATTTCGTCTGTACAATACTCCAAACACTCCAATACAAAAAAGTATTACAGAAAGGAAAATATAATTTTCAATGCCTATTTCATTTAAAATATTAGTCATTTTATTTCTCCGTTTTTTCTTTTTTAGACAATAATACCACTCCAATCATCGCTACTAATAGCAGGATAGAAGCAAATTCAAAAGGAACCATGTATTCGTTCAATAATACGTGTCCTAAAACTTTTATAGACTGATAATCTTCTCCCGTAGCGATGTATTCTCCTTCAATTGGTTTCGAATTGATAAATACTAAAATCAATACGATGCAGATTAAACAAAACGAAACAATCGCTCCTAAACGGGTAATTCGTGGTTTATGGACTTCATTTTGTTTGTTCAAATTCATTAACATAATCGTAAACAGGAATAAAATCATTATCGCCCCCGAATAGACGATGATATGAACAATAGCCAAAAACTGTGCATTTAATAATAAATAATGTCCGGCAATGGTAAAGAAACAAATCACCAGATATAAGGCACTATGGATAGGATTTCTGCTAAAAATGGCTAAAAAAGCGGTAATTACCGTGATAAATGCTAAAACACAAAATATAATTTGTATAGTAGTTGCGTGTGCAAAATCAGGAATATGTATCATTTAGTTAGCATTTTTAAGTTGAGTATTCTTGATGGCCATTTCTAAAGGCATCACCAATTTGTCTTTTCCAAAAATAAAATCTTCACGCTCATAGCTTGACGGAACTAATACTTTTGAAGTAGTCAAATAAATCGCATCTTTTGGACAGGCTTCCTCACAAAGTCCGCAAAAAATACAACGCAACATATTAATCTCATATATTTCGGCGTATTTTTCTTCACGGTATAAATGTTTTTCGTTTGGTTTACGCTCAGCCGCTTTCATGGTGATGGCTTCCGCCGGACAGGATAAAGCACACAATCCGCAAGCCGTACAGTTTTCACGACCCTGTTCGTCACGTTTCAGCATGTGTTGACCACGATACACCGTACTTCTGGTTCTGACCTGTTCCGGATACTGAATCGTTACTTTTCTCGAAAACAAGTGTTTTAGTGTAATAATTAATCCTTTTACAATCGCAACAAGATATAAACGCTCTAAAAAGCTCATCTCTTTATTAGAGACTTGCATTTTTCTTCCCGATAAGGATATGGTTTCTATTGACATCTTTTTTATTTTTATTTGAGCTTCCCGATAGCTATCGGAACCGGGCTACTACTACTTTTTGCTTAATTAAAATCCTAAGAATGCTAGTAATTCATGTCTTAAAATTACAATTCCTGTAATCATAATATTTAAAATTGACAATGGAATTAAAACTCTCCATCCCAAATGCATCAATTGATCGTATCTGAATCTTGGGATTGTCCATCGTACCCACATATAAAAGAATATGAAGAAACAGATTTTTGCAAATAAAACGGCAATTCCAATTACATTAGCAATATTTACTCCCCAATTTTCAACAGCCCAGCTCATTCCCGGATAATTGTATCCTCCAAAGAATAAAACAGCCAAAATAGTTGATGAGATAAACATACTTGCATATTCCGCAAATAAGTAGAATCCCATTTTCATCGAAGAATATTCGGTGTGATAACCTCCAATTAATTCACTTTCACATTCAGCTAAATCAAACGGCGTTCTGTTAGTTTCTGCAAAAGAACAAATCAAAAAGATTAGGAATGATAGTGGTTGGTAAAACACATTCCAGTGCAAACCTTCTTGTTGCAAACTGATTTCTCTCAAACTTAATGACCCCGTCATCATTAACAAAGCAATTATAGATAATCCCATCGCAATTTCATAAGAAACCATTTGAGATCCTGCACGAACTGCTCCCATCAAAGAGAATTTATTGTTTGAGGCCCATCCTCCAATCATGATACCATAAACTCCGATGGAAAGAATGGCAAAGATGTATAACATCGCATTGTCAATATCCGAAACCTGTAAAATAATATCTCTTCCGAAAAGATGAAAATGGTCTCCCCACGGAATTACAGCACTCGTCATTAAGGCGGTACTCATCGCGATTGCAGGGCCTACATAGAATAAAAATTTATTAGGAGTATCAGGTTCAAATTCTTCTTTCGAAAATAATTTTAAACCATCCGCTAATGGTTGTAAAATTCCACCCTTACCAGCTCGGTTTGGACCAATACGGTCTTGAAGCCAGGCAGCAATTTTACGTTCTGCAAGTGTAGAATACATAGCCATAACCATTGTAATGGCGAAGACTACCAGAATGATAACACTTTTTTCTATAATAATTGTATTGTCCATTTTTTATAGATTACCATTTTTAAATTCTTCCTGCTCTTTTTGGTCTAACGGAATGGCCGTCATACTGATTTTTTTACGGTCTTCGGCTCTTCCTTTCAAAATACCTTCTTCAGTAGCAATATGAACAGTATCCATTTCGCGGGTATAGTTATTTTGATTGATAACCGAATCTTTATCAAATTTTCTTGGCCCTTCAATTACCCAGTCACTCACTTCTTTTTTGTCAAAACGACAAGTATTACATATAAAACCTTCTACTTCGTGGTATTGATCTTTTCTTCCGGTAACTCTTTGAATTTCATTTCCAAACATCCAAACGGTTGTTTTTCCACAACATCCCGGAGTAGTACATTCTCTGTGCGCATTAAAAGGTTTGTTAAACCAAACTCTAGACTTAAAACGGAAAGTTTTATCAGTCAAAGCTCCTACAGGACACACATCAATCATGTTTCCTGAAAACTCATTGTCAATGGCTTTAGAAATACAAGTCGAAATGTTAGCATGGTCTCCACGATCCAAAACTCCATGCACACGATTATCAGTTAACTGATCGGCAACAGCAACACAACGTTGACATAAAATGCAACGGTTCATATGTAATTGAATGTTCGGACCAATATCTTCCGGCTCGAAAGTTCTTTTTTCTTCAATGAAGCGAGTTTTTGATTTACCGTGCTCAAAGCTTAAATCCTGTAAATCACATTCTCCTGCCTGATCGCAAATAGGACAATCTAATGGGTGATTGATTAATAAAAATTCTGTTACGGATTGACGTGCCTCACGTACACGTTCCGAATTTTTACTATTCACTTCCATACCATCCATACATCCCGTTACACAAGATGCCATCAACTTAGGCATCGGTCTTGGGTCGGCATCACTACCTTTTGCAACTTCTACTAAGCAGCAACGGCATTTTCCTCCTGTTTTATCCAGTTTAGAATAATAGCACATCGCAGGCGGAACCGATTCTCCTCCTATCATACGGGCTGCCTGCAGAATCGTGGTTCCCGGAGCTACTTCAATTTCTTGACCGTCTATTGTTACTTTCATATTTTTTATAGTTGTTGTTTATGTGTTGTTAGTTTGCTGCTTATCGCTATCAACTATCAACTATCAACTTTATACTGTTTGTTTCGCTATCAAATGTCTAACTTTCTCAAATGGTTCGTTCACAAAATGATCTCTGTTTTTAATTCTTTCCGGGAAACGAACATGGTATTCAAATTCCTCTCTAAAATGACGAATAGCTGCTGCTACCGGCCAAGATGCGGCATCTCCTAAAGGACAGATGGTGTTTCCTTCAATCTTGCTTTGGATACTCCATAACAAATCAATGTCTTCTTCACGTCCCTGACCATTTTCAATACGCCATAACACTTTTTCTAACCAACCTGTTCCTTCACGACAAGGTGTACATTGTCCACAAGATTCATGGTGGTAAAAACGGGAGAAATTCCAGGTATTACGTACAATACAAGCGGTATCATCATACACAATAAATCCTCCTGAACCTAACATAGAACCTGTTGCAAAACCTCCGTCGCTTAAAGATTCGTAAGTCATCAAACGGTCTTCACCGTTAGCTGTTTTAAAAATTAAATCGGCTGGTAAGATAGGTACTGAAGAACCTCCCGGCACTAAAGCTTTCAAAGGTCGGTTAGAACTCATTCCTCCTAAATATTCATCAGAATTCATAAATTCATCAACACTTAAACCTAATTCAATTTCGTAAACCCCCGGATTTTTAACATTTCCTGAAGCTGAAATCAACTTGGTTCCTGTAGAACGTCCAATTCCTATTTTAGCATAATCATCACCAGAATTATTTACAATCCAAGGCACTGCTGCAATAGTTTCTACGTTATTTACCACTGTTGGGTTTGCCCAAAGTCCGGAAACTGCCGGGAATGGTGGTTTGATACGTGGATTTCCTCTTTTTCCTTCTAAAGATTCAATCAAAGCGGTTTCTTCACCACAAATATAGGCTCCCGCACCACAGTGAACGTGTAATTCTAAATCATAACCGGTTCCTAAAATATTTTTTCCTAACCATCCTGCTGCTTTTGCCTCAGCAATGGCTCTTTCTAATATTTTAAAAACCCACATGTATTCACCACGAATGTAGATATACGAACGGTTGGCTCCCAAAGCAAAACTTGAAGTAATCATTCCTTCAATCAATAAGTGAGGAATAAATTCCATCAAATAACGGTCTTTGAAAGTTCCCGGCTCTGATTCGTCGGCATTACAAACCAAATGTCTTGGTTTGCCGGATTTTTTATCAATAAAGCTCCATTTCATTCCGGCAGGGAAACCTGCACCTCCACGACCTCTAAGTCCTGATTTTTTAACTTCTTCCACCACATCATCAGGTGTCATGGATTTCAAGGCTTTTTCTACCGAAGCATAACCGCCTTCTCTGCGATAGACTTCGTAAGTTTTAATCCCCGGAACGTTTATTTTGTCTAATAATATTTTTTGAGACATCTTATTTATCGTGTAATATTATTTTATTATCTCGACAATCAGCAATTAACTGATCGATTTTTTCTCTGGTTAAATGCTCTTTGTAAAAATCACCCAATTGCATCATTGGAGCATATCCACAAGCGCCTAAACATTCCACACCTCTTACTTCAAAAAGTCCATCAGGAGTTGTTTCTCCAATGCCGACGCCTAGTTTTTCACAGGTATAATCCATCAAATCTTCTGTTCCTCTTAAACAACAGCAAGATGTCTGACAGAATTCAAACATGTATTTCCCAATTGGTTTCAAATTGAACATGGTATAAAAAGTAGCCACTTCGTATACTTCAATTGGTAAAATCTCCAAAATTTCGGCTACTTTATCCATTAGCTCGATACTCAACCAGTTGTCATGAGCATCCTGAACTTCGTGCAGAACAGGCAATAAAGCCGATTTTTTCTTGTCTTCCGGATAATGACTGATTAATTCATTGATGCGGTTCATCAATGTTTCAGTCATATTTATTTCTTGTTTGTGATGTGTACGTTCCATAATTTATGCGTCTAATTCTCCGGCAATTACATTTAAACTGGATAAAATAACAATGGCATCAGATAATAATGCTCCTTTTATCATTTCCGGATAAGCTTGGTAGTATATAAAACAAGGTCTTCTAAAGTGAAGTCTGTATGGTGTTCGGCTTCCATCTGTTACCAGGTAGAAACCAATTTCACCATTTCCTCCTTCTACCGGATGGTAAATTTCAGCTACCGGAACCGGAACCTCACCCATTACAATTTTGAAATGGTAAATTAATGATTCCATATTGTGGTAAACATCTTCTTTTGGAGGCAAATAATAATCAGGCACTTCGGCGTGGTATTCATTGCCTTCCGGCATTTTATCTAATGCCTGACGAATGATACTTAAACTTTCCCAAACTTCTGCATTACGAACACAAAAACGGTCATAAGTATCACCTGATTTTCCTACCGGGATTTTGAAATCAAAATCTTCGTAAGAACTATATGGTTGTGCCACACGCACATCATAATCAATACCTGCTGCACGTAAATTTGGCCCTGTAAAACCGTAAGCCATTGCTTTTTCAGCTGAAATTGCTCCTACATTTACGGTTCTGTCGATGAAAATTCGGTTTCTTTCGAATAAGTTTTCGAATTCTTTCCAGGCAACCGGAAATTCTTCTAAGAAAGTATTTAATAATTCAAATGCTTTTGGCGACCAGTCTCTTTCAAAACCACCGATTCTACCCATATTGGTAGTCAAACGGGCGCCGCAAATTTCTTCGTAGATTTCGTAAACTTTTTCTCTGAATTGGAAAACATATAGGAATCCGGAATAAGCTCCCGTATCTACTCCTAAAATTGAATTACAAATCAAGTGATCGGTAATACGCGCCAATTCCATTACAATAACTCTTAAATATTGCGCTCTTTTTGGGACTTCAATATTGAGTAATTTTTCTAAAGTCATCCACCATCCCATATTATTAATAGGAGAAGAACAATAATTCATTCTGTCTGTAAGTGGCGTAATTTGATAGAAAGGACGATTTTCGGCAATTTTTTCAAATGCACGGTGAATATAACCAATAGTAGGTTCGGCATCTAAAATACGCTCTCCGTCCATCAACAGGATATTTTGGAAAATTCCGTGAGTAGCCGGGTGAGTCGGACCCAAATTCAGGATGGAAAGCTCACTTCCGTCTTCATTGGATCTTTCTTTTATGATTTTAGCATAGCGATGCTCTGGTGGTAATAATAGTTCTGACATTTATAGAATGTGAAAAATTATATATTGTTTTTTTAGCAATTGTCGATGGTTCTACCGAAGAAACGGTCGTCTTTATCCGTTCTTCCGCCGTCTTCCATTGGGAATTCTTTACGCATTGGGAAAGAAACCATTTCGTCCATATTTAAAATACGTTTTAATTGTGGATGACCAATAAAGTTTACCCCAAAGAAATCGTAAGTTTCTCTTTCCATCCAGTTAGCTGTCAGGAAAATGTTGGAAACTGTTTTTATTTCCGGATTTTCTCCGTTAAGAAAAGCCTTGATTCGAATACGTTTGTTTTCATACCAATTATGCAAATGATAAACCACTGCAAATTGTCTGTCAATTGGATTGTCCGGGTAATGAATTCCGCATAAATCTGTTAAGAAGTGAAAACGTAATTCAGGATCATTTTTTAGGAATAAAATGATTGCGGTATTATTTTTAGCATTGATTTCAAAGGAAAAAATATCTCTTTCCTCCTGGAAATTAAAAACATCTCCTGCGAAAGTTTCGACTAATTTTTCTTGGATAGCGGTGTTTTCTAATGCCATTTTTATTTGATATTATAAGAAGCTAATAATTCTTGATATTCTGGTGAACTTCTTCTTCTTACGGATTCTGATTTTACCAGTTCCTGCAATTTCATTACACCATCTACAATTTGTTCCGGTCTTGGCGGACATCCAGGTACATATATATCTACCGGAATCACCTTGTCAATTCCCTGAAGAACAGAGTAAGTATCGAATATTCCTCCTGAAGAAGCACAGGCACCTACGGCAATTACCCATCTTGGCTCAGACATTTGTTCGTAAACCTGACGTAAAATAGGAGCCATCTTTTTTGAAATAGTTCCCATAACTAAAAGCATATCGGCCTGACGGGGAGAGAAACTCACACGCTCTGAGCCGAAACGGGCTAAATCATAGTGAGAGGCCATGGTGGCCATAAATTCAATTCCACAACAAGAAGTAGCGAAAGGTAATGGCCAAAGTGAATTAGCACGAGCCAAACCTACTACATCATTCAATTTTGTAGCAAAAAAACCTTCTCCAACAACACCTTCCGGAGGGGCAACCATTTTTACTTTTGAAGTACTCATTTTTATTTTCGATTGCTGATTTTAGATTTTAGATTTTTAAATCGTAAAAGGTAAAATCAATTTTTTAAATCAATTTTTTATAGTTTGAAGAGTTTTCAATTTTAAATCTGAATTCTGAGATCTAAAATCTGAAATCTCATTTATTCCCACTCTAAAGCTTTCTTTTTGATGATGTAGAAAAAACCAACCAAAAGTAAAGCCATGAAAACAATCATTTTTAACATTCCTTCTATTCCCAGTTCTTTGAAATTGATAGCCCACGGATAAAGGAAAATTACCTCAACATCAAATAGCACAAATAAGATGGCTACCAGGAAATATTTTACTGAAAATGGAATACGGGCGTTTCCTACTGACTCGATTCCGCACTCAAAGTTTTTATCTTTTGTAGCCGAATTTCTTTTTGGTCCTAATTTACCTGAAATGATGATAGTGGCAACAACAAAACCAATTGCCAGCAAAGCTTGCATAAGGATAGGAAGATAATTGAATTGTCCTGATTGCATAATAATAAAATTTGTGCTAAAATAAGTCACAAAGATAGTTGTCAATGTTATAAAACACAAGTTTAATATAATAATTAGTGGTTGGTTTTAAGGGATTTTTTTGTAGTTTTTAATCATTATAAATAACGGCTTTGTGCATTTCTTAAAAATTTCTAAAATTTTAAGATTTAGGGAATAAAAAAAACGTCCCGATAATTTCGGGACGTTTTAACATTCGTAACAAAAAACTATTTTGTTTAGATTACTGCAACTTTAGCAGCAACTTTTCCTTTTCTTCCTTCTTCTTCTTCGTAACTTACTCTGTCACCTTCGCGTAATTCTTCCGCGCTGATTCCTGAAGCATGAACAAAAATGTCTTTTCCTGTTTCTTCGTCTGTAATGAATCCGTAACCTTTTGATTCATTGAAAAATTTAACTTTACCTGTACGCATTGTAATTGTAATAATAATTTATAATATCACAAATGTAATGTTTAAAAGCATACGAAAATGATTAATAGCAATATTTTTATTAAAATAATTGATATTCAGGTTTTTCAAAGGTTTTAAGAAGGTTTTTATTATAAATCTAATTGTATGTGTAACTCCTGTAATTGAGCGGAATCAATTGCCGAAGGAGCATCAATCATTACGTCTCTTCCGGAGTTGTTTTTTGGGAAAGCAATGAAGTCACGAATGGTTTCCTGGCCTCCTAAAATAGCTACTAATCGATCCAAACCAAAGGCTAAACCACCGTGAGGTGGTGCTCCAAATTGAAAAGCATCCATTAGGAATCCAAATTGTGCCTTAGCTTCTTCTTCTGAGAAACCTAAATACTTAAACATCAATTGTTGAGTAGCTTTATCATGAATACGGATTGAACCTCCACCAATTTCATTTCCATTCAATACCATGTCGTAGGCATTAGCACGCACTTGTCCGGGATTCGTTTCTAATAAAGCAATATCTTCAGGTTTTGGAGAGGTAAATGGATGATGCATCGCATGATAACGACCACTTTCTTCATCAAATTCTAATAAAGGGAAATCCACTACCCACAGCGGAGCAAAAACTTCTGGATTACGTAAGCCTAATCGTGTTGCCAATTCCATACGTAAAGCACTTAATTGTGCTCTGGTTTTATTTGCAGGACCTGAAAGCACAAAAATCATATCACCAGCTTTAGCTCGGGTTGCTTTTGCCCAATTAGTCAAATCTTCCTGATCGTAGAATTTATCGACCGATGATTTAAAAGTACCATCTTCGTTGCATTTTACATACACCATTCCGCTAGCACCTACTTGTGGACGTTTTACCCAGTCAATTAAAGCATCGATTTCTTTACGGGTATAATTTCCGGCTCCCGGAACAGCAATTCCAACTACTAATTCAGCGGCATTAAAAACAGGGAATTCTTTGTGTTGAGCAAATTGATTCAATTCTCCAAATTCCATCCCAAAACGAATGTCCGGTTTGTCATTCCCATAAGTTTTCATAGCGTGCTCATACGTCATGCGAGGGAATTTATCTACTTCAATTCCTTTTAATTTTTTCAGCAAATGACGGGTCAAACCTTCAAAAATACTTAAAACATCTTCCTGTTCCACAAATGCCATTTCGCAGTCAATTTGTGTAAACTCCGGCTGACGGTCGGCACGTAAATCTTCATCACGGAAACATTTTACAATTTGGAAATATTTATCCATTCCACCTACCATCAATAATTGTTTGAAAGTTTGTGGCGATTGTGGTAAAGCATAAAACTGTCCTTCGTTCATACGGCTTGGTACAACGAAATCACGAGCTCCTTCCGGAGTCGATTTAATCAAATAAGGTGTCTCTACTTCGCAAAAATCCAAATCAGATAAATATTTGCGAACTTCCATCGCTACTTTATGGCGAAACAACAAGCTGTTTTTTACCGGATTTCTTCTAATATCAAGATAGCGGTATTTCATTCGGATGTCCTCGCCACCGTCGGTTTCATCTTCAATGGTAAACGGTGGAGTTAAAGCACTGTTTAAAATGTTTAACTCAGAAACTAATATTTCAATTTCACCTGTTGGAATATTTTTGTTTTTAGCCTCACGCTCAATAACAGTCCCTTTTACCTGAATTACAAATTCGCGTCCTAGTGTTTTAGCTAATTCAAAAACGCTTTTTTCAGTACGACTTTCGTCAAAAATTAATTGTGTTATTCCATAACGGTCTCTTAAATCAACCCAATTCATGAATCCTTTGTCTCTTGATTTTTGAACCCAACCTGCAAGTGTTACTTCGCTGTTTATATGTGAGGCGTTCAATTCGCCACAGTTATGACTTCTGTACATATTGAAAAATTTAATTATATTGGTTTATAAGTCTGAAAAACGACCGGCTGCAAATTTAGAACTAATTATGTACATTAAATTGAGAAAATTAATTTTTTACTGCTTTGAAGAATAAGGTGTTTTAATTTCCAATGTTAAGTTTTTAGTTTGTGTTACCAAATTGTTACCAAATTGTTTTTTAAATGTAAATTTAAATGTAAATTTAAATGTAAATTTGATAAAAGAAACCATTTAAATTTTACATCATGAAAAAATATATAGTTATTGGAGCAGTTTTAATTACAGGGATGATTTTTGCACAAGATGCAAAACCGGTATTGGAACCTTACGGGAAAAAGGTGAAAGCCACTTATTTTTATGAAAATGGTCAGGTACAACAGGAAGGTTTCTTTGTAAAAGGGAAATTAGAAGGAACCTGGGTTTCCTATGACGAAAATGGAAACAAAACCGCTATTGCCGAGTATAAAAATGGAAAAAAAGTGGGCAAATGGTTTTTCTGGACAGATGAAAGCGAAAAAGGATTTGCTACTTTAAGCGAAGTAGATTATTCAAACAATAAAATTGCTTCGGTTAAAAACTGGAAAAAAGAAGCAATCGTTAATGTGGATTAAATTTAGAATTGTTAATTGTAAAAAGGCTTTCTCAGATTCTGGGAAAGCCTTTTTGTATTATGAGTTTTTTGTTTTCAGGGAGCTGCTTTTTATTTTAAAAGCCGCATAAAAAGTTATAGTTGAAAGTACAATCCAAAATACATCAATAAAGTACATTTGAAAATGATTATTGGTATAACTAATCCAAAACCAGTTTCCGGTTTTTATTCCATTTGCAATTGGAATCAGGAATCCTAAAATACTTCCTGAAAACAAACAAAATCTGTTGGTAAAACCATTATTTTTTTTCAAAATTAAAATAATGCTGAGTAGTAGCCAACTGATAAAGTAGATGGAATATATTTTTTCCTGTCCTAATGGGAAGAAAACTTTCGCCATTATAAATGTTAAGGCTGTTACCGGAAACATAGTTAACGAAATGGCTAAATAATAACGGACTACACTTTCGTTAAAACGCCTTTTTTTCTCGGGAATATTTTTTTTATCTCTGGCAACCAGCCAAATCATCACTCCTGAGATAATCACAAAACAAGATAAAATTCCCAGAGCAAAACTGATGATTTTTAAGCCATAACCACCGTAATCGCCATAATGAATACGATATAAAATGTTTTTTACACTGTCTAAATAACTGCTCTGTGCCAGCGGATTTTTCTCGGCAATGATTTCTGCTGTGGCTACTTTGTAAATTCGTTTGCCTATAGCGGTAAATTTTTGGTCAAATTCCATTTCTCCTTCAACCAAAACCTGCATATTGGTATCGCCGTAATTTTGAATTTCAACCTTTGTGACGTCAAAATCATTCCAGTTTTTCTTAGTGTCGCCCACCATTTGATTCAGGCTGAAAGTTTTGGTTAAGGCTTTATTTGCAAAAGGTACAGCAGTCGTTGTGTATTCCAGTTCTTTGTTCAATTGATCTTCTTTACCATCGTATAACAGTTGAACACTTGGTGCGATAATTAGTAACTTAATCATGAAAAAAGCTCCGGTAACGGCATAAACAAACTGGAATGGCAGTCCCAGCATTCCTAATGAAGTATGTGCATCGGTCCACCAGGTTTTTAGTTTTTCCTTTGGTCGAAAAACATAAAAATTAGAAATGATTTTTTTCCAATGAACCAATACTCCGGTTACTGTGGCAAACAGAAAAAATAAGGCGATGAATCCGGATAAATAGTAGCCAACCGGATAGGGAATTTGTGCCAAAAAGTGCAAACGATAAATGAATTCACCCAGATTGTAATTCTCTACATAAGTTGAGGTTTTATAAGTACTATTATTAAGGTATAAAAATTTTGCTTCTTTGCCTTTTTGGGAAGTCAGACTATCTTTAGACGCTTCTAAATACACCGCAACTTCTTTTTCGTTATGCGGTTGCGTAATAGTTATTTTTCGGCCATGCAAATCGTAAAGACTGTCCAGAACTTTTAGACTGTGGTTGTAATCCAGTTGAATTTCTTTAGAAAGACTAGCTGATTCGCCTTTTTCCCAATCGGCAATATCATCTCTGAAAAAAGAAAAAGAACCCGCAAAAAAGATGACAAAAAGAACTACGCTGATGATAATTCCGCTAACGGTATGGAGGTGAAAAAAGATATTGTAATTTCTATTGTTCATGTTTTATGGGGCTACAGGATTATAATTTTGTCCTAAATAAAGAATTCCTAAAAAGAACAGACTCAAACCAAGGTATAAAAACCAGATTTTCCAACCGTTTTTGGCTAAAAACGCCACAATCATTAGTGCTACCCAAAGAATAAAAGCACTAAAAGTCATGGTTATTATTATATTGGGACGGTTAAACC
This sequence comes from Flavobacterium pokkalii, assembly GCF_014596575.1. Taxonomy (GTDB): domain Bacteria; phylum Bacteroidota; class Bacteroidia; order Flavobacteriales; family Flavobacteriaceae; genus Flavobacterium; species Flavobacterium pokkalii. Next base: position 70,329 of record NZ_NASZ01000016.1, on the reverse strand, counting down.
AACTGGTAAGAGCCAGATGAAAACTTACCGAAACAAAATAGCCGCCTAAAATAGCTGCTGTTATTTTTGCAAAACGTTGTGTTTTGGATTGAGTGAGGTATTTTGGATTTGCCGGCATATTTTGACTTAAAAATAAAGTTCAACCAGTACAGCAAGAATAAACAATACTGATACAACTTTGTAATTGATGATTTTTAGCGGTGCTAAAATGACTACCAGACTTCCAATAGTCATTAATTGAATAAAATAGATTAAACTGGAGACCCCAACGGCTTTAATGCTAATGAGTAAACTATAAGCAATTGCTAAGATTGCTAATCCTACAAAACGGGAAGGTTTTGGGTTATGCTGAATCCATCTTTGTATTTGCAAATTATTTGATAAAGTTGCTTTTTTAGAGGTGTTGTACAACACATAAAAACCTAAAAAAATGTTGAACGCAATGAATGAAATCATAATAGTTTCAATTAAAAAACAGCCTTCTTGGTTGAAAGAAAGCTGTTTTAGTTAATTTTTAAAATTTGTATGAAAAGCTTGCCGATGCACTTCTCATGTTTCGAGGATGGATTGTTGACCAGCCATCATAAGTATCGGTATTTGTAATATTATCAATTTTTAGTGTAATATTAAATTTGTCATTTCCATAGAAAACAGAAGAATTCAATACGGTGTATTCAGGAATTGTGAAAGTTCCGGTTACGGCTCCATGAGTAATTTTGTTTTCACCGGAATAATTACCACCAAAACCTACTCCAAAACCTTTTAATACATTTTGTTGAAAACGGTAACTGGCCCAAAGGTTTGCTGTGTTGTAAGCTCCGGCACTGGTTGGGCGATAACCTACGGTATTTATATCACCTTTTTTTATCGCTGCATCTACATAACTATAACCCGCTACGATGTTGAATCCAGGAATTGGGTTTGCAATAATTTCGGCTTCAAAACCTTCGTTGTTCTGAGCACCGTCCTGATAGTAAGTGATGTCGGTAGCCGAATTTCTAATGTTGTAAACGCGGTCGGTTACTTTGATTTTATAATAATTAAAACTAGCATATAATTTGTCTTCAAATAAATCTAGTTTTGTTCCAAATTCTAGTTGATTAGCCTGCTCCGGATTAAAAACACGTGGTGTTCTGGTTGTTCCGTTGATGTCTTCCTGTGGTGCAACATTTGTAAATCCGTTCATGTAATTTGCAAAAAGCGAAACTTTATTTAAAATTGGTTGGTACACAATTCCAAATTTTGGAGATAAAGCCGTTTGGTTGTAACTTCCGTTTTGTGCATTCATAAAACGATCGATACGTAAACTTGCCATTGCTGATAAGTTAGGAAGAAAATCAATTACGTCAGATGCATAAGCACTATATACTTCTTGTTTGGTTTTGCTGTTGTTTACAGTTGCTCCGGCTAATAGAGCATCGGTTGCGTTTTTGCTTAATTTTCCATTGTCTCCGGTTGTGATGTATTTTGCAGGGTCGGTAATTCCAAAAACATTTTCGTTTACTGTTTGCAAATCGTCATTTCCTATATATACATAGCCGTTAAGAGCATATCCGGTACCATTGTCGATAATTTGACGGTTGAAATAATCTAATCCGACAACAATTCGGTTTCTCATGTTTCCAATTTTGAAATCTCCGATAAAATTTTGTTGGATATCAGTTGCTAATGTAGTCGAATTTTGATTGTTAATGTAACGTCCAAATACTACACCATCAGTAATTGCCGGAAACGAAGCTGTTCCTTCAAACAAATAACTGTAATATCCATCTGACTTTGCCGATGTTTTAGAAATGGCAGTTAGTGAAGTCCAGGAATCATTTATTTTATAAAACATTTGTCCTTGTAAATTAAAAGAAGGTGTTTTAATGGATAATTGATTGCTGGTATATGAGCGCTTGTTGTCATATCTTAATTCATTCATGTTGTGTGCTCTCAAAGTTGTCGAACGCGTTAAGAACAACATAGTTGCATTAGTAGCTTCATTACTTAAAAATTCGGTGTTAATTAAGAAAGAAAGTCTGTCGGAAGCTTTGTAAGATAAAGACGGAGCTACAAAAAATGCTTTTCTAAATCCGGCATCCTGAAAACTATTTTCGTTGTGGTAAGCTGTATTAATTCTGAAATTAACTGTTTTGTCGTCATTTAAAGGAGTGTTTACATCGGCTGTAACTCGGTTTAAACCATAAGATCCTGTAGTGTAATTAATTTCACCACCAAAATGATCATAAGGAGTTTTAGTTGTAATATTAATTAAACCACCGTAAGATGTTATCGTATTTCCGAATAAAGTTCCCGAAGGTCCTTTGATTACTTCTATTTTTTCAATGTTAGCCGGGTCTAAGCTACCGTTTGAGATACCCGGTAATCCATTAAGTGCTCTAGGTTGAACAGCGAATCCTCTTAATGCAAAATATCCTGCTCCATCACTTCCACGACCTGTTGAAGTCCAAAGTGGTTGTACACCTGGTGCATTTTTAAGTGCATCATCAATATTGGTAACTACCTGATCTTTTAATAATTCTGCTGTGATTGTGGTATAAACCTGTGGGTTTTCAAGGTTTTTTAAAGGCAATTTTGAGATTTGCTGATTTTCTTTTTTAGCAAAAGTGTTTTTTTTGTTATGATTAATCACTACCTCCGTAAGTTTCTCGGAGCGCGATTTGATAGTGGCATTTTGAATCAGTTGCTGACCGTTGGTTAAATTAATTTTTAGTTCTTGGCTTTGGTATCCAATAGCCGAAATTTTCAACGTATAAGCACCGGGATTAATATTTTTCAGACTGTAATTTCCTTTTTCATCGGTTACGGTTGCAAATCGGGTTCCTTTTAGGTGAACCGAAATGTTATCAGGAGTCTGATTATCATTTAGTGTAATTTGTCCTTTGATACTTGCTTTTTCTTGTGCCAAGACAGCGGTAGAAAAAAGTAAAACGAACAATAGATTTAAAATTGTTAGGGTAGATTTTACGTTCATTTTATTTAGAATAAATTTTAATAGTGCAAAAGTAAAAAGCAAATCCTTACAAAACAAAATTATTTTAATTTATTCTAAATAAAACATTTTAAACATGATGGGTTTCGTGAAAAATGATAATGTAAATTATTAAGGGTGTTTTTTAACTATTTATTATTCAGTTGTTTGTGTTTTGTTTGTTGCTTTTTTTGTAAATTTATAGGTCAAATTTTTATGAAATCCAGATTGCAAATAATTTTTTAAAATCACTAAAAAAGATGGCAATAGCAAGAAATCGATCGGAAGTTGAAGCCGAAATCAGAGCGCATTTAGGGATAGTTCCGGGATTTATGAAAGATATTCCCGAAGCTTATTTAGATTTTGAATGGGAATTGTTTAAAAACCTTCAATTGGGAGAAACACTTATTCCTAATAAATACAAAGAATTGATGGGGGTAGCCTTACATTCAGAAACTAAATGCAGATATTGTACATTGTTTCATGCAGAGACCGCAAAACTCTTTGGTGCAACAGATGAAGAAATACAGGAAGCGGTTCATTATGCAAAAATGTCGCTTGGCTGGAGTGCCTATCTCAACGGTATGCAAACGGATTATGACGAGTTTGCCGGCGAATTGAAACAGATAGGTAATTATGTGAAAGAAAATATGGCACAACATGCACATTGAAAAGAAAAATAATCTGGTTTTTCATATTACACTCAGCGGTTACGAACTAGCTACTTTAATTTCAGCATCACGCTGGGTGGCAGAAGGCGCTAAAGGCGAACTTACAGCCGAAGCTATTGAACAGTTGAAACAGGTAGTTTCCAATTATGACAGAGCAGCTGCTAAGCTTCAAAATGGAAATCAAAGTGAAGCGTAGTGTTCTCTTTGAATTTCGTTTTTTATTGAGTTAACAAAAGTTTTGAATCTTTCATTAAAACAAAAAACCACCTGAGAATTGCTTTCAGGTGGTTTCTTTTATTGAAAAGGGACGCGTTTACATCGTGTGTTTTGGGTTAAAACCGTCTTCACTTAATTCTTTGTGGTCGTAATCGGCAACCATTTCGGCTTCGTAATCGATTTTTTCTCCTTTAGAGAATTTGGCGATTATTTTCTCCATGATTTCATAAATTACCGGAACGATAATCAAAGTCAGGAATAAGGAAGAAATCAAACCTCCAATGATTACCCAGGCCAAACCGTTTTTCCATTCCGCACCGGCTCCCGAAGCTAAGGCAATTGGAAGCATACCAAATACCATCGCAATGGTGGTCATCAAAATAGGACGCAAACGGGCATGATTGGCCTGAATTAAAGCGGTTCTGATGGATTCTCCGGCAGCTCTTCTTTGATTAGTGTAATCCACAAGCATGATCGCATTTTTACAAACCAATCCAATCAACATGATGATACCTAAAATGGTAAAGATGTTTAAGGAATTATTAGTTAAGGCTAAGGCCAGCATCGCTCCAATGAATGAAAGTGGAATGGCAAACAATACCACAAAAGGGTGAACGAAACTGTCGTACAAACCTACCATTACCAAATAAACTAAGATAATAGCAGCTAATAAAGCAACTCCAAGGGTACCAAAACCTTCGCTTTGATTTTCCTGATCACCACCCCAAATGTAGTTTACTCCGGTAGGTTTGTCTAATTTTTGTAATTTTTCTTCCCATTGTTGAACAATAGTTCCCGATGGAACTCCAATGTTTTGTCCTTGAACCGTTACAGAAGCAGTTTTGTCTCTTCGTTCCAGTTTACTTGGTCCGGAACCTTCAGTAATGGTAGCAAATTGAGATAACTTAATTTGTTGTCCCTGATCGTTAATAAAAATCAAATTACTTACATCGTCAATATTTTTACGGTCAAAAGCATTGTATTTAATATTGATGTCGTATTCGTATTCACCAGCACGGAATTTGCCATCGGTATTCCCGCTGTAGGCTGTTTGCATGGTCATACCCACCGTTTGAAGGTTCAATCCTAAGGCCGCCATTTTATCACGATCCACCTGAACGTTAATTTCCGGATTTCCGTCTTCAACGGTTAGTTTAATCTCGGTAGTTCCTGGGATTTTACGTAATTCGGCTTCGGCCAATTTGGCAAATTTCATGGCACTTTCTACATTTGGACCGGTTACAATCAATCCTAATTTAGCGTCTTCGGCAGTTCCCATAATACCAACAGGAACAGTTTTTACTTTGGCACCCACCAATACTTTTTCCAATTGGCGTTTCATTTTGGCTGCATAAACTGAGGCATCATCGGTACGCTCTGACTGTTCAATCATTTTTACGTCAATTTCAGCTTTGTAAGCAGTAGCCTGAGTAGCTCCCATACCTTCTGAAGTTTGACCTACAGTGGTAATTTGGCTATGAACATATTCCTGTTTTTTTAAATAAGCCTCTGCTTTTTGCGTCATAAAGTTGGTTTGTTCCAAGGATGCGTCTTTTGGCATTTCAATTTGTACCAAAAATTCACCACTATCCGAAGATGCAAAGAATTCACCACCAATGTATCCGCCCCCCATCAATCCGATGGTAGAAGCAAAGAATAAAACTACTACAACTAAGATAGTTTTGATATAATGATCCAAACACCATTCTAAGATTTCAGTAACCCAGTGTGTGAAACGGCTAAGCATACTTTCGAAACCAAGAATAATTCGACCAAAAAGATTTTTTCCTTCAATATGTTCCAATTTTCCAAATCGGGAGGATAACCAGGGAATAATTGTAAAGGAGGCTAAAAGCGATAACAAAGTAGAGATTACAACAGTGGTACAGAATTGTGTAATAATATTAGATACTAATCCGGTACTCATGGCAATTGGTAAAAATACCACCACAATTACTAAGGTAATAGAAGTTACCGTTCCACCAATTTCGGCAGTTCCGTCAAAGGCAGCGCGAATACGGCCTTTACCCATTTCCATGTGCCTGTAAATATTTTCTAATACCACAATGGCATCATCCACAAGAATACCTACAACCAATGATAATCCTAATAAACTCATTAAGTTTAAGGTATATCCCATAAGGTAAATACCAATAAAAGTTGCAATTAAGGAAGCTGGGATAGAAACCATTACAATCAAAGAGTTTCTTACACTGTGCAGGAAGAACAACATTACTAAGGCTACCAGAATTACGGCAATTAATAAATCGTGAATTACCGAATCGGCTGCTTCAAGAGTGAAGATTGTGGTGTCTTTAGCTGTTTCTAATTTTAATTCGTTTACCTCATAATCTTTGATTAATTTGGCTACGGTTTGTGCTACTTGTTCACTTACAGCTACCGCATTAGCATCTGATTGCTTGATGATTTGCAATAAAATAGCGCTTTTTTGATCTACACGGGAGATTTTTTCGGCAATTTTTTGCGCATCCTGAACATCGGCAATATCTTGTAAGCGAATTTGAATTCCGTCTTTTGAAGAGATAACCAAATTTCTTAATTCGTCCACACTTTTATATTTACCAGCCAGACGAATCAGGATTTTTTGTTCGCGGGTTTGAATATTTCCGGTAGGGAAATCCAAATTAGAAGCTAAAATCATTTGTTGCACCTGAGGAACAGATAATCCATATCCCTGCATTTTAGTAGCATCCAGATTTACCTGAATTTCACGTTCCTGTCCTCCGATAATATTTACCTGAGCAACACCCTGAACACGGGACAATACCGGCGCGATTTTTTTGTCAATCAAGTCATAAAAAGAGGCTTCGTCCATTTTGGCATTGGCCGCAATGGAAATAATTGGCATGTCGCTCAAGGAGAATTTATTCAACGAAGGTGTTTTAGCATCGTCGGGCAAGTCGCTTAGAATAGCATTAATTTTTCGTTGGGCATCGTTCATCGAAACATCCACATTGGCAGTAGATGTCAATGTGATGGAAACTACCGAGAGACTCTCGTAGGATTTGGAATCAATTTTTTTGATGTTTTCCAAAGAAGCAATCGCATCTTCTATTTTCTTAGTTACGGTGTTTTCAACCTCACTCGGAGAAGCCCCCGGATAAACCGTTGAAACCGTAATTACGTTCATTTCGAACTTAGGAATCAGTTCATAGCCCAGCTGGCTGTAACTGAATAGTCCGCCAAGCGTTAGGATTGTAAACAATACAATCACCAGGGAAGGACGTTTTATGGATATTTCTGCTAATTTCATATTTTTCTTTTGTACTAATTAGTGAAAAGTGATTAGTGAATAGTAATTAGCCCGAAGGCTATTCACTTTTTACTGATTACTAGTTACTTTTATTTAATAATTTCTATCGAATTACCGTCTTGTAGGTTGATTTGTCCGGTTGTGATTACTGTTTCACCATCCGATAAACCGTCTAAAACTTCCACTTGGTCACCTAAAATTCTTCCGGCAGTGATGGTTTTTAGTTTTGCAATTCCGTTTTCAGCAACAAACACCTGATTGCTGCTTACACTTCCTACGAAAGCTGTTCTTGGAATTACAGTCATCGTTTGTTTTTGCTGACCAGATTGGAATACAGCAGTACCGTACATACCTGCTTTTAGGTCGTTGTTAGGGTTATTTGCAATTTCAATATCTACTGCAAAATTCAGGCTGGTATCAGCTTTAGAAGCGATGAATGTAATTTTTCCTGAAAATTCTTTATCCGGATATACGCTTGATTTTACGGTAACTGAATTGCCTACTTTTAATTGGGCAACCTGAGCTTCATTAACCGTAATAGTCAATTTTAATTTGCTTACATTAACAATGTCAAATAAGGAAGTAGCCGGCATTGCCATAATGATAGTTCCCGGTTCAATGTATTTTTTATTGATAAATCCGTTAATAGGCGCTTTGATTCGGGTATCTCCAATGTTGATTTTAGCCTGTTTGTAGTTGGCTTCCGCATTAGTCAGCGCTACTTTTGCCTGATCTAATTGTTGTTTGGTAACACCTCCGGTTCTGAAAGCATTTTCAAAACGGTTGTAATCAGCTTTGGCGTTTTGATAAGCCGCTTCAGCAGCCTGAGCATTTACGTTGATAGCATCGGCTCTCATGATGGCAAGCGTTTGACCTTTGGAAACATAATCTCCTTCTTTGGCTAAAATTTGCACCACTTTTCCGGTTTTTTCAGAAGTAAGTGTGATTTCCTGAATAGGTTCGAAAAGTCCGTTGGCCGAAAAATCTAATGAAACAGCTTCTGTTTTTACAGTAGCTACTTTTACGGAAACCGCTGCATTTTTCTCAGCAACAATCGCAATTTTAGCTTCGTTGGCCTCTTTGTTCTTGGTTAAAATAAATCCGATTAATGCTAAGGAAGCAATAATGACAAGTCCGGTAGTTATGTATTTTTTCATGTTATTTGTTTATAAGTGTTTTTAGTTCGCCTTTTGATTTGATAAGTTTGATTTCTGCCAGTTTGTAATCTAAAACAGCGGCAGTATAATTGTTCTGAGCTTCTGTAGAAGCGTTTTCAGCATCGAGTAAATCAGTTAAAGATGCTAAACCTTGTAAATAATTGTTGTTGATATTTCTCAAAATTTCATCAGCCAGTCTCATATTTTCTTTTTGGTTTTGAAGGGTAATCAGGCTGTTTTCAATTTGAGTAGTTGCATTTTTATAATCTAAATCTAATGCCAGTTGAGTGTCTTTAATATCTTCCTGAAGCGAACGCAACTGCACATCAGCCTGTCTTACTTTGGCTCTGGTTCCAAATCCGGCGAAAATAGGCACTTTTAAATTTAGTCCGATTGCTGAGAAATCTGACCAATACACTTTGTCTTGTGAGTTGGCAAACCAAGGCATTTTAGGTCCCTGACCAATGTAATTGTAGCTGGCCGAAAGCGAAAGTGTTGGGTAATAACCGGCAATTACTGATTTTTTTTGCAAGATTAATAATTCTTCCTGTTTTTTAAGTAATAAATATTCCGAACGATTAGCGGTGTTTGGTGCTTCTGAAATCGCAACCGGAGTTACTTCAAATTCTGATTGCGGAATTTCAATTTGCGCGTTCATAGGCATTCCCATATAAAATTTCAAGGCGTTTTCCTGCAATTGCAAAGCATTGATAATCTGTTGTTTTTGGGTGTTGATGTTTGATAGATTTACAGTCATTCGATCTAAATCAATTTTTTTAGCCAGACCGTTGTTGTATTGCCCTTTAACAATATCTTTAACTTTTGAAGTCGTTTTTAAATTGGTTTCAGCTAAAGCCAGTTTTTGTCTTAAAACATACACCTGATAATAATTATTAGCTACTCGTTCAATCACTTCTTCTTCGGTCAGTTGATTGTTAATTTTGTAAAATTCACGGGTGGTTCTGGCTGCTTTCAATCCGGTAAAAACCGATTGATCAAATAAGTTTTGTGTCAAACTTACTCCCGCTGTTGAGATCCATTTTTGTCCAAAGGCAGCCTGAATAGTTGTGCCTGGTGCGCCAAATCCAGCCCCGTCAATAACGGTAGTTTGAAGAATAGGATTGTAAGTCAAATTTCCATTTGCAGAAATCTGTGGTAAGGCTCTGGAGCGAACTTCCTGAATTTGGTATTCGCTGTTTTCAATCTTCAGCTGTGCTTTTTTAGCGTCGGCTTTATTTTCAAGTGCATACTGAATAGCATCTTTGAGTGTCAGCGTGGTTTTTTCCTGTGCCTTTGTAAAACTTACAAAGGAAAGAAATGTTAGTATTAGTAATTGTTTCATTATTTTAGTTGTATTTAAGTAAATTTTTCTCCAATTCGATGATGCCTGACGGGGTTGCCATAGCCCGGGTATGGTATTCTAAAGCTTCTAATTCGATTCGTTGTGCTTCCATTTCTGAACTCGTATTTTCGTTGATATGGAAAATCAGGACATAATAAAATTTAACGTAGCTTTCGATGTCGATGTCTTTTCGGTACAAACCTTCGGTAATTCCTTTTTTAATGTTTTCTCTAAACCAATTTTCGCATTGACTCACTTCCTGTTCTAATACCCGTTGGTAAATCTCAGGATAGTGTTTTTTTAATTGGTAAACTGGTGAACTGTCAGTACTACTATTAAAGAGTTCTTTAAATAAATTTCTTATTTCAAAATTTTCCTGAATCGCATTATGATTTTTGGCAACTACCGATTCGATTAATTCATGAACTTGTTTGTGAACCAGTTGGGTGCTTTCCTGAATTAAGATTTCTTTGTTGCAAAAATATTTGTAAATCGTTTTTTTAGAAATACACATTTCTCCTGCTATATCATCCATAGTGATACTTTTAAAACCTAGTTTTAAAAACATCTCGCTCGCCTTAGCAATAATTTTGTCTTTCATTTTATTTTATAATCATTTTATGAGTCTTTGAGGTTAAATACTAAATGCTACATTGGCTACTATTTTAATGTCCTGAACTTTTGGTGTATTTTTTTGTCCTAAAAAAGAAGTCGGAATTAATCCAAAATCTTTTCGGTTGATGGCAGCCGTAAGTTCAAAAGCCAGTTCTTTTTCGCCGTCAGAATAATCGTTTTCTATCAGTTCGACATCTAATTCGACTGATTTTGTAATGTTCTTTATGGTTAAATCACCTTTTAAAAAATTGATGTTTTTGTTAATTTTTTGAAAAGAAGTCGATTTGAAACTTATTGTTGGAAATCGGTTGACGTCTAAAAAATCATTTAGTTTTAAATAATTGCCCAAACGCTCCAGTTTCGATTCACGGTTTTTGACATCTAATGAAAAAGCGATAGCAGCATCTTCAATTTCGTTATTCTTTACATTGGCGTAGCCCTGAAAAGAATTGAAAGTGCCTCCTAAATAAGCAACCATCGATTTTTTCATTCTGATTAATGCATCAGACTGATTTGAATTAACCTTCCATTTTGTATTCATGATTCTCGAATTCGTTAGCATCAGTCTGTTTCAGTCTGACTCGGAAATTAATTGTTAAATGCGTTGCAAATATAGAATGGAAACTTTGAAAACCAAAATAGTTTCCATTGTATTTGTAATAATTTAACATTTCAGTGATAAACGTTGTTTGTTATCCAGTGTGAATGCTGTAAATTAGCCCGAAAATTATGTTTATGCACGCCATTAATCAATATCAGGAATTTGTAGCCGAATATCTTCAGTCGCAGTTAGCGATAAAAGAGCCTAAAAATTTATACGAACCGATACATTATATATTAGGACTTGGAGGAAAAAGAATTCGACCTGTTTTAACCTTGATGAGTGCAGAGATTTTTGGGAGTTCTTATCAAAAAGCTTTGCCAGCTGCATTGGCCGTGGAGGTTTTTCATAATTTTTCATTGGTACATGATGACATTATGGATGATGCGCCTTTGCGAAGAGGAAACACGACCGTGCATGAAAAATGGAATATCAATACCGGAATTTTATCCGGAGATGCGATGCTGATTTTAGCGTATCAATATTTTGAAAAATACGAGCCGGTTATTTTTAGGGATTTGGCAAAGTTGTTTAGTAAAACCGCTTTGGAAGTTTGTGAAGGACAGCAATGGGATGTGGATTTTGAATCGAGAACTGATGTAACCATTCCGGAATATTTGAAAATGATTGAATATAAAACCGCTGTTTTAGTGGCTGCGGCGATGAAAATGGGGGCGATTATTGCGGAAACTTCAACTGAAAATGCCGATTTGATTTATGATTTTGGTTTGAATCTGGGAATAGCGTTTCAGTTGCAGGATGATTATTTAGATGCTTTTGGTGATCCAAAAACTTTTGGAAAACAAGTGGGCGGCGATATTATAGAAAACAAAAAGACTTATTTGTATCTGAAAGCTTTAGAGTTTGCTAATGAAATTGACAAACAGGAGTTAGTAGAATTGTTTTTGATTCAAATGGAAGAAAACGAAGCTAAAATTGCTCAGGTGAAAGCCATTTTTCTAAATTCCGGAGCGGCAACGGCTACGCAAAAAGCTATTGAAGCCTATACTTTTAAAGCTTTTGAAACTTTAGATAAAATGAATATCGATTCTGAAAAGAAAAATATTCTGAGAGTTTTTGGAGAAGGTTTAATGGGTAGAAAAGTCTAAAAATTGCCATTGATTTTTGAAATTTAAAATTATGTATGTTACTCCGTTAAATGCTGATTTGTTGTTTGAGGAAGCTCAAAAAGAAGCGCTGTATCTGAAATTGATTGAGCAGTTAAACAAAGATTTTAATCTGGCGAATGAAGGAGTCGATTTTCCGATGAGTCTTTCTCCGGCTGAATTGAAAATTCAGTTGCATGAAAAAATCTACCGGTTGATTCAGTATAAATTTGCTGAATATCTGAATTTGCTTTATGTGATTGATGTTTCGGAAGAAGAGGTTAAAAAACTCGATGGTTCGGATTTGGTTGTTTTGGCTGAAGACGTTGCTTTTTTAATCCTGAAAAGAGAATGGCAAAAAGTGTGGTTCCGTAATAAATTTAAGTAAGACTTTAATTAAAAATAAACCCTCACAAAAGGCATGATAGCATCGCTGTAAGCGCGATTGTTTTCCTGAAATAATACATTGTAGCGTGCGCCAATAGTTATGTTTCCGTTGCGGTAACCGGCTCCTAAAAACAAAGCTGTATTCCAGAAATTATCACTAAAGTCATTGATGCCAATTCCTTTTACATTAACTCTTAGTTGTTCCAGTTCGGCTGAAAGCTGAATTTCCGGAATGGGGTTGAATAAAGTAATCACGCTTCCTCCGTATAAATTGGAATTGTATTCTTCTTTTACTTTTACATAAGTGTATTGTGCGCCTAAACCTATGGCAAAATATTCGTTGACATTATAAATAGCGCTTGGAGCAACGGAAATATCGGTATATCGGTTTCCGAAACTCAAACCTAAACCGCCCCCAAATTGTACTTTTTGCCAAAAAATATTTTTAGAATTGAAGTCGTTTTTTTGGTATTGGGCTGATAAATCAATAGAAATCAATGTAAATACGATGCTTAAAATAGAAAGCAAAACGCCTGAGGTGGGTTTTTTTGACATAAGTATTTAGGTATTTAACATTTTAACAGTTAAAAGTGTTTTAATTTTCAAGCTAATTTAGTTGATTATTGTACTTTTGCCAAACTATTTTAACAAAAAGTATATTCACTAACATTATGGATAGGTTTTCATTTTTAAATGCAGCGCATACCGAATTTTTCGCTCAATTATACGATCAATATTTAGAGAACCCAGATAGCGTAGAGCCTAGCTGGAGAAGTTTTTTTCAGGGTTTCGACTTTGGAATGGAAACATACAATGACGAAAATCCGGTTCAATATATCAGAGAAGTTGCTCCGGCTGCTTCCGTATCTTCAGCTCCTGTAGATAACAGTAAAATTTCTGAGCATCTTCAAAAAGAATTTAAAGTTGTAAAATTAATTGATGGTTACCGTTCCAGAGGACATTTGTTTACTAAAACAAACCCGGTTAGAGAGCGCAGAACTTTTTCTCCAACTTTAGATATTGAAAATTTTGGTCTTTCTGCTGCCGATTTGAATACTACTTTTGATGCGGCTAAAATATTAGGTTTACAACCTTCTTCTTTATCTCAAATTATCAATCACTTAACAACTGTTTATTGTCAGCATATCGGTATCGAGTATATGTATATTCGTCGTCCGGAAATTGTAGACTGGATTCAGAATCGATTGAATGTAAATGAAAATCGTCCAACTTTTAATGCTGATGAGAAAAAAGGGATTTTAAATAAATTAAATCAAGCGGTTTCTTTCGAAAACTTTCTGCATACTAAATATGTAGGTCAAAAACGTTTCTCACTTGAAGGAGGAGAATCGATTATTCCGGCTTTGGATGCGTTAATTGAAAGAGCTGCCGAAAAAGGAGTAGAGCAATTTGTAATGGGAATGGCTCACCGTGGTCGTTTGAACGTTTTAGCTAATATTTTTGGAAAATCTACTCAGGATATTTTCTCTGAATTTGACGGAAAAGATTACGATCAGGAATATTTTGACGGTGACGTAAAATACCACTTAGGACTTACCGCAGACAAAATCACTAAGTCAGGTAAAAAAATCAATATTAACTTAGCTCCAAACCCTTCGCACTTAGAAACTGTAGGTGCAGTAATTGAAGGTATTACAAGAGCAAAACAAGATAAATATTTCCCCGGAGATTTTTCTAAAGTATTACCTATCGCCGTTCACGGGGATGCTGCTATTGCAGGGCAGGGGATTCTTTATGAAATCATCCAAATGGCACAATTAGATGGTTACAAAACAGGTGGAACTATCCATATTGTAATCAATAATCAGGTAGGATTTACAACGAACTATTTAGATGCTCGTTCTTCTACTTATTGTACTGACGTGGCTAAAGTAACTTTATCGCCGGTATTACACGTAAATGCTGATGATGCTGAGTCAGTAGTTCACGCGATGCAATTTGCATTGGATTTCCGTATGCAATTTGGACGTGACGTATTCATCGACTTATTAGGATACAGAAAATATGGTCACAACGAAGGTGATGAGCCTCGTTTCACACAACCGGTATTATATAAAATCATTGCTAAGCACAGAAATCCAAGAGATATCTATGCAGAGAAATTATTGTCTGAAGGAATTATCGATGCTAATTTGGTAAAAACTTTAGAAAAAGAATACAAAGACGATTTAGATCATAATTTAGAAGCGTCTCGTAAAAAAGATTTGACTATCATTACTCCATTTATGCAAGATGAATGGAAAGGATTTCAACAGGTTTCTGATAATGTAATGTTGAAAAAAGTAGATACTAAAGTGGATAAAGGGACTTTAGATTCTATTATCAATACGATTTCTTCTTTACCGGAAGACAAAAAATTCATCAACAAAATCAGAAAAATTGTTACCGACAGAAAAGTAGGTTATGATAACAATACTTTAGACTGGGGTACAGCAGAAGCTTTGGCTTACGGTTCCTTATTGACGGAAGGTTTTGATATTCGTATCTCAGGACAGGACGTAGAGCGTGGTACTTTCTCTCACCGTCATGCGGTTGTGAAAGTTGAAGATTCTGAAGAAGAAGTAGTATTGTTAGACAAAATCGAGAATAAAAAAGGAAACTTCCGTATTTTTAACTCTTTCTTATCTGAGTACGGAGTATTAGGATTTGATTATGGTTATGCTTTAGCTAATCCAAACTCTTTGACAATTTGGGAAGCACAATTTGGTGATTTCTCCAATGGAGCTCAAATTATGATTGACCAATATATTTCTTGTGGAGAAGATAAATGGAACAATCAAAACGGATTGGTAATGTTATTACCTCATGGTTATGAAGGACAAGGAGCAGAGCACTCTTCAGCACGTATGGAGCGTTACTTACAATTATGTGCACGTCACAATATGTATGTGGCTGATTGTACTACTCCGGCTAACTTTTTCCACTTGTTAAGAAGACAAATGAAAACAGATTACCGTAAACCATTGGTAGTATTCTCTCCAAAAAGTTTATTACGTGATCCAAGATGTGTGTCAACCGTTGAAGAATTGGCTAATGGTGAATTCCAGGAAACGATCGATGATACTACAGTAAACAAGAAAGATGTGAAAACATTAGTTTTCTGTACAGGTAAGTTCTATTATGATATCGTTGCTGAAAGAGAAAACAACGGTCGTAATGATGTGGCAGTTGTTCGTGTCGAGCAATTATTCCCATTACCAGTGGAGCAATTAAAAGCGATTATTGCACAATATCCAAATGCTGATGATTATGTTTGGGCACAGGAAGAGCCTAAAAACATGGGAGCTTATACTTTTATGTTAGCTAACTTTGATTTGGTAAAATGGAGATTGGCTTCATTGAAAGCGTATTCAGCACCGGCAGCAGGAAGTTACACCAGAGCAAAACGTCGTCACGCTGATGCTATCAGAATGGTATTTGATAAAAATTTGTTTAGATAGTAATCGCACAGAATAAAGATTTATACATTAAAAAAATAAAATTCATAATTTAAAATAATAGGACATGGTTTTAGAAATGAAAGTCCCATCACCAGGGGAATCAATTAAAGAAGTTGAGATTGCAACTTGGTTAGTAAAAGACGGAGATTATGTAGAAAAAGACCAAGCAATTGCTGAGGTTGACTCTGATAAAGCTACATTAGAATTACCTGCAGAAGCTAGTGGTATCATTACTCTTAAAGCAGAAGAAGGTGATGCAGTAGCAGTTGGGGCAGTAGTTTGTCATATTGATACTTCTGCAGCTAAACCATCTGGATCTGCACCAGCAGCGACTCCTGCAGCAGCACCAGCTCCTGCAGCTGAAGCACCAAAAGCAGCACCTGCGCCAGCGGCTCCTGCAGCACCAGCAACTACTTATGCTACGGGAACACCATCTCCGGCAGCTAAAAAAATATTAGACGAGAAAAATATAGCGCCAGCAACTATAACAGGAACTGGTAAAGGTGGAAGAATCACTAAAGACGATGCTGTAAAAGCAGTTCCTTCAATGGGAACTCCAACAGGTGGAAGCCGTGGTGTAGAGCGTACTAAATTGTCAATGTTACGTCGTAAAGTAGCAGAAAGATTAGTTGCTGCTAAAAACGAGACAGCAATGTTAACTACTTTCAATGAAGTAAACATGACGCCTATCAACCAATTGCGTAATGAATACAAAGACGCATTCAAAGCAAAACACGGTGGTGTAGGTTTAGGATATATGTCATTCTTTACAAAAGCGGTAACAAGAGCGTTAGAATTGTTCCCTGATGTAAATTCTATGATGGACGGTGACCATAAAATTGGATTTGATTTCTGTGATATTTCTATCGCAGTTTCAGGACCAAAAGGATTAATGGTTCCTGTTGTTCGTAATGCTGAGAATTTAACTTTTCGTGGTATCGAAGCTGAAATCAAAAGATTGGCTTTAAGAGCTCGTGACGGACAAATTACAGTTGATGATATGACAGGAGGAACTTTTACAATCACTAATGGTGGTGTATTTGGTTCTATGTTGTCTACACCAATTATCAACCCTCCACAATCTGGAATCTTAGGAATGCACAATATTATCGAGCGTCCTATCGCTGTTAACGGTAAAGTTGAAATTCATCCAATGATGTACATCGCTTTATCTTATGACCACAGAATTATCGATGGTCGTGAGTCTGTAGGATTCTTAGTTGCTGTTAAAGAAGCTTTAGAAAATCCGGTTGAATTGCTTTGCGGTGGAAATCCTAAAAAAGCATTTGAATTGTAGACTTCGACAAGCTCAGTCTGACAAACATATAAATCCCAAATTCCTTGAGCAGGAATTTGGGATTTTCTTTTTATATTCGGAAATGGTATAATGCGTAAAGAACACCCCGCCCTACGGGCACCCCTCTTAAAAAGAGGGGAAGTATAACGTTTATTTGGATTGCAATTTTCAAGAAAGCTAAATTTCCCCTCCTTTGGAGGGGTGCCCGAAGGGCGGGGTGGCAACTATATTTGAAATAAAAAACAAATCAGCTTATGAAACCCGAAATCGTTACTTATATCCATGATAAGCCTATTTACAGGAGAAGTATCGAATTATTGCCGTATAATAAAGCGTTGTCTGGTAGAGCCAAGGCTTTGCGAAAAGCGGGAGTTTTGTCGGAAGTTGTTTTTTGGAGACAAGTACGAAATAATACTTTCTGGACTATTGATTTTGACAGGCAGCGAATTATAGGTAGTTTTATAGTTGATTTTTATGTAAAATCTCTCGGTTTGATAATAGAAATTGATGGTTCTAGCCATGACGATAAACAGGAGTATGATGACAAGAGAGAGGAATTTTTGACTAATTTAGGGCTTTATGTTTACAGGATTTCTGATTTTAGAGTGAAACACGATTTAGATAATGTAATGAAAGAATTAGAGAATTATATTATTCAGGAATTCGGTTAATTATTATAAAATGATATAAATAGAAAATTATGAAAATCAAATTACTATTGCTCACGGTTGTTTTTGGCTTGAATGCTGCTTTCTCCAATCCGCCGGCTAAAAAACGAATTTTGGTGTATACCAAAAACGGCAAAGGTTATGTGCATAAAAATATTCCTTTCAGTGTGGAAGCCTGGAAAAAAATTGGGGAAGCAAACAACTTAATTGTGGATGTATCTGATGACCCGACGGTAATGAATACCGAAAATTTGGCAAAATATAGTTGTCTTGTTTTTTCAAATACCTGTAATGATATTTTTGACACCGAGGAGCAAAGACAAGCGTTGGTGGATTATATTCGTTCTGGAGGAGCCTACGTGGGTGTGCACAGTGCTTCAGATTCTGAGAAAGATTGGCCTTGGTATGCTCAAATGGTGGGAGGGAAGTTTAAAAGACATCCGGCTTTTCAGTCTTTTGAAATAAAAGTGATTAATAAAAATCATCCTGCAACTTCGATGTTAGGCGAAACTTGGAAGAAAGAAGACGAGTGTTATTATATGAACGAATTCAATCCTAATAATCGGGTACTTTTGGCTGCCGATATGCGAACTGTCAAAGACAGCGAAAAAGAGGTTTATCCGGGGCGTACTTTTGGTGATTATTTACCATTGGCCTGGTACCATGAATTTGAAGGCGGAAGAGTGTTTTATACGGCTCTTGGGCATGATAGCAAGGATTATGTTGATCCGGTTTTTATCAGGCACCTTGAAGGTGGGCTTTTGTGGGCGTTAAGAGAAAATTCAAAAGAATCCCATTCGAAGAAAAAAAACCGAAAGTAAATTTTTTAAAAAACTGCAGATTCACAGCCTAAAAATTAATTCTGTGAATCTGCGGTAGATAATTAAGTTTTTAAATTTTTATTTGAATTCTACCCAATCAAATAAGGCATAATTTTGTGTGTAAGGAATATGATCGCCAATAAATGTTAGGTTTTCTACACTGCAAAAGATTTTAAACTTCGTTTGACTACCATAAGTGAGTGTTTTAGTAGTTAAAATTTGATTGTCAATTTTCCAGGTTGCAACGTATTTTTTCTTATTATTTAGAGACAAATTAATACTTAAAGTGTACCATTGATTTCTTTTGATTTTACTTTGAAAAGAATAGAAAGGATTTCCTTGGGAAGTCATATACACAATAAGATCATCTGAAGCAGCATCTAATTCCTGACGGATAGCGGTGTTGCCGTAACCGATTTCAAAATCGAGTTCGTGGGTGTCGTCATTGTATAAAAATGCCCCAATGCTGGCGCAATCGCCTACGCCCATTTCAGGAACATAAACCCGCCAGGAATAAGTTCCTGTTGTATAAGTTGCAGTCGATTTTATTTTGGTTCTTTCCCAGGTATTCGCATTGGTAAACATATGCAGGGTGTCGTTGTCAATATAGTAGTTTGGAAATCCTACCTGTGTAGCGTCTTCCCATTCGTTTATATCATTGAATTCCCAAATGGTTGCCGTTGTGGGTTTTGTTGGAGCTCCTTTTGCAGTCACTGAAGTGTCAGAATTAGAATTAGAAATTACTGTTGTCA
The DNA here is from genome assembly GCF_014596575.1 of Flavobacterium pokkalii. Taxonomy (GTDB): domain Bacteria; phylum Bacteroidota; class Bacteroidia; order Flavobacteriales; family Flavobacteriaceae; genus Flavobacterium; species Flavobacterium pokkalii. The sequence continues at coordinate 50,987 of NZ_NASZ01000016.1, read as the reverse complement.
CTGGACTTTCGTCAACGGTATCTTCTGTAGAACAGGAGAATAATAGTAATCCCAGCGCCAAACAGACGGCTTTAGCGTAGTTTTTTATCATGATGTTTAGTTTTTTTGATTGGCTGTCGTAAATATAAGAAATTATTGTAATAATCAATAATGGCTTTGCCTTTCAATAAAACATCTGCGCCAATGATTCCGTCCACCGTTTTTGCTTTATAAGCAGTTAAAGCTTCGTTTACGTGCGACATGTCAAAAATAATTAAGTCGAAATCATTGTTTTTCCACGAACCCAGTTGGAGTTTATTTTGCGATGCCGTTTGGGTAAGCATTCCTGTAGCTCCGGCGCCGGAAGCCTTAGTTTTAGAATCTTCGGCGTTTAAATGAAACAATTCGATATGTTCAAAACCAACACAGCTGTTCGAAGCTCCCGTATCCAGAATAAAATGTCCGGTTACATCGTTGATTTTGGCTTTAATCAACAGATGTTGGGTTTTGGTAATTTTGAATTTTACCTTTTTATAGTTTTCTTTTTTGAGAATTTCGTGCAGATTTTTCATTTCGGTAGCGAATAAGAAGCCAAATTAAAGCAATTGCAGTTACAATTCCCAAAATAATAGTAGCATAATACAGACTGTTGTCCTTTTTTTCGATAGCACCATAATACACAAAAGCACTCCAGTAGTAAGGCGATTTCTTAGCATTGGAAATATTAGGGTTTTTCAGGAAATCTCTTTTTGCATTGGCATTCGCTTCCAGATAAGACTGTCCGCTTTTGATATTTCGGTAAAAAGAATCCATAAAAACGGAGGTCGTGTAATCGTTGACTTTCCATAAGGAAAATAACAAATTTTGCGCTCCGGCAAATTGAAATCCACGGGCAACGCTCATGCTCCCTTCGCCTTTATAAAGTTTGCCAATACCCGTTTCACAAGCACTTAGAACAACCAAATCAGGATTGAGATTCAAATGATACAATTCGGAATAGAGAATGTCCTGATCGAAAAATTTGATACTCGCCGGACTTACAATATCACCTGCATCGGCATGGGTGGAGAGATGTAAAATCGAATAATTAGCAGCATTTTTTTTGAAGTTTTCAAAAGTTGCATTAGTATTTGCTAAATAGCTTCCTTCGAAATTTTGCCTAATTGACTGCATCTCATTTTTAGAATAAGACAATTCCAAAGATGTTTTTTCGAAAACCGGAAAAATGCCTAAAACTTTCTTCTCTGGATTGTTGTTTTTTTGATTTGGTGACAAATAAAACTGAGCCGAATTTTCATAACCAATGTTGAAATCATTCAGTATGAAATGCATTTGAGCAAAGTTGGTAGTGTTAGATTCTTCGGTGATTAAAGCTTCAAAAGGCAGGAAATTTAAAATCCCGTCCGGAATGATGATGAGGTTTTTGTAATTTGAATTTACTGGTAATTTTAGCATTTTATATAAGGAATGTCCATAATGATTATAGTTCGAAAGGTTGTCAATAATTTTATTGGCATCGCTGAAATAATCTAAAAACGAAATAATTCTTGGCGTTGCAGTATGGTTGTCCCAATAAAAATCAAGTCTAATTCTATTGCTATCAAGAATAAAAAAATACATTTTTTCAAACCCTGAAAAATATTCAATCATCATGGCTTTGTCTTTTTCTAATTTGGCTAGCAAAGCCTTAATGTCGGTTGTTTCTTTTTCAGAAGCGTTATTTTCTGCTCGAATTTGTTTTAGCGAAAGCATGAGTCCATTTTGTTTTTCGATGGCTTCGTTTATTTTTTTGATATTGGCCAAATTCCCTTTTTGTTGTTCTTTCAGAATAAGATTGCTCCAGTTTTGCAATTGTACGATATAGCCTTTTTGTTTTTGGGAAATGGTTTTGTTTTGTGATAAATAGTTTTTCAGGACTCCCGATTTGCTTTGCTCCGCCAATTGAAAAGCCGCTTCGATATAACTTTGTTTTTGTTCTTTTTGATACAATAAATCATAAATGGCAATGCATTTTTCAGTTCTTAGACGAACACGATTTTGATTGATGATTTTTGAGTTTTCATAAATCATCATGTTCGCTAACAATTCTTCGATGTAAAAAGCTAATTGGTAGGCGTCTAATGCTTTTTTGGGTTGGTTTTCTTTACTTAAAATGGCTGCTTTTAAGTCTAAAGCATCCAATAAAGTTGTTTCGGAATAGAGTGATTTTTGATTAGGTAAAACGCTTTTCTTATTGGAATAATTTGGGATTAATATTTTGAATACAGCAGTAATAGCAGAGGTAGATTCCTTTAGTTTTTGTTGTTGAAATAGTAGGGAAGCCTCTTCATATTTGAATTGTGCTATTTTGCGGGTAGAAAGATTAGGAGTTGTATGAAAATAGTTTTTGGCTTTTTCAAAATAAGAATTGGCCAAGTCAAATTTTTGCCATTGCAAATTTATAGAAGCTAAGTTTCTGTAACAATTTGCCAAAGTCTCGGTTTGGGTTTTATCGGTTTGTAATAATTTGATAGCTTCAAGATACGACCCCTCTAGATTTTCGAAAAAATGTTCTTTAATCGGTGGAACCGGAGGAATTGGTCTCCTGTATATTAATACATAGTTGTTCCCCAAATTATTCAGCAGAATCCCTTTTTGGGTTTTGGATAATTTTTCGGTTTGAATGGTTTTTTCTAGTAAGTTGATAGCTAAATCAATTTTACCTGAGTTTTGATACACATTCGATAAATTCAATACAGCAGCATATTGTTGTTGTTGATTTTTATGTTGGGTTGCAATGTAATAATACTCTTTGATGGTGTTTTCGGCATTGTCGTAATCGCCAATAATGGTATATAAATTTCCCAAAGGTTTTAAGCAATATTCTACTATGTCATAATTGTTGAGTTTGTATTTTTGATAAGTTTTCCAAGCTTTTTCATAAGAGGAAATGGCTGATTGAAGTTGGTTAAACTGATTTTCATAATAGGCTTTGTTGCAATTTAAGATTACAATGGCCAGTAATTCATCTTTTGTTTTTGTTTTTGGATTTTTCCAAAAAATATTCTCTGTTATGTTTAGGGATTTTAAATTTTCTGCTGATGGTTGTGCTACAAAGGAATCAACTGCATAGTAGATTTTATCTTCCAATGATTGACTTTGAGAGAAACAAATTTGTGAAAGGAATAATGTAATGAAAATCGTTTTCATCCAGTTTGTCATTCTGACGAAGTAGGACATGAACGACAACGAATTGGTAAAACAATCCCACTTGATGAGATTCCTCCTTCGTCGGAATGACAAAACTAACTTTTGTGATTTATCTGGTTTAAAAAAAACTAAAACTTCCATATTCCATACACCTGAACATAATTAAAATTCTCCTTGAAATTCATCACATAACGAACGCCTAAACTGGGACCGATACGGGCAAATCCAAATGTGGTATCCAGTAATAATCCTGATTTGAAATTGGTAAAACTTTTAGAGTTTGAAATACTACTTTCTTTAGTGTCGATAATTGGAGAATCGGGTTTTTCGGTTTCAAAAGTTTCTATTTTAGTGTAACGTTCCTCTTTTTGCGATGCATTGATATTGGCTTGCACTCCGGCACCAATTCCGATATAGTTGTTGATATTATAACGAATAAGCAATGGAATTTCGTTATTGAAATTGGAATAACTAGTGGTTTCTGTAGTACGTGTTGCTTGACGTAATCCGTTAGCATTAGAAGTAAAACCATTCGTTATGGATGTGTTTGAGTTGTAATCATTTTTGTTATTGATTAATTCAGCTTGCCAGTAAAAACGATAAGATTTATAAGGGGAAATGGTAAATCCGGCAAAATAGCTGGTTGATTTATCTAAATTTGGATAGAAATTATATCCTGCTTTAGCACCAATAGAAATTCCCGGTAGGAATCGGGTGGTGGCATAATTAGTTATAATGGGTTCATTTTTGTCAAAAATAATTGCTGTTCTGCTTTTCGTATTTACTTTATGAAAATCCTTGTTGAATTTCATCGAGTATTTTACAAAGCCTTTAGTACTGTCTTTTTCTTTTACGTTTTTTTGTTCACTTCCCGGTAGGTAAATGTTTTTAAAGGTAAAAATGATTTGTTTTTGTTTGATAATAGTGTCCAGACAACTCGTGGTTGGAACTTCGTCTTTGGGACAAATAGGACATTCGGGGTACATGCCTTCAATGCGGAAGGTTTTTTTGTCAAACATATCCGGAATATCGGTTTCCAGGCGGATTGTTCGTGCAGGACCTTCGCCGTTGTTTTGAAAACGGGTTTTGAAATTGACTCTTTTAAAACGAACCAATCTATAATTCATAAAACTTCCGTTAGAGCCCATTTTGTTGGGGTCGTGGGAAGTGACGATTTCCATTTCCAGATTTTTTACTTTATGGTTTTTGTAACTTCTATTGGGAACATAAATGCCGCGCATCGTGATGGTGGCGCTGGTATCTTTCAGCATTTCAGGAGTGGTTTTGAAAGTGTAAAAAACATTGCGGGTTTCCTGAGGATTAGCATCGTCAAATTCCAGAATGCTGACATTTTCAAAAGTTTCGCGGGCTTGGGCAAGTGTGGCGTCTAAATCTTCTTCGGTGGTGGTGTTTTCGTATTTTTTATTTGAAAAAGTTGAATTTGCGGAAGCAACATAGGAATGAGTTTGATCCATTTCATTTGCAACAGCAAAAGTGTTTTCTTTTACTTCTCTTTCGCCTGCATAAGTTCTAAAATCGGTCAGTTCAAAATTGTTGTCTTTGAATTGTTTTTCGTTGTAAAAAAGATAGATTTTCCCGCTGGTAACATAATTTTCCAAGTTTTGATAACTCAGAATTACTTCCATTTGCTGATTTGGAATAGGGTCACAGTTTTTTTGTAAGGCAAAGCCGTTTTGGTTAGCAGCATAGGCGATTTCGTCAAAATTTTTATCTGAGATTTCATTAATCACTACTTTTTTGGGTCGGGTAGCGGGTGGTTTTCCGTTATCGTAATTGTTGGTTACAGTTAATCGGGTGGTGTAAGTTCCTTTGTTTTTGTAGCTGTGTTTGGGTTCGGCTGCTTTACTGTAAGAGCCATCGCCAAACTCCCACAGATAGGAAAAACTGGGTTTGGGTGCGCCTGCGATTGGGATTAGCGGAGGTGTTTCGGGTTTGAATAGAACCATATTCCCGTTTTGATGGTAGTTTATTGCGGCTCGTCGGGTAACGGTATCTTTGACTTTTTTTTGGGAAAATAAGAGCAAAGAAAAAAGAATAAAGAGAAAAGAAAATAGTGGTTTCATAATCAGTTTTGGTTTGTTGGGAAAGCGACTAATTCTTGGTTGGTTAAGGATTAAAATCTTTTAAAAATAGAAAAAAGTGATGAGCAAATCACCACTTTTTTCAGAATTTAAATTTGGGAATCTTTATTGGATCGCATTGATTGCGGCAATTAATTGGGCTTCGGTGCCAACAGTGGTTTCAGCCATTGTAAAAGTGTACACGTCATTAGCCTGAACAGTTACTCCTTTGATAGCGTATCTCCAGTTTCCGTTTTCTTCGGTTACAAAAATTACGTGACAGGCTAAACCAATTGGAATTTGTCCGTAGTGTTCGCTAAATAATCCTTGAGCAGTGTAAGTGTCCAGTTTTGCTAGAGCGTTAGTTCCTTCGCCGTCATAAGACAAATAGATGGCACTATTTGTGTTGTCATATCCTTCCGGAGCATCGGCAAGAATCGTAGTTTTAGGTCTTGGGTCGCTGTAGAATTTATCCACATTTGTCCAGCCAAAGTTTCCAAAACTTACATAATAGTTGTTTCCTTCGGCCTGAACGCCACCTTTTCCGTTGGCACCATCGTTACGGGCATCTTTCCAGGCTAGATTTCCTTCGTCGTCAATAATTCCGTTCCATAAAGTCATGGCGTTGTCAACTCCTCCGGTAAGATCGGCCGGAATCATTAAAGTGATGTTGCAAGCAGTTGCTAATTCTTTTCCGTCCTGAGTGGCTTTGATAAAGAATTCTCCTCCGGAAATGAGTAAGTTTCGGTTTCCGTCAGCCATAATTCCCATAGTAGGTTTGTTGGTTACTAACATGTTTCCTTTGTCAAAAAGTTCTACATATTCGATTTTTACTTCGCCGGTTACCGGATTTCCGTCTTTGGTTAAACAGCTTCCGTTGATGGTGATTTTTACACCGTTTTCAGAAGTAAATGTTTGGGCTCCATCCTCGGCATTGAAGGTAAATTTCTGAGTGATTTTGTCTAAAGCAGCCTGTCTTACGTCTGCAAAAGCGGCAGCTGTTGCCGGAATGTGTTCGTTGTCATTTTCGCAACTTACAAATGAAATTGCCGCTAAAAATAAAAGTCCGATGGTTTTAAAATTTGTTCTCATGATTTCTTGATTTTAATTATTGTTTAAAATGATTTTTCTGTTTTTACTGTTATATCAATTCGGTTTTGAAATTGTTACCCCAGTGGTTTAATTTTTTTTGATTTCTGTTTATATATCCGTTGGTTAAATAATTTGTTATCCTTTAATCTGTCCCGAAGCGTCGGGATATTTCAGATTTTTTTTGTTTCATATTACTATATCAACAGTGGTTTTGAATTGTTACCCTGTCATTTGGATTTTTTTTAATGTTTAAGAACGCTTACAGTGATATATCAATATGGTTTTAAAATTGTTACCCTAATTTTTAGTATTTTCGATAAATTTTTTTCTATGATTAAAACCCAATTACACCCTGATCAATATTTAATCGAAGGATTGGCGAATAATGATTCGGCAGTGATTCATTCTATTTATAAAAAGTATGTTCCCAAGGTTGTTTCGTATATCAGGAACAACTCGGGAGATGAAGATCAGGCGCAGGATGTGGTTCAGGAAATAATGATTTTACTGTTTAATCAGGCAAAGGCTGGTAAATTGCAGCTGACTTGTCCGTTTGATGCCTACTTTTTTTTATTGTGTAAAAGAAAATGGTTGAATGAACTCAAAAAATCCTCGAATAAAGGGGTAACAATTTCGGACGATTTTACATCTGTTAATGAACCCACAGAAGAAATGGTGGCACAAACAGAATTATTTGAAGAAAAACAACAGCTTTTTGATGCCATGTTTCAGCGTTTAGGCGAAAAATGTCAGGAAGTTTTAAAATGGAGTTTTACCTTGAAATCGATGGAAGAAGTAGCTCAAAAACTAAATGTGAGTTATGCTTATGTGAGGAAGAAAAAATCGCTCTGTACGGGTCAGTTGACGCAGTGGATTCAGGAACACAGTAGTTTTAAAACATTAAAAAAACAGGAGCCATGAAAGAAGAAATATACCTATTGTTTGATCAATATCTTCAAGGCGAATTGTCTGAAAAAGACCGATTGGATTTTGAAAAGCAACTTTCTGAGAATGCAGAATTGAAATCAGAATTTGAAACTTTCAAAGAAGTGCAATTGCAACTGGAAACCAAATTTGATTTTGCAGTGGATCGAGAGACATTTGAAACTAATTTGAAAAATATTTCCCGGGACTATTTCAAACCTAAAAAAGCGAAACTTATTTCGATGAAACCGTATGTTTATATGGCGGCGGCTACCGTAATTTTGCTGTTGGGCTTGTTTTTGTTTCATCCTTCCGAACCTAAATTTGAAGATTATAATCAATTTGAGAATGCCTATTTAACCGAAAGAGGCGAGGGGTTAGAGCTAGTAAAAGAAGCTGAAAATGCTTTTAATGCTAAGGATTATAAAAGGGCAATTCCGCTTTTTGAGGCTGTTTTAAAAGAAAAACAATCGGCTGAGATTCAATATTTTTATGGGATTTCCTTATTGGAAAACAACCGAATAAAACAAGCCGAAGCAGAGTTTAACCAAATAAAATCAGGTAATTCTGTTTATAAAAATAAAGCGATTTATGCTTTGGCTTTGGCCAAATTAAAACAAAAAGATTATAAATCCTGCAAAGAAATTCTTTTAGAGATTCCTTCGGATTACGAGCATTATGATAAGGTTCAGGAATTGCTAGATAAGCTGGATTAGGTTTTTAAACACATAAGAAACAAAGGAAAACAAAAGACACAAAGATTTTACACTTTGTGTCTTTTGTTTTTAAATGTAATTGAGGTGAAACTTTTGTGTCTTTTGTGGTTAGTTTTTAAAAATCTTTGCAATTTTGCATTCTTAAACTTTAGCATTGGAAACAAAACCCATCATTACCGATACCCACACCCATTTATACAGCGAAGAATTTGCTCCCGATAGAGACGAAATGATGCAACGAGCTCTGGATGCCGGAGTGACTCGTTTTTTTATTCCGGCTATCGATTCGGCTTATACCGCTGCCATGTATGATTTGGAAGCGAAATATCCGGAGCATATTTTTTTGATGACCGGAGTACATCCTACGCATGTGAAGGAAAATTATTTGGACGAATTGCAATTTGTCGAAGATGAATTAAAAAAGCGAAAATTCTATGCTATTGGCGAAATCGGGATTGATTTGTACTGGGATAAAAACCATTTAAAAGAGCAACAACAAGCTTTTAAGAGACAAATTCAGCTGGCCAAAAAATATAAATTGCCTATTGTGATTCATTGTCGGGAAGCTTTTGATGAGGTTTTTGCGGTTTTGGAAGAAGAAAAATCGGATGATTTGTTCGGGATTTTTCATTGTTTTTCCGGAACTTATGAGCAGGCGCTTCAGGCTTTGTCTTATAATATGAAATTAGGAATTGGCGGAGTAGTCACTTTTAAAAATGGAAAAATTGACCAATTTTTGAATCAAATTGATATTCAACATATTGTTTTAGAAACCGATGCGCCTTATCTGGCTCCGGTTCCATACCGTGGAAAAAGAAATGAAAGCAGTTATTTGGTTAAGGTAATTGATAAGTTATCATCGCTTTATGGTATTTCTGCCGATGAAATTGCCCGAATCACTACCGAAAATTCGAAAGCAATTTTTGGGATTTAAAACGTAATTCGCAAAAGTTTAATATTTTTTTTGTTCATTTGTTTTTTAATAATACCAATAATGCAAAAGTTTGACGAGATTCGGCCGTATTATGATTCTGAAATAAATAAAGCGATTAAAGAAGTGCTTCATCACCCGATGTTAAAGTCTCTGATGAATTTCTCTTTTCCTGATCTAGCCGATGAAGTTTGGAAAGAACAATTGTTGAAAACGCATTCGATTCGTGATTTTCAGTGTAATTTTATTTACCAATCGGTTCAAAAAGTGCTGGAAAAAAGTTCAGAAGGTTTATCGACTTCCGGTTTCGAACATTTAGAACCTAACACTTCCTATTTGTTTGTTTCCAATCACCGTGACATTTTGTTAGATACTACTTTGCTCAATGCTACTTTGTTTGAGCATGATTTGGTGATGACGGCTTCGGCCATTGGAGATAATTTGGTAAAACAGCCATTTTTGCATGTTTTGGCTAAATTGAATAGAAACTTTTTGGTGCAACGTGGTTTGGGACCAAGAGAAATGTTGCAAAGTTCTAAATTGTTATCCGAATATATCAATCAATTGTTGTTGCATGAAAACCGTTCGGTGTGGATTGCGCAACGTGAAGGAAGAACCAAAGACGGAAATGATGCTACAAATCCGGGTGTTTTAAAAATGATAGGAATGGCTTCGGATGAGGCTAATTTGATGGATTATTTCAAAAAATTAAAGATAGTTCCGGTATCTATTTCCTATGAATACGATCCTACTGATGCTTTAAAAATGCCGCAATTATTAGCTGAAGCCAATAATGAAGTGTATGTAAAGCAGGAAAATGAGGATTTTATGACCATTTTGAGTGGTGCTTTAGGGCAAAAGAAACGCATTTACATTCACATTGGAAAAGTTTTAGACACGGAAATTGATGCTATTGTAGCCGAAAATGACAATGTAAATAAACAAATTCAGGCTTTAGCTCAGGCAATTGACGATTCAATCCTGAATAGCTATAAGTTGTGGCCTACCAATTATATTGCGTATGATATTTTGAATGAAACAGATAAATATTCGAACCAATATACACCGGATGAAAAAGCGGTTTTTGTTAGAAGACTGGAACAACGAATTGATGCGACTAATCCTGTTGCCTGGCAGGGAATATTAGCCATGTATGCTAATCCGGTGGTTAACAAAATGAAATATTCGCATGAACTCAAGGACTAAAATTCTGCTGATTTACACCGGGGGAACCATTGGGATGCAAAAGGATTTAAAAACCGGAGCATTAAAAGCGTTCAACTTTAGTAAATTATTACAAAGAGTTCCTGAGTTAAAACAGCTGGATTGCGAAATTGAAACTTTTTCTTTTGAAAAACCTATAGATTCTTCGGATATGAATCCGGAACATTGGAGAGCTATTGCTTCAGTGGTGGAAACTAATTATAATCAATTTGATGGTTTTGTGGTGCTTCACGGCTCAGATACAATGTCTTATACGGCTTCGGCGTTGAGTTTTATGCTCGAAAATTTGGCAAAACCGGTTATTTTAACGGGTTCTCAGCTTCCTATTGGCGATTTGCGTACCGATGCTAAAGAAAATTTAATCACCGCGATTCAAATTGCGTCCATGCGCGAAAATAATCGGGCAGTAATTCGGGAAGTTTGCCTTTATTTTGAATACAAATTGTATCGTGGCAATCGGACTACGAAGATAAATTCGGAGAATTTTAATGCTTTTTGTTCGCCAAATTATCCCGCATTAGCCGAATCGGGCGTTTATTTGAACTTTAAATCGGAATTGTTTTGGGCTATAGCCAAAGAAAAAGAATTAAACGTTTGCTATTCATTTGATACGAATGTGGTGATTGTGAAAATGTTTCCGGGTATGAGCGAAAGGATTTTTACCGCTATTTTAGCTATTTCTGAATTAAAAGGAATTGTTTTAGAAACCTACGGTTCCGGAAATGCTACAACCGAAAGTTGGTTTTTAAATGCTTTGGAAACAACAATTAATAAAGGGGTTCAGGTAGTTAATGTTACGCAATGCTCGGCGGGAAGTGTCAATATGGGACAATATGAAACCAGTTCGGATATGAAAAAGATTGGCGTAATTTCCGGAAAAGACATTACCACCGAAGCTGCAATCACTAAATTGATGTTTTTGCTTAGTCAAAATATAGCGCCAAAAGATTTTAAATCGGTTTATGAAACATCCCTTAGAGGAGAAATGACAGAATAATTCATTTTTTGTTTTTCTAACTCAATTTTTTTCTAGTTATTTGCAAACTCAAAATAGAGAGGTGTCCGAGTGGTTGAAGGAGCAAGCCTGGAAAGTTTGTATGTGGGTAACTGCATCGTGGGTTCGAATCCCATCCTCTCTGCTAAAGTGTATATAAAGTAAGTTAAAACCCCTAAAAAACATATGTTTTTTAGGGGTTTGTTGTTTCTTACTCAGTTCGTTTTAGTAACTTAGCAGTAATACAATGTTGGAAATTAATTAATTCGCATACAATGTTCAGACATCAGGGCAAAAAAAGAACTTTAGTACATAATCTGAGAATTGCGACTGTTTTGTCCTTTGTGGCCGGGATTGTAAATGTAAGCGGTTTTTTGGCGTTCAGGCAACTAACGACTAATGTTACAGGACATTTTGCTTTGTTTATTAATGATGTTTCTAATTTTGATTTTTGGAAAGGAACCGTTTATTTTCTTTATATCTTTTTTTTCTTTTTGGGTTCATTTACTTCCGGGTTTTTAACGGAGAAATTTGGGAAAAACAAAGAACTCAAAATCTATGTTTTTCCAACAACTATAGAGTTCTTTATCTTGATAATTATTGGTTTTTTAAGCGATTCTTTTGCTAAAGGTTTTCCTGATTTAATAGTTTGTGCTTTGCTTTTCGCGATGGGACTTCAAAATTCTTTTGTGACAAAAATTTCAAACGCGGTAGTGAGAACTACTCATCTTACGGGTTTGTTTACCGATTTAGGAATTGATGTTTCTCATTTGTTTTTCCCCGAATTACATCCTGATAAGGAAAAATTAAAGGAAAGTATCAAACTCCGAATTTATATTATTGCATTCTTTTTTGCAGGAGGTTTATTTGGTGGACTTTGTTATTCCAAATTGAATTTGAAACTGAAAACATTAATAGTTGCGGCTTTAATTTTGCTGATAAGTTTGTTGCTCGATAAAATGCGGTACAATCTGATAAAAGCCAAACGAAAACATTTACAAAGGAGAAGCAGTTTTTCTTAGTGTTTTTTTTTTTTTTTTTTTGAAGTTTGTTAGGAATATTTAACTACAAAGAATTCCTTACAATCAAACTGCTTTTGTTTTCCACTTGTTCTTTTTGTCGGTTCATGATTAATTCGGCCAAAATGCGTCCCATTTCTTTGAAATCGGTTGAAATGGTGGTGATGCCGTCACCTACTACTTTTTTTAGCGGAGTATCATTGTATGAAATGATACCAATGTCTTTTCCGATAATCAATTTTTGCTTTTTAGATTGCTCGATAACGTTTACTAAATGGCGGTCGTCCGGAATAATGTAAAGGTCGCCTTTTTGGATTTCGTTGTTTTCAAAATTGGAAATGATGTCGTAATGCAATTGGTTTTTTTGACAAAAATCAATAAAACCTTCCCGCATTCCGATGGGTTGTTTGTAGCTGGAAAAAATCAAAATGAGTTTTTTGTATTGTTTTATTTTGTTTTTGCCCGATTCCAGAGCGTTAAAAGTGTCCTTATGGTGGTTTTGATGAACCGATGGAAAGTGTTTTAGCTCCGGATTGGTCTGGTCTAAGATAAAAACATCTTCTTCCGGCAGGGTGTTGATTACGGCTGCAGCATTAATCAAATTAGTAGGCATGATGATGTATTTCGAATAATTTCCGTTGTTATCATGAATGAGTTTTTTAAAAACTTCGGGATTGAAATAATGGAAAAAAGTGTCAATTTGGGCATTTCGGTTGATGGTTTCCAAAAAAGAATTATATAAATCTTCTTTGAAAGCATTCAACTCGTCAAACAATAAGAAAATGCGTTGTTCAAAACTAAAATCTTCACTTTTTACATAATAACCTTTCCCTAAAATAGCATAGATAATTCCTCTTTTTTTGAGTTCGTCATAGGCTAATAAAACGGTGTCCCGGGAAATTCCAAATTCGAGAGATACTTTGTTTACCGAAGGTAATTTGTCCCCTCTTTTCAGTCTTTTTTCAGCAATCGACATTTCTATCGACAAAATGATTTGCTTGTATTTTGGTAGATTTTGTCTTTTACTGATGGATATTAGTTTCATATTCGGAAAATTGACGGCTTGTAAAGGTATAAAAAAACCGGTGTATAGTGGTATGGTTTTTTAAGATATGTTGTTCGGATTTCTTTAGTTGTTTCGTTTCGAAAAGGCAACTTTTTAGTTTCAAATAGTATCCGGTAGTTAAATTGAAAAACTGGTAGGAGCTGGTTTGTTTTTGTAATTGTTGTGTTTACATTTGTTAGTTAGTTGCTAAAAATACGATTGAAAAAAAACAGATATGCTATTTTATTTTAATCTTTTTAGAGAGAAATAGAATAGTCAATCCAAAGAATTATTTTGTAAAAAATGAAGAAAACAAATTGTTTGCTGTTACACTTGCAAAAAACAAAAACTGTTGTTTCAATGGCTGTTTTCCTGATGCTGTTTGTTCCGGTTGTTGTTCAGGCGCAGTTGCAAACAGAGTTGAGCGAAATCGGTTTGGGCTGGAGCAATAATTCGGTGAATACGGTTATTTTTAGAAACAAAGCTTTAACTACTTTTAGAGGAATTCAATATACGGCTTATTACAATCCGGATGGCAAAGTGGTTTTGGCTAAACGCAAATTGAAAACTAATAAATGGGAAACGCTAATCACGCCTTACAGCGGCAATGTGAAAGATGCCCACAATGATATTAGTATTGCTGTAGATGCTAAAGGTTATCTTCATGTAAGCTGGGATCATCACGATACTCGCCTGCGTTATGCAAGAAGTATTGAACCTTTTAGTCTGGAGTTAAGTGAAGAAATGCCAATGACCGGAACGGACGAAGCTAAAGTAACCTATCCGGAATTTCATAATCTGTCGGATGGGAATTTGTTGTTTTGCTACCGTTCGGGAGCTTCAGGAAGAGGGAATATGATTATGAAATCTTATGATGTTACAACTCAAAAGTGGAGTTCTTTGCAAAATAATTTAATTGATGGCGAAAATCAACGCTCGGCTTATTGGCAAATTTGCGTAGGCAAAAAAGGAATTTATCTTTCCTGGGTTTGGAGAGAAAGCTGGGATGTTTCGACAAATCACGATATTTGTTATGCTTTTTCAGCCGATGGCGGACAAACCTGGCAAAAATCAACCGGAGAAAAATACCAATTACCTATTACAAAAGCTACAGCCGAAATTGCCTGGCAGGTGCCACAAAACAGCAGCCTGATTAATCAAACATCGATGACGGTAGATGCTAAAGGAAATCCGTATATCGCCACTTATTGGGATAATGACGGTATTCCGCAATACAAAGTGGTGTATAGAAAGGATGGGCAATGGCAATTGATTAATAGCGACTTTCATAAAAGCAACTTTCATTTAGGAGGTGGCGGAACCAAGCGAATTCCAATTTCGAGGCCTGAAATTTTGGTCAACAAATCGATGTTGTATCTGCTTTTTCGGGATGAAGAAAGAGCTAATAAAATTACCTTGGCTTATGCTAATTTGAAGCAAAAACAATGGCAATTAGAAGATATTAGCCCAAATTCGGTAGGACAATGGGAACCTAATTTTGATAATGAACTTTGGGCAACCAAAAAACAATTACATATTTTTTCTCAAAACGTTACTCAAACCGACGGAGAAGGATTGGCAAAGGTAGCGCCACAACCGGTTCAGGTTTTGGAATTAAAAAAAATGCCTTTAATTCGGAACAAATAACATTAAAAAAAACACTAAAAACCACTAAAAATAAGAGAATGAAAAGAAGAATTATGTTAGCGTTGCTGGTAGCTGTGCAGTTAGTTTCGGCACAACAGCAACAAAATGAATGGGAAAACCCAAATATTGTTGACAGAAACAAAGAAGCGGGGAGGGCTACTTTTGTTTTGTATCAAAATGAAGCTATCGCAACGACCAATAAGCCGGAAGCTTCTTCTTATTATAAAAGTTTAAATGGCGATTGGAAATTTAACATCGTTAAAAAACCGGCCGACAGACCTCAGGACTTTTATAAAACCAATTTAGACGATAAAAACTGGAAGAACATCACGGTTCCGTCTAACTGGGAAATGCAGGGATTTGATATTCCTATTTACACCAATATTGTGTATCCGTTTCCTAAAAATCCACCATTTGTAAACAACGAATACAATCCGGTGGGAACTTACAGAAAAACATTTACCGTGCCGGGAAACTGGACAGGAAAAGAAGTGTTGTTGCATTTTAACTCGATTTCAGGTTATGCTCGAATCTTTTTGAATGGTAAAGAAGTGGGGATGACCAAAGCTTCTAAAACTGCAGCCGAATTTGACGTGACTTCGTTGTTGCAAAAAGGAGAAAATCTTTTGGCTGTGCAGGTGTTTCGCTGGCATGATGGAAGCTATTTAGAAGATCAGGATTTTTGGCGTTTGAGCGGAATTGAGCGCGATGTCTATTTGCAGGCAAGTCCTAAATTGACCATTTGGGATTATTTTGTGCATGCCGATTTGGATGAAAACTACACAAACGGTTTGTTTAAAACAACCGTACAGTTAAGAGCTTTTCAGCAAAATAAAATTAAAAATGCTAATCTGACGTTGACATTAACAGATGCTCAAGGCAAAAAAGTATATAGCGAAACTAAAAAAGTAACTAATGCTACTAAGGAAGTGGAGTTCAGTTCGGTTGTTCCAAATGTAAATAAATGGAGTTCAGAAACGCCTTATTTGTACAGTTATAGTATCAAATTAGAAACGGCTAATCCTGCTGAAAGTTCCGTAATTTATAGAAAAACAGGTTTTAGAAAAGTGGAGATTAAAAATGCGCAATTATTAGTTAATGGAAAAGTAATGTTGGTTCGTGGAGTTAATATTCACGATCACCATGAAACCAAAGGGCATGCACCTGACCGCGCCACGATGCGCAGAGATTTGGAATTGATGAAACAAAATAACATCAATGCGATTCGAATGAGTCATTATCCTCATGATCCGTATTTATATGAATTATGTGATGAGTACGGAATGTATTTGGTGGACGAAGCCAATATTGAATCGCATGGAATGGGAGTGGACGGGCAAAATATTTCCGCAGACACTAAACATCCTTCTTATGTAACGATGTGGTTTCCGGCTCATTTGGACCGAATTCAACGTATGTTAGAAACCGATAAAAATCATCCTTCGATTATTATTTGGTCGATGGGGAATGAATGTGGAAACGGACCTGTTTTTTATGAAGCATACAAATGGTTGAAAGCACGTGATCATTCGCGTCCGGTACAATTTGAACAAGCCAGAGAAAATGAAGATACCGATATTGTAGCGCCAATGTATCCAAGTATCAAGTACATGAAAGAATACGCTGCTGCCGACAAACCAAGACCTTTTATCATGTGTGAGTACTCGCACGCCATGGGAAACAGTAACGGAAATTTTCAGGAATATTTTGATATCATCAACAGCAGTCCGCACATGCAGGGCGGATTTATCTGGGATTGGGTTGACCAAGGAATCAAAACTCAGGATGAAAAAGGAACGGTTTTCTATGCTTACGGAGGTGATTTAGGTGGAAAAGATTTACAAAATGATGAGAATTTTTGTGCCAATGGTTTGGTGAGTGCGAACAGAATGCCACATCCGGGATTGGCTGAGGTGAAAAAAGTATATCAGGATATTTTGTTTAGTTTGGAAGGTTCGAACCAATTGACGATCAAAAATATTTTTCATTATACCAATTTGAACCAGTACCAATTCAAATTTGAATTAGTGAAAAATGGCGTAATTGTTCAGCAAAAAACATTCGATGTAGATTGTGCTCCTGAGAAAAGTACAACGCTGGATTTGCCAATTGAAGCCTTGACTGAAACCGGAGAATATTTCCTGAATGTGTATGCTTTTACAAAAACCGCTACCGATTTGGTTCCGGTAAATCATGAAGTGGCAAGAGAACAATTTGCCATTGGAAAAGGAAATTTCTTTGCTGAAAATAAAGCGGAGATTTCGAAAAAGAAAAACTTAAAAGTAAAGAAAAAAGGTAGCGAATTGGTTTTTGAAACTCAAACTATTGCCGGAACTTTTGATTTAGTAAAAGGGATTTTGAAATCATATAATTTCAAAAATGAAAGTGCTGCAATTATCACTAATTTTCCAACACCTTATTTTTGGAGAGCACCAACCGATAATGATTTTGGAAACAAAATGCAGGAGAAATTAGTGGTTTGGAAAGACGCTCATTTGAATCCGGAAGTGAAATCAGTAACGGTAGGAAAACAAACCGATTTAGGATTGCCTATTGACGTACAGTATGTTTTGGCTGGAGCCAATGTGCCTTACACCGTGAATTATCTGATTCAAAATAATGGTGAAATCAAAGTAACTGCCAGCATTGATATGACTGGAAAAGAATTGCCTGAATTGCCACGTTTCGGAATGCGTGTGCAACTTCCGGGCGCTTTTGAAAACCTGAATTATTACGGTCGCGGGCCATTGGAAAATTATTCTGATAGAAAAACAGCTTCTTTTGTGGGAACTTATCAGGACAAAGTGGCTAATCAGTTTGTTTGGGAATACATCCGTCCTCAGGAATGTGGGTATAAAACTGATGCACGTTGGTTTTCTTTGCAAAATAAAAACGGCTTAGGGTTGAAAATTACCGGAGAACAGGCCTTAGGATTTAGTACTTTGAATGTTTCTACAGAATCTTTAGATCCGGGTAAAACTAAACAACAACGTCATACTAATGATGTGAAACCAGTGGATACGGTTTTTGTAAATGTTGATTTGGCACAACGCGGAGTAGGTGGTGATACCAGCTGGGGTGCTTTGCCACATTCGCAATATTTACTGAGAGCACCAAAATACAGTTATAGTTATACATTAAGTTTAATGAATTCCACTAAATAATATAATTAACGCCTTGGACGGGATTATCAAGATAATTGCTCCAAGGCGTTATAGTTACTACCTATGAAACAAATAAAATCTGCTTTTTTAATAATTTCAGTAAGTCTGATTTTGGTTTTCTTTTCTGCTTGTAAGCTTACTCAGAAATCAGTAGAGAAAGAAAACGCAAGTGCTTACTTGTTTGTGTATTTTACGGGAAACGCCAAAACAGATGAAGCTGTTCGCTATGCATTAAGTAAAGATGGCTTTAATTTTTATGCTTTAAATGATAATAAGGCAGTGATTAACTCAGACGAAATAAGTACAACCGGAGGTGTTCGTGATCCGCACATTTTGAGAGGAAATGATGGTGCTTTTTACATGACAGTGACCGATTTGCAAACAGCCAATGGCTGGGAAAACCAGGCTATAGTACTTTTAAAATCATCCGATTTAGTACATTGGACGTCTTCCAAAGTAGATATTTCAAAAGTGTTTGATGGTTTTAAAGAGGTGAAGCGTGTTTGGGCACCACAAACTATTTACGACGCCAAGGCTAAAAAATACATGGTTTACTTCTCGATGTTGCAACCGGGAGGAACGGATATTGTTTATTATGCGTATGCTAATAAGGATTTTACTGCTTTAGAAACTGCGCCACAACAATTGTTTTACAGCCCAATCAATCGTTCTTGTATCGATGCCGATATTATTGAAAAAGATGGGAAATTCCATTTGTTTCTAAAAACCGAAGATGAAAAAGATAAGGGAATTAAAGTGGCAATTTCAGAGAAGCTGACTTCCGGTTATGTTTTGCAGGACGGTTATGTAGATCAAACGGATGAATCAGTAGAAGGTTCTGGAGTGTTTAAACTAAACAATTCGGATACTTATATATTGATGTATGATATGTACCGAAAAGGTAAATACCAATTTACATCATCAACAGATTTGAAGCATTTTAAAGTAATCGATGAAAATGTTTCAATGAATTTCCATCCCAGACACGGAACAGTTTTGCCAATAACTGCCGATGAAGCACAGCGATTGATTACTACTTATGGCTGGTTTCCAAATGGTGAAATCTCGGAAGCACAATCGGAAGCTATCAAAAAAAATAATGTGATTGTTGATTTAGCCAATAAAACCATGTTGCTTCCAGTTAAAAACGGAACCGACTTGAAAAATTTTGATCCGGAATTTAAAGCTAAATCAGGTGCAAATGTAAGTCCGCTGGGAGCTCAGGATTTTTCTCAAAAAGCAGTGCAATATGATTTTGATTTTGGTTCTTTAGGCAAAACTACTTTTGAGGTAAAAACAGTAGTAAGAAACAATCCTTCCTTGACTGGCTATTATGCTGATCCTGAAATTTTATACTCAAATAAAGACCATCGTTTTCATATGTATCCTACCAGTGATGGTTTTTTTGAATGGAGCGGCGATTATTTTAAGAGTTTTTCATCCACTAATTTAGTCGATTGGACGGATGACGGAGTTTTGCTGGATTTTAAAAAAGATGTTTCCTGGGCAGATGCGAAAGCATGGGCGCCTGCAGCCATTGAGAAAAAAATAGACGGTAAGTATCGTTATTTCTTTTACTATACCGGCGAAAGCAAAATAGGGGTTGCAGTGAGCGACAATCCGCAGGGACCTTTCACGGATATTGGAAAACCCTTGGTCGCAAATAAACCAAATGGTATTACAAGAGGTCAGATTATTGATCCGGATGTGTTTACTGATCCGGTTTCGGGAAAAAGTTATTTGTATTACGGAAACGGCTTTATGGTAGGTGTCGAACTCAATGATGACATGATTTCTGTCAAAGAAAATACCCTGACGGTTTTAAAACCGGATGGAACTTTCAGAGAAGGTACTGAGGTGTTTTACCGTAAAGGTAAATATTATTTTTTATGGTCTCAGGATGATACCCGCAGCGAAAATTACAGAGTGCGTTATGCAACTTCTGATAGTCCGTTGGGAAATTTTACTATTCCGGAAAACAATTTGGTGATTGCTAAAGATCCTTCGCAGGGTATTTATGGAACAGGTCATAATTCGGTGATTCAAATTCCGGGAACAGACGAATGGTATATTGTTTACCATCGTTTTACGGTTCCAAAAGGAATTGAAATGGGGCGTGCGGCAGGATACAATCGTGAAGTTTGTATTGATCGAATGTTTTTTGATGAAGCAGGAAATATCATTGAAGTAAAACCTACTTTGGAAGGAATTCAGCCTTTGAAAACATAATAAGTTGTTTTTGAAATTCAATTTTTAAATTATGAGAAACGATATGAATTTGTTGAAGTGTTTACTGGTGTTTTTTTCGTTTTCAATATTGGCAAATGCCCAAAATGAAACGACAAAAATTACCATAAAAAACAATCTGGATTTTGCTCGGAAGGAAGTCGTTTCTGTTAAAGGAAAATCACTTTCGAATTTAATTAAAGGAAAGAAAATATCCGATTTACGAATTAAAAAAGACGGAACTCAAGAGTATGTGGTCCTGCAATGGATTGATTTCAATCAAGATGGAATTTCTGATGAATTGTTGTTTCAGGCTGAAGTTTCGGCTAAAACCAAAGTCGATTATCAAGTAGTTTTTGATAAAACGATACCATTGGTTGAAAGTTCTGTTAAAGCTTATTCCCGTTTCGTGCCGGAACGTACCGATGATTATGCCTGGGAAAATGATAAAGTTGCTTTTAGAACTTACGGACCGGACGCACAGCGAAGAGTTGAGGAAAAATTACCCGAAGGGACACTTACCAGCGGTATTGATCTTTGGTTAAAACGTACAGATAAACCAATAATTAATAAATGGTACGCTGAGAATACAAAATCTCCGGGTTATTATCATATTGACCATGGTGAGGGTTATGATCCCTATCAAGTTGGGCCTAGTCGTGGGACAGGTGGAATCGGAATTTGGGAAAACAATCAATTGGCGGTTTCTAAAAATTTTGTGGGTTACAAAACTATTGCTGTAGGCTCTTTACGCACGATTTTCGAGTTGATTTATGCATCCTGGAGTTCGTATGGAGTGAGAGAAACAAAGCGAATTACTTTGGATTTAGGTTCTAATTTTTCTAAGTTCGAAATTAGTTTGGAGGCGTCAAAAACTGTTCCGAATATAACTGCCGGAATTACGCTGCATGACAACAAAGGCGAAGTGAAAAATAATACTAAAGAAGGCTGGTTTCGTCATGTCGAAAAAATCGATGGACAGTTGTTAGCGGAAGGAATTGTAGTCAATCCTAAATTGGTTACCAAAGCTTTTTCGGATGTTTCCAAAGCGAAAGATCAAAGCAATCTTTTGGTTGTTTGTAAGCCCAAAAATAACAAACTAACGTACTATGCCGGTTTTGCCTGGCAAAAAAGCGGTCAGATTACCAATGGCGCCGATTGGGATACTTTATTACAAAAAAAGGTCAAAATGTTAGCTAATCCCCTTAAAATAACGATTAAAGGAAATAAATAAATCTTTTTTTGTAGTTTCGCTAAAACTTACAAAATAACCAAAAAAGATGGATTTAATTTCAGGACTTAAAGATAAAGTAGTCGTAATTACAGGAGGTGCCGGAGTATTGGGTGCCGGATTTACAAGAGCATTAGCTAATCAGGGAGCCAAAGTAGCTGTTTTAGGGAGAGATGGTGAAAAAGCACAAAAATTAGCGGATGAAATTATTAGTAATGGAGGGCAGGCAATCGGTGTTTCGGCTGATGTGTGTGATGAGGCAAGTTTGAGAAAAGCCCATAAGGCAATTAATGAGAGTTTAGGATTAGTTGATATTTTAATTAATGGTGCAGGAGGAAATCACCCAAAAGGAACAAGTTCTGATGTATCTTTTGACAGAGAAAATAAAGCAGCAGGATTACAAACTTTCTTTGGTCTGGATACCGAAGGTTTGCGCTTTGTATTCGATTTGAATTTTATTGGTACTTTGTTGCCAACTCAGGTATTTGCTGCAGATATGATTGGAAGAGAAGGATGTAGTATACTTAATATATCTTCAGTTAGTGCTTTTCATCCTTTGACAAAAGTGGTGGCGTACAGTGCTGCTAAAGCGGCAATCAGTAATTTGACAGAATGGCTATCGGTTTATTTTGCAAAAGAAGGAATTCGTGTTAATGCACTTTCACCAGGTTTCTTTTTAACGGAACAAAACAGAACTTTATTAACCAATGAAGATGGAAGTTTGACGGAGAGAGGGAATAAAATCCTTTCGCAAACTCCAATGGGAAGATTTGGTGAACCAAGTGATTTAGACAGTACTTTATTGTGGCTATGTAATCCGGCTTCCCGTTTTGTAACCGGAATTGTGGTTGCTGTTGATGGTGGATTTTTAGCTTACGCCGGAGTTTAAAAAAAATCAAAAAAAAATTATAAAAAATGGGAATTGAACAAACCTGGAGATGGTACGGACCAAAGGATTCTGTGCCTCTTTCTCATATTAAAATGGCTGGCGCTACAGGAATTGTAACTGCTTTGCATCATATTCCAAACGGAACGGTTTGGACTGTGGAAGAAATTCAAAAAAGAAAAAAAGAAATCGAAGATGCCGGATTAACCTGGTCTGTTGTGGAGAGCATTCCGGTTCACGAAAATATCAAAACCAGAAAAGGAGATTATAAAAAATACATTGAAAATTACTGTCAGAGTATTGCCAATTTAGGTGCCTGCGGAATTGATACCGTTTGTTATAATTTCATGCCGGTTTTAGACTGGACCAGAACCGATTTGTCTTTTGAAGTAGAAGACGGTTCTAAAGCCTTGCGTTTTGACCGTATGGAATTTGCTGCTTTTGAATTGTTTTTGCTAAAAAGAAAAGGAGCTGAAAACGATTATACAGCCGAAGAAATTGCTAAGGCAAAAACGGTTTTCGAAGCGATGAATGAAGACCAAAAAACAGGATTGGTAAAAAATATTATTGCAGGTTTACCGGGTGCCGAAGAAGGTTATACTCTGCAACAATTACAAGCTGCTTTAGATGATTATGCCGAAATTGGAGATGCCGAATTGAGAAATAATTTATACGAATTTTTAAAAGAAATTATACCGGCTGCCGAAAAAGCAGGCGTTATTATGGCTATTCACCCGGATGATCCGCCTTATGCGATTTTAGGTTTGCCAAGAGTAGTAAGTACTGAGGCTGATGCTAAACAATTGATTGAAGTGGTAGATAGTAAAAGTAATGGTTTGTGTTTTTGTACGGGTTCTTACGGAGTAAGAGAAGATAACGACTTAGTAGGAATGGTGCAAAGATTAGGTCACCGTATCAACTTTATTCACTTGAGAGCAACTAAACGTGATGCTGAAGGAAACTTCTACGAAGCTGATCATTTAGATGGTGATGTAGATATGTACGGAGTAATGAAAGCTATCGTTGAAGAACAGCAAAAAAGGATTACCAATGGTCGTCCGGATTACCGATTGCCAATGCGTCCGGATCACGGTCACCAAATGTTGGATGATTTAGACAAAAAAATGAATCCGGGTTACTCCGCCATCGGTCGCTTACGAGGTTTAGCAGAATTAAGAGGTCTGGAAAGAGGAATCAGAGGAAATCAAAAATAAGAGTATTAAAGGAGCAATTTTTTTGCTCCTTTTTTGTTTTATTAGGTAAAGAATTAAGTTATATAAACTACTTTTACGATTAAGAAATTGGTATCCAACAAATCTTAATTTTCTTAAATTCCTAAATGGTTTAAAAACAAATCCTAAACGGTAAATTATGAATTTTTTTAAAAAACAGTTTTTTTGGAGTTTGGTGCTAATGCTTTCTTTTTTTAATGGATTTGCGCAGGAAGAAATTAAAAAGGACGAAACCAATGATGTGAAAATCGATTCGTTGTACCGCGAAGATCAGTTTTATTTTGCTTTTATTTACAACACCTTACAGCAAAAACCAATAGGCCTGAAACAACAAAAATTCTCCATCGGGCTTTCGGGCGGATTTTTGAGGGATATGCCTATTAATAAACTGCGAACAAAAGCTTTTGCGACAGGTTTGGGTTTGAGTTATAATAATTACAATGAGAATTTAGGAATCACCGGAACGGCTAAAGATGCGGTTTATACAATTTTAGGTTCGCAGTCAAACTTTGATAAAAACAAATTTACTCAGTTGTTAATCGATGTGCCGCTTGAATTCCGTTGGCGTACTTCTACTTATCAAAGCTACAAGTTTTGGCGTATTTATGGCGGTGTGAAATTCAGTTATCTGGTTTACAGTAAATCGGTACTGGTGGATGATAACGGCAAAACGGTAATTACAAATAACGATGATTTTAACAAACTACTCTACAGTTTATATCTTTCGGCTGGTTTTAATACGCTGAATGTTTATGCCTGTTACGGTTTGAATCCAATTTTTAAATCCATTAGCGTCGATGGTCAAAAGATCAATATGAAATCCTTAAATGTGGGTGTGATTTTCTATATTTTATAACCAAAGAAAAAGCAGAAGAATCTGCGGGATACTTCCTAAAAGTACACCAATAACTAATTCCTGAGGCGTATGTGCTTTCATAATCAAACGGGAAGAAGCTACAAAACCATTCATCAGCACCATGAAAATAATTAATACTGTATTAGCCGTGTGGTGGTGCAAACTCAATCCAAAAATGAAAAAAGTAAGCGCACTTAATCCGGTCATGTGCAAACTGGCTTTTTTATTGGCAAATAAAAGAATCAGAGCAATGAGCGTGCTGGACAAAGCGCCGAGCATGAAAAAATGAAGTTCGGGATAGCGTTCAAGGGTAATGCTTTTTTTGACCAAAAGAATCAACAGGAAACATTGAATAACCAAAGGGAATTTTCGTTCGGACAATTCCGGAACCATGATGGAAGTGATTTTTCCGGTAAGGCGCAGCAGGACAAAGAAAAGAATCGGAATAGCAAAAGTAATGACGCTTACTTCCAGTAAAACCAAATATTTTTCTTTGTTAAAAAAATACGACTGATTGGAAAAAAGATAAAAAAGCGTGGCATAAATCGGGATGAAAACCGGATGAAACAGATAAGAAAAGAATGGAAAAAGTTTTTTTGGCATTGTGAAATGGCTTAGAATCACAAATATAACGAAACTATTAAAATGACATTGTTTTATTGCGGGCAGAATTGAACTGTGTCTCTGTTTTTAACGCAAATTGTGTGGTTTCAATTGAAAAAGAAGTCTTATTTTTGAGAATGTTTTTTGCCTTAATCCGAATTTAATTTCATGAATATAACCGTTGAGAATAGTGTTTCAATTCTAAATGCCCGATGGGAGGGAACAAATCCCGAAGCTTTGATTGATAACATTTCGATAGATAGCCGTTCGTTGCAAAACAGTGAGCACAGCCTCTTTTTTGCCTTGAGCGGACCCAATAATGACGCCCATCATTACATCAAGGATTTAATTGCGATTGGCGTTCAGAATTTTGTTGTAACCCGAATTCCGGACGATTGTGCGGCTAAAGCCAATTTTTTAATTGTCGAAAATACTCTGGTGGCTTTGCAACAATTTGCTGCTTATTATCGCGGACGTTTTCATTTTCCAATTATAGGTTTAACCGGAAGCAACGGAAAAACCATTGTCAAAGAATGGCTTAATTTCTTGCTGAGTCCGGATTATAATGTGATTCGAAGTCCTAAAAGTTACAATTCGCAGGTGGGGGTTCCGTTGTCGGTGGTGGCGATTAATGAAAAGCATAATTTGGGGATTTTTGAAGCCGGCATTTCTACGGTGAATGAAATGGATAAACTGGAAAAAATCATCAAACCCAATATAGGTGTTTTGACCAATATTGGTTCATCGCACGATGAAGGTTTTATTGATTTGGAACAGAAAATCCAACAAAAAATGCAGCTTTTTAAAGATGCCGCTGTTTTGATTTATCCAAAAAGCAGTGCGATTGAAAAATACATCAACCCGAATACGAAAGCTTTTTCCTGGAGTTTTAAAGAGGAAGATGCCGATGTTTTTGTGAGCAAAAGAGAAATTTCACATCAGGAAACTGTATTGGTTTTTCAATACAAAGGAAGTTCGTATGAATTGAAAATTCCTTTTGTAGATAAGGCTTCGGTAGAAAATGCCGTTTCCTGTTTGCTGGTGATGCTTCATTTTGGTTACGACGTTGAGGTGATTCAGGCGCGAATGGAACTGCTGTTTCCTGTTGAAATGCGTCTGGAAGTGAAAAACGGAATTAACAATTGCACTGTGATTGATGATAGTTACAGCTCGGATTATCAGTCGTTAAAAATTGCTTTGGATGTTTTAGAAAGTCAAAATAAATTTCATAAAAAAACGGTTATTCTTTCGGATATTTTTCAAAGTGGATTTCCTAATGAACAATTGTATGCGAAGGTTGCCAAGCTGATTGTTTCCAATAAAATCAACCGCGTTATCGGAATTGGAGAAACGATTTCGGACTTTAAAGAGCAATTTTCGAATTGTATTACGTTTAAAAATACTGCTGATTTTATTGCCAATTTTGAGAAATTGGATTTTTCCAATGAAAGTATTTTAATCAAAGGAGCGCGTTCGTTTCATTTTGAGGAAATCGTGACGCTGCTGGAAGAGAAAACCCATGAAACGGTTTTGGAAATCAATCTGAATGCCATTAGTTACAACTTGAATTTTTTCAAATCCAAATTACAGCCTAAGGTCAAAATCATGGTCATGGTGAAAGCTTTTGGGTATGGAAATGGCGGACTCGAAATTGCCAAATTGCTGGAACATCACAAAGTAGATTATTTGGGTGTGGCTTTCGCCGATGAAGGAATTTCGTTGAAAAATGGTGGAATTAAATTGCCGATTATGGTTTTGAATCCGGAAAGCACCAGTTTTCCGGCAATTATTCAGTACGGATTGGAACCTGAAATTTATAGTTTAAAAGGCCTGCACGCCTTTTTAAAAATAGCCAAACAAAAAAATCTGCAACATTTCCCGATTCACATTAAAGTGGATACGGGCATGCATCGTTTGGGATTTGAAGAAAATACCGTGGACGAATTGATTGCGACTTTAAAAGGGAATTCGACCGTTAAAGTACAAAGTATTTTGTCGCACATGGCCACGAGCGACGATGTGAATCATCATGAATTTGCGCTGTCGCAAATCCGTTTGTTTGAAAAATTATCTTCTAAAATTATTCGCGAATTAGAAATAAACCCGATTCGACATATTTTGAATACTTCCGGAATTAGTAATTTCCCTGATTCTCAGTACGACATGGTGCGTTTAGGAATCGGACTTTACGGGGTTTCTAACGATGCCGAAGAGCAAAAAGAATTGGAAAATGTGGGAACTTTAAAATCCATTATTTCACAAATTCGAACAATTCCTGCCGGAGACAGTGTGGGTTACGGACGTCGTTTTATGGCCGAAAAAGCGACTAAAGTGGCTACGATTCCTATTGGTTATGCCGACGGAATCCGAAGAGCCTGGGGCAACGGTGTAGGATTTGTGACGATTAAAGACCAAAAAGCACCAATTTTGGGAAGTGTTTGCATGGATATGCTGATGGTGGATGTGAGCGAAATTGACTGTTTAGAAGGCGATGATGTGATTATTTTTGGCGAAAGCCCTTCGGTTTCTTATATGGCTAATCAGCTTCAAACGATTCCGTATGAGATTCTAACCAGTATTTCGCAGCGGGTAAAACGGGTTTTTTATCGATAATTTTTTGATTTTTGGGATTTCAGGGTTGTTTTGTTAAAAAAAATCTTAATTTAGAAATCTGAATCAAGTTTAATTAAAATTATAAGGTATGGGATTTTTCAGTGATTTTAAAGCCTCTTTGATGAAAGGCGATGTGTTAAGTTTAGCGACTGCTGTTGTTATTGGTGGCGCATTTGGTAAAATTGTAGGATCTGCGGTGGATGATGTTATTATGCCAATCGTTGGTTTAATTACCGGCGGAGTTGATTTTACGACCAAATTTATTTCTTTAGACGGAAATAGTTATTCCGATTTAGCTGCTGCTAAAGCTGCCGGAGCGGCTGTGATTACTTATGGTAATTTGGTTCAGGCGATTATCAACTTTGTGATTATTTCATTCTTTATTTTTGTAGTGTTAAGAGCTGCTGAAAAAATGAAAAAGAAAGAAGAAGCTGCACCTGCTGCACCAGCGGGACCATCTCAGGAAGAGTTGCTTACTCAAATTAGAGACTTGTTAAAAAAGTAATACCGCTTCACTATATGTTCAACTAAACCACTCCCAAAAGGAGTGGTTCTTTTATTTTTGTTATATTTATAACTTTTTGTTACTTTTTGTGAACCGTCTTGTTTTCCTTTGAATATTAATTACTTTTGCAATTCAAAATTTGATTATTAAAATAAAACTAAAGACAAAAATATAGATATGAAAATAGCAGTTGTAGGTGCAACCGGGATGGTTGGAGAAGTAATGTTACAGGTTTTGGCTGAGAGAAACTTTGTGAAAGCTAATGACGAATTAATCCTTGTAGCTTCTGAGCGTTCAGTAGGTAAAGAAATGGAATTTCAAGGAAAAACATACAAAGTAGTTGGATTAGCTACGGCTGTAGAAATGAAACCTGAAATTGCGTTATTCTCAGCCGGTGGAGGTACTTCATTAGAGTGGGCCCCAAAGTTTGCTGAAGTGGGTACAACTGTAGTAGATAACTCTTCAGCCTGGAGAATGGATCCAACCAAAAAATTAATTGTTCCTGAAATCAATGCTGACCAATTAACAAAAGAAGATAAAATCATTGCTAACCCAAACTGTTCTACAATTCAGATGGTTTTGGCTTTGGCACCTTTGCATAAAAAATACAACATCAAACGTGTAATTGTTTCTACTTACCAATCGATCACCGGAACTGGTGTAAAAGCGGTTAAACAATTAGAAAACGAGTACGCCGGAGTTGACGGAGAAATGGCTTATAAATACCAAATCCACCGTAATGCAATTCCTCAATGTGATGTTTTTGAAGACAACGGATACACTAAAGAAGAGATGAAATTGGTTAAAGAAACTAAGAAAATCTTAAGTGATGATTCTGTTAAAGTTACGGCTACTGCGGTACGTGTGCCAATCGTAGGAGGTCACTCTGAAGCAGTAAACGTAGAGTTTTCAAATGATTTTGACATCAACGAAGTAAGAAGCATCTTAGAAAGCACTGACGGAGTAGTAGTTCAGGACAACTTACAAGAGTTTGAATACCCAATGCCATTATTCGCTCAGGGTAAAAACGAAGTTTTCGTAGGTCGTTTAAGAAGAGACGAGTCGCAAGCTAATACTTTAAACATGTGGATTGTTGCCGATAACCTTAGAAAAGGTGCTGCGACTAATACCATTCAAATTGCTGAATATTTAGTAGCTAACAACTTAGTGTAATTACTAAATCATTATAAACAGAAAAGCTTCTCGATTGAGAAGCTTTTTTTATGGGCTAAATTGTCATTGCGAGCGTAGCGAAGCAATCTTATTCAGAAACTCGATAAGTATTGAGTTTGTTTTTATTCATTGTTGCGGGCATAGAATACATCTAGAAACTTCAGGATTGTGTTATCGTTAGATTCAATTATCACTATCTAAAGCTTCGTCGATTAGTTTTAATCCAAACATTATTTCTTTCATTAAATCTTTTAGAGCGACCTCAGTGTTTCTTTTACTTGTATTAAATTTTAGGTTTATTGGAGGCCATTTCATAACTTCTTTTAGCATTTGTGCTGTTGTATTCATTGAGTTTTCCATTGCATCTCGAAATGCTAAGGTGTTAGCTTCAATATCATGTTCGTCGGGATTATTATAAGTTCTTAAGGTTAATAATAAATCAGAAGTTGTCTTACCGACTTGTTTTAGATTTTTAGAAAATGGAGGTAACTCTAAATTTATTTCATCATTAAAATCATCTAATTCTGTCGAAAGGCGATTCACGATTTTTTTGGCTTTAGTTAATTTCAGCCGAGTGTCTTTAATATTATTTACTTCATTTATCTCTGTAGTTCCCTTATTTAAGTTTTTTGTTAATTTATTAAGATAACTTGTTAAATTGGTTAAATTACCAGTGATTTTTTTAAAACAGTCTTGTCCATTTTCACTAATTTCAAAGATGTCAATATCCTCAAAACTGCCTTTTGATGAGTTCTCAATTTCATCAATTAGAGAAACTATATTTTGATATTTATTATCTTTATTAGATGCAACTACAGTTGTATTCTGTATTGGCTTTTGCTCATTTATAAATTTATCTTTTAATAAGTTTGATAAGTTTAAACGAAATAGAGTTTCAAATTTGTCTATAGTTTCAAACTCTTTGTATAAAATTTTGTTAGATAACTCCTTTTTAAATTTCATTACTTCATTTAATTCTGAAGTATTTATAGAGTTTAAGTTACTTGGTGGTGCTGTTTTGAAATAAACTAATTGTTGTTTTTCTGGATTTTTTATTGCTCTATTAATTTCCTCTACTGTTCCTGATTTTTCCCGATTAGTTGGGGTTCCAAGTCGCATCCATAATATTCCAATTAATATATCATAATCGATCTGATTATTAATTATTTCTTGACCATCTTGACCAATATCTGTATATGTATCTTCATTCCAATGAACGATTTGTATAGCGAAATGACCAATATTACCGAAGGTTTTATTAATTTCTTTTACTATTACTTCAATAGAATATATTTCATCAATAATATCTCCAGGACAAGATATGAATAGGTTTATTTGTTTAATTTCTTTCATTTAAATATTCTTAATTAATTATGCCAAATGTTACGCTGTCTAAAATAAAGTGTCAGTGATTTTTCAAATATATAAAATATTCCTACAAAAAAATATAAAAATCAATTTAACAGAATCATAATTGGTCTGTCTTGTATTTCTTAGTTTCAGGGCTTACCTTTGCCAATGATGAAAAGAAAGCAACTTTTATATAGTGTCACGCTTGCGGCAGCGGTATTGTTCTCGATACTGTTCCAGTCTTTTCATAGTTATGAGCATCTGGAGAAACAGCTTTCTCATAAGTTTTGTGAGCACGATCATTCTCATAATAAGCACGAACTAACGCATCAGCACAAGGTTTTTGAGCAATGTTCTGTTTGTCATTTTGCGTTTAGCAGTTTTTTGCAAACCAAAATAACCAGCTATCATTTCTACGCTGATTTTAAGTTGATTCCTTTTTTTGATAAGGAACAACAAAATATCATTTCTTTCCCGGGCAGTTTATTTGCACACCGCGGACCTCCTGCAAGTATTGTTTAATATTATTTAATTCATAAAACAGAACCGCAAACTTGTCATTGCTCCGCCTATTCGCTATGGCTCGAGTCCGACGAAGGAGGAATCTCATCAAGTGATTCACCTAACGAAGATTCCTCCTTCGTCGGAATGACAAATTGAAGAAGTTTATCTGTTGTGAAAATCTATTTCTATTTATTATTTCTCATGTTGACAATGAGAAAACAAACAATACATTCTTTTCAATGAAAAAATATATAATAGCCCTGTTTTTAGGGGTCTCGGCTTTGGTACAAGCCCAAAATTCACTTTCAGGAAAGCTTACTGATGTTCAAAATAAAGCACTTCCGGGAGTTTCGGTTTACATGCCTGAGTTGCACAAAGGAACCACTACTGATGCACAGGGGAACTACAGTTTTAAAAACCTGCCTAACGGAAATTTTAGAATTGCGTTTACTTTTGTGGGTTATAAAACCATCAATCAATTAGTTGAGAAACTTTCTAAAAATACCATTTTGAATATTCAAATGGAAGAGAGTATTCTTGAAATCGATGAGGTAATTGTGTCGACTCCTTTTAATAAAATGCAATCGCAAAATGTAATGAAAGTAGAGCACGAAAGTATTAAGGCTTTACAGCAAAAAGGGACTTCTACTTTGATTGAAGGACTGGCAACTATTCCGGGAGTTTCACAAATTTCGACAGGAACTTCCATAGGAAAACCGGTAATCCGAGGTTTGAGTGGTAATCGTGTTTTAGTATATTCGCAAGGTGTTCGATTAGAAAACCAACAATTTGGAGAAGAACACGGTTTAGGTTTAAATGATGCCGGAGTGGAAAGTGTCGAGGTGATTAAGGGTCCGGCTTCGTTGTTATATGGTTCTGATGCCATGGGTGGTGTACTGTATTTTAATCCGGAGAAATTTGCCGATGCCCATACTTTTAAAGCCAATTTTAATCAAAAATACTTTAGTAATACCTTGGGAAGTAATGCTTCGGTTGGTTTAAAAACATCGACGGATAACTGGAAATTTTTAGCCAGAGGAAGTTACAATACGCATTCGGATTATAAAATGGGTAAGGGTGATCGAGTGACGAATACCCGATACAACGAAACCGATTTTAAAACCGGAATTGGTTACAGTAATACCGCTTTTTCAACCGTGTTGCGCTACAATTATAACAAATTGGATTTAGGAATTCCAGAAGAAGGCATTGCTGAGCAAACTTATAGTAAAAGCCCGGAATTTCCGCGTCAGGGTGTTTCGAATCATTTGTTGAGTTTGAACAATGTGGTTTATTTTGGAAACACTAAGTTGGATTTGGATTTAGGATACATTTCGAATAATCGTAAGGAATTTGAAGAAAGTAATGATCCATCTCTTGATATGATGCTGAATACATTGAATTATAATGCGAAGTATCATTTGCCAAAATTGGGAAAAATAGAAACCATTGTAGGGATTCAGGGAATGCATCAAACGAATAAAAATTCGGGCGAAGAATATTTAATTCCGGATGCGACGACCAATGATTTTGGCGTTTTTGGAACGGCTAATTACGAATGGAAGTCGAATGTGCTGCAAGCAGGATTGCGTTTTGATAATCGAAATTTAAAATCGTTGGCTCATGAAGCGGATGCTGAAGGTCATGAAGAGGAAGCGGATGACCACGATCATGAACATCACGGCGGTGATTTTGAAGCATTGAATCGTTCGTTCAATAGTGTCAATGCTTCTTTGGGCTACAAAACCAATCTTTCACAAACACTTGTTTTACGAGCCAATGTAGCTTCGGGGTTTAGAGCTCCTAATTTGGCCGAATTAACTTCAAATGGCGTACATCACGGAACAAATCGTTATGAAATTGGGAATGCTAATTTGAAAAACGAACAAAACTTGCAAACCGATTTGAATTTGGAATATAAAAATGCTCATTTTGAGTTTTTTGTAAACGGATTTTACAACCATATCAATAATTATATTTATGCTGCTCCAACAGATGAATTTGTGGAAGACAACGTTGTTTTTGATTATGTGCAGGATAATGCAAAACTGTATGGTGGAGAAGTTGGTTTGCATATTCATCCGCATCCATTAGACTGGTTGCATTTTGAAACTAGTTTTGAAACCGTTACCGGAAAAAAAGATAATGGCGATTATTTGCCATTAATTCCGGCGAACAATTGGAATAATACTCTTAGAACCGAATTTAATATCAAAAAATGGTTGACTGAAGGTTTTGCAAGCTTGAATGTGAGTTCGACTTTTAATCAAAATAATGTGAGTGGTTTTGAAACCAGTTCTAATGGCTATACTTTGGTAAACATTGGTTTGGGAGGAACTGTTGATTTGGGCAAATTAGTGTTTGATGTTAATTTGAATGCTAATAATCTTTTTGATAAACAATATATTAGCCATTTGTCAAGATTAAAAACCGATGGAATTTCGAACATTGGAAGAAACATTGTTCTGGGGTTGAATTTTAATTTATAAATTATTCAACCATAGAGGTTACAAGAAATATTTACCGCAAATTCGCAGATTATAAATTTTAATTTCTGAATTTGCGGGATATATATCCTTATTTTTGTGTAAATAAATAGTGAAAATACTATGCGAAAAACAATTGTTATAACTATAATTATCAGTTCTGTAATGACATCATTTGCTCAAACTTCAAAAAACATCATTTATCCTGCTACTATAAAGGGAAGAATCGTTGATGATTACTTTGGGACCAAAGTAGTAGATCCCTATCGATGGTTGGAAGATGATCGTTCGGCTGAAACGGAAGCCTGGGTGAAAGCACAAAACGAAGTTACAAATGCTTATTTGGAACAAATCCCTTTTCGAAATCAGCTTAAAGAACGATTAGAAAAACTTTGGAATTACGAAAAAGAAGGAGCACCATTTACCGAAGGTGATTTTACATATTATTTTAAAAATAACGGTTTGCAAAATCAATCGGTTTTGTATCAAAAAGATAAAGAAGGTAAAGAAACGGTTTTTCTGGATCCAAATACCTTTTCTAAAGACGGAACGACTTCTTTAGGTGAAGTTTCTTTTTCTAAAGATGGTTCAAAAGTAGCTTATTCTATTTCTGAAGGAGGTAGTGACTGGCGAAAAGTGATTGTGATGGATGCTTTGACGCGGGAAATTATTGGTGATACTTTGGTGGATGTGAAATTTAGCGGATTGTCGTGGAAAGGAAATGAAGGTTTTTATTATTCGAGTTATGAAAAACCAAACGGTAGTGAATTATCGGCTAAAACGGATCAACATAAATTGTATTTCCACAAACTGGGTACAAAACAAAACGAGGATAAGGTAATCTTTGGCGAAGACCAAAAACGCCGTTATGTGAGTGGAAATGTAACGGAAGATGATCGTTTTTTGGTTATCACAGCGGCCAATTCTACTTATGGAAACGAATTGTATGTGCTGGATTTGTCGAATTCGGATAGTTCCATGCAAACCATTGTGGCTAATTATGATAATGATTACAGTGTGCTTGAAAATGTTGGTTCGAAGTTGTTGGTAGTAACCGATAAAAATGCGCCTAATAAACGCATCGTGCTTATCGATGTGGATAATCCTGCGCCGGAAAACTGGAAGGATGTAATTTCGGAAACCAATCAGGTTTTAGAACCGTCAACTTGTAGCGGATTTATTTTTGCTCATTATATGAAGGATGCGGTTTCGCTGGTGAAACAATATGATTATGCCGGAAAGCTAATTCGCGAAATGCAATTGCCGGGCTTAGGAACGGCTAGTGGTTTTAGCGGAAAGAAAACGGATGCGAAGGTTTATTTTACGTTTACCAATTATTTTACTCCGGGAACAATTTATGATTTTGAACCGAAATCAGGAGAGACAGCAGTGTATCGGGAATCTAAATGTCAATTCAATTCTGAAGATTATGAATCCAAACAGATTTTTTATACTTCCAAAGACGGAACCCGAGTGCCAATGATGATTACGTACAAAAAAGGACTAAAATTGGACGGTAAAAATCCAACGATTTTATATGGTTACGGCGGATTTAATATCAGTTTAACGCCAAATTTTAGTATTGCTAATGCAGTTTGGATGGAAAATGGAGGTGTTTTGGCGATCCCCAATTTACGAGGCGGTGGTGAATACGGGAAAGAATGGCACGATGCAGGAACAAAAATGCAAAAGCAAAATGTTTTTGACGATTTTGTTGCTGCTGCGGAATATTTGATGAAAGAAAAATATACTTCTTTCCAGTTTTTAGCAATTCGAGGAGGTTCTAACGGCGGTTTACTGGTTGGTGCTGTAATGACGCAAAGACCAGATTTGGCTAAGGTGGCTTTGCCAGCCGTTGGAGTTTTGGACATGTTGCGTTACAATGCGTTTACAGCCGGAGCCGGTTGGGCGTATGATTATGGAACGGCGCAGGACAGCAAGGAAATGTTTGCGTATTTAAAAGGCTATTCGCCTTTGCATAACATAAAAAAAGGAGGGCAGTATCCGGCAACGATGATTACAACCGGAGACCATGACGACAGAGTAGTGCCGGCACATAGTTTTAAATTTGCTGCCGAATTGCAGGCGAAACAAGCCGGCGATCATCCTGTTTTGATTCGGATTGATGTGAAAGCCGGTCACGGAGCCGGAAAATCGGTAACGGCAACTATTCAGGAAAATGTAGATATTCAGGCTTTTACTTTATTTGCTATGGGCATTAAAAATCTCCAGCGATAAGATTCACAAATTTTTACTAATTCATTCGGTTTTTGTTTTGCGGTTGATTATCTTAGGGGAGTATTAATTTATTAACCGAAGACTATGAAAATACAATTTAACACCGACAAACATATTGAAGGGCACCAAAGAGCAGAAGCGTATTTTGCCAATGAAATTGAAACAGCTTTGGCTCGTTTTGAAGAAAAAATTACCCGTATTGAAGTGCATTTTGGTCATGAAAACAGTGCTAAAGAGGGTGTTAAAGACAAGCGTTGCCTGATTGAGGTGCGTCCTGCAAAATTGCAACCTTTGGCTGTAACAGAACATGATGATACTAATGAGAAAGCTTTCAGAGGAGCATTGGAAAAGGTGAAAAAAGCATTAACAACTACTTTTGAAAAACAAAAATCACATTGATTTAAATTTATAACAGAAGAAAAGGCAGCTACTTGAAAAAGGGAGCTGCCTTTTTTTATGGGAAAAGAAAAGGATTATTGTTGGAATAACAAATTAGCCAATAATTCATCTCTTTTGTAAATATCGTTGTAAAAGTGAATGGTTCCGTCATTGTCTGCCCAGGCGGTGAAATAACCAATGTAAACCGGAATTTTATTTTTTAGTGTGTACCAATTTTCTTTACCGCTGTTCATGGCTTCTTCAATTTTTTCGGGAGTCCATTTTGGATCATCTTTTAAAATTTCAATTGCTAATTCTTTAGGTTTTGCTACCCGAATGCAACCATGACTGAAGGCACGGGTTTCTCTTTCGAACAAACTTTTGGAAGGAGTGTCGTGCAGGTAAATGTCATTCGAATTGGGAAATAAAAATTTAATCAGTCCTAAGGAATTTTTTGGTCCGGGTCTTTGTCTCAGTTTGCCTTCGTTCCATTCCATATCGTGTTCAGCCAGATAATTTTCGTTTTGGGCAATTCCGGGAAGAATTTCATTTTTTAAAATACTGTTCGGTACATTCCAATACGGACTAAAAACAATGTATTTCATCGGAGCGCTAAAAATTACCGTTTTGTTCATGGTTTTTCCAACGACGACTTTGGAGCGCAATACCACTTCCTGATTTTTGAAATAAGAAAGCTGAAAAGAAGGAATGTTGATGGCAATTAATTCTTTAGACTTTGGAATATCTTCCGAAACCCATCGGCAGCGTTCCATATTGACAATGATGGTTTTGATTCTTTCACTTACCGGAATATTTAAATCTTCAAGAAGAGATTTTGAAATAATGCTGCTGGAAAGCATGCCTCTTCTGGATTTGTAGTTCAAGATTCCTTTAGATAATTCCTTGTCGTAAATTGCGCTGCCCGAATTGTTTTGGATGTCTTCAGATAAAAATAGGCGTTCCCTGATTTGTGCAATGACCGTCGCGCTGTCACCAATTTTATAAGCGTTAACCGCGGTGTCAATACTAATGTTTTTCCAACCGCCTGCTTTTTCAATTTTGCGGTATTTTTGAAGGGCTTTTTTAAGCAAAAAGTATTGGCTGATTAGTTTTTTTTCTTCTTTATTTATCAATGAGGGATTGGTTAAAAGTGAGTCCAGATAGCTGATATAAGGCATTTTTTTTCGGGGAATATGCCATTCCGTAGCGGCAGATTTTTCAGAATCTAAGCCGTGATATACATTTGTAGCGTAAAACAGGTACCAGGCCGAATACAGGAGTTCGGTTTCTGTAGATGGTTTGAGTTTTTTGTCGAAATTATTGTGAATTTCTTCCAGTTTTTCCTGATACGGCACATTCATTTGAATGCCTTCTTCATCTAAATTATTGATTTTGTCGTAAAGAAGATTAGCAAATTCGTTTATCCCTTCTTTGTCAAACCAGATGTAGTGGTATTGGTGTTTTTGATAGAGTTTTTTTAGGTCGGCTTCGTATTTTTTCAGTAAAGGGTAGGTTTCTAAAAAAGTGTTTACTGCGGTGCTGTCAAAAGTAGTTTTTTCCTGTTCTGTTGTGATTTCTTTTTTGATAAGCTGACTTTCTTCATTTTTATTCCTGCACGAAAAAAGCAGGATTATAAAGAGTAAGCTAACGATCGATTTGGAGGCGTTTATTTTTCTCATAACAGGTATTTTTAGGTTTAAACTAAAAGCTGTCAACAAAATAAGTTGTTTTATTCAATGAAAAATTACAACTTTTTTTTAGTTTTTTATATTTTAAAGCTTTTTTTCTTTCAATTTTAATAGAGGTATAAAATGTTTTTCACATTGAAAAGTGTTAAATTCTTTGAAATTGATAATTTTTTATAACAAAATCCTTTTGGGAGGGTTAAAAAGGGGTGGTTTGTTATGGAGTTGCTTATTTTGTGTGGTATTGAGTGAAAAATATAAATTATTTTTAAATTTGCCCCCGAATTTTAATGGGTTAAAGAAAGAAGATATGAAAATTGAAAAGCGTTGGATCATTTCTTTTGTTATTATTAGCATTGTTTGTATTTCAGGACTTTTTTGGGAAGTTCCCTTGGAGCCTAAAAATGTTCATTCGCAGTTTGGAACTATAGACCAGATCATTCCGGCCGATGTGGCCTGGATGCTTACTTCCTGTTGTCTGGTTTTGATTATGACACCCGGATTAGCCTTTTTTTACGGAGGTATGGTAGGGAAGAAAAATGTAATTTCGACCATGCTGCAAAGTTTTATCTGTATGGGAGTAGTTACTCTTATTTGGGTTGTAGTTGGTTTTAGTCTTGCTTTTGGAGAGCCGTTAGGAATTCAAATTGGAGACGGATTTTATAGTTTTGTGGGAAATCCAGCTACATTTACTTTTATGGATTATGTGGGGGTTTTGCCTCATAAAATGATTGCAAGCACGGTTCCTTTTATGCTTTTTGCATTATTCCAAATGAAGTTTGCCGTTATTGCTCCGGCCATTATTACGGGTTCATTTGCAGAGCGTGTTCGTTTTATTTCCTATTTATTATTTATCTGTCTGTTCAGTATTTTTATTTATTCGCCTTTGTGTCATGCGGTTTGGTATCCTACCGGAATTTTAGGTTCTTTCTTTGGTGTGAAAGATTTTGCGGGAGGAACAGTAGTACACATGAGTGCCGGATTTGCAGCTTTGGCGGGAGTATTGGTGTTAGGTAAAAGAAAAAACAGCAATCACGTTCCTACGAATATCCCGTTTGTTTTGTTAGGAACCGGAATGCTTTGGTTTGGGTGGATTGGTTTTAATGCCGGTTCTTCTATGGAAGCCAATGGTGTGGCGGCGATGGCTTTTGGTACAACTACGACTTCTTCGGCGGCAGCTATGCTTACCTGGATCTTTTTTGATAGAATAAATGGGCGAAAAGTTTCTGCTTTAGGAGCTTGTATCGGGGCAGTAGTTGGATTAGTTGCGGTTACGCCCGCAGCGGGTTATATTACGGTTCCGGAAAGTATGTTCTTTGGATTTGTAGCGGCTTTGGTTTCTAATAAAATCGTGTATTCTAAATATTTGAAAGGAATTGATGATACTTTAGATGTGTTTGCCTGTCATGGTGTAGGTGGAATTATGGGAATGATTTTGACGGCCATTTTTGCTCACGGAGAAGACGCGAGTTTGCTTCACGGAGGTTGGGAGGTTTTTGGACACCACATGATGGCCTTGTTGTTGGTTTCTATTTATACCTTCTTTGGGGCGTATTTCTTGTTTAAAATAACAGATAAAATAATTCCGATGCGTGTTTCGGAAGAAGCGGAGATTATGGGACTAGATTTGTCTCAGCATGACGAAACGCTTTTTCCTATTGAATGCGCCGAATAAGTGGTATTTAAGTATCAATTCATAGAGCAGGGCAGGTTTTTATTTTATAAAAGCTTGCCCTGAGTCTTATTTATTTGCTTAATTTTGCGCAAATATTTAAAAAACAGTGGGAAGTAAAAATAAATTAAAACGATTCAAAGAAAACGAAACATTCAATAATGTTTTTCAGCCAACAAGAGAAGAGGTAGTAGGTGATTTATTTCCGTTAAGAGGAAAATGGAATGCTGATTTCTTTAAAAATGATAATCCTATCGTGTTAGAGTTGGGTTGTGGAAAAGGAGAATATTCAGTAGGATTGGCCGAAAGATATCCAAATAAAAATTTTATTGGAATTGATATTAAAGGAGCCCGTTTTTGGAGAGGTGCAAAAACAGCAGTGGAAACTGGTTTGCATAACGTTGCTTTCGTTCGTACTCAAATCGAATTGATTAATCATATTTTTGCTGAAAATGAAGTAGACGAAATCTGGATTACTTTCCCGGATCCTCAAATTAAGTACAAGCGTACCAAACACAGAATGACCAATTCGCAGTTTTTACAGTTGTATAAAAAAATCCTCAAAAAAGACGGAGTTGTTAATCTGAAAACAGACAGCGAGTTCATGCATGGTTATACTTTAGGCTTGTTGCATGGTGAAGGTCATGAGGTTTTATATGCAAATCATAATGTTTATGTAAACGAAGGAAGTCCTGAGGAAGTAACGGCTTTTCAGACTTTTTACGAAAAACAATATTTAGAAATTAATAAAGCAATCACTTTTATTCGTTTTAAAATTAAAGACTAAACTTTATTTTAAAACTTTTTAGGGATTCCTGTAAATAGGCTTATGAATTTAATTGTATCCTTATTATCCGGTTTTATTTCGGCCTTTATAGGAATTACTCCTCCGGGTTTGTTGAATATGACGGCAGCAAAAGTAAGTATGAAAGACGGAAAGCATCATGCTTTTTGGTTTGTTTCGGGTGCGGTGCTGGTTATTTTTCTTCAGGTATATCTGGCGGTTTTATTTGCCCGGATTATCAATGCCCGTCCGGATATTGTATTGTTGTTGCGTGAAGTTGGTTTTGGGATTTTTGGTACTTTGACGGTTTATTTTTTATGGATTGCCAAAGAACCAAAAATGAAGAAACCTAAAATCAAAAAGTATAGTAAAAAGAAACGCTT
This sequence comes from Flavobacterium pokkalii, assembly GCF_014596575.1. Lineage (GTDB taxonomy): Bacteria > Bacteroidota > Bacteroidia > Flavobacteriales > Flavobacteriaceae > Flavobacterium > Flavobacterium pokkalii. The sequence continues at coordinate 10,177 of NZ_NASZ01000016.1, read as the reverse complement.
TCTTTTAGGAATGTTGCTCTCGGCACTGAATTTTTTTCCCATTCCTTATTATGTTTTTGTAAGCATTTCATTGTCTTCTTATGCGTTGTTTTCTTTTGATGTTGCTTCCATTTTTATTTTTGTGAGCGGAGCCGTTCTGGGTTCTGCCCTTGTCTTTTATTTTTATATAGCCTTTTTTAAAAAAATAGAGAAAAAAGCCGATTATCTTCTAAAAAATATGAATGTTATTATCGGATGTATTACAGGAATTGTTTCGGTAATTAGTCTGATGAATATTTTAGAATATTATTTGAGATAACGGGTTTGTACCTAGTCAATTTAGCTATGAAAAAAATAAGACAAATTTTTCCAAATATCGTTTTTTTGAGCTGATATGTCGGATATTTTTTTACGACTGATTGGAAAGTTGGATAATTGTCTATATTTAAATTTTTTCAGAGTAAAATTGTAATCGATTATGTTTCTAAGTGTTGTGTATTTTATGACCGCTTTGTTGGGATTTCTGACATTAATGGTGCTGGTATCACAATACAAGTCTAATAGAAAGGTTAATTTTTACCTTCTGATTTTAATCTTTTTTGCTTCTTTTCGATTTTTTTTCATCGGGATTTATTCATTGGTTTTTTTTACGGTTAGCGATGATGTTACTGTGATTTTTCGTTCCTTCGGTTCGGGAATTTTCGCTTGTATTTATCTGTATTTTAAATGTTTGGTTGCTAATAGGAAGAATCCTGTGGCAGGAGATTTATATTATTTTAGTATTCCGGTACTATTCGGGATTTATAATCTTTGGATGCGTCATTATACGGCTTCATGGTATTTATTGTCTTATTTTTTGTTTGCTTTAATTCCGTTGTTTTATTTAGGTTTAAGTTTTTTTGAATTAAAAAATAAGCTTTGGTTTCAAAAGTCTAAAACATGGCGTGTTCAAAAACAAAATATGCTTGTTAGAAATTGGAGTATCTTTTTCTTTGTTTTTTGTTTTTTAATTGTGTTGCGACTATTGGTGTCTTTGGTGTTAGATATTTTTGTTGCGGGATATTCAGATGGGACGAGTTATTTTTGGTTGGCGGGATTGCTGTGTTTTGTGTTGTTTTTCAAACTTTTATTTACCCCAATGATGTTGTATTCTAATGTGTTATTAGATTATGAAATAAAATCAGAGGAATATTTCGAATTGGTTTTTGAAGATTTTTGGCTGGATGAATCGGATGTTTTGATTACAAATAGTCAGGATTTAAAATTGAGCGAAAGGGTAGAAAGTAATTTGGAATCCTATATTTATGAAATCGAGCGAATGGCATTGGAACATTTTTGTTTTAGAAATCCGAAAGTTTCCATGCGTGATTTTGCGATTAGATTAGAAATTCCAAAGAGTCATTTGTTGTATTTTTTTAAATACCATTCTAAGGTGAGTTTTATCGAATTTAAACGTACTGTTCGCATTTATGATGCTATTAGTTTGATAGAAGAAGGTTTTTTAGAAAAACGTACTGTTGAAAAATTGTCTAAGAAAACAGGTTTTTATTCCTGTGATTTGTTTTTAAGTAGTTTTAAAGAAATTGTAGGTGTGGAACCTCTGGAATACAATCAAAAGAGAAAAGAGTTATGTTAACGAATGATAAAACTAATTTTTTTGAAAAAGTATATGTTGTAGCCAGGCAAATTCCTTACGGCAGAGTGACATCTTACGGTGCAATAGCTAAATATTTAGGAGCGGCACGATCGGCCAGAATGGTAGGCTGGGCGATGAATGCTTCGCATAGTATGGATGATGTTCCGGCGCACCGCGTAGTGAACAGAAAAGGAATGCTTACGGGTAAATTCCATTTTGACGGAACCAATTTAATGCAGCAATTATTAGAAAATGAAGGGGTGAAAGTAGTCAATAATCAGATTGTTGATTTTGAAAACTATTTTTGGGATCCGCAAGAAGAATGTTAGAAAACTAAGTGGTTAAAAATCACAGCAAAACACTTTATAGTTAGAACCAATACCGGGATTAATAATTACAATTCAAATACTTTAAATTAAGAACTTAATCTCTTATCTTTGCTCCCGAAAGTATCGGGACTGAAATCAGTTTAAATAAATCTTTGTTTTTGAACTGAAAATAGCAATTGAAAAATAGTAAACTTAGTAATGAAATTAGATAGAAAAGAAATTCTTAAAGCTTTAGAAACAATTACTATTGCAGGAGAAGGAAAAAATATGGTAGAAAGTGGCGCTGTAACTAATGTGCTTACTTTTGGAGATGAGGTAGTTGTTGAATTGGTTTTACATACACCGGCGATGCATATTAAAAAACGTGCTGAAGACGATATCAAAAAAACAATCTTGGAGAAAGTTTTTGCTGAAGCTAAAGTTAAGGTTAATATTAAAGTGGAAGCGCCGGAAAAACCTGAAATTAAAGGAAAAGCAATTCCGGGAATTAATAATATTATTGCGGTAGCTTCCGGAAAAGGAGGAGTAGGAAAATCTACAGTTACGGCAAACCTTGCAGTTAGCTTAGCTAAAATGGGATTCTCAGTTGGTGTTCTTGATGCCGATATTTACGGGCCATCTATGCCAATCATGTTTGATGTTGAAAGCGAAAAACCTATTTCGGTTACGGTTGACGGGAAATCAAAAATGAAACCTATTGAAAGTTATGAGGTAAAAATGCTTTCTATTGGGTTCTTTACCTCGCCAAGTCAGGCGGTAATCTGGAGAGGTCCTATGGCTTCTAAGGCTTTAAATCAAATGATTTTTGATGCTGATTGGGGAGAATTAGATTTCATGTTAATCGACTTGCCTCCAGGAACCGGAGATATTCACCTTTCTATAATGCAATCTTTGCCGGTTACAGGAGCTGTGGTGGTAAGTACACCTCAGGCTGTGGCTTTAGCTGATGCTAAAAAAGGGGTTTCGATGTTTATGTCGGAAGCAATCAATGTGCCTGTTTTAGGAATCATAGAAAACATGGCATATTTTACGCCGGAAGAATTACCAAATAACAAATATTATATTTTTGGTCAGGAAGGTGCTAAAAATTTAGCTCAGGATTTAGCAGTACCATTTTTAGGAGAAGTGCCTATTGTGCAATCTATTCGTGAAGCAGGAGATTACGGTCGTCCGGCAGCTTTACAAACCGGTTCGGTTATTGAAACGGTATTTGAAAATATCACTCGAAGAGTGGTAGAAGAAACAGTAAGCAGAAATGAAAATTTACCTGCTACTGAAGCTATCAAAATTACTACTATGGCTGGTTGTTCAGCAGTAAAAAAATAATTTAATAAAAGAAATGACAACAGAAGAATTAACAATTGAAGTTCAAAAAGCGCTGGATGAAATCCGTCCTTTTTTAGAATCAGACGGAGGAAATATTACGCTTATTTCTATTGAAGAGGATAAGCATGTAAAAGTGCGTCTGGAAGGAGCTTGTACTAATTGTAGTGTAAATCAAATGACGCTTAAAGCGGGTGTTGAGACAACGATTAAAAAGTTTGCTCCACAAATTGAGACTGTTGTAAATGTCTTGTAAGGCTTTTGTCTAAAGATTATTTGCTGTAAATTAATAAGATCAATCAATTCCTAATAGTAAAAAATGGATGTTTTAATAAAAATTAAAGATAGAGAAGGAGTAGTGCACGAATTACAGGCTCCGACTGATATGGCTATGAATATCATGGAGCTTTGTAAAGCTTATGAATTACCGGTAGAAGGAACCTGCGGGGGAATGGCTATGTGTGCTTCCTGCCAATGTTATGTGTTGAATGACGTAGCTTTACCGGAAATGGGTGAAGATGAAGAAGCAATGCTTTCGGAAGCTTTCTATGTGAAATCAAATAGTCGTTTAGGGTGTCAAATTCCTATTACGGTTGATTTAGAAGGTTTGGAATTAGAATTAGCTCCTGAGAGTTAATAAAAAATCTTTAAAATATTAAAAAAGGCTATTTTCAAATTAAAAAATAGCCTTTTTTGTTTGGGTATTTTGAATTAAGCCATTTCGACTTTCATGGTGATTAATTCTTCAATGGCATTCCAAAGTTCGATTCTTTTATCCAAAGCCAAAATAGAAACTTCTTCAACTTCTTTCCATTTTTGAATGTCGTTTCCGCAAAGTTCTTCAATCATTGCCATTGCCATCGGTCCGTGTTCGTCGGCATCTAATTCAATATGTCTTTCGAAATAATAAATCAATTTGCTTAAATCGGTTTCCGGGAATTGTTTTTCGAAATTTTTTAAAATTGCAAAAAACATACTCGGAATCAAATCTTCTCTTCCAAAGGTAAAAGCTGCCGCAATTTCATGAGGTTTTCCTTCTTCGATAACACGGAAAGTAAAATCTAAGAAAGCTTTAATGTTAGGGTGTAAATCGCTTTTTTTGATGGCTACAAAAATATTTTGAAGCGATTGAATTTCTGAAAGGAAATGTTCTATTTTGCTGGTGTCGGCACCACAGGCTTCCATCGCTTCAATGTACATTTCGTAATGGCTCAGGTGTCTTCCGTCCAAGGTCAGGTCGGTTTCTTCGGCTAAAACAATTTCGTTTATTAAATAGCGGGTTTCCGGATTTTTAGTGGCAAACCAAGGGGTTGTTGTACAGGTTAAACGTTCCTGAAGCGCTTTTAATAAAGACATAAAATCCCAAACAGCATACACGTGGTTTTCTAAGAAGATTCGAAGGTCTTCTATGGTTTTTACCTTGCTGTAAAGCGAATGTTCTAATAAGGCGCTTTTTTGGGCTTTGATACTGTTATTGATGTGTAAAGTGTTCATCGTTTTATAATTTAGTGTAAAGATAAAAAAGCTGCTAGCTTCAGGGAAAATATCCCATCGATTTTATCAATACTTTAATAATTGTTTTTCTTTAAAATTATTTACGGAATTAATTTAATTATGGTTTTTGTGTAAATAGTTTTAAAGTAATAGAGCTAATTCAAAAAGTGTGCCTTTTGTCTACAAAAAGGATTTTTGAAAGTTTTATTTAAACGCTGAAATACCTGTGATATCCATTCCGGTAATGAGCAAATGAATATCATGTGTGCCTTCATAAGTAATCACTGATTCCAGATTCATCATGTGTCGCATGATGGAATAATCGCCGGTAATTCCCATGGCTCCTAATATTTGACGTGCTTCCCGTGCAATGTTAATTGCCATGTGGACGTTGTTTCTTTTTGCCATTGATATTTGCGCTGATGTAGCTTTGTTTTCGTTTCTTAATACCCCTAATCGCCAGGTTAATAATTGGGCTTTGGTGATTTCAGTAATCATTTCGGCTAATTTTTTTTGTTGCAATTGCATGCCGGCTATGGGTTTGTCAAATTGAATTCGTTCTTTGGCATAGCGCAAAGCTGTATCATAACAATCCATGGCGGCTCCAATGGCTCCCCAGGCAATTCCGTATCGGGCAGAATCTAAACAGCCTAAAGGAGCGCTCAGTCCGGATTTATTAGGAAGCAGGTTTTCTTTTGGAATTTTTACATTATCAAATAATAATTCTCCTGTAGCTGAAGCACGTAAGGACCATTTGTTGTGTGTTTCGGGAGTAGAGAAGCCTTCCATGCCGCGTTCTACAATCAAACCGTGGATTCTTCCTTCTTCATTTTTTGCCCAAATAACAGCAATATCTGCAAAAGGAGCGTTGGAAATCCACATTTTAGCTCCGTTTAGCAAGTAATAATCTCCTTTGTCTTTGAAATTAGTGGTCATGCTTCCGGGGTCGGAACCGTGATTGGGTTCGGTTAATCCAAAACAGCCCATGAGTTCGCCGGAAGCTAATTTGGGAAGGAATTTTTGTTTTTGTTCTTCGCTGCCGTATTTCCAAATCGGGTACATGACTAATGAAGATTGTACTGAAGCAGTAGAACGAATGCCTGAATCACCGCGTTCTATTTCCTGCATGATTAAACCATACGAAATTTGATCCAAACCGGCTCCGCCATATTCCTGCGGAATGTATGGTCCAAAAGCGCCAATTTCGGCTAAACCTTTGATAATCTGATTTGGAAATTCTGCTTTTTGGGCGTAATCTTCAATAATCGGACTGATTTCTTTTTTGACCCAGCTGCGTGCGGCATCGCGAACTATTTTATGTTCTTCTGATAGTAATTCGTCCAGGTTGTAGTAGTCGGGAGCTTGAAATAGATCTGGTTTCATGGCGGCTTATGTATTAATAGTGATAGAACTTTCTTTTTAATGGAAAGTTTTGGGGTTAAATACACTATAAATTTACATAAAGCTTTTGTATCAGTCGTAAAAAGCTAATTTTTTTTGTCTTAATTAAGCTCTTTTTTATTTTTTAGTCATGGCTATTTTTAATCCCATCAAAATGTAAATTGCGCTGGATGTTTTGTTAAGCCAAAAATTGAATTTTTCGTTTGTCTTTAATTTGCTGGAGAATAAGGATGAAAAATAAGCAAGTATGAAACACCAAATTATGCCAAGTCCGGCATAAGTAAATCCTAAAATAAAGAAAGGTAATGCCGAATCAGTGTTTGTTTTACTGATGAATTGAGGGAAAAAGGACAGAAAAAACAAAGCTACTTTTGGGTTGAATACATTAGTGATTACACCTGATCTGAAACTTGCCCAAACGGATTCGGTTTCCAGGCTTTGTTCTTTGAAATTTAACGTTTCTTTTTTAGAAAATAAAGCTTTTAGTCCAATGTAAATTAAATAGGCTGCGCCGAGATATTTGATTAGTGAAAAGGCAATTGCCGACTGGGCTAAAATAATTGACAGTCCTAAAGCGGCAAATGTGGTGTGTACTAAGATTCCGCTGCAAATTCCTAATGAGGAATAGAATCCTGATTTTTTACCTTTTGTCAGTGATTTGTTTAGGATGAAAATGGTGTCTATTCCTGGTGTTAAAACAAAGATTATTGCTGAAATTAAGTAAAAGGAAAAATTTTCTACTCCTGACATTGCATTTTTTATGCAAATATATTTAATAATTTATTGGCAATACAGGTTCAGAAATGACTTTTTTTATGGTTACAGTTTTAAATAGAACTCTTTTGTTAATTCAATGTATTCCGGAGTGTATTGGTGTCTTGCTGTTTCAATGATTAATTCGTCAACTGGAAAATCAGATTTTTTATTTCGGCTAAAAGCTAATAAACTTCGTTTGATTTCGGAGTTTGGAGCTCCTTTTACGCGGGTAATTTTTATTGGATACAATTCGTATTCATTGGCTAAAGCCAAAAAGTTTTCTTCTTCTTTAAAAGGAATGATAACGGAGAAAATTCCGTTTTCAGAAAGTAATAAATCAGCTGCTTCGACTAAATCTTCGAAAGGCATGGCATCCTGAAAGCGGGCTAAATCACGCTGTTCGCTGTTGGATTTGTAATTTTCGCTGTAAAAAGGGGGGTTGGAAACGATTAAATCGTACTCGTCTTCCGGTTCTTCGACAAATTCATCTAAACCAGCGTGGAAACAAAACAAACGGTCGTTCCAAGGGGAATTTTCGAAATTATCTGTTGCTTGTTCGTAGGCTTCTTCGTCGATTTCTAAAGCGTCAATTTGTTCGGCATTACTGCGTTGTGCGAGCATTAAAGCAATGATTCCTGTTCCGGTTCCAATGTCTAAAATGCTAAATGGATTATTCTCAATTGGAGTCCAGGCGCCTAATAAAACACCATCGGTTCCAACTTTCATAGCGCAACGATCTTGATCAACAGAAAATTGTTTGAATTGGAATTTGGACAAAATCAAGATTTTAAAAATTAAACCATTAAGAAATTAAGGGGGGGTAAGAAAAAAAACTTAATGAACCTTAATTTCTTAATGGTTCAAAAATTTAAATTAAAGATACATCTCGATCAATCCTTCCGGTAAATCCATGATAATTTTTTTGTTTTCCCGATCTACTTTTACCAGGAATTGGTCAATCATTGGGATTAGTATTTCCGCTCCGTCTTTGTTGACTTCAAAAAGAGGCTGGGCAGTAGTATCGTTGATGGATTGGATTTCGCCAACGTAGCCTAATTTTTTATCTTCTACTTCAAAACCAATGACTTCATGGAAATAAAATTTGTTGCCTGTAAGTTTAGGTAACATGCTTAAAGGCAGGTATAAGCTGCTGCCGATTAGGTTTTCGGCGTCTGCTTCGGTGTTGATGTCTTCAAAATGAATTCTTAAAAAGTCATTTTTGTGTAAGGAGCTGCTTTCAATAAAAAAAGGAACCAAGTGTTTGTTGTATTCAACAAACACTGATTCCAGATTTTCGTATAGCTCGGGTTCGTCTGTGTCTAAATAGGCTAAGACTTCCCCTTTGAAACTAAATTTTTTAGCGATTTTACCTAAATAGAAACAATCTTCTTTACGCATTTTCGCTGTTCAAATTATGCTTGAGCTTCTTCGTTGTTTTCTTCAGCAGCAGGAGCTTCTTCTTCAGATGAAGCAACTTCAGCCTCTTCAGCTTGTGCAGCAGCAATAGCATCAGCTTCAGCCTGAGCAGCTGCAGCAACACGTTTAGCGTTTACTTCTTGTTCAGCTTTTAAAGCTTTTGCTTTGGCATCAGCCTGAGCTTTTGATAAACCGTCTTTTTTAGCGTTTACTGTACCGGCTTTAGCCTCTAACCAAGCAGCTAATTTAGCGTCAGCTTGCTCTTGAGTTAAAGCTCCTTTACGGATACCTCCATCAAGGTGGTGTTTCAATAAAGCTCCTTTGTAAGAAAGGATTGCTCTTGCAGTATCTGTTGGTTGAGCACCATTGTGTAACCATTTTACAGCGCTATCAAGGTCTAATTCGATAGTTGCAGGGTTAGTGTTTGGATTGTAAGTACCGATTTTCTCTAAGTATCTACCATCTCTTTTTGAGCGAGCATCTGCTGCTACTACCCAGTAAAAAGGTTTTCCTTTTTTACCGTGTCTTTGTAATCTAATTTTTACTGACATAATCTTTAATGATTAAATTTTGAGGTACACGACCCCGATTAATTAAGGCTGCAAAGATACATTATTTTTTAATATAGCAAATAGTTTTTTAGTATTTTGATATGTAGTTGTTTAGTGGTTTTTTTGCTTCTTTTTTTTAACTTAAAAGGTTTACTTTGGCTTTAATAGTTTATTTTTGTTTGTAAATTTTAATTTATGAAAAAGTATTTTTTGTTTTTGATTCTACTTTTTGCTGTGTTTTCCTGTCAGGAGGATGTCCGTTTTAATAATCCTGCTTTTCAGGGGATGAAAGACAATGTTTTGTGGCGTGCAGTTCAGACTCGTGCAACTGTTTATTCCGGTGGGACGTTGGTTATTGAAGCTTACACAGCGACAGAAGTGGTTACTTTGAAAAATAATACTACAGCAGTTGGAATTTATTCTATTGGAACTAATGCTAATACTACGGCGACTTATGTATATACCGATCCTTCTACTAAAGAAAGCGTTACTTTTTCCTCTGGTTTTGGTGTTGGAAACGGACAAATTGAAATTACCGAATACGATGTGTTAGCACAAACTATCTCGGGAACTTTTAAATTCAATTTGGAAAACACATTTGACAATCCTTTGGCAGGGGCTACTTTAAATTACCAATATGGGGTTTTCTATAAAGTTCCTGTTACGGTACAATAACTTAAGGATTTTTTTAATAGACTTTTTCTTTACCGATATCTTATTAAATGTTTAAATAAGGCAGAAATAAACATGTTTATAGTTTGTTATGAGCCAAATAAGATTACATTTGTCACAACTTTATAAATAATTATATGAACATTTTTGTTGGAAGCCTTCCGTTCAGTATTGAGGAAGCAGATTTAAGAGAGTCTTTCGAGGCTTATGGAACAGTTGATTCTGTTAAAGTAATTACTGATAAATTTACCGGAAGAAGTAAAGGCTTTGGTTTTGTTGAAATGCCTGTTGATGCAGAAGCTCAAAAAGCAATTGATGAGTTGAATGGAGCAACTGTTTTAGGGCGTACTATTGTGGTGAACAAATCAGAACCAAAACCGGAAGGTGAAAGAAGAAGTTTTAATAACAACCGCAGAAATGATTCTCGCGGAGGTTACGGAAACAATCGCGGTGGTGAAAACCGTGGAAATAGAGGAGGATATTAATTTTTTCTTTTATACGATTAAAAAAAGGGACGATGTAAATGAACTGCCCCCAAAAAGTTAGACGCTATTTGGGGGCATTTTTATGGAAAGAAAAGTCAAATACAATTATGAATTTAAACTTCGTTGTGTACAAGA